>NZ_JADPKT010000061.1 GCF_023074075.1 Bradyrhizobium sp. 138 | reverse complement strand
TGCGCTACGCATGGCTCCGCGCGCCGCCCTCCTACCGCAAGTCCCTTACCCGGACAGATCGAACAGGCTTGACTTACAAATCCCCATATGAGGGTGGGCGAAGCGAAAGCGTGCCCACGCGTCGGTTGCCGTATCGGGCAGGTGGTGGGCACGGCGCAAGGGCGCCTTTGCCCACCCTACGAAACCGGATACGCGGAGAGAACTCCTCACCCGTCTCGCACAAGGGGAGAGGGGAAGATCACACCGGCTGCGACATCCAACCGAACAAGCGCCGCATCAATCCCGGCCGCCGCGGCAGCTCCGGCGGTTCGTCCGCGGCCAGCACGCGTTTGAAGAAGTAATCCAGGAACACCATGTCGTTCGGCTCGGTGACGGTGAATTGCTCCTCGCCGAAGAACACGCTGTAACTGTAGAAGAAGGGACCCATGAGCGGGATCGTCGCCGTGCCTGCATAGTCCTTGGAGATCACGAACTCCGACGGCTCCAGCCCGTGCTCACGCATCGCCTGCTCGACCAGCGGCAGCTTGCGCATGAACTGGGCTTCAAAGCCGCCGACGGTGGATTGCAGGATGATCGACACGGTGGGTGTCCGTTTGCTTGATGCTGTCGCTCTCATTTGGGTCGGTTGACCCTTGAGGCGGGTTCAAGATGCCTGGCCCGCGTCTTTCGCGAACATGCTGGACCTCACACGCAAAAAAGCCGGCGTTGCCGCCGGCTTTTTCGTCTTTTTCGATCCGCCAATTCTCTTCGCGGCGAAGCCCCGCTTAATGCGCGGCTTCCAGCGCGGCCTGTTCGGCTCTTGCGATCGTGCCCTTGACCGCGGACTGCACCTTCTCGAAGGCCCGGACCTCGATCTGGCGGACGCGCTCGCGCGACACGCCGAACTCGGCAGCGAGGTCTTCCAGCGTCATCGGCTCATCGGCGAGGCGGCGGGCCTCGAAGATGCGGCGTTCGCGCGGGTTGAGCACGCCCATGGCGCCGTTCAGCGCGTCTCGGCGGTGATCATATTCCTCGTGCTCCGCCATCAGGGCTTCCTGGTTGGGCGTATTGTCGACCAGCCAGTCCTGCCATTCGCCGGCTTCGCCGTCGTCGCGGATCGGCGCGTTGAGCGAGGCATCGCCGCCGAGGCGGCGGTTCATGTCGATCACGTCCTGATCGGTGACGCCGAGGCGCTTGGCAATGATCTTCACCTGGTCGGGGCGCAGATCGCCTTCGTCCAGCGCGTTGATCTTGCTCTTCGCCTTGCGCAGGTTGAAGAACAGCTTCTTCTGGTTCGCGGTGGTGCCCATCTTCACGAGCGACCAGGAACGCAGGATGTACTCTTGAATCGACGCCTTGATCCACCACATCGCGTAGGTGGCAAGACGGAAGCCCTTTTCGGGCTCGAAGCGCTTGACCGCCTGCATCAGGCCGACATTGCCTTCCGAGACGACCTCGGAGATCGGCAAGCCGTAGCCGCGATAGCCCATGGCGATCTTGGCCACGAGCCGGAGATGGCTGGTGACGAGTTGGTGCGCCGCGTCGCGATCGTCATGCTCGCGCCAACGCTTGGCGAGCATGTATTCCTGCTGGGGTTCCAGCATCGGGAACTTGCGGATCTCGGCGAGGTAACGGGAAAGGCCGGATTCTCCATTGAGGACCGGCAAAGCAGCGGTACGGGCCATACTGAAGCCCTCCAAAGGTTCAGGCCCCCGATAGCGGCGGGCCAGGCAGACGACCGCTGTGTTAAAGCCGGCCGTAGCTGCGATGTTCCGCGTTGGTCATTTCCAACGCAGGCGCAATATACCCCATGGGGGGTCAAAAAGGGAAGGATTGCTGACGTCACGTCCCCGTGTGGCAGCTATAATCTTTTGTAATGTAACGCTTTTCTTAAAATGGCTGCGTCATTGCGCCGCTTTCAGCGCACCCTGAAGGAGAAGCAAATCCTCCGGCAAGGGCGCCTCCCAGTGGAGTAATTCTCCGGTCCTTGGGTGCTCCAATACCAGCAAATAGGCATGCAAGGCCTGCCGCCCCAGCGCGGCCAATGCTGCCTGCGATTCCGGGCCAAGCTGGTTCGCCTTGGTCTTGAAATGCGGGCCATAGACCGCATCGCCCATCAGGGGATGACCGATATGGGCGAGGTGGACGCGGATCTGGTGGGTGCGCCCGGTCTCAAGCTCGCAGGCGAGCAGCGTCGCAATCGGCTTGCCGTCGCGCGCCGCGAAGCTCTCCAGGATCTCCCAATGCGTCACCGCCTCGCGGCCGCCCTGGCGCACCGCCATCTTCTCGCGCGCATGCGGATGGCGGTCGATCGGCGCATCGATTGTGCCGCGATGCCGGCCGGGCACGCCCCAGGCGAAGGCCATGTAGCCGCGCCGCATCTCGCCGGTGCGGCCGTGGTCGGCGAATTGCGCGGTCAGCGAGGCGTGGGCGAGGTCGTTCTTGGCGACCACCATCAGCCCCGTGGTATCCTTGTCGAGCCGGTGCACGATGCCGGGCCGGCGCACCCCGCCGATGCCGGAGAGCGAGGTGCCGCAATGGGCGATCAGCGCATTCACCAGCGTACCGGTCTCGTGGCCGGCGGCGGGATGCACCACCAGCCCCTTCGGCTTGTTGAGAACGACGATGTCGTCGTCCTCGAACACGATGTCGAGGGCGATATCCTCCCCCTTCGGCTCCGGCGGCGCCGCCTCCGGCACGTCGATTGTGATCGTATCGCCGGATGCGACGTGATAAGCGGGGTCGCGGACCGCGGAGGCCTTCAGGTGTACTGCGCCCGCCAGGATCAGGGCTTTCAGCCTCGATCGCGACAGCTCCGGCAGGCGCGCCGCCAGCACGCGGTCGAGCCGGGCCGAGCCCTCGTCACCGGCGACGACAACCTCCAACCTTTGCGCAGAGCCTGAGCTTTCCATGACGACGTCTGATACCGCTGTTCCCGAACCGACCCCCGAACAGGCCGCGCTGTTCGCGCGGGTGCGGCGGATGATGCTGATCGCGGGGTTGACCACGGCGCTGGCGATCTGCGCCGTGCTGATCGCGGTGGGCTACCGCCTTTTCAAGTCGGAGGGAAGGGCACCTGAGCCCGCCGGCGACGTCACCGCCACCCTGCCCAAGGGCGCCAAAATCGTCTCGACCGGCGTCGCGGGCGACCGCCTCGTGGTCACGCTGGATCTCGGCGGGGTCATCGAGATCCGCACCTTCGACGCGCACAGCCTGAAGCCGGCGGGAAAGCTGAAATTCGCCAATGAGCCGTAAAAGGCCCGCCTGGGTCCTTGCGGCGGACAAATTTCGAGGCTATTGGCTAGCCCTCACGCTCCCTTCGTCTAGCGGTTAGGACGCGGCCCTCTCAAGGCTGAAACAGGGGTTCGATTCCCCTAGGGAGCGCCATTCGCACGATATTCCGCGATATATTGCGATGGGAGTCACGATCGGGCGTGCCAGCCCGTCGATCGACTGATCTTGCCAGCTATGGCGGGTAAGAGTCTTGCCGCTGGCGGGGTGCCAGCCATTCGTCGCCGTACACGATCTGCTCATTCCCGCTCCATCATGTCGGCGATCGCCTTGATGCGGCTTCTGGCATATTTCGGCAGGCCGGCGCTCAGCGAATCGCCGCTGTTGAAGGAGCTCTTGCCCATGAGCAGTTGCGCGGGCACGAGGTTTCGCAGAATGGGAGTATTGCTGTATTCCCTTTGCTTGTTCAGCACGTCGGCCCTGACAACAATCAGGATGTAGACCGTTGCGATGGCGGCTTCCCGCTCGGTCGGATGCTGTTGCAGTACTGCAAGCAGCTTGCCGAACTGGATGACCTGGTTGACCCAAAAGATGTTCTGCTCGAGCCCGCTGGTGACTGTGGAGTCGAGTCCCGTCAGGCTCGGCAGCTCGGCAAGGTGCGGCTGCCTGATCAGCATGATCTCACTCTGGAACTCGATGAAATCCGGAATGGGCTTTTTTCTCTCCTCGCGCAGCTTGTTGGCGAGCTGAATGCCCGCCGGAATTTTCCCTTCGAACATGTAACGGGACTGCGCGCAGATCGCCTTCGCGTCCTCGCACCAGCGGCGCTCCGGCGTACGGTTGTGCGCGGCGTCGGCGTCCTTGTTGGGAACAGCATCGGCCGCCGTGATCGGCCGGTGCTTGACTGCCGGATCGATCTGCTCGAGGAACGCAATATTCGCATACCGCGACAGATCCAATGCCGCTGCCGGTCTTGGAAGTCGAAACCGCGCCTCCGCCTGGTAGACCGAGAGCTTCAGCTTCGTTTGTTGGTTGAGCGTGGGCTCAACGAAGCTCGGGAAGAGCGAGAGGAAGCGCCGCTGAACCGGACGTGAGCGGGCCCAATCTTCGAAGGGAATGAGCCCGGTCGAGGAATCGGCAAGCTTGTCGTTGCGTTGGTCGGCGAAGATGACGGTGCGGGTTTTGATCTGTGCGATCGGAACGCTGGCGACTGCGGGTACGTCCTCAAGCTGGAATTCCTGCGCCGCCGCGCCCGTGCAAGCGGCCACCCAGGCGGCGATGAGGACAGCGGCACGGTGGAGTCTCATGGGCGTGCTCAATTCAGCCGCCGCCAGAAATAATCGGGATCGACTCGGGACGGCGGTCGCGGGAGGCGGTCCTCATCATCGGGATATCCGCGCCAGGAGGGATGTTCGTGCGGACCAAGATGCCAGGTCGGGAATGGAAAGGGCGGCCGGTTGTCGCTGTAATGGTGGTTATCGTCGGACCACTGCTGGAATGGCCCGGCGTCTGCACGCGACACGATCCGAAATTGCGTATCATTGGTTCTGCCTGCCGGATCCCTCTTGAAGTACTCGGTGAATGCGCGCCCGGAGCCGGCCGGCGCAGGATTGCCGGTATAGGGATCGATCGACAGAGTAACGAGCCGATGCATGGCTTCGCGCGAAGGGCCGTTCAACGCCGTCCTGGGAGCGTGCAGCTCCCATGCTGCCTGCACGATCGGCTCGAACATCGGCAGCGCCACTTTTGCTCCGGTCTCGCCGCGCCCAAGGGTGCGACGTCCGCCGTCGCCGTTGTCGTAGCCGACCCAGATGGCGACGGTGACGTCATTTGTGAAACCGACGAACCAGGCATCGGCCCAATTATCGGTGGTACCGGTCTTGCCGCCGACATAGGGCGAAAGATGCTTGACCGCGTGCGCGGTTCCGCGCGCGAGCACGCCCTGCAGCATTGTTTTCAACTGGTAAAACGATGCGCGGTCGGCGGAGCCGATCCAGTCCACCGCACGCGGATCGTGCCGGTAGATGGCGCGGCCGTCCTGTTCGATCGTCTCGATCGCATGGGGCTGGGGCCGTGCGCCTTCGTTGGCGATCGCTGCATAAAACGCCGCAAGGTCGATGAGGCGCACAGTTTGGGCGCCGAGCACGAACGGGTAGTAGCGCATGCATTCCTTGTAGAGCTGCGCTTCCATCGCGAGCTCGCAGACCCGGTCGAGGCCCTGCTCGGCGCTGTCGTCGAGGCCGGTCGCGAGCAATTGCGCGGTGGCGAGATTCCGCGAGTTCTCCAGCGCACGCCGCAGCGTAATGGCGCCCGAAGCGCCGCCGTCGTAGTTCCTCGGCGACCAGAAACCGCGCTGGCGCGCGGAGCCCGTCGCACCGATCGGTGCCAGCGTAATGGGTTCGTCCATCACCAGCGTGTTGGGCTGCAATCCCTTCCGTAGGGCGGCGAGGTAAGTCAGCGGTTTCAAGGTGGAGCCGGGTTGCCGCAGACTCTGGACGACTCGGTTGAGCTGGCTTGCGGGATACGAAAAGCCGCCCGCCATCGCGAGAATGCGGCCGGTTTCGTTCCCGAGTACAAGCGCCGCACCCTGCACGGTCGGTCGAATGCGCAGATCGGCACGCGCCGCTTGCTTGCCCTTGGCTTCGCCCACCTGAACATAGACCACGTCGTACGGCTTGAGACCGCGCCGGATCGCGGCGCTCCAGGTGTTCAGTGGCAGGATTCTTCCGTCGGTCAGACCGACGTTGATCGCATCGCCGCGCTTGCCACGCGTATTCTCGAGGACGATCGCCGATTCCCAGTGAACGTCATAGAGAGGTAGCCGGGTCGCCTTCAACGCCACGAGCCAAGCCGGTTCCGTAGTTCTCGGGTCTGCCGCAACCAGACGAACCATATCGGAAATGTTCGCTTCGGGTCCCTCGAATTTGTACCGACCAGTGTTCAGCTCGTACCGCGCGAGGCCCTCCTGCAATGTCGCTTCGACTACGCGCTGCAAGGCCGAGTTGACGGTCGAGCGCACCGTGTAGGAGGAATTGGTGAGAGTATCGAGGCCCGCGGCCGCCTTTGCCTCGCGGGCAATGTGATCGACGAAGTGAAAACCGAAGTCCCGTCGCTTCGGCCGGTACTCGACGAGCCGCGGCAATGCTGCTTGCGCCGCGGCGGCGTCGATCATGGCGTCATCCTGCATGCGGCCCAGGACATAGGCAAGGCGCTCGCGCGCGCGCTCAGGATGTTGGTCGGGGTTGAAGTAGTTCGGTCCCTTGGCGAGCCCGGCGAGCAGCGCGCCCTCGACGGCAGAGAGCGCCTTGGCTGGTTTGCCGAAATAGCTGCGCGCCGCCATCTCGATGCCCCAGGCCCCACGACCGAGATAAATCGAGTTGAGATAGAGCTCGAGGATTTCCGCCTTGGTCAGGGCGCGTTCCATCCGCGAGGCAACGATCATTTCGCGCAGTTTTCTTTCGTAAGTGATGTCGTTTCCCACGAGCAGGTTCTTGGCGACCTGCTGGGTAATGGTCGAGCCGCCCTGCGGCCGGCCCGGGTGCGTGAAGTTGCCGATGAAGGCGCGGACCAGTCCGCGCTCGTCAATGCCGGTGTGTTGGAAGAAGCGCTTGTCCTCGGCGGCGACAAATGCGTTGCGCACCGCTTCCGGGATATCGGCAAGCTTGACCGAGATGCGGCGGTTGTTCGGCACGTAAATCTCAGCAAGGTGCTCGCTCTTGCTGTCGAGGACTACGCTGGTGCCAGGAAGCCTGAGGTGCTTAAGCTGCACGGCGTCGGGCAGATCCTTGACCGCGCTGTTGTAGAAAGCGATGACCTGACCAAGATCGACCGGAGATCCTTCCACTTTTTCGACCTTGCAGAACTGCCTATAGGCGACCTGGAGGTCGGCCAGATTTAGTCCTTTGAGTGCCTTGACCTCGCTGCTCAATGCCTCCTTGTCATCCATGGCAGTGGCAATCAGATCGTCCAGGTTGATGTCCTCGATGTCGAAGGCCTTGCGCATGTGGGCGCAGCCGGCACCCAAAAGCTGCGCCACCTCGGAGCGGTCGCGGACCGCATCGAACTCCGTCTTGACCCCATCCGGACGGGTAGCGACCTGGCTGAAGGCAAGCGCCGTGGCGAAGATCTTGATGAGAATCGAGTCCATGACCTGCCGCGGTCAAAACACCGCTCCGTAAGGTCCCTTCTTGTAGAACAATATCAAACAAGGCTGTTTCGAGGAAAAAGTTCCCGAGGCGCCCCGCGGCTTCCCCGGCCTTCGGCACCCCTCCGACCTGGCCGGGCCGAGGAACCAACGCTGCGGTCAGTGCGTTTTGGAAACACCGAATTGGCAGCGCGCCCATGAACGCCCCTCTTCCAATCGTGCTTGCCGCGGCGCTCCTGAGCGCCGTCATCGCCACGATGCCTGCGGACGCTGGTTCTCGAAAAAAGAACACCCGGGCGCTTGCCGCGGTGTCCCCCGCAGCTGGCGCGGCTCAACCCGCCACGGACAGATTTTTGGCCTGCGACGTCCGGGTGCGGGACTATCTTCGCGAAGGCGGAGCGGCGATACGGGTGACCAAGATCGACGTGGACGATGCGAGACTTCAGTTGAACATTCATCATGAGTACGGAGAGGCGGGAAAGTCGTCTCGAAAATACCTGCGCGGGGACACTGAAGAAGAAATGCGCAAAAATCTGCGTGGAATATTGGATGAGTTCGCTGCGGCTGCGAAGGCCGCAACGGCCGGTCGCGCTTGGTATGTGATCGCTGCTCGCAAGGTCATGCCGGAGCTCCGCGAGGGTTCGGGCGATATCACGAATCCGTGGACGGCCATCGTCCTCGCGGATTTCGAGGGAAAATGCAGGCCCATCACGTTCTATCAGTCCGTCGACCGGAACAAGCTCGATCCTGAACTGAGCAAGAAATTGGAGGAGTGAAGTTTTGCGCTTGAAGTGATTTGCAGTTGTAGCGCCTGCGCATGGACTCCCTGAGAGGGGCGCGGGTGAGGATGGTTCAGATAGCGGCCTTCGAAAACAAGGCGCCCTCTTGCGATGAGGACAAGCGGCGTACAGCTCTCGACGACACTTTCGATAGGCTCTGAACAATCGCAACCGTGCAGTCGAGCTAGCTCGCTCCTATGTATCTATCGACAGGCGCCGGCACGACGGTTGCCGCGACCTTGTTCGCCGCATAGGTGCTGGTGAAACCAACGACGAGGGAGTTGATCGATGAGGTCCCTTCTGCTGCTCACGGCCAGTGGTCCGTTGCTGGTCCTCACGTCCCACGGAACGCTGCACGATCCGAAGTTCATGGGCAGGCTCAAAGCCAAAGGAATCGGCAAGTTTGTCGCCTTCGATGTGCCGCTTGATCTCGCGAAGGAGCGCTATGGCGGGCATTTCCACGCGGTCGAGAGCGATCTGCACGAAACGGACGACTTGAGGGTCCTCGATTTCAATGGCCAGCGGATCTTTCAGCTGTTTCGTTTCGACGAACTCGGTGCCGCAGTATTGCAAGAGCAAGCCTGATGCACGCTTGATCGCCCGGAAGGGAGCGGCCGGTTGCCGTCAGAAATCCATTGGCGGCATGCCCGGCGCATGCGTCTCGTCCTTCTTCGGCTTTTCGGCGACCAGCGCTTCCGTCGTGATCAGGAGCGCGGCGATGGAGGAGGCATCCTGCAACGCGGTGCGCACGACCTTGGCGGGGTCGATCACGCCGGCTTTCACCATGTCCTGATATTCGCCGGTCGCAGCATTGAACCCCCAATTGTAGTTGTCGTTCTCAAGCACCTTGTTGACGACCAGCGAGCCCTCTTCGCCCGCGTTCTCGGCGATCTGGCATGCTGGCATCCGCAGCGCGCGGCGCACGATCTCGACGCCTGCCTTCTGATCGGCATTGGCCGTCCTCATGCCCTTGAGCACCTTCTGCGCTCGCAGCAGGGCGACGCCGCCGCCCGGAAGGATGCCTTCCTCGACCGCTGCGCGCGTTGCATGATGCGCGTCGTCGACGCGGTCCTTGCGCTCCTTGACCTCGACCTCGGTTGCGCCGCCGACGCGGATCACCGCGACCCCGCCGGCAAGCTTCGCCAAACGCTCCTGTAGTTTCTCGCGGTCGTAGTCAGAGGTGGTCTCCTCGATCTGCACCTTGATCTGCGTCACGCGCGCTTCAATGTCATTTTTCGCGCCGGCGCCGTCGACGACGGTCGTGCTCTCCTTATCGATCACGACCTTCTTGGCGCGCCCGAGCATGTCGAGCGTGACATTCTCGAGCTTGATGCCGATATCTTCGGAGATCGCGGTGCCGCCGGTCAGGATCGCAATGTCTTCCAGCATCGCCTTGCGGCGATCGCCAAAACCCGGCGCCTTCACTGCGGCGACCTTCAAGCCGCCACGCAGCTTGTTGACCAGGAGCGTTGCAAGCGCTTCGCCTTCGACATCCTCCGCGACGATCAGAAGCGGCTTGCCCGATTGCGCCACCGCCTCCAGGAGCGGAAGCAGGGACTGCAGTACAGACAGCTTCTTCTCGTGGATCAGCAGATAGACGTCCTCAAGCTCGACGCGCATCTTTTCGGCATTGGTGACGAAATAGGGCGAGATGTAGCCGCGGTCGAATTGCATGCCTTCGACGATTTCCAGTTCGGTGCTGAGGCTCTTTGCCTCTTCCACCGTAATGACGCCCTCATTGCCGACCTTCTTCATGGCGTCGGCGAGGAACTTGCCTATCTCGGCGTCGCCATTTGCCGAGATGGTGGCGACCTGAGCGATCTCCTCGTTAGCCGTCACCTTCCTGGCATGAGACTTCAGGTCATGCACGATCGCGTCCACCGCAAGATCGATGCCGCGTTTAAGGTCCATCGGATTCATGCCTGCGGCGACCGACTTGGCGCCTTCCTTGACAATGGCTTCTGCGAGCACGGTTGCAGTCGTGGTGCCGTCGCCCGCGATATCGCTGGTCCTGGACGCCACCTCGCGCACCATCTGGGCGCCCATGTTCTCGAACCTGTCCTCAAGCTCGATCTCCCTGGCGACGGTGATACCGTCCTTGGTGATACGCGGCGCGCCGAATGATCTTTCGATCACCACATTGCGCCCCTTGGGACCGAGCGTGACCTTGACGGCATTCGCCAGCGTATCAATGCCCCGCAGCATCCGTTCGCGCGCTTCGGTCGCGAATTTCAGGTCCTTGGCAACCATGATGCGAACCTCCCTTCATTCCTCCCCTTAAGTTGAGAAAGCGGTCTCAGGTCGCCTTCAATCAGGAGCCTGCGCCCTTGACCGTCCGTCGGTTACGCAAGTCGACGTGCGCCCACATCGCCTTGCGTTCAGGCCGGGGCGATCTGAAGCGCTTCGGGCCGCCGCTTTCGCGCCGCACGATGGTTGCATGTCGAACGCATGGCTCCGGCCCAGCTCAGCCCTGGTCGAGCGGAGTTCTGGCCGTATTTCAGTGGTGCGCCGCAACGCTCCTGACGGTCTCGGCCAGCACATCGCCTGACGCGCAATGGCTGACGTCACCCAGGCTGATGATGCCGACCATCCGCTTGCTCTTGTTGATCACCGGCAGCCTGCGGACCTGCAGCTTCTCCATGTGATGCATCGCCTTTGCGAGGTCATCGTCCTCCCGGCAGCAATGGATGCCCTCAGTCATCACGTCGCGGGCGGTGGCGCCGCCGGCGTCGAAGCCGTGGCTCGCAAGCCCTTTGCAGACGATATCGCGATCGGTCACCATCCCGACCAGCTTGTCGTCCTCGCCAATCGGAATGCAGCCGATGTCATGTGTCCGCATCAATTTGGCAAGTTCGGTGATAGGGGTGTTGGGGCTGACCCAGTCGACACCCTTGTGCATCACGTCTTTGACTTTCATGGCGAGCCTCCATTCGTGGTCTCAATTTTTGGGTTTCAAGTGCATTGATACAAATGCAGCGGCCCCCCCATTTTCTGAACTGCACAACCGATCGGACGCGAGATCGCAGCGGAAGCATCATTCCGAGCGCAAACGCTGTCGCCGCCACCTCCTGAACAAGTTAACGGCAACTTCGCCGCCGGGGTTCCCGCCCAAGATCGCAAAGGCCATGGGCGGTTCGCAAGATCCTCAGTCGTGCGCGCTAAAGCGCCCGTGCGGTGCGTTGGCCGTCAGGCGCGCAAACTGCGCGTGACCCATATGAAGCAGCGTCTCATGATCGCCGGCTTCCATGTAGATGTCCGGCTGTGCCTCGATGCTGTCGTCGACGATGATATCCAACCCGTAGCATTTGCCGACGGCAGGAACTGCACCGTGTGCACAGTCGCTGAACAGCCGATTGATCTCGGTTTCATCGGCCATGTGGACATTGTCGCCGAGATTTGTCCTCAGGTCCGACAGGCGGAGGTGATGCGATGCGGGCAAGATGGCCAGCATGTATGCGCCGTCGCGCCGCAACACGATACCCTTGGCGAGGCGGTCGCCCGAGATATGGCATGCCTCGGCCGTCCGAGCCGACGTCATGCTGAGTTCATGCGGGATCACCTCGTATTGGATGTTTTCAGCGGCGAGGTATTTCTGGAGCGTGGGAGAAATGGCCATGACATCACCTCCGATGCAGAATGCAAACCATCCACCGTGAGGTCTTCCCAGCAGACTCTCGCCATACGATGGGCGGCTGCCTGACTATAGACCCAACATAGGTCTTCCATCCGCAAGCTGCAATTCGTCGTCGTTGATCAATTCCACGGGGCGATAGCCGGGATACTCGTGCCGACGGCGGTAGAGAGCGCGCGAGCGCCGCAATGCGCTTCTTCTCCTGAATGAGGCTCTGGCTGCTCCTCGTCCGAGCACCTGCGAAGATCACACGAGATAGGAGGCTCACGTCGAGATTATATAGCAATTTCAATTAGTTCTTCATTCGCTGCATTGTTCTGAGTGCGCCAAGTCCACGATATTCCACGGCTTGGACGACGCTTTGAGGCGCAGTCCCGACTGCGAATCAAGCGGCGGGCGGCTCTCATTTCCACTATGATCAAGCCATGACGATCGGGATCACCGGACCCGAACGGAAGGTACCAAGGCAGAGTGCCGTGGTCGGGCTCACTATTGTGGCCGCTGTCATTGGGACTTGCCTGACCCTGCTCTGGCTCGCGAGCGACGTCCTGGTCGACTGGCTGTGGTTCTCCTCGATCGGTTATCTGCAGGTTTTTTGGACAACGATCGGCGCGAAAGCCATCGTCTTTCTTTCGGCCTGGACCGGAACCGCCGTCGTACTTTGGTTGAACGGATGGTTTGCACGGCGCTTTGCCCGACGGCGGTCGACACAACTTGTCGCCGCTTCGCTGTGGAACTTCGCGGGCAACGCGCCGCCAGATTTGCTTGCACTTGTACGCGATCGACTGCCGTGGCCCCCGTTGATCGCAGGCGTGGCAGCTTTGCTCGCTCTGCTCGTCGCCGTTGCGGAAGCAGGCAACTGGGGTGTCTTCCTGCGGTTTTTCTATCAGGTGCCGTATGGCGCCGACGATCCGCTCTACAACAAGGACATCGGCTTCTATCTGTTCTCGCTGCCCGCCTATATCGTCATCAAAAACTGGATGATGCTCGCGCTCGTTCTGAGCGCGCTTTTCGCCGCGGCGATCTACTGGGTGCACGGCGATATCGAATACGACGTTCGTCGCCGACCAATGTCGTCGGCGGTGATTGCCCACGGCTCGGCGCTGCTCGGTCTTCTCTTTGCGGTGCAGGCCTGGTCCTATGGTCTTGATCGCTATCTGCTGCTCTACGGCGATAACGGTGTCGTCGTCGGCGCAAGCTACACCGATGTCCACGTGAGGCTGCCGGCCTTGTGGTTGATGATCGGACTTTCGGTCATCGCGGCGTTCGCCGCGTGGGCAAACTTGCGGGTGCGCACCTACCGGCTTCCTGCCGCCGCGTTCCTGCTTGTCGTGATCGGGTCTTTCGTGCTGTCCGGCGTGATTCCCGTGCTGTTCCGGGAGTTCTTCGTCAAGCCAAGCGAATTGGAGTTGGAAAGGCCCTATATCGAACGCAACATCGCGCTCACCCGGCAGGCCTACAATCTCGATCAGATCGCAGCCAAGCCGTTTGCGGCGGAACAGAAGCTCAGCTTCAAGACGCTCGACGCCAACAAGGCGACAATCGACAATATCAGGCTGTGGGACTGGCTGCCCTTGTCGGACACCTACGCGCAGCTGCAAGAGATCCGCACTTACTACAAATTCCATGATCTTGACGTGGATCGCTACTGGCTCGATGGCTCCTACCAAAGCGTAATGCTCTCGGCTCGCGAATTGCGGCCCTCCTTGCTGCCGCCGAATGCCCAGACATGGGTCAACCGCCACGTGCTGTTTACTCACGGCAATGGCGCGGTGATGAGCCCGGTCACGCGGAAAAGCACCGAGGGGCTACCGCTGCTCTATTTGCGGGATATCCCTCCGGTTGCGGATGGAGGCCCCAAAATTGACGAGCCGCGCCTCTACTACGGCGAACGAAGCGACGACTACGTCATCGTCAAGGGGAGCACGCCGGAGTTCGACTATCCGAAGGGAAAGGACAATGTCTACGTCGCTTACGACGGTACGGGCGGCGTTCCGATAGGAGCGATGTGGTCGAGAGGCCTGTTCGCCTATTACTTCAACGACCCGAACCTGCTGCTCTCGAGCTACATCACGACCGACAGCCGGATCATGATCCGGCGCAATATCGGGGAAAGGGTACGAACGATCGCCCCGTTCCTCAGGCTCGATCACGATCCTTATCTTGTCATCAGCAATGGGCGGATGTTCTGGATGCAGGATGCCTACACGGTGAGTTCCTACTTCCCCTCTGCGCAGCCGGCGCAAGATCGGGATCTCAACTACATTCGCAATTCAGTGAAGGTGATCGTCGATGCCTATAACGGAAATGTCGACTTTTATCTCATGGACACCGGCGATCCGGTTGCCGCGACCTACCGGCGTATCTTTCCGAGCCTGTTCAAGCCATTCTCGACCATGCCGATGGATATGCAGAAGCACATTCGCTATCCGGAGGACCTGTTCCTGATTCAGGCGCAGCTCTATCAGAGCTATCACATGGAGGCCGCCGACGTTTTCTATAACCGCGAGGATCTCTGGCAGTTTCCGCGCCAGCCGGGCGGCGGCGGCGTTGCGACGATGGCCCCATACTACATCATCATGCGACTGCCCGGCGAGCCGCAGGCCGAGTTTTTCCTCATGCTTCCCATGGTGCCAAGCCGCCGCGACAATATGATCGCCTGGCTCGCCGCGCGTTGCGACGCGCCCGACTACGGCAAGCTGATTGTCTACGAGTTTCCCAAGGAGAAGCTCGTCTACGGGCCGTTCCAGATCGAAGCGCGGATCAATCAGAGCACCGATATATCGCAACAGATCACGCTGTGGAATCAGATGGGCTCGCGGGTGATACGCGGTGCGAACCTGCTTGTGATCCCAATCGAGAACTCTATCCTCTATGTCACGCCGCTCTATTTGCGAGCGGAGCACGGACACCTGCCGGAGCTGAAACGCGTGATCGCAGCCTACGGTGAACATGTGGTGATGAAGGAGACGCTCGACGAGGCCTTGTCAGCGCTGTTCATCGAGCCAGGCGCGGTGCGGCCGGTCTCGAACACGAAGGAGGGAATGCCTGCCACACGCCCGTCGGAAAGTCAGGCACGGGAGGCGCTCGACCGCTACAATCAGGCCGTCGAAAGATTGAAGTCCGGCGACTGGAAAGGCTTTGGAACGCAGTTCGACGCAATGCGCGAGCTTCTGGAGGACATGAACCGGCGCTCCACGGGCCATTAGCGCCGCAGCTCCTTTGGGGCTGCCTCCGATCCGGAAATGACGAACGCGACGCCACGATTGGGCTCCGCTCGAAATCATATCGTGATTTCAATAGCGCAAAAGTTCGCAGTTTTGTTCTGGGTGGCGCGCCGTTGTCTTCGATATCAAGCCTATATCCCGCGACATCATACGATGCGGCACCGGTTCGGACAGCGAACAGGTCGCCAGCGACGACGCGCAATTGCATCGCCGGGGTATCGCACCGCCGGGTTTCAAGCGGAGATGCCGCGCGGTGCTGCCGGTTCGAGATCGTTGATCACGTCCTTCGTTGCTGCGGCCGTGATCGGCCGGCTGACGGGAGGCGGCGCCCCCTCCTGCGCCGGCAGGCTGATGACCGCATACAGTCCCTTCGGTCCGTTGGTCAGCACGATGTCTCCGCCGTGGTGGCGGACAATGGTCCGGGCAATGGACAGGCCGAGGCCCACGCCGCCTGTTTCGCGATTTCGCGAATTCTCGATCCGGAAAAATGGCGTGAAAACCTGCTCCCGGGCGCTGTCGGGAATGCCGGGTCCGTCATCCGAGACGATGATTTCGATATTGTCTGCGCGTCTGCCCAAGCTGACGCGCGCCCGCTCGCCATAGCGGATGGCGTTCTCGATGAGGTTGCGGCAGGCGCGGCGGAGTGCGTCTGGCCGGCAGCTGTAGCCGATCTTCTGTCCGTTCGAGAACGAGACGTCGTGACCGAGTTCGGCGAGATCATGGCAGAGACTTTCCACGAGCGCCGAGAGTTCCACGCTGCGCGTATTCTCCGCAGTCGCATCTTCGCGGGCAAATGCGAGGGTCGCCTCTGTCATCGTCTGTATTTCAGAAAGGGTGGAAAGCATCTTCTCGCGGATGTCCTCGTCGCGCACGAATTCCGCGCGCAAACGGAGCGAGGTCAGGGGGGTGCGCAGATCATGACCGATGGCGGCCAGCATTTTGGTACGGTCGTCGACGAAACGATGCAGACGCGCCTGCATGCGATTGAATGCCTCGGCGGTGCGTCGGATATCGTCGGGGCCGGTTTCCGGCAGCGGCACGATCTCCTGGCCACGGCCAAGCGCGTCGGCGGCTACGGCGAGGCGGCGCAAGGGTTGCGCAATGCCGCGTGCGGCAAACACCGCAATAATGGACAACGACAACGCTGAAAGGCCGAGCGCAAGGCTGGATTTGGAGGTCCAGAAGCCGTCTTGTGCGGGCTTGGCAAAGGCAGTGTTCAACCATGTCCCGTTCGCCAATTGAACGGCCAGACCCATGCCAGTGGTGTCGTCGAGATAAAGAAACTTCGCCGGGCGGGAGAGCGGCCAGGCTTCCGATTTCAGGTCGACCCAATGAGACGAGGTGGCGCTGCTGCTGTTGGCTGTGTTTCGGGTGAAGTCCGATCTGACTTCGGGCACGTGACCGGGGAAGGAGACGCGCGGCAATGGCTGCGCGAGGCGCTCCCATGCGTCCTCTCGCCATTCCGCGGCGTCCTTCAGGCCGTCGGTCGATATCCAATATCTCGCCGAACTGGTGTTGCTGGCATTGAGGATGTCGATCTGCAGCGATTGAGGGGTCGCTTCCAGCACCCGGGCCAGCGAGGCACACCGGCTGAGTATCTCGCCCTTGGCCGCCTTCCGGATCGACTGCCCGTGCTCGTCCCAGGAAATGAAGAATGCGATCGCTTGCGACAGCACGAGGGACAGCAGCGTGAAGCAGATGAAACGGGCTGCGAGGCTGCGCGTCCACAAGCTCATCATGGCTGCCCGATCTCGGCGACGAGGCTGTATCCACCACCCCAGTGCGTCTTGATCAACGCGGGTACTTTCGGGTCGGCCTCGATCTTCTTGCGCAAGCGGCTGACCTGATTGTCGATGCTCCGGTCGAACGGATCGGCATCCCGGCCGACGGTCAGGTCAAGGAGCTGATTGCGGCTGAGGACCAGGCCCGGATGGTCGAGAAATGCGCACAAGAGACGGAACTCCGCCGTGCTGAGCGGCACGGCAACGCCGTCGTTTCCCAGCAACTCGCGCCGGTTGACGTCAAAGGTCCACCGGTCGAAACGCACGGTCTTGCTGGCCAGCCTGCCTTTTTGCGGCGGCAGGCTTTGCACGCGCCGAAGCACCGCCTTGATGCGGGCGAGGAGTTCGCGGGGATTGAATGGCTTGGTCAGGTAGTCATCGGCGCCCACTTCCAGACCGACGATGCGGTCGGTCTCCTCCGCCATGGCCGTCAAGAGGATGACGGGAAGCTCCGTGGTGCTGCGCAGATGGCGGCAGAGGGACAATCCATCCTCGCCCGGCATCATGATGTCGAGAACCACCAGGTCCGGAGCACTTCGTTCGAGCAAACGGCGCAGCGCGATCGCGCTCTCCGCGAGGCTGATCCGGTAGCCATGCTGCATCAAGTATTTGCCGACCAGGTCGCGGATGTCACGATGATCGTCCACGACGGCGATGTGTGGTGCCGAGTCCATCCGATTGCTCCGTTCCGCGTCACGATCAATTCCGGCAGCCACCCATCGGAAATGTGCAACGGAATGTATCGGCCGCGTACGATCGACTGAAATCACATCCTTGCGGGATGGCTTCCTGAAAGCAACGTGGCGTCAGATCCGGATCGCAAGTGCCGGCCTGTTCCGGGAGGAACCGCCCTCATCTGCAAGGTTTTCGAGTCTGATCCAAACCTCCTAGCCGCAAGCTGTCGCAGAACTTTGTCCCGGCAGGCCATCTCTGTCGCAAATTGTCGCAAGCTCGCATGCGCTCGGGATCTGATGCGATTTTTCGAAGCCGCGCTGAAATCGGCGTGTTTGAAAACGGCAGATGAGAGGATGGCAGCCAAAGACGGTCGACTTTGTCGCGAACTATGCAATGCAGCATACCCGAGACAGATCGCGACAATTCCCGGTAGCCGCCGGCAAAGTTCTGCGACAACGGGATCCCATCCTGCGCATGTTCAACCGAGCAGGAGCACTGCATGTGCGCGATGGACGCCGTTTCTCGCGGAGCAGATCTGGAAATCTCGTCGGGAAGCTCAGCAGTCGGGAACGATGATGGCGACGCCACAAAGGCATGGCTTCTTCGCAGAGCCGCATTTCGGATAACCTGCCTGCTCGTTCTCGTCTTGCGAAATACGTCGTCTTCGGCCACGCCCGTTGACTTGACGCAAGGTGCGAGTCGCATGGCCATTTCGCGGCTCGTGGCGGATGACGACCGTTTCACGCCTGAGCCGCATCCCCAGGTGCACATGCGGAGTGCCCGCTCGGCGGATGCAGCCCGGAGAGATCGGCTGGCAAGGCGCCGATCGCAGCGGGCACAGTGACATCGCACCTAACGAGCCGACCCCACCCTTTCGATCAGGGCTTTGACGCCAAAGAAGGCAATGACAATGATCGCGCCTTGAGCCGTGATCACGGCCGGCCAAATACGCGAGAATGCGGGGTCCAAATATTTCTGAGGACCGAACGATATGAGTGCCGTCAGGGCGAAAAGGAGCGCAAATGCACTGCCAACGCGGCCGCCATCGCGGCCGAGCTGGAATGCGACTGCGCCAATCGCCAATGACGCGCCCAGGAAGGGCGCAAGAGCGAATGGCGCCACCTCGAGCGGCGGATGCGGTGTGGTGCGCGTGAACAGGGCCAGCAGCATCACGGCGGTGAGTATCAGGAGGACAACGATCGCCGCGTGGACACATGACCGTGACGATTGTGCCATCTCATCTCTCCGTACTTGCTGGTACGCCTTGACGTTTTCGTACCCCTGGGTACGGTTATTGTCAAGCTCGTATTGATTGAGGTGGTGTTCGTGAAGAGGGCGTCCCGCGACCGTCGTCGCGACGAGATCCTGGATGTGGCCGTTCAGGTTCTGTCCGAGCGCGGATATCGCGATGCCAGCATGCTCGAAATCGCCAACCGTGCAGCGGCGTCCAAGGAAACGCTTTACGCCTGGTTCGGTGACAAGCAGGGCTTGCTTGCGGCCTTGATCGAGAGAAACGCGCAACTCGTGCAGGCGGTCCTTGCAGGGCACCTGAAGGGCGAGGCGCCTCCCGAGCGGGTGCTGTTCGAATTCGGTCGCGCCCTGCTCGAGCTGCTGTTGGGGGATAGCGCGGTCGCGATCAACCGCGCCGTGATCGCTGAGGCGAAGTCGGATCCCGCGCTGGCGCGAACGCTGGCCGCCGGCGGGCGCCAGGCGGTGCTGCCAAGCTTCATCCGATTGCTGGAGAGGTATGCCGAACATGAGGAGCTGAAGTTCGACGACGCCGCCCAGGCCGCCGAAGACTTTCTCGGCCTGTTGCTTGGCGACACCCAGATCCGGCGGCTTCACGGCGTGCTGCCGCGCCCTGGCAAGGCGCAAATCGAGGCCCGTGCCGTCCGTGCCACCCGCGCTTTCCTGCTCCTGTACGGGCGTGAACGAATGGACGAGCTGAGTTAGAGCATGATCTGGAAAACTGTTTCGCAACTTTTGATCTGAACGGCGTCCCAGACAAAATCCCAAGCCATTGAAAACCTGCATACTCTGGGCAATCATGTGAGCCTGGAGAGACCGCCCTGCTATCCATGGCTCACAACGGTGGTCCGCAATGGCGCTCGCGTCCGTAACATGGCAATCCTGATCCCCAGCCTCGGCTTCGCGCGCTTCGACAGCCGTGGGGAGCTACGACTCGCCGAACGCCTCAAGGACTTCCTCGAAGAGAACGCCGTCGTCTGGCACAACCTCCCGGTAGGTCCGCTCAACCGGCATCCGGACTTCATCATCGTTCATCCCGCGAACGGCCTGCTGGTGCTCGAGGTGAAGGACTGGCGCCAGGAGACGATCGTTGCGGCGGACAAGACCAAGGTCGAGCTGCTGACAAATCGAGGCGTCGTGCGGGAGAGCAATCCGCTCGAGCAGGCTCGCAAATATACCTTCGACGTCGTGCGTACGCTGGAGCGGGACGGACAATTGTTGTTTCCGCCTGGTCATCGCTTCATGGGCAAAGCCATTGTGCCGTTCGGCTATGGGGCCGTGTTCACCAACATCACCCGCAAGCAGTTCGACCAGACCAATCTGAAGGAAGTGCTGGCCGAACATCTCTGCCTGTTCAAGGATGAGATGACCGAGGGCGCGGATCCCGAGGAATTCCGGTCCCGGTTGTGGCGCATGGTTCATCCGCGTCTCGGAGAGCCGCTGTCGATGCCGCAGTTCGACCGGCTGCGGGCCCTGCTCTTTCCGGAGATACGCATACGGCAGATTGCCCTGCCTCTGGACGAGCCGCCCGCGGCTGATCCTTCGGACCGGACGCTTGCGGTCATGGACCTGCATCAGGAGCAGTTCGCGCGCAGTCTGGGCGAGGGGCATCGGATCATTCGCGGCGTCGCCGCATCGGGCAAGACCCTGATCCTCGCCTTTCGCGCCGAGTATCTGGCACGAGCGGCGGCAAAGCCGGTGCTCATCCTGTGTTACGCCAATGGCATCGCCGGGCGACTCGAAGATGCCATGCAGAGCCGGGGCGTGGAGAACCGCGTTCAGGTCCTCACCTTTCATTCGTGGTGTTACCGGATGCTGCGGACCTATGGGATTCCCGCCCCGTCCGAGCGGGACTATCCGGACTACGCAGCGCGGCTGGCCGCGAGCGTGTCGGAGGTCGTGAAGGCGGTCGATCAAGGCCAAATCCCCATGGAGCAGTACGACGCGGTCCTCGTCGACGAGGCGCACGATTTCGAGCCGCAATGGCTCGCGCTGGCGGCCAAGATGGTGAACCCGCGCACCAAGGCGCTGATGGTCGTCTACGACGATATCCAGGCCATCTACAAAGGACGTGAGCGCCCGGTGTGGAAACAGCTCGGAATTGAAGCGAGCGGCAGAACGACCGTGTTGAAAGTCAACTACCGCAACACCGCCCAAATCGTCGCCTTCGCGAGACGCTTCGCCGCAGACGTCATAGGCGCTCCCGGCGTCACGGCCGACGACGAGCACGCCATCCTGTTGCCCGAAGATGCCGGTCGGCAGGGACTGGAGCCGGCGGTGCGGCGGTGCGTGAGCATCGACGCAGAAGCGCACTGTGTCGCCGAATGGTTTCTCGACCGGAAAAAGGCCGGGTACGAGTGGTCGCAGATGGCGTGTCTCTACCCTGAGCACTGGATCGGCGGGCGCGTCGCGCAGATCCTCGCCAGGCACGACGTGCCGATCGACATGGCCAAGGACAATCGCAACCGAGTTTCGGTCAAGCGGGTGGCCGTGCGATTCCTGAGCATGCACACCGCGAAAGGGCTGGAGTTTCCCTGCGTCGCCATCGCCGGCCTGGGCTTGCTCGGCCGCCACGGCGAGAGCGTCGAGGAATGCGTCCGGCTGACCTATGTCGGGGTTACCCGGGCGACTCACGAGGCGCTTCTGACCTATTCGAGCGAGTCGGCCTTGGTGCAGCGTTTGATCGCCTAGACTTTACGCCGTGGTGCCGTCGATCGAGCGGCGGATCACCCGCTGCACTTCGGCATTCGACAGGAATAGATCGTGGTTGATGATGCCCCAGCCTTCCTGGGAGGCATCGACCACGCGCACACCGAGCCGGGCGATGACGGCCTTCTCGGCGGCGCCGACCCTCGTCATTCCGCCCGCGATTTGTCCCGACAGCGCCAGCGCGCGATCGTTGGTCGCGGCGATCACGGTGATCTTGCCGGCGAGCGGACCGATGCGGTGGATCGCGGACGTGAACACGTCCATGTCGATGTCGGGCGCGGCAAACACGACGGTGCCGATCTTGCTGGTCACCGTGTCGCCGTAGCGCGCATAGAGCTGACGCAGGCTCTCTAACGTCAGCATGGTTCCCATGCTGTGCGCCACGATGTGCACGCGGCCGCCACTTGGTGCCGACACCAGCGCGGAGAGCACCCGTTCGAAATCGTCGCGCGACCACATCGCGCTGTCGCGGTCATAGGCATAGTCGAACAGTCCGGCCTTGGAGGGCCAGGAGAACGCCATGGTCCGGCCGCGGAACTTGATCCCGTCGGAGAGGTGGGCGGCATCCAGCACGGCCGTCTCGAATGTCTGCTTGAAGCCGTGCACATAGATCAGCACGTCACCGCTGCCGGCCTGCGCAGCGAGATCGCCGGCTTCGGCCGACATCGGCTCGACCCGATCGAGGCGCCAATCGCCAAGCCCGACCGAGGTGAGAGACAGACGGCTCTCGTCCGGCGCCACCAGCTTCGCCTGCGCGACCGTCATGCCGGTCGCGCGCTCCGGCCCGAACCAGGGCTTGCTGCGGGCGCCGTTCACGGGCTTGCGCGTGGTGAGGACGACCACTGTAGGGTCGACGGAGAGCGACGAGGCGTCGAAGCGCGCGCCGGTCGCACCGAGGCCAGCGCATCCGCCGAGCGCGAGGGCACTTCCTGCCGAGGCGAGTCCGCCGAGAAAAGCGCGGCGCGAAACAGAATGGCGGGAGTCGCGTTGCAGAAGATGTCGGACGATCACACGGAACCCCAGGGAACTTGCCCCCCGTAACGCCGCCCCGCCTATCCCCTGAATGACAATGGAGGCGAGAAGACGGCGGAGCAGTCGCGCGCCTCCCTCGCATGATCACGGTGTACGCGTTTGCCGTCCGGAACCGGTGGCGGAATTCATGCGCGGCTCAGCCGGATCGAAGCCACTGTTCGGCGGTCAAGGCTTGCAGGTCCGCGAATAGGCCACATTCGGATCCTCGCCGGCCCTCGCGTCGATGTGCTTGCCGTTCCGAAATGTGGCGAGCCGAGGCAACCTCGCGGCGACGGCATGATGTGCAGCCTCCGACGCTCACCGCCGCCCTTCATTGAGCCCCAATTCCTCCCACATCCAACCGAAGCTGTAGCTGGCCATTGCACCGTTGTCGTCGCCGGCCACGGCCGTCCTGTTCTCCAACAACTTGAGCCATTCGATGACGTTGTCTCGTCCATCCTTCGTCTTGACCGCGGCGCGAGGCGTCAATCCTCCGAGTGAGCCAACCGGCTCATCGAGGACGGCCCGGTAGTGCCGGTCCATTTGCGCGTGGATCAGCGCACATTGCTCGTCCTCCGAGAGATCGACCTTATCGACATGGGTGGCGTCACGCGCCGCCATCATTTGCTCGATCGTCTGCGTCTCGACCGAAGGTTCGCCGACGCGCGAACCAAGGAGCCCGGACAGCAGCGCGCAGCCGCGGTCGCAGCGCTCCCGGGAGTTCGCGCTGAGGACAACCGTCCTCTTCTCCAGCTTCACTTCGCCGAGCACGAGCGTACCATCGTCGCGCCAGGTTTCGAGGTTCGCGGACGGCCTGGGCTGTTGGCCGTCATGCGCTGCAGCCGGCTTCTCACTCGTCGTCCAGTTCCAGATGGTCTTGGCGGCCCTGTAAAATTCATCGTGCGCATTCAGGACGGCGCTGATGTCGCTGCTCTTGGTGCCGGCCGCGAATGGGTAGCGCGCGATGCAAAGAGCCAGCTCGTCTCCTTCCGTGTTGCGCAAATCAGGAATTTCCGGCTCTTCAATCCGCCCGATTACGTCGATGAGCCAGAAGGTCGAGAGCAGCGAGGCGGTTGCGCGCGCCGTCTCGGTGGAAGAGAGAGCGGCGATGGCGTCGTCATCTATCTCGTCGCCGAAAGTATCTTTCACAAGCTGTCGCCTCTCGTCCGGGCCGAGCGTTTCGTGTGCATGCAAGGCCTCGAGGAGCTCGTCCGCCGTGTCGCGCTCGAACACCAGCATGCCGCCGCCGATCTGCATTTTCTCGCCGACCTGCACGACGCGCGCAGCGATCCGGTCCCACGGCTTGAGGCTGCGGGTCGCGCTGCGCTCGCTGATCAGGATCGGTTCGCCGCCGCGCCTCAGATCCCGCGCGCGAAACGATGCTCCGGGAACGATGTCGCTCACCTCGTAAAGGCTCATCGTCGAACGCCGCAGCGCGGCCAGGTAGGTGCGAACGGACGCAGTCTCTTTCCAGCCGCGCCGCTTCAGATAGTCGTCGATCGCGTTGTCGCCGTCGTCGAATTCGCGGGTGAGGAAGTCCTCGAAGGCGCAGGCCCACACCGTGCTCATGAACAGCTCTTCGCCCATGATCGCGACGATCTCGTCCATCTCGAGGCCGATTTCGTCGCAGGCGGGCAAGACATGGTCTGCCAGGACGTCGTCGAAGTGATCGACCCAGCGGTCGCGCGTCGACCATTTGATCAGCCCATCGAGCATGTGTTTGCCGGTCATCGTCCCGCTCGCGTCATGAAAGTCATTCGTTGTGACCCGTGGGCAAGTCTATCAGGCACACGCTGCCGGTTCGACGGAGAACTGGACTTGATAGGAGAATTTACCTGATCTTTCGTGGCCGCCTGCGCTGGTCTGGACAGCGCGTGGATGGGTGGAGCGAAGCCCATCATCCGCCTCAGACGCGATGCCTGGTCATCTCTTGCAGGTGACGGGATCCAAGTCCGAAACCTCGATCCCCTGCGTCGCGCACCACTCGCGCAAGGCCCGCGCTGTCGCCTTGTTCTGGTAGTCATGCCAAGCATCGATTGCTTTCCGTCGGGAGAGCAAGCCTTTGAACTTCTGATAGGCGCCGCGTTTGCTGAAGAAATAGCGGACGTGGTCGAGATCATCAGGCAGGAACTCGCGGACAAAGGCAATCACGAGAGGCTTGCCGAGGTCGAGATCTCGTGAGTTCGGGATCCGCAAGTATTTGGTCTCGTCTTCGATATCGTCAGGCAGTTCGTCTTCCTCGAGCTCCTGCAGGTCGTCCTGATCGAACTGGTAGTAGATCTTTCCTGTCTGCCTGCAGACGAAGGTACGGCACACCACCATGCCGTCACTGACGTCGGCGAACTCAAAAGCCTGGAGGATGTCTTTGAATTCTACGGGCATTGGATACCCCGCTAACGAAACGACGCCGCAATGTCTGCGATGGACCTGAAGAATACAATCGGATCGTCCTTCGAGGCAATGAACCCTCGCCGTCCCCAGAACGCCGCGGCTTCGGCGTCGACCGCATGGACGACCAGCGCACGCCCTGGTGTGCCGGCGTCGACGTTTCGGGGGCGGAGATCATCAATTCTCAGCGCCTCTTGGCCGACCGACTGGTTTCCCATGGCGCCGCGCGCTGGAAGAGCTCAACTATTTCCGGAACCAGGACGGTCGGTCCAGACAATGCTGCCATGAACGCCTTGAAGCCGGCCGGACTCATGCGAAGGGGAGCCGTCTCCAGTACTCACAGCTCGGGGCATGGTGAAGCTCCAGGGCATTTAGGATAGAGCTTGTAGCGCGTCTTGCAATACAGTCCGGCCGACATTGTGCCGTCGGGCAAAACACCCCAATCCGCTGTCAACCCCTCCCGTCAAAAATATTCCACTTTACCGAAATTCGGATTTATCGTATGTGTCGGCCATCCCAGCCCACCAAAGGGGCGGTCGTACGTCGTTTCGAACGCGGGCGGGGAGTTGCGGTGGACGCGGGCGGCGTTAAAGGCGGAGCTTGCGCGTGCAGGGCGAGATGAACCTCGTGAGCATGCGTGACCCGCAAAGACGAACGGCGCCCCTGCGTACGGCGAAACCGTGTGGTCCTGGCCGTCGTTGCTACGGTCAAGCCTTTCGCGAAGGTGCGAGCGAGCCCAACCGGGCAGACTGCATCATCCAATTCGCGGGGCGAGGGAGGCCAGAAGGAAAGTTCGGCTCCCGGGAGAGCGCGGCATAGGCCGTCAAACATCGCGCAGGGAAGGCTTGGTTTCGGCTGCCCTGTGTCTCCCCTGTGCATTGCGTGTGCATCTGTTCCGCACGGGGGTCTTTACGGGTGCCAGCCGGCGCCCGGCCTTCCCTGCGCCCTTTCTTTCCGAGAGGGTGAGGAGACAAGCAAAACTCGGGCAAATCATGCCGCGAGAATGTGGGCGCGTGTTCGCGATTTGCCTGCGAATTGACCTCCCTTGCGAGCATGATGCGTCGGCATCGGTGGAGGTGGTCGTTGCTCCCAGAATCTGCCTCAATGCGAATTCAGCGCGGAGGAGTTTTGGTATGAGCGGCTTGGTGATCTCTGGCGGCCGGGTGGTGGATCCCGCCAGCGGAATGGACGGTATCGGCGACGTGGCGGTTGTGGATGGCAGGATCGCCGCCGTCGGCGCCTCGCTCGGCGGTGCCGAGCAGGTGATCGACGCAACCGGGCTCGTGGTCGCGCCGGGCTTCATCGATCTGCATGCGCACGGCCAGTCGCTTCCGGCCGACCGCATGCAGGCCTTCGACGGCGTCACGACCACGCTCGATCTCGAGGCCGGCGTGCTGCCGGTCGCCTCCTGGTATGAACGCCAGGCGCGGAAAGGCCGCGTGCTGAATTACGGCGCCGCCACCAATTGGGCCTTTGCGCGCATCGGCGCGATGACCGGCTCGAATGCGGCGAGCTCGCTGGAGGCGTTCGGCAATGCCATGCGCGACCGCCGCTGGATGGACAATGTCGCGACCGATGCGGAAGTCGCCGGCATTCTCGAACGGCTTTCGCGCGGCCTCGACGAAGGCGGCATCGGCATCGGCATTTTGAACGCCTACGCGCCGGGCGCCGGCGTGCAGGAGCTGACCGCCGTCTGCCAGCTCGCGGCCGCGCAGAACGTGCCGACCTTCACCCATGTCGCCTTCATGTCGCGCATCGACCCCGAGAGTGCGGTGGAAGCCTATATCCGCCTGATCGGCTATGCCGGCGCCACCGGCGCGCACATGCACATCTGCCATTTCAACTCGTCGAGCAAGACCGACGTCGAGCGCTGCCGCGTGCTGATCGCCAAGGCGCAGGCGCAGGGCCTGCCGATCACGGTCGAGGCCTATCCTTACGGCACCGGCTCCACCGTGCTCGCCGCCGCCTTCTTCAGCGACCCCGAATTCGTCGAGCGCAACGGCACCGGATACGATTCCGTGCAGCGTGTCACCGACGGCCATCGCTTCCACGACCGCGAGGAGCTGTTGAAGGCGCAGGCCGAAGAGCCGTCCTCGCTGGTGCTCTGGCACATCCTCGACACCGAGAACAATGCGCATCACCGCGACCTGCTCGACATGTCGGTGCTCTATCCCGGCGGCGCCATCGCCTCCGACGCGATGCCGTGGACGACGTCGGACGGCAAGACCTACACCGGCGATGCCTGGCCGCTGCCTGACGATGCCACCTCGCATCCGCGCTCGGCCGGCTGCTTCACGAAGTTCATCCGCGAATGGGTACGCGAGCGCAAGACGGTGTCGCTGCTCGAAGGCGTGCGCAAATGCGCGCTGATCCCGGCGGAAATCCTCTCGCAGAGCACGCCGGCGATGCGCGCCAAGGGCAGGCTCACCAAGGACGCCGATGCCGACATCGTCGTGTTCGACTACGAGAAGCTGTCGGACCGCGCCACCTTCACGGCGATGAACCGTCCGTCCGAAGGCGTGCGGCATCTCGTGGTCAGCGGCAAGGTGCTGATCAGCAATGGCGTGCTCGATGTCGCCGCGCGGCCGGGAAAACCGGTGCGCCGCCCTGTCGTCGAGCGCTGACCCATGCCGGTCCCCATTCTCCTGGTCACGGGCTTTCTGGGGGCGGGCAAGACCACGGTCGTGAACCATCTGCTGGCGCATGCGGAGGGACGGCGCATTGCCGCCGTCGTCAACGATTTCGGCGCCATCAACATCGACGCCGAGCTGATCGCGGGCGCCAGCGACGGCGTGGTCAGCCTCGCCAATGGCTGCATCTGCTGCTCGCTCGAAGGCGATCTGTTGCGCACGCTCTCGAGCCTGCTGCGGCGCGATCCGAAGCCCGAATACATCGTCATCGAGACCAGCGGCGTTGCCGATCCCGCCGACATCGTTCGCAATCTGATGGACCCGGTGATCCTGCGCGAGGCACCGCTGGAGACGGTGCTCTGCGTGATGGACGCGGCGACACCACCGGCGGACTTGGATAATGCGCTCCAGCGCTCGCAATTGCGCGTCGCCGATATCGTTGCGCTGACCAAGCTGGATCTGGCGGAGGAAGGCGCGGGAATGCGCATGCGCGCGGCCATTCGCGCCCAGCGCGTTCCCGCCGTGGTGGTCGATGCGCCGCACGGTGCAATTCCGACCGCGCTGCTGTTTCCCGCGCATGCCGATCGCGCGCCCGCGCCGCGCGAGCCCGGACCGCGCCGGCCCGCAGAGGAACGCTTCGAGACGCTGAGCTGGACCTCGGACCGGCCGCTCTCGCTGCCGCGCCTGCAACAGGCCATCGGCCGGCTTGCGCCAAAACTCGCGCGCGCGAAGGGCCTGTTCGAAACCGTCGAGCAGCCCGGCCGTCAGATGGTGTTTCAATTCGCCGCCGGCCGCGCCACGCTTGCCCCTGGCGATGCACCGGCGGCAGGCGTGCCGCGGACGCGGATTGTCTTCATCGCCGAGCTCGGCGTGCTCTCGAAGGCGGAGCTCGACGACATCATGGAGGCGTGCGTTGGGGGCGAGTGAGGTGGGCCATCGCGATCGTCCCGCGCCCGTCGCTTCACGCGAATTGCGCGAGGCCGTGTCCGACCGACCAGTTCTCCTTGGGGGCATCGAGCACGTTGATGAACACGTCTTCGGGGCGGATGCCCGGGCTGTCGCCGAGAAGGTCCGCGATCCGGCGATACAGCGCCTTCTTCTGCTCCGCCGTACGCGAGGCGAACACGGTGATCTGGATCAGCAACGCGTCGTCGCTGCGCGCGACGCCGTAGGCATTGCCGCAGCGGAAGTTCGCCAGCTCATGCTCGGTGATGGCCATGAACGCGTCGTCCTCGGGCACGTTCAGCGCCTCGCGCATGGCGCGATAGAGGCCGTCGAGAATTGCCTGCCGATAGGCGTCCGGCTTGCCGGTGCGCATCGAGATGTGGAGGAGAGGCATCGCGCGTCCCTTTGCATGCGGCCTGCCCGGCGCGGCGGATGTGGACGCCGCCGGCTCGGCCGGTTGACGAAACAAGTGACGAAGCGGGCTATCAATCCCGTTCAGTTTTTGACACGATGTCGAGAAAGCATGTTATTGACACCGTGTCAAATATTTTGAGGAGTGGGGTTTGAGGCCGCGCGAATTCGATCACGACGAGGTCCTGCGCATCGCGTTCGAGCAGTTCTGGCGCAAGGGCGTGCGCGGCACTTCGCTGTCCGACATCGCGCGGGATGCCGGCGTCCAGCGCGGCAGCCTCTACAATGCCTTCGGCAGCAAGGAAGCGCTGTTCCTGCAGGCCTATGAACGTTATGCGGGGGATTATCTCGCAGCGCTGCAGAAGGCGCTCGGGACAGGCAGCTTGCGCAAGCGCCTCACGGCGTTCTTCGATCTCACCATCACCAATTTCCGCGCGGGCACGCCCCCGCGCGGCTGTCCAACGACGCGCGGCTTGATGGAGCTCGGCGCCGCCGAAGGCGAGGGGCTTGATGAAGATGCGCGCCAGGCTTTTGCAGGTCTCATCTCGCGCATTACCGCACTGGTTCAGGACACGTTGTCGGCAGGTGCGAAGCACGGCGAGTTCAGCGGAAGCCCTGCGGCCGCAGCGCTGCACATCGTCACAGTGACGCGCGGCCTTGCCGTGCTCGAACGTGCCTTCGGCGACGAGCCGCAATTGCGCAAGGTCGCCGCGCACACGATCGATCTCGTGCTCGGCAGGAAAGGCGGCTAGATGTCAGCACAAGGCCAGCGCGTTGACTGCCCGCGTTGCCGCATCTTCCTTGCCGGCGCCGACGAGCTGGCCAACGATGGATTCAAGCTCGCCCGGCTGGTTGCGGCGCGCGACCGCCAGCAACCGCATCAACTCCGCCTCGTCGTTGGACAGGCGGCGGCAGGACGGCGGCATGAAGCACAGCTCGCACGGCCGGCCGCTGCGCAGGATCCTGACCAGCGCGGCGGCCCGTGCCACCAGCAGCGCACTGTCGGAAATGCCCGGCGCTTCGTCGGCAAAGCGATAGGCCGCTTCCCAGCAATCGGACGCGCCGGTCGTATAGGCCGCCCCGATGAATCGGAACAGCGACAGCGCGACCCGGCAGAAATCATCGTAAGCGTCGATGCAGGGGCGCGCCGCGAGCGCGGCCTGCAGCGGACAGAGCCGCACCTGGCCGGCGTCCGGGATCGCCGCAGAACCGCAAACATCTGGGATCATGAACGATCTCGTCAGTGCAGCGTCGGGCTTCCGACCAGCCAGCTCTTCATCGCCATGGTCCGATCATGGTCGAAGGCGCGCACGTGCCGGTCGGGCAGGATGAGACCCGCCATGCGGAAGATCGTCGCCAGACCCTGCACAGGCGCGAGCGCCCAGTCGGCACCGACCGGCGGCAGCCAGCTCTCGAACCGTTCGCGCGCGATGTCGATGCGGTCCTGTTGTGCCGCGGCAATGGCGTGCAGAATTGCGTGCTCGCTGTCCGACATGCGCGGACAAGTCGGGCAGTGCACCTCGATCGCCGTATGCGCCGTGCAGGCAAAAATCTCGATGATGGCTTCCAGCGAGAGCACGGCATCGCCCACGCGAAAATGGTCGTACACTTGCTGGATGTCGGCGGCGGTCGGAACGGCGCCTCCGCTGCGCGCCTTGGCCCTGAAACCCCAGATGAAGAGTCGTTCCGCCGCGCTGAGGGCGGGAAGGTCGAGAGACCCTCGTGATGTCGATGATTGCATGGAGCCTCTGGCACTTGGCTGCGCTCACGCCAAAGCGGGCGCTGATGTCTGCATCGATCGTTCTGCCAGAGCCCTCTCCAAGTCAACGCGCGGACGGGCGATATCGAGGTGTTCTAGTTTTGAAGAGCTTTACATTCGGATGCGGGGCCGTGACGTAAAAATACGGAAGCGGTGCGCAGCCGCAGGCCTTCGGCGGCCGTTTGGGGGAACCGAATGCTTAAGCCTTTGCTAAGGGGATCGGGATAATCTGGCATATCTGCACCACCAATTTTGCGAGTTCCGATGATTTTCTCCCGCATCAGTTTCAAGCTGGTTCTGATTGTCGGCATCAGCCTCCTCGGCATGATCGCGCTGGCGCCGATTGCGCTGTCGACCCTGCGCGCGCAGATGGTCGCCGATCGCCAGGCCAAGACGCAGCACATGGTGGATATCGGCTACGGCATCCTCGCGCACTATCAGAAGCTCGAGAGCGAGGGAAAACTCCCGCGCGAGCAGGCCCAGGCCGCCGCCATGGCCGAAATCAAGAGCCTGCGTTACGACAAGGTCGAGTATTTCTGGATCAACGACATGGCCCCCAAGATGGTCATGCATCCGATCAAGCCCGAGCTCGACGGCAAGGATCTGTCCGGCATGAAGGACCCCGCCGGCAACGCATTGTTCATGGGCTTCGTCGACGTCGTCAAGAAGCAGGGGGCGGGCTTCTACGGCTACCTCTGGCCGAAGCCCGGCTTCGACCAGCCCGTCGGGAAAATCTCCTATGTGAAGGGCTTTGCGCCCTGGGGCTGGATCATCGGCACCGGCATCTATCTCGACGACGTCGACGCCGTCTTCCGCCAGGCCGCGACGACGTTCGGTTACGTCTGTCTGGCCGTGCTGGTCCTGGTCCTCGGCGCGTCGTTCGTGATCGGTCGCAGCGTGACCCGGCCGCTTGCCAAGATCACCGCGCTGACCGAGCGCCTCGCATCCGGCGACAGCGCCTTCGAGGTGCCCTATACCGACCGCAGCAACGAGGTCGGCGGGCTCGCCAAGGCGCTCGCCGTGTTCAAGGACAACGCATCGGCGGTCGGCCGGATGCATGCCGAGCAGGAAGAGATGAAGCGCAAGGCCGACGAGGAAAAGCGCAAGGCGATGGCCGATCTCGCCGGCAAGTTCGAGGCGAGCGTCCAGGCTGTCGTCCGCGAGGTCTTCAACGAAGCACGTGCGATGCAGCAGGCTGCCCAAGGCATGTCGGAGACCGCGAACAGGGCAAGCGATCGCGCGAGCTTCGTCGCATCCGCCTGCCAGCAGGCCTCGAGCAACGTGCAGACGGTGGCCTCCGCCGCCGGCGAATTGTCGTCCTCGATATCGGAGATCAGCCAGCGCGTCGCGCAGGCCGCGACCGTGGCCGACAAGGCCGCCGCCGACGGACAACGCACCAACGACACCGTGCAGGGGCTGGCTGCGGCCGCGCACAAGATCGGCGAGGTCATCGACCTCATCAACCAGATCGCCTCGCAGACCAATTTGCTCGCGCTCAACGCCACCATCGAGGCGGCGCGGGCCGGCGAAGCCGGCAAGGGCTTTGCGGTGGTCGCGAGCGAAGTGAAGTCGCTGGCGAGCCAGACCGCGAAGGCGACCGACGAGATCGGCGCGCAGATCACCGCGATCCAGGCCGAGACCAATCAGGTCGTCGGCAACATCGAGAGCATCCGCGCCACCATCATGGAGGTCAACGAGATCTCCTCCTCGATCGCCGCCGCCGTCGAGGAGCAGGGCGCGGCCACGCAGGCGATCGCCCACAGCGTGCAGGAGGCGGCCTCCGGCACCGACCAGGTCTCGCAAAACATCTCCGGCGTCACCGATGCGACCGCGGAGACCGGACAGGCCGCCGGCCTCGTGCTGCAATCGAGTGGCCGGCTGACGCAGAAGCTGCAATCGCTCGAGGACGAGGTCAGCACCTTCGTCGCGGGCGTGCGCGCGGCGTAACGAAGAGCGCTGCAACACGGCTGCTTTTTCCGCGTCGCGGCATCGGCCGCGACGCGGATGCTGTTTTCCTTGACATGACCTCTGCCGTGCTCGACGTGTAACGACGTCGCGTGACGGCACGTTCGTGCCCGCGCGAAAAGAAAAGCAGCACGGGGAGACGTCATGAGCCCAGGCCTCAACGAACAGGAATACCTCGCCACCTTGCGCGGCCTGTGGGACAAGGCCTGGCCGAACGGCATGCCGCGTTCGCCGAACTATCTGCACGGCGAAGTTCCCTTGACGGAATATCTGCGCGCCTGGGCGAAGCGCAGCCCCGAGCGGCCTGCGGTGATCTTCTACGGTCACGTCACGACCTACGCGGATCTCGACCGGCAGAGCGACCGTTTTGCCGCGCTGCTCGCGGCCAAGGGCGTCGACAAGGGCGACCGCGTCGCCGTGTTCCTGCCGAACTGCCCGCAATTCCACATCGTGTTCTTCGGCATCCTGAAGCTCGGCGCGATCCATGTCCCGGTCAGCCCGCTGTCGCGCGCGTTCGAGCTGTCCTACGCGCTCAACGACACCCAGGCGGAAGTGATCGTGGCGTTGGACCAACTCATGCCGGTCATCGAGCAGGTCAGGGACGAGGTGCGCCTGCGCGAAATCATCGTCACCAGCTTTGCCGACGTCGTTCCTGCTGCGCCGGCATTTCCGACGCCGGACTCGATCCGCACGCCGCGCGTCGCAGTCGAAGTCGCGACCGATCTGCTGCCCGCACTCGCCGCAATGCCTGCGCCGACGCCGCTGCCGGCGCCCGAGCTCGATGACGTCGCAGCACTCAACTACACCGGCGGCACCACCGGCATGCCCAAGGGCTGCGTCCATACCCATCGCGACATGGTCTATACGGCCGCGGCCAATTACGGCATCTCGGTGCCGTCGGACGAGAGCAGCGTGTTCCTGTCGTTCTTTCCCGAGTTCTGGATCGCGGGCGAGAATTCCGGCCTGATCTTCCCGCTGTTCTCCGGGGGCACGCTGGTTCTGCTGGCGCGATGGGACGCCGTCGGCGCGATGGCGGCGATCGACAAGTACAAGGTCACGATCACCGCGATGCCGGTCGACAGCGCGGTCGAGATGATGGACCATCCACGCTGGAGCGAGTTCGACCTGTCGTCCTTGAAGCAGGTGCGCGTCGTGTCCTTCGTCAAGAAGCTCAATGCCGACTACCGCAAGCGCTGGAAGGATCTCACCGGCACGATCCTGATGGAGGCGGCCTGGGGCATGACGGAGACCCATACCTCCAACACCTTCACGGCCGGCTTCCAGGACGATGACTTCGACCTCGACAACCAGCCGATCTTCGTCGGCCTGCCGGTCCCCGGCGCGGAGTTCAAGATCACCGAGTTCGAGACCGGCGCGCTGCTGCCGCTTGGCGCAGAAGGCGAGATCCGCGTGCGCACGCCGTCGCTGCTCAAAAGCTACTGGAACAAGCCGGAGGCGACCGCGGAGTCGCTCATCGACGGTTGGCTGCGCACCGGCGACATCGGCACCATCGACAAGGACGGCTTCCTGCACTTCCTCGGCCGCCGCAAGGAGATGCTGAAGGTCAAAGGCATGAGCGTGTTTCCGCCGGAGATCGAGGCGCTGCTGGGACAGCATCCGAAGGTGCTTGGCTCGGGCGTGGTCGGGCGCGACGACCCTGACAAGGGCCAGGTGCCAGTGGCCTATATCCAGCTCAAGCCGGAGGCGGTCGGCACCATCTCTGCGGAAGCCCTGCGCGCCTGGTGCGCCGAGCGCATGGCCGTCTACAAGGTGCCGGAGATCCGCATCATTGAAGCCCTGCCGCTGACGGCGACAGGCAAGGTGAAGAAGCAGGACCTCGATCCCAACCGTCCTGCTGCCGTTTGAGTGAGAGATACGATGTCGTTCAAGAAACTCCTGATCGCCAATCGCGGCGAGATCGCTATCCGCATCGCACGTGCTGCGGCTGACGCCGGCATCGCGACGGTTGCGATCCATCCTGCGGACGATGCGCTGTCGCTGCACGTGCGCGTTGCGGATGAGGCGGTCGGAATTCCCGGCCGCGGCGCCCGGGCCTATCTCGATATCGATGCGGTGGTGAAGGCGGCGAAGAGCGCCGGCTGCGATGCCGTGCATCCCGGCTATGGCTTCCTCAGCGAAAATGCCGCGTTCGCCAAGGCCTGCGGCGATGCAGGCATCGTTTTCGTCGGGCCAAAACCGGCCGCGCTGGAGCTGTTCGGCGACAAGGTCGCGGCCCGGCAACTGGCAAAGCGTTGCGGGGTGCCGATCATTGCCGGCACCAGCGGGCCGTCGTCGCTCGACGAGATCACGGCGTTCTTCGCTTCCCTCGGCGGCAATGCGGCAGTCGTGATCAAGGCGATGGCCGGCGGTGGCGGCCGCGGCATGCGCGTGGTGGAGAACACGTCCGATCTTACGGAAGCCTATGCGCGCTGCCAGTCCGAGGCCAAGGCCGCGTTCGGCTTCGACGGTGTCTATGCCGAGCGGCTGATCCGGCAGGCGCGTCATATCGAGGTGCAGATCATCGGCGACCACCACGGTGCGATCTCCCATCTCTGGGAACGCGAATGCACCATCCAGCGCCGCCACCAGAAGCTGATCGAGGTGGCGCCGAGCCCCTCGCTGAGCGATCCCTTGCGCGGCCGCATCATCGAGGCGGCGAAGCAGCTCGCGACGGCTGCCGCTTACGACAATCTCGGCACGTTCGAATTCCTCGTCGACGGCACCGCCGAGGACAGCTTTGCCTTCATCGAGGCCAATCCGCGGCTTCAGGTCGAGCACACCGTCACCGAAGAAGTGCTCGGGCTCGACGTCGTCCGCGCCCAGCTCGCGATTGCTGCGGGCAGCACACTGGCCGCGCTCGGCCTGGTGCAGGGCTCGATCCCGAAGCCGCGCGGCTATGCCATGCAGCTTCGCATCAACATGGAGACGCTGGACGAGACGGGCGCGACGCATCCGACCGGCGGCGTGCTCGCATTGTTCGAGCCGCCCTCGGGCCCCGGCGTCCGCGTCGATAGCTTTGGTTATGCCGGCTACAAGACCAGCGCGGCCTTCGACTCGCTGCTGGCCAAAGTCATCGTGCATACACCGGGCGAAGCCTGGCATGACGTTGTCGCAAAAGCCTCGCGCGCCTTGCGTGAGTTCCGGATCGACGGCGTCGTCACCAACATCGCCTTCCTCCAGGCGGTGCTCGCGCATCCCGATTTCAGGACGAACCGCATCGCGACCGATTTCATCGACCGCAATATTGCCAAGCTCGTGGAAGCCGCCGATGGCGCGGCCAAGCCGCTCTACTTCGCCGCGACCGAGCAGAGCGGCGATCACGGCACCGAAGCGCACGTCGCGCAAGTGGTGCCCGAAGGCACGTTGATGGTCGCAGCGCCCTTGCAAGGCACCATCGTCACCATCCAGGTGAAGGAAGGTGAGATCGTGCGCCCCGGGCAGCAGCTCGCGGTGATCGAGTCCATGAAGATGGAGCATCTCGTCATGGCCGAGCAGGGCGGCCGGGTCATGAAGCTCGCCGCCGGCGACGGCGTCACGCTGATGCATGGCGAAGCCATCATGTATCTCGAGCCGCTCGACGTTGCGGCCGATAGCATGGCCGCGGAAGCCGATGTCGACCTCGATCACATCCGTCCCGATCTTGCCGAGCTGATCGCGCGTCAGGCCAACACGCTGGATGCGAACCGCCCGTCCTCGGTCGAGCGCCGCCGCAACACCAACCAGCGCACCGCGCGCGAGAACGTTGCCCAACTCGTCGATGACGGCTCGTTCATGGAGTACGGAAGCCTTGCGATCGCGGCACAGCGGCGTCGGCGCAAGCTCGACGACCTCATCAAGAACACGCCGGCCGACGGCCTCGTGATGGGCGTCGCGACGGTGAATGCTCGGGAGTTCGGACCCGAAGGCGCGCGCTGCATCGTCGTCGCCTACGACTACACCGTGCTCGCGGGCACCCAGGGCCACATGAACCATAAGAAGATCGACCGCATGCTGACGCTTGCGGAAGACTGGCGCGTGCCGCTGGTGTTTTACGCTGAAGGCGGCGGCGGCCGGCCCGGCGACACCGACCGGCTCGGCATGACCGGCCTCGACGGCCCCTCCTTCGTGCAGTTCGCAAGGCTGTCCGGCCTTGTCCCGGTCGTGGGTGTGGTTTCCGGCTATTGCTTCGCCGGCAACGCCGCGATGCTCGGCTGTTGCGACGTCATCATCGCGACCAAGAACGCCTCGATCGGCATGGGCGGTCCCGCCATGATCGAGGGCGGCGGCCTCGGCGTCTATCATCCGGCGGAGGTCGGCCCTGTGTCGTTCCAGTCGCCGAACGGCGTCATCGACATCCTGGTCGAAGACGAGGAAGAGGCAACCCGCGTCGCGCAGAAGTACCTCTCCTATTTCCAGGGCGCGGTGACGGAATGGCAGGCCGCCGACCAGCGCCTGCTCCGCCGCGCGATCCCTGAGAACCGCCTGCGCGTCTACGACATCCGCAGCGTGATCGACCTCGTCGCCGACAAGGACAGCGTGCTGGAGTTCCGCCGCGATTACGGCCTCGGCATGATCACCGCGCTGATCCGCATCGAGGGCAAGCCGTTCGGCCTGATCGCCAACAATCCGCGCCATCTCGGCGGCGCCATCGATGCCGATGCCGGCGACAAGGCCGCGCGCTTCCTCCAGCTCTGTGATGCCTTCGATCTGCCGATCGTCTCGCTCTGCGACACGCCCGGCTTCATGGTCGGGCCCGAAGCCGAGAAGACCGCGATCGTGCGGCACGTCTCGCGCATGTTCGTCACAGGTGCGAGCCTCACCGTGCCCTTGTTCGGCATCGTGCTGCGCAAGGGCTATGGTCTCGGCGCGCAGTCGATGATCGGCGGCGGCTTCCACGCCTCGTTCTTCACCGCGGCCTGGCCGACCGGCGAGTTCGGCGGCATGGGGCTGGAGGGCTATGTCCGTCTCGGCTTCCGCAAGGAGATGGAGGCGATCGCCGATCCCGAGGAGCGCGAGACCTATTACCGCAACAAGGTCGCCGAACTCTACGCCAACGGGAAAGCCGTCTCGATCGCATCGGTGTTCGAGATCGACAACGTCATCGACTCCGCCGAGACCCGGCGATGGATCATGGCGGGCCTGCGCTCCGTGCCGAAGCCGCCGACGAGGACGGGAAAGAAGCGGCCGTGTATCGATACGTGGTGAGGGCGGTGCAGCAATAGCGGCGTCCGGTTCCCAATTGACATCCCCGCCTGTGGTGCCAGACTTTGCACAATAATACAGGGTGGAGACGTCCGCGATGGCCAGCCTGTCGGCCTCGAACCATGTCGCCCGGGTCTTGTCCGTCGCCAATCATGTGGCCGACGTCGATGCCTCCTCGCGGATTGCCGATTCCTGGCGGCGCTGCCTGATCAGCCACAAGCTCGATCCAGCCCGCCGGGGCCCGCCACAGACGCTGACCGAAGCCGAGATTCGCCACGTCGCCCAGCCCATGGAGGAGACGATCCGGCTCGCAACGTCCGAGCTCGAGGATCTCGCCCGCGTGCTGCGGGAGGCCGGCTATTGCGTCAATCTCGCTGATGCCAACGCGACCATGCTGTTCAGCCGCTTGCCCGGCGAGGCCGACACCGAGATCTTCCTGCGCTGGAAGGTCTATACCGGCTCGAATTTCTCGGAGGCCCATGAGGGCACCAACGGGCTCGGCACCTGCCTTGCGGAACAAAAGCCGATCCTGGTTCATCGCGACGAGCATTTTCGCGAGCAGTGGGGCATCTTCTCCTGTGCCGTGACGCCGCTGTTCGACCCTGCCGGTCGCATTGCAGGCGCCGTCAACATCACATCCTGTCGTGACGATCTCAGCCGCGCCGCGCACCAGCTTGCGCTCGCGGTCACGATGCAGGCGACGCGCCGCATCGAGGGCGCGATCTTTCGCGACCATTTCCGTAACGCCTGGATCGCCACCGTGCCGGGCGAGAGCCGCAGCGGCCTGCTCGCCTATGACGACGATCGCCGCGTCGTCGGCGCGTGCCGGTCCGCGCGCGCACTGCTGGGCCTCACCGACGGCTTGATCGCGTCCGGCATCGACCTGTCGCGCTACATCAAGTTCGATCATCACGCTGCGCACGACGCAGGCGACATCGTCCAGCTGCGCCGCGCCGATGGCAGTCCGTTGGGGCAAGGTCAGATCGCGCCGCCGCAGCGCGCGCGGCCGCTCATCAGGCGCCGCGATCCGCCGGTCGATCGCTTCGATGCGCTGCACCGGCTCGCCGGTCGCGATCCCGGGCTGATCAAAAGCGTTAAGCGGCTCGGAAGCGTTGTTGATCACGACTTGCCGGTGCTGCTGCAGGGCGAGACCGGTGTCGGCAAGGATGTGTTTGCGCGCGCCATTCACGCGGCCAGCAACCGCGCGCGCAACAATTTCGTCGCGCTGAATTGCGCGGCGATGCCCGAGAGCCTGATCGATGCCGAGCTGTTCGGCTACGAGGCCGGCGCCTTCACCGGCGCGCGCCGCGATGGCTCGAAGGGCCTGATCGTGCAGGCCGATGGCGGCACGCTGTTCCTCGACGAGATCGGCGACATGCCGATCGCGCTGCAGACGCGCCTGTTGCGCGTGCTGGAGAACCGCGAGGTCTGGCCGCTCGGCGCGCTCAAGCCTGTGGCCGTCGACATCCGCCTGATCAGCGCCACCCACCGCGATCTCGGCCGCATGGCGGAGGAGGGCGCCTTCCGCGCCGATCTCTATTTTCGTCTGCGCGGCATCGCGATGCGGCTGCCGGCGCTGCGTGAGCGCGCCGACCGGGACGATATCATCCGCCAGATCGCGCGCGAGGAAGCCCCAAGCTGCAGGCTTTCGGACCACGCATGGTCGCAGCTTGCGGCCTACCCGTTCCCCGGCAACATGCGCCAGCTCCGCCACGTGCTGCGGCTCGCCGGCTGCACCGCGGAGAACGGCGTCATCACCGATGCCGATCTCGATCTGCCGCCGTTCGGTGGGCGGACGGAGCCGGATCTCGGCGCGGCCGAGCGCGCCACCATCGTCGAGGCGCTCCGCAAGCACGGCGGCCGCGTGACGGAAGCGGCGCGTGCATTGAAGCTCAGCCGCGCCACGCTGTATCGGAAGATCAAGCTGCTGAAGATCTCATTCTAACGAGTTCGCGGGCTCCTGCCGGAACCCGGACACCGCTCGGCTCTTGATCGGTTCTCGTCGATCAGGCGGCAAACGCGCCGCCGCGCACATACATTCCCGAGAGAGCGAAAGAGGAGAGGATTCGATGGAGGAGATCGAAGTCTTTCTGGCTGTCATCGAGGCCGGCAGCCAGACCGCGGCCGCGCGGCAACTGGGACGGTCGCTCCAGTCCGTCAACCGGCTGCTGACCGCGCTGGAGCGCAGCACCGGTGTCGAACTGGTGCGGCGAACCACCCGGCAATCAGTGGCGACCGAAGCGGGACTGGCGTTCTATCGTCGTGTCAAGCCGGCCTACGCGGAGATCAACGAGGCGCGGCTGGAAGCGGCCAATCGGCGCGTCGAGCCGTCCGGTCTCTTGCGCATTGCCGCACCCGTCCTGTTCGGATCGACGCACGTCGTGCCGGCCATCGCCGCGTTCATGGCGCGTTATCCGCGGATTGAAGCGGATCTGCATGTGTCCGATCGCGCAATCGATGTCGTCGGGGATGGTTTCGACCTCGCCGTGCGGATCAGGGAATTGCCGGACTCGTCGCTGAAGGTCCGCCGGCTCGGCGAGTTGCGTACGGTCGTGTACGGCGCGCCCGGCTATTTCGCGCGCCATGGCCGTCCACGGCATCCCGACGATCTGGCCGATCATCAATGCATCATGCGCGAGACCGGCCGGCGCAACACGGACATGTGGCGGTTCCGGCTTGGTGGCGAGGTGAAGACGGTGCAGGTGAACGGCCGCTTTCGAGCGGATCATGTTACGGCCCTGCATGCCGCCGCCTGTCATGGCGTCGGCGTCGGTTATGGTCCGTTCTGGCAGATCCGCGACCTGATCGATCACGGAGCGCTGGAGATCGTGCTGGAAGATTTCGAGGCGCCCCGGATCCCGGTGCACGCCGTGTTTCCGCCGAGCGCGATACCGCCTGCCAAGACGCGTCTCTTCGTGGATCTGCTGGCGGAGAAGTTGAAGCACGAGCGACTTTGACGTCAACGCCAGTGCCATCGTTCGCGCACAGCAGTGGGGGGAACAGGTCATTCTACCGGATAGCGGGAATGTCTATCCCTCGCGGCGCCGGTTGTCCCAGCAAGTGGTCGATCGCAGCTTGAAGCGGGGGCACATCCGCTTCGCGCGGCGAAGGACCGCATCATGACTCCTGATCGACGTACACTCTTGCATGCGGGCGTCAGCGTCACCGCGACGCTGGCTTCCGCCAGCTTCGCCGGACAGCCTCCAGGCGCTGGCGGCCTGCGGTCACCCAAGGCCCTGCTTGTGGACGATGCGGAATCCTGCGCGGCGGCCGCGCGGGATTTCGGTCACATCATTCACAGGCGGCCGCGGGCCGTCTGCAAGCCGGCGACGAGCGGCGACGTCGCCGACATCCTGCGCTGGGCAAGGCAGCAGGGACTGAAGGTTGCGGCACGCGGGCAGGGCCATGCGACCTATGGCCGGGCCATGGCCGAAGACGGCATCGTATTGGATCTCGGCGCGCTGACGGCGATCCATCGGATCGAGCCGGATCATGTCGTCGTCGACGCCGGAGCGACCTGGCACGCGGTGCTGGCCGCGACCCTGGCCAGGGGGCTCGTCCCGCCGGTCCTGACCAATTACCTTGGCCTCTCCGTTGGCGGCACACTCGCCATCGGAGGAATTGGCGGGTCGTCCTCCCGGCATGGGCTCCAGACCGACCAGGTTCTGGAGCTCGACATCGTCACCGGGGAAGGCATTGAGCTCACCTGCTCGCCGGCCTCGCATGCCGAACTGTTCGATGCCGTTCGAGCCGGGCTTGCGCAATGCGCGATCATCACCAGAGCGACGCTTGCGCTGATGCGCGCACCCGAACGTGTTCGACGCTATCTGCTGTCCTACCCCGATCTCGCTTCGCTGAGCGCCGATCAGCAGCGTGTTCTGGCCGAGCAGCGCTTCGATCAGTTGCAGGGGGCCGTCGTGCCCGACGGTGCCGGCGGCTGGCGCCATCAATTGGAAGCAGGTGTCTTCTACGACGGCGACACGTTGCCCGACGAAAAGGTTCTGTTCGCGGGTCTCTCCGACAAGCGTGAGACCGTCTCCGACATGGCCTTTGGTGACGACGCCAATGCCTTCGCAAAGCTCGAAAAGCTTCTGCGATCGAACGGACAATGGTTCAATCCGCATCCCTGGCTGCTGACCTATTTGCGTGGCAGCAACGCGCTCGAGGTCGCAAGCGAGGTCATTGCCGGGCTGAACAGCGATGACCTCGGTCCGTTCGGGCGGATCACGTACTACCCGATGTTCACGGACGGGTGCCGCGCGCCGCTGCTTCGGTTGCCGGACGAACGCGTCGTGTTCCCGTTCAATCTCATTCGTATCCCTGCGGTGGCGGACAAGGCGAATGCGGACCGGCAGGTCGCGCGCAATCGCGCAATTTACGACCGCATTCGCGGCGCAGGCGGGATGCTCTACCCGGTGAGTGCGCTTGCCATGTCATCACAGGATTGGGCGGATCATTTCGGCCCGAGATGGCCGCTGTTGCGCGAAGCCAGGCGCCGTCATGACCCGGAAGGCATCCTCACGCCCGGATATGATCTGTTCTAGATCAGGAAAAATCGGACCAGCTCAAGTGGCGTGAATCGAGGTCGCCGACCGTCACCGTCTCGCGCATCTCTTGTGGCGTGTGAAAACTGCTGCGCAGGTAGATCAGCGGCCTCGCCGCATCCGCATGCGACACGCCGCGCACCTCGCCGATGAAAATCGAATGCGTCCTGGTCTCGAACTCCTGTGCGAGCACGCAGTCGAATGCGGCGACTGCGTCGGTCAAGACCGGCGCGCCGGTCACGCTGCGCGCCCACTGGCCGAAAGCAAAGCGGTCGTCGCCGTTGACGCCCTTCTGGCCGCTGAAGGTGAGCGCGAGCAGCGCATGATCCTCGTGCAGGAAATTGATCGCGAAGGCCCCTTCCTCGCGGATGCGCGCATGCGCGCTGGCGTTGCGGTTGACGCAGACGATCAGCGAGGGCGGCGAGTCCGACAGCGAGCAGGCCGACGTCACCGTCAATCCCGTGCGCTTGCCGTGTTCGGCGCCGACGGTGACCAGCGCGACGGCACCGGCGCATTGGCGCATCGCCTGCTTGAAATCCTTTGCGTCCACGCTCACGCGGAAATCTCCGAAAATCGCTGCGGGTGCGGCACGATCGCGCCGCACCCGCATTGGGTCAAGCCGCCTTCTTCGCGGAGCCGAGACGCGCAAGGCGCGGCATCACCTCGTTCTTCAGCAGCGACAGCGAGTGGTGCCAGGCTTCCGGCTTGTGCTTGTAGTCGAAGCCGAACACGCAGAGCACGCCGAAGCCGCCGACCTCGTCGTAGATGGTCTCGATCTTTTCGGCGACGGTCGCGGGCGAGCCGACGATCCAGTTCCGCTTGGCGCAATATTCGACCGTGACGTCGCTGTCCGGCACGTCGGGCGCGTGCTTCAGATAATCCTTGAAGCCGAAATGGCCGAGCAGCGGCAGGAAGTACTCGCTCATCATCCGGCCCATCATGTCGCCGGTGGAGAGCTTCCAGGCCTCTTCATCGGTGTCGGCGACGAACACTTCGCGCACCAGACGCCAGTCCGCGCGGTTCGGCTTGCGCCCGGTCTTGGCGGCGCCAATCTCGACCGAATCCCAGTGGCTGCCGACATAGGCCGGGTTGAGGTTGAGGCTCATCGGAATGAAGCCGCGCTCGCCCGCGAGCTTCAGCGTGTCCGAGCTCTTCGAGAGACCAGCGACGCCGATCGGCGGATGCGGCGCCTGCAGCGGCTTGATGTGCGGCTTGAGGAAGTCGAACATCGTGTCCGGCTTGGTCACCGTCCAGAACTTGCCCTTGTAGGTGAAGGGTGCGGGATCAGACCAGAGTTTCAGAATGATCTCCAGCGCCTCGCGGGTCATGTCGCGGTTCTGTCCGCTCATGCCGTCGACGTTGAACATCGCCCAGTCGCTCGGCAGCCCGGATGCGGCGACGCCGAAATTGAGCCGGCCCTCGGAGAGATTGTCGAGCATCGCGACGCGATTGGCGAGCTCGGCCGGGTGGTGATAGGGCAAGAGGAAGCCGCCCGGCCCGATGCGAAGCTTCTTGGTCTGCATCAACGCCTGCGCGATCAGAAGGTCGGGCGTGGGGTTGGGTTCCCAAGGCGCGGTGTGGTGCTCGCCGACCCAGGCCTCCTGATAGCCGAGCTCGTCGAGCCAGCGCATGACCTGCAGGTCCCAGTCGTTCCCTTCCTTCAGGCCGCACTCCGGCGGATGCGAAGGCATCGTGAAATAGCCGATCTCCATGGGTTTCCTCATCTGATGTTGACGCGTCTTGTCGCGCGTTGACGAAGTTGAGTGCGGAGCCATGAGCAAGCGGTGTGCCAGCGCCGCAGCGGCTCGGCTCCCGCGAGAAAAGGCTGGTTTGCGGCGGCAATAGCCGATATCCCGGGGCAGATTTGCCAAGCGTCGTCTCATTGTCGCGAGACGGCGTCTTGACGCTGAGACGAGGACAGTTCGAATGACCGAACCCGCTTATGTCGCGGTGGACTGGGGCACCAGCAGTTTCCGCCTGTGGCTGGTCGATCGTGCCGGCCAGGTGCTGGCCGAACGACGCAGCGATGAAGGCATGCTGGCCGCCGCCAAGACCGGCTTTCCCGCCGTGCTGCAATCGCATCTTGCGGCGATTGAGACGCCGGATCAGCTGCCGGTTCTCGTCTGCGGCATGGCCGGCGCCAAGACCGGCTGGGTCGAAGCCGGCTATGTCGACACGCCGGCGCCGCTCTCGGCCGTGCTGAAACAGGCCGTGCGCGTCCCGGGCGACGCGCGCGACATCCGGATCTTGCCGGGCATCGCACAACGCGACGCCGGCGCGCCGGATGTCATGCGCGGCGAGGAAACCCAGCTGCTCGGTGCGCTCGGCCTCGAGGCTGCCGGCGAGGCGCTGGTCTGCATGCCCGGCACGCATTCGAAGTGGGTGCGCGTCAAAGACGGCATCGTCGAACGTTTCTCCACCTTCATGACCGGCGAGCTCTTCAGCGTGGTCTCGCGCGAGACCATCCTGTCGTTCGCGGTCGCGGGCGCCGACGAGGCCGAGGATGTCGCGAGCTTCAAGGCGGCGGTCAAGGTCGCCTACGCGGCGCCGGCCTTCGCCGCCAATCTGTTGTTCGGCGCGCGGTCGCGCCAGCTTCTGTTCGGCGGCACGCCGGCTGCGGCGCGCGAGACGCTGTCGGGCACCTTGATCGGCGTCGAGCTCGCGGCCGGACTGTCCGGCACCGTGCCGCAAGCGGGCGTCAAGCTGATTGCCTCGGGGCGGCTTGCGATGCTGTACCGGCTGGCGTTCGAGGCACTGTCTGTGACCTCAGGGCCGGTCGATGCCGATGAAGCCGTCCGCCGCGGCCTGTCGATGGCGGCGGCCGCGATCTGGACCAAGTAGAAAGGATTTTTGAGATGACCGTTCCCTTTCCGCCGATGAAGCGGCCGCTGGTCGCGATCCTGCGCGGCGTCAGGCCCGAGGAGACCGAAGCCATCGTCGGCGTGCTGATCGAAGCCGGCATGACCGCGATCGAGATTCCCCTGAACTCGCCGGATCCATTCCGCTCCATCGCGACGGCCGTGAAGCAGGCGCCTTCAAGCGTGCTGATCGGCGCCGGCACGGTCTTGACCACCGCGGATGTCGATCGCCTCAACGACGTCGGCGGCAAGCTTATGGTCTCGCCGAATGTGGACACGCAGGTGCTCGCGCGTGCGCATCAATACGCCATGGTGACGCTGCCCGGCGTGTTCTCGCCGACCGAAGCGCTGCTGGCCGCGCGCTCCGGCGCGTCGGGATTGAAGTTCTTTCCGGCGAGCGTGCTCGGTGCCTCCGGCATTGCCGCGATCAAGGCGGTGTTGCCATCAGGCATGATGATCGCTGCCGTCGGCGGCGTCTCCGACCAGAATTTTGAAGAGTACATCAAGGGCGGCGTGACCGCGTTCGGGCTCGGCTCCAGCCTCTACAAGCCCGGCATGAGCGCCGCCGATGTCGCCGCTCGCGCGAAGGCAACGATCGCGGCTTATGATCGGGCGATTGCGAAAGATTGAGCCGGCAATAAACTAGCCGTGATGCCGTCACCATCGCGCGTTATCCTATCTTGCACACCCAGCGAGATCAGGAGACCGACATGGCGATCAACAACGTGGCCGATCTGTTCGTGGCAACGCTCGAACAGGCCGGCGTCAAGCGCATCTATGGCATTGTCGGCGACAGCCTGAACGCCCTGACCGAGGCGCTGCGCCGCCGCGGCACGATCGAATGGATCCATGTCCGCCACGAGGAGGTCGCCGCCTTCGCCGCCGCCGGCGAAGCGGAGATGACCGGGAGCCTTGCGGTGTGCGCGGGCTCCTGCGGTCCCGGCAATCTGCATCTGATCAACGGCCTGTTCGACGCGCATCGCAGCCGCGTTCCCGTGCTGGCGATCGCCGCGCAGATCCCGACGGCCGAGATCGGCGGCGGCTATTTTCAGGAGACGCATCCGCAGAACCTGTTCCGCGAGTGCAGCCATTATTGCGAGCTGGTCTCCGATCCGAGCCAGCTTCCCTTCGTGCTGGAGAACGCCATCCGCGCAGCGGTCGGCCTGCGCGGCGTCGCCGTCGTCGCCATGCCCGGCGACGTCGCGTTCCGCAGCCCGCCGAAGCGCGCGCTGTCGACGTCGCGCGGCCTCAACGTGCCGGCGCCGAAGGTGATGCCGCAGGCAGATGAGCTGAAGGCACTCGCCGACCTCCTCAACGGTGCCGAGCGCATCACCCTGTTCTGCGGCCGCGGCTGCGCCGGCGCGCATGCACCCTTGATGCAGCTTGCGGAGGCGCTGAAGAGCCCGATCGTGCATGCGCTCGGCGGCAAGGAGCATGTCGAATACGACAACCCTTACGACGTCGGCATGACCGGCTTCATCGGCTTCTCCTCGGGCTATGCGGCCATGCACGCCTGCGACGCACTGGTGATGCTCGGCACCGATTTTCCCTACAAGCAGTTCTTCCCGACGGACTGTCAGATCGCGCAGATCGACATCCGCCCGGAAAATCTCGGGCGGCGCTGCAAGATCGATCTCGGCCTCGTCGGCGACGTCAAGCTCACCATCGAGGCGCTGCTGCCGTTGCTGAAATCAAAGACGCAGCGCAAGCATCTCGACGATGCCGTCGCGCATTACAAGAAGGCGCGCGAGGGCCTGGATTCGCTCGCCAAGGGCACGCCGGGAAGCAAGCCGATCCATCCGCAATATCTGGCAAAAGTCATCAGCGACCATGCGAGCGAGGATGCCGTGTTCACCGCCGATGTCGGCACGCCGACGGTGTGGGCCGCGCGCTATCTCGACATGAACGGCCGCCGCCGGCTGATCGGCTCCCTGGTGCACGGCTCGATGGCCAATGCGATGCCGCAGGCGATCGGCGCGCAGGCGGCGCAGCCCGGCCGGCAGGTGATCTCGCTGTCGGGCGACGGCGGCTTCACCATGCTGATGGGCGATCTGATCACGCTGACGCAAGAGAAGCTGCCGGTGAAGGTGGTCGTCTTTAACAACGGCGTGCTCGGCTTCGTCGCACTGGAGATGAAGGCGGCCGGCTTCGTCGACACCAATGTCGATTTGGAGAACCCTGACTTTGCGGCGATGGCGCGCGCGATGGGCATCTTTGCCAAACGCGTCGAGGATCCCGGCGAGCTTCCCGGTGCTGTCAAGGAGATGCTGGCCCATAACGGCCCGGCGCTGCTCGACGTCGTCACCGCCAAGCAGGAACTGTCGATGCCGCCGACCATCACGGCCGAGCAGGTCAAGGGCTTCAGCCTCTGGGTCTTGCGCGCGGTGATGAACGGCCGCGGCGACGAGGTGCTGGATCTTGCGAAGACGAATTTGCTGCCGCGCTAATTCGGCTGAGGCAGCTCGGCCGACCTCTCCCGAAGGGAGAGGTCGGATCGCATCGAAAGATGCGATCCGGGTGAGGGGTTATGGTCTCGCTGAGTGCTGCGGCCCCTCACCCGGATTGCTGCGCAATCCGACCTCTCCCCGCTGGGGAGAGGTGAAGGTCCGCCAGTGCAGCACAATTCCAACGAGCAGGGCCGGCAGGAAACCGAGCACGATCAGGAAATGCGGCAGCTGCGTCGGTGAGACGAAGGCGATGGCGATGTCCGAGATCAGCCAGAGCGCTGCGAACATCACCGCAAAGTCGATTCGCGGGCAGCGCAAATAGTAGAACACGGCGGTGATGACGATCGCGGGGCCGATCGCAACGGCGATCATGATCGCGGTCAGCTCCTTCGGCGTCAACGCGTCGAGCATCATCGAGGCCAGCAGCCAGAGTGCGGCGAACATGGCGACGATGTCGAGCGGGTGCCGCAATCCAATACCTCTCACAGGGACGCGCTATCGTTGTGGCCGGGACTGCCGCCGTCAAGTCAAAAGGCGCTTATTCCTCGTCACGTCCCGGCGTCGGGCGCAGCATGAAATGACCGAAAGCGGTGGCGATCTGCTTGTTCGCATCGTCCTGCCAGGCGCGCGCCTCGAAGGCGACGATGCGCCGTCCCTGCTTGACGATCGAGACATCGGCGAACGTGTCGAGGGCGCGGCCGGAACGCAAATAGTTGACGGTGAGGCCGATCGGCTTCGGCGGCGCGGCAATGCCGAGCTCGCGCGCGACGCCGATGATCGCGGTGGTCTCGAGGAAGGCGCCCGTCATGCCGCCATGGATCGCGGGCAGGATCGGATTGCCGATGATCACAGGCGAGAACGGCATCGTCAGCGTGCCGTCGCCGTTGACGCGGATGCCGAGGCAGCGCGCAAACGGGCTGCGCGCGAACGGTCCGTCCGGATCCTCCGGCGCCTCCAGCGTCGGGATGCTCCGTGCATCCGTCCTGCGGTCCGCGAGCATGTTGGTGCGGTTGGCGCCGATCATGAAGCAGGCGGTCGCGGTCGCCACCGGATCGTCCTCGGATTCCTGATAGGCGGTGGAGCGCACGAAGGCGATCGAGCGCGTGGTGCGGTTGCAGACCGAATGCGCCTTGATGTCGAGGCCGGGCGTCGCCGGCTTCTGATAATCGATGCGCAAATCGAGCGTCGCGATCGCGCGCGTACCGTCGAGCGCGAGCTGCACCGCCATGCCGCAGCTCTCGTCCAGCATGGCGGTGACGACGCCGCCATGCAGCACGCCGGTCTCGGTGTCGCCGACGAAGACGGGACGGTAGGGCAGGCTGGACCAGGCCTCGGCGGGCGCAAAGCGGTCGAGCTGGAGCCCGCTGATTTGGCCGTAGTCGGAACGCCGGCCCTTGATCGCCTCGGCGAGTTCCTCGAACGGCAGCGTGGTCGATATGGTGCTCATGGGAAGGTTCTAGACCAGTGTCGGGCGCTGCGCAAAACCCCTGAAGGGGCCTCGACAGAGCGGGCCGAAGCGTCGATGGTGGGCGCTTCGTTCGTCGATGACTGCAAGGAGTCCCCCATGGCCGATCCCGAAACGCCCGCCGCCAACCAGGGGCCCGTCACCATTTCGACCTCGAGCTCGGAGCGGGCGCCGATCATCTATTTCGACGGCGCGTCCTGCTTCGGCCATCACAACGGCGCGATCCAGATCGAGCTCGCCGCGAACCTGTTGATGCCGGTCGGCGCCGCCGTCAGGGTCGACGTGGTCCAGACCGCACACCTACGTTGCAGCGTGGCTGCAGCGCTGGCGCTGCGCGAAGCCCTCGACAAGGCGCTGGCGATGTACAAGCAGGGCCAGCAGCAGCCCGCGGCAGAGGAGATTCCGGCGGTGAAGAACTGAGATCGCAATTGACAGCGATTTAGCTTTGCGTCACCTTCCGTGCAGGTTGATACGACCTGCCGGTTGCACCCTCCGTGGAATGGTGAACGTATCGAGCCCTTGATCGGCCCCCTTTGCCCGAGCGACCGGGTCAGCAACGCAACCACCTGACACTCCTGGATCGCTCATGCAGAGGACGAACCGATGCGCGATTTTCGCGATGCCAAGGCTATGGCGCAGACCCTGCGCGAATCCCTGACCACCAAGGCCGTCACCGTCAGTCACAGCGAAAGCCTCGAACTGGTGTCGAGAATGCTGGGCGTTGCCGACTGGAATACGCTGTCGGCAATGCTTCACGCCGAGCGGCGCGAGGCAGCTGCGCCGATTGCAAAGCTCAAGAGCGCGACCGCAATCTATCCCGCGGTCCCGTTGCGCGACTTCGTGCCGTTTCCAGGCGCAACCTTTCCGTTGTTCGTCGGGCGCGAGAACACGATGCTCGCCCTCAACCATGCGTTCGAGGGCACACGTGAGATGGTCTGTGCGATTCAGCGCGACGCGACCGTCGATGAGCCGCAATCTGCCGACGTCTACGAGATCGGTCTGCTCGCTCAATTGGTCGAGCTCGAACGGCTCTCCGACGGCTCTATCAGGGTGCTGACGCGCGGAATCCGCCGCGTCGGGCTCCGCAGCTTCGCGGCGACGAACTGCGGCTACCGGGCCGAGGCTTCCGAATTGCCCGAGAGCCAGTCTGCAGCCGCGCCTGACCTGGTCCGCCGAACCATCCAGCGCTTCGAGGATTACGCGGCGGCCCATGGTCTGCTCATGCCCGATGTCTGGCTGCTTCTCGATCAAACGCGCGACATTGGGCATATCGCGGACACAATTGCGCCGCGGATGAAGCTGTCGGTCAAGGACAAGTACGAACTGCTGGCAATTCTCGATCCTGTGAAGCGGCTGGCGAAGATCGATGCAATGGAGGATCTGTCGTCTCGTCCGCTCAGTCCGGCCTATGTCGCCACGCGCCGCCGGGCCCTTGAACTCGCCGACCGACGCCGCCATCAATTTGCAACGCTGGAACATCTTCTGCTGGCGTTGTCCGAAGACGGTGATGCCGCGCCTGTCCTGCAGACCTGCAACGCCGATCTCGGCACGCTCAGGCAGAACCTGACCGACTATCTCGACAAGGAACTCGCTCACATTGTGGTCGAGACCGGCACCGCCGAGCCGACCGCTGCTTTCCAACGTGTTGACCGCCGTGCCGCGTTGCATGCCCAGCAGGTTGGCAATCCCGGCGTGACGGGTGTCGATGCACTCGTCGCTCTGTTTCCGGAGACGCGAAGTCCTGCGGCGCGCTTGCTCGCTGAGCAGGGCATATCGCGCTGGCGCGTGGACAAGGCCATCGCGCAAGCGAGTGCCAAGGACAAGGGCTAGAGGAGGAGGCGGCAGCTCACGCCTTGGTCACATGCACCTTTGCGGACCTGCCGCCGTTCCACTTGCCGTCCAGCGCGCGCTCGATCTGGGCGGCGAGCTGCAGCAGCAGGCCGTCATTGGCCTGCTTGGCGATGGCCTGGATGCCGAGCGGCAGGCCGTGCTCCTGGGCCGCCATCGGCATCGAGATCGCGGGCATGCCGCAGAGATTGGCGAGCGGCGTGAAGGCGAAGAAGCGCCACAGATTGCCGAACCAGTCCAGCACATCGGGATTGTCGGAGATGGTGAGATATTCCCTGGTGCCGACCTTCGGCGTCGGCAGCGCGGTGATCGGCGTCAGGATCACGTCCCACTGCTCGAAGAAGGCGCCGAAGCCGCGCGACGTCGTGTTGAACACGCCCTGCATCTTCGCCCGCTCGGCGAAGCTGGTGTGCCGGCCGGCTTCCCAGATCCGGATGTTCATGGGCTCGATCAGATCTTCCGGCGGCTTCTCCAGCCCGCGCGCGGCGAGCATGTTCGAGATCACCACCGCGAAGTTCGAGATGTAGCACATCGTCTGCGCTTCGAAGGCGGCGCGGAAATCGAGCTCGGGCAGGGCGTAGTCGACGTGATGGCCGAGGCCTTCGAGGAAGCGGCCGGTTTTCTCCAGCTCGGCTGCGAGCTCCGGCGTTGCCTTGTAGTCGCCCCAGGTGTGAGAGAGCGCGATGCGCAGCTTGCCAGGATCGCGCTTGATCATCTCGCAATATGGCTGCGCCGTGGTCCAGAACGGCATGAACTCGCCGGGTGCCGGCCCGCGGGCATGATCGACGAACGCCGCGGTGTCGCGTACCGAGCGCGACTGGCAGCCCTGGATCGAGACGAGGCCGGTGAGATCGGACATGTGCGGCGCCAGCGAAAAAACGCCGCGCGAAACCTTCAACCCAATATTGCCGTTGACGCCGGCGGGAATGCGGATCGAGCCGCCGCCGTCGGTGGCATGCGCGATCGGCACCACGCCGGCGGCCACCATCGCAGCGCTGCCCGCGGACGAGCCGCAGGTGGTGTAGTCGGTATTCCAGGGATTGCGGGTGACGTAGACGGCGGGATTGTCGGCCGAAGAGCACACGCCGAATTCCGGCGTTGTGGTCCGTCCGATCAAATTGAGCCCCGCCTGGCGGAATTTGCCGGTCAGGAACGTGTCGGCGCTGGCGCGATTGCCGCGCATCAGCAACGAGCCCATTTCCTGCAGCCGGCCCTTCATGGTCGGCCCGAGATCCTTCATCAGGAAGGGCAGGCCGGCGAAGGGACCTGCGAGATTGGCGCCGTCCTTGGCGGGATCGGCGATCACGTCCTCGAACAGCTCGACCACGCCCGACAGCGCCGGATTGACCTTGGCAATGCCCGCCGCGGCCTGGCGCGCCAGCTCCTTCGCCGTCAGCTCGCCCTTGCGGACGCGCCCTGCCAGCGCGACGCCATCGTGCTGCGCCCATTCCGTCCAGCTCATCGGCAAAGTCATGAAGTCCTGATCTCCGTAAAGTGCTGCGCCACCTTTTTCGCAAGGGACCACCTGAATCAACTAAGCCGGCGCGAGGGGCAGGGTTGCGTGGGGCGGAGAGGTGAGGTGAAGGCCGTCTCAATCCGACAGTCGTGCGATCGCTGCAACCGGTCCACCGCCCGCCGGCCCCTGATGCTCGGCGCCGCCTGAGACATAGACGGCCCCGGTGCCCGCGAGACCTGCAATCAGGCCGCCGACCGCGGCGCGGGCGTGGCGGGTCGAGCTGATGTCGGTGTCCTCCAACATGGTGTGGCGAAAGCCGCGCACGCTGCCATCAGGCGAGGCCTCCGCCTTGGCGAAGACGTTGACGAGTTCGCGGCCCTTCGTTGCCTGCGGCGCGACATCAAGTCCGACGCTTTGCAGCGCTGTGATCACCGCGGCGGCGTCGATGGCATCGCTCATCACGGCATGCCCGATTTCGAATTCGCTGACTGATGCCGCCGAATTGCCGAGTACGATGACGACATTGTGCATCAACTCGATTCCGGACGAGGTCGAGGCGACCTTCGAGAACAAGTCGTATCGCCGTAGCACGTCGTCGTCGCGGACATCGGGAGCTATCTCACCGAGCGCGACGGCAACGCCGAGCGCGGAGGCGCCTCGGGAATAGGCCATCGAGGCGTAGGCGCTGGTCGTCGCCGTCTTGTTGCCGCGCGCGCCTGCGGCTTCGACGCGATCGCTGGTGAGCAGCGGACACTTGATCTGCACGAAATGGACGTCGGCGGGATCGGTGATGCCGGCATCCACCATCGCGGTCTTCACCGCCTTCGACGTCTCCGTGATCTGCGCGGAGCGCCCGAGCTCCTCGGGCAGGAAATCGCGGGTGTGCGCCATGCCGATGGCGAGGCGCTTGCCTGCGATGCCCGCCGGCCGCTGCGGGACGTCCTGGCGCGTGAACACCGTGATGTGCGGGCTGAGCACACCCTCGGTGCCGCCCGACATCACGAAGGCGATCCGCTGCTCGACCTCGGGCGCGGTCAGGCCGAGCTGCGGCGCCAGCGCCGTGCAGAGCGCGGCAACGGCGTACTCCCGGGTGAAATCATTGACACCGCCATTGCCCTCGGTCTTGCCCAGGATGGCGAGGATCGATTTGGGATCGATCGCGCCGGAGCCGATCATAGCCGTGAGGCTGGAGACGTCGCCGGGGCCCTCGGTGGCGAGCTTGAAGACGCCGACCGATGTGCTGCGCATGGAATATCCTCGTCGAAAGTTCGCTGGTCCGGCAGGGGCAACCAGCCGTGGAAGTGACGTGCATGTCAAGGTGTCGTGCGATCGATGGGCCACGCGGTATGGCCCCGAGTGCGGCATGCGCGCCGGCGGCCGTCCGTGCCTGTGTCGGCCTCTGTCAATCCATGTGCGCAAAAATATTCCGCTTTACCGAAATTCGGTTTCGGCGTATGTGTCGGCCATCCTGATCCGGCGAAAGGGGCGGTCGTACGTCGTCACGAGCCGCGGATCGGGGAGCGGTGGACGCGGCAGCGTCGTGCACGAATGGCGGGAGCAGGGCGGGATGAACCCCGTGAGGTCCTGATCGCGTGCGGACGAGCGGCGCTGTTGCGTACGGCCAAATCGCGTGGTCCTGGCTGTCGATGCTACAGCCAAGCCTTGCGGAGGTGCGCTGAGCCCAACCGGGCGACGCGCGCTGCCAATTCGCGAGGTGACGGAGGCCAAAGGAAAGGTCGGCTCCCGGGAGAGCGCGCCATACGCCGTCAAACATCGCGCAGGGAAGGCCGGACGTTCTCGGCTTCACCTGTCCATCCGTTGTGCATGGCGTGTGCATTCTCATCGCACGACGGACAGCGGGTGCCAGCCGGCGCCCGGCCTTCCCTGCGCCCTTTCGTTTTCAGGGCGCGATGCGAAGAGCAAAACTCGGGCGAAACAAGCCGCGAGAAGGTGAAGGTGTGTCTGCGCATCACAACCGCCGACATCGTAGGGTGGGCAAAGGTGCCCTTGCGCCGTGCCCACCATGTCTCTCGATCGCGAAAAATGCGTGGGCACGCTTCGCTTTGCCCACCCTACGGCACTGAGGTGCGAGCCCTGCGGCGCAACGCACGCCTCGCGCCTCAGATCCTATGGGGCGGCGGGTGGTCAAGAGGTTAGAATTGGATTGCCAACCACCCAGCCTCGGAGGACCAAGATGATCAAGCTCGATCGCACTGACGCACCCGCCGCTGCAGAGTATGCCACAGTCTATCTGGCT
>NZ_JADPKT010000010.1 GCF_023074075.1 Bradyrhizobium sp. 138 | reverse complement strand
ATGGCATCTGCCATCGATTCACTCCCAACGATCAGCTCATGCCAGGCTGTATCGCAGACCAAGCTCACGACCGCGAGGTGGGGGCCTCGTGCCGGTTACGGTTGGCCTCCGAAAGCGATCGACGCAGAAGCTTGTTTTTTCGCGAAGCATGATTGGCATGTCTTCCCTCGACGGTACCTGCCGCTAAGGGCAGCTACCGGGATCTCCAAGGCCAGAACCTTACATTCCTATCGAACCCGGCAGAGCCTTGAGTCAAGCAGGGCCACAGCGATCAATTCTGGTAGCTGATACGAATCCCTCGAAGTGCTTAGGTTCGGTTCCCGCCTTGAACGCTCATTGCGATTGGACGAATCCACCCCGGCCACGATCCTTAAATAACAATCCGCGGGAACAACCTCGAACCAATACGCGACTTCAAATCCAGCAGAAAGCTCTCTCGCCGACAGACGAAGCACGAACAAGGCTTCGCGACGGATTATCGTGATCATTATCGGCGAGACGATTGCATCGCTCATTTCATAAATACTTGAAAACGAGGGGCGTCTGACCGTTGCGACCGTCGACGTCCGCATCGGTGCGGTGCTGGCCGGTAAGAACAACGACCGTCTCACCTCGACACAGACATGCTCGCCGACAAGCAGCCGACCAAGCAGGCCGTTGATCAGCTTATCACAAACCCCGGCGCTCGAGTCTCATTCTGAGCGCAGACAGCGAACGTTGGCGTCGCATGATATATCCCGGAAGCCGTTACAATTCTTCAAAGGCCGCTAAGGGTGCCTGCGCCCCTGACTGACATTCGATCGCATATGGCAAGCCGAATGGGCCGGCGAGTTGCGCTTTGCAGAAATTGATTGTCGTTTGTCTTAGAACGCGAAGGGGTTGTCGCGGGCGTCCGGCGCGTGCACACATCACCTACCCAGTTCAGGCTGCTGTGTCATTTGCCTCGTGATTCTGGGCAAATCGTTTCACGTGACCAGCTCGTCGCGGCCGTCTGGAAGGGCACCGCCGTTGCCCCTCCGGACTGTCGATGCTCATATCGTACATTTGCGCAAGGCACTCAGCAGCCAGGGTGAGCCCAATATCATCCAGACCGTGCGCTCGGCAGGTTACCTCCTTGATATCGCGTCCATCTTGAGCAGTGACGGCGATGAGCTTTTCATAGCATCTTCGCCTGGCTGAGGGTTATTGGATGCGTCGTCTTGACCGCAAGCCATAGCGGCCACCAATCATTCACCGAGTTGAACTAGCTTCTTAACGAACGACAAAGAAGAGGTTCAATTCAGCCATCTGATGCGGTAGCCCCTAGTCGCTCGCAGGCAGCCAATTGCCCGATCTCGGGCCAATCGTCGCGGCGGATCAGCCCCGCGGTGGCCTTATGGATTAGGCCCGTCAATCCATGTTGGTTTCCTGGGAGCTCGCCACCCCGACCACGGCTGGCGGATTAACAAGGTGGGAGCCCTTCTGAGACCACATGGTTGGAGCGCTGGTCAACGCCGTCTGGCCGATTTGCTTGAGGACCTCAATGGACGTCTCTCCTCGTGACGCAGCTTCAAGCATTCTCGAAGCTACGTGCGTTCGGGTGCCAGTCTCACCAGCCGGGAGTTCTCTGCAAACTTCATTCAGAACTGCACGCAAGAGAGCGGTGGTTTCGGAGTCGAACATGAGGGGTACCAACAATTTGATGCGTGTGCCTTGATGCGAATCCATTCGGGCTTCAGTGGGGTAGTGCCCGTTTACATCGGGAACCAACAGACGAAGGCGTGCGCATCAGCTACTCAGCCTCATTGCGCGCAGGAGAGCCTTGATGACGCTCAATTCAGATCACTTCCTTCGATGGCGATAGATCAGATCAGTGGCCACACTAGGCAGCCTTGGCAGTCTGCAGCTTTGGCTTGGAGCGCGCCACGCTACGAGGACCAGCGATACTGACCGGTACATCGCCATCGATAGCGCTACGCCTCTCGACTCCATCTCGGTCACTGGATTTTCCGATGGCGCAGCGCTGGGTCGCGCGGTTATCCCAGATTACAACGTCGCCTGGTTTCCAGCTCCATCTTACGCTATTCTCAGGCAAGGCGAGGTAAGATTGAAGGCGGTCAAACAGCTTCTGGCTCGCATATCTTTCCAGGCCGACGAAGTTCCTCACGGACTCTCCGAGCACGAGCAAGCGCTCGCCCGTCTCGGGATGGACGCGAACAACCGGACGCGCGTCCTCGCAGATGGTTCCGGTGAAGACATCACCAAATTGCTTTGCATCCATCTCGGCCGGATGCCTGGTCAAGGTGCAATCATAGGTGCTGTAGTGCACTGCCCAGAGATTGTCGGCCAGCATCCGGAGCGGCTCCGGAAGATCAAGATACGCGGCCGCAGTGCTTGACCAAACTGTCTCGCGGTCATCAGGCGGGATCACGACGCCGCGCAGCACTGAGATCTTCGGAGATTCGTCACCGAAACTGACGTTCGTGTGCACCTGGTCAGCATGGCCGCTGCGACGATCGGGCTTCATATCCATAGGCGTTACCAGCGAACCAAGCCTGAGGGCAAAGCGATGCTGTTCGAAATCATCGAGATGTCCCTGATCACGGAAGAAGATGACCTTGTGCTCAAGGAGCAACTGGCTAATAGCCCGGACCATCTCGTCTGATAATTCATCTGATAGTCTGATGTTCTTGATCTCAGCACCGAGTCGGGCCGTGGATTTGACGATATCCGCTCGCGGGATAATGTTATCTGTCATGTTGCTCATGCTTATTCTCTCGCTATCGTGACGCGCGAACAAAACTGCGTGATCACTCGTTCGAGGGACCGACTACAGAACAAGTCGGCCTGGTGACGCACCCTACTCGCTCGCAATGTGCTGCAGCAGTCGGCACAAAAGGCTGCGATGGAATCTTGGGCTACAGACCACGACCATCGTGTGACCTGCTCCGTTGCGCACAGCTCCGACTCTTGCATCGGCTCTGACCAGAGGACCAGTCGACGGGCAGCGGTGCCGGGATGGACGTGCAACATGATCGATTACCTCGCTCTTACATCGCAATCATACGGTCAACAGATGTCCAGTCCATGAAACGAAACCAGCATTCTTTTCGCCGATGAGAAATGTTCGCTCTGTCCGGGAGCCAAGCTTAAAGATAATTTTGGGAAGGCAACTCCTCACACGTCCGCAACAGGTACATTCGAGCTTATGAGGACGAACGGATAACTCGCGGTCTCATCAATCAGCCCGACTACGCGGGATGTTCTACCATAAGTAATTGCGATTTGAATATACAAGTTACACGTCAGACATATATTTGCTTCGTCGCATTGGATTTAGTAAATTTGCGCGACGGTTTCATCCGCCTGTCACATACGGAGCACGCGCGCAGTCCCGAAACCAGAGATCAATATCATCCGCGATATCAATTCCCGCTGCGGTTTAACAACGGGCTATATCACTCGTTTTACGGGATTCCGTTTCAGGAGAACGCTTCAACGTGAACTGGGACTTGTGTCAATAGCTTGGATATCAACATCGCTGCCAATCTAGAGGATTGAATTAAGTCGCGACTTGGCGAGCATCGCTCGCACAAATGTCCGATACGTTGAGCGCCGTGACAAGCCTCTTCTCGGAAAAGCCGAGACGGCCCGCACCGCCAGCCGCGGACGACAATGCCTCGGCGGAGTGCCCCGTGCACGCAACGCACACCAAGTCTCGGCTTCCATTGGCGTTCTATTCCGGACTTGCTTGTATCTCACAGAATGCTTTTTACGTTCGCCAATGCGCGCCACGACGCCAGCTCCACTTCACCACCCTATTTGGTCGCGGAGCCAGGAATCGAAACATCGCGACTTCACAGCTCGACCCGACCTTCGGAAACGAGATGGCAGTTATCGCGACGGGAGTCATTTCGGTTGAGCGGCTTCAGGCCAATCTGTGAATTCCATCTGGAATTGACGAGAACTGACGGGTTTGGTCGTGAATTTTACGGTCCTTCCTGAGAGAGCCGCCAACGATCCGGATGCGAACTTAAACAACATCGTACCGGAAGCTGGGATGCCAACAGCCCTGTTGTCCTCCATGACCGAGGAGCCGAATCCCTCCAAGAGCTGACTGACCGCAAATCCATCGAACGTGCGGTGAACGCCGAGAGAAGCCAAGTACCTCCCTTTCTCGCTGTCCCACTCGCTCACCAACAGTCCTTTAATTCCCTCCTTCAAGGGACCATCGGCAATGGTGCAGGAGTGTTGAAGGCTGACGAGGGTGCGCGCAATCCCGATGCCCTATCGGCTCTCGATCGATGGCCTCTATGGTGCAATCGTAGCGCCGGATTGAGCTCGCGAGTGCAATCTCACTCAGTCCAAGCAGCCCAGAGCTGTTTCATTGCCTATGCTCCGCGTTAGGCCGGCCTCGTGTTGTACAACCTGAGGCTACAGCCGACTCAACTCACCGATTCTTATAGGCACGGGTGCTCCCCACAGTGAGATCGGCATGTTCCGAGCCGAGGCGACCGGTAGGCACGCCAGTGCTCGCTTAAATGAAGCTCAACGCTGCTGGAGAGCACTCGAGCAATTCGACCATAGGGATCAACGACAGCTCAGAAACAATGTATCGGCGGGTGAGGATGGGTCGGAGTTCTCCGGTCCCTTCCGCGACGGGTGCCGCACGCCGATCTCGCCTTCATGCGGCGTCTCGACCGGTTGCATCTGCGAGTTTCCCTCGCCGGTTCGCGAATGCTGAGAGGCCTGCTGGCTAGGGGCAAGATCGGCCGCCGGCATGTGAAGACGGCGATGCGGCGGATGGGGATAGCCGCTCTATCGCCTTCCGCGCACCACCAGACCCGAGCCCAGCCACAAGATCCGTCCATATCTGCTGCGCGTCATGGAGATTACGCAACGAACCAGGTCTGGGCGATGGAAATCACCTACATCCTGGGGCGATTGGCCTCGTCTATCTCGCTGTGGTGTCGGACTGCGCAGCACGTCGCGGTCTGTCGTGCCGACTGTCGATCACCATGGACCAGCCTTCTGCGTCGAACGCTGGCGTATGCCTTGGCTCGTCCCGGCAAGCCGGACATCTTCAACGCGGCTCAGGGCTCTCAGTTCACTGGACATGCTATTACCGGCCTGCCCGGCGACAACGCCATCGCGATCAGCATGGACGGAACAGCGCATGGCGAAACAACGTGTTTGTCGAACGGCTCTGGAGGAGCGTCAACGAGGAGATGTGCCCGCTATGACAGCGGCCAGCCAGGCGCGGAGCCCGACCGGCCTATGTCTGCCTTCTATGACAGGGAGCCTCCCCATTCGGGTCATGGCGGCAGCGCGCAGGATCAAGCCTGCTTCACCCCGCTGCCACTCCGCATGGCAGCATAACCCCGGCAGAGCCCGCACCTATCGACGCGGAAACAACCAAAACTAGCTCAATTTCACTGGAGGAAATTCCAATTGGGACACTCTGCCCAAGCTACAATTCCCCAATCTGTATAGGTCAACGACCTACTCGGTCACGAGGTCGCCGTGCAGTGTTAGTCGAAGTACGCGAACAGCACGATGAACGTCAACGTAGTCCGCCAATCGGGCCTGCGGCCAACGAGACCAATGGGATCATCGTGCGCAACCAACTTGCAGGGTACGCGTCCGGTGACGGCCCCTGGTTAGGTCATCTTGAACGGATGGCTGACCGCGCTTATGCGGCCTGAGCGACGTTCTGAGGTCGCCAATTCCAGGGCATGAGTTCGTGGATGCGCTTGGCGGGATGATCCGGTAGGCGCGCCAGCACGTCGGCGAGCCAAGCCTGCGGGTCGATGTCATTGAGCTTGGCGGTGGCGATGAGGCTGTAGATGGTAGCCGCGCGCCGTCCGCCCTCATCGGACCCGGCGAAGGTCCAATTTCTTCTGCCCACGGCGACAGCCCGAAGCTCCCGCTCGGCGGCATTGTTCGACATGCAAAGCCGTCCGTCATCAACGAAGCGGCTAAACGCATCCCAGCGGCTGAGGCAGTAATTGATCGCCTTGGTCGTGTCGTTGTTCCTGGAGAGCTTGGCGCGCTGCTCGCGCAACCACGCCTCCAGCTCGACGATCAGGGGGCGGCTACGCTCCTGGCGCACACGCAAACGCTCCTGCGCAGTAAGACCGTTGATCTCGCGCTCGATGGCGAACAGAACATCGACGCGCTTGACCGCCTCGGCCGCGATCGGCGCCTTGCTGAGCCGCGCGAGATCAAAGAACTTGCGCCTGCCGTGCGCCCAGCAGGCGGCCTCGATGATCGGGCCGCCCTTGCGATTGGCCTCGTAGAGCCTGCCAAAGCCAGCGTAGGCGTCGGCCTGCATCAGTCCGGCATAGCCCGCCAGATGCTGCTCCGGATGCGCACCGCCACGATCGGGCGAGTAGAAGAACACGGCCGCCGGCGGATCTGGGCCGGCAAACGGACGGTCGTCGCGGACATAGGTCCAGAGCCGGCCGGTCCGGGTCTTGCCCTTGGCCAGGACCGGCACCGTGGTGTCATCCGCGTGGATGCGCTCGGCTGCGAAGACGTGGCTCCGGATCGCATCGACCAGAGGCATCAGGATTGCCGCTGCGGCACCTACCCAGTCCGCGAGCGTCGATACGTCGAGGTCGATGCCTTCACGCTGGTAGACATCGCTCTGACGATGAAGCGGCAGGTGCAGGCCGTACTTGGCGAACAGGACATGGGCCAGCAGCTTGGACCCTGCACGCCCGCGCGCAATCGGATGCGAGGGGGCCGGCGGTTGGGTGATCGCTTCGCAGGCCCGGCAGACGAGCTTCTCGCGCACGTGCTGGATCACCTTCCACTGGCGCGGAACGAGCTCCAGCGTCTCGGTTACGTCCTCGCCAATCTTGCGCAATCGGCTGTCGCCGCAGCATGGGCAGGTGGCCGGCACCGGATAGACGATGCGCTCCCGCGGCAAATGCTCCGGCAGCGGCCGACGGGCTGGCTTGCGGCGCTCGAACGATGGCACCGCTATCTTCTCCGCTGCCATCTGCGCCGCGGTCTCAGCTTGCGCCGCGTTCTCCTCCAGGTCCGCGAGCTGTAGCTCGAGCTGGTCCAGCAATGCGCCTCGCTCGGAGGACTGCCCGAACTGCTCGTGCCGGAGCTTCTTGATCGTGAGCTTGAGCTTCTCGATCAGCAAGGCCCCCGCCTGGGCCTCGGCTTCCGCGGCCAAACGGGCCGCTCGCTCGGCGCGCAGCATCGCCTGCAGCGTGGTCACATCGTCGGGAAGAGAATCATCAGCGCCCATCGCCGACCAGAGAATCACAAGACGCGGTCTCTGTCCGAACCGCTGATCGTGCCACCGATTCAAATCCCAGCGATCAGCCGGCCGCCTGCGGTCGCCAGGTACGTTGCGGCATCCGCCAGTCGATGCCCTCCAGCAGGTATCCAAGCTGGGCTGGGGTGATTGTCACCACGCCATCAGCCGACGACGGCCACAGGAAGCGGCCACGCTCCAGCCGCTTGGCATAAAGCGACATGCCCAGTCCATCGTGCCAAAGGATCTTGATCAGCTTGCCGCTTTTGCCTCGGAACACATAGAGATCGCCGCCGTGCGGGTCTCGCGTGAACGCTTCCTGCACCAGCAAGGCCAGCGAGTTCATGCCGCGACGCATATCGGTGTGGCCGGTCGCAATCCACACCCGCACGCCCGACGCAATGGGGATCACCGCGGCCGTCCATCTGCCAGTGCCGCCACCGCGGCCTTCAGCGTCGCCGCATCAACCGTGCCCGTGATCCGCGTCCGAGCCCCGGCCGCAAACTCGATCTCGATCGACCCGCCGCTGCTTGACGGCGCGACTGGACAAGGCATCGGCCCTGATTCCGCGACCACCACCGCCGGTACGAAGCCAGGTTGATGGGCGGCATCCTTCGGCTCAGGCCGAAACGACCGTCGCCATCGCAGCAGCAATGAGCGCGAAACGCCGTACCGCCGCGCGGTTGCTGCGACCTGGCGCGGCGCCTGTAAGCTCTCCAGGACAATCTTGAGCTTCTCATCCTCGGACCAGCGTCGCCGCCGGCCCGTGTCCACCACCTCAAGCCGTTCGACTTGGGCACTGCGCCTATCACTGTCCATAAGGACAGTTCTCAACAATACGCCTCATTCGGCAAGGCGGCCCTCACCGGGCGGATACCTTGCAGGCAGGCGCCGTTCAGCTCACAGAGTCCGCTCGCTGCTCCTCTCCTCCCGGAGACTGGTGAGCGTTTCGAGGAACAATTGGCAATTATGGATTGCAGGTCTCGCGCAAAGCGAGAGTTTCGGCGGGAGCGAGAGCAACTCGCCAGAGACAGGGCGCAGGTTGAAGATGAGATTTCGAGCCGCCTAGACGGTTGAGTGACCAATTGCGCGAACTGCCGCTGATCTCTTCAAGCCTGCGCCTGTGCATGGTCGCCCGACTCCGACTTCTTGGGCAAATCGATCCATATATCTGCAGGACCATGCAAAAGTGTATCTTGATCCGGTACAAAGATGTTGTCAGGCACTCTGAGGCTGCGACCAAGGGCGACTCCACTGATTATAAAGGGAAGCTCGATCTGCTTCTGATCTTCAAAGCTGTCCGCGCCAACAATGCGAAGGGATTCCAATTCAAACTGTCGGAATTTGATCAGCGGTCTTGCCGACGCTATCAGGTCTTGGGCGCAAGACACTCCCCGCGCCGCCTCTTTTCTCAAGTGGTCCAGCGCCAGGAAGAGAGACGAAAGCTCGTCCAGCTCGGAACGATTGAAGTGTCGCAAACGTGACGAAATAGGCACTCCGTTCTTGTATCGTACTGTTGGCACAAAGCGTATGTCGCAATCAAGAAGCAGGTCTGCGACCGCTCGCTTCACGAGAAGGGCCTGTCCAATATCCTTCAAGCCGAAATAACTGCGAGATGGGCGAGCGAAACAGATCCAGCGGATGCATCCGGTGATACCTTCCATGAGGAGCCCATGAGGCCCGTTCGCACGCAGCGGATAATCCCCTTGAGACACAAACGTTCGATATCCTGGCGGGAATATCTCCGCGTCCGTCGTCGAAATCACGGCAGAAGCACCCGCTCCTAGCGCAAGCGCAATGTCATCCTCCAAGTCGAACTCGTATTCGGGACCTGGGCTGAGCTGAATCTTGTTCGGATAGACCGTGACAATGGCCACATCGTTCTCGACTGCGGCCCTTCTGATCAATTCCGCGTGCCCCTGATGCAACGCACCTAACGTGTGTACTGTGCCGATCGTTCGACCTCGTCTTGCCATGTCAGTAATGAACGCCTTGCCAGCTGAAAGCGACGCTAGATGCATGTATCCGGCTCCGTCTTGTTGATTGCCCAGCAGCTCGGCTGCTCGATCAGACAGGACGCGTGGTGAGAGCTGCCCTCACACTGGCCACGCGCGACCGCGCAAGAGCCTGGAGTCCCATCACGGCGCGGATGCATCGTGCTCCTCCATTCTCTTCCGCGATGACAGCTGGTCTAAATCGCCAGGCGCATTTTGCGCTCAGATCAGCTCGATCCCTCTCGACCGCGCCTCACCAGCGATGAGAAGTCAGCCAGATACTCTGAGGGTTTGTATTTTTGATCTTCCACGCCCTCTAAAGCGGCCTGGAGCCCAGGACATCTGTCGGCAAAGAACGGCGGTTCAAAAGTCGTTATCTCTGCATCCGAAAAATCAGTTTTTACAAAGCTTGCCTGGAACGGCGTAACTCCACTCAAGTTGGCCTTGCGGAGGGACGACTGATTCATTCGAATATATGCGGTACGGGCGGCCTCCAGATTGCTGCCGGTCATTCCTGCTGCAATATATGACTGAACAAGGTTTGCTCCTTCGAAATTGGCGCGATTCAAGGCCATAGATTGCGGAGGATCACCTGTAATCATTGATCGATAGAGATACGCCTGCGAAAAGTCTGCATCATCGATATCGCAGTCGCGTATGAACGCACAGCGCGCACGAAAGCCGCTCAATTGGGCATAGCGCATCGTGCTCTCGGTGATTGATATAGTTTCTCCTGATGCGCGAGATAGATCAGCCCCATCGAGCTGGCAAAAGCGAATAGATACTCCGTTCAACACCGCGCCGACGAGGTTGGCCTTGGCTAGATTTACAGACAGAAGTCGCGCCTCAGACAGGTCTGCCTGCTCAAACTCCGCCCTCGCAAGATTTGAGAGGCTGAAATCCGAAAAGGGGGCGCTCAGTCCTTTGGCTAGGATGAGACCGCTCGCCTTTGAAAGCCTGAAATAGGGAAGATGAGCGTTCTCTAGAACGAGACCATCGACCGAAGTGGGCCGCAGGACCGATAGACACTCCCCCCTCGACTGCAGAAGCGAGCTGCCGGTGAGATGCGCCTTGGTCATTGTAACCTGGCTCAACTTGGCAAAATGGAAGGACGAGCGAGGCAGGTAGCATTCATTGAACGTCGATCCTTGCAGTTCGGCGCCATCAAAGACAGCCTGGCTTGCGTCACACTGATAAAACAGGACGCCACTTAGGACTGCATTGTCGAAACGCGTTCTCCTCATGCTGCATCCGTGGAATAGGCTACCTGTTGCATCGATGAGATTGCGCAGACTTGCATCATCGAAATTGCAGACCTGAGCGGAGATCGCATGCATATACGCAAAATCGAGCTTGGCTCCGCGGAAACTTGCTCGCTCTAATCCTGGGCAGATAAGGTTGGCCTCGGACAGGTCGGCTCCATCCAGCTTCGCTCCGTGAAGTTGCGCACGATTGAGGATGCATCGCCGCAACCGAAATTCGGATAGATCGTGACCGTTAAAGTTCTCGGAGGATAGCTGCAGGCCGGTGCCGGTCTTCTTGATAGCTTCCTCGGTTCGCTTTCCGACTGCGGCCAACGCGGACGCGCGATCACTGTTTCGGCTCCAGTAGCGAACAAAGTCACCATCTGCCGAGGATTGTCCTATCGTCGGTGGACGGATACCCAGCTCCTCATGCACGCTGAACTGGCTATTGGTATCGATGGCCTGCGTCACTGTCGACATCTTCCATTCTCGATGATGAGCGCACTTTCAGCCTCATTTGCGGGCGTTATTCTGCATGGCCTGCCGGTTTCAGGTAGCCGAGGTTTGCGCCTCATAGCGCACTTGGGAATCCTTTTGCGCCCAGCATCATCACTCATCAGGATGTAAATTGCCTGACCGGCCCTTTGGAATTGTGCCATCACGAGCCGACACGCACGTAAGCCTAAGCAAGTTGTGGCAGACGGAGTTGATCTCCCCACGACTTCCCCATTCGGATACTTATCAGTGTGTCGACAGCAGACCGAAGAAGCCGCAACTTGGGGTACCTCCACAATTTCATGCGGTCGTTATTCTTGCATTCGGCCTTTACGACGCACTTCAATAGCAATGTCTGTGCCAGCCCTCACCTATCCTGAATTGACGTTGAATGCGTGTCCAGAAACGGCGCGGCGGACGCCGCCAGAATTTCGTAACTGACAGCACTCGCGTCTCCGTCACAAACCGGACAATGGTTGGCAACGCTCGAGACGGCAAGTCCCGCTTGTTCTCTATGCCTTCGACCGCAAAGCCAATGTCGCTCTCTATGACGATCGAGTAATAGTTGCCTTCGATGCACGTACGCGCATTCTCCAGGTGTCGGACCATTGAGCCGCAAATCGCCGCCCGCCTTCCGTTCCTCAGTTTTCATCCCGGCGACGCAGTTACGTCCCGGAAGTTCGCCGACAAAGTCGCGCGAGGTACTAGAGGGTGGAGTTGGGACTAAGCGGTCCACATGAAGGGGCGTGAAATCGCAAGCGCGGAGAAAGCTGCCGCTTTTTCTTACGACGTCGGCCGTGCCGGATGGGCGCGTTAGTTGATGAGCGTGAAGAAGCGTTCGACCTGATCGAGGCAGGAGGCATGGGTGGTGTGAAGTGAACGTGCCAGCGCGGACATCGGGCGAGCCAGGTCCTGACCTTGGATGCTTCAGTGGAGTGCTGCCCAGATGGGGGCCAAGTTGGCCGGCACATTCGTTTCGATGTGCCTTAGAAAGGCCCGCAACTCCTGGTGACTACGCGGTTCAGCATCTTCTTCCGAACCAAGCGGCTTGCCTCGGTATGAAGGCGGAGCGCACACTTAGTAAGTAGCCTCGCAGTCCTAAGATTATCACTCGCCAATAACCGTGATTCACGCCATCAAGTGACGGCTCTGAGAGCACGCCTGCTCGCCAGCAGATGGAACCGCAGGACAAGGAGCCCCGCGTAGATGGTTGTCCCGATTGACAAGCCAATCCAGATACCGATTGCACCAAGCCCGATCTTCAAACCAAGCACGTAGCCAAGTGAGAAGCCGATCAGCCAATAGGCAATGCCGACGAACAGAAGCGGCACCCGGGTGTCCTTCAGACCGCCAGCCGCAATGCTCTGCGCTGCATCAGTGACAAAAAGGCTCGCTGCGACGATAAGGAGCTCTGCAGTCAGTCCGATCGTTGCGTCGGCATCTCCGGCCGATTTGTCCACAAACAGCTCGGCGATCTCAAAACGCGCGACGATCACCGCAACGGTCAGCAGGGCAGCGATGAGGGTACCGAGCAGTATCGCGACCAGGCCTGCCCGCTGGATGCCGGAACCGTCGTTGCGGCCGACCGCATGGCCAACGCGCACGGCCACCGCCATGCTGATGCCGAAAGCGATCATGGATGTAATCACGGTGATCTGAAGCGCGATCTGATGAGCAGCGAGTGCACTGGTGCTGATTAGGCCGGCCAGGAGTGCGGCAGCCGACAAAACTCCGTACTGCATCAGGGAGGCAAGCGAAATCGGAGTTCCGATCACGATCAGCTGCCGCAAGAAGGGCCAATCGAGTTGCCAGAGATCTGCAAGCACGTGGTAGTCACGGAAAGGACGACGCATCGTGGCAAACCAGAAACCGGCCAGGAACATCGCACAGTTCACCAACGTGCTCGCAAGCGCGGCCCCGAACAGCTCAAGCCGCGGCAGCCCGAGCTTGCCATAGACCAGAAGATACACGAGCAGGGCGTTGAGGGGGATAGCCGCCAGTGTGATCCACAAGATCGGCTCCGGCCGATTGACCGCACTCATGAAATTACGGATGACCTGAAGCCATAGCGCCGGCACCACGCCCAAGGCCAGTCCGAACAGATATTGCTGGGCGAGCCGCGCCGCGTCTGGCGCCTGACCGAAACCGAGTAACATTTGCTCTCCGCCAAACGCAAACGCGATGATCGGGAACGATAGCATCAGCGCCGCCCACAGCCCCGTGCGCAGTGCGCAGTGCGCAGTGCGCGCTGTACCATAGCATGATTTCCGGCGCCATAGGCCTGCGCCGCCAAAGGTGCGATCGGCGCGAGCAGGCCCGCGCCAAAGGTGAAGCTGACGAGATAGAGCGTGACGGCCAGGGCGGCCGCGGCGAGTGCCTCAGGCCCGATGCGCCCGATAAAGGCAAGATCTGTCGTCATCATCGCGACCTGCGCAAGCTGGGTCAACACCATCGGCCACGCGAGCTTCACAATTTCGCTGAGCTCGACAGTGAGGTGTTGGCCAGCCGCTCGTCTCGTCATTGCGTATCGCAAAGCTGATCCTGGTTTTCTTTCGACTATTTTGTTCATGGATTGCTGCTCGAGCTGCCTCGTCCGCAAACGAGTTGTTCCGCCGAGAGGGATGCTCTTTCCCGCCCTGAATTCGTGATGGCCTACCGATGCGGAAACAGGCGGCCCGCCTGGGCAGCTGCGCCTCACAGACGAGGCGCGCGTCGGCTTAGACTTGCCGTTGGGCTTAGGGTCTGACGGCTGCTCGCCCGCTGATGAGCAACTTGATCAGTGCCTCCGCAATCGCATCGACTTTTTGGCGCGTGTTAAGCGCAAAGAAGACGCATCAGGTGGCTGGCACGCCGAACGGTCGGTCATCGGCATCGGGCGATCGGTGCCGGCGCGAACCGCGATATTGGTTTGGTCGATCACGGTGACGGAACCGTGCGCGGCATAGGTGAACTGAGAGGCCTTCATCTTGTGAGCCATCACTGCAATTCCTCGAGCATGCGATGCTGAATGACAGCTCCTTTTCAAGGCTCGTGCCAACTACGAGAGCTTGACTTGTAAAGGCTATTTGCTCAAGCGCACGTGTCCTGGGCCCGACAGCATAGTCGCAAATCCCACAGTCGCATCATGGACGAGCCCAAAGCGCTTAGATGCTCGGCAACTTGCACCGCAGGAATCCCAACAGGCGGATGCGGATGTGACAACCTCCCGCTCACCAACGCACGAATAGACTGACTACAACAGCATATGGGAAGACATTGAGGACGAGCTAGGAAGGTCGCGCTTTTCCCCACCTCTCTTTGGCATCTGCAATCCGATGCATGCGGTACTCGTTCACGCCAGTAATTTCTGAGAGGCCCTTCTTGCCGAAGAAGGGGATGAGGCACTTCCGCGCCCGGCGCTCGTGACCTTTGGGGGCGCTAGCGATCGCACTCGCCAACAAGCTTGCCCGCATCGCCTGTGCCGCCTAGAGGACGCGCCTTCGAGCCTTCAATCGCCAAAGGCCTTGGCCCGATCGTCGAAACGGCGTTCATCACAGAGCATTGAAACGAGCCCATCTATGCCGGCGTCTTCTTAGACGCGGCTGAATGAACGATTGGCCGCCCCGCCGCGCACAAGGCTTGGGACTGCTGCGAGCAAGCGTTGCGTATAGTCGGTGCGCGGATTGAGGAATATCTCGTCCCTGGTGCCGGTCTCGACGACGCGCCCTTGGCGCATGACCATGACGCGGTCGCTGAGCTGGCGGATTACACCGAGATCATGCGAAATGAAGATGTAGCTCATGTTGAGATGCGCCTTGAGATCGGTCAGCAGGTCCAGCACTTGCGCCTGAATCAAGACATCGAGAGCCGAGACCGGTTCATCACAGACGATCACAGCGGGCCTTGGAGCGATCGCGCGGGCGATCGCAACGCGCTGGCGCTGACCGCCCGAGAGTTCGAGCGGCCGGCGATCCAGCAGGGCTGGGGATAGTCCGACCAGATCAAGAAGCTCGACAACGCGCTCATAGCGCTCGTCTCTGCTCTCCACGTCACTTGCGAGGCTATCGGAAATGATGTGTCCCACAGACCAGCGCGGATCAAAGGAGCTGAGAGGATCCTGGTAAATGACCGAGATGGCCCGGCGCCGCGCCCTGCGGTCGCGTTCGGTGAGCGTGGTCCAGGCCCGACCTTGAAACAGAACGGCGCCTTCATCGGGCAGGTCAAGCGCCAGCGCCAATCGTGCCATCGTTGACTTGCCAGATCCGGACTCCCCGACGACACCCAGAGTCTCGCCGGATCGCAGCTCAAAGGAGATACCATCGACGGCCGTGCGCAGCACGCCATCTGGTCCTTTGAATCGCTTCACAAGATTTGCCGCGCTGAGCACGACCGAAGGGAATGTCGATGGTGATTGCTCCTGAGACCGTAACGGCGGCTTCCACGCCCGAGCAGCGGGCAATCGCGAGGGGCGAGAGCCGCGCAGGCGCGCAGAGGGCACCGCATCCAAAAGCTGGCGGGTATAGGTGTGCTGAGGGTCTTGGAAGACCTGGTCTGCCGATCCGTGCTCGACGACCTTGCCTTCATGCATGACCAAGACCTCGTCAGCTATCCGGGAGACAACCGCCAGATCATGGCTGATCAGGAGAAGCGCCTTGCCCCGCAACTTGGCCTCTTCCAGCAATCCCAGCACCTGCGCCTGCACGGTGACGTCGAGAGCCGTGGTCGGCTCGTCCGCGATCAGGATGCGTGGATCGAGGGCCAGAGCGGCAGCGATGAGCGCCCGTTGGCGCTGGCCACCGGATAGTTGATGCGGCAGCTGCCGGGCTTTGACCGCTGCTTCAGGCACCCCGACGAGCTCAAGGAGTGCGACGACGCGCCGTTCGAGCTCCTCGCTTGATGCAACCGCACGGTGGAGACGCAGTGCTTCGCCAATCTCCTTGCCCACCGGGCGTAGCGGGTCGAGCGCGACGAGTGCATCCTGCAGAACGAAGCCGATCTCCTTGCCGCGGACGCGCCGCCAGCTGCGATCATCGAGAGCTGTGAGATCGGTTCCGGCGAAGGTCAGTTGACGCGCATGGACATGAGCCCGGCGGCCGGCAAGACCGACAATGGCGCGCGAAGTCACGCTCTTGCCGGAGCCGGACCCTCCGACAATGGCCAGGCAGCGCCCAGCCTGGAGAGAGAATGAGACGCCGCGCACGGCTGTTCCCTCAGGAAGATCCCGCCCGAATGAGACACAGAGCGAATCGACTGTCAGAAGGTTCGCCTGCGGGGGAACTTGTCGATTAGGAACGTGGAGCATTACTTAGATCTTTCCTTCCAGGAGATCCTGCAAATAGCGTCCGACGACAGTCAGGCCGAGAGCAAACGACACCACGGCAATGCCCGGCATGATCTCAAGCCACCATGCGAAGATCACATAGTTTCGCCCAGCATTTAGCAGCGCGCCCCATTCAGGCGCCGGGGGAGCGACGCCGAGACCGAGAAACGCAACACCCGCCGCCCAGACGATCGCTTGCCCAACGCCAAGCGTCATCATCGCCGTGAGCGGGCTCATCGCGTTCGGAATGATATGCCGCCATAGGATACGTGGATAAGGATGGCCGAGGGCCTTGGCAGCCTCCACATAAGGCGCCCCTTTTACAGACAGAACCTGTCCTCTGATCATCCGAGCATAGCCCGGAGCTGTGCCAACTCCGACCGCTATAACGAGGGTCAGCACCGATGGACCGAACAAGCTCACGAACAGAAGCGCGAGGAACAGCGTGGGAAGTGCGAACAGCACGTCCAAAAGCCGGCTGAGAACATTGTCGAGCGCGCCACCCACAAGGCCGGCAATGATGCCAAAAACCAGCCCAACGCCGATGCTCAGCGCAGTTGCGCCAAGCCCGATGGTGAGTGACTGACCTGCTCCTTCGACAATTCGGGAGTAAATATCCCGGCCTGATTGGTCCGTTCCGAACCAGTGCGCGAATGAGGGAGCTTGCAATGGTGCCGTCAAATCGATCGCGAGCGGATCGTGCGTCTGCAGCAGACTCGGCGCGATTGCCGCGACAATAAAGAAACCGATAACGATCAGAGCTACGTGAACCCGAAGAGGAATACGACGGAGGATCGCCGACGCCTCTATCAGCTGCGAACACGCGCTCCAGTCACCTACCCTGCTCATGTCATCTTGATCCTGGGATCGACGATTCGGTAGGTGAGATCGACGAGCATATTGGTGACGGCGAACAGGCCGGCGGAGATCAGAATAGCCCCCGAGACGACTGGAACGTCTCGAGAGGACGTCGCAGCGACAAGGACTCCACCAAGGCCTTGACGCGCAAATACCGCCTCAATCAGAATCGCACCGGAAAGAAGCTTTCCGATCGCCCAGCCTGATAAAGTGATGCCGGGCAACGCTGCATGACGCAGGACATGGCGAAACCTGACGCCGAGCTCACCCATACCTCGTGCCCGCGCCGAGATGACAAATGGCTGCTCGAGGACACGCGTGAATTCGCTGCGAACGATTTGCCCGAGGAATCCTGACAACTCCAAAGCCAACGCAATCGTTGGAAGAACGAGCCCGATCGGGGAATTGCCCCCGATGACCGGGACAATGCGAAGCTGCACCGCAAACACAACGAGGAGGATTGTAGCCAGCCAGTAGGGCGGCACGGTCGCCAGGAACACCTGTATTCCGCTGAGCAAGGTTGACCACATGTTGTCTTGGCCGGCGACGAGGACGGTCGTCAGAACCGCGATGACCCACGCCGCAATGAGCGCCGCAACCGCTAGAATGACGGTTGGCCCAATCTGTTCTGCGATGATGTCAAGGACCGGCCGATGCTGCTGGTATGACAAGCCAAGGTCCCCATGCAGGATGCCCCATATGTATTTGCCGTATTGCAGAACGAGTGGCTGATCAAAGCCGTACTTTGCGTTGACCGCCGCGAGCTCTGCTGGAGAGGCCTCTCCAACGTTGCCACTCGCCATGTTGATGATGATCTGGGCGCGGTCGCCGGGCATCAGGCATTGAACAAGGAACGTGAAGGTCGCAGCTAGCCACACCACAGTCGCAGCGGACACGAACCTGCCCGCAAGCCAGCCTATCCGAACATGAGCTGCGCTATTCACACGCATCACTTCACGTCGACGAAATGAGCGTCATAAAAGACGGGTTCACCGACCGACCCGCGGTCCAGCCAGACATCCTTCAGCCTTGGGCTGGTCGCCAATGTGACATCGAGCACCGTGAAGCCTAGGACGGCCGCTTTCTCCACGATATTGCGTTCAGCCTGCTGATAAAGCGCAGTCCGTCCGCCATCGTTGAACTCCTGTTCCGCTGTCTGAACGACATTCCACAGTGCTTCATCCTGGTAGCGCGACGGATTATAGCGGTTCCGCTGGCCGTTCCGATCAGGCTTCCATGAAATGCGGAAGATTTCTGCGCCGGGTGCAACCCAATAGAGGAGCACGACCTCGTAGTCGTCCGGACCGAGATTCTTCCCGGCAAAGAAATCCGCCTGGTTGGTCGGCTGAAGGCGCACCTCGAATCCGGCAGCTTTCGCCTGCTGCTGGATGACCTGCAATGCCTGCTCGCCGTCTGGCTTTAGAAAAGCGCTCGAATAGGAGATTCGAACAACGAGGGGCTTGCCATTCTTGAGGCGAATGCCGTCCTTGTTGTGTTCAGTCCAACCCGCTTGATCGAGGAGCTGATTGGCCTTTCCAACGTCATACCCATAGGACCGCCCGAGCCCGCTGATATATTCCGGCGAACTCTGGCTGAGCGCTCCATTAGCCTCAAATGGCAAAGCGCCGAGGAAGGACAATTCGACGGCGGCTCTTCGGTCAGCAGCGTATGCAAAAGCCTGGCGGACGCGCACATCGTCAAAGGGGGGCCGTGCCGTATACAACGCCAGGCGTAAAGGGGTGCCGCCTGTTATATGCCGCAAGACGGCGAAGCGGGAATTGGCGTCCTTCCAGGCAACTGCCGGAATATCATAGACGACATCAGATTCGCCCGTCAGCAGTGAGCCATAGCGGACGGTTTGATCCGCAAGGAACCTCCAGTTGATGCCATCAACGTAAGCCGGCCCCTGGTGCTTGGCGTGACTTGGTGCCGAATTGTAATCCGGGTTGCGGCGAAACACCACGTTCTTCCCGTGATTCCATTTCTCCACGATGAACGGGCCTGACCCGACCGGGCTGTTGCAGTTCACGGCAAGTCCGCGCTTGAGCGCAGTTGGTGACAAAATGCCTTGGGAGGACTGCGCGAAAACGTTGAGCAACGGCTGAAATGGCGTCTTCAGCGTTATCTGCAGCGTGAGAGGGGCAATTGCTGTCGCCGATTCGAAGCTGTCTTCGAGGTAAGGAGCGGCAGTCGGATTGCGACGATCCGGATCATTGCCGAGCCATCCGTTGATGTTCTCGGCAACAGCTTGTGCATCGAGAGGCGTCCCGTCGGTAAACTTGACGTTTGGCTTGATCTCAAAGGTGTATGCCTTCCTGTCGTCGGAAATTGTCCAAGACGTTGCGAGCCAAGGCACAATCTTGCCATCCTCCCTCCGAGCAACCAAATTGTCGCTATACTGCCGCTGAAGATACCATTGCTGCACCCACCCCCCGAACAGGCAGGGCGGCTCTTGAAAATGCCCGTAGCGAATGATGCCTCCTCGTTTCGGTCCGCCGGCTGACGCCTCCTCTTGGGCAGAGCAGCACGCCATGATCGAGATCTGCAGGAGCGTTGAGACCGCCAACAGGACAGCCGTTGCCTTTTGCTTTCTTCGAGTGTTTGGCTGGATGCCGAGAGGCCAAAGGCTCGTGCGTTCGATAACAGACATCTCCAAACTCCAATGAATGTGGATAAACACTGCGTCACAGAGACGACGGCCTAGCCAACGTCTCGGCAGCAACGTCGGGGTGAGGAATTCCCAGGTGCTCGCGCAGTGTCTCCCCCTGGTATTCCGTGCGAAATAGACCGCGGCTCTGTAGGATCGGCACGACATGATCGACAAACGCCGTCGCGCCGCCTTCCAGCACGTCTGGAATGATGTTGAAGCCATCGACCGCGCCTGTGCGAAACCATGATTCGATCGAATCGGCGATCTGCTCGGGTGCACCGACGAGCAAGCGATGACCGAACGCTTGAACGCTGCCGATGATCTCGCGAACCGTGCGGCCTTCCCTCGCCAATGCTTCGAACGTACGGTGATGACCGACTGAGAACGCAACATTGTGCGGATCCGGCAAGAGCTCCTCGGGAAAGGGCCGGTCGAGGCTGAGTTTCTCGACCGGCACGTCCATGCTCCGTGCGAGAGCGTCCATCGCGCGCGTCAGATCAAGCAGCCCGTCGATTTGCTTTTTTCTCCGCTGAGCCTCCTGTTCCGTGCCGCCGATGAACGTGACGAGGCCGGGGAGGATGAGTGGAATTGCACGACGGCCAAATTGACGCGAGAGCGCGCGCAGGCGCTCGGATTCCCCGATTGCCGTTTTGAAGTCCCCGGCTGCGGTAAAAACGATATCGGCGCTGCGCGCCGCAAGGCGCACACCAGGATCCGAGCCTCCAGCCTGGACGATGATGGGATACCCCTGGCGCGAGCCGGGATGGGTGAGCGGGCCTCGGATTGCGAATGTATTCTTGTTAGGATCGAGCAGCCGGAAATGATCGGTATTGGCGTAAACTCCAGATGTCTGATCAGCGATGATGGTCTCATCCCCCCAGCTCAGCCAGAGAGAACGGACAGTTTCAACGAACTCCTCGGCCCGCTTGTAGCGCTCGTCGCGTCCGATCTGGCGACCGCCAAAGTTTGCGACCGTCGCGGGGCTGGAGGTCGTAACCGCATTCCATGCGGCTCGGCCACCACTAATGACATCGAGCGACAGGAACCGTCGTGCCAGATTGTATGGCTCATTGTAGGTCGTCGAGGCCGTTGCGATCAACCCGATTCGCGTTGTCTCGCGCGCGAGCACGGAAAGGACGAGCGTAGGCTCAAGCCCGTTGAGGGGCGGCTGGCGAGTGACGTCATAGGAGATGGCGGGAGTATCCGCCAGAAACACTGCATCCAACAAGCCGCGCTCGGCAATCTTCGCAGCACGAACGTAATGCTCGATGTCGAAGAAAGCGCTGGGGTTGGTGCCCGGCCAACGCCAAGCTGCGGAGTGACCGCCCGCGCCGTGAAGGTTGAGACCTAGATGAAGGGTGCGGACAACGGAAGACATGACACTCCCAAATGCGGCGACCTCCGAAGCTGGTGGGAACGCCTTCGATTACAAGTTGATCTTGATGCGCTATTCGACAACTGTCCCCACCCCTCGCGGAGAGGCTTGGCCAGAGTGCGCCGGAAGGAGGGCGGCCACGCGACGATGTTTCAAAGATAGCAATCTCGGAAGGTGAGACTCCGGGCATTGCGCTCGCCAATGGGCCGTGACTCGGCCCAGCTGACGGGCATCAAGTGACGCCAAAGTGTTTCCAAACGTGGTGCTGAGTCGGTTGCGCAGCGGCGCAGTTCTTTTGGATCTCAACGCGAGGGGCCGCAGCAACAGTCGGTGACACGCACATCCCGCACCAGACAACGATAACTCGCCTCGCCTCCCTTGGCCGCTCGTCCCAGCTGAAATCGCAAATTGCCTCATGGAAAACAGTTCCCCCTTATTGCGCCAACAAACGAGAACGCAGCTCATGGCAAGACAACGTGTAGCTGTGAAGAGCGCGTGAACGCAATAGTTGAGAATTTCAATCTAGTAACGCGCAATGGTACCGTTTTCTAAGAGGAACTCTTGTTCGATTCATTTGATACGCGTTGGTGGCACCGTCCAAATTGCGAACTCCGCCTATGCAACGATGGCACCTTCGTTTCTACGCAGCCTTACTCGAACCATCAGCGTAGGATCGATGCACAAACATCGCAGGTGAGACGTGCATTGGAGTTGGCGATGCGGAGCAGAAGTTTGACGCTGGCGAATTCTTGCAATCGTCGACAACTATCGATCCGGCGGCACCATCGAATAATGCGATTGATTGCTCTTCATTTTGCGATGGATTGCGTGAGACTGGCAGCCCCCATCGGACCCTGGTGTTTGCAAGGTCCCCCGGATCTCTATTCGGTCCCGCGCACCGCGGTGCTTGAGGTGACCGCGTCTTTGCCCGCCAGAAGTGCTGACATTCTCCGCGCCGGCCAGAGAGCGTGTGATTCCACAGCCTCATACCCCGGCGCGCTCACCAACCATGAAAGCCAGCGCAGCGCCTCGCAGTTAGGCCCAGAGGTCAAGATCACAATCGCGCGATACGGCCTCTCTGTGCTGGTCGATGCGGATGATCATCGCCGGGAATCCCCTCTTCCTTCCAGGCGGTTTTCAGGATCGTCACGATGTCGCTGCCGCAGGAGGGAAACCGGTTGCAGGGCCGGCGAGAAGTAACACGATGCCGGCAACTTCTTCCGAGTCGGCGCCCATAGTCTTCAGCATCTGGGAATAATCCATATGTGACCGTGCGCGTTCATAGGGCGTCAGCACCAACTCATTGGGCGCCGCCCTCGACATCTGGATCTAACGCCGGCTCCTTCATGTAAGCCCACGCGGCGAGTTCGCTATCGTTCGAACGAACTTGCGGCAATAGAGCGGGTATAGCCAGTGGTTTGATGGCCTGCCGAATGGCTGCTTTGGCGCATGGAAGCTCGTGCGCTTGTGGCCTGGAATGTTCGGCGGATCCGCGTGGATCTCGGTATTCCGCAGGAGCAATTGGCCTACGATGCGCAGATTGACCGTTCACATATGGGAGCTGTTGAGCGGCAAGATGCGAATCCAACGATAGATCTTCTCGATCGAATTGCTAAAGCACTTGGTGTCCATGTATCTGAGTTCTTTGTCCAGCCACCCAAAGGAGCAACGCCGCATAGGACATTGCGCAAAGGTCGCAAGCCTGCTCGTCTACGTCAAAGGAAGAGATAGTGCTCTGGTCGCATAAGCTCGCTGATAACTTGCAATTTGGCGAGCCGGAGTTCGAAAGGCTGCCGAAGCGTAAGAGCTTCACGCACGAGAGATTCGCCACGGTCTATGGCTTTACTCAACTGTTCATCAGCCGAACATGGCGCCATAGTTTCATGGGGTCGCAACGATCTTTCTGGCCGCGATCAGCTGGTATTTATAGCTTCGCAATCGGAGCCGCGACCAGAGATCGATTGGTGCGCAGCGTCGCTGGATTGCGACAATGGCAGCCCGCAAGCCTGGTGCGAGCATATCATCGGCGAATGCCAGGAGAAGCTTGCGCCATGTTCGATCGTGATGAAACGGAATGGCTTTCTAAATGCGCCAGCGCAACAATCTGAGCGAAGGTGCCGCCGACGACGTTATGCTCGACGTAGTCGACCCGATCGGCGAGGCCGGTCCGGACGTTGCGCGGTTCGCTGTCCTGAAGGCGGGTCTCGGCGAGACGGTACCCGGCGTGCAGATCAACCGCTTCTGCGCCTCCGCACTTGCTGCGATGAATTTCGCTGCCGCCCAAATCATGAACAGGCAGCACGAGCTCGTGATCGGCGGTGGCGCTGAACCCATGGGCCGGGTCGGCATGGGCGCATCCGGCGGTGCCTTGGCGATGGATCCTTCCATCGCGCTACCACCTTATTTCATGTGGCAGGGCGTCTCGGCTGATCTGATCGCCACCAAATACGGCTTCTCCCGCGAGGATGTCGACGGGTATGCGCAGAGCCAGCGGCGTGCGGCCAAGGCGTGGAACGAGGGACACTTCAAAAACTCAGTGCTGCCAGTGAGGGACGTCAACGGCCTCACCGTCATGACGAAGGACGAGCTTATGCGCCCATACGACGATGCAGTCGTTGCCACGGGCCGCGCGGTCGAGAGCGGCGATGTGAAGGCCATTTTGAACAGCTAGCAACATTCCCATACCCGCGAGTTGCGGGAGGCCGCATTATTTCCGGAGGTTGACCTGCCCCTGAATTTTCATCCAGCGGCAGTTAGAGTCTCGGGGTTTTGTACGCCAAGTGGCGCGGGTGGAGCAACGGACGATCGGCGGAGCTGGTCGGGGTTGCGTAGCCGATCGTCCGTTGCGGTGAGATGGGCCGCGTAGGCCGCGGGGGTTAGGTATTTCAGCGATGAGTGGGGCCGCTGGAGATTGTAGTCGGCGACCCAGACAGCGATCTTGGTGCGGGCGTCGTCGAGATCGAAGAACAGGGTTTCGTTGAGTAACTCGTCGCGCATCCGGCCGTTGAAACTCTCGACGAAGCCGTTCTGCATCGGCTTTCCCGGTGCGATGAAGTGCCAATCGATGGCTGCGTCCTTGCACCAGGCGAGCATGGCATTGCAGGTGAACTCGGTGCCATGATCGGACACGATCATTCCTGGCTTGCCGCGTCGCTCGATGATTGCCGTCAGTTCGCGGGCCACGCGCCGCCCCGAGATCGACGTCTCTGGAATGGCGCCTAGGCATTCCTTGGTGACATCGTCGAGATGTTGAGGATGCGGAAGCGTCGGCCACTGGCGAACTGGTCGTGAACAAAGTCCAGCGACCAGCGTGCATTCGGCTTGGCCTCCACCAGGATCGGGGCACGGGTCCCCACGGCCTTGCGGCGAGCCCGTCGCTTGCGGACGGTGAGCCCTTCCTCGCGGTAAAGCCGGTAGATCCGATTGATCCCCGACGGCTCGCCCTCCCGCCGTAGCAGGACGAACAGCCGGCGGTAGCCAAAACGTCGCCGCTCGTTGGCGAGGTCACGCAGCCGGCCCCGGAGAGCCGTGTCTGGAGCACGGCTGGAGCGATAGCGGATCATCTTCCGATCCGCGCCCACGATCGAACAGGCCCGCCGTTCCGACAGGCTCATGACGGCCTGCAGATGCGCGACCGCAGCGCGCTTGGCGGCGGGCCCTACCATTTTTTTGAAAGGAGCTCGCGAAGGGCGGCCGCATCGAGCATCTGCTCGGCCAGAAGCTTCTTCAGCTTCGCGTTCTCCTCCTCCAGGGCCCTCAGCCGCTTCGCCTCGGAAACGTCCATGCCGCCGAATTTGGCCTTCCAATTGTAGATCGTCGCTTCGGAGACCCCGTGCTTGCGAGCTAGGTCGGCCGTCTTCGCCCCGGCCTCATGCTCCTTCAACACCGCGATAATCTGCTCTTCTGTGAACCTTGCTCGCTTCATCTGTCCGTCCTTCTTCGGGCCGGACTCTAACTCCTTCTGGAGGAAATACTCAGTGGCAGGTCAAGGTCGCGAATGCCGCGACGACCGCCGCTCCCAGCATGCCTCGGACGACATCGAAGCCGATCTCGACGAGGTTCGAGCCGCGCCGGTTCTGCGGCGCTCGACGGTTACCGGTTGATCGTCCAGGCCAAGCTGCGGACAACGACGCATGGAACGGTCGCCGGTGTGAAGCGTCTCCTCGAACATGGCGAGGCAGGCGAGCCCGCGGCAGAACGGCTGAAGGATCCCCGCGCCCGGTACCTCCTGGTGACTAGCGCCGGATTGAACGGGGAAGCCACGAATTTTCGCGCGCGCCATGCCGGTAACTGCCCGAACGTCGCGGCCATCCCCCGACGATTGCAGGTATAGCCAACCGTCCCTTCGGCACGATCACCGGTATGATCCAGTATAAGCATGCCTCTGACACCATTATTCAGTCTTGTGTGAGGTGCGCGGGCGCCATCCATAGGACGCATTGAACCACGGAGCGCAGGACGGGCCAATCAGATTATGGCGGAGGCGAACGCTACCGATCATGCCCGCCGATCTCGGCAGTCCTGGCAATAGCTTGCGCGAACGTATCAGGGCCAGATCGCTCACTCGTCAACGTCTCGGAAAAGGGATGAAAGAGCAGCATGTTGAGGAGTTGAAGAACTCGTCGGCGCAGTTGTTGACGGACTCGGCCGATAATCGTCATACATATCACTGAGCGCGCGGCTTATCCCATCTGACGCAGCTCGCAGAACGTTGCTGTAATCTCCCCTACAAGATAATGCGCTTACGAAACTTCTCAAGGCAGACTCAAAGAGATCGAAATATTCGTCGGGCGGGCTATCGGAATCCCACTCCCCTCGCAAATGGCTTATTTGATCATCAATGCGTTGGAATAGTTCCGTCTCGATCCGGTCAAGGAGAGCCTCGCGCTCATCGTCTGTAAAGATTTCTCCTAGTCGTGGTTGTTGGAGGAAACTCGCGTCTGCCATGCTCGATTGCGGCGTTCTCCAAAGCGCTCTTGAGCTTCTGAAGGTGCTCGGAGGGAAGTAGGCCCTGATCGTGAAGCTTGATTGCGAGATCGGCGTCAGTGTCGTCTTTAATCGGTATGTGATAGTGGAGAAGGCGATCCAAGACATCTGGACGTTTTCCAAGCATTAGCAGGGAAAAGGTCTTGTTCGCGCGGTAGGAGAGGAAGCTTGCAATTCGATAATCTTCGAGGGAGGAGAGACGCTTCGCCAGCAGACCATGCAAGCTATCAGGCACAATCACTGGAGCGCCAGTGACGATACACCCCGCACAAACGACTTCCCTCGCGATTGAATCAGACTTTGCCCCTCTCAAGTAAATGTCCACGAGTTCGGCGTTCTGCGCAACATAATGAGCGAATGCATCACTGACAGTCGGATGTTTATATGTCCAAAATTGACCCTGATCGTCGGCTGACAGCAACAGCAGGCTGCCATTGAGAGCAACGAGCTGCTCACGCACTGCGCCGATCGTCTCGCCGAATGCGTTCGCCGCTGGCGCGATGTCCTTCTCGGAGACGGGGGATCTCACTTGCCCGCCATTCATGAATACGACCGCGATGGCAGCTCGACAGTCGGCGGATAAGTTTGTGATCGTCTCCAACAAAAACTGTTCAGGCTCTGCGAAAAACTTCAGTAACGATTCTCTTGAGGTATCTATGGAGCCCGCGAAGAAACTCGATCCCAAGCGTCGCGCTGTCTCAGGTAAAAAGTCTTTCCGCTCCGCTATCTCCAGGCAAGCTTGGTTTAATCTCCGCGCGGAAGGCGGGCGGCTGATCACCAAGCTTGACATGATTGTAGAGAATTTGAGCCTTCTCCTGCGTGGATAGCTCGTGCACGTTGATGACCACCTGGCTCTTGCTGAGGATCGGCAACGCCTGAAATTTCAAGTCGCCTCTCGCTGCCTGCCAAATATAGTCGCGGGAGGTCATCAAGAATCTTGCGCCCGAGGCAACCGCCGCCTGCATCAGCGGGAAGACTTGGTTCCAGAGCTCGGAAGTCTGCCGCTGATACTGGGTGTTTCCCCACGCATCATCGATCCAGAAGAATTGCCGGTCGCCGGGCGACAGGCGCTCCCGAAGTTCTTGCGGAGAAGTCACCTTGATGGTAGCACACTGCCAAATATCGGCGGCGCCTATCGCTAAGCTTGCGCCGATTGTAGACTTGCCGGCAGCAGGTGCACCAAGCAGGAGCACCAAATTGTGCGCACTGATAGCTCGCACGCTTTTGCGGTGTGCTTCGGTGACGACCAGGCGCTGAAGGTCGTTGCCCAACGCCGATAGAATCAATTGCGCCTGGGCGTAGGCCCGCTCATCCAGGAATTCGTTGAGGTCCCCGAGACCATACAGGCGGGGTGCCATCATCCTCAGTCGTGGAGAGGACCTGACTTGTCTTACGATCCACTCATAGCCAAACACGCGGCAGCGCCCCACCCCTTGCTTTTCGAACGCTTCCTTGATCTTTAGCTCGCTTGCGCCTGATATGGAATGATTTGTGAGAATGATGTAGTCGGCTGCCAAGCGCCGCTTCGCAAGCTTTCTTGCCTTCTCCAACTCATCAGTGAGAATACTCAAGGACAAATTCGAGGGTTTGGACGTAAATTTACACTGGATCGTTGATGCACCAGCTCCCGGATCGTCTCCGTCCCATCGGCCAACAAAGGCGCCGTCGCGGCCGGCATCATTGCCCGGCAAGAAGTTCTGAACGGGACGACGGAGGCATTCTTCGGCAAGTGCAATGCAGAGATCCTGAAATGCTTTCCAGCCGAGAAGATGCAGAGGATACGTCATTTGCTAACTAATCGCCTTTGACCTGCCGTTGCAGATCTAGTTTTGCCAAGTCGAAAGATGAAAAAACTTTGATGCACTGGTGCGGATGAGTGCAAGGCTCGACGAGCCGACAAGAGGCCGAGATTGAAACGCGCAGAGCTAGGAAACGAGACCCGACCGAGAGGTCAGGTCTCGCTACGCAACACTCGCCGGGAACATATCCCCGGCGTCGTCACTGGCCAATCTGAGCCGTGCCCAAATTGTCAAAAGCCGAAGTCAAGTTGTCCCGGAAGGGACCGGAAGTGGGAGCACACATGCTCCAACTTGCCGAAACGCCAACGCAGATAGGCATTGACGTAAACAGACTTTGGCTGGCCGCCATGGTTTGCCATAGCCGCCTCCCTTTCTGCTTGAGCGGGTTACAGCCCGCCGGCTCGGACTCGCGAAACGCCGAGTCCCCGGCGCGGGAGCCCGGCGGTTAGGCCGGTTGCAGAGGGATTGCCGTTGACAATGCTGGACTTTAGCCCGATTCGGCTTCGCGTTCCCACATCGCCCAAAGCGATTTTGCGGTCATCTTACGATTGCTTTGCCTCAGCTCCGGGACCGTCCAGCAGTGGCGTGTCCAGGCTCTCTATTTCAGGCATGGCTTTCCCCGCGATGCCTTGCAAATCTCCATACATCCCGATCGTGGCCTCAATGACGCTGTTTAATTGGCTTTCGCGCTTTGCCCATAAGCGCGTCATGAACTTGCGCTCCTTATCCAGATCCTCGCGCATGTCATTGAAGCGTTCGACGATGGCCTCGAGACGTTGCCGGAATCTCTTTCCGGTCAGGTACTGATAAACCTCCTCAGCCTTGCTGAGCTGTCCCTGCTGCATGGTGCGCGCACCGTTGACGGCCACGAGCGACTGCCGAAGAGCTATCGCGACCGGGACTGCGCAGCGCGGATGAGCTATCCAAATGCCATCCACCAGATCGAAGTGTTCAATATCCTTTGGAAGAGCGCTCGAGATGACCAACGCAACATCGGCGCCGCAGCGTCGTTGATCATCCCGTAACTTGGGCAGCCATCCGTCGGACCAGTTCTTTGTGCGTTTTGACTCCCACAAGATCACCCCCGCAGGCACCCCGATCGCGCCGTTGACACGCTGAATGACATCAGCGCCGAGTTCACCCTTCGCCACCGGTTCAATCACATCCGTCGGAAACCGCGCCCTGAGCACGTCCTCCAGTTCAAGCTCCAGGACCTCGCCTTGGGCCTGCTGTGAGGTTTGCTCCGCCTTTCGCTTCAATTCCTCGATCGTGCGGGCCATGCCCGAAATTTGTTGATCCTTTTCCGACACCTTGAGCTTCAGCTCGTCCTCAGCCTCCTGCCTGGCCTTCGTTCTCACGCCGGCAAGTTCCTCCTGGACCTGCTTCTGGACCGTCAGATCCAGCTCTCTCCGGGCGTCCTCAATTTCGCGCTGTTTGCGCAGGAGCTCTGCCTGGTCTTTTTGGGCCGCGGCAAGCTTCGCGTTGTTCGTGGCCAGCAGCTCCTTCAGCTCAGCCGTTTCCTTGTCCTTGTTCTCGAGCTCGAGGGCTGCCGCCTCACGGGCCTTCCTGGCTTCGCTGGCCGCGATTTGTGACCGCTCACCTTTCAACCTGGTGGCGACCAACTCGTCGATCTGCTCGCGCGCTCTCGCAACTTCATTCTGCTGTGCCCGAAGTTCTTCGGATCTCCTCGCGAATTCGGCTTCTTTGGCTGCCAGCTGGCTTTGAAATTGCTTTTGGGCTTGCTCAAGCAATGGCGCCGCGAGCGATTCGGTCAGCTTTATCTCGCTGCTGCATTTTGGGCAGGTGATAGTTGGCTCGATCATTGGCTCGTCCGTCCTTCCTCGCTGCTCTCCTCTATCTGACTCGTTTAAATCGGAAACCGGCATCCTTGATAAAGGCGTTCAGGTAGCTCCCCACCGAAGCGGCTGCTTTGAGGCCTTCGAACTGCGCCTTGGGCACGGCAAAGTAGTGATATTCACTGCCATTGAGGAATTGTACGCCCAAGACCCTTGCGTCCTCGTCGTATCCGACGGCGCTCACCGTGCTGGATCGCACTCTCACGTAATCCATTTATTGCCCCATGTCTCAAGCCAGCGCCAGGATCGCTGCACAAAGGCTGTCGAGCGTCGGCATCTTTGCACCTTTCCCTCTCAGGATTGCCAGATGATCCCCAATGTGGACGGTGTTCTTGACGAAGCTGCCGGAGGGGCTGCCCAATCCCTTGGTGGCCGCCGAATAGGAAGTATCCCAAAGCGCGGCTCCTGCCTCCTGCTTGAGGATCGCGCCGAGATTCTCCGGCCAAATCGCATAGCTGCTCGTCCACACCGGATTGTCCGGAAAAGGCGTGGTTACATCACCGTCCAGCAGGGCGAGAATTTTCATATTGTCCAGTTTGTGAAGGTTGCGGCGCCCCGGGTTTTGCTCGTTGCCATCGGCGTCAAAGACGACAAACGTCGGAATGCCCAGTTCCCTGGCGATCAGCAGGGGCTCAATGAGCGAGCTCTTGCCGTTCGCGGCAACAATGTTGCAGCCCGACTTGCGATAAACATCCCAAAGATCTGAGTATGTCATCCACGCGGTGATGTAAGCCGTGTCTTCCAGACCCTCCACCAACACCAGCTTCTGGGTGAAAAACATCTCGTTGAGATGCGGTTGCAGAGCTTGATGGAGTTGCGCCCGCTCCGCCTCAATCGGCGTCACCTTCTCTCCGGATATCTCGGATAACCTTGCGACGACTTTTTCGCAGGTGGTCCATCGTATGCTGGACTCCTTTTTCGTCTCATCCCTTCGAACCAGACGCACATGTTCAAAATGCCTTCCGGACACAAAGTACGGGCTGTGGGTCGAAACCAGGATCTGCGCATTTGCTTCGCTCAGCTTCTTGAAAACCGAGGCCAAATGACGCGCTTGCGGAGGGTGTTGATAGAGCTCCGGCTCCTCGCATCCCAGGATCAGCCGAGGTTGCGCCGACTCGTTCGTCGCGGCGAGCTCTTGAAGGAGAGCCAAAAGATAGGATCGCTGAAGGCCATGCCCAAATCTGGCGAGATCGCCTGAGAACGTTCCCTCGCTCGCGAATAGCCGCGCCGCGGGATCGGCAATCTGCACGGACTTGAGCGGGTCCTCGGTCCATTCCAGCCGCGCAACCGCCTCGGGATGCGCCCATTCACCGAGCTTGGCTGTCAGAGCTTGCGAGAGGTCGTCCAGCGCAGTTTGCTGCTTCTGGATGATGTTCTTGTAAGCATCGAGGGTGGTGTTTCTGAGTGAGGCGATCTCTCCATCGAAATTCACCTTTGAGCGCACCGTCCGTGCGAGGAGCTTGCCCAGTGCGGTGTTGCGACCTTCAACGTTCTCCTTGGTCGCATCCTTCACTGCGGGGACGTAGACCCATTGGACATAGCGGGATAGACGGTCGCCGCCCTTGCTGAAGCCGTAGAATTGATCTTCGCTATCAATCAGAACGCATCGTTCCGGGTGGTCTTCCTCGTATGATCGAAGCGCTTGGCGATTGGCTTCTTTACTGCCCTTTTTGGGAAGACCGAACTCGGGGTGAGTCTCGCGTATCCCCTCATAGATCACCGCCAATTCACCGGCAGCAGCCCCGTCGTTGTATTTGCGGAAGAATTCGCTGAACTCGTTCATGGCACTGCGTTTGGCGAACTGGCGAACCGTCGCCTTGCGCGTCGTGTCGCTGAATTCCGCAAGCGCTGATACGACCAGGATGCCTGACCGGTAGTATTCGGAGAAATCCGCTTGCGCCTCGGGCTCGAGATCGTGGAAGGTCAATGTAATCTCGATAGGCTCTTTGGTGTTGCCGTTGTGGAAATCTTCGGCGTCAAGCTCGATGAGATTTGTCGGAGCTTCCTCCGTCTGACGGAAAAAGATGTTCAGGGCGCAAAGTACAGTGGACTTTCCGGCGCCATTCGGTCCCACGAAGGCTGTGTAATCATCCAGATTAACCACCATCTTTTTGAAGGACCGAAAATTCTTAACGGCGATAGACTTAATCTTCAAAAGTAGTCCCCTCATTCACAACAATCAAAGGTAGCATCTAAGAGGAGCCCCTGGGACTTCCAAATAGTAAGTGCTTGTGGATAACTTCAGCCTGGCCCCAGACGCTGTCAGCGACAGTTAATCGGGCCGGCAATTGTAGGTCCCGCCGTGCGCTCTCGCCGTCCGTTCTCAAAGGGCGGCCGGCTCTCCTGCCGTTGAGCCTAGCTTCTTTGCTGCGCTGCATTTCACCAAATTCCCGGGCTACCGAGCTTAACGTATCGTCGGTCCGGTTGATTTGCGCAGCTTTCACGCGCCTCCTGCGGTTTGAGACGAGCGTTCCCCTCAGGTCGCTTGTCGAAACCCGAGGTCTGGCTTCGAGATCCTCCGACTCCAGGAGGTTGGTCGCAACGATCAGCGCGCGAGAGGCCACGCGGCATGTCGTTTTGTCATAGGTCACACGGATCCCCGTTTGTTCGGCGGCTTCATCGAGCATCTCGGGCGCTGTGTCTACGGCGGCATCTACGAGCCGGGTCATCCGACGGCGGACGAGCGTGGATTTCGCGGGGACGTGCTGGCGCTGATCAAGGAGCTTGGTCCCACCCTCGTACGATATCCGGGAGGCAATTTCGTCTCCGGCTACAATTGGAAGGACGGCGTCGGCCCGGTGGAGAGCCGTCCGGCACGGCTCGATCTCGCTTGGTTAAGCACCGAGCCCAACCGCTTCGGCACGAATGAGTTCATCGACTGGTGTAGGGCTGGTGACCCCGATGCTGGCCGTCAATCTCGGCACCCGCGACGGCGACGCTGCGCGCAATCTGGTGGAATATCCCGGAGCAGCTCGTCGAGTCAGAATTATTCGGCGTGGCGAAAGGCGCCTATACCGGAGCCATCGCCTCGCGCCCCGGCTATTTCGAACGCGCCTCCGGGGGCACGTTGTTTCTCGACGAGATCGCGTCGCTGACCTATTCGGCCCAGGGCAAGCTGCTGCGGGCGCTGCAGGAGCGGAAGATCGAACGGGTCGGCGGCACGAGGACTATCTCGCTCGACGTTCGTGTGGTGGCGGCATCCAACGTCGATCTGACCGCCGAGGTTGCGGCCGGCCGCTTCCGGCAGGATCTGTATTTCCGGCTAAGCGTGTTTCCGATTGCGATTCCGCCGCTGCGGGAGCGGCGCGACGACATCCCACTGTTGATGGCGCATTTTCTCGGTATTTATTGCACGCGCCACGGTCGGCAGCTTATGGGCTTCAGCCGTTGCGCCACTGAGGCGCTACTCAAATACGATTATCCGGGCAACATTCCGCAACTGCGCAAGGCAAAAACACCGTTTCGGTTAACGGAGGCGCATCGTTGCCGGACGGCCGGGCGATGAGTTCGACGACAAGCTGAAGTCTCGAGCGACTACTCGAAGCGCGAGGCTAACCGTGGATTATAGCTACCTACGTGAAGGTGCGCCAGAATGGGCTTTTCACGGGTTTCGGTCATCATCGCGGTCAGTCACCGCGACATAAATGTCGAGCGCGCCTCGTCGGCCGGAAAGTACCGCGAACTCTATGACTTTTGCGAAGCGAACCGTGCAGCGCCTGGACCTTCTTTTTGGGCCCATGCTCGGCCCGAACGGTACCCGATACACGAGCTTTCATCGCACCGTGAGTTCCCAAATAATCCGGACGTGCCCCTCTGGAATCGAGGGGCGGAAAATATGCATATTCCTGACGCGCAGCTTACTCCTATTAATCAAATTCAGGACGCGCCCGACATCTCCCTGATCAGAGAAGAGCACATACATCACGCCCTTGTCATTTAGGCGGCGCCGCGCACCTTTGAGAGCCGAAGCCATGACATTGTGATCTTCATCGAAGCAAGAGCGCTCCAGGTCGTCTTTCGCTTTACGATTCCAATAAGGGGCGGCAAAGAGAATGATGTCAAATTTTTCTCCGGAATGCAGCCCAGAATAGGTGTCGCTATAGCGCGCCTCGGCTTTGTCCGAGTAACCTAACCTCTCGATGTTTATCTTCGTCGTGAGGACGGCTTGCGGATTTATGTCGAGTGCCACTAGACAGCCTGCGCCGGCACGGAGCGCTGCAAGCCCTAGTACGCCTGATCCGCATCCCAGATCGAGTACTGTCGCGCCAGGTTCGATGTGCCACTTCGACATCAATGCGTCGGGACCGTGACTTAGGCGTGGTGACAAAACACCAGGCAGGACGTGCAGGGGCAGACCGCTTACTTCCACGTCATGCGGGCGCTCGCATAATCGCAGTTCGGCTAGCATTGCATCTACGTCAGTCGTTTGGCGCCTTACAGACACGCCTAGCGGGGCATTCATCTAACTCTCCATCTTGTGGTGAAAACAACATTCGCGAGACGCCGGCGGCCAGCAGGCCGGTCTGGACGAACTGCTTCAGCGTCCGGCAAGCGGTGAGCTGAGAAGCCGGATAGCCGGCCTCATCTCGCTCTCCATCAACCGACTGCCAACGATAGCGCGGCTGTTCCCGCGCCTGCTCTCTCGGAAATGGGCACACGGCTTTAGAGAACATCTGTCTACACGTCTGAATGCACAGCTTCACTCGGTGTTGCTGCCCCTCAATAGCAACGGCCGTGCCAGGAACGCTAAGCGCAGCAAGCGCCTATGATTAGGCTCTGCGGCATGCTGGCATTCGCTCGCCGAGCACCGTGATATGCCTGTATCAGGCGGTAGCCGTGCCGAGGACCATACATGAAATCGTCCTCTTGCCGCACCATGCGCCAGTGCGAGCTAGAGGAATCGCTCGCAACTTTTCGGCCGAACGTCGCGTTTGCAGACACGCTGGCGATCTACTGACATTTGTCACGTTTGGTTTCCGACAGAAGCACGAACTGCGCTCACCTGATCAGTTTTCGGGTTACCGAAAGCTGCCCAGCGCCTGCGGTTCTGGGCATTGACCCGATTCTCGCTTTATGCCTGTCCTCAGCGCCGACTGCTACGTTGTGGCAAAATGTCCGGTGCTGATGCGGTAGTCGCCGCCAATCTCGGCATCCTTGTGCGATGACTAGCCCGTGTCGCGCCAGCGCCATTTCGCGGCGCCCATCACCAGGGACGCTGGACGGTGTTGAGCGATAATGCCGTGTCTCAGTTTGAAATTGAGGGATCAGCCCTTTTCCCAGGCCGCTGCTGCCGCTCTGGCGATCCCAGACCGCTCTTGAGCGGAAAGATGCTTTTCCCGGACCTTCGGCCCTTCTTACCGCCCTCATCCTGGCTGGCCGATCGCAACCGGCGATCCTGATGAGCCCACTGGCAAGTCCCAACGATCCCGCGGCTGCTCCCGCGCCTATTCTCTCGGAAATGGACACACGGCGTTAGAGAGCGTCTGTCTGACACGTCTGAATGCACAGCCTCACTCGGTGTTGCTGCCTCTCAATAGCAACGGCCGTGCCAGGAACACTAAGCGCAGCAAGCCTATCGTTAGGCTCTGCGGCATGCCGGCACTGGCTCGCCGAGCACCCTGATATGCCTGTATCAGGCGGTGGCCGTGCCGAGGACCATACATAAAATCGTCCTCCTGCCGCACCATTCGCAGCCCGAAGCACCCTCCCGGCGCATCGTAGGCGACATCCGGCAGACAGCGACCCGCTGTCATATTTCGCTCATTCTTAGCGGGAAAGGTGCCGTTGGACCGGGGATCGCTCACTTCTGTGTTTTCGTCCACAGCATGCCATGGCACCATACATGCTCAACGCCTCCCCACTGGCAGGCCGTTGCGACATTCGGGAAGAAACCGCGTCCATGGTGGTTCGCACTCGTGTTGCAAAGCAGTGGAATACCCGTAAGTTTCTCATATTCGACGAGAAGCTTGGCGACTTTGTGCTGGGACGATCTGGGAATGGTTTGCAATCGCGCAGTTCCGTCCAGATGTACAACGGCGGGGACTTTGTCCCGCCATTCTGCTCGTGTCTGATGATCAAAGAGCATGTAAGGGTCCGGCGTTCCAGGGCTGAAAATCTCCGGGGCACGATCCTCCAAGCATATCGGAGCGACCGGCCGGAAGTGTTCGCGAAGTTTGATATCGTTGAGATGATCCTTCATTCGCGCCGTCGTCGCGGCTGCGAGAATGCTTCTACTGCCCAGTGCCCGAGGCCCAAGCTCGGCGCGGTCGGCAAAGAAAATCACCGGCTTGTTGCTGACGAGAATGGTCGCGAGTTCACTCATGCTACACGGCGCGGCGTCCCATTCGGTCGGCACATCGCTCGGCTGCAGGGCTGGACCGCTATAGACTGACCATTGTAGCGGCACGAAGCCTTTGTCGGCCGCCACTGCCGAGCAAGCGGCACCGATTGCCGATCCGCTGTCATTCGGAAAGGGCGGCACCCAGACAGCATCGAACAGGCCGCTGGCGCGTAGCGCACTATTCCATTTTATGTTGAGAGCGCAGCCGCCTGTTATACACAAGTTGCGCGCCGGAAAACGTGAGTGGCGCTGCAAAGCACGCGCCATTTCGCGAACGAGCAGACGCTCATGGAAACAATGAAACGATGCAAGCACATCTTCGGGAGCCTTGGACTTCAACCGCTGCGCGCTGGCATCGACGTAATCATGCACAGCTTCAAGCGCAGACTCCGGACTGTCAGGACGGGCGAGCTCTGCATTGGTCCCAAAGTGCTCCTCGTAAAGCTCCTGAAAGACCGTGACGATGTTTTCATCAACAGAGCCTAGTGCGATATAGGCCATCAACTTGCCGGCAACACCGAGGTCCCAATTGGTGCGCGTCGCCTGCTTATACGGTCCGAAGTGATAACCTGCGGCCGCATAGGCGTGCCCAATCATTGGAAACAGGCATTCGATGAACTGGGCGCCGCGGAGTCCTACATAATAAAGACGTGGAAAGGTGCCGCCGTCCCACACCAGACAGAACGCGGGTTGTCCTGCTTTCGCAAAGGGACTCGTGCAGTATGCGGCGGCCACATGGCCCGTGACGTGCGGATAGCTCCTGTAAGGAAAGGATTTGCCGCCCAGTAGCAGGCCAGTGCCGTCGCGCGACGTTAGCAGGCCATCGGCATGACTTTCAATATACGGCGCACCTTTGAGAGTAATTGGCGTAGCCCCACTGAGGACCTGGAATTCCGACTGCCCCTCTCCCCACCAGCCGTCGATGACGAACTGATCAACATCCGACGCATCCAGCCCCTGCTCCGCTAAGGCGACGACAACTGCATCGAGATTGTCAATGCTTTGATATCGCGGATTGTTGTCCCGCTTCTCCTGCTCGACACAAAAAGCAAGTCGTCCGTCCTCGATAAGAGCGATTGATCCGTCATGCGTCAGCTTGATACCGCAGATGCGCATAGTGCCTCCATGTTAGCCCCAGACGATTCGATTAATTTGAAGACCGTCTTCGCTGCCGAAAGCAGCGAGCAAGCAGACGCACTCGAACGATCAACGCTTCGTCAGCGCTTCCCGGACCATCTCTGCATCAGCGGCATGACGCCAAGCGTTCGAGCGGTATCACACGCAGATCCGAGTACCAGATGCCCGCCTGGCGTGAGCGTGCGCATCTAGGTTGCGGATGCGCATTTCAGCCAAGTCATGACCTAAGACGGGACTTCCAAGACCGTCAGGTCCCTCGTCCCGATCGAGATCGGATTTCGGATCACGACTTATATTTTGCCCTCATTCTCAGTGGCACGAGGTCATCTCGATGGCTGGTTGCAACTAAGGCGCCTCCCATTCTGCGTTCTCGCCCGTAGCCACAGCATGATTTGGGCCAGTGCAAACCAGAGGAATCTGGTCGCAATTTCTCGGCCGAATGTCTCGTGTGCAGACACCCTGGCAATTTACTTACATTCGGCACGTGTGGTTTCGGACAGAAGCAGGGACTACGATTACCGATTCAGTTTTCGAGCTTCCGAAAAATGCGGAAGCGTGCGGCCCCGAGGCCTTGGACGGCCTTGGCAAGGCCTGCCCTCAGCGCCGGCCCCTGCATTGTGGCATAATGTCCTCCCCAATCATCATTGGCGCGCGTCCTCGGATTGCGAAATCAACCACGTGAGGGGAATCGCCGTACCCGTCGAGCGATGCGACTAGAAACTCCCGGAGCGCCTTACGCACCTCCGGATCCAGGTCCTTCGAAGGCGGAACGGCAGCTCGATCCAATCCGTCTTCAACCCCATAGGTCGCAGCAGCCTGCCCCGGGGTGGAGATGACGTAAATCGTGGTATGGATTTATCGCTCTTTCACTTGTTTTCATGCGATCGACAACGCATGTACGATCATCGTAAGGGCGTCGCCAGTTACCTCCGACCATGCCATTCGCCCGTGGTGCGGAACGACGAAGCTTCGAGGCTAAGAGACACAACGCATGCGATACTCGTGGCTTCGCCCTTGGGTAGGACAATTAGAGCCCAGAATTCGATATGCGATCCGGCGGCGGCAGATCATGAACCGAGAATTCAAACGTGCATTGCCGTGAACCCACTCCGATCGCCGCGACGAAGGGAGTCATAAGCTTGAGTGAGAGCCCACCTCTTTTCCTACCGCTTCTTTGCGGAACACTCGCAACGGTCAGCTGGAGCATCGGCAACGTTCTGTCCAAGGCCGCGCTCTGCTGCATCGAACCGCTCTCGCTTTTGACAGCGCAGTTGGCTGTGAGTGCCGCAAGCCTGATCGTACTATCGATCCTCTCAGGTGCGCCGCCTCGCTTGAGCGATTGGCGTGCTGGCCTTGCCGGCATCCTGCAGCCGGCGCTTGCGTCTGGTCTGTCGATCTTCGGACTATCGATGCTGCCGGCGTCGGTAGAGGCGATGCTGTTCGCAGTTGAACTGCCGATGGTCATACTTCTTGCGTGGTTGATCCTTGGTGAGATCCCTAACCGTGCTATCGTCTTTCTCTGTTTGTTGGCTTTTGCCGGGGTCGGCTTTTTGCAATGGACCTCTGAATCTGCTCCTTCCGCAACGCCGGGACTGGGGGTCGCTCTCGTACTCGCCGGCGTACTATTCGCCTCACTCTACAGCATAGCGGTCCGTGTGATGTCGCAAAGCGTGGACGCGTTGCGCCTTACGACAACGAGCCAGATCGTCGCGTTTGCAGTGGTCGTATTTGCGTGGATTTGCGTTCGCCCATTGCCGACGCTCTCTGTGGTCATCGGCGATATTGTCCCGGTGGCCGGATCCGGATTGCTGCTCTTTTCGATCCCCTTCCTCCTCTACGGGATCGCGCTGCAGCGAATGAGCGCGACAGCCGCCGCTCTGTTGCTACCGCTCGTTCCCGTGCTTACATCCATTTTCGCATCTATCTTCCTTCGGGAAACTCTGACCGCAACACAGTGGCTGGGGGCCATCGCGGTTCTTGTCTCGGCCCTGGGAATGCCCCTGGCCTTGCGCTCCCAACCCCATTGCTCGGAAATATCACCCCACTCTCCTGTCGGGAGAAAGCCTTGAAGAAGGAGCTGGGCAACGCGCGCGCTGTCAACTCCGGAACGGGCGGTCGAACGTGAGTTATTGCGAGCGCAGTCAATTGCGGCTCCTTGACGAGCCAGCCCTCAATCCTAGTAATGTGCGGGTCGAGCTTGGACGGCCATGCGAACCCTGGTCTTATAAGGCCGACGGCAGCCTCGGTGCGTGGCACGCGCCTCGCCGGCCGTCACCGTGCTGCGGAGGGTTTCTTGGCGAACGTCGCTGCGGTTGCCGGCGCGGAGCTCGTGCAAGCGGGTTGCAGGCCGCGCACCTGTCCGGCACGACGATCGACGCAACTGCCAAGTTCCTCGTGGTTTGTGCGAAACTCGGCCATGAGCCCGACCGGATGGAGCGAGCGATACTGATCCACGTAGTAGGCGCCGCTTTACAGCCGCGTCAATTTGGCATACGCCAGCGCGCGCTCATAGGGCGTCAACGGAGCATGATAGCGCTTGATTACTTTAGAGCATTTTCCTACCTGACGGAATCGGAAGTGATTCGCTTGCGGCAAATCGTGATTCACTCTGAGGGCTGGTGATGGAGGCCAGCCCCATCGCTAAACCGCTCTCGCCGGACCTTCGCTTTCGCATAATTCGGCTGTGGGCAGTCATTGATCGTCCGGATCGGAACTTTCCGTCGGATGGTCGAATGGAATCCGGCACGGCGCCGCCGCCTACCGCCGCTCGCCGCGACCCTTACGTCGACGAGCAGGCAGTCGATGGTTGCAGGGGTGATCGCGAAAACAGGATCACGATCTGCCAGACCAGGCTTCAATCGCCCATGTTGCTCAAGGGCCGGCAGCAAGATCGGAATCATCACGTTGAGCTGCTTGCCGCATAGCCGGTCCAACGCCTCCCATAGCGCCGTCATCGCGTCCTTGATCGTCGCGCCACATCTACGTCTGCGCTCTCGCGCTGCCTTGACCTGTCAGGCCCAACCCCCTTGTGTTGCCGGAGTGCGGCCTGCGAGGGCCTCACCACCCTCCTCGATCAACGCACGCAGCTTCGCCGCGCAGCGGTACCTCGATTTTGAAATAGCTGACGGCACCTCTCGTGCAAGACGAACAAGAATCGGCACCGTCAGCATCACGCCGCTGAGCGGTGCGTCCTGGACCATGATCGCAATAGGGGCTGCTTCTAATCAAATCTTCTCAGCCTCGATGAGTCCATCAAGAACGTTCAATGATTCGAACAGATAGTAGGATCCGAAGATCGTCTCTGCATTGTTGGCCGAGTCCTGAGCGCGTGCATCGCGACGCTTGTTGAAACAGGCGCCGACCAACATTCCGGGCGGGCGGGGATCGTCCGGCTTTGTTGGCGTCAGATAGGTCTCAATCAAGGCCTTTGCCGTCCGTTCGCCTGCCTCACGATATCTGACGCGCAGTGCCGCCGTCGGCGCGAGCCGCGCCAACTTTAGCAGCGCCGAGCACGTGATTGCAGTTGCCGCCGTGTCCGTCTCCGTGTTGGGAATGTCAGGATCATCAAAGTCCCAGAACGCGACCATGCTCGCTGGCACGTGCGAAAGCCACCAGTCCGCTCCCGCCATCAACTGCTCCATCCAGCGCGTCTCATGAGGATGGTGAGCAAGCGCGATCGCCGCATAGACGAGCCCCCAAGCTTGCGCCCTGCCCCAGACACTCGTGTCGCTGAATCCCTTGTGGGTGAAATGGCGGACTATCTTGCCGGTGGACGGATTTAGCTCACTCGACTGAACGATTGAGCCATCGGAGCGCATATGAATGTCGAGCACGCGCGTGGTATGGCGCGCCGCAATGCCAGCGTATGAGGAATCGCCTGTCCTTGCGGCGGCCCAATACAGAAGCGGGACTGCTTGCAGAGAGTCGATGCTGCTGAACGAATTGCCAACATCTTCTGCTTCCTCCGCATCGCGGCCTAGCGGAATGAGGCCAAGCCGGCAATCGAATTGCGTCTTGAGAGAGGTGGCGGCATCCAGTGCCAGGAGAGCTGCGTCCTTGTCTTGACACAGGACGTCGCCAAGAGCGACCCCATAGTAGAACCCAAAGCCCTTGAACGCCGTTTGCAGCTGCGCGCGCGGCTTCAAGCGGCTACTCCAGAACCGAGCTGCATCGAGGTATTTCGCCTCGCCAGATCGCCGCGCGAGCAGCCACAACATACCCGGCCATGCGCCACCGGTCCAATCGCCGTCCGGCGTGGTCGTCCATTTACCGGTCGAGCTGTCTGCCCAATGCGGAAACTCTATTTTCATCGCGGCAAGCGTCTGATCGACGCGTGCTTGCATCAGGTCTATTGCGTGTGCCCAGCGCGACTTGCTCATATCCGATACTCCTTTGCCACTTGCCGAAATCCCAGGGCATCGTTCCCGGTGCTAACCTTCCAATGTCCGACCGATTTCGCTTCGGCCGAGCCGATGGCTTAAGCGGGTCAGGAGCACGCAGCTGCCTTCTCCAGCTATCGCTCCTGATCACGAGCAAACGCCCAACGGCTATCCGCCTCAGCCCGATCGTCACGCGCATGACCAGTGTGTACATGCGAGCATGCCTGCCGTGATGCGCGTTGGGAGCGTCATCAAGGGGCGCGCGAGGACGTAAAGGCGCCGACCGCCCCCTTGCTGGAAAGGTCTTCAAGTTGGTGGTCGTCGTAGCCGAGCTCTTTGAGGATTTCCTCGGTCTGAGCCCCAAGTTTCTGAGGCGGCAGTCGGACTTCGGGCAGCTTGCCATCATAGCGCACGGGATGGCTGACGAGCGTGATCGGCGCGCCCGTCGCCCCGCGAACGACCTGGAAGTTCTTGTTGTGCACGACCTGCGGATCGGTCACGACATCTGCATAGTCATTGACCGCGGCGTGCCAAATTCCGTGGGCCTCGAACAATGCGATGCATTCGGCCGTCGTGCGCTTTGCGACATTTGCGGCGATCGCAGCGGATGCCTCGTGCGTCGGCGATACGCCTCCTTGTCTGGAACGCGCTGATCGGCCGGAACATCGAGCGCCTCCGACACTGTGCTGAGAGATCCAAGAGAAATCGCCATATGACCGTCACGCGTCGGATAAATGCCGTAAGGCGCACCGTAGTACCAACCGGAGATCGGTCCCGGCTGACGGACATCGTCAGGCCGCTCGCCGTTGAGGTAACAAGTAAAGGATTCCATCTGCAGATCGAGTGCAGCAGATAACAGGCTGACATCAACCCGGCACCCCTGTCCGGTGCGCGTTTTCCTCACAAGCGCAGCCAGAATGCCAGCCGCAAACAACGCAGCACCATGGTGATCGACCGCTGAAACACCTACGGCCCTTGGACCCTGCTCGCGGCTTCCAGTAATCGTGGCCAGCCCCGACATTGCCTGCACCAGTAGATCCTGACCGGGACGGTAGACGTAGGGCCCATCGGGACCGTAGCCTGAGGCCGCAGCATAGATAATTTGCGGATTGATCTTCTTGGCGTCCTCGTAGCCGAGGCCAAGCTTGTCGAGAACGCCGGGGCGGAAGTTTTCAGTCATGACATCCGAGGTCGCGATCAACTTCCTGGCAATCTCAATGGCTTCAGGTTTCTTCAGGTCGAGCGTGAGACTTCGCTTATTGCGGTTCCCGGTGAGCAGCAGCATGGACTGCCCATCGACCCGCTTGTCTGCTCCGCCCCATTTCCTCTGAAAGGCGCCATCTGGTGGCTCGATGGCAATGACGTCCGCCCCGAGATCGGCGAGAAACTGCGCAGCCACGGGGCCCATCAGGAAGTGATTGAAGCTCAGGACGCGAACGCCCTTCAAAAGATCGACCATGGTCTCGCCTTTCAGTTTTCTTGGATCAAAGGTGTTCTATTTGGCTCGACCTCTGAAATCGATTTCAGAAATAAGCATCATGATCTGCAGAGTCAAGCAAAATGGCCGGCCTGCCAACTCAGCGCCTGCCCATGTACCAGAGTTCCACTGGATAAGACGGATCGGGCGTATACAGAGCTTGAGAACGCTGGCTGTCCAATGTTCTAACGTGGATCGGACTCATGCCATTGACTGAGCGACCAGACCGGATGGATAAAAAACCAACAATCGAGCCTAAAGGACGCCAGCAACCGCGCGTGAAGATCGAAGATGTCGCGCGAAAGGCCAATGTGTCCCCTGCGACCGTGTCGCGCGTCCTCAATCATCCCGAAATCGTGAGACCGGAGCTCCGGGACAAGGTGATGCGGCACATCACAGACCTGTCCTACACGCGAGACAGCGCGGCGAGAGCCTTGAAGTCGGGACGCATGCGCACCATCGGAGTCATCGTTCCGACGCTGGCGCTCGGCATCTTTGCCGAAGGAGTTGAGGCGCTGCAGAACCGCCTCAGCGAAAGCGGCTATACGCTCTTCATCGCGAATTCCCAATATGATCAGCGCCGCGAACTTCAGGAACTGCAGAGCCTCATCGAGCGCGGCATCGATGGAATTGTACTGGTCGGAGGCTCCCATGGACGTGAACTGAGGGCTCTGATTGAACAAGCCGGTGTGCCTGTGATCACGACCTATGTTTCGAAGGCAGTTGGCGGCATTCCCGCGATCGGAATCGATAACGAAAGAGCCACGCGCGAGATGACCGAGTATCTGTTGCGGCTTGGACACGTCCGTTTCGGCGCGATCGCCAATGTTGTTGCTGCGTCCAACGACCGGTCCCGCGCGAGGCTCGAGGGCATTCAGCGCGCTCTTTCGGACGCCGGCCTCCCGCTCAGGCCCACCCAGATCATTAAGGCCGACTATTCGCTTGCCCAGGGTCGCAGCGCTCTTCGTCAGCTCCTCACCGACCACCCCGACACGACGGCGGTGATCTGCACCACCGACACCCTTGCCATCGGTGCAATGGCAGAGGCCCGCAAAATTGGGGTCGCCGTGCCGGCTACGCTTTCCATCACAGGATTTGACGATGTGGAGCTGGCGGCGCAGATGGACCCGCCGCTCACAACAGTCAGTGTTCCGGCAGCTGAAATTGGCCGAGGAGCCGCCGATTATCTCATCAATGCGATCGCTGGAAGCCCACTTCCCAGGAGTGTCCTGTTGCCCTATCGACTGGTCATGCGGTCATCGACCGGGCCGCCGAGATCTAGCGAACGCCCACCGCGTCGCAGGCGCAGCCCGGGCTGAAGCTGCCGCGGCCGACGCGCTGTCACTGAAATCGATTTCTCGTGCCTTCTGCATTCTTCCAAGACTCTGGCGGCTGCCACGCTGCGCGAACATATGACTGGTGGCGGCACAAAGTGGACGTGGCTGAAACATGCCGCGGTCATGCTGCCCGCGAAGCGCTGGAGCGAGAGAAAGGAGAGCAGCTCACACGACGTTTTCCCCTTCTCAGTGCTCGCGCTCGGTGTGAACGGAGTGGACAGGCGCATGGTGGTGAATGGCGCCAAGTTCGTGCAGCTTATGATGCAGACGATGATGTGCAAGCTCCAAGGCAGCTCGCAGCCGCGAGTGCCGCGCTTCGTCAGTCCTGGGAGCGAGCGTATCCATATAGGCGATCGATCCCTCGATTTGTGCAAGAATCGACACCGCGTCCGCAGTGGCAAAGACCGGTTTGTCGCCGACTTTGACATACACCGCACTGGTGTGGGCCGCGATGTCGGCCTCGCGCCCCGCCACACTGCCTCGAACGCGTATTGCGATCCAACAGGACTCGGTGATGCGCAACGCGAGCTGGCCGTTGCACGACAACTCGCTACATCGAACTTCATCGATGACGATGCCATTGCGGATCACCTCCACCCGTGTTGGCGCGACGCTGACCGATTCGATCCGCCAGCCGATTGTGATGGTGCCACCCGAAGGAGGAAGCGCGATCGCGCTCCCGGGGCGACGTCCTTCCACTGTCACCTCAACGAGCGGCCCGACTGTGATGAACGTGTCTCCGCTGCGTACGGCGTCCATCCAGTTGCGATACGTGAAATCGCGCCCACCTAGTTGCACATAGGTCCGCGAGCCTCCGAGGAGCGCGGCAGCGTCCATCTTGTCGGAGCCGGCGACCAGTGGCAGATGGTAGCCGATGTTGAGGTAACGGTACCAGTCAGCCAGACCAAATGCGCTGATCTGCGCAGTCCGCGGGTTGAACGACATCATTTCAATGGCATCGACCAGGCCGAGCACGATGTCCGCCGCCCGCTCGGCTTGCGGGTTGGGAGCATGCGGCATCACGACAAGGCCCCCTTGCTGGCGGCAGCGCTCCGCCCAATCGGCCATGGTCGCTTCCAGAGGATCGCCGATCGCAGCCTCGTTGGGTCCGCCGCAAGACAGGGGGTTGATAATCTCGCCTTCGTAGCCGAGAAGCGATATGTGTCCTAGGACTTGCATACGGTTCTCTGTGCCGACGCGAACAAGGAACTCTCCGTCCCCGCCGAAGTGCTTTGCCCCGAGCGTCGTGCGCCCGTCGAAATCGGCCACGTTGGTGAATAACTCGCCCCATTGTGCCGCGAGCAGGTTGACGACGTTGACCCCCTCCGCCTTGCCCTCTAGCAGGGCTGTGTGCGGGCTCAGGAAATGGACGTGAGTATCGGAGCTGACCCAGCCCTGTTCGCGCCAGCGCAGCACCCTGTCCAGCTCGAAGGTGAGTTCCTCCGTGGTCGCGGTGACTTGGACGATACGGCGTAGGGGCCGCACCTCGAAGCCCCTGCTGATCTCCACGAACACGGGCCCGATCGGCAAGTCCGCCTCGCAGCTGCCATCCACATAGGCGTACTGGTTCAGCCCGTTCGTAAACTCCCCGGCGAAGTCTTCGAATCTTCCGGTATTGACCTTGCGGTGGTGCCCCTTGGGCGGCAGATACTCCCCATCCGCGCCATGCACATGCAGGCGCGCGGCGACACGCACGCCGTTGCCCTTCTCTACGATGCGGATTTTGACGGGCCTTGTTGCCGGCGCGATGGGCACCGCCTCCAGCGAGGTGTCTCCTGCGTTCCCGCCAGCTTCCAGCGACCGAAGATCGGCAAGGTGCAAGCGGCCGTCGTCGGAGCGTAGGTACAGCCTTGCGTCGGGATGGGCGGAGTACTCGACGATGACCTCGTCCTCGGAACGCACCGGCTGCACGTCGTGCTTGTCACCGAGCCAGTCCGATCTCGCGTAGTCAAGCACCGCGCGGGCGGAGATCACCGTGCCGAGATCCATGCCGATCTGTTCGCCCCGATGATCGACGTCGAGCTCGCCAAGCTTATTCAGATGCACTCCGGGCGGTAGCCGCATCTTCAGCTTGCGACGAGCCTGGAGGCGCAGGGGATGCTCGGTGAGCCTTGTCGTGGTCACCGCAAAGACAAGAGAAACTTCTTGCTCCGCTCGCAGGCTTAGCGCGGTGAGCTCCTTCTCCGGATATGGATTTTCGAGCGCATAAAGCCACAAGTTCTCCCCTTGTCGATCCATGCGCCCCGATTCGGTGCGTGTCTCGCCATGGAAGAAGCTCGCGCCCGCCGTTCTGCCGAGTGCGCAGTTTTCGCCGGTGCTTGCGTGCACGATGGGCCCCCGTAACGGCAGCGCCGCGAACGGGCTCGCGCTCCAGGAGATATGGTTCTGCTGGACCGCGAACCGCCGTAGCACCGGCACGTCGGCCTCGGTGCTGTCGACGTATCGGAGCACGTATGTCGACACCCGATCGCCGAGCGAATTGCCTTCCACAGGCAGCGTTGCCGGCCCGATCTCCCCGAAGCCTTGAGGACTTACGGGTGGGCGGTCCGCGACCACTTGCACAAAGAGCACGTAGCTGGCCAATGTGGGCGGCAGCGCGATCACCACAGGAAGCCCCCCGGGACGCAAGGCCAGCACATCCGCTCCGGCGTTGGCGCCGAATAGAAACGGGATGCCTCGATACGTCTGCGGCCCTCGAAGCGAATCGATCCAGCCGGTGTCGCCTGGGCGGCTGCCGAACCCCTCATCGAGTTCCAGGCGACCGGCGTTGAAATATCGCTGCAAGTCGACGAGCGCGAAGTGCGGTGACGATGGCGTTTTCATTCGATGGACTCCAGTTCATGGACGTCGTCGCCCATAAGCGGCCCTGGATGCGATCAGGACTGCTCACGTGTCCCGCTGCTGGCGAAGGCGCTCGTCCCAATCCCATGCTCTTGCCCAGCATCAAGAGATACTCGCCAGTCGACATGCTTTGCGTCTGATAAGGAAGGCTTTGCCTCTGCTGGGAGGCGCAAGCGGCAGGCAGAAGGCGTTCAGTCACCGATGTAGACGCGGCCACGCCTTTTGGCGAAGTGGTAGACCACCACGCTTAAGAGCGCTATCAACGATCCGTAGACAGGAAACATCCAGGCCATGTGCTCGCGTTGCAACCACACAAGAAGATACGGTGAGGTCCCGCCAAACAATGAGACGCCGAGCGCGTAACCGAGCGCTACGCCCGTGGTGCGCACGGCACGCGGCATCAGGGTGGTAGCGATGAAGTTATAGAGCGCCATGTTGAACCCCACGATGGCTCCGCCGAATACCGTGACAAGGAAGAACGTGGAGATGCCCTTCTCCGAATAAAGCAGCGTCAGGAAAAAGCATGGGATGAGCAGTAGGCGCAGCAGCGTGAACGCACGCGAGGGCCGCACCTTGTCAGCGAAGGCGCCAACAAGCGGGGCGGCCAACATCCAGATCAAGACCATCAGCGTCATAATTCCGTATACAGAGGTGCTATTCTCCTTGAACACCGTGTTCGCCATATTGGGCAGACCGGTGTTCCAGGCATAGTTGGCGATCTGCACCGATCCGATCACCAGGATGACCGCAAGCAGGGATAGCCGCACGCTCCAGAGCGTCTTCCACACACCGCCGGTGGTTTCCTGAATTCGCGACGAGTCATCTTGGCGATGCATAACCCGATGGATCAAGGTCTCCGGTACCGACGTGCGCAGATAAATGACCAGTAGGCCCAGCACCCCGCCGACCGCAAAAGGTACGCGCCAGGCCCACTCGCGCATCGCTTCGGGGGCAACCGATGCGCTCACCAGAAACGCAACAAGGCTGGATCCAAGGTTGCCTAGCTGGATGAAAGTGCCACCGATCAGCCCCAGATAACGCCCCTCCTTTCCGGGCGGCGCCAGTTCAATTGCGATTGCATTGGCGACACCCGCCTCGGCTCCGGTAGCAAGCCCCTGAATAAGGCGCATGATAAGCAGCGCCACAGCCGCCGTGACGCCGATGTCCCGGTAGGTCGGCAATAGAGAGATCAGCAGCGAGCAAACCGCCATCGCCGTCACCGAGATCATCATTACTCGCTTGTGGCTAATGCGATCTGCGACTGGGCCAAGCAAAGCCGCTCCCAGTGGCCGCGCGCAGAAGCCCGCCCCGTACACGGCTAGCCCCGCAAGCAGCGAGGTCGTGGGATCATCGGAAGGGAAGAAATGCGGCGAGAGAAACGCCGCCATCACGCCGTAGACGTTCCAGTCGTACCACTCCAGCGCTACGCCCCCTCCGAGGCCGATGGTCATCCGTCTGTTTGCAATCTGATTATCAAGCTGAACAGATACGGCACTGGGTTGAGCAATAATGTTCATGTGTCCTCGGGCTAAGTCAATGGCGTTAATGATGCTGCGGTCAAGCAAGGACGAGCAGCCGCTCGCTGGGTCTACGCGCGGAGTGCGGCGCTATCTAAGATACACGCGACTTGAGCGGGCCGGCTCATAGCGGTGAAGGCGCAAGCGCCAACGGGTACGCGGCATGCCGCCGATAAGGCCGTCTTGGTTCGCGATTTCGCAAGTCGTGCGGCCGCACGACCGGCTCTTGCATGACCTTAGTCAAAGAGATCGCGAGCGGCGATTCCGATCTGTGCAGCCGCCCAAGAGCAGACGCCACCGAACGCGCTGCGTACAAAACGCGCGCGAGCCTGTCCCATTCCCATGGTTTCCATCCCTCCTGTTGCCAAAGCGCACTCGTGAAGAAGCTGTTGTTCTTGTTGGACGGCGCCGCGCTACTACGCCGTCATCTGGCTAAGAAAACATCGCAGTTCTGAAATCGATTTCATACACGTAGGCGCTCTAGATTTCGGAGTCAAGCGCGAAAAATGCTGCCGCTAAACCTTCTCCCAGTCTGACCAGCAATTTTTTTCTTGAGCAGCCAGAAACAGCTCGAAGCCTGGTCAGTCGGATTGACTATAATGAAGCATGTTTTGCGTAGAAAACGATTTCAGTCTATAGGCTGCCTTTCTGACTTCTTTCAGGAGACACCCTCAATGACCGGCAAGCCCGATCTCATCCTCTCGACCTCTCCCAGGGCCCATGTGCGCGTTGTGACGCTGAACAGGACGTCGAAACGAAACGCCTTAAGCAACGACCTGATCGCACAGCTTGGCGCGAGCTTGCGGCAGGCTGCGCTCAATGAGGATGTTCGTTGCGTCGTCCTTTGCGGGCACGAAACCTTCTTCTCTGCCGGAGCCGATATTAAGGAGATGCAGCAGCGCGGGTTTGAGGCAATCGACAATCCCGCGAGACGTTCTGCGTGGCGGGACATCGCCAATTTTCCAAAGCCTCTTATCGCCGCGGTTGAGGGAATTTGCTTCGGTGGTGGTCACGAATTGGCCTTGCTCGCCGACATCGCCATAGCAGGCGAAGGAGCGCGGTTTGCACAGCCTGAAATCAACATCGGGATTTTGCCAGGCGACGGCGCAACCCAGCGTCTGACGCGCGTGGCAGGCAAATCTCTGGCCATGCTGATGATACTGACTGGCCAATCGATTTCTGCCCGTGCGGCGATGCAGGCCGGCCTTGTCGCTGAAGTCGTCGAAAGCGGCCAGGCACAGGCGCGAGCGCTCGAGATCGCCGAACTGATCGCCCAAAAGCCGCCGCGTTCGACTGAGCTCGCCAAGGTGGCCGTTCTCGCCGCCTTTCAGACCACCCTGGACGCCGGGCTCGAATTCGAGCGCCAGGCAATTCGATGCGCATTCAACACTGCTGACCAGCAGGAAGGAATGAACGCGTTCTTCGAGAAGCGATCGCCAAACTATCGTGGAAATTAGCCGTCGCGATCCCCAGCCTTCGCTGCTGCCGGCGCTCCACATGTGCCGGTACTGGCCCACGATGCACCCGATTAAGCACTCCTTCGGATCGACCAGGCCAACGCTGCGATCTAGAATTCTGTCGATGCCCACCCTTCGAGCACCAATGTACATTGAACTTGCAGTAGCGCCTGTCAGGGACCATCTCGGCCGGTGCGCCCGGGCCTTCCTGCGCAAAGGTCAAAGCCCCTCTCGGTCGAAGTGGACCAAAGGTGTGGATCGACTAGGCTAGGTTCTGCGATCGACAGAAAGTCGCTTGATTCCGCTGTGGACTCTTAGGTTGGCTGGGGAACCTGGACCCTACGCGCCTGCTTTCAAAGCCTGGAAATACTGCCAAAATAGCTCTATATGAAAGCCCGCGTTGGGGGCGAGCCGTTGGGCACACTGTTAGGGGCAGGCCACGTGAACGTTATTCTGAGAGCGGAAAAAGGTGGTGGTGATCGGCGCTACTTGACCCAGCCTTCGGGGCGAAGGGACGACTTGGTATGCCGTTGCTGAAGTCCCTAGGACGCTACGGCGCGCCATTGGCAAGAAGCGGCTCCTGAAAGTCCCTGGCGACCACAGACCTCCGGGTGGCCCGCATAGCCCGTTGGAACGCCGTTGCGGATTTGAAGTCTGAGATTGCCAAACACCGGACGCTGGGCCCGAGGAACAAGACCCGCTACTCTTGGAGGCCATGGCGCTCCGGGAGGAATTCGTCCGGGCAGATGCCGCGCGGCGCAATGACCTTATGTATCAGATCACGGACCGGGCCGAAGAGATCGATCTTGCGACTGGCGGGACCCGGGAAGATTACGAACCGTTCGGAGAACCCCGGGCAGCTACCAAGCAGGCCACCAAGTTCGTTCAACTGGCGTCCGCAAAGGTCACCCCCGCCGACCTCTACATCGAGCGATGGCTTGCTGCCTCGACATATAGCGAGCGAACCAAGGCCGACGCCCGCACCGCGCTAACGCTGTTCAAGGGTTGGTGCACGAAGGCCAGCCAAGGCTTCTTCATCGAGACCACGACGGATCGGATTGCCGCCGATTTCCGCGATGAGGCGTTCGTCAAGGCGGGCGTGCACTTCAAGACGGCCAACAAGAAGCTATCTGCCTTACGGCAATACTGGACCTGGCTAGAGAAGAGCTTCGGCGTGAAGTCGAACCCCTGGATGCGCAAGTCGCTCCCAAAGGCCAAGGCACATAGGATTGCCCCAGATGGCCCGATGGGCCCGAGCGGCCGTTCACGGATGACGAGGTTCGCACCCTTCTCGCGGGCCCGGCAGACACTGATATGGTGAACGCCATGAGGATTTCCGCCCTGTCTGGGATGCGCCTCGATGAAATCGGACAGCTTCGCATTCGTGATTGCAGCGACCACACATTCAGCGTCACTCGCAGCAAATCTGCGGCTGGGGTTCGCACCATTCCCATTCATTCAACGCTTCGACCTATGATCGCGAAACTTATGGGCAAGCGCGATGCGACTGCCTATCTTTTTCCCGACTTCCAGGACACCGGCTGGGATGGCAATCGGACGATGGCCCTCTCGAAGCGGTTCACGTACTATCGCAAGAAACTTGGCGTGCATGATAAGCGACCGGGTGCGCGGAGGTCCAAGGTCAACTTCCATAGCTTTAGGCGTTGGTTTGCGACGAAGGCTGAGGATGCAGGTCACCGGGAGAACGTTGTGGCGGACATCATGGGCCACGAGAGCGAGGTCGGCATCACTTTCGGGCTCTACTCCAACGCCCAGCTAAAGCGGCTGAAGAGAGCTTGCGTGGAATCAATCAAGCTGCCTCTCTAACCAAGACCGTACCCTTAGATGACCAAGGGCATTTGAAGCGACGGAACACTCGCGTCCGATGACACGGGGGGCTAAGCGCTTTAACCGCGTTCACGAGTTAGGCTGGCCGCGAACAGGTACAGCTCGTTCGTTGCAAAAAGCTGTCCTGGCCGACGCCGCTTCACAGGTTGAGGTGTTTGCATGGTGGATCGTGAGACTGCAAACGAGCCACAATCAAAAGCGGTAGAAGGCGAGCTGAACCGCTCCGGGTTTGCCGGAGGCCATTTGGTTTAAGTTATGCCGCCATGGCCGATTGTTCCAGCATGGCGTAGTAGCGTTGCTCGGCTTCGGCCGGCGGTATGTTGCCGATGGGCTCCAGGAGCCGCCGGTTGTTGAACCAGTCCACCCATTCCAGCGTCGCGAACTCGACGGCCTCGAAGCTGCGCCATGGTCCGCGCCGATGGATCACCTCGGCCTTGTAGAGACCGTTGATGGTTTCGGCGAGAGCGTTGTCATAGGAATCTCCGACGCTGCCGACAGAAGGCTCGACGCCAGCTTCAGCCAGGCGTTCGGTGTATTTGATAGAGACGTATTGGCTGCCCCTATCGCTATGATGCACGAGCCCGCCGCGATGGACCGGTCGGCGATCGTGCAGGGCCTGCTCCAGCGCATCGAGCACGAAGCCCGCGTGCGCCGTGCGGGAGGCCCGCCAGCCCACGATCCTGCGGGCATAGGCGTCGATCACAAAGGCGACGTAGACGAAGCCGGTCCAGGTCGCGACATAGGTGAAGTCGGAGAGCCAGAGGACGTTCGGCCTTGGTGCCTTGAACTGGCGATTGACGTGATCCAGCGGGCATGGCGCGGCCTTGTCGCTGATCGTGGTCTTGACGGATTTGCCGCGGATGACCCCCTGCAAACCCATGTCCCGCATCAGTCGCGACACTGTGCAACGGGCAACATCGAAGCCTTCGCGCTTGAGCTGCCGCCAGACCTTGCGCACGCCGTAGACGGAGAAGTTTTGATCGAAGACGCGCCGAACCTCGATCTTCAGCGCGGCGTCCTGCCTGGCGCGCGCCGACAGCTTGGCGGGATCGCGCCGCTTGGCCAGATGGGCATGGTAGGCCGAGGGGGCGATCGGCAAGACCTTGCAGATCGGCTCGACCCCATGCGCCCCACGATGATCGTCGATGAAGGCGATCATGGCTTGGACCGGCGGTCGAGCTCCGCCATCGCAAAATAGGCGCTTGCCTTGCGCAGGATCTCGTTGGCCTGCCGCAGCTCGCGGTTCTCCCGTTCGAGAGCCTTCAGCTTCTCGGCCGTGTCGGTCGGAACGCCGGCCCGCTGCCCGCTATCGACCTCGGCCTTCTTGACCCAGTCATGCAGCGTCTGCGGCGTGCAGCCGATCTTGGCCGCGATTGACGTCACTGCCGCCCAGCGCGACGGGTGCTCGCTGGCGTGATCCAGAACCATCCGAACCGCTCGGGTCCGGACCTCGGGTGAAAACTTGTTCGTCGTCTTGCTCGTCATGGCTCCATCCTCTCAGGGGTTGGAGCCTCCGGCAAACCCGGGGCGGTTCAAGCACCGACAGAACAATCATCATGGCGGCGCAGATTGCCAGCGCACCTTTAGCGCTGAGGCTCAGGCCCAGGAATTTAACGTGCAACTCGGGATGGTCAGGCATTGGCGCAGCTCTCCATTTGACTGGTTATGAGCTGCTGTGAACCAGGCCGTCCGACCAAGATTCATAAGATCAGAAGTCCGGAAGCTTGCAAGGAAATTGATTCACACTTGGGGCACCAAAAAACTCTATCGCCGAAATCCGGACTCGCAAGGGTCCGCGCTGAGTATTTGAAAGGATTGAGGATTCTGTCTGTATATTTGGCAAAATCCGTCAAACGAAAAAGTTTTACAATGGCGTGACGTTAAGCAGATCACATCCCGCAGCCTTGTGGAGAACCGGGGCGTCAGTCATCCGGCGGGATCAGCATGCCTTCCTTCTGAAAAGTGGCATCGGTTCGGTAATAGCTCTCGATGAACTCATCACCGTTGCCCGCAAAGGCGCTTACTCTCCGAGGTCCTTAAAATAAAAACCTACGCGGCTCTCGATGACGTGTGTCACATGAAAGGCTATCAGATCGGCGGTCTCAAATAGCCGTTGCCTGCTCTCTTTCACTCGCCACAATTGCTGCTCGCCATCGCGGAAGTGGTACTCCCGCATCCCTGCCTTGATGTGCTCGTACAGGCGATCATCCTGCTTCAGACGCTGATTGGCGATTTTTGCCTTTTCGACGTTTTTCGAGCGTTGCCACAGGAAGATGCCGCCGGAAATCGCCAACACCAAAATAAGTCCCCAGTCCATCCCAGCCCTCACATCAGTCCTTCGAGATATCGCTATCCCAGACCCTGATGCCGTAGTGGTCGAGAAGCTTGTTCAGTTTGAATTCCAACGTATGGAGCAGGTAGATGATAAAACTTGCAAACAGGGCAATATACATCGCCGATAGGTCGTTAGCGTGAACCGCGACGGCGAAAGCGCCCCCGCCGAAAATCAAAATCAGCAATCGAGTGCTCATCTTTCCCCCCTTGCAGCCCTACTTCTTGCTCAACCCCTTGAACGAGCCGGCACGCAGCAGCCCTTCTGACGTGATATCACGGTACTCGACGTCTGCGTAGAACGTGGGCTCAACCCACGTCGCCTTGGGCTTCTTGATGGGCCGGGTGAGCTTGGCCTTTGGGCTCACTACGGTATCGAGCTTCTTTCGGATCTCGCTTGAAACGGTGCGCGACCAACCGGTCCCGACTTTGCCCATGTAGACCAGTTCCTTTCCTTCCTTCTTGCCCAGGTAGAGCGCAGCCACACCTGTAGGATCCTTGATGAACCCGACCACGGGGAATTTGCCCTTCTGCACAGTTTTGATTTTCAGCCAGCGTTCGTTGCGGTCGGAGCGGTACCTCGCGATGAGGACGCTGAGGAGCAACAAATGTACGTGGCGGGATGCCGAATTTGTGCAACAAGTTGTTGCACTGTTGCCCTGGGGCCATAACGTCCGCCTTCTAGATGCCGTCAAGGCGCCGAAGCAACGCGCTTGGTACGCGCGACAGGCGATCGAACACGGATGGAGCCGCAACGTCCTCATCAATCAGATCGATAGTGACCTGTTCGCCCGTCAAGGCAGCGCGCACTTACCACCTTCTCGCGGACTCTGCCGGCGGAGCGGTCGAGCTCGCTAAAGAGATCCTCAAGGATCCCTACAGCTTCGACTTTCTTTCACTTGGCCCCGAAATGCTGGAGCGAGACCTCGAACGCGGGCTGATAGAACACCTGCGTTCGCTGATTCTCGAACTCGGCAAGGGGTTCGCCTTTGTGGGCATCCAGTATCATCTCGAGGTGGGCGGCCATGGAGGCGCTGATCGGCAACACCATCGCGCGCATCCTCGCCGACAAGGGCTATCGCGGCCACAATGCGCCGCCCGATTACAGGTTCAGGGTGTTCACCTCAGGCCAGAAGCGGCGGGTGACGCCAAAGATCAAACGCGAGCTGCGAAGGCGCTCCGCGGTCGAGCCGGTCATCGGCCATCTCAAATCCGAACACCGGATGGGCCGCAACTATCTCTGGCATCGCCAAGGCGACGCCACCAATGCCGTCCTCGCCGCCGCCGGTTACAACTTCCGGCGTCTCCTCCGCTGGCTGCAGCTCCTGTTGCGCCAAATCCTCGTCCAGCTTCAGTTCGTCCCGAGCTGAAATCCAGGTTCTTCACGGACGACTATTTAAGGCTCTTGATAACGAGCGTGCCAGGACTTTGCGGTTTTCTGGAGTGTTCATCATCGTCGCGTGATTGCCTGGAATCGTTGTGGTATCAATGGCCGCTGCACTCAAAACCCTGTCCCAGCCGCGCATCGGCGAGCTCATCTCTGGAGCTATTGAGCTCTTGTCTATTCGTGCGCGACAACTTACGGAAGAATCCGCGTAAAACTGATGTACCTCAATTGGCAGCGACGGAGCCCGATATAGCTGCAGCGCCCTTTGAAACTGCTCAATTCTCTCGTACATCAAAGCATCATTGTGATCCGGAGGTATAGCTCCTATTTGATGAGCCTTCTCAAGTAGTTGAGCAATCGAACTGTGCCGTGCAAAGCGCTTTAATAGTTTAAAGTGCTCGTCCTCAAGGGGTTCAAGAGTTTCTAGCACCACTTCGCATACCATCTGGGTGGGCGTCATGCCGGCTGGCTTTGCGGGTAGCGTAACATCAATGAACGCCATAAATGAGACAGTTTCATTGAGGCTCAGTAACTGCTCGGCTATGGCGTAAGCCAATATTCCGCCTGATGAGTATCCAGCAAATCGATATGGACCCCGGGACCGTATCTCCCTGATCGCCGGAATGACTTGCGAGGCTATCGCTTCAAGAGTTGGTGAACAAACTTCACTGAAAGAAGGCCACGGTAGACCATAGATTGGACAGTCCGCGTCCATTTCCTCCACCAAGTTGAGGATATAGGAACAATCTCCTAAGCCTGTGGGAACAAAGAACAGCGGCGGCTGCGATCCGGTTGCGCGAACACAAATCACTCCCGGACTACTGGGCTGTGGCTCCAAATGAACCTTCAATGCAAGTTCCTTCAGAACAGGAGCTTGGAAGAGATCGGCGGCGGTAAACTTGAACCCGGCATCGAGCGCTCGACTGAGAAGCCGCACCGCTAGCAGTGAGTGCCCACCCAGTTCGAAGAAGTCGTCGTGGCGTCCGACCCGCTCCAACCCGAGAAGCTCGGCCCAGATCCGCGCCAATGCCGTCTCGACTGCGCCCTGCGGCGCCTCATAGGCCGCCCGTGCATAGGCATCGTCAGCCGGCGCAGCCAGCGCCTTGCGGTCCAGCTTGCCGTTCACCGTCAGCGGCAGCGCCGCCAGCCGCACGAACGCCGATGGCACCATGTACTCCGGCAGGTGCGCACTTAGGTGCGCGCGCAAGGCCCCGGCAAGCTCGCTTCCCTCCAGCCCATTCGAAGCTGCTTCCGGCGCGCACACCACATAGGCGACAAGACGCTGCTCGCCGCCGGGGCCCTCGTGCGCCACCACCACCGCCTCGCGCACGAACGGGTGCTCGCAAAGCCGCGCCGCGATCTCGCCCGGCTCGATGCGGAAGCCGCGGATCTTCACTTGGTCGTCATTGCGGCCCAGGAACTCCAGATTGCCGTCCGGCAGATAACGCCCGAGGTCGCCGGTCCTGTACAGCCGATCGCCGTCCACAAAGGGACTGGCGATGAACCGCTCGGCTGTCAGCTCGGGGCGGTTCAGATAGCCTCGCGCCACTCCCGCACCGCCAATGTAAAGCTCGCCCACCGCACCGAACGGCACGGGCGCGCCATGACCGTCCAGCAGGTACACCCGCGTGTTCGCAATCGGACGGCCGATCGGGACCACTGCCCCATTAAAATCAGCCGGACAATTCCAGGCCGTTACGTCGATAGCAGCTTCCGTGGGACCATATAGATTGTGCAGACTAGTCCAGGGTAATACGCGCCGAACCTTCTGCGTAAGGGAGGCAGAAAGCGCCTCGCCACTACACACGAGACGCTGCAGGGATGTGCAGCGATCAACGCCCTTCGTGTCCATGAAGCTGGCCAGCATGGATGGTACGAAGTGCGCAGTGGTGATGCGTTGGCCGATTATCAAGTCTATAAGCGCATCTGGGTCTTTGTGCGCACCAGGAAGTGCCAGCACCAGGGTTGCCCCTTCAAGCAATGTCCAGAAGAATTCCCAGGCCGAGACATCGAATCCGAACGGGGTCTTCTGCAAGACGACATCAGCCGCATTGAGTGCATAGGCCTTTTGCATCCAGATCAGGCGATTGATAATAGCCCGATGCTCATTCTGTACCCCTTTGGGAGTTCCGGTTGAGCCTGAGGTGTAGATCACGTAGGCGAGATGGCGCGATGTGAGGCCAAGCGTGCGCGGGTCGGGGTCCGAAGCCGGCCGTTCGGCCCAGG
>NZ_JADPKT010000001.1 GCF_023074075.1 Bradyrhizobium sp. 138 | reverse complement strand
GTTCTCAATTTGATCCTCAACGCGATCGAGGCAATGAACTGCCTCGACGTTGGCGGACGGGAGCTGCGGATCAGCACGGCTGCAGATGCCTCAAATCTCCTTGTTGTCGCCGTCCGGGATACCGGACCTGGACTTGACGTGGCAATCGTTGATCGCCTGTTCGAGCCCTTTTACACCACCAAGCCGGACGGGACCGGCCTGAGCTTGTCGATTTGCCGATCGATCATCGAGGCGCACGGAGGACGACTTTGGACTGGTGCGAATGAACCGCGGGGGGCCGTGTTTCAGTTTAGTCTGCCTTCGGAACAGGGGTGATCCAGGTCGCTTTTCGGGGGCGGGCGCTGCGCAGGCAGGAGTTCACCGCTTCAGCGCATCCTCGCTGCGGATGCGATAGTCCTTCGTCATACAGGTCGCAGCACCGCAACGGATCGGCGGGTTGACTTGCTTGCCAGCGCGGGGAGCGTGCAACGTTCTGATAGTGGTTCGCTTCTCAGAAGGGTGAAGAGCTGCCCTGGACGGCTCGCTTGACCAAGATCGGCTCATCGCTTGTAAGCGGACGTGCCACTCCACAAAGAACATCGGTTCCGTTAAAGCGGAGGCTTCAGTTCAACGTCCTCACTCGTCACATGACTACTGGGTGGCAAGTCCGCCACGGGTCATGAGCGCCAGCCTCGGCGGCCTTTTTCTTACCGGAGAGGCTGGCTGAGACGGTGCCCGGCCTTAAAGCAATGATTCCGAAGAGTTTCATGGTGCGCTTGTGACGTGATCGATGCTTTCCACTTGAGCAACGAGGGTTAATCTTCATTTTGCCCCGAGCAGGCGAACTTGCCTAGTCTGCTTCGGGTCAATCGCGTCGGTTCGGCGCGGTAAAGGTGGTGTCCGATTTACCTCTCACGCCCCGCCTTTAGGCCCGGGGGCGCGCTCTTAATGCGAGGAGACAGGGGCGACCCGCTGTCAATTTTGGCAGCCTCAGTTCCGAGGCAATCCCGCCTGCTCCGATCCCGGAAATCTCGGGCCGTGGAACGCTGGAGAGTCACCACGCTCTCGCAACGAATGCCGCAATTGGACTGCCTGCGTGCGAGAGCGTCCTCAGGTCCACGCGCCAGTGATGGCCGGGAGGTGGAACTCACGGGCGCGACGGTCGTTGCTTTGGCCGCGGCAGCAGTAGCGATTAGGAGAGCACGTGAATCGACGCCAGCTTGTTCAAGGGTCGGCGGTGCTGCCGGCGTTGCTGCTCGCCTCGCGAAGCGGCGCCGCCGCCGCTGGGCCGTCGGATGACGCTTTCGGGCCGTCCACGGTGAGGGATCTGGCCCGCAAGCTGGCCAGCAAACCGTACGAAGCGTCGGACGAGAAGTTGCCGAGCGGCTTGAAGGACCTCGATTACGATCAGTACCGTTCGATCCGCTTCCTGCCCGAGCGCGCGCTCTGGCGCGGCCAGAATCTTCCGTTCGAAGCGCAGTTCTTCCATCGCGGTTTCTTTTACAAGAACAGGGTGACCATCTTCGAGGTCGCGGACGGAAAGGCCGCCGAACTCAAGTACCGCAAGGCGGACTTTTCCTTCGGCGAGAAGGTCCCCGCCTTCGAAGACGCCGACCTCGGCTTTGCTGGCTTCCGGATACACGCGCCCATGAACCGGGCGGACTATTACGACGAGGTCTGCGTGTTCCTGGGCGCGAGCTACTTCCGCGCCGTGGCCAAGGGACAGACCTACGGGCTGTCCGCCCGGGGACTTTCGATCGATATGGGCGAAGCCAAGGGCGAGGAATTTCCGCTCTTCAAGGCCTTCTGGCTCGAGCGGCCTGCGCCGGGTGCGAACTCGCTGGTGATCCACGCTCTGCTCGACAGCAAAAGCTGCGCAGCGAGCTACCGATTTACTGTGCGGCCCGGCGACACCACAGTCTTCGACGTCGAAATGTCGATCTACCCGCGCGTCGAAATGCAGCGGGCCGGGCTCGCGCCAATGACCAGTATGTTCTTCTACGGTCCGAACGACCGCAACGACATCGATGATTTCCGCCCCTCAGTCCACGATTCCGACGGTCTTGCGATCTTCAACGGGAAGGGCGAAAGCCTCTGGCGGCCGCTCAGCAATCCCCGCGACCTGCAGATCAGCACCTTTCAGGATCTCAATCCCCGCGGGTTTGGCTTGATGCAGCGGGAGAGAAACTTCTTCGCCTATCAGGACATCGAATCCAGCTTCGAAAAACGCCCAAGTCTCTGGGTGGAGCCGATCGGGGACTGGGGCGCGGGCGGCGTGATGCTGTTCGAGATCCCGACCAAGGAGGAGGTCCACGACAACATCGCCGCGTTCTGGCGGCCCAAAAATCCGCTGCAGGCCAAGGGCGAACACAACTACACCTATCGGCTGTATTGGGGGCCGGATAGCCCCAAGCCGCATTCGCTCGCCAAATTCACGCGGAGCGGGATCGGGGCGAGGGGCGAGGACTCGCGCCTCTTCGTGCTCGATCTGCACGGCGACAACCTGACGGGCGTTGATCCTGCGGGCGTCAAGGGCGTGGTGACGGCGGAGAAGTCCGAGGTGAAGAACATCGTCACGCAGCCCAATCCCTACACCGGTGGTTGGCGGCTGAGCTTCCAGTGCCAGGTGAAGGGAGAGCCGATCGAGCTGCGGGCGTTTCTAGCCGAGGGCGACAAGCCCTTGTCTGAAGTCTGGGTCTACCGATGGGCACCCTGAGCACGGCACCGCGGCCGATAGCCGATATCGCGACCCAACGCCTGCTGCCGCGCGAATCCCCGCTTCCGATGGCTCCTGGCGACCTCGGGAAGAACCGGGTGTCGGAGCGCGCTCCTGCGCCGGTCGCCACCACCATGCCTTGGCGACGCGGCCTCATCCTGCTCTCGACGGCGGCGCTGACCGTGGCCGGCGGGTATGAGATGTATCGCGTACTGGAGGTCGGCGGCGTCACCGTCCTCGAAGCCATGGTGCTTTTCCTTTTTCTGGTCCTGCTCGCTTGGGTCGCCTTTTCCTTCGCGTCTGCGGTGGCAGGCTTCTGTGTGCTGCTGGCCAATCGTCCGGACCGGGACGCCTTCGGCCCTGACGTGGAACTGCCCGCCGTCGCAAGCCGCACCGCCATGCTGCTTCCCACCTACAACGAAGACCCGCACCGGTTGACGGCCCGGCTCCGGGCGATCATCGAATCCTTGGAGACGACGTCGCACGCAGAGCTGTTCGACTGGTTCGTTCTGAGCGACAGCACCGATCCGGACATCTGGGTCGCCGAGGAAAAGGCGCTGCTCGCGTTGCGACAGACCGTGGGAACGCCGCGGCTGTACTACCGTCACCGCGCCGACAACACCGCGCGCAAAGCCGGCAACATTTCCGAGTGGGTCACGCGGTTCGGCGGCGTGTACGACTTCATGATCGTGCTCGACGCCGACAGTCTCATGAGCGGGGACACGATCGTCCGATTGGTCCATGCCATGGAGACCAATCCGACCGCGGGGCTCGTCCAGACGCTTCCCATAATCGTCAATGCGCGAAGCCTGTTCAGCCGCGTTCAGCAATTCGCGGGCCGCCTGTACGGTCCGCTGATCGCGGCCGGCGTCGCCTGGTGGCACGGCTCCGAAGGCAACTACTGGGGACACAACGCGATCATCCGGGTGGGGGCATTTGCCGAAGCGGCCGCGCTGCCGCAGCTTCGAGGACGGAAACCGTTCGGCGGGCACATCCTCAGCCACGATTTCGTGGAGGCCGCGCTGATGCGGCGGGCCGGGTGGGGCATTTACATGCTGCCGACGCTCGGGGGCAGCTACGAAGAGGTGCCGCCCTCGCTGCTCGATTTCGCGGCACGCGACCGGCGCTGGTGTCAGGGTAATCTTCAGCATCTGGCGGTCGTGCCTGCGCGAGGTCTCCATTGGGTGTCGCGCCTGCATTTCATGGTGGGCATCGGGGCCTATCTGACGGCGCCGCTATGGCTGCTGTTCCTGCTCCTGGGAATGTTGATCTCGCTGCAGGCCCGCTTCGTGCGTCCGGAGTATTTCCCGAAAGGCTTCTCGTTGTTTCCGACCTGGCCGGCCCAGGATCCCGTGCTCGCCGTCTGGGTGTTCGTCGCCACCATGGGTCTGCTGCTGTTGCCGAAGCTGCTCAGCCTGGTCCTGCTCTGGACGTGGCGGTCGATGCGACACCAATTCGGCGGCGCATTCCGAGCCTTGGCCGGAGTTCTCGCAGAGATCGTCGTATCCGCGTTGATGGCGCCCGTGATGATGATCTTCCAGTCGATCGCGGTCATCGAGATCCTCGCCGGCCGCGATGCGGGGTGGCAGACGCAAAGGCGTGACGACGGCACGGTGGCGCGCCGCGAGCTCTACCGGAAATACGGCATCCCGACCGCGTGCGGCGTTGCTATGGCCGCAAGCGCGTACGCCGTTTCATTGCCCCTTCTGCTCTGGATGTCGCCGGTCGTCGTGGGGCTGCTGTTCGCCGTTCCCATAGGCGCGCTGACCGCCAGTCCCGCGTCCGGGAAATTGTTCGCCACGCCCGAAGAAGCAAAGCCGCCTCCGGTCCTGCGTCGAGCAAACGAATTGAGCGCGTCGGCCGATGCAGGGGTCAAACCCGCCTTGGCGGAGTTGCGCGAAGACGCCGCGCTCTTGAACTTCCACCTAGCGCAGCTGCCGCCTCCTCGCGCCGCCCGGCCCGACACGATCGACGCGAGCTTGGCCGTCGGCCGCGCTAAGGTCGATGCGAGCGATACTTTCGAGGAGGCCGCCGCGCATCTGTCGTCCCGGGAGGTTTTTTCGATCCTGAACGATGGTCCGGTGCTGTCGGCGGTGCTGCAGAAGCGATGAATACGCCTCGCTTGGAGACCCGGCCTGGGCTCGAACCAGGATAGAAAGTAGCCCACTTCTGCGTTATTCCGCTTCCACCACCGGGTCGTTCGGACCTCGGCGTCGACTCGGGAACATCAATACCCCCTTGGACATCCAGCTTACGCGAGCCAAGCTAGGCGCGATCGGAGCAGCACCTGCCCCGCGGCAGCTATTGCTGTCTTCCGCGCATGAACCGCCGCAGAAGTTTCAGCGGATCGGCGCCAAGTGCCTCGGCGATGGCGATGAACTCGATGATATCCAGGCGGCGTTCGCCGCCCTCGTACTTGGCAACAAAGGATTGCGGCTTGCGCAGCTTCTTGGCGAGCGCGTGTTGGCGGACGCCGGCCTTCTGTCGCGTTGCGACAAGAAGGGCGACGAGGCGGGTGTATTCGGCGGATTTGAGGGACTTTTCCATGGCCGCCGGGGCGCTTGCGATTCGGCGGCAGCCAATCTGATCCCAGATCGGGATTATCCCAAAACAGGATCATATTAACTCTGGTGTGCGAAGCTGGCTGGGGAGGCGCGCGGTTGTGCTGGACTTGTGCGGCCAGCGGAGCGCAATGGCGGGGTATGACTGACTCAAGGAGTTTCACAGTGCTCGCTGAATTGCATCAGGATCTGCTTACATCTCACTCCCGCGCCTCTAGCATCCGGGAGCAGGCGCTCTTTCATCTGCTTCTCGGAAAGCTCATGGCCGCGCGCTGGCAGCAGGGCCGCCACGACATCGAGGTACTCAAGAGCGAGGTCGATAGGGGCGGCTACGACATCGTGCTGGAGGCCAACGGTATCCTCCGGCACGTCCAGCTGAAGTCGACGTTTTCCGGCTCCAGCGTCCGGCACGTGACCGTCAGCACCCGGTTGCTCGAGAAGCCCAGCGGCTGCGTCGTTTGGCTCGAGGTCGACCAGCGCACGCTGGCCGTCGAGCGCTACTTCTGGTTCGGTGGCCAGCCGGGAGCACGGCTGCCGGATCTGGGCTCGAAGGTCAGCCGGCATACGCGGGGGGACAGCAACGGGCAGAAGCTCGAACGTCCCATGCACCGTGATCTCGGCAAGTCCTGCTTCGAGGAGGTCGATAGCGCGGATGAGTTGCTCCTCAGGCTGTTCGGATAGCTCTGCGCAAGAGAAGCGAGTGGCCTGCCGTCCGAACTGTGGTTGGCAAGGCGGCTCGTTCTCTCGTTGCACGCCTAAACCTTGAGTTCAGGCCTATGGCCCCTGCCGCCCATCGCGCGGGCGAACAGGTTCAAAAAATCGATAGCCTCGCCAAGCCCCAGGGAAGGCCGTGGAGGAGATTTGTCTGCTCCCCGCACTCCGACAGGTCCGGAATCCTTTAAATCGTACCTCAGGGGAGCTCTTGCGGTGCGACCATCGTTTGTGAGGTGAGGAATATAAAGTGAAAACAACAGCTTAGAGCGCGGCTCAACGGCGTGCGTGGCTTTTTTCGCCCGCTGGCCGCCCAAACGCGCGTCGTTATCGATGCCGGCCCGATACAGGAGAATTGGCACAAGTTATGCTATAATTGGCAAATACATTACCAAGGAGCCAATTTGATGCACCAGCCTCCCAAAAAGATACAGCCGCCTGCTTCCCAGTTCGAAAAGCCCGCCAAGGAGCGTTTGATCGAAGCTGCCGATCAGCTATTTCGGCTGCTCGGGATCAGGGCTACCCCAAGCTTGATCGCGCATGAGGCGCATACGAACATGGACACCTTCGTCAAGTATTTCGGCCATGGTGATCCATTGGCGGGTCGATTCATCACGTCCTTGATTGCGGAGTGTGAAGAATATTGGCGCGGTCTCGCCGCGGCGTATCCCAACGATCCTGAGGGACAGCTGCGGGAGTGGCTTGCCTACGAAGAGGATCAGATTGGTTACATGATGGAGCCCCGGGTTTTACTTTCACGCACGGCAGCGGAATTGTTCGAGCCGCGCACGCAGCATCCCCCGCTGCTGAGGTTGATTGAAGAATATTGGCAGGCGGAGCGGCGGCGGGTGGTCGGATTATGTCGGACTGCAAAGCTGCGTGATCCTCTAGAGCTCGCAGACAAGCTGCTTCTGCTGGTGCACGGCGCACGCAACGAGCGGGGTGCCTATGGGCGCTTGACTCCGAGTCGGGTGCTGCAGAAGGCCGGAATCGAGCTTATGATCGCCCACGGAGCTGCTGATAAGCCCGCGGCCGGCCACCCCGATTTGGATTGAGGCTGAAGATGACCAAGACCGATGACGCCGCCGTGGTCGTCTTTACTTCCGAGACGCGGCAAGAGATCCTGGCTCGGGCTGGATCCCGAGGTTGGGTCCTCAATCCCAAGAACGTCGAGCGCTGCCCCTACCTTGTTTGCTGCAGGCGGCAGGACTGGGACAACAAGGCCGAGGGCATTCCGGCTCGGACCGCGTTCCTGGTCGGCCGGATCTCGTCGCTCGCGCCGCTTGAGGCCTCCGAGAACTCGCGGGGCCAGTCTCGCTTTCGCATCGGAATCTCTGAGTTCGCCGACATTGCCATTAAGGATGTCTGGCGCAAGGAGCTGCGCAACCCGGTCGCCTATGCCGGGCTGAAGCAGCTCGGGATCCAGCTCAAGCGGCTGAAGTTTCAACCGGTGCCCGACGGGCCAACCGGCTCTGATGAGGCGCGAGGGGGGCTGACCATCGCCGAGGCGAAGAAAGCGTTGGCGGCCACCTTTGGCGTGCGGCCCGAAGATGTCGAGATCACGATCAAGGGGTGAGCGGATTAACTAAATGGCGCGATCTCAACCATCTACCAAGAAAGAATATTTGAAGTATAGGCATAGATGTTGGTATAGCTAGGACCTGTCTGCTGGAGAGGTCTCATGAGTGATTTCCGCGTTGAACATCTGCCAATTGCCGAATTAAAGCCGAACCCCGCCAATGCCAGGCGGCATCCCCGCAAGCAGCTGCATCAGATCGCGGCCTCGATCCGCGAGTTCGGTTTCAACAGTATCGTGGTGGCCGATGAGAACGGCATGATCCTGGTCGGCCATGGCCGGGTCGAGGGCGCGCGTTTGGCGGGATTGGAGCAGGTGCCGGTGTTGCGGGTCGGCCATTTGACGCCCGAGCAGAAGATCGCGTTCTCGCTGTCGGACAATAAGATCGCTCTGAATTCCGATTGGGATATGGATCAGTTGCGCGTGCTCTGGCGGGACCTGATGGGCGCCGAGATCAATTTCGATGTGGAAGTGACCGGTTTCGAGACCGCCGAGATCGATCTGTTGGTCGACGGCGAAGCGAGCCGCGAGAAGCCGGATCGCAGCGACCTTGTTCCGGCCGTTGGGGCTGAGCCGGTTTCGCGGCTCGGCGACCTCTGGATTCTCGGGGAGCATCGGCTGCTGTGCGGCGATGCCTGCGATGCTGCTTCCTTCTCCGATCTGATGGATGGCGAGCAGGCGCGTCTGGTGTTCACCGACCCGCCCTACAACGTTCCGATTGACGGACATGTCAGCGGGCTCGGCGCGGTCAAGCACCGCGAATTCAAGATGGCCTCGGGCGAGATGAGCTCGGTCGAGTTCGCGGGCTTCCTGGCTGTTGTGTTCGGCAATATGGCGCAGGTGAGTCTGGACGGTGCCATCCATTTCATCTGCATGGATTGGCGGCACATGGACGAGGTGCTGAAGGCGGCCGGCGGCGTCTATTCGGAGCTGAAGAATTTGTGCGTCTGGAACAAGAGTAACGGCGGCATGGGCTCGTTCTACCGCTCCAAGCACGAGCTGGTTTTCGTCTACAAGGTGGGGCACGGGCCGCACCTGAACACGATCGAACTCGGTAAGCACGGCCGCTATCGCACCAATGTTTGGGACTATGCCGGCGCGAACAGCTTTCGTTCGGGCCGGGACGCCGAACTCGAGATGCACCCGACCGTAAAGCCGACTGCCCTCGTGATCGACGCCATCAAGGACTGCTCGCGTCGCGGCGACATTGTGCTCGACCCGTTCTCCGGATCCGGCACGACCATCATGGCGGCGCAGAAGTGCCGGAGGCGGGCGCGCGCGATCGAATTGGATCCGCTGTATGTCGACGTAGCCATCCGGCGCTGGCAGTCCTACACGGGGCAGGCTGCGACCATGGTTTTGACAGGCGAGACCTTCGCGGAGGTTGAGCAGCGTCGTGCTGACCCCCTTCAGTAGGCCTCGTTCCGCGAGAGCCGGTCTGCGCTCCCGAGGCAAAGTCAATGATTAGGACTCGGGAAGTTACGTGCATGCCCTAGAGGGCCCTGGAGGGCCCTAGAGGGGGAGGGGGACAGTCAAATCGTCGCCTATACGAGAATTGTCAGCCGGAAGGGCACGAGTGGGCGGGTATCCACCCGGGGGCTTGCCATGCATGAAATCATTGATTAATTTGAAATCATTGATAGCAAGGGTGGACGTCTTGGCCAGTATCACCATTCGCAATCTCGATGAGCCGCTTAAATCGCGCCTGCGCATACAAGCGGCCGTCCACGGTCGCTCCATGGAAGAAGAAGCTCGGGATATTCTGCGCGCTGCCTTGAACCAGCAGCCCAGGCGTCCGGAAAACCTTGCAGCCACCATTCGCGCGCGCTTTGCCCCTTTGGGCGGCTTGGAGCTGCCCGAAATCCTACGTGAACCGATGCGGGAGCCGCCGGACTTCGGCGGATGATCGTCCTCGATACCAACGTGATATCGGAGTTCATGCGACCGGCTCCCTCGGCCGCGGTCGAACGTTGGATGAGCGCCGTCCCAGCCGCCAGCATATTCATTTCGTCGATCACCGAAGCCGAACTTCGCTACGGATTGGCGCTGCTGCCCGCAAGCCGTCGCCAGCGGCAATTGATCGCTCAGGCCGAAGCGATGCTCGCCGAAGATTTTGCGGGTCGCATTCTGCCTTTCGACAGCTCTGCGGCAGCAGCATATGCCCGGATTGCTGCTGCTCGCCGGCTCGCCGGTCGGCCAATCTCGCAGTCGGATGCTCAGATTGCGGCGATTGCCGTCTCGCGGGGCGCGTCGCTCGCGACCAGAAATGTTGGTGACTTTGTAGATTGTGGGATCAACGTGATCGATCCGTGGCGGAAGGGCGCTCGATAAAATGGAGCATCCGCCCGGATTCGTGTGGATGCCCTGGGCCAGCGGCGAGAACTGTATCCGAAACCAACCGGCCGGCTTCGAGATGGACCCGCCCTATGTCGATGTCTCCGTCCGCCGCCGGCAGACGTGCACCGGACAGGCCGCGACTATGGCGATAACGGGCGAGACCTTTGCCGAGATCGAGCACGCCGCGCCGACACTTTGCAGTAGGGCGGACCGAGGAGATCGCGACTTCTCCGGTCGGCGGTCAGATTAGCGCTGGCAGGTTTTGGAATCGACGTGGATGTAACATTGCGCGCCGGGGGCGGGGTCGAGCCCGGGTGATGCTGTAGCCGTGAGCCCGTGGGCGGTGGCGCCGAGCGCAACCCCTCATTTCCGGCGTTGCGAATGTGTTGAACAATCGTTATAGTTTGTTCAACACTGGAGGAGCCATGGTTGTGCGGACCCACACGTTGACAGAGACCGAGGAGCAGATTGCGCTTAAGCGCAATCGGCTCGTGCTCGAGCAGGCGCGCGCCGTCGGGCTGCTCGGCGAGGCCAAGGACACGCGCTTGTCTGGCCGGGTGCCCGCAGGCCTAATCGAAGCGGCAAAGAAGCGGGCTCACGTGTCTTCCGATACCGAACTCCTAGAGCTCGCCTTGTCGCGTTTGGCGCTCGAAGACGATTTCGGGGCGCGCCTTGTCCGGCGCAAGGGAAGCATCCCGGCAGATATCGATCTTGCGATTTGATCTCCAGGGAGCGTTGCGGAGGCTGAAGCCGCACAAGCGCTTGGAGCGATTAACGCGACGACCCGATTCCGAACTTGCCTGGGCATCCGACGAACCGCTGGTCGGCGGCGCGCTGATGCTCGATACCAGCGTTTATCTCGACGTCTTGCAGGCACGCACCCCGGACGCCGTCGATCGATTGCTGACATATCGCGCCTGTCACCACTCGGCCGTCTGCCTTGCCGAACTAACGCATGTGTTCGGACGGCTCGATCCGGCTCACGCCTCAACGAGTGGAGTTCTGCAAACGTTACAGGGTGTGATTGAAGACATTCCGCCGCATCGCTTGCAAGCTCCGGATACCGCGATGTGGGGCGAAGCGGGAATCCTTGCGGGCGAGCTCGTTCGTCTCAGCGGCGCGCCGAAGGGTGCTGGTCATGAGCGGAAATACCTCAACGATGCGCTCATCCACCTTCAGGCGCTGAGCATCGGTGCCAGCGTATTGACAGGGAATGTCGGCGACTTCGACTTCCTGAACCAACTTGTTCCGGGCGTTCCAATCATTCTGTATCGGCGGACGTGACCGATGCCCCTATCGCCCAATATGCTCGCGGTCCGCAGGTCCTCCAGACAACAAAGAATCAGAAGCATATGGGCTATCGGCGGGGCGGTAGGGAATGGACAGAGAGACCACCATGGCGATGCTGATTGCCAAGCGCCGAGGCCGACGGCGGCCACCATCATTTGCGCCTGTATGACGGCGGGAGGTTCGAAATGAGCTTAAACGTTAAGAGCCCGCAGGCGCGCGAAATTGGCGGCCGAGCTGGCGCGGCTGACCGGGGAGTCGCTCACCGTTGCGGTCGCTATTGCTATTCGCGAGCGGCTTGACCGGGTCCGCCGCGAGCAAGGAGAAAGCCTCGCGGACCGTCTGTTGACGATCGGCCAAGATTGCGCAAAGCGCTTGAAGGGACCGCACGGGTCTGTCGATCACGGCGATCTGCTCTACGACGAGCGCGGACTGCCTCGATGATGACCGATGCCTCTGCGCCCATTGCCATCCTGCACGATGAGGCTAGCACGCTCGCCAAATCGGCCCCTTTGCTTGCTCGAAATCACAAATTGCGGTAGAAAGATCTCGCCTCGTGCGAGAGCCGGGTTGGGTCCTTTTTCGGGACTTTGCGTGATGCACAAACCCGGCACGTAGTGCGTAGATGATGGCGTGACGCCTGATGGGTCTGAATCTCTGGTTGTAGGGATTTGGTGAACCCGGAGGCCACGCCATTCTAATTTTGGGTGACCTCCTTGAATCCATCTTTGAGGAGTAGAGATATGAATCGCAATCCCAAGGGACAGTTTCCAAAGGGCACGTCGGGCAATCCAAAGGGACGCCCGCGGAAGCGGCCGCATCCGATCTGCGATGATCAGGTTCGCCGCGACTTCTTTGAAGCTGATGAGACATTGGTGCCTATCGTCGTCGGTAATAAGCGCGAGATGATCCCTGCGCGTGTCGCGGTAGACAAGCAGCTGATCTTTAAGGCGGTGTCCGGCGATCCGCGTGCCATGGCGCAGTACTATAAGCGCAAGGATCGATTTGTCTTTGAGCACGTCAATCGGCAGCTCGAAAATCTGCGCGTTATCGTCGAAAGCGAAGACCGTTTGCGTCAGTTTCCAGAAGACGTAACGGATGAATTTAAGAGGGCGCTGAGCTTGCTAAAGCAGAGCATAGATAGGTACTACTATCCGCTCTAACAGGTTCTGACGCCGACAGCCGCTTTTCAGGTTGGCGACAAGAGGAGTGCATCATCGCACTCCTCTTTTTTGCTTGTGCTCAGCTAGTCACTGCCGAATCTATACAACGCGCACTCATAAGGCCTCGCGAGCCTGGATGGACGCAAGTTGACCAATCTCAGTCCGGGTTCGGCGCCGAACTTCAAAGCACTGACCAAAACTAAGCTGTCCTTACGTGCCGTCGTGGCCAGTGGCTTTCCCGTTTTGACCTCGCACTGTCCGCTTCTAAGGGCTGAGCGGAACGCTGGCATCGGAGCCCCCAAGGGCAGCCTTTGACCCATGGCAGACCTTGTTGGTCAGCGATCATGATCGCGCTTCTCGACATAACGGTACAGCGCAATCACAACGATTGCCGGTATCCCCCAGAAGGTTGCCACTAAGAGACCGACAAAGCCAAAACTGTTTGCGTCCTTGCTCCCACCGAGGAGCAATGTGGCGACCACCACCGATAGAGCTACCATCCCAACAAGCTTCGCAAAAGACTTCGCATTCACAAGCCTGATCCTCCCCGACGCAAGGATTGCCCACCGAACGTCGTCTTCAATCCCTAGCTAATGCCCACTCTTACCCGTAGCGGACCATGGCGGTGCGCGGCGGGCTACGGAAGGACCCACGCTCAACCGCTATTGCCGCCGGTTCCTGTACATTGCACCCAGTGTACCGGCTACCGACCCAAGGCACAGAGGCGCACCAACGCCGATCATTGCCCAGAATGCGAGTAGCAGGAGGTGAGCTGCCAAACCCTCTCCTATGACGTCACCTCGGAGCCAAAGAGGTGCTGCTGCTGTCACGAGCAACAGAGACCCGGCAAAGGCGATTTTCATCCAAGATGTTGAGCGTGGATCACGCTGCGCGAAGTGAAATGACCCCCATGCGGCCGTGGAGGCAAGGACCGCCCAAAGGATGCCAAGCGAGAGCATAGAGAGACAACATCCTCCAATCGGCTTCCGAGGATAAGGGGTGGAACGAATGCTGAAAGGCGGCATGCCGCTAAAGTAGCACGAGGACCCCCTGAGCCGGCAGATGCCCGAGAACTAGGTTTGCAGACCATTAAGGCCGCTTCCGCCCCATGCCTGACTTGAGCCAATGCGTCGCGCGGTCTCCTTCCCGTAGGTGCTTGCGATATGCGCTCAAAGAGGTTGGTCCGTCGGACGATTAACAATTTTCTCTATCGCTTTAAGGTTGATGAAATCAACGCGCGCTATTGGTTTGACAGCGCCTTCGAGATGGCGGTGGTTGCGCCAGGGATCCCGTCGAATGTACTTGCTCACCGCTTGTTTGATCGTGTTGGCCTTGACTGCCTTGGTGGCATCTCGCCGGGCCAGGCGTCTGCCACGGACCCGTCAGGGGCGGTTCGCAGCGATATGGCCTGCTCTTTGCGCGGGAATTTGTGCGCTGGGGTTGCTCGCAATTTGGCGCGCTCAAGGCGTGCCTGACGTCGAACCCTCTTTATTGACCTGCCTCCTCATGCTGGTTGTCGCCTTCAATGCCGGCTGGTTTATCGGCGTCATGGGTGAGTGGTCGTGGCAGTGACGATAAAGGTCGATCCATATGAACACCCTTTACGTGATCCTGCTGATCACGACCTTCGTTCTCGGGTTCGTCGCGACCGTCCTATGGGGGCCGGACTTCGAATGGATTGGGCACGACGTTGAGGCCGCTTACATCTTCAAGATGGTCGCCATCGGACTGGTCGTGTTCTTCTTAATCGCGATCACTTTCGGCCTCATCTGAGACCTGACAAGACCCGCACCGACCGTAGCGAGCGCGTGCGAAACTTCCGCTTCTGGCCCATCAGCGAAGTGGCGGCGTACCTCGTTGAGGTCAGCTTATTGAGGCAGGGCGGGCATTTTGACCCATTGCTGAGGTTCGGGCCACTCTGCCTCGGGGATCGCCCCCAAAATTTAACTCGGGGATGGGCCTCAAAGTTTTAGTCGCTCGAAAGCTGCACACAGCAGGAACGGACGCAAGCTCCTCCCGTTTGTGATGCACCACGCGTCAGCCCAAGCGGCCGATAGCGGACTGCGATTTGCCGCTCCGGAAAACGCGTCACAATCACATGAAAAGGAGGTTCGCCATGAACGTGGAGCGGTCGCGTATTTCCCGACGGCAATCCGTTGCCGGTCTGTCGGTTCTGGGGCTGAGCGGTCTTCTGCTTCCCGCCGCCTATGCACAGCACAAGGCACAGCCGAAGCATCAAGAGACCACAGGCGTTGGAATCCATGCCGCTGAAGTGAAGGATGACGACATCTTTCAGTTTGCGCTGAACCTGGAATACATGGAAGCTGAGTTTTATCTGCGGGCCACAACGGGGAGAGGCATCGACGATAGCGATGCCGGTCCAGAAGCGGCGCGGGTTGTTGGTGGACACGAAGCCAACTTCCAGAAGCCGGAGATCCGCGAGTTTGTCGAGGAACTGGCGGAAAACGAGCTTGCCCATGTGCGCTTCTATCGCAAGACGCTTGGCAGGACGGCGGTGTCGCGCCCGGCGATCGATTTCGACGCGGGTTTCAAGGCAGCTGCGCAGGCAGCCGGTCTCCCAGCCGACTTTGACCCGTTTGCCGATGACATGAGCGTCCTCCTCGGTGGCATGTTGTTTGAGGACGTGGGCGTGACCGCCTACGCAGGGGCCGCGCCGCTTATCAAGAGCAAGGAGTTCGTCGAAGCGGCGGCTGGCATTCTGGCGGTCGAGGCGTATCACATGGGCATGGCCCGCTCGCAGCTTTATTTGATGGGCGAAAAGGCCTGGAATACAGCCAACGCCATCTCCGACGCGCGAGACCAGGTTGATGGTGGTCAAGACAAGGATCAGGGCATCCGGATGAACGGCAAGGCCAACGTCGTCCCGTCTACACCTGATGCCATTGCCTTCCGTCGCACACCGCAGGAGGTGCTGCATATCGTCTATCTGACTGAGAAGCAGGGCGTCAGCAAAGGCGGGTTCTATCCGAATGGAATGAACGGCGTGCTCAAGTCTACCTAGGCCGCCACTTGCGAACCGGCCGCCCTTGCTGGGCGGCTGGTCGAGCTCGAATGCAACTTTACGTACCTACCTTATTCGCTTGATATGTAATCATGCTGAAGATCGGCACCCAAGACAAGGCGCTTCCAGCGGACGCGACGGCTACATCAACGTGATGTGGCATCGGGTTGAACCTTGCAAGTGCCGACAGTCTGAAACACGCATGCGTACGATCGTTGGATCGCTTTGATTGTCGCCGTCATGTTGTTCGGGTGGCTCGCCTACGCCGAACGAAGTCACGATTGGCTCGCTGAAGCGAGTAACAGCCGTAAGGCCGCGTAGATCAGCGACACGCTCGCTGAGGTCGGCTGTTGGCCCATAGCTGACTAGCGATGCACCTATCGCATCTCCATGTCGCTCCCTGCTGCAGCCCTGCTCGAGCCCTGTAACCGCCCTGATCGTCTCCTGTTCTTGATCCTGTTCGTGTCGCCACCGCGCTCCGGTATCGGCGAGTAAGCCGCTTAGATATAGGCATTTTCTCCCCGAACGGTGCCCCCGGCGACGCAATCGCGCGCTTTTATCAGGCCGATTAGGTTTATCAGGACGTGAGCTCATGCTTCCTGCTCCGGGCCGTTTCGCTAGCTCGGCAGTTTTTTCGGCGCGAGGCTCAGGGCCAAGATCGCGTTTAGCCGCAGCGCTGACTCGCCCGCGCTGTTTTTCCAGCCCTAGCCCATTTGGGGGAGGCGCACCCAGCCGACTTTGGCATATCGCTTTCCGCGACTCACCATTGCACGGCGGCGTTCCTGCGCTCGTATGGGAGATAAGGTGTCGGCAGGTCGTTAAGCAGCGATATGACGACAAGCTCGTTAGGAGGTAATACCGTGGGCCTGGACGACTTCTCGTTCTTCGAGCTCGAGATGCGCAAACGTTCGCGGAGCTGGGAGTGGAGTATTGGCTCCCGCGACCGAAAAGCCATCATGCGAGGAAGAGCCAGGAAACGCGTGGTGGCGAGGTATGAGGCGACCAGCGCGTTGTTTCTCTTGCTGTGCGGATGAGATCTTCGCCAGCGCGGGTCATGACAACTTCCGCTTCCTCAGCATCGCAGATTCCGCCGCTGGTGCTGCGGATACCATTCACAGTTTCGACGCAGGCAACGACAGCTTTACCTTCTCGGGTATTGGCGTGGCAGGAGGTCACATCGAGTCGTGGAAAGCGCCGACCTCCTTGGCGGTAACCAGGCGTCCGCTCATTTGCTGAATTTCGGTCCGGGCAATGACGCCCTCCAGATCGATATCGATGGCGACGGAGCAGGCGATATGGAGATCAGTCTGCAAAACGCCACTGGTACCTTACACAATGGCAATTTCCTGGTGAGCTAGCTCCGGAGGCGCAATAGCTTGCCTCCCGAATGGGCGAAGGTGTCTGGCTTACCTAGGGATGTGTCGGAGTAAGAGCGGATCGACGGAACATTGGCAGACCGGTCCGAGTGTCGTAGGCGTGGACATAGCTGATTGCGATGAAGCGTCGCCCTTGCCAGGGGCCGCACGTGAACACGATCGAGCTCGGCAAGCACGGCCGCTATCGCACCAATGTCTGGGACTATGCCGGCGCGAACAGCTTTCGTTCGGGACGGGACGCCGAACTCGAGATGCACCCGACGGTAAAGCCGACTGCACTCGTGATCGATGCCATCAAGGATTGTTCGCGTCGCGGCGACATCGTGCTCGACCCGTTCTCCGGATCCGGCACGACCATCATGGCCGCACAGAAGTGCCGGAGGCGGGCGCGCGCGATTGAATTGGATCCGCTCTATGTCGATGTCGCCATCCGCCGGTGGCAGACTTACACGGGGCAGACGGCGACCATGGCGATAACAGGGGGAGAGCTTCGCGGAGATCGAGCAGCGCCGCGCGGATCCTCTTCAGTAGGGCGCTTCACTGAAGCTTTTCAGTCAGGTTTGAGCAGAGTCCCGCCGGGTAGGCTTGAATCGATTGGTAGAAAGGTATATAAGTTCTGGTAGAAGGTGGAATGTGAGCTTAAACATCAAGAATCCCGAGGCGCATGAACTAGCGACCGAGCTGGCACAGCGGACAGGAGAGACGCTGACCGCTGCGGTCACGAATGCTATTCGTGAGCGGCTGGAGCGGGTTCGTCGCGAGCAAGGCGCGGGTCTATCCGATCGTTTGCTGAAGATCGGTCAGGATTGCGCCAAGCGCCTGAAAGAACCGTACCGCTCGGCCGATCACGGCGATCTGCTCTACGACGAGCGCGGACTGCCTCGATGATCATCGATACATCTGCGCTGATTGCCATCCTGCGCGGTGAATCCGAGGCACAGCGCTTCGCACTTGCGATCGAAAATCATTCGATCCGACGCATGTCCGCTGCGAATTTCGTCGAGGCGGCCGTCGTGATCGATGCCAGCCGCGATCCTATAGCCAGCCGTCGTTTCGACGAGCTGATGAAGGAAGCACAGATTTCGATCGAAGCTGTGACTGGGGCTCAGGCGCAAGTCGCGCGCGAGGCCTATCGCGATTTTGGCAAGGGCAGCGGCCATCCTGCCAGACTAAATTTTGGCGACTGCTTTGCTTACGCACTCGCCAAGAGCACTGGCGAGCCTTTGTTATTCAAGGGTGATGATTTCATCCACACCGGTATCCTTTCCGCTGACGCCTGACGATTTCTTCCTGAACCAACTTGTTCCGGGAGTTCCGGTCATTCTGTATCGGCAGGCGCGAACCAATGCCCTCACCAGTCCAAGATTCCCGCGGTGCCGCAAGTAGTCCGGAAAGCACAACGAGGAGGCATGGAATGGACAAGCAGGCGGCCATGGCGATGCTGGTCGCAAAGCGCCGGGCAGAGGCCGATGGGCGCTATCATCATTTGCATCAGTATGACGGCGGCAGCTGGGACTTCGACTTTGTCGTGTCCTGGACCAAGTCGGCCTGTCGTCTGCATGCAGACCTCATGATCATTGGGCAGGATTGGGCGTCTGAAGATTAGCTCCGGCGCAACGATGATGCGAAACAGCGTGCCGATCGCGCGCTCACGGGACAGGACGCCTCTCTTGCAACCAACCAAAATCTGAAGCGCCTGTTGGCGCAGCATCTTGGTCTGTGCTCAAACCTATGCCACCAACGTGCTGGTCTTTATTAAGCCGGGCAGGATGAGCAGCAGCGTCCCAATCAAGGATCTGCGCGCCTGCGCCGTAGCCTACACGCTCCCTCAGCTCCACATCGTGGAGCCGCGGATGGCGCTGTGCCTTGGTGGTAAGACATTCGATTCCGTCCGCTCCGCCCTCGGCTTGGCGAGGCTGGCATGGCGGGAGGCCTGCATTCCCTCCGCGCACACACGTCTGGGGCCCACCGAGATCTATGGAGTCCCTCACACCGGCAATTGGGGAACGAAGAACGCGGGCGGGCACCAAGCGGTCGATGCTATTTGGGCCGATCTCGCCCGCCGCTTTCACATGATCGCTGGCTCTGCTCAGCAGACGAAGCTGTAGGTCGATCCCGGTCGATTTTTTGTCCTGAACGTTCGAGCTGGCAGCTGGATCGTGGGATCGCTCCATCCAGAAACGCTTCGCGCGAACATTGCTTGACGGACGGTATTTCAAAGCCCGAACCGTCTTGCCGGCCCCGCGCATCCTGTTAGCGCCTCACATGATCGCGCATCGCTACCTAGTGCTGATGTTGCCCCGTTTGCAGTGAACGCTCTGGAACGGCAGGGTCAACGTCATCTCACAATCGGCTCCCGCGGCGCCTTTCTCAGCAGACGCTCGCTCACCCCACCTGAGAAACGAGCGTGCCCTGCTCCGACTGGCGGTGCGTCCGTCTTCGAGAAGATCGCTTTCAGGTGATTGCGGGCCGTTTCATCTTTTTCCTGAAAATCGCTATCGCGCGTCCAAGTGGAGAAGATCGCTGCCAATGGCGCGCCGACACATCTCGATCTCTGTTCGGGCCGTAGTCTTCCGGTTTTGACACAAATTAACCTAATGTGGTGAAACCTAGGTACACGTCTCATGGTTGCGAAGACGAGTCTGCGATCGCGACGACCCCGATTTCGGCTAGCAGCAATGCTGCCGGATGGCTCAGTGCCTCAGGCGCAGACTTCATGACAATGCTGGGCGGGCCGCGGCGATTGGCTTGCCTTCGCTGAGGCAGGCGTAGCGACCAAAGCGCATTGGAGATTCAGTCGTGGCCCGCTTGTATGTCGAACGCTTCATTCGTAGCCGAACTGTCCGGCGATCCGTGGCGCTCGGCATCATCGCTCTGAGCGGATGGGCCCTGTTGCCGTATGTGACCTACAGAATAGCTCCCTCCGCCTTCGTCAACGCCGAGCTCATGCGAGTGACTGCACCGATCGCAGGTCAGCTCGCGCCTGAACTTCCACGCAAAGGTGAATATTTCCAGCGCACTCGGCTCGTGTCGCTGGTCGAGGCGCGTTCGTCGGATCGCCGGCACCTCATGGACCTCGATCAGCAGCTTGCCATGTCCACCAAACGCGCAGAGCTCACCCGTCGGCAACTTCAGGAAATCGCCGAGCTCGATCGCAAGCTCGGCGAGCGCAGCGAGGACTATCGTTTGGGGGCGATGGCGCGCTTGAGCCACGAGATCGGAGAAACAGAGGCTGAAAGAGGCGGCTGTCTCGCCGAGGCGCGGCAGCGGAACGATGTCGCGGGCCGGATGGAGAGGCTCGTTAAGCTCGGCATCAGTTCACAGATCCGTTCGGCCGAGGCCCGAGCGTCTCAGGAGGCAACCGCAACGCGATGCCAGATGGCCGATGAACGCCTGCAGCGCTTCAAGACCGAGTTGGCGGCGGCCGAGAGGGGCATTTATCTTCGTGGCGATGCCAATGACGTGCCCTATTCTCAGCAGCAGCGCGAGCGGCTTGTTCTCCGCCGCCAGGAGCTCGAGACGGACCTGCTGCAGAACAGCTCACGTTCCGCACAGCTGGCCGCAGAAATCGCAGAGGAACGCGCTCGACTTGATCGCCTTCAACACTACGATCTATCGTTGCCTGCAGCCCATGTGGTCTGGTCGGTCGCGGCCAGCCCCGGCTCGATGGTCACGGAAGGGCAATCGGTCTTCGATTTTGCGGATTGCGAACGCCGATTCATCGTTGTTGAACTGCCCGAGCGCGATTTCGAGAAGATCAAGGCCGGAGATGCGGCGACTGTCCGCCTGATCGGGAGTCGAGAGTGGAAGACCGGCCTGGTCCGGCAAGTTCGCGGCTCGGCGGCGTACGCCGATGATCGACTGCTCGCGGCTCGGGTGCCGCGGCCTGATCCGGGCAATATCACCGTTGAGATCTCGTTACCGCCCAACGAGACGGCGGCCGACCACAACGGCTCCTGCGATATCGGTCGGTTGGCCGAAGTGCGCTTCGAGCGCAGAGCCGACGGCCTGCTTCGCTTGGTCAGCTCGAAGCTGAAATGGCTGACCGCTCGGCTGGACCTCAACCAGTCATCCCTGTGAGCGAGAAATTCCGTGCAGGTCATGACTCTATCTCTCGCTCAGCTGTTCGCGCCGATGCTGGGTGTCTTTGCGGCGATGTATCTGTTGGCGCCGACCTTTGCAGCCGCGCGCCTTTGGGCGCGTGTCGCGATTTTTGTTGCGGTCTGGCTTGTCGTTGCCCGCTATCTCGAATGGCGTATCTTCACCACGGTGCTGCCGGCAAGCGGGACCTGGTATCAGGTCGGCTGGATCTGGTTCTGTCTCTTCGTTGAACTCCTGACCTTCACGGATCAGTTCATTCTCTATCTGACCTTCCTTCGCAGGACCGATCGCCGCAGCGAGGCAGATCAGCACGAACGTCGGCTTCGCGGCCTGCCGGATGATGAGCTGCCCTCGGTCGACGTCTTCATCCCAACCTATGACGAGCCGTTCGAGGTGCTGGAAAAGACGATCACGGGCGCACTGTGTCTGGACTATCCAAACTTCCAGGTCTGGGTCCTGGATGATGGTCGCAGGCCCTGGCTCAAGGAACTCTGCCAGCGCAAGGGTGCCGGGTATCTCACCCGTTCCGACAATTTGAATGCGAAAGCAGGCAATATCAATCATGCGCTGACAATGACGCATGGCGAGTTCTTCGCGATCTTTGACGCGGACTTCGTGCCGCAGCGCAATTTCCTGATGCGTACAATGGGCTTCTTCGCCGACCCAAAGATCGGAATCGTTCAGATCCCGCACTCCTTCTACAATGAGGACCCGATGCAGGCGAATCTCGGCCTGCACAGGGGGCTGCCGGACGAACAACGGTTCTTCTTCGATTCCATCATGCCCGCGCGCGACGGCTGGGATGGTGCTTTTTGTTGTGGATCCAACTCCGTCACCCGCCGTGCAGCACTCCGCGCGGTGGGCGATTCCTTGCCGACCCAGTCCATTACGGAAGACATCCTGCTGACGTTGGTCCTGCTGCGCAAAGGATACGTCACCCGTTATCTTTGCGAACCGCTGGCAATTGGATTGGCGCCAGAAAGCCTTGGTGCCTTTTTTGTGCAACGGCAACGCTGGGCGCGTGGCGCGATCCAGACCCTGTATCTTGCCGACGGCCCGCTCGGGCCCGGACTGAGCTTGATGCATCGGCTCCTCTTCTTTCCGACGCATTGGCTCTCATTGGGCTTGCGGGCGCTCATGGTCGTGTTGGTTCCGATCGTGTTCATGTGGACCGGCCTCGCGCCTGTCGTCGACGTCACCCCTGAGTCGGTCTTCTATTACTTGTTTCCCGCGATCCTGGCGCTCAACGGCGGTATCTCCTGGTTCGCGCCACACGTGCATTTTCCACTCGCTGCTCAGGTGTCGGCGACCATCCAGAGCTTCAAGATTCTACCGACCGTGCTCGGGACTCTCGTCAAGCCGAAGGGACATGCGTTCAGAGTGACGCCCAAGGGAGCCGCCGCACGGAGCGCAAGCTATGCCGCGGAGATATTCTGGCCGTCGGCGGCCTTGATGGCGTTGACGGTTGTTGGCCTCGTTCTGAATACCATCCCAGAATGGCGGATCATCGATCATCCGGCCGCTTTGCCGATGGTCGCCTTCTGGTCGGTCGTGAACATCGTCGTGCTCTTCTTCGTCTGCATGACCTCGCTGCAGGCGCGGATGGGACGTTCCGAGGAACGCTTCGATGTCGACGAATCAGTCCGGATCCATACTGAGACCGGTGAGCTGCTTTCCGGGCGCATGAGCAACATCTCCCTTTCCGGCGCTGGCGTCCTGCTCGACTCCGGCATCGCCTGTCCACGCAGCGGAGAACCGCTGCGCGTACACATCATGCAGGCGGGCTGGATCGACGCGATGATCGTACAACAAAGAGGTCAGCTCGTCGGGGTGCAGTTCAAATTGCCGCAGTCGCTTGAACGAGACCTGTTGATCCGCAAGCTCTTTACCGTCGCCCGCCTGAAGGAGAGCAGTATTATCGCGTGGTCGGTGAACAGGACGATGCTCAAGAGCATCTGGTCAATGGCAGCGCCGTTGCCTCAGATTGAGACAGGTAGCAAGAAATCCGCGGCGCCTTTGCCGGCTGAGCGTTTGCCGGCTGAGAGCTTCCTCATCCGGCCGCAACCGCGGATCGGCGATTTGGAACATCTCGCCGGAGTTCGGAGCCTGCATCCGACATGTTTCACCAGAACCTCGCTTTAGCCGGCTTGGGTGCTCAAGGTCATCGACTGAACTGACGGTATTGGGCCTTGTGCTCATCGACTGGTCCGCGAGCTGTCGATCGATACGAGCCGGGTCTGGATGCGGTGAGCCGCCTTCCATGTTCTGCCACAAACCTCAACCGAAAATGGGCACGCCTGTCATAACCCGAGTCGTCTTGGGTTTCAGGGTGGAGGAAACATCTTTTGTCCGATCACCGCAGCGAATTTCGCCAAGGCCGTCTGACATTCTGGGCATCCGTATTTGTGGCGGTCGCCTGCGTGGCGATTGTCGCAGTCAGTGGTTGGCGGGAGTGGTCCTCGCGACAGGCGACGCTGAAGAGCTCCGAAACGGACATGGCCAATCTGGCCCGATCGCTGACGCAACACGCGGACGACACTTTCGAGCTCACGGACACTGTTCTAAATGTGCTGGTCGGCCAGCTCGAACTGGAAGGAACTGGCCCTACGGCAATTGCCAAGATTCAGGCCTTTCTTTCCCGGCGCAAGGCTGCGAATCGAATCCGGGCAGTGTTCATCTACGATGAGACGGGGCGCTGGCTCGCAACCAGCGAGTCCGTGGAATTCGCCGGTCTCAACAACAGCGACCGGGAGTATTTCCAGCATCATCGTGTCGTAGCTGACCGGGGAACCTTCATTGGACATCCGGTGAGGAGTCGATCAGCCGGGCAATGGATCATCCCCGCGTCAAGGCGCTTCAATCATCCTGACGGCAGTTTTGCCGGCGTCGCCCTTACGACAATCGACGTTGCCTATTTTCTGCAGTTTTATGGCGGGTTCGACATTGGCCGGAATGGTTCAGTTGCGCTGGCGACCGCAGACGGCGTTGTCCTCGCACGTAGCCCGGACAACGGATACACAGGTCGCGATCTGTCCAGCGCCCCGCTTTTTAGGACCCTCCGCGAGCGGCCCGCCGCGGGCGCCTACGACTTCACGTCGCCTCTCGACGGGGTTCGGCGTCTGAGCTTTTATCAACAGAGCAGTCGCTACCCGGTTCTCGTGGTTGCTACGGAATCCGAAGACGACGTCTTGGCCCCATGGCGCAGAGCCGCTCTGGGGCGCACGGCTGCGGTCCTGGGGCTGACAGCAGGGCTGGGGGTTGCGGGACTCTTGCTGGTGCATCAGCTGCACCGGCGGCAAAAGATGGCCGCAGCTCTGGTCGCCAAGGAAGCGGATTTTCGCCTCCTCGCAGAGCAGTCGGGAGATATGGTGATGCGCATCGGGATCGATAGACAGGTTCTCTATGCGTCGCCATCTAGCGCTCGGGTTCTTGGCTGGGCTCCGAACGAGTTGGTGAATACGTCAACCCTAGCCGGGATCAATCCCGCGGACTTGGCTCGGGTTGAGCAAGCGATCTCCGCGTTGATGGACGGCGAAGCCGAAGAGGCGAGAATTACCTATCGCACCCGTCATCGCGAAAGAAGCGAGGTCTGGATCGAAACTGCGCTGCGCGTCACCAGGAGTCCGCAGAGTGGAGATATCAACGGCGTGGTGGCGATCTCGCGCGACATGACTGAACGCAAGGATCTGGAGGATAAGCTCTCGGCTCTCGCGATTTCGGATGGCCTGACGGCATTGGCAAACCGCAGGCACTTCGACGAGCGGCTGGCGGCGGAATGGGATCGGGCCAGACGCGACGTCGCGCCGTTATCGCTGTTGCTGATCGACGTCGATCATTTCAAGAGCTTCAACGATCAGTACGGTCACCAGGCCGGCGACGCGTGTCTTCGCTCAATCGCCAGGGTGCTGGCGGAACAGGCAAGACGGCCGGCGGACGTGGCGGCTCGGTACGGCGGTGAGGAATTCGCCTTGCTGTTACCGAATACTGATGCGGGAGGGTGCAAGCTGGTCGGCGAGCAAATTCAACGAGCGATCCAGGAACTCGGCATCCTGCACACGCTCAACCCGCCGTCCAAGCAGGTCACTGTTAGCATTGGCGGCGCAACGCATGTGGCGCTTGCGGACAAGGCCGATTGCGCGTCATTGATAGCGGCTGCGGATAGGGCGCTATATGCCGCAAAGGAGAGCGGGCGCAATGGCCTTGTGATGTCAGGGCAGATAATCGCGTGGCCCGGCTCGATACGGGCTTGAATGCCGGCCAAGAATCATGCGCTAGGGTCGTCGCAATAGAGGGGCCGCGTGCCGTCTCACATTGAGGCCAGAAAGCCTCGAGCGCCGGATTAGCTACCGCCGCAAATATTCTCGTCAAGGAGCGTCTCGGTTGCTTCCGCGACCCGGACCTTTCTCAGTTCTTCAATATTCTCCTTTGGCGGAACGAGCCCAATTCTGCCCAAGTCAGGAGACGTCCTCGGTCGCGAGCTCTCATTTCTCCATCCGATAAGAAATCTGCCGCCATCCGGTGGTCCGGTGCGGCGGCAGTCGTAGTCCAGCCCGACTCGGCCTCCGCCAAGCACTCTTGAACTTACCGGACGTACCAATATCCCCACCAGCGTTGGGACACCGGCCGTGCCTGCGCCTTCATGGCTGCGACTTCTTCGACCGGACGAAGCTGGGGACCATAGACCGCGGGTGGGTAAACGTCGTCCCACAGCACAAGCCCGCCTTGGACGGCGGCCGCCCGGTGTGACGGAGCGACCGCAAGCTCGGCGGCGGGGGCGACGGAGACCGTGACGGTGAGGCCAAGGGCGGCCAGGGCAATGGATGGAATAAGGGTCCGGAAGTTCATTGGATTTGAATCCCTCTGAAATGCGACGCGAAATAATGCGACGGCCGCGGGACGGTTGCAAGGGCATGGCTCGACCGATCTGCCCGAAATTCCCGGTCGTGGGACGAGGTCTGCCAGGCGCATCTGCTCGGCCAATGTGCGGCCGAGCCGCGGAGCGCATCCCTCTCTCTTATATAGAGTGGTCGCTATACAGAGTGTTCGGTGATCGTCGCCGATCGAGGCGAGATGTGGCAGAGCCAGCAGGCTCGGCACGGGTGCTTCATGCACACGAGAGTATCGGACCTTGAACAATTTTTCGGCGCCTATGAGTGATCAAGAATCATGATGTCGACACACTGATCGCTCTTGATGAGAGCAGGACTATCCAGGGCGACTTCCATGACTTCTACGTTTGTCTCCGCTTCCATCTTCGGCGCAGGCCTCATCCTTGGATACGCGCTGCGTGCTTGGCGCGTCCAACGAAGAGGTGCTCACGCATCCTACGCTTCCCACCAGACCTCCCAACCCACCTCAACGTTCGGCCACCCCAGGCGAGCTTTTTAGATGTCGTCTCATTCGCTGTCGGCATCCAGCTTCACACTGAAACGACGGGGCATGATGACATGAGCGAGCCTAAGAAGGACGCTCCACGACGCTACATCGTGGATGGCGCCGGACAGCGCGTGCTCGTTGGCCTGACGATCTCGGAAACGGTCGAGTTCGAGGCGCTGGACAAGCCGGACGCCGACTTGATCGGCGAAGCGGCGCGCGTCCGTCAGGCCCGGCACGGCGAACGCTGGGTGGAACTCTACATCAAGCACGAACGCGCCTGGAGCGACTGGATGGCGCAGACGCGTGCGCGGCTGGAGCAGCCGTCGTTGCTCAACTAGGGTTTGCCCGAGCTCGCCGATAACCCCAGACGCATCCTTGCGAAGCCGTCTCGCGTCAGTGGCAGGCGGTTGTCGCCTCACACCGCGAGCATGCGGCTGCCCTGAATGCTCATCAGGGTGAGGTTGCCGGTCGCATAGGCGCCGGTGTCGATGTTGACGCGGTTTGCCAGGAATTCGGCACTGCGGACCGGCGTATGTCCATGCACGATATATTTGCCGAACTGCTCCTCGCTCTGCAGGAACTCTTCGCGAATCCAGAGCAGATCGCGCTCCGTCTGCTCGGCCAGTGGGACGCCCGGGCGAACGCCGGCGTGAACGAAGAAGAAGTCGCCGCAACTGAAGCTCAGCCGCAGATTGTCCAGGAATTCCAGATGCTCGGTGGGCATTGCCCTGATCAAGTCGCGCAATATCGATGCCGGCTCGTCGCGCTTCAGGTCCGGTGGGGCGAGCCCGTAGGACATCAACGTCTGGGTCCCGCCGACGGCAATCCAATCCTCGAACAATGAAGGATCTTCGAACACCCTCACAAGAAAGGCCTCGTGGTTTCCCTTGAGGAAAACTGCGTTTCCCCGGCGGCTCCGTTCGACCAGGACGTCGAGAGTGGCACGCGTATCCGGGCCGCGATCGATGTAATCGCCCATGAAGACCTCGATCGCATAGCGCGGCCGGCTGCGGGCAACGTCGGCGTCGATCACCCGCAACATAGGCTGGAGCAGATGCGCGCATCCGTGAATATCCGAGATCGCATAGATGCGAACTCCCTCCGGCAATTGCGGTTTGGGGATGGGCGGGCGTGGTCGGGCGAGAGATATCATGGCGCTCAATCGATCGGGTTGCGGAAAAAATTTCCCCAAGTCGCCGGCACCGGAGGGCTTCCATCCAACACGAACAACGTGAATTCGGAGAGGGAGCGTCCTAGTTCTCCGGCGCGATCACGCCGAAAGAAGGGCGGCACTTTTTGCCGACCTTGTTATCGACGGGCAGCGTCAACGGTCGGTGCGCAAGAATTGCATCGCTGAACAGAAGGGCGCGGCAAAGATGCATGCCTTGGCGAATTCTTGCGGCGCACGCGCAGATAGAAATCCCTTGAAATTCTCGCAAGTGATCAACTGCGCTTCACCGGAGATTGCATCGCCTGAAAGATGAGCGACGAGGCGCTCACGCAACGACCAGGCATCGCGCAGGACGTGGAACTTGATTCAAAATAGGGCAACACGTTCGCTCATATGTCATCACTGTGACGACATTTTCAGCGCGCCGAATTTCGCTGCGTATTTCAACATCGCGCATCATCCGTGCGCCGCAAAAGTTTTGCGTGCAGCGCCACAATCTCGCTGCGATCAACCAACACTTTCCGTGCGGGGAAGTGACGAGTCTTCAGCATCACGATGAGCGTCAGGCACTCTCTCGATTGACAGAGGTTCGAATGGCTGTTGCAACTTATGGTTCTGAAAACGTTCACGCGCTGTCGTCGACGCGCGGCAGTTCTCTTCAGAGACCATTTCAGATCGTCGTCATGGCTGCCGACTTTCTGCTGATCTTGTTGAGCTATGCCGCCGGAGCGTCGCTGTACGGCGCCGCCGTTGCTTCGCCCCCGGATGGCGCTTCGGTGGGAGCGGGGTTGTTTGTCGGCGTTGTGTTCGTCGCGGTCGCTTATTTCCGGGACGTCTACGCCACGCACCGCCTGCTCAATGTCGTGTGGCAGCTTCGAAAGGCGGTGTTTATCTGGCTGACGTCGCTGACGATCCTCGCCGTCGCGGCCTTCCTGCTGAAGTCGACGGACAATCTGTCCCGCGGCACTGTCATCGTGTTCGCCGTGATCGGCGGACTCGGCTTGATCAGCCTCCGCTTCGTCTGGCAGGCGGTGTTCGGCACGAGCTTTGCGAGAAGCCGGCTGGTCGATCGCAAGGTGATCCTGCTCAGCCTCAAGCCGCTCGATTTCACCTCGAGCCGCTTCAAAGACTTGCGGAGGAATGGCTTCGATGTCATGCGCCATTTCGTGCTCGGCGCCGATCGGGATGACGGCCAATGGGAGCGGCAGATTCGCGACGTGATCCGTCAATCGCGCTCGGCTGATGTCGACGAATATCTGCTTGCGATCGACTGGAACGAACTGCCGATGCTCCGCAAGCTGGGGCCATATTTGCGTGCCGTCCCACAGCCCATACGCCTGCTGCCGGACGACCCGGTCGCCGATCTGGTAGCCCGTCCCTTCCTGCCGGTCAGCGGAACCGTAGCGGTTGAAATCCAGCGGCCGCCTCTGACCATTCTCGAGCGATTGCAAAAGCGCTGTCTCGACGTTGGCGTGGCCGTGTTCGCGCTTGTGATGCTGACGCCGCTGCTGCTGACCGTTGCCATGCTGATCAAGCTGGATTCCCCGGGAAACGTCATATTCCGGCAGTCGCGCCGCGGCTTTAACGGCAGGCCGTTCGAGATCTGGAAGTTCCGAACCATGACCGTCAGCGAGAATGGCGAGACGGTGACGCAGGCGACCAAGAAGGATGCCCGGGTCACAAAAATCGGACGGTTCCTTCGCATGACCAGCATCGACGAACTGCCGCAGCTCTGGAACGTGCTGCGCGGGGACATGTCACTGGTTGGACCGCGTCCGCACGCGCTGGCCCATGACAATTACTATGACGAGCTCATCAGCAAATACGTCTACCGGCATCATATGAAGCCGGGCCTGACCGGCTGGGCGCAGGTGAACGGGTTCAGAGGCGAAACGCCGACGATCGATCTGATGGAGAAGCGGGTCGAGTACGACGTCTGGTACGTCAGCAACTGGAGTATCTGGCTCGATCTGAAGATCATGGCCCGCACCGCATCCGCAGTGATGTTCCAGGAAGCCTACTAGCCGCTCGATGTCCCGATGATCTGGAACCGCCGGCTCGAGCGATCAGGTTCCATCTCGCGACGACCTGCCGAAGAGCCGCATGATCGCATCGCGCAACGCGAGCAACGGCGGCACCAGCACGAAGAATGCCCCCATCGCGACCGAGACGATGACATGGCGGATCGAGAAGGGTTCGTCCTGCTCGATTTCTCGTTGGCTGGGGGCGATGGGCGCCGGTGAAAGCGTCGTCGCCATCGGCTGACGACGCGCCTTGCGTGGGGGAACCACGATCAACACGAACAGAATGTTGAGCAGAACCCAAATAGTCAAAATCGTCAGGACGATCAGCATTCCGAGCCCGCCGGAAAAGAGCTACAAATATGAGCTGAGGTTAGCCTCAGGGAACCCAAAAAGAAAGATGCCCAAAGTTTCAGCATTTTGAGGCGTCGAGGATCGGATTGTCTCGTCTTATCGATGGATGGCGGCCAATCCGCGCACTGTCCTAGCCATCACCGTCTTCGTCAATCTTTGCTTTTGGCTAGAGCAATAACTGCAAGTTGTGGATTCCGGACGAATACGGGGGCCTGGGCAGTCCGGTGGGCCTAGCGCAATACCCGGCTTCGTGCGCGAAGCCACATTCGATTGCCTCCAGCGACAGCTCCGCAAGACGCGAAAAGGCCCGCTGCCAATATGGCAGCGGGCCTTAGGTCGTTACAGTTCGGCTGGGCGCAGGCCGAGCCGCCTAGGCATGCTCGACATAGTAGCTGTTGTGGTGCTTGCCCTTGTACGCTTCGATGCGCTTGAGCATCTTCGGGTTGGCGCGGTTGAGCACGGCGCCGAGCAACTTCTTCTGAAGGACTTCCGACCCGGAAACCGACTCCTGAAGAGCGCTTCGTGTCGTCTGTCCCCATTCAATCACATAGACCATGGCGTCGATCAGGAGGCTGACGGCCTTGGAGTCCGCCACCGGCATCACCGGGGCAAGATCGATCACGATGTACTCGTAGTGCTCTCTCAGCACCTTGAGCAGCTCGGCCATCGCCTTCGATCCAATGACGTCGGCCGAATTGACCATGCGGGAAGCCACGACGGACGGCAGGAAATCCAGTCCCGTCTCCTTGCTTCGCTGCACATGATAGCCGAGGCTCGCGGGGTCGTTGAGGGCCTCCACCAGCCCGCTCTTGGCGTTGGGTGCGAGCTCTCGGGTCAGCGAGCGCGTGTGCAGATCGCCGTCGATCAGGACCGTGCGATGTCCGGTGAGGGCGATCAACTGCGCGAAATTGGCCGCCACCGTGGTTTTACCTTCCTTGGGAAGGGAAGACACGATGCCGATCACCTTGATCTCGCGGGTCAGTCGCGCAACATCGATCGACACCTTGATGTTGCGCAGCGTCTCGGCGAACCGGGAGAATGGATGATCGACGACGTAGCGGGACAGATCGGCTGAGCCTGTTTTGGCCGACGTCGAAAGCAACGCGCCGGTCGTCGTTGGCGGACGAATGTCGGGCAGGACGCCGAGACACTTGACGCCGAGCTCCTCCTCGACCTCGGCGGGGGTCCGCAAGACGTCGCTGAGCAGTTCGCGTCCAAATGCGACGCCGAAGCCGAGGCAGAGGCCGCCCACCAGGCCGCCGACAATGGCCAAGACCGTACGCGGCGAGCTCTTGCGATCGGGCTTGGTGGCGGTGCTGATCAGGCGCGCTTCGCTGAGCGGGAAGCTCTGATTCTGCGTCGCGCTTTGCAGCTTCTCGAGGAAGTTGTTGTAGAGGTTGCGATAGGTGTCGGCGGCGCTTTCGAGGTCGCGCAGCTTGACTGCGGCCTGGCCGGTATCGCCGGCCTGGGCGACGAGCTCCTTCACGTTCTTCTCGAGCGAGGCTTCCCGGCTCTTTGCGATTTCATAGTCGCTGCGATAGGCGTCGCCGATCCGATGCAGCTCGTCGGCGATGTTCTTGCGCAGCTCTTCCATCTTGTTGGCCAGATTGACCGCCGCAAGATGTTGCTTGCCATAGCGCCTCGACCAGTCGGCATATTGGGCCTGGAGGTCGAGATATTGGGCGCGCAGGCGTGTGATGACCGAGTTGTTGAGCGCATCGGTCACCGTCGATTGTGCGACGTCCTGGTCCGAAATCGCGGTGATCCGATCGAGCCGGGCCTTGGCCTCGGCCGTCGCAGCCCGCGCCTGAACCAGCTGCGTGTTCAGGTCCGACAATTGCTGCTCGGACATCAGGCCGCGGCTGGTTCCGACGATGTTGTGCTCGGCCTTGAAGGTTTGCACGGCGCGATCGCTGGCCGTTGCCTGCTCGCTCAGCTCGATGCTGCGCTGCTGGAGCCATTCGGTTGCCCGCTTGGTGGACTGATATTTGGCTTCCAGGGCGCCGACGAGGTAGGCATTGGCGATGGCGTTGACGATCTTGGCCGCCTTGTCGGGGCTTCGCGAGCGATAGTTCATCGACAAGACATACGTCGTCAGGACGCGTTCTGTTCTCAGGTTCTTCTGAACCTGCTCGACCACGGCGTGTTCGAGACGCTCCTGGGACGCCGCTTCGCCGGAGCTAAACAGCGACATGACCTTGCCGAGGACGATGGACAGCAGGCCTGGATTGGAGCCATTGAATTCCGGATCGTCCGTCAGCTTCAGGCGACGGACGACCGAGAGAATCAGGTCGTCCGAATTGATGACCTCGACCTGGCTGTCGACGTAGCCGGTATCGATGAGGGCACTGTTGGCGTTGCTGTCCTTGTCCAGCACCTGCGTCTGGCGGGTATCCATCATGATTCGGGCATTCGCCGTGTACATCGGCTGCGCCGTGACCAGGTAGACCATCACCAGGGCCAGCGAAGCTCCGGTGCACGCCGCGATGATCGGCCATTGCCGGCGCAGGACGTCGGCCACGCGCTCGAAGCTGAGGACGGCCCCGCCGAATTCGATGCCGAATCTGTGTCCCGACTGGAAATGTTCTCTGGGCTGGTACATTTTTGAATTCGCGTCCTTTGACGATCGCTGATCAGTTCGGAAGGGGGACGGGCTTGAACGGGTTGGCCAGCTTGGTCTTCCATTCACCGTCGAGCAGGGCCCCGCCTCGGGGCGGTTGCGTCCGGCCCTTGTCTTGCGATTGAGCCTGGACGCCGGAGGCGTCCTCTCCCGCGGCGGAATAGCCCGCTTGCACGTTGAGATCACCGATCCGTTGCGAGAAATCCCTGATCTTGCGCGCGGCTTCCGGCTTCGTCGACGTGCACCGCCCTTCCGCGATCCTCAGCGCGGCGCCGATGGACGAGCGATCGGTCGAAGTCGAAGCGGAGATCAGTGTCTGAACGGAGGGCAACACGGATGGGTTCGTGGCGATATAGGTGGCGAGCCGATATCTCAGCTTCTCCTTGTCATTGCGCAGGCGCTCGAGAAGCGAGGAGGGCGATTTCACGAACGTGTCGAGTTCGAGCTGCGAGGCACGATCCGAAAATTCCACGCACTGAGCCCGGCAGGTATCGATGCTCGACACCATCAAGGCAGAAGCTGCCAAGACGATCGTCAGCCATCGTAGCCTTGCATGACGAATTGTTAGTCCGCGGCCCATCCGTGTCCCTTCCTCCTCCTGTTGCAATAGGAGAACAGGCGAAACCTGGCAGGTAACTGTGTCAATTTTTGTGCGACGCAAAAGTTGAGAGGGTGGGCCGCGAGAACGGGCGTCTTGCCTGATTTTCGATCGGTTGCAAAATGAGGATATGCAATGCCTGCGAGATCGGCACGCTCACGCCTATGAATGTTGCATCTTGAAAACATATGAGGCGCTTGCGCGCTCAGGCGTCGCAAAACCGACACAAGTCGTCAGCGAGTCATTGGTTCCCGCCTGCGAAAAATATCAGTGCGACATCAGCATGCAAAGATTTGCGGTCGCCTTGATCGCAACAGCGCCGAATTTCGCGCACACTTTGCACGCAAATACTCGCAATCATCACGCCTGAATTGATTTGCGCGCCGGCGCACGGCGGTCCCAGGCAAAAGTGGCGTGAACTTGACGCTCGCATGTCCGAATGAACTGCGAGCGTTGAAATTATCGTCGATCGTCATGCGCCGAATGCGAGTCCGCGATCGCAGAGATTGAACACGCGCAAGTCCTGATACACACTGCTGCGGTGCAATAGCTACGGAATGTTGATGTGACGGAGTTGGTTCATCGTGAGAAGGCGCATGTCCTGCCGCTCGACAGCATCCGGGGTATCGCCGCGACATCGGTGGTGATTCACCATCTCCTGCTGATGCCGACGTTCCTCGCGGCGTTCCCGCACAATGCGTGGATCAACTGCTCGTTCTTCAGAAGCTCCTGGCTGCTGGTCGATCTGTTCTTTGTTCTCAGCGGGATCGTGATGTCGCTCAGCTACGTCGAGAGCGACTTCGGGCGCTTCTCGCTGCGCGAGTTCATGGTGCGGCGGCTGGCGCGGGTCTATCCGCTGCACATCGTCATGCTGATGGCAAATCTGTTGTTTCGCCTCCTGCGCATCAGCCTGGTCATGGCGGGTGTCGTTGTGGCCGCGCCGGCGGCGTTCGAAGTGAACAATGCCTATTCCTTCGTTCTCAACGTCCTGCTGCTGCATTCGATGGGGTTCATCGACTATCTCAGCTGGAATGCGCCGAGCTGGAGCATCAGTGTCGAGTTCTATACCTATCTCGTGTTCGGCCTGATCGTCCTCTTTGCCCAGCGCATGCGCTCCCTGTTGTGGTTCTACGTCCTCTGCGGCGCGCTTGCGGTCGGAAGTCTTGTCTTCATCATCTTCGTGCTCGACAAGAGGAGCCTCGGGCTTCAGACCGATTTCGGCATCCTGCGCTGCTTCGTGAGTTTCTTTCTGGGCGTGCTCACGGTCAGGATCGTCGATCGCCTTCCGGCCAAGCCGAGCCCGACCACGCAGGGCGCGCTGCAATTCGTCGCCATGATCGCCAGCATCGTCCTGGTGTCCCTGGCGGAGACCAGTCCTGCGTCAACCTTCCTCGCGCCCGTGACGTTTGCGATCTTCCTCGGCAGCCTATTGGCCTTTCCGGATGCGCTGTTGGTGCCGCGGATGCTGGTGGCCAAGCCACTGGTCTGGCTCGGGAAACGTTCCTACTCGATTTATATGGTGCACGCGCTCGTCGTGCTGCTCGCCGAATATTTTGTGCGAGCCGTTGGGGCAGGGCGGATCGCCACTCTCGATTCGGTCTTTGCCGGTCTGCCGGCCACGCTGAATCTCGTGGTCTCGTTGGCCGCCGTGCTGGCAGTGTCCCACTTCACCTATCGCTACGTCGAAATCCCCGGCGGCAGGTTCATGCGGAACGTCCTTGGAAGCCGGCCCGATTTCTCCGCGTCGCCTGCGCGGCAGACGAACTGAGCCGGACATGACGATCCTCGCGCTGCATCGCCCCCGAATCACGCTGATCAGCCTCAATATCGAGGCGATCGCGCTCGGGGTCTATCTGGTCCGCGACGCCTTCGGCGGCGTGATCCGCTATTACACCAGCATCTATCACGTGGATCCGCTCTGGTATCTGCCCGATGGTGTCGCGCTTCTGTGCCTGGTCCAGTTCTTCGTGCACTGCGTCCTGCGCAATCGCAGCACCCTGGCGCTGTTGGTGCTGGCCCAGATCATGCTGTCGCTTGTGCTCGGCTACTTCTTTATGGGAACGATGAACGCTGCGATCTCGTCGTTCAAGATGATGCTCCCGGTATTTGTCGGATTCTGCTTCTGCGATTCCAGCCTCGGCTCGTACCGAAAGCTGTTGTCGGTCATCGCGGTGACCTTCTATCTGTCGGTGATCGGCGTTTTCCTAACGAAATTCTACCTGATGCCCTGGGTGGGCTACAAATACGAATCCTTCGGCGCGGTACGCGAGGCCGGCCGGTTGTGGTGGGCCTATGGCGGCGACGACCAGCGCCTCATGGGCTTTGCCGCCGACAACACCATGGCGGCCTTCTTCATCCTCGTGTCGTTCGCGATCACGTCCATTCGCATGAGCACCACGTGGTGCCTGCTGTTCGGTTCCATCGCGATCTATGCCATCAAGCTGACCACGAGCAAGACGACGATGATCGTCCTCGTGCTCTACCTGCTCCTGCTGGTGTTCGTGCGAATGCTGCCGGAGAGGTCGCGCTTCCCCGCGATCCGGACCATCGCGCTGTGGTCGTTTGCGGCGATCCTGGTGCCGTTCTTCATGATCGTGGTCGCTTCCGGAACCGCCGCCGTGCCGCACTCGACCCTGTTCAGCATCGTCGACCGCATCAACAACAGCTGGCAGTTGCCGTTCGTCTACATGAATCAGCTCATGCCGATCGGTCTGGTGACCGGCTGCGGGGCGGGCTGCTTCAACTATCCGCAAAAGCTGTTCTCGCCGCTCGCCCACTTCTGGGTGCCGGTCGACAATTTCTACATCGGCACCTACCTGATGTTCGGACTTCCGTTCGCGGCATTCATGGTGATGGTGTTTCGGGCGACTTTCGGTGCGACCGACGTCTACAAACTGACGCTGCTCTTCGTCGTCAATTTGTTCACGATCACTGTGCTGAACTATGGCCCGGCGTCCGGTCTCCTGATCATCGCATTGAGCTTCAGCGAAGTGTTCTCGCGACGTACGGCCTCCGCACGGGCGGGCGACACCGTGCCAATCGTCATGCGGCCGCCGATGCCGTCATTGGAAGGCTTCCGCCCGGATATACCGGCGGCCAGCGGGAGCAGGTGAGAACGAACAATGCATAAACGGCTCGCATTCATCGACACGTTGCGCGGCATTGCCGTGTTATCGGTCCTGGTCCAGCATGTCTTCGAGGTGATCGTCGAAAAGCACCCGACCGGCGCCTATTACTGGCCGATCCATGATGTGTTCGGCTATTACATGAACTTCGGCCGGTTCGGGGTGGTGCTGTTCTTCTTCGTCAGCGGCTTCGTCATTCCGTTCAGCTTCCCGGACAGCGCCACCCCTGTGCGCGATTTTACGATCAGCCGCTTCTTTCGGCTCTATCCGGCCTATTGGACCTCGCTCGTGGTCGGGCTCGTGACGATGCAGCTGATGGAGTCGAAGGTCTATCCGCTGGGCCAGGTCGCGGCGAACGTGACGATGTTGCAGACTTTCGTGAACGTCCCGAACCTCTGGGTCTTCTACTGGACGCTTGCGATCGAGCTGCTGTTCTATGTCGGATGCACCATTCTCTTTGCGATGGGGCTGCTGAACCGACGCTTCACCGCGGTGACGATCGTCGTTGCGGCCGCGCTGGTCGGAACCACCGCTGCACTCTTCGTTGAGAACAGGGCGGTCTCCTCGGTGATGGAGGTCGGGCTCAACCTGTCGGCCATGTTCCTGGGCAAGATCATCCGCGACACCGTCATCGGCGGAAAGCTGCGATGGACCCATGTGGCCGTCTGCACGCTCCTGTATGCGATCTTCGCCATCACCCTGTCCGACCGGCGGTTCGGCGGCGTGTATCACGAGAATTTCTTCTACAGCTATTCGATCGGATCGGCTTATGTCTGCGCGGCACTGGTCTTCATCGGCTTTGCCGTGTTCGGCGAGCGAATGGCGTGGCGCCCGATGGCCTTCGTCGGCGTGATCAGCTATTCGGTCTACCTGATGTCGCCGTTCGTGATCGTCTTCATCCATCGCCTGGTCTGGTTCGGCGATGGGCCGCTGGGATGGTCGCTCTTCCTGGTCTTGATCCTGGCGTTGTCGGTCCTCGTCAGCTGGATGACATTTGCGTTCGTCGAGATGCCCAGCATTGCCTTTGGACAGCGGTTCCGCTCGGCGCGACGAAAGAAGGTTGTTCTCGAGCCTGCCCTCAGCACCCAGGGTGCCGCGGAGTGATCAAGGCACCGCACCAGCCGGGCGCCGCCTACGACGGATCGTTCGTTCCTTCCGTCCAGGGCCTTCGTGCCATCGCGGCGCTGAGCGTGCTGATGGACCATTTCTACGACATGCCGAAGGCAGGCATGTACGACATCCCGAATCCCGGCTTCCTGCCGCCGCTTTGGCTCTGGCTGCAGTCGGTGATCAATGTCGGCGGCCACGGCGTCGAGCTGTTCTTCATGATCAGCGGCTTCCTGATCCCGGCGAGCCTCGTGCGCCACGGTTCGCTGTCGCGGTTCTTTTTCGACCGCGTCCTGCGCATCATGCCGGTGTTCGTCGCCCTGCATCTTGCGCTGTTCGCGATCGGGCCGATCGTGGCCTATAAGTTCTTCCGCGGCATCGATCTGACCAGCTATCTCGCAATCTTTGCGGCCAACCTGTTCTTCCTGCAGGACGCGCTCGGCTTGCCGATTGCCCAGCAGAATGCCTGGACATTGACCTATGAGTGGGCGTTCTACATCTGGTTTGCACTGACATTCTCGATGTGGCGCGGCGGGGGCCGTCTGCTGGCGGCGCCCCTGATCCTGCTGGGTCTGGCCTGCCTGATGCACTGGCCGATCACCGCGTTCTTCTGCATCGGGATGCTGTTCAGCGCGACCGGATTTCGCATCTCCATTCCCGGACGCGTGGGGCTGCTCGCGGGCCTCGCTTGCGGGGTCGCCCTGTATGCGAGCCTGGTGCTGTTTCATCCGTTCGTGGGGCTCATTCCGGGCTTCCTGTTGTTCGGCATGGTGCTCGCTCCGGACTCGGGCCTCGGCAAGGCTCTGAGCGCGCCGGCCCTGCAATATGTCGGCAAGATCAGCTACAGTCTCTATCTCGTGCATCCCTTCGTGCTGTTCCCCCTGCAGGTGATCGGCCTGAAGCTGGTCGCTGCCGGCGTCGACCGCTGGCTGCTATGGGGCGCCTTCATCGCGCTCGGGTTGGTGATGTCATTGGTCGCGAGCGCGATCAGCTATGAGCTGATCGAGGTCAGGCTGAGGCGCCTGTTGGACGGCGCGATCCGCGGCATGTTCTTTCGGCGGCAGATCGAGCAATCGGTTTGAGGGACCGCCTATTGGGTCAGCTCACGGTCCGGCCGGCGAGCCTGTGATAGGACCCGAGGAGCTGCTCGGCGATGCGGTCCCAGTTCAGAAGGCCAGCCGCGGTTTGCCGTGCGCCTTCGGTCAATGTCGCGGCGAGAGGTTTCGAGGTCAGCACGCGTTCGAGTGCGTCGGCGAGTGCCGTGGCGTCGCCCGGAGGAACCAGCAGCCCGTTGACGCCGTCCGTTACGACGTCAGGAATACCGCCGGTGGCGCTGGCAACGACGGGGCGAGCGTTGCCGTAAGCGGAGGCAAGCACGCCGCTCTGTGTTGCATCCTTATAGGGCAGGGCAACCACCGTGGCGGATTGAAACAGCCGTCCGGTCTCCGCAGGCGAGATATAGGCGTTGATCGTCTTGACCGTCGGCATTGCCTCCATCCGTGCGCCGAGACGCGTCATCTCTGGCCCGCGGCCGGCGACGATCGCTTCATGCGCCACGCCGCGTTGAGCCAACATGTCGATCGCATCGATGAAGACGTCCAGGCCCTTGTAAGCCCACATCCGTCCAAAAAACAGGATTCGCGCGGCTTCCGGCTCGGTGAACGCGCCCTTGGCTGGCGGAACCATGAGCACGCCGTGCATGCTAGAGATCGTCTCACCTTTGAAGTCGGGCGAGGCGCGCCGGAAATCGGCAATGCAGCTTTCGCCGTGCGTCGTGACGACTGATGCGGCTGCGCGCATGCGCCCGCGCCAGGCATCTTCACGCGGCGAGGTGCCGGAGCCGCCTTCCGAATGCGGAATCGCATCGTGAACCGTCAGCACCAGGGGAATGCCGAGCGGGCGGAGCAGCTGGATCAGCTTGGACGTGTAGATCTCCGGAACTTCGTGACAATGAATCACGTCCGGACGAAACGATATTATGTCGAAGAAGGACGCGGGAATGCCGATCGCGCCGCCGCGCCGCAGGCTCAGGTCGCGGATCCGTGTCTCGAACGGTGCCGCCACGGCGATATCGGCCAGTTCCCATTGCTGGTTCGCGTCCTTGGCGTTTAGCACGAGGCGGACATCGCAATGATGTGCCAGACCCGATGCGAGCCGGTAGGAATATTCAGCAAAATGCGGTGCGTAGATCGCCACACGCAAGCGCCTGGAGTTGCGGAGAGAACGCTGAGCAGGCGAATTCATCAAGGCATCCATTTTGCATCACTTCGCAAAGGTTGATTGGAGTGTAGTCCACGATTTGAACTCACTTCCACTCTAAATGGGAAACGTGACGGCACTCATCTGATTGCCATCACTCCGTCGTAATGTAGCGAGCAATCAGTACTCCGCCGTGATCGGAGATGGTGACGTCGCGGCAGCATCGTGCCATGTCGTCTAGTCTGCGATTGTGGTTGGATCTGTCGGAATTGGGTCGAATTGTTGATGAACGCCACGCAGGGCAAACAACATCAGGTCGTGGTTGCCTTGTTCTGGTCGCTTGCCCAAAATTGGGGCGGCCGGGCGCTGTCGTTCGTCCTGTTCCTGGTTCTTGCCCGGCTGCTCAATCCTGCGGATTTCGGTCTCGCAGCGCTCGTCGCCTTCATCCTGCTGCTCCTCAGCTCGATCGCCGAATTCGGCTTCGGCGACGCGTTGATCCAGCGGCGCACGCTCGAGCCTGCCGATGTGACGTTGCCCTTCGTCTGCTCCTTTGCAGCCTCGACGATTCTGGCGGTTCTGATCGCCTTCCTTGCGCCGGATATCGAGCGCTGGCTCGACGTGAAAGGGCTGGCGCCGCTGTTGACGGCCGCCAGTCTCTCGCTTCCGATCGGCACCGCGACCCTGTTCCAGGAGGCGCTCTACAAGCGCCAGATGGATTTCCGCGTGCTCGCGGTCAGGACCATGGTGGCCACGGCCATCTCTGGCATCGTGGGGATTGCCTGCGCCTATGCCGGATTCGGTGCTCTCAGCCTCGTGATCCAGGTGGTCGTCCAGAGCGCGATCAGCGGCTTGTGGCTCTGGAGCCAGCCGCGATGGCTGCCGATGCGGGCTTACGATTCGGCAAGCTTTCGCGAGCTCTCCGGCTATAGCGTCCATGTCGTGCTGAACAGGCTGCTGGATTTCGCCATCGTTCGCACGATCGACATGATTATCCTGACGCTCTATGGCGTCGCCGCGCTCGGCATCTACACGGTCGGGGCGCGGGTCTACATCATCCTGATGCAACTGCTCACCCAGGCGGTCATGGACGTCGCGTTAAGCGCGCTGTCCAAGATCGCGCACGAGCGCGACCGTATTGCCGGCGCTTACTTGCGCAGCGTCAGTCTCGGCGCGCTGGTCGGCTCTCCCATCTTCGTGCTGCTTGCGGCGATCGCGCCGGAGTTTTCCCTGCTGCTGTTCGGTGCCAAGTGGAGCGGAAGCGAGGCGGTGATGAGGCCGCTGATGCTGATTGGCGCTATTCAGACGGTGCAATTCGTCAACAGCGCCTATTTCGGCGCGCTGGGCAAGCCGAACTACGTATTCGCGCTGAACATCCTCAAATTCTGCGCGGTCGTGCCCGCAATGTTCCTGCTGCCCTCGCGCGATATTGGTCAGCTGGCGACGATCTTCGCATTCGCGCAGCTCGTGGTGACTCCCGTGACATTCGCGCTGGCACTTCGGCTGCTGGGCCTGAGCTGGAGCCAGTTCCTGCGTCCGATTGCGGGCTGCCTTTGCGCCATCGTGCTGGCCTACGGCGCGGTCGTGTTGTGCCGCGAGGCGACGCAGGACATCAACCCGTATTTGCGGATGGGGCTGCTATCGTCCTGTTTCGGCGCGACCTATCTGATGAGTATTCTGCTGTTCTGGCGGAAGCAGTTGTTCTCGCTGATCGATTTCGTCGTGAAGCGCGGTGCGACCGCCTGATGAAGACGAGGAGGACGATTTGAAGCAATTGATCCCGGTGCCCGTTCGCAGGCATCTCCGAGGCTGGCTCAACAGCGCGAAGAACACGCCCTTCGCGGTCGATCTTCTCGAGCTGCGCAGGTGGCAGATCGCGCGGAAGGATGTCGGCGTCAATGCGCCGCCGCGCAACGATCCGCGCCGCCTCGTCCTGTTGCCGTCGGACCCCTGGAGCATTCATCAGTCACGTGGCGACGAGGCGATGATCGAAGCCACCGTCGGCGAGCTGAAACGGGTCTATCCCGACCTCGAAACCTACATCGTCACCGCCACCAGCGCGGCGAGCGCGGACGTTCGCGCGATGGGCTTCAAGCCGCTCGAGATCTGGAGACAGCCGTTTTCCTACGAGACGGTCGCGCAGGAGCTTTCGATCACTCGTCCGGATTTCGGCGTCGTGCTGGGGGCCGACGTGCTGGACGGCTACTATTCGCCGGTGGATGCGGCGCGCATGCTGCTCGTTGCCGACCTGATGGCGGGATTTGGCGCCAAGGTCAGCGTGCTCGGCTTCAGTTTCAACTCCCGTCCGGCGAAGGCGCTGCGCGAAGTATTCCGGCTGCTCGATCCGGGCGTGGTCCTGAACCTGCGCGATGCGATATCGCTCAAGCGTTTCGACGATTTCGCCCGCAAACGCGCGCGTCTCGTCGCCGACTCTGCGTTCATGCTGACGCCGCGCCCCGACACTGCGGCAGTGAAACAGATCGCGGCCTCGGTCGCACGGCAGCGCGCGCAGGGCCGCAAGGTTTTCGTCTTCAACATCCATCCGATGCTGTTCAAGAAGCCGGAGCCGGGCAAGCTGGAGCGGATGATAGAGCTTGCGGCGCATGCCATGGCGCGCCTGTCGCGGCAGCACAATGCAAGCTGGTTGCTGCTGGCGCATGATTACCGCCCTGGAATTGCCGACGACAATTGCCTGCGGCCGCTGGCCGCCCGGCTTCAGCCCGCGCTTGGGGAGCACGTGCATCATGTCGATCAAGTTCTGTCGGCGGGCGAGATCAAGGCCGTCGTCGGGCTGGTCGACGGCGTGATCACCGGCCGCATGCACCTGGCGATCGCCGCGCTCGGGCAGGGCACGCCGGTGGCGGCGATCACCTACCAGGACAAGTTCCAGGGCCTGTTCGCGCATTTCGGCATCAGCGAGACGCTGTTGCTCTCGCCGGCCCAGTTCCTTGTCGGGGACAGCTTCGAGGCGTTTCTGCTGCACTTTCTCGGGGCATACGAGGCCGCCGGCGAGCAGGTCCGTCAGGTGCTGCCTGATGTCATGGAATTATCGCGCGCCAACGTCGCTCCGTTGCTGGACGATGGCGCGATGCGGATCGTGCCGGAAGCTGGCGGCAAAGTCGCCTGAGCCCTCGGAGGTTTTCCGGAGGGCGTCAGTTGACCGCCCGCTCCGTGTTCTCGAAACTCATGGGCGTCTCGGCCGTCACCGGCCGGACCTTGCGGGAGGCAGTGTCGGCCAGGCCGTTGACGAGGCGGCGCGCCGGATTCTCGAAATAGGCGTAGGTGCGGTCTGCGATGATCGTCAGCACCACGCAGCAGGCGAGGGCGAACAGGCCGAACTGCTCCGGGCGCAGTCCAAGCCAGCCCCACAACGGTTTGAACGCGGCAATCAGAACGGCGTCGTGCAGCATGTAGATCGCATATGAGGTGTTGCCGAGCCGTCCGAGCAGGCGGGCGCCGGGGAACTCGGTGAAGGCGCTTTCGCCGACTGCGGTGAGCAGAATGGCGCAGGAGAACAGCAGAATGGCAAGGTCCGGCTTGGCGAAGACGTTGAGGACGAGCACGGAGATGCCGAACATGGCGATGCCCGCGAACACCACCCGCTTCTGCCGGTAGGGCTGCGACATCCGGAACAGGATCGCGAGCAGGATGCCGTTCAGGAAGCTCGGCAGCGCGCGGAGCATGCCGTAATCGTAATTGGCCCCGTACATCTGCGAGCGTTCCTGCCAGATCGGCAAATGGCCGTGCGCCAGGACCAGATAGAGCGCCGCGACGATTGCAGCCAGCGCCAGGGGATTCAGCTTGCGCGCGAACAGCATCAGGAGCGGGAAGATCAGATAGCAGAAGAATTCCGCGCTGATCGACCAGGACGGCGAGTTGAAGCTGAGGTGATCGGTGACGCCCCAGGCCTGCAGCAGCAGGAGGTTATACAGGAAGTCCAGCGCGGTCGACCGCGCCGTACGCTCCAGGCCGACGCCGATGAGCACCACGAAGATGAGAAGGCTCAAAAGGTGCAACGGATAGATCCGCGCGATGCGGCGGATCATGAAGCGGGAATAGGCGCGCATGCCACGCGCGTCGGACGGATAGGAGTAGGAGATCACGAAGCCGGACAGGATGAAGAACATGTCCACGAACAGGCCATAGGACCCGTTCCAGGCCGGCGAGATGCCCGGGTCGATCAGCTTCAGGTGGAAAATGAAGACCCCGAGCGCGGCGACGAAGCGGTAGAAGTCGAGAACGACAAAACGTCTTGCTTCACTGGCTTCCATCGGGCCTCGGAGTCCTTGCGCGGTTCATCTTTCTTCTAGAGGCGAATTGTGACGCAAGTTCGCTGAGCGCGTTGGCCGACGCGGCGCAATCGCGGCAGTCCGTCAGAATTCTCCGTCAGAATTCATGGGGCCCATCCAATAGCGGATGGCAGTCAGCCCTCTGCTCATCGATGAGGCAGGCGCCCGACAAGAGAATGGGGCCGGGACCTCTGCATGGTCCCGGCCCCGGCAACGTGGCGCGCGTCTGGGCAGTATTTCGTGCTCAGACGAACGTGAAGTCGTGGCTCGTCAGGCTGGAGACATAGACGTTCTTCAGCAGGATCGAATCATTGGCCGAGAACGTGATGAGCGCGTTCGTGCCGGATTGCGTGATCTGGAGGTGACTGTAGTCCGCGGCGAGCAGCTTCGAGATCTGGACCACGTCGTGAGTTGTGCCGTCGCCGGACTGGAAATTGAGGATCTGGTCCTGGCCGTGATCATAAGCCACCGTCGTTGAGTTGGGTGCCGCCGAGAACACGTCGTTTCCGGCCCCGCCCTGGATCGTGATGCCGCCGGCGACGGCCGTGACGTTGTGGGTGCCGTCGGTCTTGGTCTGGTCGACGAACTGAAGGGCGCTGGCGGAATTGTAGTTCTCGTGCTGCGTGGTGCCGGTCTGTCCGTTGAAGTTGAACAGGAAGACGTCCTTCGAGCCGTCGACGTTGTTGGCGATCTCCTGGGTCTTGGTGCCGGCACTGCTGTAGATGTCGGTCAGCTTGCTGCCGTCGTCGTGGATGACCTGGGTATAGTCCAAAGTGCCGTCGGCGTGGGTCCGGGTGAGCTCCACCATCTTGCCCGAGGCATCGAGGTGTTGATGCTGGGTGGTGTAGGACTGCCCGGTGATGTTGTAGTTCCAGTTGTCCGACGTGCCATCTGCATTCTTGATATAGGCAGCGGACTTCACACCGCCGGTATAGACGGTCGTGGAGCTGTAACCATCGCTCTTGGTCGTCACTTCGCTGGTGATGACGCCGTTGGCGTCGTACCAGTCAGAGGTCTTGGTGCCGTCGGCGCTCTGCTCCAGCGTGAAGGCCAGGCTGTTGTCGGCGTGGGTGCGAACGATGTCGGTGAGGAAGCCGGTCGAATCGTAGCTGTCGTGCTCGTTCGTATAGGTCTGGCCGACGATGTTGAACTGGAAGACGTCCTTCGACCCGTCGGCGTGGTAGTCGGTTTGCGTCTTCTTGACGCCGGCCGCATCGTAGTTGGTGACCACGCTGCTGCCGTCGCTGTTGACGACCTGGGTATAGTCGAGCGTGTTGTCCGCATGCCAGCGGGTGACCTCGGTGGTCTGGCCGGATGGATCGAGGTGCTGGTACTGCGTGGTGTAGCTCTGGCCGGTGATGTTGTAGCTGTAGTTGTCGTGACTCATGTCGGCATTGGTGATGTAGGCCGCGGTCTTCACGCCGTTGGTGTACACCGTGGTCGCGCTGTAGCCGCTCGACTTCTGGAGCACCTCGCTGGTGAGGACGCCGTTGGCGTCGTACCAGTCTGTGGTCTTGGTCCCATCGGCGCTCTGCACCAGTTTGAACGCCATGCTGCCGTCGGCGTGCTTGCGAATCAGCGTGGTGAGGAAGCCGGTCGCATCGTAGATGTCGTGCTCGGTCGTGTAGTTCTGGCCGGTGATGTTGAAGAGGAAGACGTCCTTGCTGCCGTCAGCGTGGAAGTCGGCTTCCTTGATCCGCGTTCCTGTGGCATCGTAATTGGTGATGACGCTGCTGCCGTCGGCGTTGATGACCTGCGTATAGTCGAGCGTGCCGTCGGCATGCTTGCGGGTCACGGCCGTGATCTTGCCTGAGGGATCGACGTGCTGGATCTGTGTGGTGTAGCTCTTGCCGGTGATGCCAAAGGCGTAATTGTCCTGGCTGCCGTCGGCATTCTTCACATAGGTATTGGTCTTGACGCCATTGCTGTAGGTCGTGGTCGAAGTGGTGCCGTCCGCCTTCTGCACGACCTCGCTGGTGAGGCTGCCGGCGGCATTGTACCAATCGGTCGTCTTGGTGCCGTCGGTCGTCTGGATCAGCTTGAAGGCGAGACTGCCGTCGCTGTGCAGGCGCGTCAGGCTGGTGAGGAAGCCGTTTGCGTTGTAGACGTCGTGCTCGCTCGTGTAGTTCTGGCCCGTGATGTTGTAGGTCCAGACATCCTTGCTGTGATCGGCATGATAGGCCGTCTCGACCAGCTTGACGCCGGTGGCGCTATAGGTGGTGATCACGCTGCTGCCGTCGCTGTTGTAGACTTGCGTCGAATCCAGCGAGCCGTCGGCATGGCTGCGGGTCACCGAGGTGACCTTCCCGGAGGCATCGAGATGCTGAACCTGGGTGGTGAAGCTCTTGCCCGTGATGCCGTAGGTATAGTTGTCCTGTGAACCGTCGGCATTCTTGACGTAGGCGGCCGTCTTCACGCCGTTGGTATAGAGGGTGGTGGAGTAATAGCCGTCGGACTTCTGGACGACTTCGCTCAGAAGGGTGCCGGCCGTGTTGTAGGTGTCGGTGGTCCTGGTTGCGTCGGTGCCGATGTGCACGAATTTTGTCTGCACGCCGCCGGTGTAGCTGATCAGGTCCTTGGAGCCGTCGGTGTAGGCGACGGTGGTCGAGGTCGGCTGCCCGCTCGAATTGAGGCCGGTATCCGACTTCGACAGAAGCGTGCCGCTGGCGTTATAGGTCTTCGTGCTGCTCCAGGTCGCGGCCGAGTTCGTCACCGAGAACGAGTAGCCGCCCTGGATCTTGGAGAGAGCGCTGCCGTAATGGGCGATGATGTAGTCCATGGTCGCCTTCGAGGCCACCGGCAGCACGTGGGAGTCGGTCAGCGTGATGGTCTGCAGCGCCGTCGACTCGCTCAGGTCGGACAGCTGCGGCACGATCGCGGCAGCGGTGCCCGTGATGCTGGTCCGGGAGTCCGGCGGAGTCGAGGTGGTCGGAGGCGCGTCGATCTCGATGATCAGCGGGTGATCGCTGACCGGGATGGTGATCGTGCTGACGTCGGTGTAGCTGGCGATCGCGGTGGTTCCCGTCAGCGTGTCATACACTTTCACCGAATGATGGACCGCGCCGAGATTCACCGTGACTGTCTGGGCACTATTGGACACCTCGGTATCGGTGGAATCGTTCCAGAGCTTCGGCTCCGCCCACACGACGAGCTCGTAAGCGCCGTTGCTCTTGCCGAGCACCATGCTGTTGCCCGATGCTGGCATGTTGCTCAGGGTATAGTTCAATGGATCAGTCGGCTGCAGGCTGCCCTTGCCGTCGTCGGCCAGAATGGTCGTCAGGTTGTGAATGGCGGTGGCGGCGAGCTTCGGTGTCCCGTCGGAATTGAACAGTCCGAAATTGGCTTCGGGATTGGTATTGCCGGCGGACGAGTCGCGGTCGAACAGCTCGTAGAGATAAGTCGCGCTGACGCCGGCCTTGTAGGCGTCGACCAGCGTGTTCAGGATTGATTTGGCCTGCACCGTCTCGTTGACGCCGAGATATTGGGTGTTGGCTTGCGTGGTGTAGCCGGTTTCCGTGATGACGACCGGCTTGCCGGGCGCTGCGGTCATGACGGCGCTCAGCGTCGCCGCAATCGAGCTGCCGGTTGTCAGGCCGGTGCTGACATAGGCATGGGCGTTGGCGTAGTCGACCGAGCCCGACATGTCGCCGAGCTGGCTGTAGCCCTGCGGATCGTTGTAGGCCAATGACAGATTGTAGACGGGGATGCTGCCGAGCGTGGCGTTGGCGTTGACGGCCTGATAGAGCGCACTCTGGAACTGAGCCGCGGCAGTGAGACTCGAACTGCCGTTGTAGCTGAAGGGCTGATGATTGGCCTCGTTGAGACCCTCGATGGCGCTGATGCTGCCCGGGTGGCTCGCCGCGAATTTCTGGAGCGAGGCGATGTAGTTCTGCAGCCCGGTCGTGCCCGTCTGGGGCAGGGCGGACGACACCAGGAAGTCGAACTTGTAGCCGGCAGCAGCCAGACCGTCGACGACGGGTTGCGCAGCCGGGCTGGTCCCCATCGCGTCGCGGAGATGGGTGACGCCGAGATACTCGAGGTCATCGGCCATCAGTGCGAGATTGTTGTAGCCGGTCCACCCGAAGCCGGCGTGCGTGTTGACGCCAATGGAGTTGATGAAGCCGCTGGCGGAGAGGATGGTCTGGTCTGACATTGCACACTCGAGTTTCAGCGCGAGCAAAATTGCTCGCAGGATTTGCGTTCAAGCTTCTCTGTCGAGTGTGAATTTCAGATAAAAATGGAAGCTACAAATCGCGAGTGAAATGAGGTTCCTTGTGCGGGAACAGCTCGACTCGCGTCGTAGCAGAATATTGATGCGATGCCGGTGCAGGATGGCGTGAGGAAGGCGCTTTCAAGATTTTCTCGATTTGCACTGCTGAATGTGCGCGCACACTGCGCGAACTGAATTCATACAACGGCTGTTCGAAACGGCAGCCGCGGCACTTGACCGTCATTCGGAGCGTCCTTTTGTCTCGTCCCGTCTTGCGGCACATTCGCTTTTTGCACGGCAAGTTCGCAGATGCCGCTTCGATTGGCGGTTAAGGTCCTGGATTTGCGTGCGAGGGTTGTAGATGCCCAGGGATGATGCAGGCGCCCGCTGCTGAGGTTGAACCCGGCCAGCTGGTTCCGCATCGGAACCCGGCGACCAATTAGCTGCGGCGGGCCAGCATCAGAAAGTCGCCGCGCCATCCGATGACGGCCGTTGCAATCGCGGCGATCACGATCTTGCCGGCGAGCCAGGTCGCGGGCTCCGTCGGCATCGAGCCCAGCGATCCGATCAGGATTGCGGCCACCAAGGCCTGCACGACCAACGACCAGCGCGGGAATGCCTCGAACCGCAGGGTCGGACCGAGCGCGACCAGGATCGTTGCGAGGGTGGCGAGCGAAGCGCAGCCGACTGCCTGTCGCGGCGACAGTCCGGCCCATACCGCGATCAGCGCGGCGGCTGCGACGATCGCGAGCTGGCCGGCCGCGACGACCACGAGCCTGGTCGCGAGCTTTTCCAGGTGCGGAACCACCGCGATGGTCGCCTGCAGATGCGTATGCAGGAAATAGAAGGCGGCGACCGTCGGCGCCGTCGCCAGGAAGCCATCGAGGCTCTCTTGCGGCACCAGGATACGGGCTGCATCCGGAATGAAGCCGACCAGGCCGCCGAGCAGCACGAGGGTCGTGCAGATCATGAATTCGAACATCCGCCGCGCCGATTGAACCGACTTCATGACGGTCCCGCGCTCGAAGTCCTTGATCAATTCGGGATAGCTCACGGTGTGGATTGCGGCGTTGAGGACCCAGAACGGACGCTGCAGCAGGTCGAGCGCGATCGAAAATCCTGCGCCTGCCCCCGTTGCGCCCAGCCGGCCGATGATGATGACACGGAGCAGCACCGGCACCGACAAATGGATGACGGATGCGCCCGCCGCGAGCATGCCGTAGCGGGCGAACGTCTTCCAGTCGGTCAGCATCGTCTGCAACGAGGCGCGTTCCAGCGGCGTGCGATACGAGAGAAGGCCGGCGACGAGGCCCAGCACGTGACCCGACGCAATCCCGAGCAGCGCAGCTTCGGCTGTCCCTGACATCGCTCCTCCCGCGGCGGCGCCTGTCAGGAGCGCGGTGGCACGCAGCGCAAGAAGCGAGGACGCGATGCCCAGCCGGTCGGACAGCCGGACCGACAGGAAGTAGAGATCGGTCAAGCCCTGAAGCACGGAGATGCCGAGACCCAACGCGATGATTCCTGCCGGAAGCGCGCTGGCCATGGATGCGCAGCTCCCGACCACGACCAGCGCGCCCGCACTCGAGAGGCCTGCTGCAAACAGCGACCACCTCAGCCGGGCCGCCTCGTTCTCCCCGGCTGCGGCCAGAAAGCGCAGTCCGGCGAGCTGCAGCCACTCGAACATCAGGACGCAGAGCAATTGGCTCGAGGCCAGCGCGAGGGAAAAGCTGGTGTAGTCGGCTGCGGGCAACAGATGACTGACCGCGAAGATCAGGATGATCGCCGCGGCGCTCTGGTAGACGTAGCCCGCCATGGCGAGGAGGCGTGTCATCGCGGAATGAGGCGCTCCTTGCCGACGACCGGTCCCTGGGGCGCTTCGGTCGTGGCTGCGCGCAAGTGCGACATCCGCTGCTCGCGCAATTGTTCATACAGGTTCTTGTATGAAGACAGCACGTCGGCAAATATCCACTTGTTGGTATCGGCGATGAGGCGCCGGCTGATCTCGTCGATCTTGTGCGGATCGGCCGCGACCGCAAGCATGCTCTTGGCCAGGGATTGCGGATCGGCTTCGGTCAGCCAGCCCGTGACGCCGTGCTCGATGACCTCGGGCATTCCGCCAAAGCGCGTTCCGAGCAGCGGCCTGCCCGCCGCTTTGGCGTCGGCGACGACGAGCGGGCCAGGGTCGTGCCAGATCGACGGGGCGATCACCACATCGACTTGCTTGTAGAAATCGTCCGGCACCACGAAGCCCATGAACTCGATCCGCGCATCCGGCGCGAGCGCCCTGAGGCGCCGTTGCTCCTCGTCGCTGACACGGCCGGCGATCATCATGCGGATGCGATCCGGGGGCACCAGGGCCAGCGCCCGCATCAGATTGTCGATGCCTTTCTCCTCCGTGAGGCGACCGATGAAACCGAACGTCACTTCCGTGGTGCAGACCGGGCGGGGATAGGGCGCACGCGGCGGCTCGGTGGAGGCGTTGCGGATCACGGTACGGATCGGCGTCTCCGCGAACATGCCCATGTCGGTGTGAATGGACAGGACGCGCTCGCTCACGCCGACCACGGCGCTGAGCCAGTGCGTGGCACGCTTGCGATGAAAGGTCAGAATTCCGCAGCTCGTGCAGGTGTGCTCGCAAGACCGTCCGTTCTCGAAGCGCGAGCAGCGCGGGCAGGTCAGATAATAATCGTGAAGCGTATGGAGCACGGGAACGCCGAGCTGGGCGGCAACGCGCCAGATCGCGGTGGTGAGGCCCGACAAATTGTTGGAGTGCAACACGTCCGGTTTGAAAGCCCGGATGCGCTCCGCGATCAGGGGGGCCTGCATCTGCCAGTCGTCGACGGCATGCCAGATGCTGCGCAGCGCGACGTTCTTCTGCTCGGTGAAGGGCATATAGATGTTCTGCACCGGCGCGGAATAGACGTTGATGCCGTTGCAGCTTTCGCGCGCCTGCGCGGGCGAGGACGCGGCCCGGATCACTTCCACCTCGTCACCGCGCTGCACCAGGCCTTCGGCGAAACGCCGCGCGAAGATCTCTGCGCCGCCGACGATCTTTGGGGCCTGAGGCGTCGGATAAAGCGTGGACGTCAAAAGAACTTTCATCGCGTCAACCTCATGTCTGCAAAAAATTCGCGTCTACCGCGCCGGCCTTATCTCCAGGGCGGGAACGGCACTGTCATTGGCTGCAATCAGGACCGGTGTGCTCGAGACGGGGATCCAGACCCCGGACGCAGGCTTTGCCGTCCGGTCGCACGGCGTCGCAAAGCTTGCGCCTGGTTGATCGCCCTTGAGCCGGATTTCGTAGCGTCGGTCCGGAACCTCGGACCAGACCGCAACTCTGCCGCCGGAAGCCGTCGATGCATTGATCGACACGACGCCGCTGGCGAGCTCGCGTCGTTCGGCGCTCAGGCTGGCGCGAACGAAGGCCCAGGCGCCCTGGGCGGCACAGGCGACCGGCTTTGGCGAATTGTCGAAACGATAGAGTCCGAAATTGTCCTCCAGCTCCGATGGATTCTTTCCACTGTCCTTGAGCTCGTAGAGCCACATGCCCTTGAGCCAGCGCGTCGCGGTCGATGCCCACAGGATGAGCTGCGCCGTATTGTCGGCCTGGGCCTGCTCGCTGACGCCGCATTTGTTGGTCGCCGTGGTCCAGCCGGTCTCGGTGACGTAGACGGGAAAATCGGGATTGCCGCTCGCCTGGCCGACGAGACGGTGAAACGCGGTGACTCGGTCGATGATTTCGGCCGCGGTGCGTTTGCTCGGGCCCATGCAGAAATTGTAGAGATGGATCGAAGCGCCGTCCGCATATTGAAGGATGCCGGTCCGCAGCATCTTCTCGGTCCATGTCCAGCCCGGATCGTCGCCGAGAGCTCCGACCAGGAAAGGCGCATTGGGCGCAACTCGCTTGACCGCCGGCCGCGTGACTTGCGCGAGCGCCAGATAGTTTTCCGGCGAGAACGCGGCATCCTTCTTTGCCGCCAGATTCCATTCGTTCCAGAGCTCGAAGAGCGGATGCTGCGCCACGACAGATTGCGCGGCCGCAGCGGCATAGTCGGCAAACCGCTGTCGCGCTTCATCGGTCGTCGGTGGCGAGGAGTTCGGAACCAGATGATGGCCGAACGCAAGGATGAGGAGAGGGCGCGCGACGCCGGATCTGACTTGTGCCTCGAGCCTGCCGAGCCTGGGCGTGAACCCCATCCGGCGTCCTCCGACCTCGAAATCGGACCAGGGAAAATCGTCGCGGAAAGCGTTGAGGCCGAGTTGCTTGATCTGGGCAACGTTCTCCGAAGGCACGTAACCGCGCGTGCTGACCGGGCCGCCCAGCCCCTGATGGGTGCCGACACCCAGCAGGAATCGGGCATCGAGCGGGTGAGCCTGCTGTGCGCAGACGGAAATCGGCAGGAAAATGGATGCGATGAAGCTCGCGAGGCGAAGGCTGTCGCGAACCAAGGTGCGTGGGAGCGGTGCAGCCATCAGAAATTCTTGGAGAGATCCGATTGCAGGGCCGCCTTCGCCTCGACCGGCGTCCGCTCGTCATGCAGCAGCTCGGCATAGACCTGTTGCAGCTGTCCATGCGTCTTCTGAACGTCATAAAGCTGCTTGAACCGGGCGTAGCCGCGCTGCCCCAGCACCTTGAGATCGAAATCGAGCGCCCGCCGGAAACCATCGACGAGCGGCTGAACGGCCACCGGCTCGCAAAGCACGCCGGTCACGCCGTCGACGACGATCTCGGGCAACGCGCCACTGCGGAATGCCAGGATGGGTTTGGCCGCACGCATCGCTTCCAGGGCAACGAGGCCAAAGGCCTCCCAGCGTGACGGGATCACGACGAGGTCGGCGGCCTCGAGCTGGGTCTCGATGGTCGGGCGATCGAGCCAGCCCAGCAGCGACACGTTGGACGGGACGCTTGGGCCTTCGTACTTGTTGACGACGGAGGCGCCGATCATGCGGACATCCAGCACATCTTCCAGCGTGCGCGCCGCTTCGATCAGGAGATCGAATCCCTTCTGACGGTCCAGGCGTCCGATGAACAGGACTTTGACCTTCTTGGAGGTCCAGTCCGCCGCGACCGGCTGCGGCGAGCGCGTCTTCGAGATGCCGTTATGAACGAGGGTAAGGCGGTCGGCCGGAATTCCCGCGCGGACCGCTTCGTTGAACTCGTCGCCGGAGATGCAGATGATTCGGTCCGACGTCCGAGCCAGAAGGTTTTCTGCCGCCTTTGTCACCACGTGACTGAGGCGGCCGGTCTCGCGCGTAAATGCCCAGCCGTGCGGGCAATAAACCACGCGCGGACCGCCGGAGCGGGCCGCAAGCGCGGGGCGGAGCACGAGGCCTGCAAACGAGGAATGCAGATGCACCACGTCCGGCTTGAAGGCGTCCAGTGCCTGCATGCTCGCGCGAAACATCTGGAACAGTCCCGCGACGCCGCGGCCGGATCGTTCGAACGTCGTAATCTGGCCGTCATCGACTGCGGGAAGATCGCGGCGATGATCCGAGGGCACGACATAGTGCACGTTCTCCGCGCCGAAACTTGCCTGCTGCTGCGGATGCAACTCATTCAGGTAGCTCGCAATCCCGCCCCGAATCGTCTCGGCGATGTGCAGCACTTTCATCGTTTGCCTCGCATAAGGCTGCGTCGGAGAGCCGGACATCGTGCATCCCTGTTCTGTGTTCGCTAGTGCGAGATACAGTTCCTCGAATACGTAGCGATAATGGGGCAACGATGTGGTGATGTTGCGCCAAGCTCTTTGCGCTTGTGCTGTTTAGAAAAAACAAAAAGTTTCATGGAACCACAAAACGCGCAGCGAGTTGCAAAAGGTTTGTGCAAGAACCATTGCGCGCGAAAGGCGAATTGCGTCGAATTTCAAGCAGCGCTGGCGACGTTGGCCGGCCCTGCGAGATGATCGAGCAGAGCCTTCGCCGATTTCTTCCACGAATAGAATGCAACGCGATCCTGCTGCCGCATGCGTTCCTGATCAGAGATGGCGCCGGTTGCCAATCTTTCGAGCATGAGCTGCTTCAACGCTTCGGCATCATTGGCGTCAAAATACGCAGCGGCGTTGCCGCATGTCTCCACGACGGCATCGGCCGTCGAAGCGATAACCGGACAACCGAACAGCATGGCTTCGAGCGGCGGCACGCCGAACCCTTCATAGAGCGAAGGAAACACGAAAGCCGATGCCTGCGCATAGAGCGCTGCGATCTCGCCGTCCGTCAGACGTCCGGCCAGCAGCAGGCCGGAAGCCCCGTCGCCAGAATTGTCCTGAAAGACCTTGCTGTTGTCGCCGCCGACGATGACCAGCGGAACATCGGCCCGGTCGAGCAGCTGGACGGCACGGATCGCGACGGAGAGATTCTTGTTCTTGGTGCGCGAGCCAACATAGAGGAAGAATTTCTGCGGCTGAACCCCAAGTCTGGCAATGATGTCGGGATCCGGCTTCGTCCTGGCGAAATGTTCTGCGCTGTTGGGGAAGACCGGGATCTCCGTTGCCGACAGATTCAGCACCTCGGCAAGCTCTTTGCGCGAAAAGCCCGATACGGTTGCGATGCTTGCATGTCGGGCGAGCAGCCGGCCCATCGTGCGGTGAACTGCCAGATAGCGCCAGTTGAAGAAGTCAGGCCTGCGAAACACCTGTGCGTCGTGGATCACGACAATGTGGTCGCGATGGAACACGGGGCCGGCATTGGCGAGACTGATCAAGCGGCCGCCCGCAGCGGCGCGCGCCAGCTCGACTTGATCCCAGGCGTGCCCGCGCAAGCGGCCGACGGTGCGAATCTTGATTCGCTCGAGCTGAAGCTCTTCACTTGCATTCACGGGCGTCAGCAACTGCCAGTCTGCGTTCCGCAGCGAGGCGGGCGCTTGCTCCGACGCCAGCTGCGCGTCGATCGCCTTGACGATTTCGGCGGCATAACGCTGCACGCCGGTGAGCTTTTGCGACAGAAAGCGGCCGTTGATGAAGAATTTCAATTGGCTACCAGAATTGTTCGTGAGGATCCGGGCCGCGTTTCCGAACAAGCGGGCGGCGGACGACCCGCACAGGAGCAACCGTTAGGTACAGAAATATGACGCAGCTCTGCAGGGCGCTGAGGCGCCGGCTGCATGGCTGGCGCCGCCTTGCTGCATATGAGGTCGCGGTATAGATCTCGCGCATGAGCGATGACACCCACTCCCTCCGCAGCGGCTCCCTCACCGCGACCATCAAGGCGCAGGGCGCCGAGCTGTGCTCGCTGAAGGATGGCGTCACCGAATTCGTCTGGCAGGCGGGGCCGGAATGGCCGCGCCATGCGCCGTTGCTGTTTCCGATCGTCGGGCGCCTGCCCAGGGACGAATTGCGGCACCGGGGCAGGACATATCGGATGACCCAGCACGGCTTTGCGCGCGACAGCCGCTTTGCGTGGACAGAACGCGGCGAGCGCCGCTGCGCGCTGGTGCTCGAAGACAGCGAGACGACGCGTGAGCTCTATGCGTTCGCGTTTCGGCTGACCGCAATCTATATGCTCGACGATGCTGGCCTCGATCTGACGCTCGTAATCGCCAACACCGGCAAGGAGACATTGCCGGCTTCGATCGGTGGTCATCCCGCGTTCAACTGGCCGCTTCAGTCGGAACTTGCCAAGGAGAGCTACGCGCTGACCTTCGCCGGGGCGGAGTCGTCTCCTGTCCGCCGTCTTGATGGCGGGTTGCTGCGCCCGGCAATGGAGCCCAGCCCGGTCAAAGGTGCCGTGCTCCCCTTGTCCGAATCCCTGTTCACCGACGACGCCGTCATTTTCGACCGGATCGAGAGCAACGCGGTCCGCTATGCCGCGTCCACCGGTCCCTGGCTCAAAATGTCCTGGCGCGGCTTTCGCGAACTCGGCGTCTGGTCGAAACCATCCGGCGCGCCGTTCCTCTGCATCGAGCCCTGGCGCGGTTATGCCAGTCCCGCCGGATTCGATGGCGAGTTCAGCGACAAGCCGGGCCTGATGCACATCGCAGCAGGCGCGGAAGAGCAACTGTCGTTCCGGATCGAGGTCGGATCGTCCTGAGACCGAAAGCGAGCTGATCGATGGCCCTCAAACCTCGATCCGCGTGAGATCCTCGCCGAGCACGACGGGACCCGCATAGTCCTGCCTGACATCCGCGAGCAGCGCGTTCAGCATGGCATCGTCGGTGCGCGGCCGGTGATGGGTCAGCGCGAGCTTCTTGACGCCGGCCTTGGCCGCGACCTTGCCGACGGTATCGCCGCAGGCGATGGTGAATTTCGCAAGGCGGCGTAGGTGCTCGTTGTTGATCTCCGGCGTCGCGAGGAAGCAGCACTGAACCAGCAGGTCGGCTCCCTGTGCCAGCCGCTCGAGCCCGGGGCAGGGGACGGTGTCGCCCGAAATTGCAATGACCTTGCCCTCCGCTTCGAAGCGGTAGCCGAGACACATCCATCGCGCGAGGAAAGCCGGCGGCATGTCGAGGCCATCGCCATGCGAGACCAGCTCGGCGCTGATCTTCCAGCGCCCGGTGTCGAGAATGGGACCCGGTACGATGTCCGTTGCGGCGACGGGTTTCCAGCCGCCGAAGCTCGGCTCGCCCTGATCCCGCCAGGCGATGTCCTTGTCGTAGACCTGCGTGACCAACGTGTGAACGAGTCGCTCGGTATCCGGCGGTCCGTAGATGCGCAGCTCGTCCTTGCGCCCGGACATCCATGAATTCAGCATCACGTCGTAGAGGTCGCCGATGTGGTCGAAGTGATGGTGCGTGAGAAAGACCGTGTTGATGGCGCCGAGCGGAACGCCGGCCTTGCTGAGCTGCACCACGACGCCGCGGCCGGCATCGAACAGGATATTCTCGTCGCCGAGCCTGATCAGCGTGGTCGTCGCCATGCGGCGCGGATCCGGGCGCGGGCCGCCGGTGCCGAGCAGTATGACCTCCATCGTGTCCACTCCAGCGTGAGGAGTCTTCACAGTAGATATGAAAGCGGCAATGAAGCAAGCCGCATCGGGCCGGCAGGCACGGAGCTGGCGCGTTCAGCGTATGCCGGCCACAGTAGCGGCAATGGTCGGCCGGAGGCTTGATCGGTCCGGTGCCGCTGACGTCAGGCGATGCGCCAGGTTCTGCGCGTGCCGTTCGACCAGGTGCCATGTCGCGCGCGCGACGAGATAGCTCAGCGCGGCGGTGACGACATAGGCGATCAGCAGCGAGACCAGCGCGTCCGCCAGCGGCCAGAGCTGGCGCAGGCCGTAGATCACCGCGAAGTGCGACAGATACATCGAATAGGAGTTGCGGCCGAGCGCCTCGAGCGGCTGCAAGCGGACGGCAAGCTTGATGCAGCCGACCACCAGCGCGCCGAGCACGAGATTGATCATCAGATAGTTGAATTCATGCGAGCCGGTTGCGCGGTCGGCGGCAAAGGACATCGCGATGAAGACGGCGTAGATCGCGGCGTCGGACCTGGCAAAACCGTCGCGTAGCGAGAAGAACAGCGCGCACCCGATCAGGAAGACCGGAAGCTGGTTCAGGAAGCTGATGTGCAGCGTAGTCCAGACGAATGCCTCGTGACCGGGGCCGTAATAGGCCGAGAACAGCGCGAAGGCCCACGGCTTGAACAGGCAGACATTGACGAGATGCAGCGCGATCGCCAATGCGAGATAGAGATGGCGGCGCGATCCGAACGCGGTGATCAGAAGCGGGAAGACGAGATAGAAGGTCATCTCCGCCGCGATCGACCAGTCGCCCGGCACCACGCTGTTGACGCTGTCCGGCCAGAAGCCGTGCAGGAAGGTCGCGGTCAGGATCACCTGAACCGGCCCGATGCCACCCGGCGCATTGTCGCTCGGCCCGGTGCCGTTGATGGCGAGGTAGACCGGGATCGCGAGCCAGAACAGCGGCGCGATGCGCAAGGCACGGCGGATGTAGAATTTGCCGGTCGGATTCGTTTCCCCGCTGCGCTGTGTCCACATCAGGCACATCGTCATGGCGCTGACGAAATAGAACACGTTGACGCCGGTCCAGCCGCACATGAAGGCGAAATCGACGGCGTGGATGTTCGACGGAAATGCCTGCGAGACGTGGATTGCCATCACCCCTGCAATGGCAAGGCCGCGCAGGACATCGAGCGTGTGTGCACGGCCGAACGGCGCCGTGCCTTGCTCGATTCGACCGGCAGCCAACCGGGCCTGCCCCTGCATCACGCCTGCTCCGTGGTTCTCATTGTGCAGGCGGGACAATAGAGACGCGACCGGGCTTTCCGAAGCCGAAGGCTTTTTTTACGTTAACCGGCGGTTGAGTCCGAGGCCGAATGTTCGGGACTGGCCTCCGCAGGCGCAAAGGCCCCCGGGGGGCATGCTGCGCTGATGCGCGGAGTGAGAATTGTGGGCCAATTCATACTTAATAGTTGAAGACCATGACCAATATTGTTTGCGCATCACAACGCGCCTAGTATTCCGGCAGGCATTTCGGGGGCTCGAACAAGTCGTGAATGTCCGTTCACATGACAGCGCGTTGCGCGGTGGCTTGAATTTCCAAGGGGGGCCGCAGGCCATCCAAGGCGGGCCGCAGGCCATCCAAGGGTCACAGGCACACAGGATATCCAAGACCGTGGTTGATTCCGCACGTCAGGAATTGCGTCCCGCCGGCCGCGAGCGGCTGATCGTCGTCGAGGACGATCCGGTGACGCGGACCATGCTGGTCGGCTATTTCAGCGAGAACAATTTCGACGTGGTCGGCGCCGGCTCCTGCGCGGAATGCCGCCAGGCGCTGCGCGCGCGCACCGATCTCGTCTTTCTCGACCTGCAGCTGCCCGACGGCGACGGCTTCGATCTCGCCAAGGAGATTCAGGCCACCAGCAATGCGGGCATCATCTTCGTGACGCGCCGCGACACCGACGTCGATCGCATCCTCGGCCTCGAGATCGCAGGCGACCACTACGTCACCAAGCCGATCAATCTGCGCGACCTGCTCGCGCGCGCGCGCAGCGTGCTGCGGCGGCGCTCGCTCGACCGCAAGGCAGCGCGCAACCACAATTCGATCGCGTTCGGCGACTGGATCATCGACCTGACCCGGCGCGAATTGCTCGGCAGCGACGGCAAGCCGGTAGCCTTGACCCGCGCCGAATTCGATCTGCTGGCGGCGCTGGTCGGCGCCGACGGACGGCCGCTCAGCCGCGACTATCTGATCGAGGTCGTGAGCAATCGCCAGGCCGAGGTCGACATCCGCACGGTCGATGCGCTGGTGGCGCGGCTGCGCCGCAAGCTCGTCGGCAGCGGCACGCCGGTGATCGCGACCGTCACCGGCGTCGGCTACAAGCTCGCGCTTAGCGAGCGGCCGTAGCGCATCCTCTTCAACGCGTTGCGACGCGCTTCCATCGCGCTTCGATGCGCGCCTTGATCTGGCTGACCCTGGCCTCGTGGGCAGCCCAATAGGCGCGGCTGGCGGCCGCGGTGCCTTGACGATAGCGGGCATAGACCGTTTTGGGCTGCACCGGCATCTTCGGGCGGCTCGCCGGTTTTGCCGGAGCCGTCGCTTGAGCTGCGGAGGTTGGCCGGGGCGCCGGATCCGGAACGGCCGCGACCTCGGCGTCCAGAGCCCTCGAATTCATGGCGGCAAGACGATTACGGGCCCGGTTGCAATAGACCTGCGACCGCGGCGTCATCTCTTCCTCGCCATGGCCCGCCCGGTATTTCATGAGGGCGCGGCAGAGATCCCTATCCGCCAGGCGCCAGGCCCGGCTGAGATAAAGCACCCCATAATGGATGTTGATGTCGGGTTCGGCGAGCTCCGCCTCGGTGCCCCGGAAGCCCAGCACCGCCGCGGTCTCGGGCCGCACCTGCATCAGGCCGATCTCGCCGACGTTGCCGATCACGGCCGAATTGTAGCCGCTTTCGACGAAGACGACGGCTTCGGCGATGTCGGCCGGTAGATCGGTCTTGGCGGTTTCCCTCTCGATGATCTTCCGGATCATGGCCCGGGATGATGGTGTCTCGCCGGCGCCGAGCTCTGCCCTGGAGACTGCCGACGTCGTGCGCGGGCCGTCCGTGTCGCCGTCTGCGGCGTGCGCGCCAAGCGGGGCCGACAACAGCAGGACGACCGCCACGTGTCTCCACGTGGCGCCGAGATTGAAGCGTGCCCGGTCCCACAGCATGGGGTCTGTCATAGTTCTTCGGAGTTAACAAACGGCCTCCGGCGCGCGGGGACTAGCGCGCGCGGGCGCTCTGATCGGTGGCCGGCGCTAGTGCAGGTTCAGCCAGCCGGTCGTCGATCGCATAGAGCGTGCAGGTCGGCGACCATTTCATGCAGGCGGCCAGCGAGTCACGCTGGGCCTCGTTGGTCGTGACGCGTCCCGCGCGCCAGCCATAGCCGCCGTTCGGCGACACTGCGAAAGCCTTGTGCGGCAGCATGCTGGCGAGATAGCGCGCGAACTCGGTCCGCGCGGCCTCGTTGAGCTGGCGCGGTGGTGGCAAGGGATCGGGCGGGCTCAGGATGTCACGACCGACGAGCGCGCGCTCGCGCAGGAAGCTGTCGAGATAGGGCGTCCATTGCGGTCGGCTTGCTACCGAATAAAGGTAATGGCCATCGTCGCCGAAGGAAGGTGCCGCGATGAATGTCGCGTTGCCGCCGCCGATGCGAAATCCGTCATGAAGGCGGCGCGCGAGGTCGGGGCCGAAATACGAATCGTTGGTCGCATAGACCCAGAGCATCGGTACGCGCGAGGTCTTGCCGAAGGCGGTGAAGGCCTGCACCAACCCATCCGGATTGCAGACGTCGTCATCGTCGCGCGAGCCGCGGCCGCCGGCGAAGTTGATCGCCGCGACGAGCCCGGGCGGGGCCTGCGCAGTGAGCGCGATCGTTGCGAGCCCGCCGGCGGAATGGCCGGCCGCGATCATGCCCGACGTCGTGACGTCAGCCCGGCGGGCCATCGCATCGATCGCGGCGCGCAAATCGGCAACCGCGACCGCGGCCGCGGGCAGGTAGGCGGCCTTGGCGCAACCGCCGACGCTGTCGACGCGTCCGCCGGGCGAGGTGCCGTAGCCGCGCCGCATCACGATCAGCGCTGCAAAGCCGCGCCGGGCGTATTCGAGCGCGATGCCGTAATACTTATGCGCCGACATGGTCGCGCGGTCGTCGAAGCTGCGCGGCGAGCCGTGGCTGAGCAGCGCCAACGGATAGCGCTTCGTCCCGGCCGGGCGGACCAGAAAGGCCTCCAGCCCCTGCGGTCCGGCCTCAGCCATGGGGATGCGGAGATCCTCGGTGTAGAATTCCGCGGCGCGCGCCGGCGTACCGGCCACGAGGAGGCCGGCGATCAGCAGCAGCAGCTTGCGCAGGAGAGCCATGGGACGATTCGAAGGGCCTCGATGGCGGGAAGCATAGCATGATCTCCTGACTTGAACCGTGACCTCGCAGCTATCGCCGTCGTGCTCAGGATGACGGGACGGGCCGGCCTGTGTCGCCCTCTGTCAATCCCTCTTGCCAAAAATATTCCACTTTACCGAAATTCGGTTTTGTCGTATGTGTCGCTCATCCCGGCTCATCCAAGAGGGGCGATCTTGTGTCGTCTTGATCGCGAGCCGGGCTTGCGGTGGACGCGGCAGCGTCGGCATGAGAGGTGCGGGCAGGGCGGGTAGTCCCTGTGAGCCCGAGGCTTCGTGCAGACGAACGGCGCTGTCAGGTTCGTCTCGCCTGTAAGTTTCCGGCTTCGTCGACAGGGCTGGAAAGACTGCGGGCGACATGGCGGGCCGTGCGTACGGCAAAACCGTGTGGTCCTGACCGTCGTTGCCACGGTCAAGTCTCAGCGAAGATGCGAGCGAGCCCAACCGGGCAGACTGCATCATCCAATTCGCGGGGCGAGGGAGGCCAGAAGGAAAGTTCGGCTCCCGGGAGATCACGGC
>NZ_JADPKT010000022.1 GCF_023074075.1 Bradyrhizobium sp. 138 | reverse complement strand
GCCTACGGCCAACCTTGACCGCTCCTCGCCTCGGCGCCCAAGACCGCCTCCAACAAACGACGCCCTCTTGACAACTCATTCCCCATACAAGGATGACGGATCGAATATCTTGGCGAGACCACGCTGCATTGTGAGTTGTGCCGGAGCGATGGACGGCTACGATGCGGCCGCTCCCGGAGCGCGGGATGCGTAGCAAGCGGAGACAACATGAGCGGGCAGGAGCGCAAGGTGAAGGGATCGGACCTGTTTGTCGCCGCGCTCGAGAATGAAGGGGTCGATCGCATCTTCGGCGTTCCCGGCGAGGAGAATCTCGATGTGGTGGAATCGCTGCGCACCTCCAAAATAGAGTTGGTCCTGACCCGCCACGAGCAGGCCGCCGCTTTCATGGCCGCCACGCATGGGCGGCTGACCGGCAAGCCCGGCGTTTGCCTGTCGACGCTCGGCCCCGGTGCTCTCAACCTGTCGACGGGCGCGGCCTATGCGCATCTCGGCGCGATGCCGATGATCCTGATCACCGGCCAAAAGCCGATCATGAGCAGCCGGCAGGCGCGCTTCCAGATCGTGGACGTGGTCGCGACCATGAAGCCGCTGACGAAGCTGTCGCGGCAGATCGTCAGCGCCTCCAGCATTCCGACCGTGGTGCGCAACGCCTTCCGCGTCGCGATGGAGGAGCGGCCCGGGCCGGTGCATCTCGAGCTGCCTGAGGACATCGCCGGCGACGAGGTGCCCGCCGTTCCCGTGATCCCGATCCATCCGATCGAGATCCCGGTCGCCCATCGCGGCGCGCTCGACCGTGCTGCCGAGATGATTTCGGCCGCAAAGCGTCCGCTGGTGATGATGGGCGCGGCAACCAGCCGGCCGCGATCGACCCACGGTATCGCAAGCTTCGTGCGGCGCACCGGCATTCCGTTCTTCACGACGCAAATGGGCAAGGGCACCGTACCCGGCGGTACCAATCTCTACATGGGCACTGCCGCGCTGTCCGAGCGCGACTATGTCCACGACGCCATCGACGCCGCCGACCTGATCGTCGCAATCGGTCACGACCCGATCGAGAAACCCCCCTTCATCATGGGCCCGTCGGGGCCGAAGGTGATTCACGTGAGCTACACGTCGGCGAGCGTCGAGCAGGTCTATTTTCCCGACGCCGAGCTTGTCGGCGATGTCGGCCCGAGCCTGGAGCTGCTCGCCGATCGGCTCGAAGGCAGGCTGCCGCAGGCCGCGGCGCTGCTGCCGTTGCGTGAAAAGATCCTCGGCCACATCGCCGACCGCGCCACCGAGGCGCGCTGGCCACCGACGCCGCAGCGGATCCGTGCACGACATCCGCCAGGTGATCCCGGAGAACGGCATCGTCGCGCTCGACAACGGCATGTACAAGATCTGGTTCGCGCGCAACTACCGCACCCGCGTCGCCAACACGCTGCTGCTCGACAATGCGCTGGCGACCATGGGCGCCGGCCTGCCGTCGGCGATGATGGCCGCGATGCTCTATCCCGACCGCCGCGTGCTCGCGGTCGCCGGCGACGGCGGCTTCATGATGAACAGCCAGGAGATGGAAACCGCCGTCCGCCTCAAGCTCAGCCTCGTCGTGCTGGTGCTCGAGGACAACGCCTACGGCATGATCCGCTGGAAGCAGGCCGTCGATCATTTCGCCGATTACGGCATGACTTTTGGCAATCCGGACTTTGCGCTTTACGCCAAGGCTTACGGCGCCAAGGGCCATCGCATTGCGGGCATCGACAGCTTTGGCCCGACGCTCGATGCGGCCTTTAGGGAGGGCGGCGTGCATCTGGTCTCGATCCCGATCGACTATTCGGAGAACGTGCGGGTGCTGGTCGACGAGCTGCGGGCGCATGAGAAGGCGAAGGCGTGATGGACAGCGCAGTGACGCAATCCGGCTTTGTAGCCCGGATGAGCGTAGCGATATCCGGGTAAAGTGTTCCCGCATGTCGTTTCGCTCATGCGGGCTACGGGGCCTCCGCTCTCGCTACGATAACAACTTGTCTCGCGCCCTCCGATCGCCGACACTCGCAATCACCAAACCAACCACAGGAATATGAAATGACCCGCGTTCGTTGTGTCACCGAGATGGGCATGGGCGTCGACGTCCACGGCAGGGACGCCACCAAGGCGGCGAAGCGCGCGGTGTCGGATGCCATCCGGCATTCCAGCCTCGGCTTCTTCCGGATGATCGACAAGACCGCGAACGACATGTTCGTCGACGTCACGATCGGCGTGCCCGATCCCGAAGACGTCGACAAAGAGGCGGTGGCCAAGGAGTTGCCTTATGGCACCGTGACCGTCACCGCGGTCAAGGGCGGGCTGGAGATTCCCTCGGCCACGGAGGTGGCCAACGACCCCATCCTCATCGCGAACGCTGCCGTCATCGTCAGCTTCGACAAGGACTAGGCCGGTGTCCGAGCGCGATGAGGCGCTGCTGGATCGTCCGATCTGCAGCGCGTTGACGACGAGCCACAAGCATTTGGCCGAAGGCGGCCTGCGGGCGCTGCGCTATCCCGTCGACATGACGCCGTTTGCCGACATGGTCGACATGTCCGAGGCAAGCTTTGCGGCGCTCGGTGATCTCATGTCGCCCTCGCAGGTCGCCGCGCTGTTCACGCCGGAGCCGGTCGAAGTTCCCGCCGGCTTCAAGGTCGTGCTGGCCGAGACCGGCGAACAGATGATCGGTTCGCCCGCCGAGAGTCCGCTGCGCGACGCCGAGATCGTCACGCTGGGAGCGGCCGATGTGCCTGCGATGACAACGCTGGTGGAGCTGACCAAGCCCGGTCCGTTCGCGCTGCGCACCCATGAGCTCGGCACATTCCTCGGCATCCGCGCCGGCGGCGAGCTGGTCGCGATGACGGGCGAGCGGATGAAGCCGGGGAAGTTCGTCGAGATGACGGCCGTCTGCGTCCATCCGGACTATCGCGGTCGCGGCTATGCGCAGGCGTTGCTCGCGGCGGTCGCGCGCCGGATCGAGGCCCGCGGCGAAATTCCGTTCCTGCACGTGTTCTCGAACAACTCCTCCGCGATCGCGCTGTACCAGCGGCAGGGCATGCGGATCCGGCGTCGGCTGTACGTGACGGCGTTCATGAGGGAAGGATAGGCGCACCGCCCTTCATTTCCTGCGAATTGTCGCTATACCGTCCCAACCACAAATTCGGGGAGACACATGGACGCCAGGGTCAGCGATTTTTCCGCCGTACGGACGGCGATGCAGCGCTACGCCGACCAGGAGATCATTCCGGGTGCATCCTGGGCCGTGCTGCGCGGGCGCGAGGTGGTCGACCAGCAATGTATCGGCTTTGCCGACCGCGAGACGAACACTGCGCTGCGGCCGGACCATATCTTCCGGGCGTTCTCCAACACCAAGATCTTCGTCACCTGTGCGATCATGCTGCTGGTCGAGGAGGCCCGCATCGGGCTCGATGACGCGGTCGAGAAATTCCTGCCGCAGCTCGGCAATCGCAAGGTGCTGAAGCAGGGCGCGGCTGGTCTTTCTGACGTCGAGCCGGCGAAAGGCCCGATCACGATCCGCCAGCTTCTGACCCATACCTCCGGTCTCAGCTACGGCGTCTTCGACCCCGGCACGGTGCTGTTCAAAGCTTACAACGAGGCGCGCGTGCTCAATCCGCTGACGCCGCTCACCGACCTGATCGACAGGCTCGCCGATCTGCCGCTGTCCTATCATCCCGGGAGTGGCTGGGAATATTCGGTGGCGACCGACGTGCTCGGCCGGATCGTGGAGGTCGTCTCCGGCCAGCCGCTCGATGCCTTCCTGAAGGTGCGCATCCTCGATCCGCTCGGCATGACCGACACAGGTTTCCACGTGCCCGAGGCGGAACAGGGCAGGCTGGTCGCGCTCTACAATGGCGCCGACGTGCTCGATCCCATGAAGCCTGGTCTCACGCGCGCGGACAATCTGCCGTTTCCACAAGCCTATCGGCGGCCGTTCCCGCGGCTCTCGGGCGGCGGTGGCCTGGTCTCGACCCTGCCTGACATGCTCGCGCTGCTCCGCGCGCTGTTGCCCGGTTCGGATGCGCTGCTGAAGCCGGAGACGCTGCGGCTGATGATGACGAACCAGCTGCCCGCGGGCCAAACCATTCGTTTCGCCAATCTCGGTCCGATCCCCGGCAAGGGCTTTGGCCTCGGCGGCGCCGTCACTTTCGCGCCGACGCCGTTTGATCCCCCGACTTCGACCGGTGAATTCCAGTGGGGCGGCCTTGCCGGCACCCATTGGTGGATTTGCCCTGAGGCCAATATCGCCGGCGTGCTCATGACCCAACGCTACATGGGCTTCTGGAATCCGTTCTTCTTCGAGTTCAAGCGTCTAGCCTATCAGGCCGTCGGAGGCTGACCGAAAAAATTCGTGCGGCCGCGAATCCTTTTGGGTCTTCGCATCCTCCTGTCAGTCGAGGCATTTGGCCTCGGCTCAAATCAGAGGGTGTGATGGGATTTTACAGAAAGAACATCGGCAGCCTGCATCAGGCGGTGCGGGTTGTCGTAGGCATCGCGGTCGCCGTTGGAGCACTTGTCTATCTGGCCGGCACCGCAGCTTGGCTGGTTGCGCTCGGCGGCGCTGGCTTCGCATTGACCGGGCTGGTCGGCTATTGTCCGATGTGTGCGATGGCCGGCATCGGCAAGGGAGGGGTGTCGTGAGCGCGGCCGCGATCTCGCAAAGCCTGTTCGATGCGGCGCGGCTCGGCGACCCCCAAGCGATCGCGCGTCTGCTGGAGACGGCCCAGCCGGACATCCGCCGCTACGCACGCGTGACCTGCCGCAGCTCGGCCGATGCCGAGGATGCGACGCAGGAGGCGCTGTGGATCCTGTTCCGGCATGTCGGGACGATCCGCTCGCTGCTGGCGTTTTCGGCCTGGCTGTTCAGCGTGGTCCGCCGCGAATGCCTGCGGCTTGCCCGCAAGGCCGGCCTTGCGCCGGCGATCGATGACGCCGAGATGGAGGCGGCACTCCTTGCGCGCCCCGAAGCGGATCTGCGGCTCGACGTGGCCGCCGCCTTCGAGGCGCTGCCGCCGCACTATCGCGACGTCGCCTTGATGCGCGACGTCAAGGAAATGACCATCGACGACATCGCCGCGGCACTTGGGGCCTCCCGGCAGACCGTGAAAGCCCGCTTGCACCGCGCCCGTGCCTTGATGCGCGAATACCTGACGAGATGAGACATGACCGACTATCAAAAGGCTGACGATCTGAAGTCGATCCCGGCCCTCGTGGCGTCGGCGCCGATCGAGGCCAACGCGTTCCTGGCGTTCAATCATGCGGTCGAGCGCCAGGACGGAGTGATCCCGTCCAAATATCGCGAGCTGATTTCGCTTGCGGTCGCGCTGACCACGCAATGCGCCTATTGTCTGGACGTCCATACCGCGCAGGCGGCGAAGGCTGGCGCGACGCGCGAGGAGGTCGCCGAAGCCGCGTTTATTGCGGCGGCCGTGCGTGCCGGCGGCACGCTGGGCCATGCGCTGCTGGCGCAGCGTCTGTTCCAGCGACATCGGGATGAGCAGCAAACATAGATGGTGCAGGCGGGAGGCAATGCCTCCCGCCTGCTGCTTGGATCAGTCCTTCCACGGATCGAACTCGCCTTCGCCGGCCATGGCGACGGCGAACGGCCGCAGCGTGTGCAGCACGCGCACGGTGCCGGCGTGCTGCGCCAGCACGTCGGGCAGGCGGCGATAGGCCATCGGGCTCTCGTCGAGGTCGGCACCGATCAAGGTGACGCCGCGCTCGTTGAGCCACTGGTCCATCTGTTCGCGCGAGAACCGCCGCTTCGCCTCCCTTCGTCCGAACAGGCGGCCGGCGCCATGCACGGTCGAGTAGAGCGAGGCCTTGGCTTCCGGACTGTCGACGCCTTCGAGAATGACGGCGTCGTCGCCCATCGATCCCCCGACGAATCCCTTCTGGCCGGGAAACGCCGGCGTCGCACCCTTGCGCACGACCCACAGATCGCGCCCGTCGTGGGTCTCACGCCAGGCATAATTGTGGTGGTTGTGCACGCTCTCGGCGACGCTGCCGCCGATGATCCGGCGGACGCGCTCGACCACCCACTCGCGGCCCGCATAGGCATAACGCCCGGCGAGCTGCATCGCCGCGATGTAGCGGCGGCCGATCTCGCTATCCTCGTCGACCACTGCGGGCGGGACGTTCATGCCGTCCTTGCCGCCGGCGGCCTTGAGGTAGCGCGTCGCGGAGGTGTGGCCGAGACCGCGGCTTCCGAAATGGACGCCGATCCAGACAAAGCCCTCCTCGTCGCGCATGAGGTCGACATAATGGTTGCCCGATCCGACCGTGCCGAGCTGGCTCACCGCCTTCTGACGATAGGCCTCCATGTCGCTCTCGCGCCAGGCATCGCCGTCGTCGAACAGATCGTGCTCGGCTCGTTCGGCGTTGGCACGGCCGACGCCGAACGAGATCGTCCTGGCGACGTCGCGGATGATCGTGGGCACGAGACCTGCGATGTCGTCGAAGCGCGTGTCGAGCCGGGCCGCCATGTTGCCGCAGCCGATGTCGAAGCCGACGCCGGAGATGCTGATCTGCTTCTCATAGGCGATGACCCCGCCGACCGGCTGGGCGTAACCGAGATGGCCGTCGGCGCAGATCACGCCGGATACGACGTTGCCGACCGCCATGCAGTTGCGCATCTGCGCCACGGTCGCATCCTCATGCGGGCCGAAGATCTTCAGCGGCGCATTCTGGAAGCGGGCGTCCTGCATTCGGAACTCGGCGATCGAGCTCGCGGTCGCATTGGCCTCGCGGGCAAGATGCTCCTTGCGCGCGGCGTCCTTGTACAGGCACCAGGCCGGCTGGCCGCGTCCTTCGCCGACGCGCGAGTCGGGGTCGACGCCGGCGGCGAGGCAGAGCTCGCGGGCGCGTTCCATGTAGGGATCGGGTCGTCGCATGGTCGTGGGTCCTTGTCATTCCACGCGCACCATAACCGGGGGGCGAGCGGATCATTTCGGAGATTTCCGGAGCCCCGGGCGCAGTCCCTGCGTCCGGGGCCGTTGTCGTTGTGCATCAGTTCAACGCCGTCTCCGACGCTGCGATCCACGCGACCACGGCCTCGGAGAAGCCGTTGACGCGCGTCCAGTCGCCGTGTCCGACACCGTGCTGATACGAGGCCACGTTCACGATGGTGCCGCGGGCCTTCGGCTCGGGCACCTGGTCGTGGCTCTGCTCGTCGGTGAAGACGATCAGGCGATCGCCCTTGCGGTCGATCTCCGCCACCGCCTTGCCGAGCCAGGTCCCGCTATGCGGTTGCGAGTCGATGATCACATCGCGAAGCGCGAAGCCGCGGCGGGGAGGGACCTTCACCACCCTGTCGGAGAAGGTGAAGATCTCGACCTCGCCGCAGATCTCGCGGGCGAGAATCGCCAGACCGCATGCCGCCTCCGCGCGCGTCATTTCCGACTGCGCGGAGAGGGCTGCGAACATCGATCCCGACACATCGATCAGGAGCCGGGTGCGGCCGGGGAGCCGCACATGGTCCTTGACCGACTTGAGCATCGCGGCTTCGAGCTCGGGCTCGAAGTCCGGCGCATAGCGCGCCGCCGTGATGAAGCGATAGGGAAGGATACGATCCGTCCGCATCGCCTCGATCGCGCCTGCGATGGTCTCGCGCGGGACCTCTGCCTTCTGCATCAGCCGCAGATTGCGCAGCAGCGCCAGGCCGCCGAGCTTCTTCTCGGCAATCAGCCGCTCGAAGGTCTCGCGCTTGCTCTTGCCGGCCGAGAGCGAGACCTCCCAGGTGTCGGGTGAGGCGAGCTCGCCATCAACGAGCTGCTTCCACACCTTCTCCTGCTCGGCATCCTTCGGCTTGGCGTGCACCAGGAACAGCACGTCCCTGATGCGCACCGCGCCGTCGCGGTCCCACTTGGCAAGCTGATAGGCGTCGAACTTGGTCAGTGCCCGGGCAAGACCCTTCTTGATCTGCGCGGAGACCGGCTGACGCTTGCGCTGCTGTATCGGCCCCAGCGCATCCGCCCAGTAGATCGCGAGCAGCTCCGTCATTTCGTCGGGACGCTGGATCACCCGGTAAAGCGTGTCGGCGACGAGGGCGCGGTGCTTCTCGTTCCGCGCCATCTCGCGGATGACGAGCAGCGGCGCGTGCCGCAGCTTCATCACGTCGCGTGCCTCGATCGCAAGCTGCGCCACACGGGCTGGCGCGACCTTGGGGACCAGGGCCTTGATGCGATCGGCGATCGCGACGCCGTCCTCGTAGAACTGATTCTCCCACAGGAGGCAGTTCATCAGCGCACGCTTCAACTCCATTTCGGGCGTGAAGCGTGTTACGCGCGCGCCCTCACGCGTGAAGGCGCGAACGATTTTGTTGAGCCTGACCATGACGGCCTCCTCTTGGGTTGATGGGGAATGGAAACGGGTGCCGGGGAACAAGCGAGGCTGATCGTGCTCTACCAACTGAGCTACGGACTGACGTCCGGGAGGGCTCGAACCTCCGACACCGAAGTAACAGCGCTCTTCACCACCGGCGGTGGCGACGGAAAGGGTCACGATCCGGGAACAGGCGATGCTGAGACCCGGCAAGCGATAACTTGCCGGAAAGCGCTCTATCCACTGAGCTACCGGTGCATGGTACACCGGGCGGGATTCGAACCCGCGACCTCTCGATTATGAATCGAAGTAACAGCGATCTTCACCACGGACCGTGATGGGGTTGGCGGGGAACGGGCGATGCTGTTGCTGCCCTTGCGGGCGGTCGTTTCACAGACGAAGTAACAGACATCTTCACCACCGCCAGACCGATGCTTCGCATCGGCCTTTGATGGCTACGCTGGGGAACGGGCGATATCGGCTTTCAGTGACGACAACACAGTCACCGTCCTTGCGGACGGATCCTGCGCCGGGCCGCGTGCAAACCTTTTCCGAGGCCGCATCCCGGTGCGTGTGTCAAAGGCGGGAGGCATACCCGCTTTGCCGTGTGGAGAAGTATCCGACATCTTCACCACCAGCGTCGGTTGCGCCGCGATGACAGCGGCAAACCGAATTACATAAAATCTATCGCGGCGCTGTCGACGCGCCGCCATTTGCGAACCCTCAGGGTTCGCTCTGCCATCGGTGTCCGGCTCATCGCCTCGTTCCCTCCGGCAGGCCCCGCGCACTTGGGCACGCGCCTTCTCAGCGCCAGCCCCGGGATCCGGGTCTCCCGTTCCGGCCAATGCCGGGTTGTTCGGTTGGGCCGCGCGGGGGCAACAAAAAACCCTCCGGAGCGGCAGGCTCGGGAGGGTCCGTGAGAAGCGGACTGTCGATCTTGCGGTCAGGCAAGATCGCTCCCATGAGCCGGGCATGCGCAATCGAATAGCTTGGGGCTATTCGGCATGCGGGCAATTCTTTCGTAGCGGTACAGCATCGCTCGGTTCATGGTGTCTGTCGCAAACGGAAGTGCTTGCGAGGCCGCGGGACATACGCCCGCAACCTGCGGATGTCAAGCGAGGCGCGCGTGGAAATTGAGAATGACGGACGCCTGATGTGCCCAACTATCTCGGCCTCGACGGATTTCGCTTCGGCTGGGTCGCAGCCTGGATCGACGAGCGCGGTGATCACGGCTTCGATTATTCGCCGGGACTGACGCGCTTGCTCGCGATCCCGCATACGCGGGCGATGATCGATATGCCGATCGGATTGAATCCGAGCGGCTATCGCCTTTGCGATCTGCATGCGCGCGAATTGATCGGCCCCGCGGTCTTCGTCGGCGCGCGCCGTGATCTCTGGACATTCCAGGATATGGCCGCGGCCAATCGCTATTACTGGGAGCACGAAGGCGGGGGCAGAGGCGTATCGGCGCAGCTCTGGAACATCAGGGACAAGCTCAAAGAGGTCGACGATGCCATGACGTCGACGCGGCAAGCGACGATTGGCGAAGCGCATCCGGAATTGATCTTCTGGAATCTCGCCGGCCGGATGCGGCTCGAACCGAAGACGTCGCCGCGCGGCCGAACGCAGCGCAATGCGCTGCTGAGAGACCGCGGCTTCACCAAGGTCGAGCGTTGGCTGACGCTTCGCCACGGCACCGGCATCGGCCGCGACGATCTCATCGATGCCTGCGCCTGCGCGGTTGCAGCGCGCGACAGCACGCAGCGTGTCGGCGGCGACGAGATCGACCCGCGGGGATTGCGCATGGAGATCAATTATTGAAGCCGGTCATCTCTCGCGCGCTTCTGTCTCCTGGAGCGCCGCGATGATGACGATCTTGCTTTGGGCAGACGCCATCGTCGTTCAGGCTTGCTGCTCTCCTTTCATACTCCTCGGCCATTGCCCGCAACCGCCGTGCAGCTTCGCGATGCGCGAGGTCGCCGGCGACGCTCCGACACCGTTCAGCATGATCGAGCAGGGCGCGCTTTTCGATGCTCATCCGGCGATAACGCTTGGAAGGCATAATTGTCCCTTCGCACGCGACAGCGATCGGGAAAAAGTAGCAGTATTCTCGATCCGGAGCAGGAACATGGTCCTTAGACCGACGTTTAGGCAACAGCCTGCTGAGGGACGAAACGCCATGTACGACGTCTGCCAATTGGCGACCGCAACGCTCGCGATTGCCTTTACGGCCCTGCTGTTGGTCACAGGCCAACGGTTCATCGAGTATCGCCTGCAACACGAAGCCATGACGCCGAGGGTCGCGATCGCAACGCTACCGCCATAAGCGTGGACTCGACGGGACGAAGAGTGACTTGCGCCGTGCGGCGTCTAGCCTAGATTGGGCGCGCACAGTCCATGCACCAAAGGTCCCGATGCCCGATCTCTCCACTTTTCCCATCACCAAGCGTTGGCCGGCCAAGCATCCGGAGCTGCTCCAGCTCTATTCGCTGCCGACGCCGAACGGCGTCAAGGTCTCGATCATGCTGGAGGAGATCGGACTGCCCTACGAGGTCCATCTCGTCGATTTCGGCAAGGACGACCAGAAGACGGCGGAATTTGTGTCGCTCAATCCGAACGGCAAGATCCCGGCGATCCTCGACCCCAACGGTCCCGGCGGCAGGCCGCTGCCGCTGTTCGAGTCCGGCGCGATCCTGCAATACCTCGCCGAGAAGACCGGCCAGCTCCTGCCTGAGGATGCCGTGCGCCGCTACCAGACGCTGCAATGGCTACACTTCCAGATGGGCAACGTCGGGCCGATGTTCGGCCAGGTCGGCTTCTTCCACAAATTCGCCGGCAAGGATTTTGAGGACAAGCGGCCCCGTGACCGCTACGTCGCCGAAGCCAAGCGCTTGCTCGGCGTGATGGAGATGCATCTGGCGGGACGGCAATGGTTCATGGATGACTACACCATTGCCGACATCTCCATGCTCGGCTGGGTGCGCAATCTCATCGGCTTCTACGGCGCCGGTGATCTCGTCGAATTCACCCAATTCAAATCGGTCGGTGCCTGGCTCGAACGCGGGCTTGCGCGTCCGGCGGTGCAACGCGGGCTGCACATTCCGCAGCGGCCGTAACTCGTATCTAGAACAGCCGTCCGCCGTTCGGCACCGGCTTGCTCGGCTGCACCAGCACGACCTTGCCGTCGGCATCGGGGAAACCGAGCGTCAGCACCTCCGAGATCACAGGTCCGATCTGGCGCGGCGGGAAATTGACGACGGCGGCGACCTGCTGCCCCACCAGCGTCTCGAGCGGATGGTTCTCGGTGATCTGCGCCGAGCTTTTCCGGACGCCGATTGCCGGGCCGAAGTCGATCCAGAGCCGAAGGGACGGCTTGCGCGCCTCCGGGAACGGCTTGGCATCGACGATGGTCCCGATGCGGATATCGACCGCGAGAAAGCTGTTGAAGTCGATGGTCGGCGTGGCGGCGGCTGCGGGATCGTGGGTGACGTGCATGGGATGTCCGTTCGGCGGGTTGGCGTCGTTCGCAATATTGTCGCGCGAACCGGAGTTTCGTACAACGGCACGTCCATCACGATATGCCATGCGCGAGGAACGTCTTGCCCAACATCATCTACGGCATCAAGAACTGCGACACCATGAAGAAGGCGCGCGCCTGGCTCGACACGAATGGCGTGCCCTACGCGTTTCACGACTACAAGGCGGCGGGCGTGGAAAAGGATAAGCTCAAGCAGTGGAGCGACAAGGTCGGCTGGGAGACGCTGCTCAATCGCGCCGGGACGACCTTCAAGAAGCTCCCCGATTCCGACAAGGAAGGCTTGAGTGAGAAGAAGGCGCTGGCGCTGATGCTAGCGCAACCATCGATGATCAAGCGGCCGGTGCTGGAAATCGGCGACAAGCTGCTGGTCGGCTTCAAGCCGGACATCTATGCCAAGGAAGTCGGCGCCAAATCGCACTGAGCGCTAGTTCAGCTCGATGATCTCGGTGGTGACGCCGGGCTGGTCCGCGAGTTCGACCAATTCGGCCGTCGCGATGCGACCAGGTGCGCGATGGAAGAGCTCGCGGTCGATCACGGCGCGCAGCTTTGGACGCGGCAGCGCGTCATTTCCGCGCATCAGGTCCTTGATCTCGAAGCCACCGTCCTCGCAGAAGGTCTTGACCGAGGCGATGACGTGACAGACCGTGCCGTCGGTCTGAAAAGGCAGCAGCAGCCGTTCATACGCGACGATGCGCCCGTAGATGTCGTCGACATCGGCAACGCTGTAGACCGGCAGGGCGCGCGCCACGCATTCGTGATAGATCGGCATCACGAACGGCGCGAGTCGCGGCCCGAGATAATCGTCGAGCAGAACGCCCCTACCGGTATGGCCATAGGCGCGCGAGATGCGGGTGTTTTCGCTCTGGATGGTGAGGCGCGGCGCCGGCGTCGCAGCGTCCACCGTGTAATAGATGAGATCGGACAGCTCTTCCTCGAGCCGCGCAGGCTGATACTCCCAGACCGCCGGCGCGGTCTGCTGGCGTGCGTAGAGTCGCAGCCAGGTGTTCAGGAGATCACGCTGCCTGATCGACTTGACGACGGAAGGAGCGGCGCTTGCGAAATCCAAGACAATATTCCCGGAACGTCAAAACCCGCGCATGATCCCGCTTGCGGGAAAATTTTTGATGAAGGCTGGCGCGCCAGACGAAACACCGTTAACGACGGCTTGACGACCGGTGCCTTCGCGAACCGGGAGGCTGGGCAGGCACGACATCAAACATCTCCGACTAAGGGAGCATTTGTATCCCGGCCGGAGGCCTGATCTGCTCAGCTTTCCGCCTTGCCTAACCCCCGTCACCTCCGGCATATTCCGCGCCCGGAGGCGGCGTTCCGGATGGGCTCCAAGGATAGGCTCCAAGGCCTCCGGAAAGCGAAGCAACAAGGATAGCCACGCAGTTAGCGCGGGCAGGGGGAAATCTGTTTGGCCGATGAGTTTATTCTCGAAACGGAAGGCTTGACCAAGGAGTTCGCGGGCTTCTTCGCCGTCCGCGACGTTGCGCTCAAGGTTCGCCGTGGGAGCATTCATGCGTTGATCGGCCCGAATGGGGCCGGCAAGACGACCTGCTTCAATCTTCTGACCAAGTTCCTCAAACCGTCTGCCGGAAAGATCCTGTACAAGGGGCAGGACATCACCGCGATGGCGCCGGCTGACGTGGCCCGCCTGGGGCTTGTTCGTTCGTTCCAGATTTCAGCGGTGTTTCCCCATCTCACCGCGCTGGAGAACGTCCGTGTCGCGCTTCAGCGCCAGCACGGCTCTTCGTTCGATTTCTGGCGTTCCAAGTCGGTGCTCAACCGCTTCAACGATCGCGCGCGCGAATTGTTGAACGATGTCGGCCTCAGCGAGTTTGCCAGCACGCCCGCGGTCGAGATGCCCTATGGGCGCAAGCGTGCACTGGAGATCGCAACCACGCTCGCGCTCGACCCGGAGATGATGCTGCTGGATGAGCCGATGGCCGGCATGGGCCACGAGGACATCGACAAGATCGCGGCGCTGATCAAGCGCATCTCCGCGAAATATACCATCCTGATGGTCGAGCATAATTTGAGCGTCGTAGCCAACCTCTCCGACATCATCACCGTGCTGACGCGCGGGCAGGTGCTCGCGCAAGGCCATTACAGCGAGCTCACCAAGGATGAGCGCGTCAAGGAAGCTTACTTGGGAGCCGGTCATGCCTGACACTGCGATTGCCGAGGCTCCGGCCAAGGCTGCAACCGGCGGCAACATCCTTCAGGTCCGCAACCTGGAGGCTTGGTACGGCGAGTCCCACATCCTGCACGGGATCAATTTCGACGTAAACGCGGGCGAGGTCGTCACGCTGCTCGGGCGCAATGGCGCCGGCAAGACGACCACGCTGAAGTCGATCATGGGCATCATCGGCAAGCGCACCGGCTCGGTGAAGTTCAACACCCAGGAGATCATCCGCGCGACCTCCGACAAGATCGCGCGTATGGGCATCGCGTTCTGCCCGGAGGAGCGGGGGATATTCTCCAGTCTCGACGTGCGGGAGAACCTGATGCTGCCGCCGGTGGTCCGCGAAGGCGGACTGCCGCTCGACCAGATCTTCGATCTGTTTCCGAACCTGAAGGAGCGGCTCAACAGCCAGGGCACCAAGCTATCGGGCGGTGAGCAGCAGATGCTGGCGATCGCGCGCATCCTGCGCACCGGCGCCAGTTTCCTGATGCTGGACGAGCCGACCGAGGGCCTTGCGCCCGTGATCATTCAGCAGATCGGCCACACCATTGCGCGGCTCAAGAAGGAGGGGTTCACCATCCTTCTGGTCGAGCAGAACTTCCGGTTCGCATCGACCGTGGCCGACCGCTATTACGTGGTCGAGCACGGCAAGATCATTGACGGGTTTTCCAACGCCGAGCTTGCCGCGAACATGGACAAGCTGCACACCTATCTTGGCGTCTAGAACTGCCACAGAAGTTAGAACCATCGAGAATATTTAGAGAGGGAAACCGCATGAACACCCGGTCGATTGCTTCATTTTTGCTCGGCACCGCGCTGGCACTTGCCACTACAAGCGGCGCGATGGCGCAGGACAAGACCATCAAGATCGGCGTGCTCACCGACAACTCCGGACTCTACGCCGACCTTGGAGGTCCCGGCTCGACGCTGGCCGCGCAGATGGCGATCGAGGATTCCGGGCTTGCAGCCAAGGGTTGGAAGCTCGATCTCATCTCCGCCGACCATCAGAACAAGCCCGACATCGGCACCGCGATCGCGCGGCAGTGGATCGATGTCGAGAAGGTCGACGTCTTCATGGACGTGCTGAACTCCGGCGTCGCGCTGGCGGTGAACAATGTCGTCAGGGAAAAGAATTCGGTTCTGATCGACACGGGAGCGGCGACCTCCGATCTGACAAACGCGCAATGTTCGCCGAACACGGTCCACTGGGTCTACGACACCTACATGCTGGCCAACAGCACGGGACAGGCGCTCGTGAAGGCCGGCGGCGACACCTGGTACTTTCTGACCGCCGACTACGCCTTTGGTCACGCGCTCGAGCGGGACACCGCCGCGGTGGTGGTCAAATCAGGCGGTAAGGTGATCGGAGGCGTCAAGCATCCGCTCAATACCGCCGACTTCTCCTCGTTCCTCCTGCAGGCGCAGGCATCGAAAGCCAAGATCATCGGTATGGCAAACGCCGGTGGCGACACCACCAACACGATCAAGCAGGCGGCGGAATTCGGCATCGTCGGAGGCGGTCAGAAGCTCGCCGGGCTTCTGCTGTTCATCACCGACGTCCATGCACTCGGATTGAAAGTGGCGCAGGGGCTGAACTTCACCGAGACCTTCTATTGGGATTTGAACGACGGCACGCGGGCCTTCGCCAAGCGCTTCTCCGAAAAGATGAAGAACAAGGCGATGCCTTCGATGGTGCAGGCCGGCGTCTATTCGGGCCTGATCCATTATTTCAAGACGCTGGAAGCGTTGGGTGGCAATCCGCACGATGGCGCCAAGGTGGTCGCCAAGATGAAGGAAATGCCGACGGATGATCCACTGTTCGGCAAGGGCACGATCCGCGCGGATGGCCGCAAGCTCCATCCCGCCTATCTGTTCGAGGTCAAGAAGCCCGAGGAATCCAAGGGGCCGTGGGACTACTACAAGCTGGTCGGCACGACGGCCGCAGACCAGGCCTTCAGGCCGCTCTCGGAAAGCGCCTGTCCGCTGGTGAAGAAGTAGGACCGACAGCAATCGCTGGCGGCCACCGTCGTCAACAAAACGGGACTGGGTACGAGATCGATCGATGCAGGCTCTATACGCTCAGCTACTGGTGGGACTGATCAACGGCTCGTTCTACGCGCTGCTCAGTCTCGGGCTTGCCGTGATCTTCGGTATGCTCAACATCATCAATTTCGCCCATGGCGCCGTCTACATGATGGGCGCCTTCGTCGCCTATTTCCTCCTCAACCTCGGCGGTATCAACTACTGGTGGGCGCTGTTGCTGGCGCCCATCATCGTCGGCATCTTCGGCATGATCCTGGAACGGACCATGCTGCAATGGCTGACCGGGCTCGATCACCTCTACGGGCTGCTGCTGACCTTCGGCATCGCGTTGATCGTGCAGGGCGTGTTCCAGAACTATTTCGGCTCCTCCGGCCTGCCTTACGCGATTCCGGACCAGCTCAGGGGCGGCATGAATCTCGGCTTCATGTTCTTGCCGGTCTATCGCGGCTGGGTGGTCGTGTTCTCACTGGTGGTGTGTCTCGCCACCTGGTTCCTGATCGAGAAAACGCAGCTCGGCGCTTACCTGCGCGCCGCCACCGAAAATCCGACGCTGGTGCGCGCCTTCGGCATCAACGTGCCGCGCATGATCACGCTCACTTACGGCCTCGGCGTCGGCCTTGCGGCGCTCGCCGGCGTGCTCTCGGCGCCGATCAACCAGGTGCGGCCGCTGATGGGCGCTGATCTCATCATCGTCGTGTTCGCGGTGGTCGTGATCGGCGGCATGGGTTCGATCATGGGCTCGATCATCACCGGCTTTGCGCTCGGCGTGATCGAGGGCCTGACCAAATATTTCTACCCCGAGGCCTCCAACACCGTCGTGTTCGTGCTGATGGTGCTGGTGCTCTTGGTGAAGCCAACGGGATTGACGGGAAGGGCGGCCTGAGATGACAACCCTGACGGACGACACGCTGCCGACAACCCCGCGTGCCATGCGCGACGAGATGACCATGTTCGTGGTGATGGCGCTGCTGCTGGCGTCGGTGCCGTTCACGGGAGTCTACCCGTTCTTCGTGATGCAGGCGTTGTGCTTCGCGCTGCTTGCCTGCGCCTTCAATCTGCTGGTCGGCTATGGCGGCCTATTGTCATTCGGCCACGCGATGTTTCTGGGCACCGCCGGCTATTGCAGCGCGCATGCGCTGAAAGTGTGGGCGTTGCCGCCCGAGCTCGGCATCCTCGTCGGCATCGCCGCGGCTTTCGTGCTCTCGATCATCACCGGCTACATCTCGATCCGCCGCCAGGGCATCTATTTTTCGATGATCACGCTGGCGCTGTCACAGCTGCTCTACTTTATCTACCTGCAGGCCCCGTTCACCCACGGTGAGGACGGCATCCAGGGCATCCCGCAGGGGCGCATGTTCGGCGTCTTCGATCTGTCCAAGCCGACAGTGCTGTATTACGTCGTGCTGGTCGGGTTCCTCGCCGGCTTCTTGCTGATCTTCCGTATCATCAACTCGCCGTTCGGCGAGGTGTTGAAGGCGATCCGCGAGAACGAGCCGCGCGCGATCTCGCTCGGCTACCGGACCGACCAGTACAAGTTCCTGGCGTTCGTGCTGTCAGGCACGCTGGCCGGTTTTGCCGGCGCGCTGAAAGTGTTCGTGGCGCAGAACGCCTCGCTCACCGACGTCCACTGGTCGATGTCGGGCGAAGTGGTGCTGATGACGCTGGTCGGTGGCCTCGGCACCATCTTCGGTCCCGTGGTCGGCGCCTTCGTGATCATCGCCATGCAGCAATATCTCGCCGGCTTCGGCCAATGGGTGACGGTGATCCAGGGCTCGATCTTCGTGGTCTGCGTGCTCACCTTCCGCCGCGGCGTCATCGGCGAAATCGCCCATTACTTCCGGCGATCCCTCTAAACGGTTGATATCGCACCAATTTCCTTGGTGAGATAATCCGGTGGATGATCCGGCTCCGCGGGCGTGAGATGACACGCGCGCGGATCGAAAATGGTCTATGACAGTTTCATGACGGCCCCTCGGGCCAGGCCATTTCCAACCGGTAGCCTATCCCCATGATGCGATGGTTTCGTGCTTTCCTGCCCAAGGAAGAGCGGTTCTTCGACCTGTTCGACCGGCACGCCCAGACGGTGATCCAAGGCTCGATCGCGCTCCAGGGCATGCTCAACGGGGGCGAGGAGACGCCGGTCTATTGCCAGCGCGTCAACCAGTTCGAGAACGACGCCGACAATATCACCCGTGAGGTGCTGACGGCGGTGCGCCGCACTTTCATCACCCCGTTCGACCGCGGCGACATCAAGAACCTGATCACGTCGCTGGACGATGCCATCGACCAGATGCAGCAGACGGCCAAGGCGGTGATGCTGTTCGAGGTCCGCAGCTTCGAGCCGCCGATGCGCGAGATCGGCGGGCTTCTGATCGAATGTGCCAATCTGGTGGGACGTGCGCTGCCGCTGATGCAGTCGATCGGCCCGAACGTCGCCATGCTGACCGCGATCACCGAAGAGCTGGGCAAGCTGGAGGGCCGCGTCGACGATCTCCACGACATCGGCCTGAAGGAGCTGTTTCTCAAGCATCGCGACGGCAATGCGATGGACTTCATCGTCGGCGTCGAGATCTACGACCACCTCGAGAAGGTGGCCGATCGCTTCGACGACGTCGCGAACGAGATCAACAGCATCGTCATCGAGCAGGTTTAGCGCATGATCCGGAAAAGTGTGCAGCGGTTTTCCGCTCAGATCATGCGCAAAGCTTAGGGCAGGGCCGCGCCGTGGATGCTGCGTTGGGTCTTCCCGTCCTGGTCGGCTTGATCGCCGTCGCGCTGCTGTTCGACTTCCTGAACGGCCTACATGACGCGGCCAATTCGATCGCGACCATCGTCTCGACCCGCGTGCTGCGGCCGCAATTCGCGGTATTCTGGGCCGCGTTCTTCAATTTCGTCGCCTTCTTGGTGTTCGGGCTGCACGTCGCCCAGACCATCGGCACCGGCATCATCGATCCCGAGATCGTCGATGCCCAGGTGATCTTCGCGGCGCTCGTCGGCGCCATCGTCTGGAACCTCGTGACCTGGGCGCTCGGCATCCCGTCCTCGTCGTCGCACGCGCTGATCGGCGGGCTGGTCGGCGGCGGCATGGCCAAGGCGGGGATCTCGGCCGCGGTGTGGAGCGGATTGACCAAGACCGTGCTGGCGATCGTGCTGTCGCCGCTGGTCGGCTTTTTGCTCGCGATGCTGCTGGTGGCGATCGTGTCCTGGGCCTCGGTGCGCTCGACGCCGTTCGCGGTCGATCGCGCCTTTCGTATTCTGCAATTTGCCTCCGCCTCGCTTTATTCGCTCGGCCATGGCGGCAACGACGCGCAGAAGACCATGGGCATCATCGCGGTGCTGCTCTATTCGCAGGGCCATCTCGGCAGCGAATTCTCGGTGCCGTTCTGGGTGGTGCTGTCCTGCCAGGCGGCGATGGCGCTGGGGACGCTGATGGGCGGCTGGCGCATCGTCCGCACCATGGGCCTGCGCATTACCAAATTGACGCCGATGCAGGGCTTTTGCGCCGAGACCGGGGGCGCAGCGACCCTGTTCATGGCGACCTATCTCGGGGTTCCCGTCTCGACCACCCACACCATCACCGGTGCCATCGTCGGCGTCGGCGCCGCCCGCCGCGTCTCGGCGGTGCGCTGGAACGTCGCAAGCTCGATCGTCTACGCCTGGGTGATCACGATCCCTGCCTCCGGCATCGTCGCGGCGCTGACCTGGTGGGCGGTCAAGATCTTCGTTAGGTAACGAGCCTCAGTCCGATGATGCCGGCGACGATCAGGGCGATGCTGGCAAGGCGGAGGGCCGTGGCCGGCTCGCCGAACAGGACGATGCCCAGCGTCGCGGTGCCGACCGCACCGATGCCGGTCCAGACTGCATAGGCGGTTCCGACCGGCAGCGATTTGAGGGCGAAGCCGAGCAGGATAACGCTGCCGGCCATGGCCACGAGCGTGACGACGGACGGAACAAGCCTGGTAAAGCCCTCGGTGTATTTCAGGCCGATCGCCCAGGTAATCTCGAGAAGACCGGCGACGAACAGGATGCTCCAGGCCACGACGACCCTCCGTTCAAGGCAGGGTCGTCCCCGCGGCTGAGGCGGGGAGGCCGTCCTCCTCAAGGGCCGATATGGGGCTGGCCTGAGGGCTCCGCAATCACCAAATGAGGCTTGATCAGGCCCAGTTTCCCTGCCACACGCTCCCGCCATGTCCGACATCGCCACCACCACCGCCGAATCGCCGGCCCGTTCCCCGCTTGCCGCTGAAGTGTCGCGGCGGCGCACCTTTGCGATCATCTCGCATCCGGACGCCGGCAAGACCACGCTAACCGAGAAGCTGCTGCTGTTCGGCGGCGCCATCAACCTTGCCGGCCAGGTCAAGGCCAAGGGCGAGCGGCGCAACACGCGTTCGGACTGGATGAAGATCGAGCGCGAGCGCGGCATCTCGGTCGTGACCTCGGTGATGACCTTCGAGTTCGAGGGCCTCGTGTTCAACCTCCTGGACACGCCGGGCCACGAGGACTTTTCGGAAGACACCTATCGCACGCTCACGGCGGTCGATTCCGCCGTGATGGTGATCGACGCCGCCAAGGGTATCGAGGCGCGCACCCGCAAGCTGTTCGAGGTGTGCCGCCTGCGCGACATTCCGATCATCACCTTCATCAACAAGATGGACCGCGAGAGCCGCGACGTGTTCGAGCTGCTCGACGAGATCGAGAAGACGCTGGCGCTCGACACCACGCCGATGACCTGGCCGGTCGGCCGCGGCCGCGACTTCCTCGGCACCTATGACGTCGTCAATGGCGGCGTGCGCCTGCTCGAAGGCGGCGGCGCCAAGACCGGCGCGGCGCAGCAGATCGCGATCGAGGAGCTGGCGAAGCTCAATGCCAATCTCGACGTCTCCGCCGTGAAGGATGAGCTCGAGCTCGTCACCGAAGCGTCAAAACCGTTCGAGCTCGAAGCGTTTCGCGAGGGCCATCTGACGCCGGTCTATTTCGGCAGCGCGCTGCGCAATTTCGGCGTCGGCGATCTTCTGGAAGGCCTCGGCAAGTTCGCGCCCGAGCCGCGCGCGCAGGACAGCGACCTGCGCAAGGTCGAGGCCACCGATCCGCGCATGAGCGCCTTCGTGTTCAAGATCCAGGCCAACATGGATCCGAACCACCGCGACCGCATCGCCTTCGCGCGCCTGTGCTCGGGCAAGCTCAGCCGCGGCATGAAGGCCAAGCTGGTGCGCACCGGCAAGAGCATGCCGCTCTCGAGCCCGCAATTCTTCTTCGCCCAGGACCGTTCGGTCGCGGACGAAGCCTTCGCCGGCGATGTCGTCGGTATCCCCAATCACGGCACGCTGCGCATCGGCGACACGCTGACCGAAGGCGAGGATTTCAACTTCGTCGGCGTGCCGAGCTTCGCGCCGGAAATCGTCCGCCGCGTCCGTCTCACCGACGCGATGAAGGCGAAGAAGCTGAAGGAAGCGCTGCAGCAGATGTCCGAAGAGGGCGTGGTGCAGGTGTTCCGTCCGCGCGACGGCGCACCGGCGCTGGTTGGCGTCGTCGGCGCGCTGCAGCTCGACGTGTTGAAGGCACGGCTGGAGGCTGAATATTCGCTTCCGGTCGAATTCGAGGTCAGCGAATTCCAGCTAGCGCGATGGGTCTCCTCGGAGGACCGCAAGAAGCTCGATACCTTCATCGCCGCCAACACCTCCAGCATCGCCGACGACGTCGACGGCGATCCCGTGTATCTCGCCCGGAACGAGTTCTATCTCGGCTACACCAAGGAGCGCGCCGAGGGCATCGAATTCACCAACGTCAAGGACGTCAAGAAAAAGGCGTAGGGGACGTCTGCCGTTCGCGCGCAAGCATGTGAACAACCGTAGGCTTGACGTCGTCGGTTGCGATGCCACGTTCCACTTGTATAGCATCGCGAGCTCGCATCATGTGGCGCGGCATCCTCATTCTCCTCCTGCTGGCGATATCAATCATCGACGCCGACGCGCGGCCCCGCCAGATCAATCCGATCCCGTTTGCGCACGAGCCGTGCAGCGTGCTCGACGATCGGCCCTGCACGCCGTCCTATTGCAGCCCGCTCGAGCCCGGCCCCTGCATTCCCGAGATCGACTACCCCTACGGCCAGAACCTCCAGCTCACGATCCAGAGCGTGCCGCCCGAGGCCGATCGCGCCAAATACCAGAAGCCCGATCACGATCTCGACACGATCGGCGATCTCTTCGCCGAGCTGCGCAGCTGCTGGTCGCCGCCGTCGGACAATGCCCGCGCGGGCATGCAGATGTCGGTGCGCTTCAGCCTCAACAAGGCGGGCGGCCTGATCGGCCCGCCGCGCCTCACATACGTGACTGCGGGCGTGCCCGCAGAGACCCGAACCACCTATCTCAACGCGATCAATTCCTCGCTGAATGCCTGCCTGCCGCTGAAATTCACTAGCGGCCTCGGTGGTGCTTTGGCCGGCCGGCCAATCGCGATCCGTTATGTCGATAATCGCGAGCTCGGCAAATAGCCGCAAGGGGTGCTCTATCCCCTCATCCTGAGGAGCGCGTTCTTCACGCGCGTCTCGAAGGATGAGAGGCCGCGGTGTAACAGCAGTCGGGCCTAGATGGTTCGAGACGCGCGCAAGGGCGCGCTCCTCACCATGAGGGGGAGAGTTGCGACCATCGGCCAATCGATGATACCTCAAAGGCGGGGGCTGCTTGAGGGAGGATATGTCGTGGGTCTGCTGGTCATGATCCTGGGGCTGGTGCTGTTCTTCGCCACCCATGTTTTCACGACGAAACGTGAGGCGCGTGCGCGGGCCATCGCGAGCCTGGGCGAGGGGACCTACAAGATCCTCTACACGCTGGTCTCGCTCGCGGGGCTCGCGCTGATCATCTGGGGCTTCGCTCACTACCGCAGCTCCGGCTGGATCGACGTCTGGTACCCGCCGAAGGCGATGAAGCACATCGCGGTCGCCTTGATGCTGCCCGCGGTGATCCTGGTGGTCGTCTCTTATTTGCGCGGCCGCATCTATGCGACGCTGAAGCATCCGATGCTGGCCGGCGTCAAGCTGTGGGCGGCTGCGCATCTTTTGGCCAACGGCGATCTCGGCTCCATCATCCTGTTCGGCTCGTTCCTGGGCTGGGCGGTCTATGACCGTATCTCGCTGAAGCATCGCACCGACCCGGGCAGTCCGCCGATCCCGGTCGGCGGCGTCACCAACGATTTGATCGCCGTGGCGGTCGGCGTCGTCGCTTATCTGGCGCTGGCCTTCGCGTTCCATCCGGTCGTGATCGGCGTGCCGGTCGTGGGAGTCTGAGCGCAGCCGATCAGCGCAAGACCGTTCCGCGCATCCGCGCGCGGAAGGTGACAAAACAACAAGCCGAGGGCGTTCCGATGGATTGGTCGCAATCTCAGATCCCGCTGATGCGGCTCGAAGCGCGGTTTGGCGATCGGGTGGTGCCGGCCTTTTGCGACCGGCCGGCGAGCCTGTGGGCGATGATCGCGGAGGCGTGCGTTCGCAACGCGAATGGCGAAGCGTTGATCGCAGGCCACGTCCGCCTGAGCTGGCGGCAGGCGGTGGAGCAGGCGACGCGGATCGCAGCGGGTTTTCGCAAGCTGGGATTGCAGCGCGGCGATCGTATCGCGATCCTGCTCGGCAACCGCATCGAATTTCCGCTGCTGCTGTTCGCCGCCGCGCATGAGGGGCTGGTGACCGTGCTGCTCAGCACGCGCCAGCAGAAGCCGGAGATCGCCTATGTGCTCGCCGATTGCGGCGCCAAGATCCTGATCCACGAGGCGGCGCTTGCCGAGCGGCTGCCCGATGCGCCGGACGTGCCCGATCTGATCCACCGCCTCGTCATCGACGACGATCCGGCTCGCTCGCGCTTCGCCGCGCTGGCCGACAATCCGCCAGCCTTGGCACCGGTCGACGTGAGCGAAGAGGATACCGCGATGATCCTCTACACCTCGGGCACCACGGGCAAGCCGAAGGGCGCGATGCTGGCCCATTGCAACATCGTCCATTCCTCGATGGTGTTCGTGTCCTGCCTGCAATTGACCGCAGCGGATCGCTCGATCGCCGCAGTGCCGCTCGGCCATGTCACCGGCGTCGTCGCCAACATCACGACCATGATCCGCTGCGCCGGCGCGCTGATCATCATGCCGGAGTTCAAGGCGACCGACTACCTCAAGCTCGCCGCGCGCGAGCGCGTCACCTACACAGTGATGGTGCCGGCGATGTACAATCTCTGCCTGCTGCAGCCTGATTTCGACAGCTACGATCTGTCGAGCTGGCGCATCGGCGGATTTGGCGGCGCGCCGATGCCGGTCGCGACCATCGAGAAGCTCAAGGCGCAGATTCCCGGCCTGAAGCTGATGAACTGCTATGGCGCGACCGAGACGACGTCGCCCTCGACGATCATGCCGGGCGAGCTGACCGAGAGCCATATCGACAGCGTCGGCCTGCCGTGCCCGGGCGCGCGCATCGTGGCGATGGATCCGGAAGGGCGCGAGCTGCCTCACGGCGAGATCGGCGAACTCTGGATCCAGGGCGCTTCCGTCATCAAGGGCTACTGGAATAACCCGAAGGCGACCGCCGAAAGCCTTACCGCCGGCTTCTGGCACTCCGGCGATCTCGGCTCGGTCGATGCGGAAGGGTTCGTCCGTGTGTTCGACCGGCAGAAGGACATGATCAATCGCGGCGGCCTGAAGATCTATTCGGCCGAAGTCGAATCCGTGCTGGCCGGCCATCCCGCGGTGGTCGAGAGCGCGATCATCGCCAAGGCCTGTCCGGTGCTGGGCGAGCGCGTCCACGCCGTGGTGGTGACGCGGGAGCCGGTCGCCGGCGAGGCGCTGCGTGCCTGGTGCGCCGAGCGCCTGTCCGACTACAAGGTTCCCGAGACTATGGCGATCACGGCGGACCCGCTGCCGCGCAACGCCAACGGCAAGGTGCTGAAACGGCAGCTGCGGGAGCTTCTGGAAACCTGAGCCGGGCAGGCGCATCCGGGCTCTCCCGGGTGGTTAACGCCTTGATCGGGCTCGCTTTGCCTTGCCACCGCCATATCGTTAGGGTACCTCGCCGCCACGTGGGGACGGGATTCCTGACGCGGACGCTTCGGCGCGCGCACCCGGACGGGCATGGGATTAGCATAAGTGTCTGAATTATTTGACGAAGTTGACGAGGAAGTACGTCGCGAACAGCTCAAGAAGCTGTGGGATAGATATTCGATCTACTTCATCGCCCTGATGGTTCTGGTCGTGGCCGCCGTCGGCGGCTGGCGCGGCTACCAATATCTGGAGGCCAAGAAGGCCGCCGAGGCCGGCGCCGCCTTCGAGAAGGCCGCCGAGCTGTCCGAGCAGGACAAGCACGCTGAGGCGGAGGCCGCCTTCACCGAGCTCGCCGCCAAGGCGCCGTCGGGCTATCGCACCCTGGCGCGACTGCGCGCCGCCGCCGAGGCCGCCAGCCGCGATCCCAAGGCCGCCGCCAAGATGTATGACGACATTGCTGCCGACCGCGGCGTGGGCGGTGAGTGGCAGGATCTGGCGAAGATCCGTGCCGCGGGCCTCGTGCTCGACAGCGCCAGCTATGCCGACATGCAGCAGCGGCTGGAAGCCTCTGGCGCGCCGAAATCGAAATCGACCTTCCGCCACAGCGCCCGCGAAATGCTGGCGCTGTCGGCCTGGCGCAACAACGACATGACCGCGGCCCGCAAATGGCTCGACGCGATTGGTGAAGACGGCGAAACGCCGCCCGGCCTGCGCTCGCGCGCCGAGGCCCTCCAGGCCCTGCTGCCGCCCGTCGCCAAGAGCTGACCAAGAAGCTGACCGACGGGCCCTCTGACGTAACGAGACACAAGATGCGCCGCACGCCACGCTTGATCGCAGCCGCTGTCCTGATCGCCTTCACCGGCGTCCTGGGCGGCTGCTCCAGCTTCGATCCAAGCGACTTGCTCGACTTCCTCGACACCAAGAAGAAGCTGCCGGGCGACCGCAAGCCGGTGTTCCCGGAAGGGGTGCCGGGCCTCGAGCAGGGCGTTCCGAAGGACCTGTACAAGGGCGCGCAGCAGCAGCCCGATCCGAATGCGCCCGCTGTCGCGGCTCTGCCTGCGGAGCCGCCGCCCGAACCGGCCGAGCCGGCGAAGGGTGCCAAGGCGAAGCACACGAGGCAGCCGGCCGCCGCAGCCGTCGCGCCGGCTGAAGCGCCTGCCGGCGAAGTCGACGGTGAGGCCCAGCCGGAGGCCGCGCCGCCCACGGCCGCTCCGCCGCCCAAGCACAAGATCGTCCGCAAGCGCACCACCGCGCCGCCGCCGGATCAGCCGGTCCAGCAGGCGCAACCGACCCAGACCACCCAGCAGCAGTCGCAGGGTGCTTTCCCCGCGCCGCTGCCGAGTGGCAGCTTCTCGCGCTAATTTTTCCATTACATTGACAGGCGCTGCCTCCGCAGCGCACGAATGACCGATGTCCTTCACGATCGCCATCATCGGCCGGCCCAATGTCGGCAAATCGACGCTGTTCAACCGCCTGGTCGGACAGAAGCTCGCGCTCGTCGATGATTTGCCGGGCGTCACCCGCGACCGTCGTGAAGGCGAGGCCAGGCTCGGCGATCTCGAATTCACCATCATCGATACCGCCGGCCTCGACGAGGGCGCCAAGGGCTCGCTGACCGCGCGCATGCAGGAGCAGACCGAGACCGCGATCGCGCAGGCCGACGCGCTGTTCTTCGTCATCGATGCCCGCATCGGTCTCACGCCGACCGATCGCGCCTTCGCCGATTTCGCCCGCAAGGCCAACAAGCCGGTGCTGCTGGTCGCCAACAAGAGCGAGGGCAAGCACGGCGATGCCGGCGCGATGGAGGCGTTTGCTCTCGGCCTCGGCGATCCCATCCAGATCTCGGCCGAGCACGGCGAGGGCATGGGCGAGCTCTACGATGAACTCGCCAAGCTGATGCCGGAGCCCGTCGACGAAGACGAGACCGAGGACGACGCGCCGCTCTCGGAGGAAGAGGCCGCGACGCGCCCGATCCGGGTTGCCATCGTCGGCCGTCCCAACGCCGGCAAGTCGACGCTGATCAACTATCTGCTCGGCGAGGATCGTCTGCTGACGAGCCCGGAGGCCGGCACCACGCGCGATTCCATCGCGGTCGAGATCAACTGGAAGGGCCGCGATTTTCGCGTGTTCGACACCGCGGGGCTGCGCCGGCGTTCGCGCATCGAGGAGAAGCTGGAAAAGCTCTCGGTCGCCGACGCGCTCCGCGCGGTGCGCTTTGCCGAAGTCGTCGTGCTGATGATGGACACGCAGAACCGCTTCGAGGAGCAGGATCTGCGCATCGCCGATCTGATCGAGCGCGAGGGCCGGGCAGTCGTGCTCGCCGTCAACAAATGGGATCTGATGGAGACCAAGGGCGGCGGCGCGATCTCGGGTCTGCGCCGCGACGCCGACCATTGGCTGCCGCAGGTCAAGGGTGTGCCGATCGTCGCGGTGTCAGGTCTGATGGGCGAGGGCATCGACCGCCTGATGCTGGCGATCCAGGACGCCTATGCGGTCTGGAACAGGCGCGTGCCGACCTCGGCGCTCAATCGCTGGTTCGAGCAGGCGGTCCAGGCCAATCCGCCGCCCGCGGTGTCCGGCCGCAGGCTGAAGCTGAATTATATCACGCAGAACAAGGCGCGCCCGCCGAGCTTCGTACTGTTCTGCTCGCGCGCCGATGCGGTGCCGCAGTCCTACTTGCGCTACCTCACCAATTCCATGCGCGAGACCTTTGAATTGCCGGGGACGCCGGTGCGCATCGCCCTCCGCGAGAAGGCCAATCCCTTCGCGCACAAGCGCAAGCGGCCGTCGTGAGCGAGGGCGCCGGCGAGGCAACGGCGCAAGGCGCTGTGCCGGCGAGGCGCGGTGCGGTCGCCTTCATCTTCGTCACCATCCTGCTCGACATGCTCGCGCTCGGCGTCATCATGCCGATCCTGCCGAAGCTGATCGAGAGTTTCGTCGATAACGACACCGCGCACGCAGCCCGCATCTTCGGCCTGTTCGGCACTGCCTGGGCGCTGATGCAGTTCGTATTCTCGCCGCTGCTCGGCGCGCTGTCGGATCGCTTCGGGCGCCGGCCGGTGGTGCTGCTATCGAATTTCGGGCTCGCGGCCGACTACGTGCTGATGGCGCTGGCGCCGTCGCTGGTCTGGCTGTTCATCGGCCGCGTCATCTCCGGCATTACCTCGGCGAGCATCTCGACGGCGTTTGCCTACATCTCGGATATCACGCCGCCGGAGCGGCGCGCGGCGGTCTTCGGCAGGATTGGCGCGGCCTTCGGTGCCGGCTTCATCCTGGGCCCGGCACTCGGCGGCCTGCTCGGCGACATCGATCCGCGCCTGCCGTTCTGGGCGTCGGCAGTCCTCAGCTTCGCCAATGCGCTCTATGGGCTCTTCGTCCTGCCGGAATCGCTGGCGCCCGACAAGCGCGCGCCGTTCCGCTGGCGAAGTGCCAGTCCGCTCGGCGCGCTCCGCCTGCTGCGCTCCAACGCGGTGCTGGCCGCCTTGTCGGTCGTCAACTTCATCGCGCAGGTCGCCCATGTCGTGCTGCCCTCGACCTTCGTGCTCTATGCGACCTATCGCTACGGCTGGGATTCCAAGACCGTGGGATTGACGCTGGCCATGGTCGGCATCTGCGCCATGGTGGTGCAGGGGCTCGCGATCGGGCCGATCGTGCGCGCACTCGGCGAACGGAATGCGCTGCTGCTCGGCCTGTGTTGTGGCGCGCTCGGCTTCGTGGTCCTGGGCGCCGCGCCAACCGGGCCGCTGTCCTGGATCGGGATTCCGATTCTGGCGCTGTGGGGCATTTCGGGTGCCGCGTCGCAAGCGCTGATGACGCGGCTGGTTGCGCCGGATCAGCAGGGCCAGCTGCAGGGTGCGACGGCGAGCGTGCAGAGCGTGTCGCAGCTCGTCGGCCCGTTCCTGTTCACGCTGACCTTTTCCTATTTCATCGGCGCCAGCGCGCCGCTGCATCTGCCCGGCGCGCCGTTCCTGCTCGCGGCGGCGTTGATGGTGGCCTGCGTGGCGATCGCGGTGCGCTCGCTGGGTGGGATCAAGACGGTTTCGTAAGTCTCGTAGGGTGGGTTAGCCCTGCGATTGCGCGAAGCGCGATCTCAGGGCGTAACCCACCTCTTTGATTTCTGCGGAGACAGTCGTGGTGGGTTACGCCATGCGGACTTCGCTTCGCTCAGCCGCAGGGCTAACCCACCCTACGCTTCTTACTTCTTCACCAGCGGGCAATCGCTGTCCTTGAGCGGCTTGGCCGCGTCTTCCGGTGCGATGGTGGCGACCAGTTTGTAATAATCCCACGGTCCCTTCGACTCCTCGGGCTTCTTCACCTCGAACAGATAGGCCGGGATCAGGCGGCGGCCGTCCTCGCGCAGCGGGCCCTTGCCGAACAGCGGGTCGTCGGTCGGCAGCTCCTTCATCTTGGCGACGACTTTGGCGCCATCATGCGGATTGCTGCCGAGCGCGTCCATCGCCTTCAGGTAATGCAGGATCTCGGCATAGAGGCCGGCAACGGTCATCGAGGGCATCGAGCCCTTGGGCGAGACCTTCTGGAAGCGCTTCGACCATTCGCGGGTCTGGTCGTTGAGGTCCCAATAGAACGACTCGGTGAACGTCAGGCCCTGCGCGGTCTTCAGGCCGAGCGAGTGCACGTCGTTGATGAACAGCAGCAGCGCGGCGAGCTTCTGACCGCCCTGGACGATGCCGAACTCGGCCGCCTGCTTGATGGCGTTGGTGGTGTCGCCGCCCGCATTGGCGAGGCCGATGATCTTAGCCTTCGACGATTGCGCCTGGAGCAGGAAGGAGGAAAAGTCCGCCGTGTTCAGCGGGTGCTTGACGCCGCCGAGCACCTTGCCGCCCGTGGCCGTGACGACCGCGCTGGTGTCGCGCTCCAGCGCATGGCCGAAGGCATAATCCGCGGTGAGGAAGAACCAGCTGTCGCCGCCCGCCTTGGTCAGCGCCTTGCCGGTGCCGTTGGCGAGCATGTAGGTGTCGTAGGTGAAGGAGACGGTGTTGGGCGTGCAGGCCTTGCCGGTGAGGTCAGCGGTGGCCGCGCCCGAATTGAGCAGCACCGAGTTCTTTTCCTTGACGAGGTTGCTCACCGCAAGCGCAACGCCGGAGCTCGGCGTGTCGGCGATGGCGTCGACCTTGTCGGAGTCGATCCATTGCCGGGCGATGTTGACACCGATGTCGGGCTTGTTCTGGTGATCGCCGGAGAGGACCTCGATGGTCCAGCCCTTGGCCTTCAGACCGGAATCTTCGACCGCCATTTTCACGGCTGCGACCGAGTTCGGGCCGCCGATGTCGGCATAGAGGCTCGACATGTCGTTGAGCACGCCGATCTTGACGGTCTTGTCCTGCGCGAAAGCAGATGTGGCAAAACCGAAGGCGGCACAGGCCAGAAGGGCCGCGGAGCGGCGTGCGAACGTCGTCGTCATGAAAAGTTTCCTCCATTGTCAAATATGCGGACGGCTCTCTGCGGAGCCTTGTTCCATCTGATGGCTCTAGCCTGTCCCACGGCTGCCCGCAATGCACCTAAAGCCGGATGGCGCTGCGTCGTAGCGTCATCGCTCGGTTAACTTTTGGGCAACATGCGTCAAGACGCTATTTGAGTGCGTCCGATGTCAGCTTGAATGTTCTGAATGCGCTTTCCGGTCAATCAGGCCGGCGCGCGGAAGCTCATCAGGCTGCGGGTCTTGTAGTCGTAGAACTTGCCGGTCTCGGTCCAATCAGGCGCGCACATCGGCACGATGAGTTCGGCGACCTGTTCGGGTGTATCGAGCGTCGCCGGGTCTTCGCCCGGCATCAGTGTGGCGCGCATGCGGGTGCGGACCGGCCCCGGATTGAACAGATTGACGCGCAGCTTCGTGTTCGCGGTCTCCTGTGCCCAGGCACGGGCCAGCGTCTCCAGCGCGGCCTTGGACGCCGCGTAGGGGCTGACATAGGCGGTCGCCTTGTTGGCGGCGCCCGAGGTGATGAACAGGGCGCGCCCCGCGTCGGATTGCTTGAGCAGGGGCTCCATGCAGCGGATCAGCTGGAAGTTCGCGGAGACATTGACGGCCATCACGTCGTTGAAGGTCTTGAGCTCGATATGGCCGACCGGCGAGGAGGGGCCGAGCACGCCGGCATTGCCGACGAGGATGTCGAGCTTGCCGTAGCGCTCGTGCAGGCCGGCCCCTAACCGTGCGATGCCGTCGGAATCGGTGAGGTTGAGCGGCACCAGGGTGGCGCTGCCACCGAGTTTGCGGATCTCGTCGTCGAGTTCCTCGAGCCCGCCCTGCGTGCGCGCCACCGCCACGATATGCGCCCCGGCCTTCGCCAGCGCGAGGGCGGTGGCATGGCCGATGCCGCGCGAGGCGCCGGTGACGAGAGCGATGCGGTCGGCAAGAAGTTTTGTCATGGCGGGGTTTTACAGCCGTGGATGGTTGGGACAAGCCCCCGCGACTGTCATTCCGGGGCGATGCGAAGCATCGAACCCGGAATCCAGGGCTTGCAAAACGACGTCGAGATTCTCAGGTGCGCAAGTGCGCACCTTCGTTCGCGCTTTGCGCGCCCCGGAATGACAGTCGAGCCGTCAGCTCGCTTCCGCCAGCAGCGACAATTGCCGCGGCTGCTGCTCGGTCTGGGTCTGGTCGGTGAGGTGGGTCGGATACGCCCCGGTAAAACAATGATCCGAGAATTTCGGATTGGCGGGGTCGCGGCCGGGCTCGCCCATGGCGCGGTACATGCCGTCGATCGACAGGAAGGCGAGCGAGTCGGCGCCGATGATCTCGCGCATCTCCTCCAGCGAATGCGTCGCCGCAAGAAGACCGCCGCGGTCGGGCAGGTCGATGCCGTAATAATCCGGGTAGAGGATCGGCGGCGAGGCGAGGCGGAAGTGCACTTCCTTGGCGCCGGCATCGCGCATCATGCGCACGATCTTCTTCGAGGTGGTGCCGCGCACCAGCGAGTCGTCGATCAGGATGATGCGCTTGCCTTCGATCGCGGCGCGGTTGGCCGAGTGCTTCATGCGCACGCCGGATTCGCGGATCGCCTGCGTCGGCTGGATGAAGGTGCGGCCGACATAATGGTTGCGGATGATGCCGAGCTCGAACGGCACGCCGGAATGCTGGCTGTAGCCGACCGCGGCAGGCACGCCGGAATCCGGCACCGGCACGACGACGTCGATCGGCACGTGGCTCTCGCGCGCGAGCTGGGCACCGAAGGCCTTGCGCACCTCGTAGACCGAGCGGCCGTGCACGACGGAATCCGGACGGGCGAAATAGATGTATTCGAAGATGCAGGGACGCGGCGCCATCGGCGGGAACGGCTTGTGGATGTCCTGGCCGTTCTCGTCGAACACGATGACTTCACCCGGCTCGATGTCGCGGATGAAGCGCGCGCCGATGATGTCGAGCGCGCAGGTCTCCGAGGTCAGGATTGGGCAGCCGTCGAGCTCGCCGAGCACCAAGGGGCGGATGCCGCGCGGATCGCGCGCGCCGACCAGCTTCTTGTTGGTCAGCGAGACCAGCGCGTAGGCGCCTTCGATCTCGCGCAGCGCATCGACATAGCGCTCGATGAAGCGGCTGCGCCTGGAGCGCGCGACCAGATGCAGGATCACCTCGGTGTCGGTGGTCGACTGCATCATCGCGCCGCTCTTCACGAGCTCGCGGCGCAGCGTCAGGCCGTTGGTGAGGTTGCCGTTATGGGCGACGGCAAGGCCGCCGGCATTGAGCTCGGCGAACAGCGGCTGCACGTTGCGCAGGATGGTGGCGCCGGTGGTGGAATAGCGGACATGGCCGACGGCCATGTTGCCGGGCAGGCGGTCGATCACCTCGCGGCGGGAGAAGGTGTCGCCGACGAGGCCGAGCCGGCGTTCACTGTGAAAACGGCTGCCGTCGTAGGAGACGATGCCGGCGGCTTCCTGGCCGCGGTGCTGAAGGGCATGCAGGCCGAGCGCGGTGATGGCGGCGGCGTCGGGGTGACCGTGGATGCCGAAGACGCCGCATTCCTCGCGAAGCGTATCCCCCTCCAGATCGTCCTGAACCTCCAGCGCGGCCGGGCCCGGACCTGCGTTCGGATCGAGATCAAGTTGGGCGTCCTGGTCAGGGTGTCGCATCTCGTCCACGCCTCCTTTTAGGGGCAATCAACGCGCCGCAGGTTTCTCGATCAGTTTCTTCAAACTGTCACGAGCAGGTTTACTGTATCCGTCGCCACTGCCCGAAGGCTGCTGCTCGGAATCAGCTTGATCATCATCTGGTTTGTTTTTCTTGAATCTCTTCAAGATGGTGTTCTCGGGGTCATCCGGCAAGAGCGACTTCAGCCAATCACCGGTCGAATCGAGCACGGTTCGGGACTTTGCCCCGCGGACCCAATCCGGCTGCTGCTTGTCGGGAACCAGCCAGATGAAGAACTGGTAGGCGACAACCACGATCAAAAGGCCGCGAGCGAGGCCGAACAGGAAACCCAGGGTGCGATCCAGCGCGCCGATGCGCGAATCCAGGATCATGTCGGAGATCCGGACCGTGATCACGGAGACCACGATAAGGGTGCCGACGAATACGCCGGCGATCACGACCACGGTCGCGACTGTGTCGTTATTGAAGTAGGTCTTTGCGGTCGGCAGCAGTTTCGAGAATGAGTACAATGTCACGATCGCCGCGGCACCCCAGGCCGCGATCGACAGGATTTCGCGCATGAAGCCGCGGACCAAGGCAAGCAGGCCCGAAATCAGCATCACACCGAGCAGGATCAGGTCGAGGATGGTAACTGGCATCGGCTGGTCTGGTCCGCTCGTACTTCAAAGGTGCTTGGCGAATCGGTGTTGGGCCGCTGCCTTAAAAGAGGGGCAGACGGCGTTCCCGGCAAGGCCGCAACCACGCAATCCCATGCTGCTTTTGTGACGGCTGTATAGCGGCGGGGGCCTCCGGCGTCACCTCCACCTAACCCTCTCCACGGCGGAATCTTGCCGGTGTGGCATTTTTCTCTGCCGGCGCGTTCGATTCGCCCCGGCGGGAGCCGCGGGCCGCGATCTCGGCCACCAATGTCGTCAGGCTGTTGACCGCATTCAGCGACAATCCGGCATCGCCGCCGGTCTCACCGCGGGCCGATTCGGGCAGCACGGCGCGCTGAAAGCCGAGTTTTGCCGCTTCCTTCAGCCGGGCCGGGGTCTGTGCCACCGGACGCACCACGCCGGACAGCGAGATCTCGCCGAAATAGACCGCATCGGTCGGCAATTGCGCATTAACCAAGGACGACACCAGCGCCGCCGCGGCGGCAAGGTCCGCCGCCGGCTCGTTGATGCGCAGGCCGCCGGCGACGTTCAGATAGACGTCGTGGCCGGACAGCTTGACCCCGCAATGGGCCTCCAGCACCGCCAGGACCATCGACAGCCGGCTCGGATCCCAGCCGACCACCGCGCGCCTGGGCGTACCGAGCGAGGTCGGCGCCACCAGCGCCTGCAATTCGACCAGAACGGGCCGCGTGCCTTCGATACCCGCGAAGACTGCGGTGCCGGGCGTGCCGAGATCGCGCTCGGACAGGAACAGCTCCGAGGGGTTGGTGACTTCGCGCAGGCCGAGGCCGGTCATCTCGAACACGCCGATCTCGTCGGTCGGGCCGAACCGGTTCTTCACGGCGCGCAGGATGCGGAATTGCTGCGAGCCTTCGCCCTCGAACGACATCACGGCGTCGACCATGTGCTCGACCACGCGGGGGCCTGCGATCTGGCCGTCCTTGGTGACGTGGCCGACCAGGATGATGGCCGCGCCCGTCTTCTTGGCAAAACGGATCAGTGCCTGCGCCGAGGCGCGCACCTGCGTCACCGTGCCGGGCGCCGATTCCACCGTGTCGGTCCACATGGTCTGGATCGAATCGATCACGATCAGCCGGGGCACCGCGCCCTCCGACAGCGTCGAGACGATGTCCTCGACCGACGTTTCAGCCGCGAGCTGCACCGGTGCGTCCGACAGGCCGAGCCGTTCGGCGCGCAGGCGCACCTGCGCGACCGCCTCTTCGCCGGAGATGTAGACGACGCGGTGGCCGGCGCGTGCCAAGAGGCTGGTCGCCTGCGTCAGCAGCGTCGATTTGCCGATGCCGGGATCGCCGCCCACCAGCAGCACCGAACCGCGCACGAAGCCGCCGCCGGTGACGCGGTCGAGCTCGCTCAACCCTGACGACAGGCGCGGCGCATCCGGGCTCTTTCCGGCGAGGCTCTCCAAAGCAAACGTCCGGCCCTTGCGCCTGGAGCGGATCGACACCGGCACGCTGCCGCTGGTGTCTTCTTCAGCGAGCGTATTCCACTCGCCGCAGGACTCGCACTTGCCCTGCCAGCGGTTATAGGCCGCGCCGCAGTTCTGGCAGACGAAGGAAAGGGTGTTCTTGGCCATGGGGCGTCAATCATGCTCAGGGGGAGTGCGTCGCGTTCCATAGCATGGAGAGCCCGGCCGCGACCATGATCGCGTCCATCACCAGGCGGAAGGTTTCCGGCTTGAGGTGCAGTACGAAGCGCTTCGCGATGAAGGCGCCCGACATCAGCGAGGAACCCGCGACCAGGCCCTTGATGAAAACGTCGCCGGTCAGGGCGCCGAAACGTTCGAAGGTCACGGACTTCGCGAAGTAGAGACCGAGCGACGAGGCCGCTTCGGTTGCGAGGAAGGCGCCCTTGCTGAGCCCGTAGAACAGGAACAGCGGCACGCTGAGCGGGCCGGTCGAGACCACGATGCCGGTGAGATAGCCGATGACGGCGCCGCCGACCGCGAGGTGCCAGAGATTGGCCTTGAGGTCGTGCCGCGCCAGCCAGTGCCGCACCGGCACCATCGCGATCAGGAAGACGCCGATGGAGATATCGACGGCATGCGCAGGCAGCGCCAGCAGCGTCCGCGCGCCCAGCGCAGCCGCCGGAATGCCCGTCACCGAATAGGCCGCGCAGGCCCACCAGTCGACCTCGCGCCACCAGGCCAGGATGCGCGAAAAATTCGCCATCACGGAAGCCACCGCCATGATCGGCACCGCTTCCTTCGGTCCATAGGCATAGACCAGCACCGGCATCAGCATGATCGACGAGCCTGTGCCGACGATGCCTGAGATGGTGCCGGCGATGAGGCCGACGGCGAGGACGAAGAGCAAGGCCAAGGCAGTCTCCACGAATCGGGAGAGTTTAGCCGTGGCCAGCGATGCGGGCGATCCGCGCTGCGTGGTGCTTGCCGCGCCGGGAGAAGATAGACGCGCTGGGCGTCGCCTTGAAACGTCAGTGAAAATCTCCTAATTGTTCGCTGTGCTGCACGGCCTTTTTCAACGCCTTCGCCATATCGCCAGAACAACCATGTTCCTGGCGATTTCGGCCTTTGTACTTCAAGGCACCCTGATTTCGGTGTCTCAGGCGGAAGCTGCCCTGGGTGCCATGCCGGAGCCGGCCGTCGCGTTGAGCGGTTCCGTGCATTTTCATGATCTGCTCGCGGGTCACGTTCACTCGCATGGCGGCGACAATGCCGAAGGCCATGTTCACGACGCGCCGGACCACGATGATGATGGTGGTCCAAACCTGACCTGGAGCATATTTGGCACCTCGATCGCGTCGCCCGAATGGGCCGTTCTGGCAAGCCTGTTCGCCTTGCTTGGTCCTGTCGAATTGCCGGCCGTGCGGGCCATCGACGGCATCAGGCCCGAAGGTCTGATCCGGCCACCGAGTACCCTCAGCATCGCGTAATTCGGGCGGCCTTCCGGCCGCCGCCGTTTCGCATGTCTGAAGGGATTTTCCATGTTGACGATACAGTGCTGCCCGAAAGGGCGGCTCGCGCGGCTTGGCCTGGCGGTCCTCGCATGCCTGGCGAGCTTGATGCTTGGCTGCGCCCGCTCCAGCGCACATGAGGGGCACGACCACGGAGAGGCCGACAAGGCTCCCGTGGTGTCATCCGCTTATCCGAGGGTCGCTGCGCGATCCGAGCTTTACGAGATCGTCGGGATCCTCAGGGACAACCAGCTTTCGATCTACCTTGACGATGCCGTCACCAACGAGCCGGTCTCGGATGCCACCTTGCAGGTGACAATCGGCGATTCCGCCGCCGTCGAAGCCTCGAAAGCAGGACGCGGTTTCTACACATTTGCCATGCCTGGGCGGCCAGCCGGATCGGTGGAAATCATCTTCTCGGTGTCCGCCCAAAAGGGCGACGATCTCCTGGTGGACTCACTGGCCGCGCCGCAGCCGGCCAGTCCGCCTCGAGCGTATGAGCATGGCTGGCTTTCCTCCAGTCGTCTCGTGACAGCGTTTGCCGTTGCTGCTGCCGGCTTTGGTCTGCTTTTGGGCTATTCACTACGGTCGGGCCGCAGAATTGCGGCGACAGTCTCGGCGGTGGTGTCGGCCATAGCAGTTGTTCTCGCCGCGGCGTCGTTTGACGAAGGTCAGACCGGTGCGAACTCTGCTGGTCCACCCGAACCACCGGCGCTGAGCGATGCGCCGAGGCGCCTGCAAGACGGCTCCGCCTTCGCCGCCAAATCCACTCAGCGGTTGCTTGATGTCCGCACTGCGGTGGCCGAACTGCAGACGATCCGCCCCGCCGTCAACCTGATCGGCCGCGTCATCGCCGATCCAAACCGCAGCAGCATCGTGCAAAGCATCTATGGCGGCCGCGTCGTTCCAAATGGCGGCGCGATACCGCGCATCGGGCAAACGGTCGCGAAAGGCGACGTTCTCATCCAGATCGAGCCGCATTTACCGGTCGCGGACCGCACGACGATTCTCGAAAAGGTCGGCGAGATCGAACAGTTGATGGCAATCACCGAGAACAAGCTCCGCCGCCTGCGGCCATTGGCAGAGCGCGGTGCGGTGCCGCAGGGGCAAGTCAACGACCTCGAAAGCGAGCTGGAAGGGCTGCGGGCGCGCCGCGAAACCGTTCGCAACTCCCGCACCGGCTTTGAGGAGTTGCGCGCATCCACCGATGGCATCATCACCGCGGCCAAGGTCGTGCCGGGGCAGGTGATTCAGCCGCAGGACATTCTCTTCCAGATCGCCGACCCCGGGAGCCTGTGGGTTGAAGCGCTGGCCTATGAGGACATCGGGCTGAAGGCTCCCGACGCGGCGACGGTGATCACGCCCAACGGACAGACGATTGCGCTGTCTTATGTCGGAACGAGCCGCGCATTGCGGCAGCATGCGTCCGTCGTTCAGTTCGCCATTCCGGAGCCGCCGGCAGGTCTCAACATCGGCCAACCGCTGAACGTGATGCTTCAGAGCGGCGCGTCCGTCTCCGGCCTGATCTTTCCACGCGACGCTGTCGCGCGAAGCAGCAACGGGGAGAACATTGTCTGGCTGCACACGGCCGCCGAGCGTTTCGAGCCACACCCGATACGGGTTCTTCCGGTGGACGCCGCACGCGTGATGATTGTATCCGGCCTCAGCGGAGGTGAGCGTATTGTCGTCCGCGGCACCGACCTCATCAACCAGATCCGGTAGGAGCCGCGCATGTTCAAGCTCATCGTCACGGCGAGCCTGCGAAATCGCCTGTTCGTGCTGGCGGCTGCTGCCGTGCTTGTCGGCTATGGCCTGCTTGTCCTGCCGAGCATTTCCGTCGACGTTCTGCCCGACATCAACCGTCCGACCGTCAATATTCTGACCGAGGCCGAAGGACTGGCGCCTCAGGAGGTCGAACAGCTTGTGACGTTTCCGATCGAAACGTCGATGAACGGCATGCCTGGTGTCATTCGTGTCCGGTCGGTCTCGGGCGTCGGACTCTCAATCGTCTATGTCGAGTTCGACTGGGGGGTGGACGTCTACCGCGCCCGACAGTTCGTTTCAGAACGGCTGGCGCTGATCCGCGAGCAACTGCCGTCCTCCGTCAATCCGCAGATGGGGCCGGTGACGTCGATCATGGGTGAAATCATGCTGATCGCGCTGACCAGCGACGGCAGAGCTTCCCCCATGGAAGTTCGCGAGATCGCAGACTTCGTCGTCCGCCCGCAATTGCTTGCCATTCCGGGAGTGGCTCAGGTCATTCCGATCGGTGGAGAAGTTCGACAGTACCGGGTCAGCCCGAACATCGCGACCATGCAGGCCCTCGGCATCACCCATGACCAGATCGAGCAGGCGGTGGCCAGATTCGGCACCAACAGCGGTGGCGGGTTCGTGGACCAGCACGGCCGCGAATATCTGATCCGCAACGTCGGCCTCACCAAGCAAATCGAGGACCTCGGCAACACCGTCGTTGCGACACAGGATAGGCAGCCGATCCTGTTGAAGCAGGTCGCAAAGGTGGATTTTGCCGCGCGCACCAAGCGGGGTGACGCCGGCTACAATGGGAAGCCGGCAGTCATCGTCAGCGTGATGAAGCAACCGGCGGCGGACACGGTCGCCTTGACCCGGAATATCGAGACGACGCTCGCCGATCTGCAACGTACCATGCGAGCAGGGATCAGCGTCACCAACGTTCAATTCCGTCAGGCCACCTTCATCGAGACGTCGATCCATAATGTCCAGCGGGTTCTGGTCGAGGCGGCCGTTGTTGTCGCGGTGGTTCTCTTCATTTTTTTGATGAATGGACGGGCCGCGTTCGTCTCGCTCACAGCCATTCCGCTATCGATCCTCGTCACCGCCCTGGTATTCCGCGCCTTCGGCCTCACGATCAACACGATGACCCTCGGCGGCCTTGCCATCGCCATTGGCGAGCTGGTCGACGATGCCGTGGTGGATGTCGAGAACATCCTGCGGCGCCTGCGGGAGAATGCCGCTTCAGCCGCGCCGCGGCCTGTTCTCGAAGTGATCGCTCAAGCGAGCCAGGAAGTCCGCTCCGGTATCATCTATGCGACGATGATCATCGTCCTCGTCTTCGTGCCATTGTTCGCACTTCCAGGAATCGAAGGCCGGCTGTTCACGCCACTCGGCATTGCCTATGTGGTGTCGATACTCGCATCGCTGCTAACCTCGGTAACGGTAACGCCTGTCTTGTCCTACTATCTGCTTTCCGGGCGAGCTCATTCAGGCGAGAGCGAAAGTGCCGTCGTGCGTGGGTTGAAGCAGGCGTACCAACGCCTGCTTGGCTGGGCATTCGCGCGGCGCGGACTTGTGCTCGGCTCGGTCGCGGCAGCGGTCGTGATGGCCTTCTACGCGGCAAGCCTCATGCCACGCAGTTTTCTACCGCCCTTCAACGAAGGGACGCTTGTTCTGTCGCTGCAATACAATCCTGGCATTTCGCTCGCTGAATCGCACCGGCTCGGATTGCTGGCCGAGCAATTGATTGCAAAGGTGCCGGAAGTGAAATCCGTCGGCCGCCGCACCGGCCGCGCGGAGCTCGATGAACACGCCGAGGGCGTCCATTACAGCGAAATGGATGTCGATCTCGTTCGGTCGAAGCGTGAGAAGGCGGACATCTACGCGGACATGCGCGAAGCTCTATCGGGGTTGCCGGCGTCGGTTGCTATCGGGCAGCCCATCAGTCACCGGCTCGATCATCTTCAATCGGGTATCCGCGCCCAGATCGTGCTCAAGATCTACGGGCAGGACATTGAGATGCTACGACGGCTGGCCGAAACGTCGCGCCAGCGCCTCTCGACGATTCCGGGGCTGGTCGATCTTCAGGTCGAGAAGCAGGTCCTCATTCCCCAGGTGCGGGTCCAGGTCGATCATGCCCGCGCCGCTCTTCATGGCTTGACGCCGGCCGCGATCACACAGGCGCTCGATACGCTGTCGAACGGCCGAAAGGTCTCCCAGATCGTGGACGGCAATCGCCGCTTCGACGTCGTGATGCGCCTTTCGGAGCAGGACCGATCGACGACTGGACTGCAGCACCTTCTCATCCCGACCGGCCTTGAATTCGTGCCGCTGAGCGTGCTGGCCGAGGTCGTCGAGACCGATGGTCCGAACCAGATCCAGCGCGAGGGGACTCAACGCAGAATCGTGATCTATGGCAATGGTGACGGTCGCCGCGACATCGCCGCCATTGCCGCCGATATCCAAAGAGCCGTTTCGCAGCTGGATTTCCCGCAGGGCTACACCACCAGTCTCGAGGGTGCATTCAAGGCGCAGCAGGAGGCCTCCTGGCGCATCGGCATCCTGTCGCTCGCATCGTTGACAATGATCTTCATCGTTCTCTACAGCCGGTACCGATCATTAGCCTTGGCGTTCATCATCATGGGCGGCATTCCCTTGGCCCTGATCGGCAGCGTGGCTGGTCTAAAGATCGCTGGTCAGCCATTGTCGGTTGCGTCGATGATCGGCTTCATCACCCTTGCGGGCATCTCCGCGCGCAACGGCATTCTGAAGATCTCCCACTACATCAATCTGGCCATCCACGAAGGCGAGCGTTTCGGGACTGGCCTGATCGTCCGGGGCAGCATGGAACGCCTCAGCCCCGTCTTGATGACTGCACTTTGCGCCGGACTTGCGCTGACCCCGCTCCTGATCGGCGCGGACGAACCGGGCCGCGAAATCCTGCACCCGGTCGCCGTTACGATCTTCGGCGGTCTGCTGAGCACCACGGCACTCGATGCCCTCGTGACCCCCATCCTGTTTCTGATGCTCGGCAAGAAACCGCTGGACCGCTTGCTGGCAGAACGCGCTGCAATGCTCACCCCCGCGGAAGCCTACTGATTCCGCACCAACCGCCAAAGGAAACCAACGATGCGAAAATACATCTTCCCGGCCGTTGTCACCTTGATCGCCGCCATGCCCCAACTTGCTGCTGCACAGACGAAGGGCAGCAATGGCGGTCCGGTCGTCAAGTCGCAAGGGCATCCGATCGAGTTTGTGCGGAAGGGCCTGGATGTCGTTTTCTATGTGGGAGACGACGACGGCTCGCCGCTTTCGACAAAGGACATGCGCGGACGCGCGACAATTCAAGACGGCGGCAAGACGGTGACAGTTCCGCTTGTCCCCGCCAGTCCGAACTTGATGACCGGGAAGCTTCAAGCGGAACCTTCGTCAAAAGCGATCGTCGTCTTCTCGGGAAGCCTGCACGGGCACTCACTGACCGCGAGGTATGCAGGGGAATAGCGGTGCCGCAGGGCCCACATTGGGCAAGGCTGGTTCCTCGCTGCTGGCAAGATGCTGACAGCAGGCGAATGCGCGCCTGCTCGACGATTTCGATCTGGATGCGGTGCCTGTGACCGTCATCGACGGCAGGAATTTGTGGTGAGGGTCACCGTAACACCACCCATGCCGGCGCGTGATCGCTGGCGCCGTCCTCGCCGCGGATAGTTTTGTCGACGCCGGCTTTGACCAGACGCGGGGCGAGGGCAGGGCTGAGCAGGAGATGATCGAGCCGCAGGCCCGCATCGCGCGGCCAGCGGTTTCGCTTGTAGTCCCAGAAGGTGTAGATGCGCTTGCCCGGATGCAACTCGCGGATCGCATCGCACCAGCCTTGTTCAACGAGTGAGGCAAAGGCCGCGCGGCTCTTCGGCTGGATCAGGGCATCCTTGTCCCATGAGCGCGTCGGATAGATGTCGATCTCCGTGGGCGCGACGTTGTAGTCGCCGGCGAGCACGACCGGCAGGTCCTGCTTGATGAAAGTTTTGGCGTGGCGCCTGAGGCGTGCGAACCAGTCGAGCTTGTAGTCGAATTTCGGTCCCGGCTGCGGGTTGCCGTTGGGCAGATAGATGCTGGTGACGATGATGCCGCGCACGGCGGCCTCGATGTAGCGGACTTCGTGATCGTCGGGTTTTCCAGGCAAGCGGTCGCGGGTGAGAATGGGCTCGGCCTTGCGGGCGAGGATGGCGACGCCGTTCCAGGTCTTTTGTCCACACCACACCGCGCCATAACCGGCCTTTCCGATCGCGGCCGCCGGAAATTCGCCATCACTTGCCTTCAATTCCTGAAGTGCGACGACATCGGGCTTTGCCGCGCGCAGCCATGCCAACAGATTGGGCAGGCGGCGGTTGATGTTGTTGATGTTGAATGTCGCGATCTTCATGTAGAGCTGCCGGCTCCTGCCGCCCCATACCGGAGACACAATGTCCAAGTTGAACTTTGCCGTGATCGTCGTCGCTGTCGCGTTCTCCGGGGCCACTTCGGCACAGTCAGCCGAAACGCGCGGCGCGTGCAAGGCGGACTATGACAAATTCTGCGCCGGCATCGCGCCGGGTGGCGGCATCGTCGCCTGCCTCAACGCCAAGCGCGACCAGCTCAGCGCGACCTGCAAGACGGCGCTGGATAGCAGGAAGAAGAAGTAAGCTAGCCAGCCTTGTGTCCCGGACAAGCCGCAACGCGAAGCGATGCGGCGCAGAGCCGGGACCCAGCGGTTCAATCTGGAAAGATGGGCCCCGGCTCTGCAGCGCACTACGCCGCGAAGCGCGGCGCATTGCGCAGCGTCCGGGGCACACGCATCCCCCCTGGCGGCTAGCCCGGCAGCGGCGGCGGGGCCGCTGGCTGTTCGATCGGCGGCGGTGAGGGCGGCTGCCCGGCCGCTTGCGCGGGCTCCGGCTTTGCCAGCGGCTCCTCCACATTGCCGCCCTTGTAGACGCGCGCATAGCGGTGGCCGAGGCTGGTCAGCACCTCATAGCCGATGGTGCCGAAATGATGCGCGAGCTCGTCGACGGTGATGCCCTCGCCGAGCAGCGTCACCATATGGCCGCGCCGCGCCGCATTCGGCGGCAGGTCGGTGATGTCGATCGCGATGAGATCCATCGAGATGCGGCCTGCGACGGGGCAGCGCTTGCCGGCGACGATGACCTCGGCGCCGCGGGTGCCGTCATTGGAGCTGGCGGCGCGGAAATAGCCGTCGGCATAACCGACTGCGATGATCGCGAGTTTCGTCGGCCGCCGCGCGGTCCAGGTGCCGCCATAGCCGACGCTCTCGCCGCGCTCGATGGTGCGGGTCTGCACGATGCGTGCCTTGAGGTCGACCACCGGCTGCATCGGATTGTCGGCCTCCGGCGTCGGGTTGACGCCGTAGAGCGCAGCCCCCGGCCGCACCAGGTCGAACTGGAACGGCGCGCCGAGGAAGATGCCGGAGGAATTGGCGAGCGCCGCCGGCACGCCGGAGAATTCGCTGGCGATAGCGCGGAAGGAAGCCAGCTGCTTGGCGTTCACCGGGCTGTTGAGCTGCTCGGCCGCGACCAGATGGCTCATCACCAGTGTGATGCCGTGATCGCCGGCGTTGATGCGGGGGATGATGGCCTGCGCTTCGGAGAGCGTGAGGCCGAGCCGGTTCATGCCGGTGTCGATGTGAACCGCCGCGCCCCCGGTCCAGCCGGTGCGGCGGCAGAACACGTCCCACTCGGCGAGCTCGTTGAGATCGCCGATCACCGGCCGGCAATTGATCTTGGCGTAGTGCTCGCCGGTGTTCTGGAAATAGCCGCCGAGCACGTAGATCGTGGGCTCCGGGACGGCTGCGCGCACCTTGCGCGCCTCCTCGATGGTGGCGACGAAAAAAGTCTTGCAGCCGGCCTTGCTCAGCGCACGCGCGACCTCGGCGGCGCCGCAGCCATAGGCGTCGGCCTTGATCACTGCCGCGCATTCGGCCGGCACCGCCGTCTTCTCGAGCTTGCGCCAATTGGCAATGATGGCGTCGAGATCGACGGTCAAGACGCCGCCATAGGCTGCGAGCGCGGCAGCCTGATTGGCCTCCGCGGAGAGTAGGCCGGATTGCGGGTTCATTTTCGGGTCGGACGCCATTGTCATGGCGCCGTTTTACGCAAGAGACAGATACTGTTCAAGGAACTCAGTAGTCGTTGCCGCTGCGAGCCGGCAGCTGACTATCAGGCGCAAGGTCGCCGAACCGCGTGACCGAGGCTTCGAACGCCAAATCGACCGTGCCGGTCGGGCCGTGGCGCTGCTTGCCGATGATGACCTCGGCTTTTCCGTGCGCAAGACTCATGTCAAGCTGCCACTTCTCGTGTTCAGGCGTGCCTGGGCGGGGCTCCTTCATCGCGAGGTAATATTCCTCGCGGTAAACGAACAGCACGACGTCGGCGTCCTGCTCGATTGATCCGGATTCACGCAGGTCCGATAGCTGCGGCCGTTTGTCGTCACGCGATTCGACCTGACGCGAGAGCTGCGACAGCGCGATGACGGGAACGTTGAGCTCCTTGGCCAGCGCCTTCAGGCTGGTCGTGATCTCAGTGATTTCCTGCACGCGATTATCGCTCCGCTTGCCCGAGCCCGAGAGCAGCTGGATGTAGTCGATCACGAGCAGGTCGAGGCCCTTCTGGCGCTTCAGCCGGCGCGCCCGCGCCATCAACTGCGCGATCGACAGGCCGCCGGTGGCGTCGACATAGAACGGCAGCGACTGCAGCTCGATCGAGACCTCCCGGATCTTCTCGAAATCGGCTTCCGAGATGCCGCCGCGGCGGATGTGGGAGGAGGGAACACCGGTGCGCTCGGCCACGATACGCGTGGCGAGCTGGTCGGCCGACATTTCGCAGGAGAAGAAGCCGATCACGCCGCCATTGGCGGCCTTCGTGGTACCGTCGGCCTGGAGTTCCGGCACATAGGCTTGCGCAACGTTGTAGGCGATGTTGGTCGCAAGCGAGGTCTTGCCCATGCCGGGACGGCCCGCGACGATGATGAGGTCGGAGTGCTGCAGGCCGCCCATCTTGGTGTCGAGGTCGCGCATGCCCGTCGAGATGCCCGACAGCTTGCCGTCGCGCTGGAACGCCTTGGCAGCGAGATCGACCGCGACCGCCAGTGCCTGCGAGAATTTCTGGAAGCCGCCGTCATAGCGGCCGGATTCGGCGAGCTCGTAAAGCTTGCGCTCGGCGTCCTCGATCTGTGCCCGCGGCTGGAAGTCAACCGGCGCGTCATAGGCGACATTGACCATGTCCTCGCCGATGCCGATCAGATCGCGCCGCAGCGACAGGTCGTAGACGGTGCGGCCGTAGTCCTGGGCGTTGATGATGGTGGTCGCTTCGGCGGCGAGCCGCGCAAGATACTGCCCGATGGTCATGCCGCCGATATCGGTATCGGCGGGCAGGAACGTCTTCAGCGTGACGGGCGTCGCGATCTTGCCCATCCGGATCAGGCTGCCGGCGGTCTCGAAGATGGTCTGGTGCAGCGGCTCGAAGAAATGCTTCGCCTCCAGGAAGTCGGAGACGCGGTAGAAGGCGTCGTTATTGACCAGGATCGCGCCCAGCAGGCTCTGTTCCGCCTCGATATTGTGCGGCGCGCTCCGATAGGCGGGGGTTCCGGCGTCGGGCGCAAGTTTGAGAACGTTCGAATCAGTCAGGGCCATGGTCGGACGTGCTTAGCAATTTTCTTGGGCGGATGCGGGGCCGGGATAAAGCGCCGCCTCGGTGCAAAGCGGAAGCGAAAGCTGACCGCTATCAACCGCTCAGTTAAAATGGTGGATGATTGGCAGTCGCACCACGCAGCGCGCTTGACGGATTTTCGCGGAACCGGGCCGGCCTGGAAGCGGCCCCGACCGCGCCATGGAAAAATCCTGAAGCCATGAACCTAATGGGATTGGCGCGCAGACGTACCGGAGAGGGCGCGCGAATTGACGCAACCCTGGGAGCTTTCGGCTCGGATTCAGACCAGCAGGAGGTAGACCAGCGCGACCAGAGCTGCCCCGACGCCGGTGACGATCAGGGCGTAATCGGTGCGGAGGTCGTCCTGCACGTCGAATGAGGTTTGGGTCTCTTTGCTCATGGCGACGGTCTAGGCCAGGGCCGACCAGACTTATGTGAAGTGGATCACATCTTCCCGGATTCTTTCGGGGGTATGACCGGAACAGGTGGACGGGCAGGGAATTGTCTCCCGCGGTCCGCCAACAGGGAAACGAGGCAAGCGATGCGGCCAGAACGGCAGCACCAGATTTGGCGAAGCGAGGCAGGTAGCCGGCTTTGGCTGTCGGGGTTGATTGCGGCCATGGAGCACGCCGAGCGGCCCGACGTGCGTCGCCAGCCTGTCGCCCCCGAAATCCTGGTCGAACTGCGGGCGCAATTGGCGTTAACGGCGCTTGTCCGGTCCTCCCAGATGTCGACCCTGCGTCACTAAAGCATGATCCGGAAAACTGCGGTTTTCCGGAAAGATCATGCTCAAACAACAATCTAAAGCGCGATGGCGATTCATCCCGATCGGATCGCGCTTTAATTAGGGTCTATTCACCAGCCAATTTCAGCCTCGGCCGGGTCGTGCCCTCGCGAGCCCGCAGCCGGGCTTCTTCACGCGGCATGTAGTCGCGGGTCAACGGCACCACGCCCTGGCGACGGGTGAGCTGGATCTGGAAGTTCATCATGTCCTGCTTGCGGAATGTCATCTCGCAGGCCGCGAGATAAAATTCCCACATCAAGGCGAAGCGCTCGTCATAGAGCTGCACGGCCTCCTCGCGCCGCGCCATGAAGCGCTCCCGCCAGGCCTTCAGCGTCTCGGCATAGTGCAGGCGCAGGATCTCGATGTCGCAGACCAAGAGGCCCGCGCGCTCGATCGCCGGCAGCACCTCCGACAGAGCGGGGATGTAGCCGCCGGGGAAGATGTATTTGGCGATCCAGGGATTGGTCGAGTCAGGGCCCTGCGAACGGCCGATCGAATGCAGTAGCATGACGCCGTCCTTGCTCAGCAGCTCGGCGCAGCGCTGGAAGTAGGTGTCATAGAAGCGGGCGCCGACATGCTCGAACATGCCGACCGAGACGATACGGTCGAACGGGCCTTCGATGTCGCGATAGTCCTGGAACAGGAATCTGGCCGCGCCGGTCAGGCCTTTTTCGGCGGCGCGCGTATTGGCGATCTGCAACTGCTCGGTCGAGAGCGTGATGCCGGTGACGTCGGCGCCGGCGATCTCGGCGAGATAGAGCCCGAGCCCGCCCCAGCCCGAGCCGATGTCGAGCACGCGCTGGCCGTTTCCAATGAGCAGCTTGGCGGCGATGTGCCGCTTCTTGGCAAGCTGCGCATCGTCGAGCGTCGCGTCCTGCGTCTCGAAATAGGCGCAGCTGTACTGCTTGTCGGCGTCCAGGAAGAGCGAATAGAGCCGGGCGTCGAGATCGTAGTGATGTGCGACGTTGTGGCGGGAGCGCGAGCGCGGATTGAACTGCTGCAGGTGCCGCTTCAGGTAGCGCAGATGCCACCAGGGTTTTGCCCACTGCGGCAACAGGTCGGATTGATCGAGCAGGATCGCGAGGGCATCGGCTATGGTGCCGCGTTCGACCACGAACTCGCCGTCCATATAGGCCTCGCCAAGCCCGAGCTCGGGATTGACGAGGATCTTCCGCTCGGCGTCCGCGGTCACGAAGCGCACCGCGACCGGGACGCCGGAGCCGTCGCCGACGGTAAATTTCGCCCCGCTCGCGCTGGTCACCGTCATCGACCCGCGCCGGATGAATTGAGACAGGAATCTACGCAACAAACGGTCCATCGACATGTCCTCTCGAGCGAACCCGAAAGATGCGACTAACCCGGCCTTCACATCTGACGCCCAGGCGCCGCAGCGGTTCCTATGCGTTTGCATGTAAATCTAGGGAGCGGGATCCGATCCCGCCATTGCGTTGTGTTCACAGCCGATATTCGAAAAACGCTTAATCACATCCTTGCGCGTGGAGGCTGCTTCCATTCGCGGCTCAATCGGATAAAAGGTGACCCGCCGCCGCGCCGGAGGCCGGCTGCACCCCTCGGAATTCAATGGAGATGATGGGAAATGTCGAGCCGAGCGCTCAGCCTCGCGACGGTATTGCTTCTGATCGGCTTCGGCGCGGCCGATACCGTTTTTGCGCAGGCGACCAACCTCGAGGCCGGCAAGACCCCGTCTCAGCTTTTCGCGCAGACCTGCAACGCCTGTCACAAGAGCCCGCGCGGACTTCTGAAGTCCGTCGCGCCGGGTTCGCTGCCGGGCTTCCTGCGCCAGCACTACACCACGAGCTCGGACATGGCGGGCATCCTCGCCTCCTATCTCGTCTCCAACGGCGCCACCGACACCCGCTACCAGGCCAAGGACGGCAAGAAGGACGGCGCCAAGGAGAAGGAAGCGAACACCAACCCTGAGCATCAGGGCCGCCGCCCGCGTGAAGCCAAGCCCGAGGGCGAGGCTGCTGCTCCCGCTGCGGAAGGGGCGCGTCAGAAGCGCGCCGCACGGCCGGCCGAGGAGGGCGCGAGGCCTGAGGGGCAGGCTGCACCCGAGGGACGCAAGGGCAAGCGCCGCGCCAAGCCCGGGACGGAGGAAGCCCCGAAGGTCGATGCCGCAGCGCCGGCGAACGAAGACAAGAAGAGCGAACCGAAGGCCGAGACGGCCAGGCCCGAGAGCCCGAAGGCCGATCCTGACAGCGGCAAGGCCTCCGAGAAGCCTGCCGAGCCCAAACCGGACAGCAGCGCCAAGGTCGAGCCGCGCAGCAGCGAGACACCGGCACTACGGCCCGATCCGGTCCCGCAGGTGACGCCGGCAGCTCCAGCTGCCGCCGAGCCGGCCGCGCCGAAGCCGGTGGAAGAGGCGGCTCCCAAGCCTGCGGCCAGCTCGGAACCGGGCCCGGCGCCCAAGCCGCAGGAACAGGCGCCGCCAGCCCAGTCGTCCGGGCCTCCGGCGCCACCGATCTCGCGCTGATCACCCTATTGTCCGCTCAACCTACGGAGGCCGCGTCCAGCGCGGCTTCCGTATCGTCTTGACCGCAGCTAGAGTATCACTCTAGAGTAATACTCTAGGAGGCCTCGATGGCGGCGAGCGTGCGTGACGATTTATTGGCGGCCGGGCTCGTCGTGTTCGACCGCGTCGGCTTCGAAGCCGCGACGGTGGCTGCGATCCGCACCAAAGCGCGTGCCTCCAACGGCAGCTTCTTTCACGTGTTCGGGTCGAAGAAGGAGCTCGCGGGCGCTCTGTTCCTGGAGGTGCTCAGGCACTATCACGCCGCGGTGCTGGCGGCGCTCGATCCCGTGCCCGATGCGGAGCAGGGCATCGATCGCTTGATCCGGGCGCATCTCGACTGGGTCGTGACCAGCCGGCGCGAGGCGCGGTACCTCTTCGAGATTTCCCGGAGCGAGTGGGGCGAGGATGTGCGCGATGCGCAGCGCGCGCAGAATGCGCGCCTTGCCGAAGGTATCGAGCGCTGGCGTGCGCCACTGGTTGCAAGCGGCGAGCTCTTGCCGATGAAGCCGGTGATGTTCGTCAGCCAGCTGATCGGTCCGGCTCAGATCTTCTGCCGCGCCTTCCTGTCGGGACGCGACCGCACCGATCCGCGCAGCGAGGCCGACACGCTGATCGCCTGCGCCACCCGTGCGCTACGGCCACCCGATCGCATCAACTAGCCATGAGGAGAGAGTGCATGCGCGCTGAACCGGATCCCGAATTCGCAGCCCTTGCCGAGCACATCCATGCCAATGTCGGCCGGCAGGGCTTCATGAACCTGGTCGGCGCCGAGCTGTCCGACTTGTCGCGCGGCACCTGCACGATCGCCGTGGATCGCCGGCCGGAGCTGCTGCAGCAGCACGGCTTCTTCCACGGCGGCGTCACCGCCTTCCTGGTCGACAACGCCACGACGATCGCAGCCGCCACCTCGCGCGGCCAGCCGGCGCTGACGGCGGAATACAAGCTCAACCTGTTGTCGCCCGCGGTCGGCGAGAAGCTGATCTGCCGTGCCCGGGTGATCAAGCCGGGTCGCCAGGTCTCGGTGGTTGCGGCCGACGTGTTCTGCGTCAGCGACGGTGTCGAGAAGCACACGGCAACGGCGCTGGCCTCGATCGCGATGTTGAGCGAGGACGTCGCCTCCAAAGCGAAAAGCCCGGCCGCCTGAGGCAGCCGGGCTTCGCGGTCTCGCGCGAATGCGAGACTTACTTCTCCTCCGCGGCCGGCGCCGGCTCGACCTCGTCGTGCTGGGCTTCCGGATCGAAGAACTCGCCGGCGGCGGCGATCGCCTCGGCGGCCGCATCGCGGTCTTCGTTGCGGGTCGAGATGTCCTCGCCGCGGTTGATGCGCTCGGCCTCGTCCTGGCTGCGCGCGACCGTGACCGTGATCTCGACCTCGACCTCGGGGTGAACGGCAACGATGACCGTGTGCTTGCCGATGGTCTTGATCGGCGCGTCGAGCTGCACCTGCGGACGGTCGAGGTGGACGCCGTCGGCCTCGAACGCCATGACGATGTCGCGCACGGTGACCGAGCCGAACAGCTGGCCGGCTTCGGAGGCCTGGCGGATCACGATGATGTTCTTGTCCTTGATCTTCTCGGCGACCTTGGACGCTTCGCCCTTGGCCTGGAGGTTGCGAGCTTCGAGCTCGGCCTTCATGCCGTCATACTTGGCGCGGTTGTCGGCGGTGGCCCGCAGCGCCTTGCCGCGCTTGAGCAGGAAATTGCGGGCGTAACCGTCGCGAACCTTCACGACTTCGCCCATCTGGCCGAGCTTGTTGACGCGTTCCAGCAAAATGACTTCCATATTCGTTCTCCTTTGAAGTGATCTGAGTTTCAGTTTTCGGGGTTGCACTTAAGGCGTCGGCAGTGGCGGCGGCTGCCGGCTGCGCAGGAAGCGCTCGCGGAAGCCGAACACGGCATCCGCAAGGCCAAGGATGACCATTGCGATCACGGGCCATCCGAACACGACCACGACGGCGTAGGTCGAACCGAGCCAGAGCGGGCGGTTCTTCAGCGCCAGCGTGAGCGTATGCAGCACGGCAAAGCCGGTCAGCGCATAGCCCATCATCAGCGCCGCCGCGGTGATCTGAGCGACGATCGCAAGCAGCCCGCTGGTGAAGCAGAAAGCGAGCGCGATGCAGAGTGCCACCAGCGTCATCGGCGGTAGCTCCGCCGTCCTCATGTCCGGCCACGGGCGCCGCAGCCGGCCCGACGTTGCCGTGACCTTGGCGCTGAGCCAGAGGTTGAGGGTCAGCGTCATCATCGCGATGATGGTGGCCCCGGCCGGTGCGATCCGCACCAGCGCGTCGACGAGCTGACCGGCTTCGCCGGAGCTTTGCGGGTCGGTGGCCCGGAGCAGGCGCATCAGGCCGCGCCGCAGCGTGCCGAGGATGGTCTCGGCGTCGGTCCCGAGCGTGAGCAGGGCGGCGATCGTGGTGAGCGTGGCAAAGCCCGCGAGCCACAGCAGGATGCGGCCGACCGGATACCACTCGAGCACCTGCTCGGCAGGCGGCTCGGTGGCGGCGTCCGGCGCGACATGATCCGCCGGCCGGCTGAGCAGGACGAGATGGCCGAGCCACCATGCCGGCAGTGCGACGGTGACGGCAAACGCGATGCAGTAGGGCAGGCCGAACAGGGCACCGAGGCCGATCGCAGCAGCGATGCCGCCGAGGCTCGCGCAGAGCGGTCCCCAGCCGATCGCGGCGACCATCAGCGGCAGCGGGGCGAGATAGAACAGGACGAGCGAGATCAGCGCGCCCGAAATGATCGAGGCGAACATCAGGGCCGACGCGGCGCCGGCGATCAGGGCTATCAGCACAAATGGCATCATCAGCTGTCCCGCTCCCTTCGAGCGGTTAGAGGCATCTCGCCCCAACCATCGGCGACCGGACGACCCGGAAGCCTTATGAGTTCGAAAAAGTTGCGACCGGCGGCTCGAGGCCGCCGGCCGAATTGATCGTCTTAGCGAATGACGTAGGGCAAGAGGCCCAGGAACCGCGCACGCTTGATGGCGCGGGCGAGCTCACGCTGCTTCTTCGCGGACACCGCGGTGATGCGGCTCGGCACGATCTTGCCGCGCTCGGAGACGTAACGCATCAAGAGCTTGGAGTCCTTGTAGTCGATCTTGGGAGCATTGGCGCCCGTGAACGGGCAGCTCTTGCGACGACGGAAAAACGGGCGGCGTGCACCAGCTTCAGCCATTGTTCTTACTCCCCATCCGTCGTGGTGGTTTCAGCTTCTTCGCGCGGGCGGCGCGGGCCGCGGTCGCCGCGGAAGCCACCACCGTCACGATCGCCACCACGGAAACCGCCCTCGCGGTCGCCACGGAAGCCGCCTTCACGCTCGCCGCGGAAGCCGCCGCCACGATCGTCACGCTCGCGATCACGGTCGGCCTTGCGCATCATCGCGGACGGGCCTTCCTCGAGCTCCTCGACGCGGACGCTGAGATAGCGGATCACGTCTTCGCTGATACGCTCCTGGCGCTCGATCTCGGCGATCGCCGCGGAGGGCGCGTCGATGTTGAGCAGCACGAAGTGCGCCTTGCGGTTCTTGTTCATGCGGTAGGTGAGGGAGCGCACGCCCCAATTCTCGGTCTTGGTGACCTTGCCGCCGAGACCCTCGACGATGCCGGTCATCTGCGCAGTCAGCTCTTCGACTTGCTGCGCGCTCGCGTCCTGACGCGCGAGAAATACATGCTCATAAAGAGCCATGGTGGTCCTTTCCTCAATGTTGGCGCATCGCCCGGCGTCAAGCCCTTAAGAGGCCTTCGGAAAGGACTCTGGGATTAAGCTCAGAAGGCGGAAACACGGGACGACGGGCCGACTGGCCCTGCCACACCAAAATCACGAATGATTTGCTGAGACCGTCCGTTCAGCTCCCGGCCGGGGTCTGCGGATGCGCGCCTTATACGGATTTTGGCTGACTTGGCAAGGTTGGAGCGGTTCGTTCGGCGAGATGGTGCCGGTATGGGCGGCCGAATCCATCCTCCTGTACCAGCTTGACCTGTTTGTTTGTATGTCATACAAATAAGTGATCAGGGAGGTGCTGATGACGGGTGAATCGGTCCAGGCTCCGTTTGAGGCGTCGGCAGACGACCCCAAGCACGCCGCGCGCGCCACGCGCTCGGCCGGCCGCAAGATGCGCTCGCTGCTGCTGGATGCGGCAAGCCCGCTATTTCGGGAGCGGGGGCTGTCGGGCACGGCGATCACCGACATCGCCGCCGCCGCGGACGCATTCCCGAGCCAGATCACCTATTATTTCCGCACCAAGGAGGCGCTGTTCGTCGAATGCGCCTGCCGCGACCTCTTGTATTTGGCGCGCGCCACCGAGCAGGCGGCGTTGAAGGCGCGCACGCCGCGGGACTACACGCAGGCGCTGGCAGAGACCGTGACGGCGAGCGATTCCGTCGCCTTCTTCGCCGAAGCGCTGACATTGACGCGGCGCCGTCAGGATCTTGCACCGCTCGTCGAGCGCACGATCGAGCGCCTGCACGGCGAGGGCGCGCGTGCTTACGCCGACCAGGTGGCGCGGCACGGCTGGCGCTCACTGCGCGCGCCGGATGAAAGCTCGCGGCGGTTCTGGGCCGTCGCCATCGGCGTCATTCTCGAAGGCTATGCGATGGGCCGTTCGCCCGAGGCGCTCTGCGCCGAGATGCTGCGCGTGCTCGGCGAGCAGGCGACATCCGCGGGCGATGCCGCGCGCCTGCGTCTCGTCGAGGAGCGCGACACGTCAACCACTCCGGATGAGGAGAGTTAGGCCATGACCGCGCTTCGCATGCGTGCCCGCGATTTCCTGACCGACGATCAACTGGCTGACGTGCGCCAGCGGGTGACCTGGAAGGGCGTTGCGCTGATTGCGCACGCCTGGACGCTGATCATTGGCGCGATTGCTTTGGTCGCATGGTGGCCCAATCCGATCACCTATGTCCTCGCCGTCGCGATCATCGGCTCGCGCCAGCTGGGCCTTGCGATCCTGATGCATGACGGCGCGCATGGCTGTCTGTCCGCCGACGAGAAAACCAATCTGACGCTGAGCCAGTGGTTCTGTGCCTTTCCGCTGTTTGCGGAGACGCGCAGCTACCGGCGTTACCACCTGCAGCACCATGCGCGCACGCAGCAGGAGGATGATCCCGATCTCGTGCTGTCGGCGCCGTTTCCGATTACGAAGCTGAGCTATCGCCGCAAGTTCATTCGCGATATCACCGGACAGACCGGCTACCAGCAACGCAAGGCGCAGCTGCTCAACGCGCTCGGCTCGAAGGACTGGCCCTGGCGCCAGCGCCTGGCGCATGTCTGGGACAAGCTCGGTCCGCAATGCGTCGTCAATGCCGTGGTGTTTGCCGCGTGCGCGGCGGCCGGCGTGTGGTGGGCCTATCCGCTGTTATGGCTGGTGCCACTGCTGACCTGGATGATGGTCATCACCCGCATCCGCAACATCGCCGAGCACGCCGTCGTTCCTGATAGCAATGACCCCTTACGCAACACCCGCACCACGCATGCCAATTTTCTCGAGCGCCTGTTCATCGCGCCGTACTACGTGAACTATCACCTCGAACATCATCTGCTGTTCTATGTGCCCTGCTACAATCTGCCGAAGGTGCATCGGCTGCTGAGCGCGAGCCGGCATGGCGGCCGCATGGAGGTGCAGCCGGGCTATGCCGCGGTGCTGCGGCTGGCGACGGCGAAGCCCGATCGGGAGGACCGGCCAGGTCAATTGGTGAACAGCGCGCGCCGCGCGCAGGCGGGGGCTGAGGTCGACGCCAATCAGACCGCGGGCGGGTTTTGACGCGGCGTATCCCCAGTTGAATGCCAGCCCGAGTTCCCATCTCGGCTTGACAGTTCGGCCCCGGACAGTGTCTACGGCCCCCTTTGGAGCGTGACACGGAACCATGACCCAAGGCCGCGCGTAATCGGCTGCCGGTTCTCGCCGGGATCGTGCCGACAAGCAGGGAGCGCCGATGACGGCAGCATTCACATTTCCGGGGCAGGGATCCCAGGCGGTTGGCATGGGCAAGGCCCTGGCCGACGCTTTTCCGGTGGCGCGCGCCGTGTTCGACGAGGTCGATGCCGCGCTCTCCGAGAAGCTCACGGCCATCATCTGGGACGGTCCGGCTGAAACCCTCCAGCTCACCGAAAATGCCCAGCCGGCGCTGATGGCGGTGTCTGTCGCCACCCTGCGCGTGCTCGAGGCTGAAGCCGGTTTTTCCGTGGGACGAGACGCGGCCTTCGTCGCCGGCCACTCGCTCGGTGAATATTCGGCGCTGGCTGCGGCCGGCAGCCTGACGGTTTCAGATACTGCCCGTCTGCTTCGCACCCGCGGTCTCGCAATGCAAAAGGCAGTCCCGGTCGGCGCCGGCGCAATGGCCGCGCTGCTTGGTCTCGACTACGAGGCCGCCCTGGAGGTCGCGGGTGAGGCGGCGCAGGGGCAGGTCTGCCAGGCCGCCAACGACAATGGCGGCGGACAGGTTGTCGTCTCGGGCGACAAGGCCGCGGTTGATCGCGCCGTCGAGATCGCCAAGACCAAGGGCGCCAAGCGCGCGATGCTGCTGCCGGTGTCCGCCCCGTTCCATTGCAAGCTGATGCAGCCGGCTGCGGATGCCATGGCGGAGGCGCTCGCGAAGGTCACGATCAAGGCGCCGGCCGCGCCGCTGGTCTCGAACGTGCTGGCGAGCGCCATCACCGATCCCGACGAGATCCGCCGCCGCCTGGTCGAGCAGGTCACCGGCACGGTGCGCTGGCGCGAGTCGGTTGCCTATATGGCGGGGCAGGGCGTCACCCGGTTCTTCGAGATCGGCGCCGGCAAGGTGCTGACCGGTCTCGTCAAGCGCATTGCGGACGGTGCCGTCGGCGTCGCGGTCGGCGGTCCCAACGACATTGCCGCCGCCAAGGATGCCTTGGCCGCTGCAAAGCAGGCCTAGGGGAGTTTTTCGATGTTCGATCTGACAGGTAAAAAGGCGCTCGTCACCGGCGCTACCGGCGGCATCGGCGGGGCGATCGCGCAGGCGCTGCACGCCCAGGGCGCGACCGTCGCGATATCAGGGACGCGCAAGGAGGTGTTGGATGAGCTTGCCGGCAAGCTCGGCGAACGCACCTTCGTGCTGCCCTGCAATCTCTCCAAGTCCGACGAGGTCGAGGCGCTGGTGCCGGCTGCGGAAGCCGCGATGGGCCAGGTCGACATTCTCGTCGCCAATGCCGGCATCACCCGCGACAATCTCTTTGTGCAGCTCCGCGACGAGGATTGGGAGGAGGTCATCAACATCAATCTGACCGCGACCTTCCGCCTGGCGCGCGCGGCCACCAAATTGATGATGCGCAAGCGCTTCGGCCGCATCATCGCCATCACCTCGGTGGTCGGCGTCACCGGCAATCCGGGGCAGGGCAACTACACGGCCTCGAAGGCGGGCCTGATCGGCATGATCAAGACGCTGGGCGCCGAATACGCCAAGCGCGGCGTCACCGCCAATTGCATCGCGCCCGGCTTCATCAAGACGCCGATGACCGATGCGCTGAACGACAAGCAGCGCGAAACGATTCTGACCAAGGTTCCGGCCAACCGCCTCGGAACGCCCGAGGACATCGCAGCGGCCGCCGTCTACCTGAGTTCGAACGAAGCGGCGTACGTCACCGGGCAAACTATCCATGTCAATGGCGGCATGGCCATGATCTGATGCTTCGTTTCGCACTGCCCACATGGGCAGTGCGGGATGCGGCAAACGGCCGTTTCCGGAGCGAAATGAGGCTTGTAGTCAAGGCAATTGAAGTATGATAACCGGACGCTCAACGGATGGGCAAAGAACGCCATTGCAGGTTTTTGAAACCCTGTATATTGGCGATGCGGAGCCTTGGCCGTCGTTCGCCGGGCCCTGTATCGGTTAGGATGGGGCCAAATCTAAAGTTCGTAAGCGAAGGCAAGTAACACGACCACGACGGCTCGTATCGTCCCGGGGGGTCGGGTCTACAGGGAACAACACGAGGTTATGCAATGAGTGACATTGGCGAGCGGGTTAAGAAGATCGTGGTCGAACACCTTGGTGTTGAACCCGAGAAGGTTGTCGACGCTGCGAGCTTCATCGACGACCTCGGCGCCGACAGTCTGGACACCGTCGAACTGGTGATGGCGTTCGAAGAGGAATTCGGTTGCGAGATTCCGGACGACGCCGCGGAAACGATTCTCACCGTCGGCGATGCCACGAAGTTTCTCGAGAAGAACGCGAAGAGCTAAGGCTCTTCATTTTCGCGGGGACAACATTGAAACCGGACGGGCCGCTGACCAGCGGTCAGCCGGTTTCTTGTTATTGGCCGTGAGTCTTTCGATGCGGAGTTTTCGGATATGAGGCGGGTTGTCGTCACTGGTCTCGGCATGGTGTCGCCGCTCGGCTGCGGCGTCGAACCGACCTGGAAACGCATCCTCAACGGCGAAAGCGGCGCGCGCCGGATCGAGAGCTTCGATGTCTCCGATCTTCAGACCAAATACGCCTGCACCGTCGTACGCGGCGACGGCACCAACGACACCTTCAATCCCGACACGTGGATGGAGCCGAAGGACCAGCGCAAGGTCGACGACTTCATCATCTTCGGCATGGCCGCCGCCGGCCAGGCGCTCGACGACGCCAACTGGCACCCCGAGTCCGAAGAGGACAAGTGTGCAACCGGAACCATGATCGGATCCGGCATCGGCGGCCTCAGCGGCATCGCCGACACCGCGATCCTGCTGAAGGAGCGTGGACCGCGCCGGGTGTCGCCGTTCTTCATTCCGGGCCGCCTGATCAATCTCGCCTCCGGCTACGTCTCGATCGCACACGGGCTGAAGGGACCGAACCATTCGGTGGTCACAGCCTGCTCGACCGGCGCACACGCCGTCGGCGATGCCGCCCGTCTGATTGCGCTCGGCGATGCCGACGTGATGGTCGCCGGCGGCGCCGAGTCGCCGATCAGCCGCATCGGCATTGCCGGCTTCAACGCCGCGCGTGCACTTTCGACCGGTTTCAACGAAACGCCCGAGAAGGCCTCGCGTCCCTACGACAAGGACCGCGACGGTTTCGTCATGGGCGAGGGCGCCGGCGTCCTCGTGCTGGAAGAGCTCGAGCACGCCAGGCGCCGCGGCGCGAAGATCTATGCCGAGGTGATCGGCTACGGCCTTTCGGGCGATGCCTACCACATCACCTCGCCGTCGCCCGATGGCGATGGCGGCTTCCGCAGCATGTCGGCCGCGCTCAAGCGCGCGGGCCTCACGGCGTCCGATCTCGACTACATCAACGCACACGGCACCTCGACGCCGCTCGGCGACGAGATCGAGCTCGGGGCCGTCGAGCGTCTGCTCGGCAATGCCGCCTCCAAGGTTGCGATGTCGTCGACCAAGTCGTCGACAGGACATCTCCTCGGCGCCGCCGGTGCGATCGAAGCGATCTTCGCCATTCTCGCGATTCGCGATAATGTCGTGCCGCCGACGATCAACCTCGACAACCCGTCGGTGGAGACGGCGATCGATCTCGTGCCGCACAAGGCGAAGCAGCGTGAGGTCAATGTCGCCTTGTCAAACTCGTTTGGTTTTGGCGGCACCAATGCGTCGGTGATCGTCCGGCGTTTGGCCAGTTAGTTTGCGTTTGAGACAAATCCACCGTTTTGCCGTATTCGGCGATAGTCATAGAAGTGGGCGCGTGCATTTGGCAGGGCAAGCGATTGTCAGGTCGCGATTGAACCGGCAGGATTCAGGTTGTTTCGATGAGTGAAAGGCCGCCCATTTCGCCCCGGAGTCCGCGGGCAGCGCTCGAGCCCGAGCAACTCCCGCCGCCGCCGAAGCGATCGGAGCGTGCGCGCAATCCGTTCGTGGTCGTCGGCAACGCCATCATCACCCTTCTGCTGATCGCCATGCTCGGCGCCGGCGGTGTGTATTATTACGGCCGGCAGGTGCTGGAGGCGCCCGGACCACTGAGGGACGACAAGATCGTCAACATCCCGCAGCGCGCCGGCAAACGCGACATCGCCGAGACGCTGAACCGGGAAGGCGTCACCGACATCAATCCGTGGGTGTTCATCGCCAGCGTCGCCGCGCTGAAGGCGAGCTCGGACCTCAAGCCCGGTGAATATTCGTTCCAGAAGAACGCGTCCTTGCGCGACGTCATCGCCACCATCGTCGAGGGCAAGGTGGTGCAGCATGCGGTCACGATTCCGGAGGGCCTGACCTCCGAGCAGATCGTGGCGCGTCTGTCCGACAACGACATCTTCACCGGCAGTGTGCGCGAGCTGCCGCGCGAGGGCACGCTGCTGCCGGAGACCTACAAATTCCCGCGCGGCACCCCGCGCGAGCAGGTGGTCCAGCGCATGCAGCAGGCGCACAAGCGCGTGCTCGCCGAGATCTGGGAGCGCCGCAATCAGGACATCCCGGTCAAGACGCCGGAGCAGCTGGTGACGCTCGCGTCCATCGTGGAAAAGGAGACCGGCAAGCCGGACGAGCGCAGCCGTGTCGCCGCGGTGTTCGTCAACCGCCTCAAGCAGCGCATCAAGCTGCAGTCCGATCCGACCATCATCTACGGCCTCGTCGGCGGTAAGGGCACGTTGGGCCGGCCGATCAAGCGCAGCGAGATCACGCAGCCGTCGCCGTACAATACCTATGTGATCGAGGGCCTGCCGCCGGGCCCGATCTCCAATCCCGGCCGCGCCTCGCTGGAGGCCACCGCCAACCCGGCCCGCACCCGCGACCTCTATTTCGTTGCCGACGGCAGCGGCGGGCATGCTTTTACCGAGACCTACGACGCGCATCAGAAGAACGTGGCCAAGCTGCGTGCGATGGAAAAGCAGATCCAGAACGACACGGTGGAGCCGGCCGAGGATGCGCCGCCGCCCGCCGCCACCGCGCCCGGCGCCGCCGACACGCCGACGGCGACCACGCCGCCGGCACGGCCCAACCAGCAGAAAAAGCAACCGACACGGCCTGCCAATCCAACCAATCCAGCGCCGGCGCGGCAGGGCGCGGTGCAACCCTCGCCGCCGGTGGTACAGCGCTAGGCGCGTTGCAGACCTGCCTGCGGGACTTTGCGGATTCCACTTTCCTGCAAAATAGTCTTAAGATTCGCGTGGCTTGATGCCTCGCGAATCCCATGTTTCCGGAGAAATTGACCTGATGGCGCTGTCGTCCATGACCGGCTTTGCTCGAAGCCACGGCGCAAGCGGGCCGTACACGTTCGAATGGGAATTGAAGTCGGTCAACGCCAAGGGCTTTGACCTCAGGGTGCGGCTGCCGCAGGGGTTCGACGAGCTCGAGGCCCACGCCAAGAAACGCGCCGGCGAGCTGCTCTCGCGCGGCACCGTCTACGCCAATCTCACTGTCAAGCGCGCCAACGCCGCCGCCACGGTTCGCGTCAACGAGGACGTGCTCAACGCCGTCCTGAAAGCTGCCGCCGTGATCGCCGGCAAGGTCGACGCGGTGGCCCCGAGCATCGACGGCCTGCTCGCCATCAAGGGCGTCGTCGAGGTCGCCGAGCCTGAGGGCGATGAGGACGAGGACAAGGCGGCGCGTGCCGCGGCCGCCGAGGCCTTCGACAAGGCCCTCGACGAGCTCGTCGCGATGCGCAAGCGCGAGGGCACGTCGCTGGGGCAGATCCTGACCCAGCGGGTGGACGAGGTCGAGCAGCTGGCGAAGAAAGCGGAAGCCGCGCCCGGCCGCAAGCCGGAGGCGATCAAGGCCAGGCTCACTGAGCAGATCGCCGCGCTGCTGGACACCTCCGACCGCTTCGATTCCGACCGCCTGATGCAGGAGGCGATCCTGATCGCCACCAAGGCCGACATCCGCGAGGAGCTCGACCGCATCGCCTCCCATATCGCGCAGGCGCGCGAGCTGATCGGCAAGGGCGGTCCGATCGGCCGCAAGCTCGACTTCCTGGCGCAGGAATTTCACCGCGAGGTCAACACCTGCTGCTCGAAATCGAACGACATCGAGCTGACCAATACGGGGCTGGCCATGAAAAACGTGGTCGAGCAGTTCCGCGAGCAAGTCCAGAATCTGGAGTGATCGATGACGACGGGCGGCCACGGAACTGACGGTGTCGAGCGGCGCGGATTGATGTTCGTGTTGTCCTCGCCCTCGGGCGCGGGCAAGACGACGCTGTCGCGGATGTTGCTCGAACGGGAGCCCGGCCTCAAAATGTCGGTGTCGGCGACCACGCGTCCGATGCGACCGGGTGAGGTCGAGGGGCGCGATTATTTCTTTGTCAGCAAGCCCAGGTTCGAGACCATGGTGGAGCACGCCGAATTGCTCGAATGGGCGACCGTGTTCGACAATCTCTACGGGACCCCACGTGCTCCGGTGGAGGCGGCACTCTCAGTCGGACAGGATGTGCTGTTCGACATCGACTGGCAGGGCACACAGCAACTGCATGAGAAAGCAAGCGTTGATGTGGTTCGTGTCTTCATCCTGCCGCCCTCGGCGGCCGATCTCGAAACGCGCCTGCACTCACGCGCGCAGGATTCAGACGAGGTGATCCGCAAGCGGATGAGCCGCGCCAGCCACGAGATGAGCCACTGGGCGGAGTACGATTACATCGTGATCAACCACGAGGTCGACGAGGCCTTCGCCGAGGTGCAGTCGATCCTGAAGGCCGAACGCCTCAAGCGCGAACGGCGGATCGGCCTCGCAGGCTTCGTTCGAAGTTTGCAAGCTCAGCTTCAAGGTTAGGCCGCGAGAGGCGTGGGCCTTGCTTCGCGAGCTGTTCTAGCATCGTCGTGATGACATCGACGTCGACCGCATCCTCCCGGTCGCGGTCTGCAGGCGCGTGATCGCGATCCTCGCCGCTCTCGCTGGCGGCGAGCTTGGGAGCAGCAGCCTCGATTTGGAATTCCCGGTCGAACATCTTGATCTCGACCTCGTCGCGTCTGGTCTCGTTGGGCGCTGCGGCGCGCGTCTTCCGCGCGTCGATCTGCTCGATCTCGCGGCCGATCGCGGCAAGCTTCGTCACTCGCTTGGTCGCTTGTCGAGGAGCTTCATCGAAGTCGACCGGACGCAGCTGTGCGCGCGGCGAGTCGGCCGCCGTCGCACCGAGCCAGGGCGCGCGGCTTCCGTCGTGGTCCTGCGGCGTCCAATCGTTCCAATGCCCGCGGCGGTCGGCGGCCTGGACGCGTCCGCGTCCGCCGGCGAAGCGGTAGATCAGGCTGGCGAGGATGCCGGCGAGCGCCAGCGCGCCACCGATCACGAGCAGCAGCATTTGGACCGAGCCAGTCGGTTTGTCGGCGCTGTCGGCCGCGGCGGGGGTCGCCGGCGCAGGCTTTGCCGGCTTGGCGCTCGGTGGCGCGGCGGCTGCGACGGGAGCAGGCTGCGGCTGTGGTGCGGGGGAGGCGGTCGGCATGGCAGCATCGGGCCAGCGCGTCGCGACGGCAGGCTGCGCGGTGTCGTTGTTGGTGGCCGCCGGCTGTTGCGCGACTGGTGGCGTACTCGCTGCGGCCGGCGCAGGCGCGGTCATGTTCGGCGCACCCGGCGCGACACCTTGCGGGGCAACGTATTGGGCTCGCGCATTCTGCAGGGATTGCGGCGCCGTTGAATCAGTATCTTGTGCATCGGTCGTCGCCTGCGCGGTTTGGGAGGCTTTGGCGCCGGCGGCGCGCAGATACCAGCACTGTCGCTTGGTCGTGCGTTCGACGCGATAGTACCAATGCTGCCCCTGCGGAGCGGCGCCTTTCGGCGAGGCGAGACAGTCGGCGGCCGCATTGGCCGTGCTCGATGTGTCCGGCGCGTTCTGCGACACGGCGGCCAGTGGCAGGCCAGCGATGATGCTGCCGACCAGCGCGGATACGAATTTTGCGGTGCGGTTGCCCATCCTGGTCTCCCGGTTACGCATGACGCAACTCTTAACCACCCCTTTGTCATCAAAGACTTGGGTGGCAATGAGCCGCAAATCCGGAGAGGATGTGGCTTGAATCGGGCCTGCGGGGCGTTCGTTCCGCGGCGAAATCGGGGATCTTCCGGCGTTACTGTTTCGCGGAACTCCAGGTTCCGCCGCAGCCGTCGGAGCGGCGCCAGGTTCCGGAACCGCTGCGAGCGCCGAGACGTCCCGAACTGGTGAAGGTCACGCCGCCGTCGCCGTGACCGAAAGTGCTGACGGCGCCGCTCGAGCTGACGGTGCCAGTGACGCCCTGGCCGATGACCTTGCCCGAGGAGACCACGACCGCGCCGCTCGTAGAGCCGCCGCAGCCGATGCTGGTGACCGCCCAGGCGCCGTCAAAGCCACCGCCGCCACCTCCGCCGCCGCTTCGCCGCGACGACGAGCGCGATTCTTCAGCCGCCGGCTTGCTTCGGCGCGCCGAGGGTGCGGGTTCGGTCGAGCGGTCGGAGGAACGATCCTGGCGCGAGCCGGACAGCGACTTCTCGTCATTGCCGATCGAGCCCCCGGCGCTGCCGGATTGCGCGAAGGCGGCAGGCGAGGCCAGAGCGGCCGTGAGAAGGAAAGCGAGGGCTGTCGGACGGACGACGGCAATGGGCATGAGCAAGCACCCAAAATCAAAAAGGCATCAGCGGCCGGAGCCGTCCGCACAGACGGATCCAATAATGCGGCAAGCTTTGCCAGCCTTGCCGCATTCGTCAAGCGCGGCGTCCCTGGCGCGCTGCACGCCCTCGCGCTGGACCAGCGACCAGGACTTGTCCGAGATCGCGAAAGCGCCGCAGCTTCGGCCGTAGAACGAGAGCTCGATCGAGCATTTGGCGCCGGCGCAATTGCCGCGCGCATCCGCCACCGCGGCGCGCCGCGAGGCGTGGTTCCACGAGATGCCCCATTTGCTGCTGTCAGGCCCGTAGACGATCGAGCCCCAGGGCTTGAGATCTTCCATCTTGCGCATCCGCAGCAGCAGGCCTTCGGTCGCTTCCCCATTCGGCGCCATCGCGATCCGCTGCTGCAGCTTCGTGATGGCGCGCGTCAGGCCGTCGGGAGTGTCAGGGTCGAAATTGAGCTCGTAGAGCCGTTCGCTGAGCTCGCTGAGCAGCGCCGCATCGCGCAAGGGGACGCGGTCGGGATCGGCGCGCAGACGCTCCGCCGGCAGGGGATCGGGCTGCATCGCCGCGATCTGAGGCGGGGCGGTTTGCGTCGGCGGCACGAAATAGAATGTGCCGTCGATCGGCGAAGACGACACCCAGGGCTGCTGCGCGCCCGCGGTGGCGCGCTTCACGGCGAGACCGACCTGGTTGAAGGTCTGGAACACGTCGAGGCCCGCAGTTCGGATCGTCGTCGCCAGCGCCTTGGTATAAGGGCTGTGACCGTCGCTGCCGTCTTGCGCGACATTGCCGGGCTGGGTCGCATAGGAGATTAGCGTGCCCTCGGGCGCGCGCATCTGCGCAAGGCCGCCGTCGGAGGAACGAAGGCCGCGTGAGCCGAACGGGTTGTTGCGGCAGGCATCGAGGATGACGAGGTTGAGGCGGGTGCCGGAGCCCTGCATCTGGCGCAGCACGAGATTGACGTCGGTCATCTGGAAGTCGACGTCGGCCTCGCGCGTCGGATTGGCGCTCACAGGCACGAGATAGTTGGAGCCAGCGACCTGCACGCCGTGGCCGGCATAATAGAACAGCGCGACGTCGGCGCCCTGGACCTGCCGGCCAAAGCTCTGCACCGCGACGTCCATTGCGCCCTTGTCGAGGTCGAGCTGGGCGCGTCCGCCGACCAGTGTGAAGCCGAGCGCACTGAGCGTCTCCGCCATCAGGCTCGCATCCTTCGACGGATTGTCGAGCGGCGTGATGTTCTTGTAGGCGGAGTTGCCGACCACGAGCGCGATGCGCTTCTCGGCCGCCGCCGGCTCCGCAACGACGACGAGCAGGGCCAGCGCCGCCAGCCCCAAAACGCGATTGAAAATCCTCGCGCGCATCAAAATTCCCCAAAACAATGACGCCAGTCTAACAGTTCGGCAGCCGGGCGAAAAGCGGTGTGAGAGGAGGGAGCGGCGTAGCTCATGCGCGTGTCCCGGACGCGCAGCAGCGTTTTTACGCTGCTGCGCAGTCGGGACCCAGCGCTCCGGACTCCGTTGAGGCATGGGCCCCGGCTCTGCAGCGCACCGCCAAGAGGGCGCTGCGCTGCATTCGGGGCACGAGAGGAGATCGAGTCATTCTCCCTCCACGTCATTGCGAGCGTAGCGAAGCAATCCAGGAATCTCTCCGCGGAAGCAGCCTGGATTGCTTCGTCGCAAGGGCTCCTCGCAATGACGGAGCAAGGTGGATCGTCGGAATCCGCCAACTTTCAGCTCGACTCGCAGACGCGCCTTCGCAATCTCGCGGCGCGTTTCGCCCGAGGCTTGCTGTCGTTTGCACCCGATGAAGACCAAAGGGCGCAGGGAAGGCCGGGCGCCGGCGGCACCCGCGGTCCGCGTGCATCGAAAAACGCACACGGGTTGGATCACAGGTGATGCCGGTCGCCCGGCCTTCCCTGCGCGGATGGTTTTAACGGTGTCCTTCGTGCTCTCCCCGGGGAGCGATGCACTATTGCCCCCGTCGCCTTGCGGATGATCGATGCGCGTGCCGGTTGGCCGCTGCATCACCGCTGAGACTTGACGCCAGAACCCCGGGCGTCAGGACCACACGACTTCTCCGTCCGCGGACGATCCCGCCGAACTGCCTGGAGGCTTGCGTGTGCTCGCCCCCAAGGCATCAACGAGACCGCTGTGACCGCGCCGTGTCGTATGCGCGTCGCGCCGGGACTCACGGTTGCCCGCCCTGTCCTCACGCAAATCGCGCCGGCGCTACCGCGTCCACCGCACCCCGGCCCGCATCTCGTGACGATCGCGAAGCGCCCCTTTGGCAAGGGCCGGGATGGTGGCTATATGCCACAAATCCGAAATTCGGGAAAGCGGAATATTTTTGCGAGGAGGGCTTGACGGGGTGTCCGCCTGTTTTGCCCGACGCCTCGCGCGGGCAGCCATAATCCCGCTCGTCATTCCGGGCGCGCGTCAGCGCGAACTCGGAATCCATTGTGCGTATGCGGCCGGATGGACTCCTGGATGCTTAGCCTCATCCTGAGGAGACCGCGACGCGGTCGTCTCGAAGGACGAGGCGCGCGCTCAGCTCGTGAAGAAGCCATATGCGATCCCTGCGGAATGACGCAGGGAGTTCATTTCAGCGGCAAGAACAGCTCCGCGACTGTCTCATGCTCCGGCACTTCCGGGAAGAAGCTCAGCCGCTGGCAGTAGATCGGGAAGTCGCGTGCTTCCTCGCCGCTGGTGGGAAGCCAGTCGCGATAAAGGTAGAGCGCAGCGGGCTCGAGATTGTCGGTGTAGCCGACGATTCGCAGCACGGCGCAGCGTCCGCCGGGGATCTCGCCGGCCTTGATTTCTTCGCCGTTCGCCTCGATCGGCTGGTCGGTCCCGACACATAGATCTGTGCTGTAATCGGCAGTAGACGCAGGATTCCGCCCGGGACGCCAGACATTGAACGTCGGATTTGTCCTGGGGTGCAGGCCGGCGCCCTTGCGCCACGCGATGAACCGCTGGATGGTGGCGCCGAGCGTCGCCGGGTCGCCCCGATGCTCCATGATTGCCACCTTTGTGGTGGGCACATCGCGTATCGTCACGTCGTCAGCGGTAAAAATCTTCATGAGCTTGCTCCTCGCGTTGTCGAGAGGCCCGAAGGCCGCAAGCCACGGCTCCCAGTCGGGAGATTTCCGGAATGACGACGGCGATTGCCCGAACCGTTGCCGAAAGGCGCGGGCGAAGGCGTCCGGTGCATCGTAGCCGGCATCCATCGCGATCTCCGTGATGCTTTGAGCGTCGACGTAAGCCAGCCGATAGGAAGCGCGCTTCATACGGGCCAGCTGGATATAGCGATGCACCGACAGCCCGAAGGCCGCCGCAAACTGCCGGTGGAAATGAAATTTCGAGAAGGCGGCAACACTGCTCAGCCTATCCAGGTCCAGATCGTCGTCCAGATGCCGGTCGATGTGATCCAGCACCCGCTGCATCCGGGCATGGTAGTTTTGAAGCGCCGCCGTCATCGTTTTCATTCCCCGTGGCAGCACCAGCTAAAGCGCACGCGGACATCACGTGCTCGACCGATCTTGCGGTTTTGCCACGGGGCGCAGAGCGTCGCCAAGGTCCGTTCGGGGGTGGGGTATCGCATATGGCATTTTTCACGAGCTGAGCGCGCGCCTCGTCCTTCGAGACGACCGCTTCGCGGTCTCCTCAGGATGAGGCTGAGCAGCATGAGTGCTCGTTGAAACGAGTGCCGCGCACTCGGTCCTCATCCTGAGGGCCCGCCAAAGGCGGGCGTCTCGAAGGATGGCCACGGGCGAGATCGCTGCCATATGCGATGGCCCTGCGTCCATCCCTGGAAACTTCTCGCCTCTGCGGTCGTTGAATCTTGGCTGAGGAGACGCCATGCCGATCAAGGATCAGGTCAAGAATTTCGCCAAGAAGCTGGTGGAGCGCCATCCCGATGCGGCAACTTTGCGTGCGCTGGTGCGGGCCCGTAGACCGGCAGCCCTGCATTTTCGCGACGATGGCATCGTTCCGAACAATCCGAAATTTCCAGTGCTGCTCTATCGCGGCGCGGTGAACCTGAAGAACCGGCGTTTTCCTCCTGATGTCATCATCGACACGCTGTTCGATACGAATGGCTGGGGGCGGTCGTGGCGCGACACCGTGTACGACTTCGTTCATTATCATTCGCAGGTTCATGAAGTGATGGGCGTGGCACGCGGCACAGCCAGAATCGAGTGCGGCGGGATCAAGGGGCGGATCCTGAGCGTGAAGGCCGGCGATGTTCTGGTCCTTCCCGCAGGCACGGGACACCGCCTCATCGAGTCCAGCCGGGACTTTCTCGTGGTCGGCGCGTACCCGCAGAACGGGACTTATGACCAGTGCACCGATACGCGAGAGCGTCCCGACGCCGTCAAGCGTATCGCCAAGGCCCGCAAGCCGAAGACGGATCCGGTGGTCGGACCCGGCGGCCCGCTGCTCAAATCATGGCGGACGGTGCGGTCGCGATCGTGAAGCAATGCTTCGCTGCAGCCGCGCGCGAGGGCGGAACACCGGGAACAACCCGCCTGCGGCCACGTCTTGTCATCAGACAAGGGAGATGCCCATGAAAGCGCTCATTGCCGCGGTCGCATTTGCAGCCCTGTCCGGTCCGGTCATTGCCCAGAATACGGGGCCGGCTCCGCAGACCGGCATGGAAAGGCCCGAAAATACCAACGGTGCCACGGAGCGAGGGACGATGGACACCACGGGCATGAATGCCAATCGGGCAAACCAGCCTGAAACAAAAGGCGTGTCCGGACAACGCAGGACAGGCGACAAGAAGAAGTAGCTGATCCGGCGCGCCGCGACCTTTCTGTCCACCGCACTCACGTCAGATCGTCCGGCGTGAAATCCGCACGCATGCACAGCTCGTCGGATGGCGGCAGCTCGATCTCGCTGCCTCTCCCAAGCGACCAATCGACGATGCCTCGATTCCTGGATGGTGCGATTGACGTGGACGGTACGGTCGCAAAACCGGTTAGCAACCTGTGCTTCCGGCCCGCGTTCTAGTTCGCTGAACCCAAGCCGGACGTATCATTTGATCGTACCGGCGCCACTTTTGGCAGCCCCATGGACAAAGCCCACGAGGTGCTGATCCGGAACCTGAGCGAGCACACCGCGCTCGCCGAGGAGGATCTTGCGGAGATCCGGGCGCTCACCTTCACGCTGCGCGATTTGGAGCCCAATCAGGATTTCATCCGTCAGGGCGACGAACCCAAACATTCGGTGCTGGTCGTCTCGGGTATGGTGGCGCGCTACCATCTGCTCGGCGGCGGCGGACGGCAATATCTCGCGTTCCATCTCACCGGCGACCTGCCGGATGCGCAGGGCCTGTTCATCGACCAGATGGACCACGGATTGAGCGCGCTGGGGCCGGCCTCGGTCGCCTTCATCCCGCATCGCGAATTGTTCATCGCGTTCCGGCGGCGGCCAAGCTTCGGGCTGGCGGTCTGGCGCGAGACGCTGCTCGATGCCGCGATCTTTCGCGAGGCCATCACCAACAACAGCGCCCGGCCGATGCAGGCGCGCATGGCACATTTGTTCTGCGAGCTGTTCTACCGCGCCCGCGCCGCGCAGCTCGTCCGCGGCAATCGCTGCCGCATGCCGATCAGCCTGGCGCAGCTCGGCGAGACGCTGGGCATGGCGATCGCGACGGTGAACCGGACACTGGCCGAGCTCAGGCGCAGCGGAGCCATGGATCTGCGCGAGGGCGAGCTGATCGTGCTGAGATGGCGCGATCTGCAGCGGCTCGGCGATTTCAGCCCGGCCTATCTGCACCAGAAACGGCAGTCGTCGCCCGAGGGGCGGCGATGATCATCACCCGAAGCGGGCTTCGCGGTCCTCCGAGAATCGGCGTTGCGCGGCATGCGCGCGGTAGGCGTCGATCGCCTTGTTGGCGAGCATCAGCTGCCGGCGTTCGCCGGTCCTGAGCTGGGCTTCGATCGCGTCGAGAATGATGTTGGCGCTCTCGTCGGGCGGGCCGAGCTCGCCGCTCTGCTCCAGGCAGCTCCAGGCGATGAAGAATGCGCTTTCGACGGTGCAACGAATGGTCATGCGCTGCCAACGCAGCGGGGCGGAAGGCGTTCCGTGCGGCGGGCGCGACTTGCGCCGGGCCCGCCGCGCGCGATCGGTCAGTTCTTCAGCACGATGCGGCCGACGACCTTGCCGGCACGAAGCTCGTCGATCCATTTCTGGACGTCGCCCATCGGCTCCTCGCGCATCGGCGTCGGCTTGATCTTGCCGGCGCGCGCCAGCGCCATCAGCTCGTGGGCCTCAGCCAGCGTTCCGACCATGAAACCCTCGATGGTCATGCGCTTGTAGACCCACTGTACCATCGGCAGCGTGAACTGCCCGCCCATCAGGCCGGAGACCACGATCTTGCCGCCGCGCGCGGCGACGGCGACCGCAAAGGCCATCGACTTCTCGTTGCCGGCGAAATCGACGATCTCGTCGAAGCCGCCTTCGGTCTCCTTCAGGATGCGCTTGATCACGTCGGGCTCGGACGGGTCATAGGCGAGCGCGGCGCCGTTCTTCAGCGCGGTGTCGCGCGCGGCCGGTGAGAGGTCGGCGACCGTGATCGGCTGCTTGAACATCGCCTGCGCGAACGACAGGCCCATCATGCCGACGCCGCCGAGGCCGATCAGCAGCAGGTTGCGCTGGCGCGGACGGTCGACCAGGCGCTTGAGCGCGCCATAGGCGGTCACGCCCGAGCACATCAAGGTCGCGGCCTGGTTGACGGGCAGGGGATCGTAGTCGAGCAGATATTTGGCGTCGGGCACCAGCACGTGGGTGGCGAAGCCGCCGTCGATGGAGACGCCGAGGAAGCGCTGCTTGACGCAGAGGTTCTCGTCGCCATTGGCGCAGTCGCGGCACTGGCCGCAGCCGATCCAGGGGAAGACGGCTTTCTTGGTGCCGACCAGACCGGCGGCGACGTCCGGGCCGACCTCGTCGACCACGCCGGCGATCTCATGGCCGAGCGTGAAGGGCAGCGTCATGCCGCGCGTGGTGTCGAGCTTCTTGCCGCCGCCGAGATCGGCATAGCCGTCCTGGATGTGGAGGTCGGAGTGGCAGAGGCCGCAGCGCTCGATGCGCACCAGCACCTCACGTCCTTGCGGCTTCGGCGTGTCGACGATGGTCTCGCACAAGGGCGCGTCGAACTTGACCAGGGACTGCCTGCGCATCAGCGCCATATTTCTTCCTCCGAAATTATCGCTCTGCTTCGCCCCGTATATTGGCCAATTCACAGGCCATGGCAACAAAGCCGGAAATGGGAATGGTCTCGGCGCGCCGCGTCGCTTCGACACCGGCGGCTTGTGCAAGCCGCGCCGGATCGACGCCGAGCGACTTCAAACTTTGCCGCAGCATTTTTCGACGCTGACCGAAAGCGCTAGCTGCGACCTGCTCGAGCAGCTTGCGATCGCAAGGCAAAGGCTCTGGGCGCGGTTTGAGGCGCACGACGGAGGAGGTGACCTTCGGCGGCGGCACGAAGGCGGACGGCGCAATGTCGAACAGGATCTTGGTCTCGCAGCGCCAGTTGGCGAGCACGCCGAGCCGGCCATAGGCCTCCTCGTCCTCGCGCGCGACGATGCGCTCGCCGACCTCGCGCTGGAACATCAACACCATCATCTCGTACCAGGGCGGCCAGGGCTCGCTGGTGAGCCAGTTGATCAAGAGCTGGGTCGCGATGTTGTAGGGCAGGTTGGCTACGATTTTCGCGCGTTCGCCATCGAGCAGCGGACGCGGATCGAAGGTCATGGCATCGCCATGCACGATCTCGAGCCTGTCAGGATAGCGCGCGGAGATATCTTGTAGCGCCGGGATCGCGCGCTCGTCATGCTCGATGGCGATGACGCGCTTGGCGCCGAGCGCGAGCAGCGCGCGCGTCAGCCCGCCCGGGCCCGGGCCGATCTCGACGATGGTGGAGTCGTCCAGCGGCGCGGCCGCGCGCGCGATGCGCGCGGTGAGATTGAGGTCGAGCAGAAAGTTCTGGCCGAGCGATTTGCGCGCCGACAGCGCGTGCTGGCGAATGACCTCGCGCAGCGGCGGGAGGTCGTCGATCGCGCCCATCAGGTGATCGTAGCCGCCATGCGGCTCGCAAGCTGAAGCGCTGCGATCAGGCTGGCGGGATTGGCCTTGCCGGTGCCGGCGATGTCGAAGGCGGTGCCATGATCGGGCGAGGTGCGGATGAAGGGCAGGCCGAGCGTGACGTTGACCGCGTCGTCGAAGGCGACGGTCTTGATCGGGATCAGCGCCTGGTCGTGATACATGCAGACGGCGCAATCGTAGGTAGCACGCGCGGCCTCGTGGAACATGGTGTCGGCGGGCAGCGGGCCTCTGGCCTCGATCCCTTCGCTCCGCAGCGTTTTCAACGCCGGCGCGATCACCGTCTGCTCCTCGTGGCCGAGCGAGCCGTCCTCGCCGGCATGCGGATTGAGGCCGGAGACCGCGATGCGCGGCCTGTCGATGCCGAAGCGGGATGCCAGCTCGGCCGCGACGATGCGAACGGTCGAGACGATCAGCTCGCTGTTGAGCTCTGCCAGCGCATCGCGCATCGAGACGTGGATGGTGACGGGCACCACGGCGAGCTGCGGCGACCACAGCATCATCACCGGCTGCGGCACGCGGCCGTCCTTTGCTGCAAGCTCGGCGAGGAATTCGGTGTGGCCGGGATGGCGGAAGCCTGCGCGGTAGAGCACGCTCTTGGCGATCGGGTTGGTGACGACGGCCCTGGCGCGGCCCTCGCGGACGTCCGTGACCGCCTGCCGGATCGAGGCGAGCGCGGCCGGTGCGCTCGATGCGTCGGGCTTGCCGGGTTCGGCGGTCGCGCGCTCGCCGGTGGCAACCACAGGGAGGGCGTCAGCGAAAGCGGAATCGGCTTCGCCGGGGCTCACGGCCGCGACCCTGATATCGGCGCCCAGCGCTTTGGCGCGTCGGGCGATCAGCGCCTCGTCGCCGAGCAGGTAGAAGGCGGGCAGGTTCAGCTCACGGCGCCGCAGCCAGGCTGCGATCGTGATGTCGGGGCCGATGCCGGCTGGCTCTCCCAGGGTCAGGGCAAGGGGAAGGGGCTTTGCTGCGGAAACGGCCATCAGCGGTTGCGATATTCGATCATCGCCGCCTTGCGGAGCTCGTCGAGATAGGCCTTCTGGGTCTTCTCGTACTTCTCCTGATACATCTTCTCGCGCACCTCGCGCTTCTTCGGCGTGTCGATCATGGTCGGCTTGCGCGAGCACAGCACCACCATCTCGATGCCGTTCTTGGTCAGCTCGGGGGCGGTCAAATGGCCGATCGGCGTATCATCGAGCACCTTGCGCAGCGCCTCAGGCAGTTCCGCGGTGGTCTTGGTGACGCTGTCGCGGATGGTGGCGTTCGGCGTCGAGCGGAACAGCGAATTGGCTTCCTCGCAGCTTCCGACGCGGGAGCGGTAGCTCTCGGCTTCCTTCTTGCGGGTATCGAGGAACGCCGCCGACGAGCCGCGCGGCACGATCAGCACGATCGGCTGCATCTTGTACTCGGTGCCTTCGACCTGAAGTTTGTCGCCGGTCTGGGCCTGCACGGCTTGCGCGACGTCGCGCTCGCCGACGAGCAGCTTCTCCTTGAAGCGGCCGCGCACCAGGCTGCCCCAGACCATCTCGGACTTCATGCGGCTCTTCAGCGTTTCGGGGCGGATACCTTTGGATTCGAGCGACTTGGTGAGCTGATCCGGCGTGATGCGCATGCGCTGCGCCGTGCCCTCGTAGGACTGGTTGATGTCGGAGACGCCGGGATCGACCCCGTATTTCTTGCCTTCCTTGAGCTTCACCTTGTCGTCGATCAGCTCGTTGATGACATCCTGCCGGCTCGGGGTCTTCTGCGTCGTCAGCTGGTCGAGCTTGGAGCGCTGGTCGATGTCGAAATCGGTGATCGGATCGCCGTTGACCATGACGACGATGTTCTGCGCGCGCGACGGCGAGGGCAGTCCGGTCAGGATCAGCCCGGCACTGATGGCGAGCAGGAGGCGGAAGACGGGCAATGGGATCGTCATGATTGTCGCTCGCATGTCAGCCGCGTCGAGCCTGTGATGGGGGCAAGCGCGGCCGGCACTTCAAACCGTTCACTGGAGGCCGGCGGAACTGCTGCTCGTCGACGAGGTCGCCAGCGTGCGCAGGCCGATCTGGAACATGAACGCATGGCTCAGCACGGGCGGCGCGGTGCCCGCAGAATAGCTATACGAAGTTACATAGTTCGCCGCCAGCACGAAGCAATCGTCGACGTAGCCGGCGCCGAGCACATATTGGTTGATCTTGTTGGCCTCGAGGTCCCACCGCGCCGAACCCGACACCACCCAGTTGGTTGCGATCTTGATCGAGCCCGAGGTCAGGATGCCCTCGCGGCGGGTCAGATAGCCGAGTTCCGGCTGCGGCGCGTAATTGCCGTACAGCACGGCGACCGACCAGCGATTGAAATTGGCGCGGCCTTCCGCCTCGAAGCGCTGGACGTTCCAGGTCTCCTCATCCATGCGGGAGCGGACACTGAACGTGTAGGTGCTGTTGGGCGAGTAGCTGGCGCTCGCGACATAATCGGAGCGCGGCTTGTCCAGGCCGGAATCGAGGCCGGTATTGATAGCGTCGTGGACCGCGAAGGAATTCATGCCGAACAGCTGGTAGGACTGGCCGAACAGCACCTTGACAGCGCCGCCCTTGTCGAACTGCGTGGTGGACTGCACGCCGACATTGGCGCGGCCGCCGCCCTCGACGCGGTCGTAGCCGGAGAATTTGTCGACGTTGAACAGGTTCGAGGCGTCGAACACCATGCTCTGGGCGTCCTCGTTCGGGAGCCTGCCGGCATAGGTCTCGTTCGGCCGGATGATGATCTGCGCGATCGGCTCGACGGTGGTCGAGCCCCAGGGCTGAACGTTGATGAAGGGATAACGGTATTCCAGGCCCACGGTTGGCATCAGGCGGAGCGCCTGGGTGTCGCCGACGGGAAGATAGTTCGACACGCCCGGCTGGTTGGAGACCGAGGAGTTGATGGCGTCGGCGCGCAGGCTGGCGAACGGCGTCCAGATCTGGCCGAACGGATCGGTGAACGACTTGCGCCACTGCGCTTCGGCCGAGAGGCGGGTATAGGTGCCGGGGAAGCCGCGCAGCAGGCACTGCGAGGGCATGCGGGCCAGCGGATCGGCCGACGCCGTTGTGCACAGGCCGTTGGTGTTGGCGATCGTGGTGATCGGATCGAACACCGCCTCGTCACGCGACATGTTCACGAAATTGGTCTTGTAGCTGAACTCGCCGCCGAAGACCGGATAGTTGAGCACGTTGGAATAGTCGATCACCGGATAGACGATCGGCACCTGGCTCTGGTTACCCGAGTAGCTCAGCCAGTACATCGTGCGCGCGTCGAAGAAGCTACGGTTGCCAACGCCGGTCAGATAGAGCTGCGACAGCGCTTCCGTCGGCAGCAGCAGGAACGAGCCGAGCGGATCGCGGTACTGATAGAGGCGGTAGTCCGAGAAGAAATAATAGTCGGACATCAGGACGCCGTCCCAACCCCAGACCCATTTGTCGTTCAGCGCGAACTGACCCTTGGTGTCGACGGCGCCGCGGAACTGGCGGTCGCCGGGCTGCCCGGCAAAGGCGCCGGGATCGAGCTGGTCGATGCCATAGGCGCGGATCTGGTAGGCGCCGTCGATCAGGCGCTGACGGAATTCACCCTGCAGCAGCACGCCTTGTCGCGACAAGAAGCGCGGGTTGATGGTTGCGTCCATGTCGGGCGCGATCGCCCAATAATAGGGAACCTCGACGCCATAGCCCGTGTTTGTTGTGCCGGAAACATAGCTCGGCATCAGGAAGCCGCTCTTGCGCTTCACGGTCGGGTCGGGCGTCGAGAAATAGGGCATGTAGGCGAGCGGCACGCCGAAGAACTCGACCTGTGCCGTCTCGAAATACAGCATCTTCTCCTGCTGGTCGTGGATGATGCGCGCACCCTTGACCTGCCATAGCGGCGGCTTCTTCGGATCGTCCTTACATGGCGCGCAGGCCGTGTAGACGCCGTTCTCGAACACCGTGTAATTGCCGCTGGAGCGGTCGGCGCGGCTCGCGGCCATGCGGGTCTGGTCGGCGGTGTCCACGCGCAGCGAATCGACGAAACCGTCGCGGTAATCGTCGGAGAGATCCATGATCTCGGCATAGGTGATCTTGCCGTCGGCATCCGTCATGCGGATGTTGCCTTCGGCATGCAGCCGCTTGGTCTTCTGGTCGTAGATGACCCTGTCGGCTTCGACGCTGGTGCCGTTGTAGAACAGCTGGACGTTACCGACCGCCGAGACGCGCGAATTGTTGTAGTCGTAGTCGACCTCGGTCGCCTGCACCAGCATCTGGTTGTCGTTGGGCGCCTTGGGCGGCTTCGGACGCGGCGGCAGCGGATTGTAGGTGAAGCTCTGGGCGGAGGCGGGGGCCACGGCGGCGACTTCGATCAGCCCGCCGAGCGAGGCCACGGCGGCGACGGCCAGCAACAGCCTGCGGACGGACAAGCCGCGCCCGCTCGCGCGCACTACGGTGCGCCGCGTCAAACCAGACACGAGTCCGCGATGGACGGCAGTCACTAACCGTCCTCCTGGTACAACAAGGCCAAAAAGCCGGTGAGGCCGCCCACCACCGCAGGCAACCACGCCGCAGCGATCGGATGCATCAACTCAGCCTTGCTCAAGTCTTCAGTCACTTTCGACAGAACGTAGAGCAGAAAGCCTGCGCCCACGCCACTCAAAACCATCTTTTGCACGCCGCCCATCCGGAAGAAGCGCAACGACACGGAGGCCGCGAGCATCACCATTGCAGCCAGCAAAAACGGCTGCGCCAGAAGCTTCTGATACTGGAGTCGGTATCCGGCTGTCGCGAAGCCTGAGCTCTCGGATGAGCGGATGTAGCTCGGTAGTTGCCAAAAGGACACAGTCTCGGGGGTGGAAAAGCTGTTGCGGACCTGCGCCTCGGTTAGGGTGGTCGGAATCTCCAGGCTAGCCTGGTCGACCGGCGGGGAGTCCAACGAGAAGCGGCGGACCCCCTTGAACAGCCAGCGGCCGGTCTCGAGCGTCGCCTCGCGCGCCTCGACCCGCTCCTTGAAGTGCTGATCGGGATCGAACCGGAACAGCGTGAGCCCCGTGAGCCGGACACCCTGCTGCTCGCTGCGCGCCGCATTGATGATGGTCTGGCCGTCGCTGGTCACCTGGTTGAGCCAGAAGCCGGAGGCGTCCTGAATGCCGCCGCCGGGCGCCGAGCCGAACAGCTCGGCCTCCATGCGCTTGGAAGCTTCGCGCAAATTGGCCGACATCGGATTGTAAGCGACGGTGGCGATCACCCCGATCAGGAGCGCGCTGCCGAGCGCCGGCGAGATGAACTGCCATGCGGAGATGCCGGCGGCGCGCGCCACCACGAGCTCGAGCCGGCGGGAGAGGGCGAGATAGCAGGTCATGGCGCCGATCAGCATGCAGAACGGCGTCAGCTTCTCCAGAAGCTGCGGCACCCGGAACAGCGAGGTCTCGGCCACCATGAGCGCCGAGGCGGATGCCAGCCCCGAGGTCTTGCGCACCATCTCGATGTAGTCGACCAGCACCAGCAGCAGGAAAATGCTCGCGAACACGCCGAGGGCGGCGACCACGAAGCGGCCGGCGAAATAGCGCCCGAGCGTGTTGGTGAGCATGCTCATGCGCTGGCCAGACGTCCGAACAGCCGCGCGATGCGCGCGTTCGACCTGTTGATGGCGTCCATCAGGCCAGGGGGCGCCTCGACTACGATGCCGCCGATGATCATCCATAGCCCGACGCCGATGGCGCTGAAAACCATGGCGTATTGCAGCAGCACCGGGCCCGGCGATTTCACCGCCATTACCGAGCAGGCAAAGCCCGCCATGCGCAGGCCGAACACGGCGATGATCGATGCGCCGATCGAGAAGTTACGGCTCTGGCGGGTGGTGCGCGGCGCCCCGAGGAACGCGAAGGTCAGCACCGCGAAGGCGAAGGGATAGATCGGCGCGAGCAGGCTGTCATGCAGGGCCGAGCGGAACTGTCCGGGAATCTGCTTGTAGACGGGATCGTTCTCGGACGGGGCCAACAGCTCCCAGAGATAGCGCTCGCGAATGCCCAGGGTGACGTCGCGGCCCTTGGAGAATTTCGACATGTCGAAGCCGTAGCGGCCGAAAGCCACCAGCGCCGGATCGCGCTTGCCCGCCTCGAAGCGCTGCAGATTGCCGGTCTCCAGCACCAGGAACGAGCCGGTGTCGTTCTTCACGACCTCGCCGCGTTCGGCGACGATCGAGACGCGCTCGTTCGGGTCGCGGCGGTCGTCGATGAAGATGCCGGCAAGGATGCCGCCGGGCTGGCGTTCGCGAATCCGGATCGTGAGGTTCTCGTCGAGCCGGGCGAAGCGGCCGGGCTGCAGGATGTTGGTGAGCACATCCGCGGTGATCTCGGCATCCCACTGCTTGATCCGCCGCATGCCGTCGGGGGCGAGATAGGCCGCGATGAAGGCGACCAGCAGCGCCACAACGCAGGTGGCGTAGAAGAACGGAAAGAACAGCCGGAACGGCGAGAAGCCGGCGGCATTCATCACGATGATCTCGGAATCGGTCGCGAGCTTGTTCAGCGTGTGCGAGATCGCGATCATCAGCGCGATCGGCGAGATGATCAGAACCAGGGCCGGCACGACGAGGCTGGTGATGCCGAGGAAGGTGAGAATGGTCTGACCCTGGCTCGTCATCAGGTCGATGCCGCGCAACGCCTGCGTAATCCAGATCACGCCGGTGAGGCTGACCAGGACCAGCGCAAACGACGCCAGCGTCGTGCGGAAGATATACCTATCGATCGACCCCATGCGCTACCGCACGAATCCCACCAAGTCCCCAAACGTCGGCCGAATTCCGCTATCCAACCAATCCCCGATCAGGGGGATCCCCAAGGTTGGCCAGCGCCTGTTCCGCCAGCTCACTCTCTCACTACCATCCCTTTGATCTGTCAACAAAATGGCTGCCCCGTGGCACCCTCAATATATGGTTAATATTTCGCTCGTTGTGGCCTGCCGGCCACGGGGGTGCTTGGCATCCGGCGGGCCGCTGGCCCATAGTGCGGGAAGCCCCAGTGAATCGTCGTTCAGGTGCGGCCGCGGCCTCAGACCGTGAATGACGGAAAGACCAAGATTTTTGAAGGAGTTACCCATGTCCGATGCCATCAAGGTCGGCTTCGTCCCATTGTCGTCAGCCGCCCGTGGCATCCTGGTCGTGTTCTGCGACGACAGTCTGAAGGTCGGTCCGGCGACCGCCAAGGCGCTGGGCGGCGCTGTCGAACTCGTGAAGCGCGCGGCCTCCGCCGCCGCCTTCAGGGGTAAAAGCGGGGTCGCGCTGGACATCCTGGCGCCGCAAGGGGTGAAAGCCACCCGTCTGCTCGTGATCGGCGCCGGCAAGGCAGCCGGCCTGAAGGCGAACGATTTCCTCAAATTCGGCGGTGTGGCGGCGAGCAAGCTTCCCGCCGGGACTGCCACCATGACCATCATGGCGGAGCTGCCCGATGGCGCCATGACGAGCGAGCAGGCGGTTGCGATCGCCTCGGGCCTGCGCTTACGCGGCTACAAGTTCGACCGCTACAAGACGAAGAAGAAGGACGGCGAGGAGGGCGGTTCGCGCGCCGACATCTCGCTGGCGGTCGGCGATGCCGGTGCCGCGAAAAAGGCGTTTACCGCGGCCGGCCACGTCGTCGACGGCGTGGTCATTGCGCGCGACCTCGTCAACGAGCCGCCGAACGTGCTCTTCCCGGAAGAATTCGCGCGCCGCGCCAGTCAGCTCCGCAAGCTCGGCGTCAAGGTCGAGGTGCTCGACGTCAAGGCGATGCAGAAGCTCGGCATGGGCGCGCTGCTCGGCGTCGGCCAGGGCTCGGCACGGCCGAGCCGTACCGTGATCATGCGCTGGGACGGCGGCAAGAAAGGCGAGGCGCCGGTCAGCTTCATCGGCAAGGGCGTCTGCTTCGACACCGGCGGCATCTCGATCAAGCCGGCCGGCAGCATGGAGGACATGAAGGGCGACATGGGGGGAGCTGCCTGCGTCGTCGGCCTGATGCATGCGCTGGCGGCACGCAAGGCCAAGGCCAATGTGGTCGGCGCCATCGGCCTCGTCGAGAACATGCCCGACGGCAATGCGCAGCGGCCGGGCGACATCGTCACCTCGATGTCGGGCCAGACCATCGAGATCATCAACACCGATGCGGAAGGCCGCCTCGTGCTGGCCGACGTGCTCTGGTACGTCGCCAAGAAGGTGAAGCCGAAATTCATGGTGGATCTGGCGACGCTGACCGGCGCGATCGTGGTCGCGCTCGGCACCGAGCATGCCGGCATGTTCTCCAACAATGACGAGCTTGCCGAACGCCTGCTGGCGGCCGGCGTGGAGACCGGGGACAAGGTCTGGCGCATGCCGCTCGGCCCCGAATACGACAAGCTGATCGATTCCCAGTTCGCCGACATGAAGAACACCGGCGGCCGTCATGGCGGCTCGATCACCGCGGCGCAGTTCCTGCAGCGTTTCGTCGACGGTACGCCCTGGGCTCATCTCGACATCGCCGGCACCGCCATGGGCGCGCCGAAGACCGACATCAACCAGAGTTGGGGCAGCGGCTATGGTGTCCGCCTGCTCGACCGTCTGGTCGCCGACCATTACGAGCGCAAATGATCCGAGATGACTGAAGTCCTGTTCTATCATCTGCAAAACATGACGGTGGAGAACGTGTTGCCGCCGCTTCTCGAGAAATCGCTCGAGCGCGGCTGGCGCGTCGTGGTGCAGTCGACCGCGGAAGAGCGCGCCGATGCGCTCGACGCGCACTTATGGACCTATCGCGACGATTCCTTCCTGCCGCACGCGACATGGCGCGTGAGCGATGCCGCCGATCAGCCGATCGTGTTGGCGATCGAGGAGGGCAATCCCAACGGCGCCCATGTCCGCTTCCTGGTCGACAACGCCGCCCTCCCGCAGGACGCGCAGGACTATGCGCGCATGGTGCTGCTGTTCAACGGCGACGATCCGGACGCGCTCGCGCTCGCCCGCAGCACCTGGACGGATTGCAAGGCGCGGGGATTTGATGTCACCTATTGGCAGGCCGACGAGCGGGGCCGGTGGCAGCGTCGGAATTAGCGCCGATCGCCATTAATGATAATTTGCACTTTCGGCGGCATGCTGGCTTTGGTCACCTTCGTGCCGCAAAGTGATGTTGGGACAATTGCTTAGGGCTGGTCCTTCACGCGGGGAATTTGGTTTATCGTGCGACATCAAAAGCTTCCCAAGTCGCTCATAGTTGCGTTGGCTGCCGTAGCACCGCTGGTCGCGGGCTGTTCGGGCGGGACCGACCTGTTGTCGAAGGACGCCGAATGGTTCCAGAAGCCCGGCCGTCTCTTCATCAAGAACATCTCGATCGAGTCGCCGCCGCTGACCCCCGACAAGCCGGTCGGAGCTGAAGATCTCGTCAGCGCCGACGGCGCCTGTCCCGGCATGACACCGCCTCCCGGGCCGGCCGATGCCAATGCGTCGAGCACGGCACCGGCGCCGATGGGCGGCACGGTCGCGCTCGGTCACACCGAATGCGACGTGGTGCGCGGCATCGGCGCACCCTCGAACGTCAATCTCTCCAACGATGCCGCAGGCAGGCGCGTCGCCGTGGTGACTTGGGCCACCGGCCCGCGCGCGGGCATCTACACCTTCACCTCCGGCCGCCTGTCCTCGATCGAGGGCAATCCCGATCCGCAGCCGGTGCCGAGGGCGACCAAGCCGAAGAAGAAGCACGCGTAAGCGAGGCGGCTACGGCCGTCCCTTCATTGCATCTTCGAACGATAGAATCTGACCGCTCGGTCCCCGGAATGTGGTTTTCTCGGGCCAAATCTTCTCAATCTCGCTGAGCAGATGGCGGGCGAGCGGCTTCCAGTCCCAGCCCGGCTTTAGCGAATAGATGCTGAGGGTCATGCCTTCATCCGCACGAGGCGGATGTAGACGAGCGAGCCATGGCTCGTCGCCCACGCTGATGCTGAGTCCGACATCGTTACACAGGTCCATGCTGCGCCACATGATGCGTCCGTCCCGGGTATGTTCGTCGCGCCGGATCGACAGCGCTTGCACGTGACCAAAGTCAGCGAACGTCTGCTCGAGTTTTCTCCAGTCTTCGGGCGGCACCTTCAAATTTGCGTAAATTTGCGGTGCGACGGACTTGGTTCCGTATCTGAAGAGATTGTGGCAGCTCCTGTCTCTTACGATGACCGGCAGGATGAAAACGCCGCACGACAGTACGGCGGCGGCAGACACGACACTCCACGATTGCCGGCCGGATCCGGACAACCGCATGGCAGTTCCAAAGGTGAGGCCGCCAACAAAGCCCAGCGAACCTGCCAGCCCCACGGTTTGGATATATTCAATCCACCCAAACGGGGGCGGTGCGTCATTGATAAAGGTTGGGTTGCCGCCACCGATCATGGACAGCAATAACAGAACTCCGAATGGCGTTGCCCCGACCGCGAAGCCTCCGAGAGCAGAGGCTGCAATTCCGACGTGCGATCGCTTACGGCGGACGAGAGCAAAGAGGGGAAGACCGAAGAGCACGGCGTGGGCAGTTGCGACCAGGAACGTCGTCATCGTCAGGTTCAGGGCTTGCGTGACGACGACGATGTTGATCGACTCTTGGATCTGCATGAGAGATGGGATGACGAAGGCAATGGTCGCGGCGAACGCCGCAAGCAGGGCCGCTCCCAATAGGTGCAAATGCCGCTGAATTCGCATGTCGATTCGTTGCCCAGGTTGTCTTGAATCTCACAACTGACCAACCTAGAGCAGGATGCGGAAAAGCGCGACGCGGTTCGGGAGGCGTCGCGCTCGAGTTTTGCGATCGAGGACGTGAGGGAAGATCCGATCGAAAGCCGGGTTCTCGAGCGATGCTCAGAACATCGGCTCGGTGTTGAGGCGATCAGATTGGCGAACGCGGAAGCGGCCGTTCATCTTGAAGCCGTCACGCATATTGAGGCCAAGAAGAACGATGTTCGTCGCGCCGGCTAGCAATTCGAGAGTCTGCACTGCATAGAACGTGGTGTCGAACTCCGCGGCGTTTGCCTTCGTGGCAAGAAACAAGGCTGCGGGGATGAGAACCAGGATGCCGTTGCCGGCGATGAACGGCATACGCTTGATCTTCGCGCCGATCAGGCCAGTGCGTCGTCCCCTTGCCAGGAAGAATCCTGAACCCCCCGTCACCGCCAGCGCCGGAACCAGCAGCAGGAAGCCCCAAGGGATGGCGGTCTTGACCAGGGTGACGCTCGCGTGTGACGCAAACAGCTCGGTGACAACAGTGGAAAGCCAGAAGGCCGCAATCATCGTCAATGCGGCCGTGCCCGCCAATGGGTGGATGATCCTGGTCATCGGTACCTGCCGTTTTCGAAGCGAGCTACGCGACGCAGATGCCGGGCACCGCGACCTTCTCGAACAGGTGCGGAGAGGCGACGGCGGACGCGGGATAGGCTGAGATCTTCGATCTGAACTCAGGGTGCGTGAATGCGGCCCGGAAGTGGGCAGTCGATTCCCAGACGGCATAGTTGAGATATGTCGGGCTATCGCCGATCGCACGGTGAAGCTGAGTGGCAATGAAGCCCGGCTGCCGCTTCATGAAGGCGGCATCCTCCTGCCAGACCTGGAGGAAGCTTTGTTCGTCGGCCTCCTCGAGGGTGAACACGTTCACCAGCACCACAGGGCTGGTGTCGATGCCAAGCTGACGTTCGATGGGAAAGTTAGGGTCCAGTGGGCGTAGCTGCGCCATGGCAGGTTCCGTTCAATTTGGTCTTATGATGTCAATATGGTACCATACGGATCTAGCGATTTGACATCATGATGTCAATAACAGTTTATGGTGACGGATGCCGAAATCCCTGCGAACACCGCCCGGTGATGCCCTGACCAACCTCATGCTCGACTTGTTCCGGCTGAACAGCCTGCTCTTGACTGCAGGGGACCGCCTGGTGACGCGGCTCGGGCTCACGAGCGCGCGCTGGCAAATCCTCGGCGCCATCGTGAACGCGGAGCGCCCGCAGCCAGTGGCCTGGCTTGCCCGCGATCTCGGTGCCAATCGCCAAAACGTGCAGCGGATCGTCAACGATCTTCATTCCGAAGGGCTTGTGACATTGGCGGTCAATCCCCATCACCGGCGGGCCCAGCTTGTCGTCCTGACTGACAAGGGGCGGCGCGCTTTCGATGCCGCCATGGCTTTGCAGGCGCCGTGGGTCAACGGCCTTGCGGAGGGGCTTCCGGTCAAGGACCTGCAAACCGTTCACCGCGTCGTCACGGCGCTCCGCAAGAAGCTCGAGAGCAGTGACGAAATTGAAGATCGGGCGTAGCTCGGGGACGAGGCTGACGTCCGTCCGAATTGTACGGATCGCGCCAGTGAGAGCTCGCGCAACACTCCCGATGGCGTCACTTTCGTGATGGCCGCGCGGCTCAGAATGCGCTCATATGGAGCCACAAGAAAACTGGAGGAAACTATGCGGTTCATTGCCCTCGTATCGGCTCTGCTTCTGCCGCTCGGTGCGGCCATTGCCCAGGATTACCCAACGAGGACCATCACCATGCTGGTGCCGTTCGCGGCAGGCGGGCCGACCGACACCATCGCGCGCCTGACCGCCGCGGGCATGGCGAAATCCCTGGGACAGCAGGTCATCGTCGAGAACGCAACCGGCGCCGGCGGCACCATCGGCACGACCCGCGCCGCGCGCGCGCAAGCCGACGGCTACACGCTGCTGATCCATCATGTCGGCATCTCGACCGCCGCGACGCTGTACCGCAATTTGAGCTATGACACGAAGACGGCGTTTGCGCCGATCGGGCTCGTGACCAACGCGCCGATGACCATCATCGCGCGTCCGGATTTTCCGGCCGACACGCTGAAGGACCTGGTCGCCTACGCCCAGCAGCAGGGCGACAAGCTGACCTACGCCAATGCCGGGTTAGGGGCGGCATCGCATCTCTGCGGCATGCTGTTCATGACGGCGATCCAGAAGCAGCTCACCACGGTGCCCTACAAGGGCAACGGCCCGATCATGAATGATCTGCTCGGCAAGCAGATCGATCTCACCTGCGACCAGGCGACGAACACCACGGGGCCGATCACGGCCAAGCAGGTCAAGGCTTACGCAATCACCACCAAGGAGCGGCTGAAGAGCCTGCCCGATCTGCCGACGGCCGACGAGGCCGGCCTCAAGGGTTTCGAGCTCGGCGTCTGGCACGGCATCTATGCGCCCAAGGGCACACCGCCGGCGGTCGTCCAGAAGCTGACGGCGGCGCTGCAGACGGCGCTGAAGGATCCGACGCTGATCGCTCGCTTCAACGACATCAACACCGAGCCGGTCCCACAGGACAAGGCGACGCCCGAGGCGCTGGGCGCGATGCTGACCAGTGAAATCGACCGTTGGGCGCCGATCATCAAGGCGGCCGGGCAGTACGCGGACTGAGTCGTTCCGGCGCGCAATTGCCCCGCGGCGGGCGATCGCGGCGAGGAGGGAGAGGACAGCCAATTCAAGTGCTTAGGTGCCGGTGCTAAAGCACCGGTACTGTGCATGGGGTTGTTTTTCCGAATTTGATCGGGAGGTCAGCCCGCCGCTTCGTCAAACTGCGTGCTGGCCTCGAGCCATTGCTCCTCCGCGCGCGCCAGTGCGTCCGCTGCATTCGCGCGCGCCTTTGACAGCTGTGCGGCCTGCTTGGGATCGCGGGTAAAGATGTCGGGTAGGGAGAGGGCGGTGTCGATCTTGGTGATGATCTCGCTGACGCGGGCGATCTCGGCTTCGGCATCGGCGATACGCTTCTTCAGCGAGCCGCGATTGTCCGACCTCGCGCGCTGCGGCTTCTCGCTGGCGGCGCTGCGCTCGCGCGGGGCGGGCTCGCCGTTGCGCGCGGACAGCACCAGGCGCCGGTACTCGTCGAGGTCGCCGTCGTAATTGGTGACGGTGCGGTCGGCGACGATCCAGAGTCGGTCGGCGCAGGCCTCGATCAGATAGCGATCGTGCGAGACCATGATGACGGCGCCGGGAAATTCATTGATCGCCTCGGCAAGCGCAGCGCGGCTGTCGATGTCGAGATGGTTGGTCGGCTCGTCCAGGATGATCATGTTGGGGCCGAAGAAGGTCGCTAGCCCCAGCAAGAGCCGCGCCTTCTCGCCGCCCGACAATTTGCCGGCCTTGGTATCGGCGGCCTTGCCGGAGAAGCCGATCGCGCCGGCGCGCGCCCGCACTTTTGCCTCGGGTGCATCGCCCATCAGCTTGCGGACGTGGTCGTAGGCGGACGCGTCCTCGTTGAGCTCGTCGAGCTGGTGCTGCGCGAAATAGGCGATCGACAGCTTGTCCGCGCGCGTCACCTTTCCCGAGAAAGGCGCCAGCCGTCCGGCGAGCAGCTTGACGAGGGTCGACTTGCCGTTGCCGTTGGCCCCTAACAGCGCGATGCGGTCGTCATTGTCGATGCGCAAGGTGACGCGATTGAGCACCGGGCTCGCCGGATCGTAGCCGACCACGGCGTTGTCCGCCGCGATGATCGGCGGCGACAGGATCTTCTCCGGCGCCGGGAAGCTGATCTCGCGCACGTCCTCGGTGACCAGCGCCGTGATCGGCTTCAGCCGCTCCAGCATCTTGACGCGCGACTGTGCCTGCCGCGCTTTCGAGGCCTTGGCCTTGAAGCGATCGACGAAGGCCTGCAGCCGGGCGCGTTCGGCTTCCTGGCGCTTGACCGCCTTCGCATCGAGCAGCTCGCGCGCGGCGCGTTGCTCCTCGAACGAGGAATAGGTGCCCTTGTAGAGCGTGAGCTTGCCGCGCTCCAGATGCAGAATCTGGTCGACCGAGCTCTCCAGGAGGTCGCGGTCGTGGCTGATCACGATCACGGTGCGCGGATAATGCGCGAGGTGATCCTCCAGCCACAGCGTGCCCTCGAGGTCGAGATAGTTGGTGGGCTCGTCGAGCAGCAAGAGGTCGGGGGCCGCGAACAGCGTCGCGGCGAGCGCGACGCGCATGCGCCAGCCGCCGGAGAATTCGGCGCAGGGGCGGAGCTGCTCGGCGGCGGAAAAGCCGAGGCCGGAGAGGATCGCGGCGGCGCGGCTCGGCGCCGAATGCGCGTCGATGTCGACAAGGCGGGTCTGGATCTCGGCGATCCGGTGCGGATCGGTCGCGCTCTCGGCTTCAGTGAGCAGCGCATCGCGCTCGAGATCGGCCTTGAGCACGACGGAGATCAGGCTCTCCGGGCCGTTCGGGGCTTCCTGGGCCAGGCTGCCGATTCGCCAACGCGGCGGCAAGGTCACCGAACCGTGCTCGGCCGCGAGCTCGCCGCGGATCACCTTGAACAGCGTCGACTTGCCGGTGCCGTTGCGTCCGACCATGCCGACGCGCGATCCGGGCGTGATCTGCACGGAACTCTGGTCAATCAAAAGGCGTCCGGCGAGGCGGATGGAGAGGTCGGTAATGGACAGCATGCGGCCTTGTCACCGCAGGCGAGATTAAAGGCAAGCCGCAACTTAATGCGGGTCCCGGTCGCGCCGTTCCAGCTCATGCAGGAGCTGCTCGAGATGCGTGGGGAGCCGGGGCTCGGGCCGCAGGCTCTGCTGGAGTCGCTCGCCCACGGCATCGCAAATCGAGCGGCTGGTGCGCCGGTCGATCTGTTCGCTCTCATTGGCAATAGGCCCAGCCATCGCGCGGTTCCGTGTGTTTAAAGTAAAGTCACGGTACCAAGTCATTGACCCCCAAAATGGTTTCGCCACTCTTTGGGATCGCCGGCATTCACGTCAAAATTGCATGAATCTCGCCATATCCGCCCAAAATGCGGAGCCCCGGCGGGGGGATCGCCGGGGCTCCTCTTGGAAGGTACCTGTGGGGCGCAGATACCTGTCGGGTCTTTGGGAAGGTGCTGCCGGGCTCAGTAGCAGCGGTTGATCATCCGCCAGCGGGGTCCCCAGGGGGTCGGGACCAGCCGGCGCACGTAGCAGCCGCCATAACCGTAGGAGACGGGGGCATAGAAGCGCGGGCCACCCCAGCCATAGCCGCGGTGCCAGCCGCCGCCGTGCCCGTGCCAACCGCCGCCGTGCCAGCCACCGTGCCAATGGGCGGAAGCCGAGGTCGGCGCCAACGCGGCACCCAGCGCAACCGCGGCGACAGCGGCAAGCGAAAGTTTCCTCAACATGGTGATCTCCTCAAAACTGCCGGCGCGGGGGCAATCCGCGTCGATGGAAAGGCCGCCGAAACAGTTCGCCTGAAGGTCAGGCTTTGGTTTCGATGGAAGGAGCTTAAGCCGGCCGACTGAACCAAAGCCTGAATGGAGGCTTCAGATTGGGTTCATCTGGGTGAAATTGTCGTAATCCAAGAGGAAATCGCCGGGCCCGGTCCTGCGGCGATGCGCCTGTGACGTCATGCCGGCGATCGCTTGCCGGATCGCAAAGGCGCCGATATAAGCCCCGCAACCCGGCAACCACCGCTTTCTTCCCAAGGACAAGATTATGGCCATCGAACGCACTTTCTCGATCATCAAGCCCGACGCGACCGCGCGTAACCTGACCGGCGCCGTCAACGCCGTGATCGAAAAGGCCGGCCTGCGCATCGTCGCGCAGAAGCGCATCCGCATGACCAAGGAACAGGCCGAGACCTTCTATGCCGTTCACAAGGCGCGGCCGTTCTTCGGCGAGCTCGTCGAGTTCATGACCTCGGGCCCGGTCGTGGTCCAGGTTCTGGAAGGCGAGAACGCCATCGCCAAGTACCGCGACGCGATGGGCGCGACCGATCCGTCCAAGGCCGCCGACGGCACCATCCGCAAGCTCTACGCCAAGTCGATCGGCGAGAATTCCGCGCACGGCTCGGATGCGCCGGAGACCGCCGCGATCGAGATCGCGCAGTTCTTCTCGGGCAACGAGATCGTCGGCTGATCCATCAGCCGATAAGTTAGGCCGACACGGGCGAAAGGACTCATTGTGAACTGGCTCTGGCAGATCTTCGATCCCGCGACGATCGGGGCGTTCTTCACCCAGTTTCGCAACGAGATGGCCGAACCGACCTTCTGGATCGCGGTCGGCAAGATCATCTGGATCAACATCCTGCTCTCCGGCGACAACGCGCTGGTGATCGCGCTCGCCTGCCGCGGTCTCTCGCCGCGGCACCGGCTGTGGGGCATGATCTTCGGTGCCGGCGCTGCGGTGATGCTGCGGATCATCTTCACCGGCATCGTTGCGACCCTGATGGAGCTGCCGTATCTCAAGCTCGTCGGCGGTCTCGCACTGATCGTGATCGCGGCCAAGCTGCTGGTGCCGGAAAACGAGGACGAGGACGACGTCGAGTCCGCTTCGCATCTGTGGCAGGCCATCCAGATCGTCGTGGTTGCCGATATCGTCATGTCTCTCGACAACGTCATTGCGGTGGCCGCCGCGGCCAATGGCAGCGTACCGCTCCTGATCCTCGGCCTTGCCATCAGCGTGCCGCTGATCGTCGCCGGTGCGGCGCTGATCATGGCGCTGCTCGAGAAACTGCCAGTGCTGGTCTGGGCTGGTGCTGCACTGCTCGGCTGGATCGCGGGCGAGGTGATCGCGACCGATCCTGGCGTCGCGCCCAAGCTGCATACACTGTTCGAGGGCCCGTTCGGTGCCTCGCTCGACACGATGCTGGGGGCCTTGCGTATCCCGCCGCAGTTCGGCCATGGCGGCGCCGGTGGCGAATATTTCTGCGCAGCTCTCGGCGTCGTCGTCGTGCTTGTTGCCGGCACCATCTGGCGCCGTCGCAGCCTGAGCGTCGCCGCACTGGAATCATCCGAGCGGCACGCCAGGGCGTCGGCGAAGTAATTTTTAACGCCTGACGATCGAGCCGGCGCGGCCAATCAGGCGGGCGAGCTGACGGAAGCGGCTGCCGACGCGGTCAGCGACGAGGTCGCCGAGGCGGTGCTCGAACACCAGCATCAGCTTGCGTCCCTGGCTGCGGAAATGCGTGGCCGGCAACACGCCCGGCCGCGCCGCCGAGATCAGATGCGCGACGCGGAACGCGGCGCCCAGGAGGCGCGCACGTTCGAGCTGCGCAGGGGTCAGCAGCTCCTGCATGGTGACCGGCGGCTGGTTTTCCTCGCTCAGGCCCGCATAGCGATAGAACACCGACAGGCCGACGAAGGCGCGCTCGGTGTGGGTGATCGCGCCGAAATTGCCGTTGACGACGAGGCTCAGCGTCTGCTCGCCGCGGTGATCGGGATGCACGCGCCAGCCGATGTCGGATAGCAGGCACGCGGTGTGGCGCAGCCGGCGGTCCTCCTCGGTCTCGCGCAGCTTCACCACGCGCGCGAGGCGGTCGGTCCAGGCGATCAGCTCGTGGGCGTGCTTGGCCGAGCGTGACAGCAGCTGGTTCAGCTCTTCGGCGGCGCAGATTAGGCCGTCCTTGTTGCGTTCTACCTCCGACAGCTTCTCGTGCAGCAGGCCCTCGCGCACGCCGAAGGTGGAGAACACGATGGTCTTCGGCTTCGCAATGCGGATGATGTGCTCGAGCACCAACGCCGCATAGGTGAGGAGCGGGCGGCGCGCATCGGCAACGATCTCGATGTCGGCGAGCATATCGGCGGCCGCAAGCCGGCGCAGGCGGCGCGCGAAGTCGAGCGCTTCGGCCGCGGACAACGAATAGCCATGCATCACCTGGAGCGGATAGCCGCTCTGGATGATGTGAATGCGCGCGAGCGCGCGCCAGGTGCCGCCGACCGCGTAGAAGGTGCGGCCGCGGCCCGCGGTGAGCTGCGGCACCTCGTCGAGCGCCTCGCGCACGATGCGGTCGGCGCGCTTGAGCGATTTGTGCGCGAGATCCTGGAGCGCGAGCCCGCCGAGCGGCAGCGTCACGCCGCTGCGCACGCTGTTCCGGCGCACGTCGATCAATTCGAGCGAGCCGCCACCGAGGTCGCCGACGATGCCGTCGGGATGATGGATGCCGGAGATCACACCTAGCGCCGACAGCCGCGCCTCGCGCGGGCCCGACAGGATCTCGATCTTCACGGCGCAGATGCGTTCGGCCTTGGCGATGAAATCGGCGCCGTTGGAGGCGTCGCGGCAGGCCGCTGTGGCGATCGCGAACACGCGCCCGACCTGCATCACACGGCACAGGGCGCGGAATCGCTTCAGCGAGGTCAGCGCCTTGTCGACCGCGTCGGGGGCGAGCAGGCCCGTGCTCTGCACCTCGCGCCCGAGGCCGCACAGCGTCTTCTCGTTGAAGATCGGAATGAGGCTGCGCGCCAGCGCCTCGTAGACGACGAGACGGACCGAGTTGGAACCGATGTCGATGACGGCGACGCTCGAGCCGCGCTTGCGCGGCCGCTTCACGTCGGAAATCCCCGATCAGGGTTGATGGCGTTCGTTCCGGCGCGTGAGACGACGCGGCGAGGATTCCTTGAGCGACTTTCCACGGCCAGACAGACTCGGATTTGTCATGAAGTAGTTGTGGACGTTGAAAGGCTCCTCGCCCTTCGCGGTCTTCATACGCGTTGACGACCCATCCGGCAACAATTGCCAGCTTTGCTCATTGTCCTTGAGATTCGCGACCATGATCTGTTCGAGAACCTGCTGATGCACCGTCGGATTTTGCAGCGGACACAGCACCTCGACGCGGCGGTCGAGGTTGCGCGGCATCATGTCGGCGGAGGAGATATACACAGCCGCTTTGGCGCTCGGCAGGCCCTGGCCCATGCCGAAGCAGTAGATTCGGCCGTGTTCCAGGAAGCGTCCGATGATCGACTTGACGCGGATGTTCTCCGACAGGCCGGGAATGCCGGGGCGCAGGCAACAGATACCGCGCACCACGAGCTCGACCTGCACGCCGGCCTGGGAGGCCTCGTAGAGCGCGTCGATGATGTCGGGGTCGACCAGCGCATTCATCTTCATCCAGACCGCGCCGTGCCGGCCGTGCCGCGCATGCGCGGTCTCGCCCTGGATGTGCTCGATGATGCGCTTGCGCAAGGTCAACGGCGACACCGCCATCTTTTCCAGATCGCTCGGTGCGGCATAACCGGTGATGAAATTGAACACGCGAGCGGCGTCGCGGCCGATGGTCGGATCGGAGGTGAAATAGGAGAGGTCGGTGTAGATGCGCGCGGTGACCGGGTGATAATTGCCGGTGCCGGTATGAACATAGGTGGTGAGGCTGCCGCCTTCGCGGCGTACCACCATCGAGAGCTTTGCGTGCGTTTTGAGTTCGAGGAAGCCGTAGACGACCTGCACGCCGGCGCGTTCGAGGTCGCGCGCCCAGCGGATGTTGGCTTCCTCGTCGAAGCGCGCCTTCAGCTCGATCAACGCCGTGACGGATTTGCCGGCCTCGGCGGCTTCCGCGAGCGCACGCACGATCGGTGAGTTGTTGGAGGTGCGGTAGAGCGTCTGCTTGATTGCGACGACATCAGGATCGCGCGTCGCTTGCTGCAGGAACTGCACCACCACGTCGAAGGATTCGTAAGGATGGTGGACGACGAGGTCCTTCTGCCGGATCGCGGCGAAGATGTCGCCGCCATGTTCACGCACGCGTTCGGGATGGCGCGGCACATAAGGGGTGAATTCGAGGTCGGGCCGGTCGAGGCGTGTGAGCTGCGAGAGCTCGTTCATCGCCTGCACGCCGTCGACCAGGAACACCTCGTCGTCGGCGGCCGACAGCGCGTGCTGAACGAAGCTGCGCAGCTCCTCCGGCATCTTGGCGTCGATTTCGAGCCGGATCACCGATCCGCGGCGACGGCGCTTCAGCGCGGTCTCGAACAGGCGGACGAGGTCTTCCGCCTCTTCCTCGATTTCGAGCTCGGAGTCGCGGATGATCCGGAACGCGCCCTGGCCGTGCAGATTGTAGCCGGGGAACAGGCGGTTGATGAACAGGGCGGTCGCCTGTTCCAGCGAGATCAACCGGACGGCCTTGCCTTCGGCCGGCAGGCGGATGAAGCGGTCGATCTTGCCGGGCATGCGGATCAGCGCGTTCATCTGCTTGCCGTCGGCGGCGCGCGTGAGCTGGAGCGCGATGGTGAAGCCGAGGCTCGGAATGAACGGGAAGGGGTGGGCCGGGTCGATCGCCAGCGGCGTCAGCAGCGGGAACACGTTGCTGAGGAAATAGTCCTCGATCCAGGTCCGTTCCGCCTTCGTGACTTCTTTGCCCTCAACCAGCACGATGCCGACATCGGCGAGCGTGCCGCGCAGATCGCGCCAGATCGCCTGCTGGTCGGAGGCAAGTTCGGAGACGGTGCGGTTGATCAGCGCGAGCTGTTCGGATGGCGTCAGGCCGTCGGGGCTGCGTTCGGCAATGCCCTCACGCACCTGGGCCTTGATGCCGGCGACGCGGACCATGAAGAATTCGTCGAGGTTATTCGCGGAAATCGACAGGAATCGCACCCGCTCCAGCATGGGATGGCTGGGATTGACCGATTCCTCCAGGACGCGGCGATTGAAATGCAGCCAGGAAAGTTCGCGATTGATGAATCGCTCGGGGCTGGACGCGATCGCCGGCAGACCCTCGGTCTCCGGGGCTTTTTCTTTAATTTCAACGGCTTGCGCAGAGTCCATCAGAAGTCGGTCCATCCTGTCTCGCCTTACCTTGCGACTTACGCGCAAAACCGGCCGGAGCATGTGTTAGAGCGATGACGTTTCGATGACATTGATGTTCCGCCGCTCTGCCGCGTCAAGCGGCTCTGGACGGCCGCGAGGTCAGGCGTCCCGCAATAGCTCGGCGGCCAGCGCCCTTGTGACAGGGCGGCCGAGCCGCAGGGCTTCGCTGTCGAGCAGTTCCACGGCGTGTCGGGCTGCGGCCGAGGACCGCTCCAGACGGGTGGCGAGGTAGCCCACCACGCTCTCGTCCACGGCGAGCTGGCGATCGGCGCAGAACTTGACGATCAGGCCGCGAAAGAGCTGATCGTCGGGCGGCAGCAGCGTGACCACCGGCACGGCGCGCAGACGCGAGCGCAGGTCGCGAAGCTCGATCTCCAGCGAGGCTGGCACCTCGCGTCCGGTGAAGAGCACGTAGGCGCCGTCCTCGCGCGCAAGATTCATCAGGTGGAAGAGGGCGCGTTCGTCGAATTCCCCAACCTTGAGATCCTCGACCACCAGCGCCCCGGTGGCGAGCGTGCCCGGAACGCCTGTGGCGGTCAGTGCGTTGGCCGCGGTCGCGCGGGCGCCTGAGATCTCGGCCCAGATCGCGGCAAGATGGCTCTTGCCGCTTCCTTCCGGACCGGCGAGCCACATGATCCGGTTCGGCCATTCCGGCCAGCGCTCGATCAGGGCCAGACCGGCCACGTTGGCGGGGCCTTCAAGGAAGTTGTCCCGGCTGAGGCTCTCCGCGTGCGGAAGCGAAAATGCCAATTGTCGGGGATGGACGCGGCCTGCCACGCTTGTCTTGCTCCATGCCGGCGCGCCGGCTTGTTGGAAGAGATTCGCCTTCATCGAGCGGGAGTTGGCCCTTTGCGGGGCCGCATCCCCTCTCATTTGGCCTCGATCGTGCTCATGTGCCGCAGCCACTCGACCAGATAGAGCGACACCGAGGAGAGCGTGAAGACCGTGACGAGACCCATCAGGATGATATCATAAGGGGCCGGCTTGAAGCCGAAGGCAAGCGCCGCCAGCACCAGGGCGGCGAACGCCACTTGTGCCACCGTGTTGAGCTTGGACACCTTCGACGGCTTCATCTCGACGGGCCGGTCGAACAGCCACGATACGATCACGGCGGCGACGATCATGATGTCGCGCGAGACCACCAGGATTACGATCCAGCGCGGAATCGCGCCCCAGATTCCCAAGGCCATGTAGATCGAGACCAGCAGCGCCTTGTCCGCGAGCGGATCGAGCAGGGCGCCGAGTTCGCTGGTCATGTTGAAGCGCTTGGCCAGGAAGCCGTCCACGGCATCACTGACACCGGCAATGAGGAAGACGGCGAACGCCACCTCCATTTGGCTCGACACGATGGCCCAGACGATGATTGGGACCAGCATGATGCGGCCCAGGGTAATGATGTTCGGAATACTCACGAAAGCGCTTCCCGGCACCCGGTCTGACCTCAAATCCGGCTCCCCGGGAGGCTGAACCGGTTGATATCTCTACATAGTATACGGCGGTGCGCCATGCGAGCCATTGCGTGTCCCCGGAATTCGACGTAACCAGCCGCAAACCCACTGGAAATCGGGCATGACCGACCGCAAAAACGGCCTCACTTACGCCGATTCAGGCGTCGATATCGATGCGGGCAACCGCCTGGTCGACCTGATCAAGCCGATGGTGCGCGCCACCGCACGCCCCGGCGCCGACGCCGAGATCGGCGGTTTCGGCGGCCTGTTCGACCTCAAGGCGGCCGGTTTCAAGGATCCCGTCCTCGTGGCCGCGACCGACGGCGTCGGCACCAAGGTCAAGATCGCGATCGAGACCGGGCTGCACGGCGGGATCGGCACCGACCTCGTCGCCATGAGCGTCAACGACCTCGTGGTGCAGGGCGCCGAGCCGCTGTTCTTCCTGGACTATTTCGCCTGCGGCAAGCTCGACCCCGAGGCCACGGCCGCGATCGTCGCGGGCGTCGCGGAGGGCTGCCGCGAATCCGGCTGTGCTCTGATCGGCGGCGAGACCGCCGAGATGCCCGGCCTGTACAAGGACGGCGATTACGATCTCGGTGGCTTTGCCGTCGGCGCCGCCGAACGCGGTACGCTGCTGCCGCGCAAGGATATCGCCGCAGGCGATGCCGTGATCGGCCTTGCCTCGTCGGGCGTGCATTCCAACGGCTTCTCCCTCGTGCGCAAGATCGTGGAACAATCCGGCCTCGGCTTCGAGGCGCAGGCGCCGTTCGCGCCGGTGATGACGCTCGGCGGTGCGCTGCTGACGCCGACGAAGCTCTATGTCAAATCCTGCCTGCGCGCGATCCGCGAGACCGGCGCGGTGAAGGGCCTCGCCCACATCACCGGCGGCGGCTTCACCGACAACATTCCGCGCGTGCTGCCGAAGAACCTCGGCGTCGGCATCGATCTGGCACGCCTGCCGGTGCTGCCGGTGTTCAAATGGCTGGCGGCGCAAGCCGGCATCGCCGAGCTTGAAATGCTGCGCACGTTCAATTGCGGCATCGGCATGATCGCGATCGTCGAACCTGATAAGGTCGACAAGGTGATCGAGGTCTTCACCGATGCCGGCGAGACGGTGGCGCAGCTCGGAACCGTGATCCCGGCCGAGGGCGAGCACCGCGTCGTCTACAACGGCCACCTCGACATGGCACTGTAATGACTGGCGCTGTGATGAAGCGCCGCGTCGCCATCCTGATCTCCGGCCGCGGCTCCAACATGGCCGCGCTGATCAAGGCCGCAAGCGCAGCCGATTTCCCGGCCGAGATCTCGCTCGTCATTTCGAACAAGGCCGATGCGGTCGGCCTCGAGCGGGCCAAGGCGAGCGGCGTCAACACGCTGGTGATCGAGAGCAAGCCGTTCGGCAAGGACCGCGCCGGCTTCGAGAAGGTGCTGCAGGCGGCGCTCGATCAGCACGGCATCGAGCTGATTTGTCTCGGCGGCTTCATGCGCCTGTTCACGGCCGAGTTCACAAAAGCCTGGCACGGGCGGATGCTCAACATCCATCCCTCGCTGCTGCCGTCCTTCCCCGGCCTCGACCCGCACGGCCAGGCTTTGCGCGCCGGCGTCAAACTGTCCGGTGCGACGGTGCACTTCGTGATCCCCGAGACCGATGCCGGCCCGATCGTGATGCAGGGGGCGGTACCCGTCAGCGATCACGACACGGGGGAGACGCTGTCGGAGCGTATCCTCGAAGTCGAGCACCGCATCTATCCCGAAGCGCTGCGCTTGCTTGCGACCGGCAAGGTCCGGATCGAGGGCGATGTCTGCAAGACGGCGGGCAGCGGGCCGTCCGAGAATTTCCTGGTTTCGCCGGTGGTGAGCGGCTGATGTCGCCCGTGGAGGCTTTGGCACTCGCTGAGGCCGAGGTAGTGACGGCCGGCAAGGCTTGCGGGGAAGACCTGATGCTGTCGGGGCAGGCGATCGAGATCGATGAAGGGTGGGTCTTTTTCTACAACACCCGCGAATTCGTCGAGACCGGCAATCCGAGTTGCCGGATGGCAGGAAACGGCCCCATCTTTGTCGATCGAGGCGGGCGCATTCGCCACCTTCCAACCTCGATGCCTTGGGAAGAAAGCCTCGAACAACTTCGAAAGTCTTGAGCTAGATCGCACGCTCATCCCAAAACAAAATCCCCCGGCAAAGCCGGGGGGCAACGTCACGATCTCTCGCGTTTCAGCTTTGAGAGAAATTCAGGAGACCTTGAGGTTCTCCGCGGATGCTTTGCCGCGGTTCTCCACGAGGTCGTATTCAACCACCTGGTTCTCGTTGAGGGTGGAGAGTCCGGCACGCTCGACGGCGGAGATGTGGACGAACACATCCTTGTCGCTGCCGTTCGGCTTGATGAACCCATAGCCCTTGGTCGGGTTGAACCATTTGACGGTGCCCTTTTGCGGCATCGTAGTCTCCTCCACTAGATATAAAAAAGACGCGGCCGCTTTTCGCGTGCCACGCCACAAACGGGCTTCCGGAAGTCTGTTCGAGTCTTGAGGCTCAATGTCGCAAAACGCACAGCCGCACGGCCAATTCCGATTGTGTCCAACATTGCAACATGAAAATCGCCCGTTAGCAAGCTGCGCGTCATTTTCAAGATGGGGGCGGGGACCATCGTCTGCTATTTGCAACCTGTGGCCGCGGAACCACAATCGAGGGCAATAGGCTCAGTGAGAACGCGCCAACCGGTTGACCCTCCGTGGCAGTTCGGCACAAATCGCCGCATGTGCGAGCCGCTCCTGTTGCATTTTTGCGGATCGCCCTTTGCTTCGGGAATAGTCGTCATGTGCTGCGCCTCGCAGCTCTCAAGGACACGGCAGACGATCGGGCTGGACCGCGTTCGTCGGGCCGCGGCAGCGATGGCGTTTGCGATCGTGGTGATGACGTCGGCCACGTCGTCAGTCTTCGCGCAAAGCCCGGCGCCGACCCCGACCCCGACGCCCACGCCATCACCGACCCCGATCCCGTCGCCGACATCGACCAATTACGACCAGTCGGTCGGCAACAGCGCGCTCAATCTCGGCTCCAACTTCCTGGAGCGGCTCGGCAACCAGGCATCCGGCGGCGTCAACCGGGCGTTCCGCACCAATCCCGGCGGCGGCGGGGCGTCGGCGGCTGCGGAAGATCCGCGCTACCGCACCTGGTTCGAGGGCTACGGCATCTCGGTCCGCACCGACGCGCAAGGCGACTTCGTCGGCGACAAGCGCAAGACGGTTGGCGGCGTCGCCGGTTTCGGCGCGCGCGTCGCGCCGGGCGTCAATCTCGGCTTCTCCGTCGACCAGAGCCACACCGACATCGACGTGCCGCTGGCGCTGCAGTCGGCAACGCTCGACCTGACACAAATCGGCTTCAGCGGCTCGGTCGACAAAGGCCCGTGGACGTGGGCGTTCGCGGTGGTGCACGGCTTCGGCAAGGTCCGTTCCAGCCGCGACACGGGCCTTGGCCTTGCGAGCGCAGGCTATCGCGCCGCGATCGACGGCGCGCTGACCGAGATCAGCTATTACTGGACCAAGGACCAGATGCGCATCGTGCCCAAGGGCGCGCTGGAATATGTGCGCGCCACCAGTGCGGCGTTCCAGGAGGCCGGCGGCCTCGACCCGCTCAACGTCGGCTCGACCGCGCTCTCACGCGCGCGCGTGATGATCGGGGCCGAGATCGGCCGCTACTTCGTCATCGATCAGAAAATCCTCGACCTGTCCGCTTACGGCAAGTTCGTCGACAATTTCCACCAGGATCTTGGGTCGATCCAGGTCAGCCTGGGAACCCAGAGCATCGTCGTTCCCGGCATCGGCGAGAGTCGCTACGGCGCGGATGCCGGCGCCTCGGCTTCGCTCAGCCTGACCAGCGTGGCGCGGCTCTACGTCAATTACGACGGCAAGTTCCGCAACGAGCTGACGTCGCACCAGGGTACGGTCGGCTTCGAATACAGATGGTGAGTGAAGCTCGCCTGTGTCTAGAGCCTTGCCCGTTTCGATGGAATCCGAACCGGACTCTAGATTTTTGTTTTGACCCGTTTTCTTTACGCGAACCGGTATCCACTTCGCTCGAAAACGCTCTAGGTCGGCGTCGCCGCGACATATCCCGTCAGCCCAAACCCCTCGCGCGCGGCGGTCATCATCGGCACCAGTGCGTTCGGATGGATGAACTCGTCGCGGAAGCAAGGATAGGTCTTGGGATCGAAGACCTTCTTCAGCCAGTCGACCACGATCTTATGGCGCTCGGAGGTGCGGAATTCCTTGTGATACGTGAGCCAGAGATCGGCATGGTGGCTGACGCCGAGATCGACCGCGATCAGCGGCGCGCCGAGCGCGATCGATACCGTCGGCAGGAAGCCGATGCCGGCACCGCGCTCGACGGCATAGAGCACGCCGACGGAGGAGTTGGTCTTGATCCCGACGATGCCTTCGAGCGACTTCAGTCCGAGCACGCGGGCGTAGGCGCCGTCGTCCACCTGCGGCGCGCTCTGCTTGACGATGCGGTGGTCTTTCAGCTCGGCCAGGGTCGCCGGCACACCGTAGAGGTTCTCGTACTCCTTGGAGACGAAGGGATAGATGTGGAGGCGCCCAAGCTTGGCGACGATCAGGTCGGGATTGGTCGGCGGCTCCAGCTGGATCGCGATGTCCGATTCAAGCCGCGCGACGTCGGCCTGCTCCATCGCACAGCGCAAATCGACGGTGATCCTGCGGTAGGTCTTCTGGAAGTCGATCAGTCGCGGCAGGATCCAGAAATTGCCCGGGCCTTCCGTCACCGCGACGCGCACGGTCCCCGAGGTGTCGTTCGACGATCGCGAGGCGCGGCGGAAGACGTTGAAGGCGTGACGCTCCATATGCGCGACGTCGGCGATCATCGCGGTGCCTTCGTCGCTGAGCGTGAGCCCGCTCTGGTCGCGCAGGAACAGCTTGCAGCCGATGCTCTCTTCGAGTCGGTCGATCCGGCGCATCAGCGTGGTGGAGGTGAGCCCGAGCTCCTCGGCGGCATTGCGAAAACTTTTATATTTTGCGCACGCTAAAAACAGTTTCAAATCGTCCCAGGACGCGCCCAGGGCTTCTTCACGGTGCTGCATCATCGCAGCACCCCGGTGCAATAACTGCTGCATACTCCTGATCTCCAGCCGCTAAGCTCGTCGGCATAGCGGGGCACGAAAGCCTTGAACGATAGAGGCGCGATATGGGTATGGAAAGGGGCTCGTTTGCCGCAAGGCATGATTTCGATGCCTTGCCGCTGAGCCCGGATGTCGATGTCCGCTGCGCGCAATTTTCCGAAATTGCCGCGCTTGCGCAGATGGCGCACCGATTGGTGCCGGGCGTGCGGATCGGGGCAGCCGAGCTTGCGCGATACTTCACGTTCGATCCCGAGAGCATCCTGACGTTCAGCCGGAACGGCCATCTCGTCGGCGGCATGGCCTTCCTGTTTCTCAATGACCGCGGGCATGATGCACTGCTGCTCGACGAGATCTGCCTCACGGCGCCCGAGACACACTATCTCGCTTCCGCTGGGGAAGACGTTGCTGCCATCTACATTTGGGCGATCGCGGCGACGGGACGCGGCATCGCCGGTCTCGGCAAGGCCGCGGCGCATCTGCGACAGCTAAGGTTTCGCGCTGCGGATTGCTATGCGCAGCCGTCAACCGTGGCCGGACGCGACATCATGAAGGCCACGGGCTTTGCGCCGGTTCCGAGCTTCCAGCCCGACCTCTGGTGCTACGAGCGGCCCTGGCATCGGCAGCCGATGCGCATGCAGGGCGCGATCATCCAAGCAAGGAGTTTTGCAGATGCACGGTACTAGGATTCCCCTCGCCAAGCCCTGTTCCCGCACCATCACCATCCGCCTTGCGCGCGATCCAAACGATCTCATGCTGGTCACCGCCATCCGCTCGGCGGTCTATCTCGCCGAGCAGGATTGTCCGTTCGAGGAGGAGTTCGACGGCAACGACATGGTCGCTGCGCACTTCATCGGCTTCGTCGGCAACGAGCCCGCGGGCTGCCTGCGGGTGCGCTTCTTCGGCGATTTCGCCAAGGTGGAGCGGCTCGCGGTGCGTCACCAATACCGGCGCTCGCGCGTCTCGTTCAAGCTGGTGCAGGCCAGCGTCGACTACGTGAAGCGCAAGGGCTTTCGCAAGATCTACGGTCAGGCGCAGGACAGGCTGGTCGATTTCTGGGCCCATTTCGGCGCCAAGCCGCTCGGTCACAATCGCAAGATCACCTTCTCGGATTTTTCCTACACGGAGATGCTGCTGGAGATCGAGCCGGGCCCGGACGCGATCACGCTCGACAGCGATCCCTATGTGATCATCCGCCCCGAGGGCGATTGGGATCGGCCAGGCGTGCTCGACGCCTCGGCGGGGCGGGCGGTGACCTCACCGCTGCGGCACCTCGCGCTCGCCGACCGCTGAAATTGGTGCAGCCCTGCGCAACACGATGCCGGCTTCCATCCACGATGATCCGCCGATCCTGGTCTGCGCGGATCTCCAGGTCGAATACCTGACCCCCGGGCGCTGCCACGTCATTCTCGATGGCGATGCCGCCACGGCGCGCTGCCTGGACCTGCTGACGCTGTGGCGCGGCCATCTGTGGCCGGTGATGCATCTGAAGCGCATCGCGCAGGCCGCCTGGTTCAATCCGGCATCCAGGCTGACCGATTGGATCGAAGAGACCAAGCCGCAGCCGGGAGAGATGACGTTCGAGCACCCGCTGCCGTCCGCCTACAGCTCGGCGCGGTTTGTGGACTACATGTCCAATATCCGCACCATGCGCTGCATTCTGATCGGGTTTTCCCTGGACGAGACCATTCTGGCCACCGCCGTGGAGGGGTTTCACCGCAGCCATCGCTATCAACTGGTTACTGACGCCGTGGCTTGCCGGCAGCCAGGCGCAGGCGATGCCGCCGCCTACAAGCATGCGGTAGTGAATGTGATCGGGAACTTTGCTACAATCCAGTCCAGCGCCGAACTGATCAGAACCAGCGGCGCCGTTGCGGTGTAGGCGGCCGCGACCGGCGGATGGGGTGAGAGATTGTCACGGGGAGACGAACTCAAGGAGCTGGCGAGCGACCTATCGCATGCCGCCGAGACGGCGCGCAGGCTGGGTCTGCCGACGACGGTCTATCTGCTCTCGATGGCGCTGGTGGAGGTGAGGGAAGCCGCTGCCGGTGCCGACGATGGGCATGACGACGACGCGGCGTGAGAGCTGCGCAATCCCGACATGCGGCTTTGCGCAACGCTGCTCGGCGCTTGCTGCCGACGAATTGCCGTTGCAAGCTTCGCGCTGTCGCAATAGCCAAGGTGCTTGATCATCGAGTGATGACGCCGGCTCTGCCTGCGACGTGACGCTTTCAAGGATCTTCGCAAATGTCCATGCTGCCCAATTCGCAAGAGGCCCGGGATGTGGCCTATCAGCTCCATCCCTACACCAACGCGCGCGCGCATCAGCAGGCGGGTCCCCTGGTGATCGAGCGCGGTGAAGGTCCTTACGTCTTCGATGCGTCGGGCAAGCGCTATTTCGAGGCGATGGCGGGCTTATGGAGCGTCGGGCTCGGCTTCAACGAGAAGCGGCTGGTCGAGGCCGCGCACAGGCAGATGCAGGCGCTGCCGTTCTATCACACGTTCTCCGCCAAATCGCACGGGCCTTCGATCGACCTTGCCGAGAAGCTGGTCGCGCTCGCGCCTGTGCCGATGAGCAAGGTGTTCTTCACCAATTCCGGCTCGGAAGCCAACGACACCGTGTTGAAGCTGATCGCTTATCGCTCCAACGCGCTCGGCCAGCCGCAGCGCAAGAAGGTGATCAGCCGCATGCGCGCCTATCACGGCGTCACCATTGCCTCGGCCAGCCTCACGGGCCTGCCGAACAACCATCGCTCGTTCGACCTGCCGCTGCCGAACATCCTGCACACGGGCTCGCCGCATTTCTACAAGGACGGCGCCCCCGGCGAGAGCGAGGAGGCGTTTGCGACACGCCGGGCGGAGGAGCTCGACGCCCTGATCCAGAAGGAAGGGCCCGACACGATCGCGGCGTTCTTCGGCGAGCCGGTGATGGGGGCGGGCGGCGTCATCGTGCCGCCGGCGACCTATTGGGACAAGATCCAGAAGGTCTTGAACAAGTACGACATCCTGCTGGTCGCCGACGAAGTGATCTGCGGCTTCGGCCGCACCGGCAAGATGTTCGGCTGCGAGACCTACGGCATCAAGCCCGATGCGATCGTGGTCTCCAAGCAGATCACCTCGAGCTATTTCCCGCTGTCGGCGATCCTGCTGAACGAGCGCATGTTCGAGCCGATCGCGGACGAGAGCAACAAGATCGGCGTGCTTGGTCACGGCTTCACCGCGGGCGGCCATCCGGTCGGCTCGGCGATTGCGCTGGAAAACCTCAAGATCATCGAAGAGCGCGGCCTGGTCGCGCATGCCGCCGAGCTCGGCGGCTACATGCAGGCCCGCTTGCGCGAGCTCACCAGCCATCCGCTGGTCGGCGAGGTCCGCGGCGTCGGCATGATCGCGGCGATCGAACTCGTGCTCGACAAGGGCCGCAAGAGCGCGGCCGCGACGCCCGGCGCGGTCGGCGGCATTGCCAGCCGCATGCTCCAGGAGCGCGGCGTGATCTCGCGCAACATGCTCGACGCCATCGCCATCTGCCCGCCGCTGATTACAACCAAGGCCCAGATCGACGATCTGGTCGCCGCGATCTCGGGCGTGCTGGAGGATATGAAGGGCGAAGTCGCGAAGCTGACGCCGGCATAGGGGGCTGGCGCGTCAAATTCCGTCATTGCGAGCGTAGCGAAGCAATCCAGACCGTCTCCGCGGAAAGACGCTGGATTGCTTCGTCGCACCAGCGCAAAATTGCTTCGCAATTTTGTCGCGGGCTCCTCGCAATGACGCTGTGGAAGCAGCGTGGCCTACGCCCGCTGAACCCCGATCACGCGGCCTTTCTCGATCGCCAGCGCCAGCTCGCCGCGCTTCAGCTTCAAGGCGGCATCGCCGAACAGCTCGCGGCGCCAGCCGCGCAGCGCGGGGACGTCGGCCTCGTCGTCGGCTGCGATCTCTTCGAGATCGTCGACCGTCGCGATCACCTTGCTGGCGACCGCGTGGCGCTCGGCGGTCATGCGCAGCAGCACCTTCAACAGCTCGACGATGGCGGCGCCGTTGTTGTTGTTGCGCGGCTTCTCCAGCTTCGGCAGTGTCGAGAAATCCCGCGCCAGCCCGCGCTCGACCGCGGCGACGATGTCCGCGCCCCATTTGGACTTCTCGAACCCCTTCGGCACCGAGCGCAGATGGGCGAGCTTTTCCAGCGTGGTCGGTGCGTGGGTCGCGATGTCGCTGATTGCCTCGTCGCGCAGCACCCGGCCGCGCGGCACGTCACGGCTCTGGGCTTCCTGCTCGCGCCAGGCCGCGACCTCCATCAGCACCGCGAGATCCTTCGGCTTGCGCACCCGCGTCTTCAGCCGCTCCCAGGCGCGCTCGGGGTGGAAGTCGTAGGTCCTGGGGGAGGTGAGGACCTCCATCTCGATGGACACCCATTCGCTGCGGCGGCGCTTCTTGAGGTCGGCGTCGAGCGCGGCGAACACGTCGCGCAAATGCGTGACGTCGGACACCGCGTAGTGCATCTGCTCCTTGGTCAGCGGCCGGCGCGACCAGTCGGTGAAGCGGTGGGTCTTGTCCGGACGGTGGCCGGCGACCTTCTCGACCAGCGCGTCGTAGGCGATGCTGTCGCCGTAGCCGAGCACCATCGCGGCAACCTGGGTGTCGAACACCGGATGCGGGATGATATTGGCCTGGTGCCAGATGATCTCGATGTCCTGGCGGGCGGCGTGGAAGACCTTCAGCACGCTCTCATTGGCCATCAGCTCGAAGAACGGCTTGAGGTCGATGCCTGCGGCCAGGGTGTCGATGACGATGGCTTCCTCGGCGCTGGCCATCTGCACCACGCACAGCAGCGGGTAGTAGGTGGTCTCGCGCAGGAACTCGGTATCGACTGTTATGACGGGGTGCTTGGCTAGCCGGCTGCAGGCAGCCGCGAGGTCAGCGGTGGTGGTAATCAAATCCATGAACGGCCCATGACACTTGCCATCAGCCGTTCTGCCGAAAGTGCTGTGATGTCAAGGGGCTCGATGCGAATTCGGGCCTTGTATTTGGGCCGGAATCGCCCTTTTCCGACGAAATTCCTATTCGTAGCGGACCCGGTGCGAGGATTTGCGGGCGCAGGGCAGCGCCACCACGACCACGCACATGGCGACCAATGCCAATCCCAGGAACTCGAAAACCAACAGATCCACGGCGAAATCTCCAGAAACATTGATAGATTTGTCGGGGGTGCGTTGAGGGTCTGTTAATTCCAATGGTTACCGGCGGTGCGGGCCGCCGGATGGTGGATGGGGGGTTAACGCGGATCGAGGCCGCCATCAGGTCATGAGCTTCGGCAGGGCGGCTGCGAGCACGTCGACCGCGGCGCGAAGCTTTGGCGGCATCCGGGGCGACCGTGGCCATAGCGCGTGGCAGTCGTACAGGAATTCCGGCTGGCCTTTGAACAGATCGACCAGCGCGCCGGTGCCGAGGCGTTCGCGGACCAGCCAATAGGGCAACCAGGCGAGCCCCATGCCCTGCGTAGCGGCATCGGCAATCGCCTCGAGATCATCGAGCCTCAGCCTGCCTGACGGCATGATCTCGCGTGGAGGCTGGCTGCCCAGCGGAAACAGCCACGGCCGAACGCGCCCGGAGCGGCGATAGATGATCGCCTGGTGTGCGGCGAGATCGTCGAGTGTCTTCGGCCTGCCGTTGGCGCGCAGATACGAACGGGCGCCGCACACCACCATGCGCTGGCTTGCGATGCGCCGCGTGATCAGGCCTGACTGGTCGTCGAGTTCGCCGGTCCGGATCGCAAGATCGTAGCCGGCCTCGATGATGTCGGCGATCGGGTCGCCGAACGAGAGGTCGAGCTCGAGATGCGGATATTTTCGCGCGAGCTTCATCAGCAAGGGAGCGATGCAGTGCCGTCCCAGCAAGGCGGGCATGGTGACGCGCAGCCTGCCGCGCGGCTCGGAGAGTTCGTCGGCCACGACGGCGTCGGCGGCTTCGGCCTCGCTCAGCACTGCGCGGCAGCGCTCGTAATAGGCCTGGCCAGCCTCGGTCAGGCTCTGGCGCCGCGTGGTGCGGTTGAGGAGGCGGACGCCAAGACGCTCTTCGAGGAAGCGCACATGCTTGCCGACCATCGGCCCGGACATTTCGAGGGCGTCGGCCGCAGCTGCGAACGAGCCGAGATCGACGGCCCTGACGAACACGGCCATGCTGGTAAGGCGGTCCATGATTAGAAACTCTTGGTTTCGACTGTTCGTTCTGTGAGGTGATTTATCCGCTTCCGCCAGCGCGGCATAGCTCCATTCAGTTCAATTGTTTTGGAGTGGATCCAATGGCCCGCGTCGTTCGCTTTCATCGGCATGGCGGCCCCGAAGTGCTGCAGATCGAGACCGTCGAGGTCGCACCGCCGGCACGGGCCGAGGTGCAGATCAGAGTCAAGGCGCTGGGCCTCAACCGTGCGGAAGCCCTGTTGCGGAGGGGGACTTATATCGAGACCGCGACGTTTCCGTCCGGTCTTGGGCTGGAGGCGGCGGGCATCGTCACTTCTGTTGGCGAGGATGTCGCCGGCTTTGCGCCGGGCGATGCCGTCAGCATCGTGCCGCCTCTGTCGATGGTGCGATGGCCGGCCTATGCCGAGCTTGCGAATTTTCCTGCCGAGATCGTCGTGAAGCATCCGCCAGAGCTTGGGTTCGAGACGGCGGCCGCGGTGTGGATGCAATATCTGACGGCTTACGGCGCGCTGGTCGACATCGCCGGGCTTGGGCGAGGGGACGTCGTCGCGATCACGGCGGCATCGAGCAGTGTTGGACTAGCGGCCATTCAGATCGCCAACCGGATCGGTGCAACCCCGATCGCGTTGACGCGGACCTCCGCCAAGCGGCGCGCCTTGCGCGATGCCGGTGCCGCCCATGTCATCGCCTCGGACGAAGAGGACATCGGAGCGCGGCTGGCGGCGATCGCCGGTTCAAACGGCGTCCGCGTGGTGTTCGATGCGGTCGGCGGGCCGGCTTTCGAGCCGCTGACCGCGGCGATGTCCACGGGCGGCATCCTGATCGAATATGGCGGGCTAAGCCCCGAGCCGACGCCGTTTCCGCTCTTCAACGTGCTGACCAAGAGCCTGATCATGCGCGGCTACCTCGTCCACGAGATCATCCGCGATCCCGTGCGCTTGGCGCGGGCCAAATCATTTATCCTCGAGGGGTTGGCGGACGGCGCGTTGAAGCCGATCATCGCCAGGACGTTCCGGTTCGAGGAGATCGTTGCGGCCCATCGCTTCCTGGAGTCGAACACGCAGTTCGGCAAGATCGTGGTGACGGTCTGAGGATCTGTAGGGTGGGTTAGTTAGCCGAAGGCGTAACCCACCACTGTTCGTATCCGCGGGGGCGAAGAAGGTGGATTACGCCCGCGACTGCGCTTTGCGCAGCCGCAGGCTAATCCACCCTACAAGCGGCCTCACGGCAGCTTCAGCGAGGTCTCCGCATTGTACGGCTTGAGCGTCTCGTCAGCAGCCTTCTGGGCGGCGGCGAGGGCTTCCTTCGGCTGCTTCTTGCCGTTGAGGACCAGCATCACCTCGTCCTCGAGGTTCTTGCGGACAGGGACGGTCTTGTAGGTCGCGAACCAGGGCTTTGCGACGTCGAGCTGCTCGACGGCGGTCTTGGCGTCCGGGTTCTTGTTCAGGAATTCGACCATGTCAGGCGTCTTGTACGCCGCCATGTTGGGCGCGAAATAGCCGGTGGCACGGCTCCACCACCCGCTCTTCTCCGGCGAGGTCATCCACTTGATCAGCGTCCAGGCAGCCTTCTGCCTGTCGGCTTCGAGACCGGCCGGAATGATCAGCGAGGCGCCGCCGATCGGCACGGCGTTGCGGACGTTGCGCGGGATGAAGGCGACCTTGTAGGCGAACTTGGCATTGTCGCGCACGTAAGTGAGCGAGCCCGTCGACAGCATGATCATCGCGGCGTTGCCGGAGATGAAGGACGTGCTCACGGCAGGTCCAGGCGTCGCGCCGGGCGGATGCACCTTGTGCTTGGCGATGAGGTCGTTCCACCAGGAGAGCGCCCCTAACATCGAGGGGGTGTCGTAATAGACCTCGCCGCCGAACTCCTCGTTGTAGTAGCGCCCGCCATTGCTCATGGTGAGCGTTTCCATCATCCAGCCGCAATAGTCGTAAGCGCAGGGGATCGCGAGGCCCCATTGGGTCACCTTGTCGCCCTCGCGCCTGGTGAGCTTCTTGGCCCAGTCGGTGAGCTCGGCCCAGGTCTGCGGCGGCTTGTCCGGATCGAGGCCCGCCTCCTTGGCCTTGTCGGCATTGACGTAGAGCAGCGGCGTCGAATTGTGGAACGGCACGCCGTAGACCGAGCGGTTGATCACCGCGTTGCCTTGCAGGGCCGGGAAGAACTGGCCGAGGAACTGCTCCTTGGTGGTGCCGTCGGCCTTGATCAGGGCATCGAGATTGGTGAGCTCGTTCTCGATCTGCATGTCGAGCAGGAAGTTGGCCGACATGATCACGGCGGACGGCGGCTTGCCGGCCTTGATCGCGGCGCGCGTCTTGATCAGCGTGTCGTCGTAGGAGCCGGTGTAGACGGCCGTTGCCTTGACGTCAGGATGGGTCTCGTTGAACTCCTTGATCATTGTGCCCATGTCGCGGGCGAGCTTGCCGTCGACGGGGACGGGAAAGAACAAATCGATCTCGGTCGGGCCTTCGCCGGCGAGAGCCGGAAAGGCGAGGGCGCCTGCCAGTGTGCCTGCCATAGCAAGGCCGAGTATGAGCCTGCGGGAGAACAGCATCGGAAAATCTCCTATTTGATGCCTGAGGTGACGAAAGAGCTGATGAAGCGCTTCTGGAAGATCAGGAAGGTGACGAGCAGCGGGGCGATCACCATCAGCGTGCCGGCGGCGATGGTGCCCCAGGCCTGGGTGCCTTCGGCGGTCTTGGTGAAGACGGAGAGGCCGACCGTGAGCGGCCGCTTGTCCGGAGAATTGATCACCATCAGCGGCCACAGGAAGTCGTTCCAGTGGCTGGTCACGGAGATGATGGCGAAGGCCGAGAAGCTCGGCATCGACAGCGGCACGTAGATGTGGCGGATGCGCTGGAGCAGGCTGGCGCCGTCGATCAGGGCGGCGTCTTCCAGCTCGGTCGGAATGGCCTCAAAAGCCTGGCGCATCAGGAAGGTGCCGAAGGCCGAGGCGAAGAACGGCATCATCACGCCGGTGAGCGTGTCGTAGAGGCCGAGCTGGGCCACCAGCGACAGGTTCGGCACGATCAGCAGCACCGGCACCAGCATCAGCTGCATCAGGAACAGATAGAAGATCACCGTCTTGCCGACGAAGGCGAGGCGCGCAAAGGCAAAGCCCGCCAGCGTGACCGTGACGAATTGCACCAGCAAAATGCCGGCGCAGATGATGGTGGTGTTGAGCGTGTAGCGCGGGAAATCGCCGATCTCCCAGGCATCCCTGACGTTGTCGAGCGTCGGCTTCAGGCTCGGCATCAGCTCGGCCATGGCGTTGATGCCGTTGGAGGCCGGGCGCAGCGTCGCCACGACCATCCATAGAAAGGGGATGAGCCAGACGATCGCGAGCAGCACGGTCAGCGCGAAGCCGAGCTTCGGCGTGATCTCGCCCCTTGTGGCGAGTGGGGCGTCCCCGAACAGACGGCTGAACAGCGTCATGGCCCGCCCTCGCGGTTGGCCATAGTGCGGAACGAGAGCGCGGTGAGGCTCATCAGCGCGGCGAGTGTCAGCAGCGTTGCCGCCGAGGCCTTGCCGACGTCGTAATGCTCGACCGCCTGCTGGTAGATGTAGAACAGCACGAGATTGGTCGAATTCGACGGGCCGCCCTGGGTCATGACGAAGACGTGGTCGACCTGCGTCACCGCGTTGAGGATTGCGATGACGGTGACGAACAGGAAGGTGGGCTTCAGCTCCGGCAGGATGATGTGGCGCAGGCGCATGTAAGGCCCGGCGCCGTCGAGATGGGCGGCCTCCATCACGTCCTCGGGCACGGCCTGCAGGCCGGCGAGGAAGAACAGCATGTAATAGCCGGCGTTCTTCCAGACGGTGATGACCATGATCGCATAAAGCGCGATGTCGCCATCGCCGAGCCAGTTCGGCAGCACCGGAAGCAGGCGGCCGATGTAGTAGTCGAGCAGGCCGACATTGGGCAGGAAAACGAACATGAACAGCGCGGAGGCCGCGACCATCGGGATCAGCACCGGCAGGAACAGCGCGGCGCGCAGCGCGCTGCTGACAACGTTGGTGCGCGACAGCGCCAGTGCGAACAACAGCGCCAGGGCGATGCTCGGGACCGCGGTGCCGACGGCGTAGATCAGGTTGTTGACGACGGCGCCGGTGAAGGCGGGGTCGGCCAGCACGGCGCTGATATTGTCGAGACCGACGAAGCGGACCGGCGCCTTGGGCGTCGTACGCTGATAGAGCGCATCGACGAACACGCGTCCCATCGCGCCATAGGTGAACAGCGCGAGGAAGATCAGCGAAGGCAGCAGCAGCAGATAGGCCGGCAGCGAGGCTTTGAAGCGGGTGGTGAAGCGCTTCATAACATCCAGGCGCGGCGCCGCCGAGGTCGCGACCGGGAGAGCCGCGGGTTCAGCGAGGCTCATCTTACCGCGCCGGGAAATTGAGCGCATAGTCGCGGCCGTCCACTCCCGCCGGGGGCTCGAAGGGGAAGCGCAGACTGGTGTCGAGGAAGTCGTGGCTGTGCACGACGAGATTCTCGTCGTCGATCAGCACGATGCCATAGGCCGGCGGCTCGTGGCTGGCGAGATGCTCGGTGGCCGCAGCGTCAAGCTCGAACCAGACCTGGTGGTTGGTGCCGCGCAGCGTCGAGAACGGGATCTTGCCGTAGCTGCCGAAGATCGGCCGGTGCACATGGCCGAAGAAGAGGTGGCGGATGCGCGCGCGATAGGGCGCGATGACTTCCGAAAATTCCGCGCTCTGCTTCAGCCCGATCTGGTCCATCGCGTGCACGCCGACCGGGAAGGGCGGATGATGCATGAAGACGACGAATTGCTGGTCAGCGGGCGCCGCGGCGAGCGTCTTGGCAAGCCATTCGAAGCGCTTGGCGCACATCTCGCCAGCGTGGCTGGTTTCGTCCAGCGTGTCGAGGAAGACGAACAGGCCGTGCTCGGTGGTGCGCGTGCCCTGCACGAAGCCGTTGGAATCGCGCGGGGCAGCCTTCAGGCCGTCGAGGCAAGCCACGCGCTTGTCGTGATTGCCGACCATGGCGATGTACGGGATCTTCAGCGCCGACATCGCCTCGCCGAAATTGGCGTAGGACTCTGCCTCGCCCCAATGGGTGAGATCGCCGGTCACCACCGCGAAGGCGGCATCGGACTGATGCCGGTTGATGTCGGCAATCGCCGCGTCCAGCCGGGCGCGCGGGTCGAGCCCATAGAGCGTCAATCCGGGATTCGCCAGATGCGTGTCGGTGAGGTGGATGAATTTGAAGGGCATGGCGCGCTGTGTCGGGACGGTTGGAGGACGGGCGCCTCCGGCAAGACGACCCTGACAGGCGGTTAGAGCGCGTGTGTTTCAGTTTGATGACAGCGGTTCCCGTGGCAGGTAGCTTCCACAGGGAAGAAGCGTGCGGGAGAGGGCGCTCTAGCGAACAAGCGCGCGCAGGCGTTCGATCTCGGCGATCAGTTTTGGAATATCCTGTCGCGCGTGGGCGATGAATTCCTGATCGGCGAGCGTCGCGCCGGTGAGGTAGAAGTCTTCGCCTCCGGTCTGGATGAAGTCTGAGCCGCTGAATTTATCGCGTTTCTCGATGAACGATTTCCAGGGACCCGCGGTGGCCTGCTCGCAGCGCGCCTTGATTACCTCGATCTCGTCGCTGGTCATTGGACCGTTCCGGTTCATTTGAGCGGCCCCTTCGAAGCTTGCCTCACGTCCCGCAGAACGTCTGCAGCACACGCTGGTCCGGCAGTGGCGGATCGGCGTAGGCGGCGTAGTCCGGCTGGTCTTCGTACGGCTTCGCCAGCACTTTCACCAGTTCCTCGAACGGCGCGTAATTGTCGTCGTTGACGGCGGCCTGGATCACGGCCTCGACGCGGTGATTGCGCGGGATGAACATGGGATTGACGGCGTGCATGGCGGCTTGCCGTTCGGCGACGCTCTGCTGCTCCAGCGCGATGCGCGCGCGCCAGCGGCCGGCCCATTCGTCGAAGGCTGCGGGCTCCATGAACTGGGCGCGCACGTCGGCGCCTTCATCAGCCGCGGCGTCGCCAAGCTTGCGGAAGGTGAGGGTGAAATCGGCCTGGTTCTTGGCCATGGCATCCAGGAGGTCCTGGATCAGCGCATCGTCGCCGTCGCGCATCGTGAACAGGCCGACCTTCTGGCGCAGGCCCGCCTGATAGGCCTCGCTGAACTGGTCCGAGAACGCGCCAAGAATGTCCTGGGCCTCAGTGACCGCCTTCTCCTGCTCGTCGGAGAACAGCGGCAGCAGGCATTCGGCGAGGCGTGTCAGATTCCACAAAGCGATGCGCGGCTGGTTGGCATAGGCGTAGCGGCCCATCTCGTCGATCGAGGAAAACACCTGCGCGGGGTTGTAGGCATCCATGAAGGCGCAGGGGCCGTAGTCGATGGTCTCGCCGGAGATGGAGCTGTTGTCGGTGTTCATCACGCCATGGATGAAGCCGACCAGCAGCCAGCGTGCGACGAGCTCGGCCTGGCGCGCGACGACGCCGGCGAGCAGCGCGTGATAGGGCCGCTCGGCCTGCATCAGCTCCGGGTAATGACGGGCAATGACGTGGTCGGCGAGCCGGCGGATCGCCTCGGTGTCGCGGCGGACAGCAAAGAACTGGAAGGTGCCGACGCGGATATGGCTGGAGGCGATCCGCGTCAGCACGGCTCCGGGCAGCGCAGTCTCGCGGATGACGTGCTCGCCGGTGACGACGGCGGCAAGCGAGCGCGTGGTCGGGATGCCCAGCGCGTACATGGCTTCGCTGACGATGTACTCGCGCAAGACCGGACCGAGCGCAGCCCGGCCGTCGCCGCGGCGGGAGAACGGGGTGGGGCCGGATCCCTTGAGCTGGATGTCGCGGCGGATGCCGTCCTTGTCGATGACCTCGCCGAGCAGGATGGCGCGGCCGTCGCCGAGCTGGGGCACGAACTGTCCGAACTGGTGGCCGGCATAGGCCATGGCGATGGGATCGGCGCCCTCGGGAACCGTCTTGCCGGCCAGGATCGCCGCGCCTTCCGCAGTCTCCAGCACGTCCGGATCGAGCCCGAGCTGGGCCGCCAGCGGCCGGTTCAGCTTGATCAGCCGGGGAGCGGCGACCGGGGTCGGTGCGACGCGGGCAAAGAAGCTGTCCGGCAGCGCCGAATAGGAGTTCTGGAAGGGGAAATGAACCGTCATGGCCTCAAGATAGGGCTGGAACGGCTGATGGCAAAGGCTCGGGCTCTGATATGCCAAAAATGGGCGCTTCCGGCCCAAAACAGGCCGTTCCCTTGGTTGCCGCCTTGGGCCTCGTCGGGTAAACCCTGCCGCAATCTCGGATCGGCCATGACAGGCCGTTCGATTCGCTTCCTCAGACATTGATTTTGGGACGACCATGCATCGCTACCGGTCACATACATGCGGCGCGCTCCGCGAGAGCAACATCGGCGAGACGGTCCGCCTGTCAGGCTGGGTCCATCGCGTTCGCGACCATGGCGGCGTGCTGTTCATCGACCTGCGCGACCATTACGGCCTGACCCAGTGCGTGGTCGATCCGGACTCGCCGGCGTTCTCGCTGGCTGAAAAGCTGCGCTCGGAATTCGTGGTGCGCATGGACGGCAAGGCCCGCCGCCGCCCCGAGGGCACCGACAATGACGACCTGCCGACCGGCAAGATCGAGATCTACGTCACCGAGATCGAGGTGCTGGGCCCGGCCGGCGACCTGCCGCTGCCGGTGTTCGGAGACCAGGAATACCCTGAAGACATCAGGCTCAAATATCGCTTCCTGGATCTGCGTCGCGAAAAACTGCACCAGAACATCATGACGCGCGTCGAGATCATCAAGTCGATGCGCAGGCGGATGGAGGGGCAGGGCTTCTTCGAGTTCAACACCCCGATCCTGACCGCGTCCTCGCCGGAAGGCGCGCGCGACTTCCTGGTGCCTTCGCGCATCCATCCCGGCAAGTTCTACGCGCTGCCGCAGGCACCGCAGCAGTACAAGCAGCTCCTGATGATGTCGGGCTTCGACCGCTACTTCCAGATCGCGCCCTGCTTCCGCGACGAGGACCCGCGCGCCGACCGTCTGCCCGGCGAGTTCTACCAGCTCGACGTCGAGATGAGCTTTGTCACGCAGGACGACGTGTTCGCGGCGATGGAGCCGGTCATCACCGGCGTGTTCGAGGAGTTCGCGAGAGGAAAGCCGGTGACGAAGGGCTGGCGCCGGATTCCGTTCGCCGAAGCCTTGCGCAAATACGGCAGCGACAAGCCGGACCTGCGCAACCCCATCGAGATGCAGGACGTCTCCGAGCACTTCCGCGGCTCCGGGTTCAAGGTGTTCGCGCGCATGCTCGAAGATCCTAAGAACCAGGTCTGGGCGATTCCGGCGCCGGGCGGCGGCAGCCGTGCGTTCTGCGACCGCATGAATTCGTGGGCGCAAGGCGAGGGCCAGCCCGGTCTTGGCTACATCATGTGGCGCGAGGGCGGCGAGGGCGCAGGTCCCCTTGCGAATAACATCGGGCCGGAGCGCACTGCCGCGATCCGTGCGCAGATCGGTGTGAAGGAGGGCGATGCCGCCTTCTTTGTCGCCGGCGATCCCGACAAGTTCTGGAAGTTCTCGGGGCTGGCCCGCAACAAGGTCGGCGAGGAGCTGAACCTCACCGACAAGGAGCGGTTCGAGCTCGCCTGGATCGTCGACTTCCCGATGTACGAGTACAACGAGGAAGACAAGAAAGTCGATTTCTCGCACAACCCTTTCTCGATGCCGCAGGGCGGCCTCGAGGCGCTGAAGGGCCAGGATCCGCTGACCATCAAGGCGTTCCAGTACGACATCACCTGCAACGGCTACGAGATCGCCTCGGGCGGCATTCGCAACCACGTGCCGGAAGCGATGGTGAAGGCGTTCGAGATCGCGGGCTACGGCGAGCAGGAAGTGGTCGACCGCTTCGGCGGCATGTACCGTGCCTTCCAGTACGGCGCGCCGCCGCATGGCGGCATGGCCGCCGGCGTCGACCGCATCGTGATGCTGTTGTGCGGCACCAACAATCTGCGCGAGATTTCGCTATTCCCGATGAACCAGCAGGCCATGGACCTCTTGATGGGCGCGCCCTCGGACGCCACCACGAAGCAGCTTCGCGAGCTGCATGTGCGGGTCAACCTGCCGCAGAAGTGAGGGGCGGCGGTTTCGTACGCGTGCCTCGGACTCGGTCCCGTAGGGTGGGCAAAGGCGCATAGCGCCGTGCCCACGATCTCCGTATGATCGCGAGAGATGGTGGGCACGCTTCGCTTTGCCCACACTACATCCGATGTGGCTTCCGCTCTTTCCATACCGTCATTGCGAGCGTAGCGAAGCAATCCAGACCGCCTCCGCATAGGCAGCCTGGATTGCTTCGTCGCAAGGGCTCCTCGCAATGACGGGGAGGGATTTCGGCAGGCCAGCTGCCACCACTTTCGCTCGATGCCCCTACAGCCCCGTCGACGCCTCGATCCGGAACTGCGCCAGCGCGATGATCGGCTCGTTGTTGAGGACATCCATGAGCTGAAGCACCGGCAGCCTGCCGAGCGGGGTCAGCTTGATGGCCAGCGTCTGTCCTGACGTCGAGACGAAGTCGGCGAGCGCGTCCGCCGCAGCCCGAACATCGAGATTGGACGCCGCGAGCTTCTCGCCCTGCGCGCGGATCATCTCGACGATGGCACGGCGGGCGGCATCGCGGCTGACGTTCTGGATGCGCGAGAACTGTGCCACGACGAGATCGACGGCGCCGCTGTCCCGCAACGAGAGCTCGATTGCGCCGGTCTCGATCTTTTCGGCATCGCTAATAGCCTGCACCGGATCGGTCGTGAATACCCCGCGCGGAACGTTGGCGAGTGCGAGGCGGGCCTGCGCCCTGGCGAGATTGCCGAGGTCGATCGTGGCGGGCGCGAGCGCGAACGCGCCTGATGACTCGGTCCAGGCGGCGCCGAGATCGAGGTTGATCGCGAGCTTGTCGACGCCCGCCATGATCAGCGGCCGCAGCGCCGGGTTGGCGGGATCGGTGGGCGTGACCATCTTCACCACCAGATTGGCCTTGCTCGGGATCGATCCGACCAACTGACCCCAGTCCAGGCTGAGCGTGTCGATGGTGATGAGCTGGCGCGAGTTCTTGTGGGGTGCCACCACGCCCTTGACCTCGGCGCCTTCGAGCACGCGGAACAGGCCCAGCATCTGATCGGGCGAGGGCGGCTGCCCGGACGTTTGGAGGCTCGCCGCCCAGCGCATCAGATTTGCCACGCGGAAGGCCTTCAGCGTGAAGCGCTCCATCTTGAGCTGGCCCTGCGGCAGCGGCATGTCGAGGCCTTCCAGCGCGATCTTGTCCTGATCATATTTGACCGCGTTGAGCCGCCCCGTCCCTTGCGGCGTCTCGACCGTTTGCTTGCCGATTTCCGCCTTGCCGATCTGAAAGCCTTCGAAGAAATCGGCCACCTTCGCGATCATGTCGCGCGACTGCGCCGGCGTCGGGATCGAGCCGTCAGCCGGCACCAGCGCGATGATCTCGGCCGGGCGGAATTTCGAAGGCCGGATCGCAATGTCGTCGAAGCTGATGCCGTCGATCTGCACGCGCGCGCCAGGTGCCATCGTGACCACGTATGAATTGGCCGAGATGCGTCGATAGATCCTGCGGAAATTGTCGTCGCTCGATCCTTGCTGATCGAGCGCAGCCTTCACAGCAGTCGCGTCGAAATCGTAGATGGCCAGACCTGACATCTCGCCGGTCATCTTCGCGGACTTGCCCGGCTGGGCCAGGTCGAGCGTAAAGCTGACGCGGTCCGTCTTCGCCGTCTCGATCTGGCCGCCCTTGAGGTTCTGGACCGACAGACCCGAATAGACATAATCACCGCTGCCGGCATTGCCGGCGCCCGCATCGACGCTGACCGCGAGGGTCGGCACCGCGATCGAGGACGCCGAGACGGTCGCGTATTGCGCCAGCATGAAACGATACATGTCGATGATCGAGCCGGACAGCGGCGGACCGTCTGCACGGGTCGGGCCGGAAAAGTCGCGCGCGCTGATCTGTGGGATCTTGTAGTTCGCCTTCAGCTTCGCCCGCTCGGTGGATGTGAAGGCGACCTCGACCCCTGACGCTTCAATGCTGTCGGCCGAAAAGTGGGCCTCGTCTGGCTGGCTAACGCCGACGGCCGTGACCTTTGCGACCTTGACTTTGGTGAGCTGCGGCTGGGCGGGCTCGACCGCGATATCCTCGATCGTCAGCGTCCGGGTCGCGAGCTCGAACCCGATCTTGCCATGGCTCGCCTTGCCCCCATTCGAACGGATCCGTTCGAACGCGGCCTCGACCTCGGCGGTGGCGCGATGCTGAAGGTAGAGGTTGAAGCCGAACCATCCGCCCGCGCCGAGCACGACGAGTGCGACCAGGCCGATCAGGATTCGCTTCATTTCGTTTGCTCCAGTTGCTCGTTTTGCGCCGCGCAACCTGCCATATTCGGGAAACGTCATGCGGTCCAGAGAAAGCTATGGTTTTCAAATATTTGACCGCGCGCCCTGTTGATGGGCGCGCAATCGGATGTTGCCACCGGGGCGCCCGGCGTGCTTCATCCCGTTTCCATGACCCGGAAATTCGGTCGGCTTGGACAGCCGCTTTCGGATCGTGCATTTTGAGGCCGGTAACGCGAGGCGAGACACCGCATGTCGTCTTATTCTGATGATCTCCACCAGGCGGCGCTCGCCTATCACCGTCTGCCGCGCCCCGGTAAGCTCGAGATCCAGGCAAGCAAGCCGCTTGCCAACCAGCGCGACCTCGCGCTGGCCTATTCGCCGGGCGTCGCCGCGGCCTGCACCGAGATCGCCAAGAACCCGGCCGAGGCCGCCACGCTCACCACCCGCGCCAATCTGGTTGCCGTGGTCTCCAACGGGACCGCCGTGCTCGGCCTCGGCAATATCGGCCCGCTGGCCTCCAAGCCGGTGATGGAGGGCAAGGCCGTCCTGTTCAAGAAATTCGCCGGCATCGACGTGTTCGACATCGAGATCGCCGCCGACACCATCGACCGCGTGGTCGAGACCGTGGCCGCGCTCGAGCCGACCTTCGGCGGCATCAATCTCGAGGACATCCGCGGACCGGAGTGCTTCGAGATCGAGACGCAGCTGAAGGAGCGCATGAAGATCCCGGTCTTTCATGACGATCAGCACGGCACCGCCATCATCGTTGCCGCCGCCATCACCAATGGTCTCAGGCTGAACGGCAAGAAGCTGTCCGACGTCAAGATCGTGGCCTCGGGGGCAGGGGCCGCCGCGATCGCGACGCTTAATCTCCTGGTGTCGATGGGCGCGCAGCGCAAGAACATCTGGGTCTGCGACATCGATGGTCTCGTGCACGAGGGGCGCAACACCACGATGGACCGCTGGAAGGCGGTCTACGCGCAGAAGACCGACAAGCGCACGCTCGGCGACGTCATCGGCGGCGCCGACATCTTCATCGGCCTCTCGGCACCTGGCGTGCTCAAGCCGGAGATGGCCAAGGCGATGGGCGACAAGCCCTTGATCATGGCGCTCGCCAATCCGGTGCCGGAGATCATGCCGGAGGAGGCGCGCAAGGTGCGCCCCGATGCCATGATCTGCACCGGGCGCTCCGACTATCCGAACCAGGTCAACAACGTCCTGTGCTTTCCCTTCATCTTCCGCGGTGCGCTCGACGTCGGCGCCAGCGCCATCAACGAGGAGATGAAGCACGCCGCCGTCGAGGCCATCGCCCAGCTCGCGCGCGAGGCGCCGTCGGATGCGGTGGCGCTGGGAGTCGAAACCAACGAGGCGGGTGGCTTCGGTCCGGGCTCGCTCATTCCGAGCCCGTTCGATCCGCGGCTGATCCTGCGCGTGGCGCCGGCGGTTGCGAAGGCTGCGATGGAGTCGGGCGTCGCGACGCGTCCCATCACCAATTTCGACGAATACACGGCGCTGCTCATGCGCTTCGCCTTCCGCTCCGGCCTCGTCATGAAGCCGATGTTCGCCAAGGCCAAGACCCAGCCGGTGCGCGTGATCTACGCCGAAGGCGAGGACGAGCGCGTGCTGCGCGCCACGCAGGTGGTGCTGGAGGAAAAGCTGGCGCGCCCCATTCTCGTCGGCCGTCCCTCGGTGGTCGAGGCGCGCATCCAGCGCTTCGGCCTGTCGATCAAGGCGGGCAAGGATTTCGACCTCATCAATCCCGAGGACGATCCGCGCTACCGCTCCTACGTGCAGTCCTATGTCGAGGTCGCCGGCCGCCGCGGCGTGACACCGGATGCGGCGCGCACTGTGGTGCGCACCAACAACACGGTGATCGCCGCGCTCGCGGTCACGCGCGGCGAGGCGGACGCGATGCTTTGCGGCGTCGAGGGCCGCTACATGAGCCATCTGCGCCATGTGCGCGAGATCGTCGGCTTCTCGGCTGGAATCAGCGACTACGCGGCGCTGGCGCTGCTGATCACCAGCAAGGGCGCCTTCTTCATCGCCGATACGCAGGTGCGGCCCAATCCCAGCGCGGAAGAGCTGGCCGAGATCGCATCGCTCGCCGCGGTCCACGTCCAGCGCTTCAACATCAAGCCGAAGATCGCCTTCGTCTCGCACTCGGATTTCGGCAGCTACGACACCGACTCCTCGCGCAAGATGCGGCGGGCGACGCAGTTGTTGAAGGACAAGCATCCGGAGATCGAGGCCGACGGCGAGATGCAGGGCGACACCGCGCTCTCCGCTGCTGCGCGAAAATTGGTGCTGCCGCACTCCCAGCTGGAGGGCGAGGCCAACATCCTGATCATGCCGACGCTGGACACCGCCAACGTCGCCTATCAGATGATCAAGTCGCTGGCAGACGCGCTTCCCGTCGGCCCGATCCTGGTCGGCCCGGCGCGCCCGGCGCATATCCTCACCCCGTCGGTCACCGCGCGCGGCATTCTCAACATGACGGCGGTTGCCGTGGTGGAAGCGCAGGAGCGTGCGGCGCGGCAGCAGCCGACGATGTTTACGTAGGGGCGAGCTGCTGCGCGTCTTCGCCTCTCCCCGCGTGCGGCAGGGCTATCGCATTTGAGAGCTCTTCCCTGCGGCCCATCCTTCGAGACGCCCGCTTAGGCGGGCTCCTCAGGATGAGGACGGAGTGTGCGGCGTCAGTTTCAACGGGCACTGTTGCCGATTAGCCTCATCCTGAGGAGGCGCGTAAGCGCCGTCTCGAAGGACGAGGCGTGCGCGCAGGCTGTCGCCACAAGTCATGTGCGATAGCCATGCCGCGTGCGGGGAGAGGCCGGAATTTGCGAAAGCAAATTCCGGGTGAGGGGGACTCTCCGCGAGTCCAACTCTCACCTTGATTGGGGAAGCAGCCCCTCACCCCAACCCTCTCAGCGCGAGCGAAGCTCGTCGCGGCCCCGTAAGAACGGGGCGAGGGGGCGCACTTCCCGATCCGCACGGTCTCAATCTTTTCAAAACAGTTCTCCATTTCCCCGTTTGTAAACCGGCGCACGACTCTTCATAATCCTGCCGAGCATCCCCGCGCTTTGAGCTTGCCAAGAGGCCGATCATGCCAGCGTTCGTGACTTTCGGGCGGATCCTGTTCGCCGTGCTGTTCATCTACACGGGCGCGACCAAGCTTTTTGCCATCCAGGCGACGGCCGACTTCATCGCCACCAAGGTCGTGGTGCCGGAAATCGTCGCGCCCTACGCCAAGCAGGTCGAGACGGCGACCGCCATGACCACGCCGCAACTGCTGGCGATTGCGGTCGGAGGGCTCGAGATCATCGCAGGCCTGATGATCGCGCTGAATTTCGGCGCGCGGTTCTTCGCGATGTTGCTGATCATCTACGTTGCCGTTGCTACGGTGCTGTTCGATGACTTCTGGAACCAGGCGCCGCCCGACAATGCGAAGATGGTGGTCGACGCGCTCAAGAACCTGTCGATCATAGGCGCATTGTTCATGATCATGGGCTACGGCCGCACCACGCGCCCGGCCGAAGCGGCTTACGGGGACGTATAGCGCCTACGCCCTACGCCACGGCGTGACGGTGACGTCATGCGCCGCATCGAGCAGATAGGGCGCGCCCGGCTGCATCCCGTGGGACGTCAGCACCTCGTGCGGCGTCCGCTGGGGCACGCCGACGAAACAGCCTTCGCCGCCGGGCAGGCGCACCTGCGGGGCTTCCGACAGCCAGAACGTGTCGTAACGGTCCATGAACAGGTCGAACACGGCGGGGCCGCCGATGATGGCGACCATGCCTGAGGCGACATTCGCAAAGGCGCAGGCCTCCTCGAAGCTCGCGTGTTCCGGATTCCACAGAGTCGCGTTCGGCATCTCCGGATCGACGGTGAGCGCCTTGATCTTGCGAGTCAGGATCAGCCGCTTGCGCTTCGGCGAGTTCGGCTGCTGCTCATGCGAGTTGCGGCCGTGCACGATCAGCGTGGCGCGATCGAGTGCCTGCTCGAAGAACAGCTTGTCGCCCTCGAACTTCAGGCTGTCGGGCATGACATGTCCGGCGTCGGCAAGCATGCCGTCCGCTGAGACGATGACGTAGCCTTCGATCCGGAAAGACAATGGCCGTCTATTCGGAAACTGTCGTCACCACCGAGTTGACCGGGCGCTGGCTCACGGTCGGCAGCTTGGCGTCCTTGAGCAGCTCCTGGTCGAATTCGGGCAGCGACGATGCCGGGAATTTGGCGCGCATCGCCACCACCTTGTAACCGCCCGCCTTCAGGCGCTTGAGCAGCTCGGGCAGGGCTTCCGCGGTGTGATTCTGGAAGTCGTGCATCAGGACGATGCCCTTGCCCTTGGTGTCGAGCTTCTTCATCACGGTCTCGACCACCTTCTCGGGTTTCGAGGCCTTGAAGTCGAAGGAGTCGATGTCGCAGGAGAAGATCGCCATGTTGCGGTTGCCGAGATAGGTGACCATCTCCGGCGGATGCTGGAGCGCCGGGAAGCGGAAGAACGGCGAGGGCGAGATGCCGCCGAGCGCCCACTTCACCGCGGACAGGCCCTTCTCGATCTCTTCCTTGCGCTGCGCTTCGGTGAGCTTCTTGTTGTTGAGATTGGCGTGCGACCAGGTGTGGCTGCCCACAGTGTGGCCGGCCGCATAGACCTGCTTCAGGATCTCCGGCTCATAGGTCGCGTGCTTGCCGATGGAGAAGAAGATGCCGGTGGTGCATTCGTCGGCGAGCGCCTTCAGCACCGCGGGCGTGTTCTTGGGCCAGGGGCCGTCGTCGAAGGTCAGCACCACCTCCTTGTCGCGCAGGAAGTCGAGGTCCTTGAAATGCTCGAAGCCGAAGCCGGGGCCGCCCGTGGTGTCGATCTCGACGGTGCGGGCGACACCGAGCGCGCCCGGCGTGTTGCAAGCGGCGCGCGCCGGCTGCGCCGCCTGCTTGGGCGGGGGCGGATTGACGAAGCCCGCGGGCGCGGTGGCTGCTGCGGGGGCGGCGGCCGGAGCCGCAGCGGGTGCTGCCGCAGCCGGCGTTGCCGCCGGCGCAGCTTGCGTCGCAGCTGCGGGCTTTGCGGCCGGGGTCTGCGACCATGCAGCGCCGGTCATGGCCAGAGATATCGCGCTTGCCAAAATCAGTCCTGCCGCCACGCGCATGGTGTTGTCCTCAAGATTGATCCCGTTGTTCCGCCGCGGCTTTTCGCCTCCGGCAAAACCATCCTGCCCAAACAATCCTAGCCTAGATGGTGGGCCATCGCCATTGCAACGGCTGTTTGGCATCCCGCCGTAATTGTGCCCAACCGGATCGGGCGCAACTCGCGTCAACTGTCGGCCAGCACCCTTGCAATGGCTGTCTTGATCCGCGTGTCGGCCGGCTCGACCGTGGATGGAAAGACGTCGGCGATATAGCCGTCGCGGCCGATCAGATATTTGTGGAAGTTCCAGCGCGGAACCTCGCGAGGTCGCGCCTCGGCGGCCCATTTGTAGAATGGATGCGCCTTTGCGCCTGCTACGACGGCCTTGGCCGTGACCGGGAAGGTAACACCATATTGGTGATGCGCGGTCTCCGTGATCTCGCTGCTGCCGCCAGGCTCCTGACCGCCAAAATCATTCGAGGGCACGCCGATCACGGTGAGCCCACGGGCGCGAAACTCGGTCCAGAGCTCCTGCAGGCCGGCATATTGCGGCGTGTAGCCACAGAGCGAGGCGGTGTTGACCACCAGCAGCGGCTTGCCGGTGAAAGCGGCCAGCCGGATGTCGTCGCCGGACAAAGCGGGGAAGGAGAACGCATAGGCCGAGATCCGGCTCATGCCGCCATCGGCGAAAGCACGCGTGACCGGCATCAGCGTGCCAGCCAGCGCCATGGTGAGCATGGTCCTGCGATCCATCATGACGGCATCCCGAAATGATCCGGGCGCATGTTACTCCGCCGCTGCGATCCGCCTCGTCAACACCGCGTTATCGGGCGCGGTGACAGACTAGTACAGGCGGACGATGAAGTCGGTGCCTTCGCCGGTCTCGCCCTGGTTGATGCCCTGGTCGGAGATGATGATCGAGCCGCCAGTGGTCAGCATTTCGTTGATCTTCGCCATGGTGTCGGCGGGGATCGAGATGCGGCCGAGGGCCGCGGCCGGGCTGTCCGGCGTGACCACGGGCTTGGCAGTCACGGGCTTGGCGGCGACGGGGATCACGGCAGCGTCGCGCTGGCGGCGCGTGAGGCGGCCATCGTCCTCGCGTGCGGCAGAGCGCGCCGTGACCGGCAGCGACACCACCGACCAACGCAGCGCATTGGTATCGGTCTTGTCGAACTCGGCGGTGAAGATATGCGTGCCGAGCGGCCGGTCGCTCGTGGCGATCGTGACCGGCACCTCGAACAGCGGCGCAAAATTCTGCCGCACGTAGAGCCTGGAATCCTTGCGGCTGATGAAGACAGCGATCTGGCCGGCCCGCTTGGGGGCTTCCGGCTTTGCGGCCGGCGCCGGTTCGGCAACGCGGCTCTCGTCCTTCTTCGCGTCGGGCGAGGGGGCGGGCGCAGGTGTTGGTGCATCGGCCGTCTTTGCGGGGGGCGCTGCTTCCGTCTTGACCGGCTCGGCTTTGACGGCCTCGACCTTGTCGGCGGGCTTATCCTCGTTGGCCGGTGTGGCGGCATCGTCTGACTGCGGCTTGGCCGCGTCGGTTGCCTCGGCCGTGCTGGCCTTATCGGCCGGTGCGGCGGTTTCCTCGTGGGCCGGCGCCTTGCCCGTGGTCACATCGGACATCACGGCATGGCCGACGGAGGTGCGCAGCTCGAGCACGCCATCGGCGCTGGCGGTCTTGGTTTCGACAGGCTTGGTCTCGGCGGCTTTGGCCGGCGCTGCGCCCTTGTCTGCCTTGTCGCCGACATTGGTCTGCGGCTCGAGGCTGGCGGCGGGCTGCGGCGGCACGCGCATCGAGGCGAGCAGGGGATGGGAGAAGCTGTGCGGCGTCATTTCGCCGGGCGAGACGATGACGCGCGCGCCCATCCTGGTCCAATTCCACATCTTCATCGCGAACGACATCGGCATGCGGATGCAGCCATGCGAGGCCGGATAGCCCGGCAGCACGCCGGCATGCATGGCGACGCCGGACCAGGTGATCCGCTGCATGTATGGCATCGGCGCGCCGCTATAGATGTTGGAATGGTGGAATTTGTGCTTCTGGATGACGCTGAACACACCCATCGGCGTCGAGTGGCCCTTCATGCCTGTCGACACCGGAGATTCCGCGAACACGCCATTGGTGTCGTAGACCGTGACCTTCTGCCGGTCGATCGAGACGACGATGACGAGCGGCCCCTGTGGCTTGGTGCCGGCTTCCTTCTCGGCGACACCCTCTTTCTTGCCGGTCGCGCTGCGCTTCTGCGGCTTCTGGCGCGGTATCTCGGGATGCCGGTTCTGTCGGGCGTAATAGGATCCGTCGGAATAATCCGTCCAATAATAAAATGCTGCGTCTGCCTGGCTGGTCGCGCCGATCGCACCCGCCGCCGTCAAAATGGCGACCTGCCACAGCCGCGCCGGCTTGGCAGAAAAACCCGACCCGTTCACGCTGTTCATCCTCGAATCCATAATCCAAATCAGACGTTAGTCTCGCAAAGGGAATACGCGTTCACTAGCAGGGCGGTTCTGCCATCAGCGACTTTTGTCCAAGACGTAGCAAAAAAGCCTCACAGAGCGGTAAACGGCGGCCACCTCTGGCCGCCTGTCGTCTTCCTGTCGGGCTGACGCGTTCCTACATTGCGGGGACTTGTTACCGGAGAACTTCATGTCATCCCGTTTCCCTGGTCTTGCCGGCATCCGCTTGAAAGGCCTCGCCTTATTCCTCCTGGCCCTGGCTGTGCCGGCGGCGTCCGTCCAAGCCGCCGACGAGCCGGATCTGATCTTCCGCCGCTCCACCGTGTTCAAATGGATGAGCCCGAACGACAAGCTCGCGACCTATGGCCTCGACGATCCTGAAGTCGAGGGCGTCGCCTGTCATTTCACGGTGCCGGAGAAGGGCGGCTTCAAGGGCTGGCTCGGCCTTGCCGAGGAGGTCTCGGACATCTCGCTGGCCTGTCGCCAGGTCGGTCCGATCAAGTTCAAGAACAAGATGGAGCAGGGCGACGACATGTTCCGCCAACGCCGCTCGCTGTTCTTCAAGAAGATGCAGATCGTGCGCGGTTGTGACGCCAAGCGCAACGTGCTGGTCTACATGGTCTATTCGGACAGGCTGATCGAGGGCTCGCCGAAGAATTCAACCTCGACCGTGCCGATCATGCCGTGGGGACCGGCAGACGCAAACATCCAGAAGTGCGGCGAGTTCTTCACTCACTGACGCGCTCGCGTTTCACTGAGTGACGCGCTCACTCGGTGACAAAGCGTGGCTGGCCTGCGGTTTGACGAGATGCGAGCCGGTCAGCCGCGCGAATGCTTGTGGCGCGGCCTCAAAGCCGCGGCCAGACTGCAGCGACATCGCGCCGGCTGAGGCGACGCGACTGGGTCGCCGATCTCCGCCGTCCGTCCGTTGGTCCGCCTCGCGCGGCGTTGCGCGATCTTGCGCCACCATAATGGCCATCCCTCGAGTGAACGCGCCCGGTGATCCCGAGCGTCCAGGTTTCGATGGCTTGGGTCGCAGCCGACGCGCCCCCGGTTCGACAGGACCCAGCCTTCGTTTGCCGTTCTCTTCAGCAGAAAAACGTAAAATGCATGTGAAGCGGGTGAGGCGGGAGCGTGACGACGGCTGCGTTGGGTACGTCCGCGCACTGGAGCCGGAACTTGGCAGGCCGCGTTGAGCTCCGGCGAGACCCATCTGAAATGATTGGCGTTTTCGGCGAATTGTGTCGTCGTCCCGGACCGGACGAAACAATTCTCACGGAAAATGAAACCATTTTCCGCTTTTGGCGCATCACGGGCGAAACCGCCCATGGTTATCAACTTCACAACGACGAACGGCGCACCGCCGGCCACGGAAATTCGGAGACAAGACCATGCGCGCGCTCAGCTTCATCCTTGCTTTCGCTTTCGTGGTTGCCGGCTCCTCGTTCGCGGGCTCGCCGGACGGCAGTCTGCCCGGTATCGGCACCTTCCAGTACAGCGGCTCGCCGGTCATCACCGCGACCTCGCAGCCGATCGTGGTTGCCGCGCGCTTCTGATCGATAAACAAGAAAATCAGCCGGTAAAGGCCATCATGCTCGTCCGATTTTGCGCCGCTGCGTTCGTGTTTGCTCTGACGATCAATGCCGCTCAGGCGCAGGTGCGCGCGCCCACGAGACTACCGGATCCCCGCAGCGAGTTCGTGCGCCAGTGCGCACCGCGCATGATCGGGCGCTGGGAGCATCCGGAGGAAGTCTGCGGCTGCCTGCACGATCACGCCGCGGCCGCCGTCGAGGACCGCGATTTGCGCGAAGCGCTGTTGCGCGGCATCAGCGAGACCGGCGTGCCCACCATCGAGACTGACTGGGTTCCGGCCTCCAAGCAGGCCGAGATCGGCCCGACCTTCACCAAGATCGCCAAGCCGACCTTGCAGTGCATGTTCGATCCGGCGAAATAGCTTCTGGGGCCATCATTTTGTTTTCGGGCCGTGCCGCGGCACGCAAGAGCTCGTGCGTGAGACGCCCTTGTTAGTCATCTTTGCGCCGCGCACTTCCTTGACCTGTCCGGCAGGGCAGGTTCCGTCATCCACCAGCACGCGCTGACCGAGCTTCAGATCCACGATGTCCTGCTCGCGCCCGATGGTGGCAGCGCGTGCCGTCGAGGCAAGCGAGAGGGAGATCAGGAGCGAGAGGCAGGTCGCGTGGCGCAGTGACATCATGAAGGCTCCCGGAATCGATGACGCAATGTAGGGAGCGGTCAGCGATTCTGATAGTGAAGCCTGGTTATGCCCGCCGAACCGACCTGCTTGTCGCGCGCAAGGCTGACCGTGATTCCCGCGCGAGCCGTTCGGCGGATGCCACGAGTTGTGGAACCGCATGCCCTGAAAATCCCAACACGAAGCCGGGCAGAGGGCGCGCGCGCGAATAGGTGTCGGCCAATAGCCAACCTTCCGCGCCGGCCGCCTGCTTGGCTTGTGCGGCCACCGACAGGTCGACCGAGGGATCGAACCGGGCGACCAGATGCAGGCCTTGTGACGGCACCGGCACCGACAGTGCGCCATCGGATGCGGCTTCGAGCGTCTCGGCCAGCACATCGCGCGCCTCGCGATAGAGCTTTCGCACCCGCTTGAGGTTTGCAGCGAATGCGCCCGAGTTGAGCATGTCGGCCACCGCGCCTTCCATCAGCGTGCCGGGGAAGCGGTCGAGGGCGGCGCGCGCAGCCGTCACGTCCGCGATCAGGCGTTCGGGCAGGGCGCAATAGCCGATGCGCAGGCCTGGAAACAGCGTCTTGGCAAAGGTGCCGAGGTAGATCACGCGCTGGAGACGATCAATGCCGGCGAGCGACATCAGCGGTGCGCCGTCATAGCGAAACTCGCTGTCGTAGTCGTCCTCCAGCACGAAAGCGCCGGCGTGCTTGGCCCAGTCCAGAAGCTCGAGCCGCCGCGGCATCGACATCTGCACGCCCAGCGGAAACTGGTGCGACGGCGTGACATAGGCCGCGCGCGCGGACGGCGCCGCGGCGCGGCCCTTGGCGATCCGCATGCCGTGCGCGTCGACGGGAACGGGCACGGCGCGATAGCCGCAATGCGCAATGGTCTTGCGCGCGGCGGGATAGCCGGGGTCCTCGCACCAGACCTGGTCGCCTGCTTTGAGGATCGCGCTGAGCACGATGCGCAGGGCGTGCAGGGTGCCTGACGTCAGCATGATCTGATCGGGATCGCAGCGCAGCCCGCGCGCCGACAACAGATGATCGGCGATTGCCGCGCGCAGCTCGCGGCTGCCGCGCGGATCGCCATAGTGAAGGTGCTCGGCGCCGAAGGAACGCATGCGGCGGCCGACGAAGGCACGGAAGCGCTGCACCGCGCGTTCGTCGACATGCGTGCAACCGAGCGCGAACGCGCCTTGCCCGGGCGTTTCGACGATGACCTTCGGCTTGTTCGTTTCGGCCGCGCGCGCGGGGATACGCGCGGCGACGAACGTTCCGGAGCCGATTGTGGCTTCGGCAAAGCCGTCGGCGATCAGGCGCTCATAGGCGGTGACGACGGCGTTGCGCCGAAAGCCGGTCTGCTTGGCCAGCGTGCGCGACGGCGGCAGCGCCTCGCCGGGCTTGACGAGGCCGGAGACGATCATCTCGCACAGCGCCTGATAGAGTCGGTGCGCGGCGGAGGCGCCTGGCGTGACGTGCGGACCGGCGAGGTCGAGCGGCAGCTCGGTCTTGGCCGGTGGGGGGAGCGAATTGGTCGGAATTTTTTGCATGGAATTGGAACTATCGCAGACCAAATGCGCCGCTACAACTGCTCGCATAGTCTTCCAATCCGATCAGGAGCGGCCGTGAGCCAGACCGAGACCTCAAATTCCTATCCGACTTCGGCGCGCAACCAGGTGAAGCGCCGGCACGACCGCGGCTTCTATGATCACGACACGGTGCATCGCATCCTGGATTCCTCGATGCTCTGCCACGTCTCCTACGTGATCGACGGCCAGCCCTATTGCACGCCGACCTTCTTCTGGCGCGAGGGCACCAGGCTCTACTGGCACGGCTCGAGCGCAAGCCGGATGCTGCGCAATCAGACCAAGGGCGAGCGCGTGTGTCTCACGGTCGCCCATCTCGACAGCCTCGTGCTGGCGCGCTGCGGCTTCAACCACTCCGCGGACTATCGCGCGGTGATGGCGTTCGGCACCGCCTATCTCGTCACCGATCCCGAGGAAAAGGAGCGCGCGGTGATCGCGATGGTCGACCGCTTCTTCCCGGATCGTACCGCGAGCCTTCGGGCCAGCAACGCGCAGGAAATCAAGGCGACCTCCTTCATCGCCATGGAGATCGAGGAAGCCTCGGCCAAGATCCGCGCCAAGGGCGTCGCTGACGATGACGAGGACTATGCCTTGCCGATCTATGCCGAGCGCATCCCGGTACGCACCGTGATCGGCGCGCCGGAACCGTGCCCGCGCCTGCTCGACGGGGTTACGCGCCCTGCGACGTTGAATGGCTATTCGGAAGGGCGGCTGCTCGAAGATGCATTGCGGGATGCTTATTTTGTGGAGTACCCGGACGGCTGAAATCGGCTAGCTTGCACACTCCTTGGGACCATTGGAATGCCTGGAGTTGCCTGATGAATGCCGAAACGCAGCAGAGGATTCTCGACGCCGTCGATGCTGGCTTCGAGACCCAGCTTGCCACCACACGCGATTTCGTCGCGATCCCTTCGACCCGCGGGGCGGAGGGGCCGTGCCAGGACATGATCGGCGACCTCCTGCGCGAACGTGGCTACGAGGTCGACGACTGGCACATCAATGTCGACGACCTCAGGGATCTGCGCGGTTTCGGCCCGATCGCGCATGATTTCTCCAAGGCGCGTTCGGTGGTGGGGACCTACCGTCCGCAGACGAACGGCGGCAAATCGCTGATCCTTCAGGGCCACTGCGATGTGGTGCCCGCCGGTCCCCTGGAATTGTGGGACACGCCGCCGTTCTCGCCCGTCATCAAGGACGGCAAGATGTTCGGCCGCGGTGCCTGCGACATGAAGTCCGGCACCATCGGCGCGCTCTATGCACTGGATGCGATCAAGGCCGCGGGCCTCAAGCCGACGGCGCGGATCCATTTTCAATCCGTGATCGAGGAGGAGAGCACCGGTGTCGGCGCGCTCTCGACGCTGCAGCGCGGCTATCGTGCGGACGCCTGCTTCATTCCGGAGCCGACCGGCGGCAAGATGGTGCGCTCACAGGTCGGCGTGATCTGGTTCCGCCTGCGCGTGAAGGGGCACCCGACGCACGTGGCGTTCGCCGGCTCCGGCGCCAACGCCATCATGGCGGCCTATCATTTGATCCAGGCGCTGCAAAAACTGGAGATCGAGTGGAACGAGCGCGCCAAGGCTGACAGGCACTTCAAGACGCTGAACCACCCGATCAACTTCAACCCCGGCATCATCAAAGGTGGCGACTGGGCCTCCAGCGTTCCCGCCTGGTGCGACGTCGATTGCCGGATCGCGGTGCTGCCGGGCTGGTCGATCGCCGATCACCAGAAGGAGATCATGGCCTGCGTCGCGGCCGCGGCGCGCAACCACCGCTTCCTCGCCAACAATCCGCCGGAGATCGAATGGTCGGGCTTCTTGTCGGAAGGCTATGAACTCACCGACGCCGCCGAGCCCGAAGCCGCGTTCGCCAAGGCGTTCGGCAAGGTCTATGGCGGCATGCCGGAGGATCTCGTCTTCACCGCGCTCACCGACACCCGCTTCTACGGCCTCAACGAGGGCATCCCGAGCCTGTGCTTCGGTGCCAGCGGCGGCGAGATGCACGGCTTCAACGAATATGTCGAACTGGAGTCGCTGAAGAAGACCACCAAGGCAATGGCGCTGTTCATCGCGGAATGGTGCGGGGTGGAGAGGGCGTAGCGAGCGAGATCTCGTAGGGTGGGCAAAGGCGCGAAGCGACGTGCCCACCTATCTTCTCCGACATGACCAAGATCGTGGGCACGCTTCCGCGCTCGCGCTTCGAGCTACGGCGGACAAGCCGCTTTGCCCACCCTACGGAACCTCGGCCGAAGCGCCCGCTGCGCAAACCCATCGGCGTTCTCAAGATCCTTTAAGCTTAAAATAAAGACTAGGATGCCGGCCGCGACGGTGGCAGACTGGCGGCCGGTTCGCTGGACAAGTCTTCGGGAGTCAGAATGCGCGATTGGGATGATGCGTACGCCAATTCGGCCCATATCCCGGGTTCGGACAAGATGCCTGCGCAATGGGCGGAGCGGGCGGCGGCGTACCGCGCCGGATTGAAAGAGTTTCGCGCCGACATCGCCTATGGCGCCGGCGAGCGCCAGAAGCTCGACCTGATCTTGCCCGACGGCGACAGCAAGGGCCTCGTCGTCTTCGTGCATGGCGGTTACTGGATGCGGTTCGACAAGTCGACATGGACCGATCTCGCCGAAGGCGCGCGCCATCACGGCTGGGCCGTGGCGCTACCGAGCTACACGTTGACACCGGCCGCGCGCATCTCCGACATCACTGCCGAAATCACCGCCGCGATTGCCAAGGCCGCTTCGCTCGTCGTAGGGCCGATCCGGCTTGCCGGCCATTCCGCCGGCGGCCACCTCGTCTCGCGCATGCTGTGCGACGACAGCCGGCTCGAGCCCGCCGTCTTCAACCGTATCGCGGGCACGCTCTCGATCAGCGGCCTGCACGACCTTCGTCCGCTGCTGAAGACGAAGATGAACGAAACGCTGCGCATGACCATGGAGGAAGCGGCGCTGGAGAGCCCGGCGCTGCATCTGCCGCGCGGGCAGTCACCGGTCACGGCCTGGGTCGGCGGCGGCGAGCGCCCCGAATTCATCCGCCAGTCCGATCTGATGGCCAACATCTGGACCGGTTTCGACGTGCCGACCCGTCTCGTCGTCGATCCCGGGCTGAACCATTTTACCGTGATCGACGGACTGAAGGATCCGTCGTCCCCGATCACCGCGCGCCTGATCGGCCTCGACTGAGCAAAGCCGGGGACGATCGATCGAAAGGGCCTGCCCATGACGTCCAGCGATTACGATCCCACCAGCGAAGGCGCCGAGACCGATTTTGCCCGGCGCATGTCCTATGGCGACTATTTGGCGCTGGATGCAATCCTCGGCGCGCAGCATCCGCTCTCGGAAGCGCATGACGAGATGCTGTTCATCATCCAGCATCAGACTACCGAGCTGTGGATGCGCCTCGCCATCCACGAGCTCAGCGCTGCGCGCCGCGCCATCGCCGGGGACGAGGTGCAGCCTGCCATGAAGATGCTGGCGCGGATGTCGCGCATCTTCGAGCAGCTCAACAACGCCTGGGACGTGCTGCGCACCATGACGCCGAGCGAGTATACGCGCTTCCGCTCGCAGCTCGGACAGTCCTCGGGCTTCCAGTCGCGGCAATACCGGCTGATCGAATTCCTGCTCGGCAACCGCAATCACGCCATGCTGAAGCCGCACGCGCACGATGTGGAGACGACGAAGCTGCTGGAAGCCGAGCTCGCGACGCCCAGCCTCTATGATGAGGTACTGCGGCTCGCCGACCGCAACGGGCTCACGATGCCGGCCGCGGTGCTGACGCGCGATGTCAGCGAGACGCACAGCTTCAATGAAGGCGTGCTGCAGGCCTGGCGCATCGTCTACGAGGCGCCGGAGACCCATTGGATGCTCTATGAGCTCGCCGAAAAACTGGTCGACTTCGAGGATTATTTCCGCCGCTGGCGCTTCAACCACGTGACCACGGTCGAGCGTGTCATCGGCTTCAAGCGCGGTACCGGCGGCACCGGCGGCGTCAGCTATCTCAAGCGCATGCTGGAGGTGGAGCTGTTCCCCGAACTCTGGCGCGTCCGAACGATTCTGTAGAGATGCCCATGACCAGATATCGCGTCTATGACGACACCAAAGCTCTGTTCCATCTGCCTGACGGCGTGATCTATCTCGACGGCAATTCGCTCGGTGCGCTGCCGCTGGGGGTTGCCGAGCGCGTCAACCGCGTCATCACCACCGAGTGGGGCGTTGAGCTGATCCGCGCCTGGAACACCGCGGGCTGGTACGTCCAGCCGCGCCAACTCGGCGATCGCATCGCGCGGCTGATCGGTGCGGAAGCCGGCTCGGTGATGGTCGGAGACACGCTGTCGCTCAAGGTCTATCAGGCGCTCGCCGCCGCGCTCGACATGAATGCGTCCCGCAGGGTCGTCCTGTCGGACACCGGCAACTTCCCGACCGACCTCTACATGGCCGAAGGCCTGATCGCCACGCTCGGGCGCGGCCATCAATTGCGTCTGGTCGCGCCGGAGGAGATCGAATCCGCGCTGTCGGAGGAGATCGCGGTGCTCTACATCACCGAGGTCGACTACCGCACCGGCCGCCGCCATGACATGGTGCATCTGACTGCGAAAGCGCATGCGCTCGGTATCGTCACGGTCTGGGATCTCGCGCATTCCGCTGGCGCACTGCCGGTCGATCTCGCTGGAAGCGGCGCGGATTTCGCGGCGGGGTGCACCTACAAATATCTCAACGCCGGCCCCGGCGCGCCGGCCTTCCTCTACGTCGCACCGCGTCGCGCCGACAGTGCGCGCGCCGCGCTGTCGGGATGGATGGGCCATGCCAAACCCTTCGCATTCGAGCTTGCCTATGCGGCCGCCGGCGGCGTCGAGCGCATGCGCGTCGGCACGCCACCGGTGCTGGCGATGGCGGCCCTGGAGGCCTCGCTCGACATCTGGGACCGTGTCGAAATCGCGGAGGTGCGCGCGCGATCGCTGGCGCTCGGCGACTTACTGATCGCCGAAGTCGAACGGCGCTGCCCGTCTTTGAAGCTCGTCACCCCACGCGCCCATGAGCGCCGCGGCTCGCAAATCTCCTTCGCCTTCGACGGCGGTTACGCCGCGATGCAGGCGCTGATCGCCCGCGGCGTCATCGGCGATTTTCGCGCGCCTGACATCATGAGGTTCGGGATCACGCCGCTATACATTGGTGAGAGCGAGATCCTGCGGGCTGCCGAGATCATCGAGGAGGTGATTTCAGGCGAGGTGTGGCGACGGCCGGAGTACCAAGTCGTGCATGCGGTGACGTGAAAAAATCCATCACCAGAATGACGGAACTTAGAGGAGCCCATGCACAAGCCATTACCTCGGGCGTCATTGCTTTGCCGCGCGAAGCAATTCACGCTGAGGTAACAAGGAATTGGGAGGAGATCTAATGACGCCGCTCGAGAAACTTAAAGCGATGAAGATGCCGTTCGCCGAGCTCAAGGGCGTCGAGTTCATCGAGGCTGAGAAGGACCACGTGGTCGCGCGGATGACGGTCCGGCCCGATCTCTGCACGCTTCACCACACCATCCATGGCGGGGCCTTGATGGCGTTGGCCGATTCCGTTGGTGCAGCCGCGACCGTGATCAACCTGCCTGACGACGCCAAGGGCACAACCACGCTGGAGAGCAAGACCAACTTCATCGGTGGGGCCAAGGAGGGAACCACGGTCATCGCGACCGCCACCCCGGTTCACCGGGGCCGGCGGACCCAGGTCTGGACGACCCGGCTGGAGACCGACGACGGCAAGCTGGTCGCCATGGTGACCCAGACGCAGCTGATCCTGTAAGATTACGGGGCTTTGATTTTATTAACGAATTGGTCGTTCCCACTGCCTCCAACTTGGGCAGGTCCTCGTCTTGAAAATCATGGTGCGTTGCACAATATATGTGGCCTAGGGATTCGAACGCCTCCTCGAGGGACACCAAGAGGAGTTTTGACGTGGTACTTGAAGAGACCGTCCGCACCGCTCCGGGCTATGTGCGGACCTTGAGCCAGCAGGAAGAATTGCCGCTCCTGCGCGATCATCTGCTGAGGCTCGATGCCGCAAGCCGGCACGACCGTTTCAACGGCTTTCTCGACGACAGCTTCATCGAGCGCTACGCCGCCCGCTGCGCCGAGGACGGCACCGTGATCGTTGCCTATATCGTCGACGGCGTTGTCCGCGGTGCGGCCGAGCTGCATCCGCCGGAAGATGAGACCTTGCCTGAAGTGGCCTTCAGCGTGGAAGCCTCCGCGCGGCGCCAGGGCGTCGGCACCGTGCTGTTCCGCCGCCTGATCGCGGAGGCGCGCTGGAAGGGCTACAAGCGTCTGCGCATCACAACCGGTGCCGAAAATCACGCGATGCGGGCGCTCGCCAGGAAGTTCGGTGCCCATCTGGCGTTCCGCCATGGCGAATCGACCGGCACCATTGATCTCGCCAAGACGCCGGAAGCCGAGCTCGCCGATCTCGCAGCTTCGCCCTTCACCGCAGGGCGCGCTCTTCTCAGCTTCAATGCGACCTGCTGGAAGATCATCTCCAGCATGTACGGCAATCGCGCCGCCTGACCTCGAATGGCGGACTGAATCAAAAAGCGGACCGGCATCGCCGGTCCGCTTTCGTATTCAGCGGGGCGTGAAATGAACGCCTAGGTGCCGGTGCGCTTGTCGTTGCCGAAACGGCGAACGACGCGGCGCTCGACCACGACGGAGCGCTGGGCACCCTGTTCGCCGGCGATCACGCGCGTCGCAGTGATGCGGCTGTTGGTGCGCGCCTGCTTCTTCACCTCGGCCTGCACGACATCGAGCGGCATTCCCATCAAGGCCGCGGCGATCTCGGCCTGCTGCTCCTGATCGTCGGTGATGCCGATGGCGGCGAAGATCGCCTCGTCCAGGGTGGGCGGATCATGGCGGACGCGCCGCGTGCCATATTTGGTATTCCAGTCTGCGCTCATAACGGCCTCGTTTTGATGCCGGGATACCTAGTGCCACCAATGTTGCATTGCAATATGAAATTGGTGTGGCATCTCAGCTATGCACCGGTCGGGTGTCATGGCAGTGGCGCCACACCGGCATCGACCTCAACCCGCTGCTGTGGCCAGCGTTTCAGGGCGGCGTGTCCGGCCTCGGTGAGCCCGTAGATTCCCCGGTCGGCCCGTTCGAACCACCCATACACGTTGTTAAGCAAGATTTTGCCAGCATCAGGACAGCGTTCGCGCAATTCGCGCACCCGCCGCGGCCCGTCAGCGAGCGCGAAGGCGCAGGCCAGCGCCTGCTGCCGGTAGGCCGTCATGATCGGCGCGCGGGTGCCGCCGCCAAGCACGGGATCGCCCTGGCGGCGCTGATGCTCGGCGACGAGGCGCGAACGGACCTTCGGCTCGCGGCGCGGCGCCGCCGTCGGCGGCTTCACCAGCACCTCGACCTGGCCGCGATCGGTGACGCCGAGCATGCCGAAGCCGAGGCGCCGGCACAGATTGCGATAGCGCGCGTCGCTCTCACGTCCCTTGCCCCGGATCGACATCTTCGCCGCGATCCAGACCTCGTCACCGGCCGGCGCGCGATCGACCGCCTGCAGGATCAGCTCGAGATTGAAGGCGAGCTTGAGCTCGCCGATCACCACCACCGGCGGATCGCCGGCGCTGAGGCCCACGAGATCGCAGCCGCCGATCTCGCCCTTCACGGTGAAGCCGAGCTCCTCGAGGAAGCGTTTGACGGGCAGGTAGAGTGCGGTTTCCAAGGGAGCGTCCGATCGGAGAATCAGTCGCGAGCAGTCTAGCCCGGATCGGATTTGGGACTCTGCGCCATTTGATCGGGAACCTGTGGTGCGGTTATCCTATCGGCGGGACCGCCGGGTGCTTGACCAAGATGACGATCAGGAACGGGCTCTATCACATCCGCATCCAGATGCTGGATGCTGTGCAGGGCGGCAATCAGGGCGTCATGGTGCTGCGCGACGGCACCATGCGGGGCGGCGATTCATTCTTCTTCGCCTATGGCAGCTACACCTCGGCTGACGGCAAGTGGAAGGGCGAGCTGACCAACGAGGAGCACTCGCCCTCGTTCGACGAGCGCCCTGTGTGGGGCCGCAAAATCGTGACCATCGGCTTCAGCGGCACCTACACCGACGAGACCGCCTATGGCGAAGGCATCGCGCTCGCCGGCAAACAGAGCATCCGATTCAAAGGCAATCTTCGGCTGTTGGTGCCCGATTGATCACACCCGCCCGCCGACCGGGATCAGCGCACCGGTGACGCCGCTTGCGGCGTCGCTGGCAAGGAACAGGATGACTTCGGTGAGTTCCTGCGGCGTCACCCATCTGGAGAAGTCCGCCTTCGGCATGTCGGCGCGGTTGGCCCTGGTGTCGATGATCGACGGCAGCACCGCGTTCACCGTGACCTTACCCTTCCACTCGCTGGCAAGTGCTTCGGTGAGGCGGTGCACGCCTGCCTTCGAGGCCGCATAGGACCCCATGCCGCTGCCGGCCTGGAGCGCGCTCATGGCGCCGATATTGACGATGCGGCCGGCCTTGGACGCCGCGAGGTGCGGCAGCGCCGCGCGCGAGGCGTTGAGCGCGGTCAGGACATTCAGTGCGTACATGCGGTGCCAGGTCTTGATGTCGCCGTCGCCGACGGTCTCGAAGGCGAAGCCGCCGGCGATGTTGATCAGCGCATCGATCCGGCCGAAATGCCTTGCCGCCGCGCCGACCGCCGTCTTCGCCTTTGCTGCGTCGGACAGATCGACGCCGCCGATCTCGATGCTTTCAGGCGTCGCGGGCGCTTGCGAAGGCGCGTGGTCGATGCCGGCCACGCGTGCGCCGCGTGACTGCGCGGTCTCGGCAACGACCTTGCCGAGCGCACCGAGTGCGCCGGTCACGACAATGATTTTTCCCTGCACCATGCTCTCCGCCGTTTCGCTTCACCGCGACTTTTGCGTCGAGCGAATTGGACTTGCAATGGCGGCAGCTTCAAGGCTGGGCTATAGATGCAACTTTAGGTCGTTGAGGAGGTTTCATGTCTGACAATTTGCCAACCATCGAGTTTCCCGCTGCGATCGTCGACCTGAAATACCCGCTGGTGCGGCTTCGGCAGGCATTGGACGGAAAGGGGCCGGTGCGCATCGTCGCCATGGGCTCGTCGTCAACCGCCGGACGAGGCGATGTCGTTCCATATCCCTATCGGCTGGAGATGTACCTGCGGCAACACCTCAAGGACGTTGTCCAGCGGCCGGACATCCGAATCGACGTGCTGAACCGGGGCAAGGGCGGAGAAGAAGCAACCGAAGAGCTCGGACGCTTCGAGGCCGATATTTTTCATGATGATCCGGCACTGGTCATCTGGCAGGTTGGAACGAACGCGGTCTTTCACAACGACAAGTACGACGTGGACGTCGTGGCCGGGGACATCAGGAAGGGTCTGGCACAATTACGCGCCCGCGGCTTCGAGGTTCTGGTGATTGATCCCCAGTGACGAAGATGCTTTGGGACGACCGGGCTGAACTCTCGGACAAGATTGTCCGGCTGATCCGCGATGCTGCCAATGAGGCCGAGGTGAATCTGTTCCAGCGCTGGGCGCTGATGCGGCATTGGCACGTGCAAAACAACGTCTCGCTCGAACAATTGATCGACACGGGTGATCCTGACAAGCTGCATCAGAATGATTGGAGCACCCAGCAAATCGCCTTGGCGCTCAAGAGCACCATCATCAAGTCCGTCGGGCCCATGGCTTGAGACAGCCCCCGCGGATCAAGCCTGCAGATAGTGCTCCCTCAGCGCCGTCCGCTCGGCGGGGCCAAGCTTGAGCCCGTCGCGCAAATAGCTTTCGAGATCGCCATATTCACTGCCAACGGCCTCGAAAGCCGCGGCGAGGTAAGAGGCTTCGACGCTGCCGATGGCATTGCGCACGTCTTCCGGCAGGTCGGTGGCCGCCGTCGCATCGCGCTTGTAGTGCTGGTTGGTGAGCAGGTAGTCCTCGGCGATGACGTCATCAGGCACGCCGAGCGCATGCAGGATCAGCGCGCTGGCAAAGCCGGTGCGGTCCTTGCCGGCGGTGCAGTGAATCACCAGCGGCGCACGATCCTCCAGGAGATGGCCAAACAGTTTGCGAAAGCTGTGCGTGTGGTGGCGGACATAGTTGCGATAGGATTCGCGCATGAGCTCGAGGGCGACCGGCGCGGTCAGCGTGCCCCTCGCGAGTTCGGCGCGTAGCGCAGCAACGACGCTCGGCTCGATCGGCAGCGAGTGCACGGTGATTTCGCTGACGACGCAGACGCCGGTCGCGCGCTCCTCAATCCCGCGGAAATCGAACGCGCTTCGCACGCCCAGCGCGCGGACGATCTCGACATCGGCGGCGGTGAGCTGGCCGAGATGGTTGGAGCGGAAGATGTGTCGCCAGCGCGTGGTGCGGCCATCGGACGTCGGATAGCCGCCGAGATCGCGAAAATTGCTGGCGCCTTGCAGGGCGAGGTGACGGGCAGGGGAGTCTCTCAGAGAAGAATCTTGCATGGGATCGGCTTCGGCTATGGTTCCATTGGACGCACGAGGCGGCGTCCTTGAGGTCCATTACACGGGGCGATCATGGTCCGGCACAAGGCCATTCTTTTGGGGATCACCATGCTGGCAGCTGGGATTTCCGGCGCGCGGCAGGCTGGAGCGCAGACGTTCCAGACCTATCGTTGCACCGACGGGACGCAGTTCATCGTTGGGTTCTATGATTACGACAAGCGCGCTTTTGTTCAGATCGACGGCGAGCCGGTTGCGCTCGCCAAGCGGCTGACGGTCTCCGGCATGCGCTATTCGGGGGCTGGTATCACGTTGACCATTGGCAAGGCCGGGACCACCACGGTCAAGCATCTGAAGCGGCCGGCGACGGCCTGCGCGGTGATCTGAACGGCGCCGTCCGAGCGAGAATCAAAAAGGGCCGAAACATCGTTGTTTCGACCCTTTTTGAGCTGCCGCCGGGCACTTGCGCGAGCGCGGCGGTTTCAAACCAGGCACGGGCATCAGCGATCCCATTTCGGCTTGGCCTCGTCGACCGCGTCCTGGTGGTACCAGCTGTCGCTGCAGATGGAGGCGTTCGCGGGAAGCGACGCGTGATCGGCAGGAAGGCGGGTCTCGCCATAGCGGCGTCCGGCGAGAGCTGCGCGGCCCCCGACTGGGAATTGATAGATCGTTGCCGATCCATGACTCAGACCATTGTTCATCATTGCGATTCTCCTTGGTCGAAGCGCCTTGGCCTCCATGGTGCGCCCGACTCGTTCGATTGTGGTTACCGGAATCCCCATATCGGCCGCGTCCCCCGGATTGGGAAGTGCTGAAAAGGAAATCAGTTGCCGCCCAATTTGTAGGCAGGCCGAGGTCTGCATCCCCTAAGGCACGCTGTTGGTGACCAATGCCTGGGCCATTGCAAAGGTTGCTGGGCAGGGGCGAGCGACTTTGCGAAAATTGCCGGACGTTGATGCGCGTTTCATCGGCAACTTCCGGCGCCACGTCGGCTGCTTCAGAATCGGGCGATTTTCCGGGGTTTTTGCGCTGCAGCTACACGCGAAGGTGCGCGGCTATGACGCATATCGCAGGAGGCGGTTTGCGCGCGGCAAGGAGACCCTGGCCGCGGTGGAAAACCTCCAGGAGTGCGGCCTTTTGGCACGACAAATGCTTGTAAAGGGCCGGCCGATGGTGGCCGGGTACAAAACGTTCGGGGGCCCCCGGGCCCCCAACCTTTCGCATCATCTACAGAGAGGCTCAATGACCAAGTATAAGCTCGAGTACATCTGGCTCGACGGATATACGCCGACTCCGAATTTGCGCGGCAAAACTCAGATCAAGGAATTCGCGTCGTTCCCGACGCTCGAGCAGCTTCCGCTCTGGGGCTTCGATGGCTCCTCCACCCAGCAGGCCGAAGGCCACAGCTCCGATTGCGTGCTGAAGCCGGTTGCCGTCTTCCCGGACGCCACGCGCACCAACGGCGTGCTCGTGATGTGCGAAGTCATGATGCCCGACGGCAAGACCCCGCACGCTTCCAACAAGCGCGCCACCATTCTCGACGACGCCGGCGCCTGGTTCGGCTTCGAGCAGGAATACTTCTTTTACAAGGACGGCCGTCCGCTCGGCTTCCCGGCCTCGGGTTATCCGGCGCCGCAGGGTCCGTACTACACCGGCGTCGGCTATTCGAACGTCGGCGACGTCGCCCGCAAGATCGTCGAAGAGCATCTCGACCTCTGCCTGGCTGCCGGCATCAACCATGAAGGCATCAACGCGGAAGTCGCCAAGGGCCAGTGGGAATTCCAGATCTTCGGCAAGGGCTCCAAGACCGCTGCCGACCAGATGTGGATGGCTCGCTACCTGATGCTGCGCCTCACCGAGAAGTACGGCATCGACATCGAATTCCACTGCAAGCCGCTCGGCGACACCGACTGGAACGGCTCCGGCATGCACGCCAACTTCTCGACCGAGTACATGCGCTCGGTCGGCGGCAAGGAGTATTTCGAGGCGCTGATGGCTGCCTTCGACAAGAACCTGATGGACCACATCGCCGTCTACGGCCCGGACAACGACAAGCGTCTGACCGGCAAGCACGAGACCGCGCCGTGGAACAAGTTCAGCTACGGCGTTGCCGACCGCGGCGCCTCGATCCGCGTTCCGCACTCCTTCGTCAACAACGGCTACAAGGGCTATCTGGAAGACCGCCGTCCGAACTCGCAGGGCGACCCATACCAGATCGCTTCGCAGATCCTGAAGACGATCGCGTCCGTGCCGACCGACAAGAAGGCCGCGGCCTAAGATCATCCCGGCCCGGGCTGGGGGCTGGCCCGGGTTGGCTCACAATCCGCCGGAGCTGCAAGGCTCCGGCGGATTTTTGCATTTGGATGACAGCCGTTCCCGGGGCTGCCGAGCTCGGCTGCCCTCGAAACTTGTTCATTGCTGCCGAAAGCGGGATAGAGTGTCTTGGGATGCGCGCTGGGCCGGGGACGCGGCTGGTGTTTGAAGGCTTCTACAAGGTGAGATTTCAGCTCGGCGACGCCGTCGGCCGGAGCGTGATGCATGCCGGCAATGGCAAGATGCTCGGCGGCAATTCGGCCTTTGCCCATATCGGCAGCTACGACAAGACCGAAGCAGGCGTCGACGTCGTGATCAAGACCGTCCGTCACAACCCGGATCTGAATTACCGGGCCATGGCCGGCACCGACGATGCGACCTTGATTGCGAAGGGCTGGGCCGATGGGGATCTCTATCGCTTCAAGGGCGAGCTCAAGGAGGTGCCTGGCGTGCCCTTTCAGTCGGTGATGACGCCGATTACGGAGGACGAGGTGCCGATCGCCGGCGGCATCGGCGAAGCCGGCATCACCGATGGTCTCTACTCCATCCATCTGCGGATGCTCGACGGCCTCGACGGCGGTCTCACCGGCGTGATGCTGCTCAACCAGGGCCGCATCCTCGGCGGCGATGCATCGTTCTACTATCTCGGCAGCTACACTGCCGCCAACGGCCGCTGGAAGGGCCAGATTCTCAACCAGGAGCATACGCCGGCCAAAGACGATCCGATTTTCGGCGGCCACGAAGTCGGCATCGGCTTCTCCGGCCGCTACGACGCGGAACAGGCGGTGCTGGAGGCGACTGCGCTTGCCGGCAAGCGCAGCCTGCGCCTGACCGCCGCGCTCAAGCTGATGCATCGCGCCTGATCGCGACGGGAAGCGCTCATGGAAGAAATTCGTATGCTTTCGACGCTCGGCCTGATGGGCGCGATGCGCAGCCTGTCCTCCGCCTTCGAGGCCGAAACAGGCATCCATGTCGACGCCGACTTCGCGCCGACGCTGGCGCTGTTGAAGCGCTTGCGCGACGGCGAGGCCGCCGATCTGGTAATCCTCACGCGCGAGGGGCTGGACGAAGTGATCGCGGAGGGCCGTGTGCTCGCGGGCGGCGCGGCCGATCTGGCGCGCTCCTATGTCGGCATTGCCGTGCGGGCAGGGCAGGCGCACCCCGACATCGGAAACGAACCGGCGCTGCGCAGGACGCTGCTTACGGCGCGGTCCGTAGCCTATTCGCGGCTTGGCGCGAGCGGCGTCTACTTCGCCCAGTTGATCGCACGGATGGGGATCGCAGCCGAGATCAACGCCAGGGCCGCCATCGTCGAGCAGGGCTTTACGGCGCAGCGCCTCGCCAGCGGCGAGGCCGATCTTGCCGTGCAGCAGATCAGCGAGCTGAAGCAGGTCGAGGGCATCGAGGTGGTGGGACCGATCCCGCATGAATTGCAGACGCCGGTGGTGTTCTCCGCCGGCAGCATCGCGAACGCAAAACATGCCGACGCCGCCGACCGCCTGCTGCGCTATCTGGCATCGCCGGAGGTCGTGCCCGTCCTGCGCCAATCGGGACTCGAGCCTTGAATTTGCCGGAGCTGGGACGCAACGTCATGTCCATGCGGACTTATCTGCTTGCCATCCTCTTTGCGCTCGCCGCGCCCCTGACTGCGCATGCGCAATCGGCCGATCTCGTTCTGTGCGATCGCGTGGCGGCCGATCCCAGCGATCCCGACAAGCCGGCCGACGTGCGGGGCGTCAGCGAGATCGCATCCGCCGACGTGGCGACCGCGATCAGGTTCTGCAAACAGGCCGCGCCGTCCTCGCGCCGTGCGATGTTCGCGCTTGGCCGCGCCTATGCGGCCAACCGGCAGACGGCAGAGGCGATCGCCGCCTGGCGCAAGGCCGCCGACAAGGGATCGAGCGCGGCCATGGTCGAGCTCGGTGTCGCCTACGGCACCGGCTCCGGGATCGCCAAGGACGAAGCTCAAGCGCGAAAGCTGTTCGAGAAGGCGGCGCAAGCAGGCAATCCCCGCGGCGTCAGCAATCTCGCAGCTCTCGGCGGCGCAGGTGGCGCTGCGCCGGCCGATCCCGCGCAGGCGCGCGCGCTGCTCGGCAAGGCCGCCGAGACCAACGCGGAAGCGCAGTACCAGCTCGGCCTGATGCTCTCCGAAGGCGCAGGCGGCACGAAGGATGACGTCGCTGCGCGTGCGCTGTTCGAGAAGGCGGCCGCGCAAAACCATCCCGGCGCGCTGGAGCGGATGGGAGCCTTCGCGCAAGAAGGCCGCGGCGGGCCGAAGGACAAGGACGCCGCGAAAGCCTATTACGAGCGCGCCGCCGCGCTTGGCGACGAGGATGCCAAGAAGGCGCTGGAGCGGCTGCGCTGCCCCTACGCAATCAAGGACAAACAGGGCAAGCTCGTCACCACGCTGTGCTTCTGAAGAGCATGTCACGGAACCTCAATCGCGCGCACGCCGTTAATGTCGAGACACAACGGAGCGCGATCATGATCCGCAAATTGGCGTCGGGCGAATACCGCCTCTATTCACGCAAGGTGACCCCCAAGACCGGCAAGCGTCGCAACCTCGGGACTTTCAGGAGCCGTGCGGCAGCCGAGAAGCACGAGCGCGAGGTTCAGTATTTCAAGCGTCACTGACCTGTTGGCCTTGCGGCAAGCAATAAACGCGAAAACAACCCCATGCACAGTAGCCAAGTCCTTGAAATCGTTGCCTGCGGAATAAGCGAAACGGATGGCGGACTTGGGCAAAACAGAGGCATGAGGTGCTCGTGCCCGCCGAGATCCCGCAACACCCCTGCGCGCAAAAGCCGGGTGGCCGAGATGCGGCGGCAATGCTAGGTAGCTGGCGGTTCTTTTCCGATTTTGCGGGCTCATTGCGTTGCTGGACGGACTCTACAAGGTTGAATACGGCGTCAACGATGCGTTCGGGCGCAGCATCATGTGCCTGCATGACGGCAAGATGCTGGGCGGCAATTCGGGCTTTGCGCATCTCGGCACCTATGCCGAGCGTGACGGCGAGATCGTCGCCGAGGTGATCACCGAGCGGCACAATTACGATCCCAACTACAAGCCGCTGATGGGCGCCGACGTCGCCAGAATCGGTGCGCGAGGACGGCTGATCGGTGATCAGATCCGTCTCCAGGGCGGCGCCGACACCATGCCGGGCGCCAGTTTTTGGGCCAATCTCACCCGGCTCGATGATGGGGCGCTGCCGCCGCGCGGCACGATCGGGCGGGGCGGCATCGCCAACGGGCTCTACGGGATGAGCCTGCGCGCGCTCGACGGCGTCGATGCCGGCCTCTCCGGCGTGATGCTGCTGATCGACGGCCGCATCCTCGGCGGCGATGCGTTCTTCTATTATCTCGGCTCCTATTCCTCCGCGGATGGCCGCTGGAAGGGCGAGATGCTGAACCAGGAGCACACGCCGGCGAAAGGCGAAAACCCCGTCTTTGGCGGCTTCGAGGTCGGGATCGGATTCTCCGGGACCTGCAACGAGGATAGCGGCGAGCTCGAAGGCATCGCGCTCGCCGGCAAGCGCAGCCTGCGCCTCGCGGCCTCGCTCAAGCTGATGCGGCGGGCCTAGAGCGTGTGCTGATTAGACGGCGGATGTCCGCCGACCTACAAATCACTGTCTACGTGTGTCGCCCGCTGCAGGTCCCGCGTTAGTCCGGGCAAGGCTGCCGTGTCCCCGATTTCAGCCATCCAACACCATAGCACGAGCGCGAAATAGAGATGATAGTAGCGCAGCGTTAACCCGACTTGCGGGCGGCCGGTGTCACCGTAGCCTTGAATGAGCGCCCGACGCTCGCTCGGCCCTAAGTAATACGCGGCCTTGGCGAGGTCCATCAGAGGATCTGCAGCCTGTGCGTTTTCGAGGTCAAGTACACCTGAAAGCTCGACGGTGCCGTCCGCTGCGACCTCGGCCAGCACGTTGCTGGCATGCAGATCGTTGTGGCACAACACCGCCGCCATGCAGTGGTCGAGCAGGTGGGCGTAGCTGCTGGCTATGGCGGCGATGCTGCGCGCGTGCGAACCATCACCTCCCCGCCGCGTGTATTCCTCGAGCTTTCGCTCGAACTGTGTTGTCAGATACGCGCGGTTGCTTACGTGCGGCGTCATGATGCCATCTGCGCCGATGGAGCCGAAGGCCGGCATTGGAATCCCGTGAATGTCGCGGAGTACTCCACCGATCTGGCGGTAGGCAGTAAGATACTGCTCGGCACCAAGCGTCTTCTCCATTGATCCCAGCAGAGTCCCTTCAAGTTTCGTCACCAGCAAGTAGTTGAGCTTCAGGTGCCGCTTTGTGTCGTCCACGGCCAGCACCCGTGGCGTCGGCACGCGAAGGCGATCTTGCACCAGCGCGAGCATGTTCGCCTCCTTGCGCATTTTCCAATGGAGTAACTGCGGATAGACCTTGAGAATGACGGGGGCTCGGTTCGAGGTCAGGGCGATCTCGTAGATTGCCGCTATCGCGCCGCCGTGCAGCTTCGACACGCTTCGGACGAACTCTCCCGGCAATGCCTCGTCGATTATTGTCTGTGCCACGGGACCCGTAACCTGAACGTCAGGCTTTATGGTCATCAAACGACCTCTCCATTGCGCCGTGTGCTGAAAGTGCCGCAACGTCAGCGCGAATTCCGGCGCGACGAGCGCGAACCCTCATCGCGCCCTGGCGCGCAATGCCGTGCCCCGCGAGGCGTGCGGCCGCATGCCGAAGTTCTTTTCGCAGAGCGGGCCGAACGCGCCGACCGAAGCGATCGCCGCCGCGCCGGGATTGAGCGGTTCGACAGCTATGCGCAGGATACGTCCACTCGCCGAAGCCAGCACCGTCACGTTGCAGGTGAATTTCTCGTGGGTCACCAACGCATCGTCCGAGAAGCTGACGTCTGTGGTCAAGCGCCAATGGTAGGCGCGGTTGTGCTTGCCGACGAGATCGACGGAATCGGGCCGGCCGTGGATGCGCATGAAGTCGGTGATCGGATCCAATTTTGGCTTGGCCGCGCGGGCGGCCGTGGCGGGTCCTGAGGCCGCGGAAAGGGCCAAAATGACGACTGCGGCAATGACGGAACGGAAAAACACAGAACCTGATCCCATTTGCGGCGCATCCGCCGGATAAAATCTATTGCGCCTAAATCCCGTGTGACGCCAAACGTTCGAAGGTAATATTCATCAATTCGATCGTTGGGTTCGTTGCTGATTGAGTTGTGCCTCGCGGCCAGCGTATCGCAGATATCGGCATCAGCGGCAGTGGATCAGGCGACGACTATGGCCGCGATAGTGATGCTAATCCTGATCGGATTCAATTATTTCTAGTTGTCTTCAGTTGGGTTGACTAGGCCGATTATGTCCGCTCGCGAACCATGAATCCGTACCTCGCGGGCTTCCTGCACGCCTGGCATAGCCTACGACGCTGCGATGCAAAAACCTCCTCAAAAGACCTCATGATCCGCCTTGATAACGTGAGCACGCATGGCGGCCACCAGATCGTGTTTGAAGGCTTCGAGGATGATGCGAAGGGCGTGAAAGTCAGTCACCTGGTCATGCCCGAGGACGCATGCGCGGGGCGTCGCTGCAAGACGTCATATCCGCAGCGCGGAAAGCCGCGCGACGAGGAACTCGATGGCGGCGCGTACCCGTCGAGGCATCGTGCCCGCTCCGCGCTTCGGCCAGACAATCTGCAGCGGGATAGGCGGCGGTTCGTGGCCGACAAGGATTTGCTCGACGATGCCCTGATCGATGAGTCTGCGAACCTGCCAGAGCGGAGCGAGCCCGATGCCAAGGCCGGCCGCGACGGCCGCGTTGCGCGCTGCTGCACTTTCCGACCGAAACCGACCGTGCACTTCGAGGCGCCGCCTCTTGTCACCAAAGGCCCATCGGTCGTCATCGCTCGCGCGCAACACGCACTCGTGGCCGGAAAGGTCTCGCGGATTTTCAGGACGACCATGAGCGGTGAGATAGGCCGGTGAAGCGAACACGGCCCAGCTCAGTCCACCGAGCTGCCGAATCCGCAAATTGGAGTCCGGCAGGTTGCCGATGCGAACGGCAAAATCGACCTTCTCGGCGACGAGATCGACGCGCTCATCGGACAGCACAAGTTCGAGGTCGATCTCCGGATTCCGCGTTAGGAATTGACTCAGAACCGGAGTCACGTATTCGGGGCCGAACAAGCTCGACGTGCCCACGCGGATGGTGCCGGCAAGCCGCCGGTCGCTGGCAAGCAGGTCTTCACGCGCCGCGTCGATGGTCGTGAGCGCGAAGCGTATGCGGCCGGCAAATTCGAGGCCCGCTTGTGTCGGATGCAGGCGGCGCGTCGTTCGCGAGACCAGCTCCATGCCAAGATCGTCTTCAAGTCGCGCAAGCGAACGGCTGACCGACTGCAGCGATCGGCCGAGACGCGTTGCCGCGGACGTCAGGCTACCCTCATCAATGACGGCGAGAAACACCGCATAATCAGCAAGCGAGGTCAGTGAGAAACTCCCGAAAAGTGATATAATCTATCCACATTTGCGGCGATTATCATCACAAGTGCGATGTGTTGTGAATGGGCTCGCAATGACAAGGAGATTCCTGTGACGAACCCAGACATCTGCGCCGCAAAAGCCCCCCTGGCAGCCTTGACCCCTCTCTATGGCGCCCCGATCACGCTCGATGAGGCGACGCGCGTGGCCGATGCGGCGCGTGCCGAGGCGGAACGCCACGGCTGGCCCATGGTGATCGCCGTTACTGACAGCGGCGGCCATCTCGTCCTGTTGTATCGCCTCGATCAGGCGCAGCATGGCAGCGTGCTTGTGGCGCAGCAGAAGGCGAAGACAGCCGTCGATTTCAGACGGCCGACCGGGACATTCGAATCTGCGCTGGCGGACGGTGGCCTCCACTGGCGGCTGCTTGGCATGACCAACCTGACGCCCCTGGAGGGCGGCCTTCCCATTCTGCGCGACGGCAGCGTGATCGGAGCGATCGGCGTCTCGGGCATGCAGTCGACCCAGGATGCGCAGGTCGCCTCGGCAGGGCTTGCGGCCTTTGGTGCCTGATGGCTCCGGCGCCGGCCCACGGCGGGCCACACGGCTCCCGGGCCGACGACAAGCGCGGAATCCGTACCCCGCCGGGCTTCCCCTTGGGAGCGGCATGGCCTATGACGCTGCAACGCAAAAAATCCCCCAAAAGACCTCATGATCCGCCTCGACAACGTCAGCAAGCAAGCCGGCCACCAGATCCTGTTCATCGAAGCCTCCGCCGCCCTTAACAAGGGCGAGAAGATCGGCCTCGTCGGGCCGAACGGTGCGGGCAAGACCACATTGTTCCGGATGATCGCCGGCGAGGAACTGCCCGACGAGGGCCAGGTCTCGACCGATCGCGGCATTACCATCGGCTATTTCAACCAGGACGTCGGCGAGATGTCTGGCCGCAGCGCCGTGGCCGAGGTGATGAACGGCGCCGGTCCCGTCAGCGAGGTCGCGGCCGAGCTGCGCGAGCTCGAGGCTGCCATGGCCGACCCTGACAAGGCCGACCAGATGGACGAGATCATCACCCGTTACGGCGAGGTGCAGCATCGGTTCGAGGAGCTCGACGGCTACGCGCTTGACGGCCGTGCGCGCGAAGCGCTGTCCGGTCTCGGCTTCAGCCAGGAGATGATGGACGGCGATGTCGGCAAACTCTCCGGCGGCTGGAAGATGCGCGTGGCGCTGGCCCGGATTCTCCTGATGCGCCCCGACGTCATGCTGCTCGACGAGCCGAGCAACCATCTCGATATCGAGAGCCTGATCTGGCTCGAGAAGTTTTTGCACGATTACGAGGGCACGCTGCTGATGACCTCGCATGACCGCGAGTTCATCAACCGTGTGATCTCCAAGGTGATCGAGATCGACTCTGGCTCGCTCACGACCTACACGGGCGACTACGAGTTTTACGAGCAGCAGCGCGCGCAGAACGAGAAGCAGCAGCAGGCCCAGTTCGAGCGCCAGCAGGCCATGCTCGCCAAGGAGATCAAGTTCATCGAGCGCTTCAAGGCGCGCGCCTCGCATGCGGCGCAGGTGCAGAGCCGGGTCAAGAAGCTCGACAAGATCGAGCGCGTCGAGCCGCCGCGCCGCCGCCAGAGCGTGGCGTTCGACTTCCCACCGGCGCCGCGCTCGGGCGAGGACGTTGTTGCCTTGAAGAACGTGCACAAGGGGTACGGCTCAAAGCGCATCTACGACGGCCTCGACTTCATGATCCGCCGCAGGGAGCGCTGGTGCGTGATGGGCGTCAACGGTGCTGGCAAGTCGACGCTGCTCAAGCTGGTTGCCGGCTCGAGCGAGCCGGATCAGGGCACAGTGGCGGTCGGCGGCAGTGTCAAGATGGGCTATTTCGCCCAGCACGCGATGGATTTGCTCGACGGCGAGCGCACCGTATTCCAGTCGCTGGAGGACGCGTTTCCAACCGCGGGGCAGGGATCCCTGCGCGCGCTTGCCGGCTGCTTCGGCTTCTCCGGCGACGACGTCGAGAAGCGCTGCCGCGTGCTGTCGGGCGGCGAGAAGGCGCGCCTGGTGATGGCCAAGATGCTGTTCGATCCGCCGAACTTTCTGGTGCTGGACGAGCCGACCAACCATCTCGACCTCGCCACCAAGGAGATGCTGATCACGGCGCTGTCGGATTTCGAGGGCACCATGCTGTTCGTCTCGCATGACCGGCACTTCCTGGCGACGCTGTCGAACCGCGTGCTGGAGCTGACGCCGGAGGGCATCCACCAGTTCGGCGGCGGCTACACGGAATATGTCGCGCGCACTGGGCAGGAGGCGCCTGGGCTGCGGTCGTAGGGGTGGCCGGTAGCCCGGATGGAGCGCAAGCGTAATCCGGGATCAGTCTTTGCGTTCGCCAAAGTTGCCATTGATCTCGCCGGCGCCCCCCCAATCGGCGGGAAATATGCCCGCGCGAACGTAGCGATGCAGGGACGAATACAGCCAGTCAGCCGGCGAGGTGACGAGCCCGTGCTTGACGGGATTGTAATGGATGTAGTCGGCGCAACGTGCGAAATCGGCCTCGTCGCGAATGGTGTGCTCCCAAAAACGCCTCTGCCATAGCGAGAACTCACCGCGGTGATTGCGGAGGAGCGATGCACCTGAAGCAGCCAGCCGATGGGTGAATAAGCCTTTGATTCGCTTCCATCGCCCCGAAAAATCTGAGTCATCCTCCGGTAGCTCATGATGGTATGCAGATGGTCGGGGAGGATGACGATTGCATCGACCGTGAAGGGTCTTTCGGTGCGCGCAACCCGAAATGCGGCGCGCAGTTCGTCGATACGGTCGACGAGCGCGGATGATTGTCGATCGCCAAGGGCTACGGTGAAGAAGAAGGTCCCACCAGGGACAACGTTGCGCCGATATCGGACCACGCGGGCACCTTCCCGGATTACGCTTCGCTCCATCCGGGCTACAACCAGATCGAGAAACTAGCAATCAGTTCTCGCGCTTGAAGGCGCCGCACGTGCTCGCTACGCTTTCGCAAAAAGGGAGCGAACACCATGCGGCAGCTTCGGATCGGCGACATCACCATCGATGCGGTGATCGAGCGGGAGGGGCCGTGGCGGCGGCCGCAGGATTTCTTCCCGGCCTATGACGAGGGCGTGTTCGCCCGCCATCTGCCGACCATGGAGCCGGAAGTGTTCGATGCCGCGCGCGGCATGATGGTGATCACCTATCAGACCTTCGTGGTGCGCACGCCGCGCTACACCATTCTGGTCGACACCTGCACCGGCGAGGACAAGGGGCATCCGCCGCCGTTCGATTTCCCCGGCAAGGAGCGTTGGCGCAACGAATTGTTCGCGCTCGGCATCGGCTTCAAGCAGATCGACTATGTGTTCTGCACGCATCTGCATATCGATCACACCGGCTGGAACACGACCTTGCGCGACGGTCGCTGGGTGCCGACGTTCCCGAACGCACAATACGTCTTCCACAAGGGCGAGTACGCGGCCTGGGAGGCCGAGCACGCCAAGGGCAGCAATCCACCCGGCACCGTGTTTCGCGACAATTGCCTGCCGATCGTCGAGGCCGGGCAGGCGCTACTGGTCGACGATGATTACGCGCTCGATGACACCGTCACGCTGACGCCAACGCCGGGGCATTCGCCCTGCCATTGCTGCGTGAACCTCTTTTCGAAGGGCCAGCGCGCGGTGGTCGCGGGCGACCTCATGCATCACCAGATCCAGTGCCGCGAGCCGGACTGGTCGGCGAAGCCGGACTGGGACCCGAAGCAGTCGGCGGCCTCGCGGCGAAAATTCTTCGCCTCCGTGGCGGACACCGACACGCTGATCCTGCCGGTGCATTTTCCGGCGCCGACGGTGGGATGGATCAAGCCGCTGGGGGGTGTTCGACTATCGGTTCAAGAGGGAGTGAGGCAGCGATCTAGTCGCCAGGCTCGTGCCCCGGACGCGGTGCGGCACGCGGTGACGCGCCGCAGAGCCGGGACCCATCTATCGGAGCGTTGTGCGGTTGCATGAGCCACGGCTCTGCAGCACATCGCACCGGACGATGCTTCGCATAGCCGGGGGCGCTGCGCTGCGTCAGGGGCACCGAATCGAGCGAGCGATTACGCGCTGACTTCGCACTTCTTCATGAAACTGTTCTTGGCGGCACCGGCGAGCGGCTTGCCGTCGGCGCTGACGGCCTTGGGCGTACAGGCATCGGCCTTGCACTTCTTCAGGAACGAGGTCTTGGCAGCGCCGGCCAGCGGCTTGCCGTCCTTGCCGACGGCCTTGCTCTCGCAGGTTTCTTGCGCCAAGGCCGAGCCCGCCGCGAAGGTTGCAACGATCGCCGCCAGGAAAATCCGCTTCATCATGGGTGTCTCCCTAAACCAGAAATGGCGGCCGGATTGGAGCCGGGAATCATGGCGCAATCAAGCAGGATCGGCCCCGACGCGTCTTCGCGCGGTTCAATTTTTCCAGCGGTCGAGGGCGGCAATGGCCTTGACGCGCGCGTCGTTCATCGCCGCCTGATTCCCGGGCGTCGACTGCCGCCGCGACGAGGGATCGTCGAAATCGTGGGTGGCCCCGCGATAGGCCGTGACGTCGATCGGGCTTCCGGCCTGCCGCGAGCGGTCGGCGAGTTGCCGGCAGGTCTGCGGCGAGACCTCTTCGTCGTCGGCGCCGAGAAACATCGCGACTGGAGCGGCGCTGGAGATGGTCGGCGCGACCAGTGCCTTCCGTCCGCAGCCCGGATAGAACACGAGCGCACCCCGATAACCGGCCGTCTTGTCGCCCTGCCGGATCATCACGTTCAGTGCGGTGCTGCCGCCATTGGACCAGCCCTGGAGGAAGACCTGCCGGCCGATCACGTCGTTGCGTCCACGCAGATAAGCGAGCGCCCCCTCGGCATCGAGCGGGCGCACGGTCAGTTCGTTGACGTCGGCACGGTCAAGATCGTCGTGGGTGAAGCGGCCGAAGCCGTGCGCCTTGCCGCGTGGGCCGAAACTGTCCGGCAGCAAGGCAAGGTAACCGTGCGCCGACCAATATTCGCCCCACATCCTGTGGCGCTTGGACAAGGTGGTGGCGTCGCAGAGCGAAGCGATACCGGCGCCGACGGACGTGCAGCCGGAATTGTTGTTGCTGGAGTAGGGGCCGCCGCGGCCATGCAGCATGACGACGGCAGGCCAGGGGCCCGGCGTCGTTGGCTGGAACAGGTAGCCGACGAGCGCGGTGCGGTTGTCGGCGCTGCGAAAATAGACCGTCTGCGGTGCGGCAGAGACGGCCGCGACCGGTACCAGCGAGACGACGAGGCCGATGAAGAGACGGACGAGATGAGCGGGCAAATCGGTCGGGCCTGATCGCAATGTGATCATACGCCGCGCGCGAGCAGCGCCTTGAAGTCGGCCCGCGCGCGCTGCGCCTCGGCGCGCGCGACGTTCGAAGCGTCGCCCATGCCGAAATAGCCGTGGATCAGGCCGGGACCCTCATGGTGCTTGACGCGAACCCCCGCGGCCTCCAGCGCCCGCGCATAGGCCGCCCCTTCGTCGCGCAGCGGATCGAACCAGGCGGTGGTAACGACCGCGGGTGCGACACCGGCGAGGGATGCCGCGCGCAGCGGCGAGACCCGCCAGTCGGCAGCGTGGCTGGGATCGGCGAGATAATGGCCGCAAAACCATTCCATCGTGGCCCGCGTCAGAAAGTATCCGTCGGCGTTCTCGGCGCGCGAGGGATAGCGTGCGTTCTCGCGCGCATCGGCATAAGCGCCGAGGACGTCGGTCACGGGATAGACCAGCAGTTGTGCGGCGAGCTTGATGCCGGCATCGCGGCAGGCGATTGCAGTGGTTGCCGCGAGATTGCCGCCGGCGCTGTCGCCGGCAACGCCGAGACGTTTTGCATCGTCGCCAAATTCCGCGACGCGGTTGAAGATGTCGCTGACTGCGGTGAAGGCATCCTCGAAGGCGCCGGGAAAGTGCGTCTCGGGCGGGCGGCGATAGTCGACGGAGACGACGACCGCGCCGGTCTCGATCGCAAGGTTGCGCGCCTGCCGGTCGTGGGTCTCGAGGTCGCCCGCGACCCAGCCGCCGCCATGGAAGAACACCACGGTCGGCGCGGGCGTGGTGTCGACGCGGTAGACGCGCGCATCGAGCGGTCCGGCGCCGCCTTTCACCTTGATGTCCTGCACGTGATCGACAGGCGGCGGCGGGATGGCGGCGCGCGAGGCAGCCAGTTGGCGCAAGGAATCGCGGGCGCTCTGTGGCGTCATGACCGCGACATCGCGCATCGGCATGAGCGGAATGATCTGGGCGATGACGGGGTCGAGTGGCGCGGCCATGGCGGCTCCTCCAGGGTTCTTGGTCTTGCTTGCGGGTTAGCATAGATTTTGCGCGCCGCATCGGCAACCGGCAGTGTGCAGCAACGCCGGACGAGCGGCTGGGAGGTTCAAGAGATGGAATTCGAAACGCTGGTCCAGTCGCGCCGCAGCGTGCGTGGCTTCAAGAACGAGCCGGTGCCGCGCGCGGTGATCGAGGCGATCATCGAGAGCGCCAAGCGCGCGCCGTCCTCGATGAACACCCAGCCCTGGCATGTCCACGTGCTCACAGGCAGCCCGCTCGAAGAGGTGCGCGCCGCCGCAGCATGGAGGAGATGGTTGGTGGGCCAAGTCAAGCGCGACATCATCAGTCGCGGCGAGTATCAGGGCGTGCACCGCACGCGGCAGGTCGACATCGCCAAGAAGCTGTTCGGTGCAATGGGGATCGCGCGCGACGACAAGCCGATGCGGCAGGACTAGGTGCTGCGCGGCTTCCGCCAGTTCGACGCGCCGGTCTCGCTGGTCCTGACCTACGACCGCGTGCTCGATCCCGGCGCGGTCTGCCACTTCGATCTCGGTGCGCTCTGCTACGGCATCGTGCTCGCAGCGTGGGATCGCGGTCTCGGCTCTGTCATCAACGGGCAGGGCATCATGCGCTCCGACATCGTGCGCGAGGTCGCAGGAATTCCTGAAGACAAGGTCATCGTGACCTGCGTTGCGATGGGCTATCCCGACGACGACTTCGCCGCGAACGTGGTTCGCTCGGACCGCGAGCACAATCAGGAGTTCGTGCGCTACGTGGGTTTTGCCGATGAGCACGACGAAGAGGAGATTATTCTCTCGCGATTTTTTTGGTGCGGAGTCCTCAGCGACCTCTTGCAATCTCGAAGGTGCGGGAGGAACAATATGCAGACTGAGAGGTTTGTTGCTGGCGCGAGGGAATTGACATGCGGCGGCTGGCTAGCCTGGTTCGGCGGTTCTTCGGTCCGCGAATGCGGCGCCCGATCGATGATGATCCAAGTCTTCCTTTCACACCCGAAGAGTTCGGCCGGCTGATTCGTAGTGGCCGGCATGAGGACATGAAGCTGCTGGCGGATGGGCTGGCCTGCCGGTCGATTCAGCGCCGCACCAGCTACCGCGCCACGCACTGAAACGCACCCTCGCATGCAACGCTGCGACAAAGGAAACCGTTCTGCGCTCCGGTTTCGTGGTAGCATGCGGCCATCATGAGCAATCGCATTCTCGTCCTCTACGGTTCCTACCGTTCCGACCGCATGGGTGTCCGCCTTGCGAATTTCGTCATCAATCGGCTGCGCAGCCGCGACGAGGACGTCGAGTTCATCGACGCCAAGGCGATCGGCCTGCCGATGCTCGATCGCATGTACAAGGAATATCCCAAAGGCGCGGCGCCCGAGGCGCTGGAGAAGCTGGCCGGACAGATCCGCGGCGCCGACGGCTTCGTCTTCGTCACCGGCGAGTATAATTGGGGCATCCAGCCCGGCCTGAAGAATCTCACCGACCACTTCCTCGAAGAGTGGTTCTGGCGCCCGGCCGCGATCGTGAGCTACTCGGCCGGCCGCCTCTCCGGCGCGCGCGCCGCCACCGCCTGGCACGGCACGTTGTCGGAGATGGGCATGGTGGTGGTGTCGAGCACCATCGGCGTCGGCCCGATCGCGCAGACCCTGTCCGAAGACGGCGAGCCGGTTGGCGAGGGCGGCAAGGCGCTGGAACGCTCATTCCCGCGCTTTGCTGATGATTTGCAGTGGTGGATCGAAGCGGCCAAGGCGCAGCGCGCGCGCAAGGCGCCGCCGTATTGAGCCGCGCTATGCGGCCCTGACCTCGCCGAGGAAGCGGTCGAACTGTCCGGCGAGATCGCGCGACTGGGTCGAGAGCTGCTTGGCGGCGCCGAGCACTTCCCTTGCGGCCGCACCGGTGTCGTCGGCGGCACGTTGCACGCCGGAGATGTTGGTATTGACCTCCTGGGTGCCACGGGCAGCCTCCTGGACGCTGCGGGCGATCTCCTTGGTGGCCGAGCCCTGCTCCTCGATCGCAGCCGCAATCGCGGTGCCGATCTGGTCGATCTCGCCAATGACGTCGGCGACGTTGCGGATCGCGGCCACGGTCTCGTCGCTCGCGGTCTGGATCGCCGTGATCTGCTCGGAGATTTCGGTGGTGGCCTTGGCGGTCTGGCCCGCCAGCGACTTCACTTCGGAAGCAACCACCGCAAAGCCGCGGCCGGCATCGCCGGCGCGGGCGGCCTCGATGGTCGCGTTCAGCGCGAGCAGGTTGGTCTGCTCGGCGATGCTCTGGATCAGCGTGACGACGTCGCCGATCTTCTGCGCGCCCTCCGCGAGCGTGCGTGCGGTGTCGCCGGTGCGGCGGGCGTTATCGACGGCGCGGGCCGCGATCTCGGTGCTCTGTGCGACCTGACGGCCGATCTCGGAGATCGAGGAGGTCAGCTCTTCGGTGGCGCTGGCGACGGTCTGCACATTGGTCGAGGTCTGCTCGGAGGCGGCGGCGACGATTGCGGCCTGGCTGTTGGTCTGCGCCGCCGTCGAGGTCATCGACTGCGCGGTGCTTTCCATGGTCGAGGAGGCGCGCGACAGGCCGCCGACGAGCTCGGTGATCTTGGCTTCGAACGCGCGGGTGAGCTCGTCGAGTGCCTGCGCGCGGCGCATCTTGCCGTCGTTCTCGGCCTGCTTCTCGGCCGCGAGCCGGTCGGCTCGGATCATGTTGTCCTTGAAGACCTGAACCGCCGCGGCCATCGCCCCGATCTCGTCGGAGCGCTCGGCGCCGGGGATGCTGTCCGCAACCTCGCCCTCGGCCAGCCGCGACATCCGTGTCGTCAGGTTGACGATCGGAGCGCAAACGCGGCGGCGAACCATCACGATGAGGCCGACGCTCGCGATCAGGACGGCGACGAGGCCTGCAAGCGCGATGGTGAAGCTGGTGCGCGCGGCGGAAGAGGCTCCGGCGAGGATCTGTTCGGCGTTGTCGTAGAAGGCGTCGCGGACCTCGATGACGGTGCCGAGGCCGCGCTGCGTGGCGGCGTAATAGGTCTCCATGTCGTGTTCGTACTTGCCGCTGACCGCACCGTCCTTGACGAGCTTGAGCTCGCGGCCGAACTCCTCGACATAGATCGCGTTGAACTTCTCCAGGGCCGCGGCGACGTTCGCCGGCGTTGTCGGATTGCCGCGCAACTCCTGCAGCGACATCACGATCTGGTCGTTGCGGCCCTGCGAGCGGGCGATGTCGGCCTTCTCGGCGTCGCTCGCCGGTTTCTTGCCGCCGACGAGGTTCTTGTGCAGGCTGGAGTTGAAACCGCCGACGTCGCGCAGCGTCATCGCGATGTTGGCGTAGCTGGCCTGCCGGTAGGCGTCACCGTTCAGGATCGCCATGCGGCGGACCTGCTCGTTGAGCAGGGCGGTCACGCCGCTGTTGAGCACGGCGTTGTCGGCGACGATCTTCTTGGCGGCGTCCTTGCGCGCCTCGGCGGGCCCTGCGAGCGCCTTGTCGATGGCCTCGCGCAACGCGGTGAATTTCGAATTGATGCCGTCGATGTTGCCGCCGGTGGTGTTGCCGTCGTCGAGGGAGCCGGGCAGCTGCTTACGCAGTGTGTTCATCTTGTCGCGCGCAGCGTCCGTCTGTTTGCGCAGCTTGTCCTGCCCGGCGAGCTGCGCCGGGTCGATGGTGGCCGGGCCATAGAGGATGTTGGTGGAAAAGCCGCGCTCCGGATTGAGGTAGCGCGGGATGTCGCTGACGGCGCGAACAATCGCGAGCCGACCTTCCGCTTCTGTGATCCGCTCCATCGTCTGGTACTTCGTCACGGCGACGTAGACGGCGAGGCCGCCGCCCACGGTCGAGAGCGAGACGATGGCGGAGGTCAGGAGCGTTCCGATTTTCATGATCTGTCCGGCAATTGGCGCGGGAGGAGCCTTAATGTTGCACGGAAGATAGGCAGGCGATGTTAATCCGGGGTTTACGCTCTCTGCCGTGGTCCAGTTCGATCCGCGTCCATTTATCCGGCTGCGCGGGCGAGGGCGTCGGACAGCACCGTCTCCAGCTCGTCTTGAACCTGATCGAGCGCGTCCGCGCTGCGGCTTGCTCGGCACATCGCGACCGTGCCTTCGATCGAGGCGATGACGAGCGTCGCAAGCCGCTCCGCGCGTTCCGCGGCCAGCCCTTCGCGCAGCAAGGCCGCGCGCATGATCAACCGCCACTCGGTGAACACGCCGTCGGCGAGGTCGAGCAGATTCTGCCGCGTCGCCTCATCGTCCTTGTCGGAGGCCTCGCCGACATCGCGATCGACGGCGACGGCGAGCACCGGGCATCCAGCCTCGAAGCCGGTCGCCTCCAACCGGCGGCGCCAGGACGCAACGAAAGCCCGCAGGCCGCCGATCGCGCCGCGGTCGCTCATGGCCTTCTCCAGGGGAGTGGACACCTGCTTGCCGGCGAAGGTCACGGCTTCGGCAATCAATTGCCGCTTGCCGTCCGGAAAGTGGTGACCGATCGAACCGCGCGGCGTCGCGGTATGGCGAACGACGTCGCGCATGCTGGTGGCATTGACGCCGCGGCGGCTCATCAAATCGGCGGCGCCGGCGATCATCTTGTCGCGCGTGCTGGAGGTCATTGGAAGTCCCATGGTTGGCGTTCTGATCTAGACTATGACGCTTGACATAAGCAAGCGGCCTGAAGTATGACGTATGTCATAATCCTGGAGGAGGCGCCCTTTGACCATCATCACCGTGACCGCCCCCGCGGGGCGGCTCAGCCTCACGCAGCGCCGCCGCCTCGCGGAAACCCTGACTGACGCCGTGCTCGAGCCCGAGATCGGCCAGCACGTGCCGGCTGCGCGAATGGGCTTTCAGGTCCATTTCCACGAACTGCCAGCCGACTGCATGGCGATCGGCGGCCAGATCCTGTCCGATCAGGACACCCCGCGCGACATCATCACCGTCAGGATTGCGGTGATGAACGCGGCCTGGCCGGCAGAGGTGCGCGCCGAGGTGATCCGCAACGTGTTGGCGCGGCTCGCGGAGGCCTGCGGAATGCTGACGCCGGCGCCGACCTGGTGGGTCATTTTCGAGATCATCGACGAGGGAAGCTGGGGATCGCGGGGCGGCGTGCTCTCGATCCTTCAACTGCTCGAGACCGGCGTGTTCACGCCGGAGCGGATCAAGGCGATCCGCGCGGCGATTCAGCCGCCGGCCTGACGCGCCCATACCAAACGACAATCATGGAGAGACACGCATGAGCGAGGGACAAATTCGGACCGAGGTGCACGGCCACGTTCTCAAGATCATCATCGACAATGCCGCGAAGAAGAACGCGTTCACGCCGGTGATGATGGAGCAATTGTCCGATGCGCTGACCGAACTGCACGACAACGAGGCCTACCGCGTCGGCGTGGTCTGCGCCGAGGGCAGGGATTTCACCGCAGGTCTCGACATGCCGAAATTCTTCGGGCCCTCCGCGGAGACGCGCAACATCAGGGAAGGCAATGTCGATCCATTCGGCCTTGCCAAGCGCTGCCGCAAGCCTGTCGTCACCGCCGTGCAGGGCATCGTCTTCACGATCGGCATCGAGCTCATGCTTGCCGGTGACATCGTGGTTGCGGCCGACGACGCACGCTTCTGCCAGATGGAGTCCAGGCGCGGCATTGCGCCACTTGGCGGCGCGCATTTCCGTTTCCTCTCGCGCGCCGGCTGGGGCGATGCGATGTACCATCTGTTCCTGTGCGACGGGTTCTCGGCCGAGCGCGCTCATGCGATCGGGCTCGTGCAGGAGGTCGTGCCGGCAGGCGAGCAGGTCGCGCGTGCGATGGCGCTCGCGGCCATCATCGCGCGCAATGCGCCGCTCGGCATCCAGGTCACCAAGGAAGCCGCGGCCAAGTACGTCGAGGGCGGCGAGGCGGCGGCGATCGCCTACATTCCCGAGATTCGCGCCCGCGTGCTCGCCAGCGCGGACGCGAAGGAAGGCATTCAATCCTTCGTCGAGCGGCGTGCAGCCGTCTTCCAGGGGCGCTGATCACGCGCTAGCCCTGCCGATCCAGCCTCGACAGGATCTCCAGCGTCGCGACGTCGCGTTCGCCTGCGAAATAGCGGGCGAGCGCCTCGCCGAAAATGGGCTCGTCGGACACCGCGCCGAACAGCGTCATCGACGAGTGGAATTTGGCGTCATCGGGCGCGCCGAGGATCGCGTTGATGCTCCGCCCCTGAACCGCGAGCACGAGCCCGGTGCATTCGATCAGCCGCACCCCGAGCGTGGGATGGGCGAGATAGGCCTTGGCCTCCGCGCGGGAGCCGATAGCGTAGCGCTGGGACATGGCGCTGAAGCCGAGGCCTGCGATTTGCGGGAAGACGAACCACATCCAGTGGCTCTGCTTCCGCCCTCGGGCCAGCTCCCCCCGAACGGCGCGATAGACCGGGCCCTGGGCCCGGACAAACCGCTCTAGATCGAAAGGATCGGTCATTGGATACCTCGGGATGCCCAGTCGGAGCCTTGCCGGCCGCGATTATGCCTAACTTTTGGCTCCCAATATGGTAGCTGGTATAGAGTCTCCGGGTGGGGGTTGGGCCCCCCGGGGTCGATTTGGGGATCTGATGGTTTCCGACGCAGCACATGCCGAGAGGCTGTTGTCGCGCCGCCGTGTCGGGCGGGCCGAGCGCGTTTTGCTGTCTCTGGCTGCCGTCGCGCTGGCACTGGGCGCCGCCGCTTGGGTCGCTGACATCGGGGATTCGAATCTGGGCGCTTCGAGCCCGCTGGTCTCCGCCGCGTTGCCCCCAGCCAATACGCCGTCTTTCGAGGACCGTTTCGCTTCGGCGTCCGGCAATCCGCCGGCCCGGGACCTCGGCCTCAGGACACTGGAGCGTTCTGCCCTGAATGCGGTCCAGCTCAAGCTTCGCGACGCCAAGGCAATGCTCGCCCAGAAGCTGCAGGGCGACGACTGGCGTTCGACCCTGACTGAGGACGACCGGTCCGTGACCGAGGAGGCAAGGCCCGCGCAGCGCGCCGACGCCATCCCGATGCCGCGCTCGCGCCCGATCCAGGCCGATTTAGCCTCCCAGGTCGCCTCGAGCCAGGCCTATGCCGACACCAGTCTCAAAGTCGACAACCGCAACTTCTTCGAGAAGTTTACCGACAAGATCAGACTGGCCTCGCTGACACCCGGCGATGGCCTGCTCGGCAGGGCACCGGATCTCGCCGCCCTCGGCTACGATTCGCGGACGGCGGTCTATGACATCAAGGCCAAGGCGCTCTACCTGCCGAGCGGCGTGGCGCTGGAAGCCCATTCAGGCTTGGGCGCGCTGATGGACGACCCTGATCATGTCGACCGGCGGATGGTCGGCGCGACGCCGCCGGCAACCTATGATCTGAAGCCGCGCGAAAAGCTATTTCACGGTGTCCGTGCGCTGCGTATGACCCCGGTCGAAGGCACCAGTGCGCTTGGCCGCGTCGGTCTGCTCACGCACAACTACATGCTCGGGCCGCGCGGCGATTCCAACGGCTGCGTCTCGATCAAGGACTATGATCGTTTCCTCAAAGCTTACGACAATGGCGAGTTCAACCGTCTTGTCGTGGTACCGAGCCTGAGCGGATCGGCGACCGCCTCGCAGCGCGCGAGCACCGACTCCTGATATTCGCCTGCTGCGGCGGGGCTGCCGTTTCCCCTTCGTTAAGCCGTCATCCTCCAGAAGCAGCCCATGAGTGATCCAACAAATTCCGAGACCCCGCTGCGTACGACGTTCAAGATCAAGTTGAACGGTGACACGCTGGCGATCGCGACTGTCGGCCAGGCCTATCAATTCCTCACCAACTTCAAGTCGGTCGAGTGGATGGAATTCCGCTCCCTGCACGAGGACGCGGTCGCGGCCCTGGAAGGCGCGGCTGGTAACGCAATGCTGGCGGTGCAGGCGACCAACGCCGTGCGCGCGCTGTTCGTCAGTGCAAAGCTGCTCTAGCGGCGCTCCATCCGGGCTATAGGCTACGGCCCTTTCACAACTTGAACTCCGTTCCAGGAACAGGCAAACGGTCCGCCAGGTCCGTGGCCAAGCCGGGTCACAGCGCCGCCCGTTTCGAAGCTGACTTCAAGGGAGAGACCCCATCATGAAACGCCGTACATTCCTCAAGGGAGGCGCGGTCGCCGGCGCAACGACGCTGGTTGCCGCACCTGCGATCGCGCAGAGTGCGCCCGAGATCAAATGGCGCCTGACCTCGAGCTTCCCGAAGTCGCTCGACACCATCTACGGCACGGCGCAGACTTTCGCGAAATATGTTGCTGAGGCCACCGACAACAAATTCCAGATCCAGACCTTCGGCGCCGGCGAGATCGTTCCGGGCCTGCAGGCGCTCGATGCCGTCAGCACCGCCTCGGTGGAGATGGCGCAGACCCCGCTCTATTTCTACATCGGCAAGGAGCCCGCGCTGGCCTATGCCACCGGCGCGCCCTTCGGCATGAACCATCGCCACCAGGAATCCTGGTGGCACTTCGGCGGCGGCGCCGACCTCACCAATGAGGCGCTGAAGCCGTTCAAGGCGCACGCCATCCTCTGCGGCAATTCCGGCACCCAGATGGGCGGCTGGTTCCGCAAGGAGATCAAGATCGTCGACGACCTCAAGGGCCTCAAATTCCGCATCGCCGGCATGGGCGGCCATGTGCTGGCAAGGCTCGGGGTCGTCCCGCAGCAGATCGCGGGTGGCGACATCTATCCGGCGCTGGAGAAGGGCACGATCGATGCGGTCGAGTTCGTCGGTCCCTATGACGACGAGAAGCTCGGCTTCCACAAGGTCGCAAAATACTATTATTTCCCCGGCTGGTGGGAAGGCGGCGCCATGCTGCACATGGTCGTCAACGACGAGAAATGGGCCTCGCTGCCCAAGCAGTACCAGGCGATCGTCAACCAGGCGGGCGCGGCGGCCGGCGCCTGGATGCTCGAGAAATACGACAGCGTGAATCCCGCGGCGCTGAAGCGGCTGATCGCCAATGGCGCGGAGCTGAAGGCGTTCCCGCAACCGGTGCTGGAAGCCTGCTACAACGCGACCCAGGACCATCTGAACGAGCTCGCCGCCAAGAGCGAGCTGTTCAAGCGGACCAAGGAGAGCCACGACGCGTATATGAAGGAGCTGCTGTTCTATACGCAGATCGCGGAGAATTTTTACGACAACTACCTGCTCAGCAAGATGCGCAACAAGAGCTGAGCGTGAGGGGGCGCGGCGCCGCGATCGCGTCGCGCGCTCGTAGGGTGGGCAAAGGCGCACTTGCGCCGTGCCCACGTTCTCTCGCTTCACGGGCAATGGTGGGCACGCTTGCGCTTTGCCCACCCTACGGGTTTCGAGCAAGCGTCTTACGCCGCGCCCAGCCCCAGCTTCGCGTAAATCCGCCTTGCATAGGCGCCGAAAGCATCGGTCGTCTTCAGCGGCAGGTCGCGCGGGAAGGGCAGGTCGATCGGGAAATAATCGGCCATCTTCGCGGGGCCCGCGGTCAGCACGGCGCAATGCGAGGACAGGAACACGGCTTCCTGGATCGAGTGCGTGACGAAGATGATGGTTTTGCCGCTCTCGCGCCAGATCCGCAGCATCTCCAGGTTCATCTGCTCGCGCGTCAGCGCGTCCAGCGCGCCGAACGGCTCGTCCATCAGGATCAGTTTTGGATCGTGGATGAAGGCGCGCGCGATCGCGGTGCGCTGCTGCATGCCGCCGGAGAGCTCTCTCGGATATTTCTGCTCATAGCCGGCAAGCCCAACTAGGTTGAGCAGATCGCGCGCCCGATCGCGCGCGGCCTTCATCGGCAGGCCGACGATCTCGGCCGGCAGCAGCACGTTGTCCAGGATCGTCCGCCATTTCAGCAGCAGTGCCTGCTGGAACACCATGCCGATGTCGCGGGTCGGATCGAACGGGCTGTTGGCATTGCCGATCTGCACGGTGCCGCCGTCGGCGCTGTGGAGCCCGGCCAGAATCTTCATCACCGTGGTCTTGCCGCAACCGGAGGGGCCGACCAGCGAGACCAGCTCACCTTCCTGCACGTCCATGGTGACGTCGGACACCGCGAGAAACTCGGCGCCGCCGCTGCGATAGACCTTGCGGACGCCCTGTAGGCTGATGAAGGGGGCCGAGCTCATGCCAGCCATTTATTCAGGTTCGCGGCGACGAAGGCATCGTCGCTGAGGTCGGCATGCTCGCGCGTGACGCGGTCGATCTCCTCCTTTTGGCCGGGGCTGAGGCCCTCGTTCGGATCGAGGCACCACAAACCTTTCATCAGGCCTTGGCGCCGCAGCACCTCGTGGCAGCCGGCGATGCAGCCGTGAAAATTGTTGGCGACATCGAAGAAGGCGCTGTTGCAGTCGGTGACGCGGGCATCGAGTGCCAGCAGGTTCGCGGGCACGCTGTCCTTGTGCCGCGCGGCCTTGCAACGCTCGAACTGTTTGATAGCGCTCGCGGTCCAAACCGACCAATGGCCGAGCAGGCCGCCTTTGAAGTAGGTGCGGGTCGTGACCCCGTTGTCGCGCAGGTCGAACGGCAGCATCAGGTCGAGCAGGATGTGGTCGTCATTGCCGGTGTAGAGCGCGACGCGGTCGAGTGCGCCGGCCGCTGCGACACCGCGCAGCACGTCGAGGGTCCGATAGCGGTTGAACGGCGCGATCTTGATCGCGATGACATTGTCGATCGAGGCAAAGCGCTGCCAGAACCGGCTCGACAGGACGACGCCGCCGACCGCCGGCTGGAGATAGAAGCCGATCAGCGGGATTTCGGCGGCCACCGAAGTGCAGTGGGCGATGATCTCGTCCTCGGAAGCGTTCTTCATCGCGGCGAGGCTGAGCAACCCGGCGTGATAGCCGATGTCGCGCGCGGTGCGGGCTTCGATGACGGCCTGCCGTGTCGGACCGGCGAGGCCCGCGACCATCGCCAGCGGACGCTCGGTCCAGTCAGCTGCGGTCTCGGCGGCGAGCTCGAGCACGGGACGGTAGAGGCCGACATCGCGGATGGCGAACTGCGTGGTGTGCACGCCGACGGCAAGGCCGCCTGAACCTGCGTCGACGTAATAGCGTGTGAGCGCGCGCTGATGGGTCTTGTCGAGCTGCCGCTCGGCGGTGAGGGCGAGGGGATGCGCCGGCAGGACGGTGCCGTCGGCAATCAGCTTGCGGATATCGCTGTCGATCTGGCTGTGATGCATGATGTCCTATCCGAATTCGGGGCCGGCTACGGCGAATGGCATTTCATCACCCCTGACGGTGGCGGGCCCGAACCGCATGCGCTGGAACGGGCGTTCGGTGGTCCAACTCGCGGCGGTCAATCCTTCCAGGAAGGCGGCTTGGGAGGCGACGGCGTCGAGCAGCAGCGGGCTGGTCTCGGAGCGCACGATCGCGTCAACCAAGGCCAGAGCTGCCGCGGCGTCGTCGGCGAACAACGGGCCGATATGGCGGGCGGTCCGGCCGCAGCGAACCAGCGCGATGCCGCCGTTCGCGGCGACGATGCGCGAGTTGTAGCGCTGTGCCAAGGCGGAGAGCAGGGTAGTCCGATCGAAACCGGTGGCCCGCTGGTCCCGCGCGCGAAGCGCATCGAGCGTCGCGGATGAGGATGGCGGCGCTTCGGCTCGCGCAAGCTTCGTCAGCTTCAGGCGACGCAATTGCAGTGTCGGCGTGAACCCCAGCGGTCCGTAGACCGCAGCTCCGTCGGGCGTAGCGTCGAGCCAGCTGGTCAGGCCGTTCTGGCGCGCCGTTTCCAAGCAGGCGTCGACGAGACGGGTTGCAAGGCCGCGGCGGCGATGCGTGCCCGATACCAGCACCATGCTGATCCAGGCGTTACCGCCGGAATAGGGCAGCAGGGCTGCGGTTGCGACCAGTCGAACGCCGTCACGAATGCCGAACACGATGCCGTCACGCAGGAAGATGCGCCAATCGTCTTCGGTCTGATTCCAGTGCGCCTCCGTCGACAGCGCCAGCCCGGCCAGCGCATCGTCGACGCCGAGCTTGAGGATAGGCGGGGGATCAGTAACGGCCATCGCGCACCTCGTATTTGGTGGGCTTGCCGAGGCTCGGCATCGCGCGCGCGACCCAGTCCGCGGTCCAGGCGACCAGCTGCTCGGTGTCGACGACCGGCAGGCCGAACAGCTCGACCGCCTTTGACGTGTCGGTCAGCCACGCCGTCGGCTCTTCCTTGCCCGTCAGCACCGGCGCGCGGCCGAACCTCGCGCCGAATTTCTCGGCGAGATCGCGCACCGCCAGGATCTCGTGGCCGCTGACATTGATCGGCGAAGTCGGGCTGGTGCAATGCGCGAGGCAGCGCAGCGCCTGCGCGGACGCATCGCCCTGCCAGATGAAATTGACGTGGCCGAGGCTGACGTCGATCGGCGCGCCCGTGAGCACCTTTGTGGCGATGTCGTGCAGCACGCCGTAACGCATGTCGATCGCGTAATTGAGGCGGAACAGCCGCCCCGGCGTGGCGAATTTGTGCGAGAAATACTCGAACATCCGCTCGCGACCGACGCAAGATTGCGCGTATTCCCCGGGCGGGTTCGGCGCCATGTCCTCGGTCGAGCCTTTGCCGTCGACAGGCACGAACGGATAGATGCAGCCGGTCGAGAATGCGACGATGCGCGAGGACGGGAAGGCCTGGGCGACGAGGGCGGGCACATGCGCGTTCATCGCCCAGGTCAGCGACAGATCACCCTCAGCGCCGAACTTGCGGCCGGCCATGAAGACGATGTTCGGCGCCTTCGGCAGCGCCGCGATCGCCGTCTCATCCATCAGGTCGCAGTTGATCGTTTCGACCCCGCACGCGTGCAGCCAGTCCTTCACGCTGGCATCGCTGAAGCGGGCGACGCCGATGATCCGGCGATCGGGCGCGGCGGCCTTCGCGAGGCCCGCCAGCGTCGGGCCCATCTTGCCGGCGACGCCGAGGATCATGATGTCGCCCTCGACCTTCTTGAGATCGTCGATCAGCGCTTGCGTCGGTCGGCACAGGAGCTCATCGAGGGCTGCGATGTCAGGGATGGTCTTGGGCAGCGTCTGGCGTGTGAGCAGCATGGATTTGGTCCCTGGTCCTAGTTCTGTCTGGCGTCGTCGACCACGAACATGCGTTCGAGGACGAGCACTAGTCCGTAGAGAGCGACCCCGAGCAGTGTCAGCAGCACGACCGCCATCACCATCGCGGGCGTATCGAGCGAGGACTGCACCTGGATCATGAGGTAACCGAGCCCGCGCTCAGAGGCGATGAACTCGCCGACGATGGCGCCGGCGACCGCAAGGATGGCGCCGACCTTCATGCCGGAGAAGATGTAAGGCAGCGATCCCGGCAGTTGGATCTTGCGGAATAGCGTCCAGCGCGAGCCGCGCAGCGATTTGACGAGATCGAGCAGGTCCGGCTCGACCTCGCGCAGGCCCCGCGCGGTGGTGAGCAGGATCGGGAAGAAGCAGATGCTGAAGGCGATCAGAATGTTCGGCACAATGCCGTAGGAGAACCACACGATGAACAGCGGGCCGAGCGCGACCTTCGGGATCATGTTCAGCGTCACGAACAGCGGCAGCAGCAGGAGGCTCAGCAGTGGCGCCCAGCTGAAGATCACGGCAAGTGCGACGCCGACAAAGGCCCCGAGCGCGAAGCCGCCAAGGATCTCGACCGCCGTCACCAGCGTGTTGCTGCCCCAGGCATAGCCTGCGGTCCCCAGCGTCTGCACCGTCGCCAGCGGCGAGGGCAGGATGAATTTCGGCACGTGGAAGGCGTCGACCGCGACCTGCCAGAGCACGAGCACGGCGAGGTGTACGATCAGGATGATCGCAAAGGTGCGCGAGGCGCGTGCCCTGTCTCCTGCCACCGATTGCTCCCAGTTCGCGCGGCGGCGATGCCGCAGGTCGCCAGCCTAGCCGCCCTCGAGAAAAGTTTCAACCAGTTGGTTGATTAGGGCCGGAGCGACTGCAGCACCAGGTCGGCGACATGCCGGCGGCGGGCGCGGCGCTGGGCGCGGCTCGACAGGTCCTTGCCGAAGATCGCCGACAGCGTCGGCGTGTTGGAGAAGAAGAAATAGCTGAGGCCCGCAATGGAGATATAGAGCTGGACCGGATCGATCCCCTTGCGGAACACGCCCGCGCGCACCCCCTCGTTGAGGATGTGGGAGACGCTCTTGACCAGCGGGGAATGCATCGCCTCCAGCCGCGTCGAGCCGCGCACGTGGCGGGCGCCGCCGCGGTTCTCGTCGTTCAAAAGCACGATGAAATCAGGGTTCGCGGCCAGATGGTCGAACGAGGCTTCGATCAGCCTGCGGATCGCCTTCTCTGGCGGCAGGCCTTCGAGATTGAGCTTGCGCTCCTGCTCGCGGATGTCCTCATAGACCCATTCGAGCACGGCAAGGTAAAGCGCGTCCTTGTCGCCGAAATAGTGGTAGACGAGCTGCTTGTTGACGCCGGCGCGCTCGGCGATCTCGTCGACGCGGGCGCCCGCAAGACCGTGGCGGGCGAATTCCAGGCGCGCCGCGGTCAGCAGTTTCTTGCGGGTGGCGACGGGATCACGGCGCTGCGGCACGGTGTCGCCAGATCGTTTTGCGGGCATTTCCAACCAAACAGTTGACAAGTGGAGGGCGGGCTTGTTGCATTGGTATCCTCACACGGGGAGAGCGACAAGCCGGGTCGCTGGCACGAGGAGAGATGCGATGAAGCGTTTGCAGGCGGCTTTTGTGGCTTTGGCACTCGGTTTGCCGGCGGCGCCGGCGAGCGCGGGCGAAGCGGTCAATCTGATCCTGAACTGGACACCGACGGCCGATCATTCGCCCTATTATTACGCCAAGGCGCAGGGCTGGTACGAGAAGGCGGGCATCGATCTGACCATCGAGGTCGGCAAGGGCTCCGGCGTCTCCGCCGCCAAGGTCGGCTCCGGCGGCTCGCCGTTCGGCGTCGCCGATCTCGCCACCATGCTGGTGGCCAAGAGCAAGGGCGCCGACACTGTGGCCGTGATGAGCGTCTATGCCAATACCGGACAGACCTTCTACTGGCTGAAGAGCTACGGCGTAAACGGCGTGAAGGATTTCGCCGGCCACAAGATCGGCAATCCGCCCGGCGATGCCTCGCGCGTGATGTGGCCGGCCTTTGCCAAGGCCGCAGGCCTGGCACCGGACTCCGTCGGCTTCGTCAATGTCGGGCCGACCGCTAAGATCGCGGCGCTGAAGAGCCACACCGTCGACATCATCAGCGACTTCTACAATGAGCACGATCTGAAGGTGATCGAGTTCGGGCCCGACCTCGGCTACGTCAACTGGAAGGACATCGGGCTCAACCCTTACGGCAACTCACTGATCGTCAATGGCGCGTACCTGCAGAAGAATCCAAAGGTCGTCGAAGAATTCGTCCGCGTCACGCAGAAGGCCTTTGCGGCCTGCGTCGCCGACGTCACGCCGTGCTTGAAGGCGCTGCTTGATCAGGTCTCCGGCCTCGACAAGGAGAACCAGGAGCGCCAGTGGGAGCGCATCAAATTTCTGATGACCGACGAGTTCACCACCACCAAGGGCCTCGGCTGGATCGACGGCGAGCGGATGAAGAAGGACTACGAGCTGGTCCAGACCTATCTCGGCATGGAGAAGCCGTTTGACGTTACGACCGCGTTCACGACGAAGATGCTGGATCCTGATATCAAGATGGATGCGGGCAAGGTGAAGAAGTAGGGGGGGCTCGCTCTCTCCTCGTCATTGCGAGCGGAGCGAAGCAATCCAGAATCCCGCCGCTGAGAGTCCCTGGATTGCTTCGTCGCAAGGGCTCCTCGCAATGACGGGGTGGAGAGACCACACGCTCTCCTCGTGCCCCGGACGCAGCGCAGCGTCTCTTCGACGGTGCGCTGCAGAGCCGGGGCCCATCTTGCTAAGTGCACGACCCTGGCGGCATGGGTCCCGGCTCGGCGCAGCAGCGTTGCACGCTGCAGCGCGTCCGGGACACGAGAGCGGCCCCGCTATAACCCCATCCCGCTCACGTAATCCCAGGGAGAATTAACCGGGCATTAACCATATCCACCGCATCGTTAACCATTCAATAACAGGGAACGAGTCGGCCGCTATGGAGGCTGCAGTCAAACCTCAACGCCAAATGGTGCGCCTGCGCGGGCGCTCCTACGTGGCCTTCGTGTTCACGCCGACGGTTCCGGTCCAGGACTGGCTGCACGAGATCGACGCCACCATCGCCCGCTCTCCGGGCTTCTTTGCCGGCCGGCCCGTGGTCATCGACCTGTCCTCGGTCGACCTCAGCCAGTCCGGCATTGGCCATCTGCTCACCAGCCTGCAGGACCGCAACATCCGCGTGCTCGGCATCGAGGGCGTGGAGGAGGCGAGGCTGACCCCGATGATGCCGCCGCTGCTGTCGGGCGGACGCAGCTGCGTGGTCGAGCCAAACGCGCCGATAAAGGCCGAGACGAAGGCCGAGGCCAAGCCGACCTCGCTGCTGCTCGAAAACCCGGTGCGCTCGGGCCAGACCGTGATCTTCCCGGAAGGCGACGTCACTATCCTCGGCTCGGTCGGCTCCGGCGCTGAAATCGTCGCCGGCGGCTCGATCCACGTCTACGGCGCACTGCGCGGCCGCGCCATGGCGGGCGTGAACGGTCACACCAGCGCGCGCATCTATTGTCAGAAGATCGAAGCCGAACTGCTTGCAATCGATGGGTTTTATCAGACTGCCGACGATATCGACGCCGCGCTTCGCGGCCGGCCTGCCCAAGCCTTCCTGCAAGGCAACACCATGCGAATTACCGCGCTGAACTGACCAGAAGGAGATTTCAGAAATGGCCAAGGTACTGGTCGTGACATCAGGCAAGGGCGGGGTCGGCAAGACCACGACCACCGCCGCGCTGGGGGCCGCGCTGGCGCAGCGCGGCGACAAGGTCGTCGTCGTCGATTTCGACGTCGGCCTGCGCAACCTCGACCTCGTGATGGGGGCGGAACGCCGCGTCGTGTTCGACCTCATCAATGTGGTGCAGGGCGTTGCAAAACTCCCGCAGGCGCTGATCAAGGACAAGCGGCTGGAGAATTTGTGGCTGCTGCCGGCCTCGCAAACCCGCGACAAGGACGCGCTGACGGAGGAGGGCGTCGGCAAGGTCATCGACGATTTGCGCGGCCGTTTCGACTGGGTGATCTGCGACAGCCCGGCCGGCATCGAGCGCGGCGCCTCCATGGCGATGCGCTTTGCCGACGAAGCGGTGATCGTCACCAATCCGGAAGTGTCCTCGGTGCGCGATTCCGACCGCATCATCGGCATGCTCGATTCCAAGACCGTGCGGGCCGAGAAGGGCGAGCGGGTCGAGAAGCACATTCTCATCACCCGCTACGATCCCTCGCGCGCCGCGCGTGGCGAGATGCTGACGATCGAGGACATCCTCGAGATCCTCGCGACCCCCTTGCTCGGCATCATCCCCGAGAGCCAGGACGTGCTGCGCGCCTCCAACGTCGGCACGCCCGTGACGCTGTCGAACGCGGACGGCGCACCGGCGCGGGCCTATATCGACGCGGCCCGCCGGCTGTGCGGTGACACCGTGCCGATGCAGGTGCCGACCGAGCGCAAGGGCTTCATGGATCGACTGCTGCGACGGAGGGCGGCATGAGCATGGGTCTGCTCCGGCTTCTTCGCGGCAACAAGGCCACTGCACCCGTCGCACGCGAACGGCTGCAGATCCTGCTTGCCCATGAACGCGGAATGCGCGGCCAGCCCGATCTGCTCGGCGTGCTGCGTGAGGAAATTCTCGCTGTCGTCTCCAAGCATGTGACGCTGGATCCGACCAAGGTCATCGTGCGGCTCGATCGCGGCGACGAGGTGTCGACCCTGGAGGTCGATATCGAGGTGCCCAACGATTTCGAGCGCAAGAAAGCGGCCGTCGCGTAGGGGACGCGGCTGGCGACGACCCATTTGGGGTGGGTGAGAAGGCGGTCCGCTGGGCATAGCGGGCCGCCTTTGTTGTTTCGTCACGGCAGCCTGCCGGTGTGATCGCCGGCGGCGGAACGGGACCTGCGGCGAAATCGTTATCGAAGACCGCGGAGAGCCGTGCCAGGCCGCGCGGTTTCGTCAGACGGAGAGCGCCCATGATGTCCGAGGTCCAGGTCCATACCGTTGCGCGGCAGATGCTCGAACAGCACGGTTTTGCTGCGATCGCGAAGGCCGCCGAGCAGGCCCAGGCCTGCGAGGGCCGCGGCGAGGGCGATGAGGCCAAGGAGTGGCGCCACATCGCCGACGCCATGAAGATCATCCGTGGGCCTCACCAGAGCTGACCACCGGAGCAGCAAGCCGCCTCAACGGCTGTCACGCTCGGTTCCCTGCGATGGGGACCGGCGGGTTTGCGATTGGCTGCGGTCCCCCGCCTCCTTGCAGCGAAGCTGCTCCCAACTCCCATCAGGCGCCTGCTGATAGGCGCTGCAGCTTGAGGAGGGCGAATTGCCCTCGGCTTTTTGGCTGTCTGAAGTCTTCGCCAGCACAGGGCCGGTCAGCACCGTGGCGGCCGCGAGCGTGCTGGCGAAAACGAAATGGATCATCCGCATGAGAGGTTCCTGTTCGAATTCGAAAAGGCCCCGCATGCTTTTCAGAATTGTGACAATTGTTGGCCGGCGCCGAACTTCCCTGCAGCGTTAGCCGCCCTTGGCGCGGATCAGGCCGGCGAGGTTGGTCTTCTGGGCCTCACACCAACTGGGCATGCCGAGCCGGCGCTGGTTGAGATCGGTCGCCTGGGTCGCCACCGCGACCTCGGCCATCAAATCGTCGTCCTGCTTCTCGCCCATCTTGCCACCGGTGTGCATCCAGGCAATCGCCTTGCGCACCTTCTCAGTGGTGCCGTCGGGCAGGTGCATCTGCTCCGCCTTCTGCACCAGGTCCTGGTAGACGACGTCCGTGCCCGGGCATTCGACCTTGGCGGCGAAGGCCTGCAAGACCAGCGTGACGTAGGTCGAGCGTGGGTGGTCATCGGCTTGGGCCGGAGCGGCGGTCAGCAATAGGCCAGCGATCAGGAAACCGTAGCGCATCCTCAGGTATCTCCTCCGATTTTTGGGGAGGCTAGCGTCCGGCGGCCCGCACCGCAATGGTGCCGGGGCGAATTTGTCGCGTCCCGCTGCGGTGCGCTATTGTTGCCGGCAACCCGGCCTTGGAGAGAGACATGAGCCTGTTCAGCACGCCGTTCGATCCTGCCCGTGACACGGCACTCGTCACCGGCGCGGGCAACGGCATCGGCCGCGCGATCGCGCAGGCCCTGGTCGGCGAGGGTGTCCGGACGGTGTTCGCCGACGTGAACGCCGAGCGGGTGACTGCCGCGATCAGCGCCAGCGAGAGGCCTGAACTGGCGGTGCCCTGGGTTGGCGATCTCGCCGAGTTGGATGCCTGCGACGCGCTGCTTGCCGCCGCGGACGCAGCGTTCGGCGAGATCACGCATTTCGTCCACAGCGCATCGCCGCAGCGGCGGGAGGCCGATCATGCGCTCGCGGTCGATCGCAGGATTTGGCAGCAGATGCATGCCGTCAATCTCGATGCCGGCTTTCACCTGGCGCGCGAGCTCGCAAAGCGGCTGATCGCGGCGAAGCGGCCGGGCTCGTTTCTGTTTCTCACCTCGCTACATGCGGGCACGCCGCGCAACCTGCCGCACTACTCGACCGCGAAGGCGGGGATGGCGATGCTGGTGAAGGAGCTGGCCAAGACGTTTGGCCGCTACGGCATCCGCGTCAACGCGCTGGTGCCCGGCGCGATCGCGGCCGGCGGGTTCGTTGCGGATCCCGCACTGGCGCGACACATTCCGCTCGGGCGTCTCGGCGAAGCCAACGACCTCGCCCCGATGGCGCTCACGGTGCTGTCGAACCAGCTCTCCGGTTACGTCACCGGCGCGGCCTTCGTCGTCGATGGCGGATTGTCGCTGACGAACTGGTTCGAGCCGCCGTCGCTTGATGAATAGTCAGCGTCGCCAGGCCGGCACCGGATCGAGCGGCGTCCGATAGAGTTCGTTATGATCGCGATCGGTGACGCGCACCGCGCAACCCTTCTGCTGCAACTCCGGCTTCACCTGCGACAGCTCGCATGCGAGTTGATCGGCGCGATCGGAAGCAACCTCGATGTCTTCGAGAATGATTCCGCCCTGGTTTCTGAACTCTTCACCAACCACGAGATCGAAGGAGTAGTAAGGCATCCGAATTCCCCGGTGTGACGACCCAAGTTTGAAAACGAGTCTTCAATGGAAATCTCGACACGTCCGGAATGGTACCACTGAGTCGATCTTTATCGAATGAACAGGCCGCGCAATCTCTGTGCTTATGGCGCAGAAATGATGTGCAGCATGTTGGTCCATTAAGAGTTTATTAAATACGTCGAGTAATCATGAAGCATGGAATTGCAGCAGAACCGGGCTCCGGGAACCGGCAGCTGCAAGAGAAGGCCGCCGGCATGAATCCCGACGGCCTTTTCTCTTGAGCGAAAGATGACCTGCGCATCGCTTTCCGTAATTGCCCGGACTCAACGCATGACGTCGACTCGGACAGCCTGCGCGACGTCGTAGCGCCGCACCGTGCTGTTGCGCGGGTCTTGCTCTAGCGCAACGGCATCGGCGGACGCACGACTGGTCCGTCGTCATCGGCGACGGCTTGAGTCGTCGCAACAGGTGCGGCCGCTGGCGGCGGCGCCGCGGCAGCTTGCGAGGGCGGCGGTGGAGGCGCGAGCGGCGCAGGCGAATAAGCCGGCATGTAAGTGTGCGACACGACCGGTTTCGGTTTACGAACCGGCGGCGGTGACGGAGCTCGTGGTGGGACCGCTGCAGCGCGTGCGCGCGGATCGACGGGTTTGACCTCAGCCATCGGCTTTGGCGCGGGCGGCTTCGCCATCTCGCGCGCCATCTGCTCCTGTCCGGCCTTCAACTCGGCGATGTTGGCCTTGAGCTGCTCGATCTGCTGCGCCATCGCGGCGAGGTCACGCGTCATCGCTTGCACCGACTGCGTTGCATCGGGCGGTGCTACCACAGGCGTGGCGGCTGCAACCTGGGTCGCAGGCGGCGCTACGGGTTGATCGGCGGTTTGATCGACCGCCGCTTCTGCCGCAGGCGGGGCAGCTTGCTCCGCGGGCGGTGCGGCCTGCGCGGTGGTGACCGGCGCGGTCTGAGATGTGGTGGTCAAGGAAGGCAGCAGCGACGCCAAGGCCGGGGTCAACACCGGAGTCCATTCGGCGAGCATCTGTTTGGCGGTATCGCCGTGCTTCTCCCAAGCGATGGTGGCGGCTGCGCTTCCTCCCGCAAACAGGAACGTGACGAACGCGCCGCGCAGCCACCTGCCTACGGCGGATCGCTTCCGCGGGCCGTGACCCTCGCTCGCTGCGACGCGTATGGCCGTATCGACCGAGGGTGGGGGCGGTGCCGCCTGCGGCTCCGAGACAGGACTGAACCTGGGCTCCAGAGTGACTTTGCGTTCCAGCGAGAATTTGGGCTCCGGCGCGAATTTCGGCTCCGGGCGCGTCGTGACCTCAGGCGCCAGCGCGGGCGCAACGCTGATGGGGCGCGAGGCCAGCACGATGTCGGGCGAGATCTGAATTGCGTCGTGCGGATCGTTGTCCCTGACCGTGTCCTTCACGATCTCATCGACGATTTGCTTAGGGTTCAGCGTCGCGAGCATCGCAGCTCCTTTGAAGCCCCGGTGTTCGAAACCCGGGTGTTAAGTCTTGGTCGTCCGCATTGGCGCGAGCCGATCGGTTGAGGCGAGCCCCCAAACTGATGAGCCCGGCCGATGACGCACGAGTCCAGCCGGGTTTGACCAAAGCAAGGCGAGGGGATGGAGATGATGCGACGCTCTTCCGCCGTTTGTGGTGATGGAACCCGATTTGTTGAACACGTGCACGTGTTCCGCGCTGCCTTGTTTTCAGCACGATTTTGGCAGCATCTGGGGAGGCTGGGGGTGCTGCTATCCGCTATCGGGGGCCGGCGGTGCCAAGATCCATAATCGCTTTGTTCGTTGTTGCCTTGCTGCCGCTGGGCGGCTGCATGCAGGCAACGCTTTCGCCGTCGACCGACGCGAGCATGACGCCGCGCGACCGGCAGTTGCTCGCGCATACGCCTTACGCGAAGGCCAACGTGCCCGAGCAATATCTCCGTCACGTCGTCGACTACCACCGCAAGGAGCAGCCGGGCACCATTCTCGTCGATACCGACGCGCGCTACCTCTATTACGTGCTGCCCGAAGGCAAGGCGATCCGCTACGGCGTTGCGGTCGGCGAGGAAGCCATGGCGTTCTCCGGCGTTGCGCGGGTCGGCCGTTTGGCGGAATGGCCGGACTGGGTTCCGACGGCAGATATCCAGGCGCGGCTCGGACCTTATCCGGCGCGCGTTCCCGGCGGTCCGGCCAATCCGCTGGGCGCGCGCGGCATCTATCTTTACACCGGCAACAAGGACACGCTCTACCGCATCCACGGCACCAATCAGCCGGAATATATCGGGCAGGCGATCTCGTCAGGCTGCATTCGGATGCGCAACGAGGACGTGATCGATCTGTACGATCGGGTGAAGCTCAATTCGATGGTGGTGGTGCTGCCGCCTGGACAGAACGCGCAGGCCGAGACCGGTTCGCGCTGGCGCGGATGACTCAAGCTTACGCCAGCGCTGTGGTCCTCGCGCGCGGGCCGCTCTCGCCCTAGTTCTCAGGCCGCGCGATGCGCCATTGCAGCGTCGTGGCATTGCCGTTGGCATCGCCCGGCGTCTTGTCGGCGGCCGAGGTGTAGAGCGGGCGGTAACGGTAGGCCCACATCTTGCTGCCGTCGTCGCGGTTGATCACGGTGAAGTCGCCAACCGCCCTGGCTTCGGCATTTGCCGCCAGCGGCACCCAGCTCTCGGTGCACTTGCCGTTGCAGGTCGAGGACTTTCCGGTGGTGTCGCGCTCATAATAATAGAGCGTCATGCCCTTGAGATCGACCAGTTTGGGACCCTGCTTGGTCAGGATCACCTTTGCGGGGGCGACAGGTGTCTCGACCTTGGGCGGAGCAGGCTCGCCGCCGCCATGGCCGTTTGCAAGCGCATGACCGGTCGAGAGCGCGATGGCCGCGGCCGCAATGAGGAACCTGAACATCCGAAACCCCCGAACCGCAAAGTTAATCGCACGTTAAAGCGCAGAATGTTGCCGACCGTAACAGGCGAAGGTTAGTTCCTGGTTTCGGGATGCTGCGACAATTACGGACAAAATACCGGATCATGCTTGCATGTCGCGGAGCGGTGCGCGGCTCAGTTCGTTCCCGGCGGCAATCGCCTTGCGCAGCAGCCGCATCAATTCCTCACCCTCCTTCGCGCTGAGGCCACGCAACATGATGCGCTGGGCTGATTCCACAGATGGTGTGATCTTGCGCAGCGTGCGCCGGCCCTCGTCGGTGATCACGAGCTCGCGGGCGCGGCGGTCACGGCTGGAGGCGCGGCGCTCGGCAAGTCCCTTCTGCACCAGGCGATCAATCACACCAGTGATCGTGGTGCGGTCATAGGCGATCAATCCTGCGAGCGTGACTTGATCGAGCCCCGGATTGGCCTTGATGGTCGCGAGTGCGGCGTATTGCACCGGCGTCAGATCGAAGCCGGCATCTCCGACCTCGGCCAGGAACACGGCGACCGCGATCTGCTGGAACCGGCGCGCCAGATGCCCGGGCATCTCGTTGTTCTCTTTCACCGAATTCTCCGATTGGACAGGGACGGCGCGGATCATTGACAAGTATACTGATAGTCAGCATACTGAGCAATATCAAAACAGAAGTCGACGGGAGAGGCTCATGCAATTCCATCTCAATGGATTTCAGCCGGGCGATCCTGAAATCGCCGACCTCGCCGAACGCACTCGGGCTTCGGGCGCAGTGGGCGCAGTGCCCGACGAGGTCGATGTCCTCATCGTCGGCTGCGGCCCTGCGGGCCTCACGCTCGCCGCCCAGCTTGCGCAATTCCCTGACATCAAGACCTGCATCGTCGAGCAGAAGCCGGATCGGCTGCTGGTCGGCCAGGCCGACGGCATCGCCTGCCGCACCATGGAAATGTTTCACGCCTATGGCTTCAGCGACCGCGTGCTGAAGGAGGCCTATTGGGTCAACGAGACGACGTTCTGGAAGCCGGACGAACGCTCGCCCGAGACCATCATCCGCAGCGGCCGTGTGCAGGACGTCGAGGACGGGTTGTCCGAATTCCCGCACGTCATCCTCAACCAGGCCCGCATCCATGACGGCTTTCTCGACGTCATGCGCAAGTCGCCGACCAAGCTGGAGCCCTATTACAGCCGCCGCCTGACCGACCTCGATGTCGATCGGTCCGCGAGTGCCAACGATCATGCCGTGACCGTGCGGCTCGAACGCGTCGATGCCGTGCATGAAGGAAAGATCGAGACGATCAGGGCGCGCTATGTCGTCGGCTGCGATGGTGCCCGCAGCACGGTGCGCAAGTCGATCGGCCGCGAGCTGCACGGCGATTCCGCCAACCACGCCTGGGGCGTGATGGACGTGCTGGCGGTGATCGATTTTCCGGACATTCGCTTCAAGTCGCTCGTCCAGTCGGCGAGGGACGGCAGCCTGCTGATCATTCCGCGGGAAGGCGGCTACATGGTCCGGATCTATGTCGAGCTCGCCAAGCTCGAGGCCGGCGAACGCGTCGCGAACCGCAACATCAGCGCCGATGACGTGATTGCGAAAGCGCAGCGGATCCTGAAGCCGCATACGCTCGAGGTGAAGGAGATCGCCTGGTGGTCGGTCTACGAGATCGGCCAGCGCCTGACCGACAAGTTCGACGACGTGCCGGAGGCCGAGGTTGCCAGCCGCCTGCCGCGCATCTTCATCGCCGGCGATGCCTGCCACACCCACAGCCCGAAGGCGGGGCAGGGCATGAACGTCTCGATGCAGGACGCCTTCAATCTCGGCTGGAAGCTCGCCGCTGTCATGCGGAAGCAGTGCGCCCCACAGCTGTTGCATACCTATTCGGCGGAGCGTCAGGCGGTTGCCAAGGAGCTGATCGATTTCGACCGCGAGTGGTCGGGAATTCTCGCCTCCGCTGCCAAGGCCGGCGGCGCCGATGCCGCCAGGACGCAGGACTATTTCGTCAGGCACGGCCGCTACACCGCCGGCACGGCCACGCATTACAGGCCATCAATTCTCACAGGCGCGGCGTCGCATCAGCATCTCGCGCAAGGCCTCGTCATCGGCAAGCGCTTCCATTCCGCCCCGGTGATCCGGCTTGCCGATGCGAAGCCGGTCCATCTCGGTCACGCTGCGCAGGCCGATGGTCGCTTCCGCATCTACGCGTTTTCGCCCGCCGAAGATCCTGCCGCCGCAGGCTCGGCCATTCGCGCGCTCTGCAATTTCCTCACTGAGGCCGGGGAGTCGCCGGTTCGGCGATATACGCCTGACGGCGCCGACATCGACAGCGTGATCGATCTGCGCGCGGTGTTCCGGCAGGACCATCGCGAGCTCGCCATCGAGGCGATGCCGGCGCTGCTGCTTCCGCGCAAGGGGCGCTATGGTTTGCGCGACTACGAAAAGATGTTCTGTCCAGACCTCAAGAGCGGCCACGACGTTTTCGCCATGCGCGGCATCGATCGGACAGCCGGCTGCATGGTGGTGGTGCGGCCCGATCAGTATGTCGCGACCGTGCTGCCGCTCGATGACTTTGCTGCGCTTGCGTCGTACTTCGACGGGTTCATGCTGCAGGTGAATTGACGATCCGGCAGCGACTTCGCGCGCTGTGCCGATGAATGGCGAATGAATATTGAACCGCGAGTGGCGTGCGTCTCAATCTTTCGACGGATGAGACCTTCGCACACGGAACGCCCGTTCCGCTTGCGCGTTCCGACTCGCAAGAGGAGGAACACGCCATGAAATTCAAGAGCGTTTTGATTGCCGCATTGCTGCTCGCGCCAACAGCCGCACTGGCCGCGCCGGGCATCGTCACCGTCTCGACAGGCTTGCGCGCTGGCCCGGGCACGGGCTTTCCGCTGGTCGATCGCATCCCCGGCGGCGCTCGCGTCAACATCCACGGCTGCCTGCGCGGCAATGCCTGGTGCGACGTCAGCTTCTCCGACGATCGCGGCTGGGTGTCGTCGCAATATCTCGAATATCTCTATCGCAACCACTACGTCTATCTCCCCGACTATGTCGATGTGATCGACGTTCCTGTCGTCCCCTTCGTGCTGACGTCGTACTGGTCGAGCCACTATGGTGGACGTTCCTGGTATCATCGCCACGCCTATTGGAATAATTACTGGAGCTCGCATCAGAGCGTCGCGACGCGGATGACGATTGATCCGCGTGCGGCCCGCATCGGTCGCGCGGCGACGCGCGATGCGGCGATCGCGCTCGAACGCAGCGGCGTGCGCGGCAAGGGTGGGACGGCGATCTCCGGACGTGATGCCACGGCGGCGCGGCCGGACGCTGCCATCAGCAAGCGCGATGCTGCGGCCACGGCCGATCGGACTCGCGCCGGACGCAACGAGCGCATCGTGAATGAGCGCACTGCCGTGCAGCCCCGTAGCCCGCGTGAGGCGCAGGGGCGCTTGATGCACGACCATGCTGCGAGCCGCGCCGCCGTGCGCACGCAGCCGATGACGCGTGCGCATGAGGCGCCGCGCGTGTCGGCCGCGCCTGCTGCGCGACCTGCGATGCCCCACGTCGCTCAGCCGAATGTCAGCCACGGATCGCCGATGAATGCTCGGGCCCAGATGCCGGCGCCGCGCGCGGCGGCACCTGCTATGCCGCACCCCGGCGGCGGCGCGCCCCACATCAATGCCGCGCCCCGTGGCGGCGGTGCGCCGGCCGGCGGCCCCGGCGGCGGCCATCAGAAGCACTAGCGTAGCCAGGAAAGCCCGGCCCTCGCGCCGGGCTTTCCTTCGCCCTTTCGAGGTCGCGATAATTGATAATTGATAATTGATAATTTAAGTCGATTTCTCGCGGGCAGATTTCATCGATCGTAACATGTCTACCCAAAGCTGTAAGCATCCACTCGGGGCAGCGGGGCACGGGAGGATGACATGAGACAGAGCCAGGCGGAGTCGCGCCGCCAAAATGTCGCGAAACGTTCGATGACGAAAGAGGCCAAGCAGCTGACCGGCCTGATTGCCGGATTGCGCGAATCCCTCGAAGGGATTCAAAAGGAACGGACGAGCATGAAGCTCACCGGCGCCGAGATGGGTATGCTCGACGAGCGCCGCAACAACCTGCTGCTCACCATCGCAGCCCTCGATGATCGCCTCTCGGCGGTGCAGGGGCTGATCGATCTGGGCCGCCCCCACATCATCCGCGTGCACTAGCGGAGCTCGGGCATGGGACGATCGGTTCCTTTGCTGAAGTGACGGGCCGCCCCCGGCGGCCGACCCAGCACGACATCAAGACGGGCCCCGTGCCGTCGCAGGCAGGCAAGCCTGCGACGGGTGTAATCGCCTTCCCGTGGGGCACGCCGATGCCGGCCGCCAGCGCCATGCTTTGCGGAAGGCACCAAATTGCCACGCTCCCGGCGAATTGCCGCCAAAGCCCGCTGCCACGAGGAGGTCGGGTGCAGGGCGACGCAAGGGGATGCGAATTGGCCTACAAGATGATCGCAGAACGCGACAACGAGAAGTACAGTTTCGCCCGCGAGAGCCGGCTGCTCATCGTGGCGAAGGCGAAGGTGTGGGCCAGCGAGGGGTGGCGGGTCGTCATCACCGATCAGGACGGCAAGGCCTACGCGCCGCCCGAATTCGATCAGCTGTCGGCGGCATAACCGCAGGACGGGGCGAGGGGACGACATTTGCGATCGCTGTTTCGACCGGGGCGCGACCGGATCGCGCCCGTGATGGCTTTTGCAGCCGCCGCCATCGTTCTGACGGCGACGGTTGCAGCCGCGCAAAATCTCGATGCCGGCAAGTCGCCCGCCAAGCTCTTCGCTGACGGTTGTGCGACCTGCCATCGCAGTCCGCGCGGCCTCGCCAAGGGTCGCTTCACCCTGACCTTGTCCTGGTTCCTGAAGGACCATTACGCGACCAGCTCGGACTCGGCCAAGGCGCTTGCCGCCTATCTGCAGTCGGTCGATGAACCGCCGCCGCGCGCTGCGGCCAAGCCCGCCAAGAAGCCCGCGCGATCCGCGCCGCCGCCCAAGCCGGTGCAGAGCCAGTAGGCCGTGCGCCGAAGGTTCTCGGAATCAGCGCACCGTGGTCTCCGAGAACAGGTTGATGATCACGACCCCGGACACGATCAGGGCGATACCGACGAAGGCCGCGGAGTCCAGTATCTGGCGGAACAGCACGAAGGAGACGGTGGTGGTCAGGATGATGCCGACCCCGCCCCAGATCGCGTAGGCGATGCTCATCGGAATGACCCGGATCGCCACGGACAGCGCATAGAACGAGGCGGCGTAGAACATCACCATCGCCAATGTCGGCCCGGGGCGGGTGAACTGCGCGGACTGCTGCAGCAGCGCCGACGCGGTGACCTCGAACACGATGGCGACGGCGAGAGCCGCGTAGGCATTGAAGGCGGAGGTCATGAGCCTCTCGGCGTGAGAGAGATACCGCGGGACAGCTAAGCTTGACTCGATGAACGCCCTTTGCCGCGAGCAGATATCATGTGTGAGTGACGAACCTGCGACATCGATTGGAATGTGATCGGGGCCCCGGCGATTCGTGGCGAGGCAATACGACGCCGCCGCGCGATAACCGCACGGCGGCCGAGTCCTGCGATGCTTCGACCGGCGTCAGTCGATCCGCACGGAGAGCTCGACGTCTTCGGCGAAGGGCGTCGACATGTAGCCGCTTCCAGGCCTGCGTACGCGCGCCAGATAGTCCGGACTGTCGTCGGCATTGTCAGCGACGATGATCGCGCCTGGCCCGAGATGGCTCTCGAGCAGATCGAGGATCTCCGGGTAGAGCGCCTTGGCACCATCGAGCAGCACGAGATCGATCGTATCGGGCAGATCGGCTTGAAGCGTCTTCAGCGCATCGCCTTCGCGGATCTCGACGAGATCAATCAAGCCGCCGGCGATGAGGTTCTTCCGCGCCCGCGCCGCCTTGGAGGGCTCGAACTCGCTGGTGATGAGGCGGCCGCCGCCGTTGTCGCGCAAGCCTGCGGCAAGGTGCAGCGTCGAGATGCCGAACGATGTGCCGAACTCGACGATTGTCCGGGCGCCAGAGCTGCGTGCCAGCATGTAGAGCAGGGTGCCCGTTTCGCGCGAGACTGCGAGCGGCACGTCCTTCAGGCGTCCGTAGAGGTCGCGGTAATCGGTCTTGCTCCGCATCATCCGCGCTTGCTCTTCGTCGGACAGATCGGCGACCGCGGCTCGCGTTGCGCCGGTTGCCGCCTCGGCTTCGTCGAACAGGCGATCCAATAGCGGCGCAAGCGTCATGATGGTTGGGGTAGGCATTCGGGGTCTCCAGAGGTTGGCGAGGAACGCATGCTTGCGTGCCGCGTGAAATACGACTAATTCGTCGCATTTCCTATTCGCATTGCCGGAGTGGGCCATGGCCGACCGTCGAAGCCGTTCAGTTTCCTCACGAAAACAGCCGCAACAGGCTCGCTCCAGCGAGCTTGTGGCGGCCATCCTCGATGCCGCTGTTCAGGTTCTGGCGAAGGAGGGCGCGCAGCGTTTCACCACGGCGCGGGTGGCGGAGCGGGCCGGAGTGAGCGTCGGGTCGCTCTATCAATATTTTCCGAACAAGGCCGCGATCCTGTTCCGTCTCCAGAGCGACGAGTGGCGGCGCACCAGCGAGCTCTTGCGCGGCATCCTCGCGGACCGGGCCAAGCCGCCACTGGTGCGGCTACGCGCGCTGGTCCATGCCTTCATCCGGTCCGAATGCGAGGAGGCTGCCATCCGCGTCGCGCTCAGCGATGCAGCACCGCTCTATCGCGACGCGCCCGAGGCGCACGACGCGCGAGTGGCCGGTGAGGGGATTGTCGCGACGTTCATGCGGGAGGCGCTGCCCAAGGCATCGGATGCGACACGTGCGCTTGCCGGCGAGCTGATCAAGACGACCTTGAGCGAGGTCGGCAAGAATTTTTCGGAAGAGGCGCGGAGCGAGGCGGAGATCGCGGCCTATGCCGATGCCATGGCCGACATGTTCTGTGCTTATCTCGGTGAGCTGGCGCGACGCTGAAGCGCGAGGCCTGTAGCCCGGATGGAGCGCAGCGAAATCCGGGGGCTCCATGTCGCGGCAAGAGTCCCGGATTACGCTGCGCTCCATCCGGGCTACTCTTGCCACATCTGGCGTTTGACCCTACGGACCTCTTCATGCTCGTCATCTCCATTCAAAGCCAGGTGATCCACGGCCATGTCGGCAACAGCGCGGCCGCCTATGCCATGCAGGCAGAGGGCGTGAACGTTGCGGCAGTGCCGACGACGCTGCTGTCCAACCATCCGCGCTACCCGAGCCTGCACGGGCGGGTGTTGGAGACCGAGCTCGTCGCCGATCTCCTGAAGGGCGTGGAAGAGCGCGGCCTCGTCGACGAGGCGGCCGTGCTGGTGACCGGCTATCTCGGCTCGCCAGGCAATGCTGCCGTGATCGCCGATTTCGTCGAGCGGGCGCTGACGCGGAATGCGAAGCTCGTCTATCTCTGCGATCCCGTGATCGGCGATGACGGCCGCGTCTATGTCGCCGACGGCATTTTGGACGTGGTTCGGCACCGGCTGCTGCCGGCAGCAAACCTGATGACGCCGAACCAGTTCGAGCTCGAGCTGCTTTCAGGTCTCACGATCGCGGATGCGCAGGGCCTGCGCGCGGCGTGTACGGCGCTGGCGGGGGCCGGCCACACCGACGTCGTCGCGACCGGCTGCGCACTCACCGACACGGCCGAGGGGCAGGTGGAGACGATCCTGTGTGCCGGCGGGCAGTTGTCGCGCTTTGCGACGCCGCGCCTGCCAATCCGCCCCCACGGCACCGGCGATCTTCTCACCGGCCTGATCGCGGCCCATCTGGCCAAGGGCGAGGCGATGGAGGCAGCCGTGCGGCTCGCGGTCGAGACCGTCTTTGCGGTGCTGATGCGCACGCAGGATGCCGGCACCGCCGAGATGCGGCTGGTGCCGCTACCGATGCCGGGACGGCAGCCCTAACGCCCTTAGGTCGCGCGCTTGCCGGCCGATTGCGCCGATTTCTGTGGCTTGGCCGGGCTCTTCTGCTCGCGTGCGGCCTGGGCCTTGGGCGGTTTTGCGTGGGCCGCGGCCCGCACCACCTTCTTGGACTTCACGCTGGCGATTTGCTTTCCGTCGCCCGTGCCACGGCGCGAGATGTACTCCTGGCCGTCGATGGGGCCGACATGCGGTGGATCGCGGCCGAGATAGGGCCGGCCGATGCCGTAGGTCTTGCCGTTGGCGTCGACCCACTTCCACAGGATTTCGGTCGAGATCCAGCGCTGCGCGCGGTTATTGCCTTGGGTGCTGACGATGTCGGCCGCCATGCCGTGGCCGTACCCGCCGCGCGAGCTGCCGCCATGATAGGAGCGGTCGGAGGCGGCCTTCAGGCCGCTCGCGATCGACTGGCGATAGTCGTCACGGAACGCGCTGGTGATGCCGGGCGAAAGGCCGGCGGCTTCCGCAGCGAGCAGCGTGCGAAACAGCTTTCGCTTGAAGCTCTTGTCCATGCCGCCGATGACGTAATCCATCATCGACATGCCGGCGTGCTCGGCCGCCTTCGGATCCTTCCAGGTGAAGTCCTGATCGACCAGCTTGGTGAAGCTGCGCATGACCGTGACTGTCTTGCCCTTGCGCTTGATGGTGACGGCGCGGCGCTCCTGCACCTTGATCGAGTCCTCCTTTGCGGTGCGCTGATAGAGCGCCCAGAGATAGCGATCGATGCAGGCATCCATGACGAAGCATTCGTCGAGCACGGCGACGGTGTCGGCCGGAGGTGATGGCTTGCTCGCAGGCGTGACGGGGCCGCTCGCGGTCGCCGCGGGGGATAGCGCCTCCGTCGTCACGATCTCGGTGGGATCGGCAGATGCCAGTTTGACGGGCTCCGGCGCCGCAGCCGGCGCCGCCTCGCTGGCGACGGACTCTGGTTCAGGCGATATCTGCGGCGCGGGCGGTGGCTCGACCGGCAGGATCAGCGCCGGATCGGCCGCGGCGAGCTTGATGGTGGAAGCGGGCGTCTCAGTGATCGTCGGGGCCGGCGACGCCGCGACGGCGGCCGCGATGTCGGCGGTCAAGGCGATGCCGTCCTCGATCGTTGCAGCGCGCGGCATGTCGGCGAGGTCGAGCCGGCCGAGATCCTTCGCGCGCGAGACGGCGGCCGCATTGGCCCCGCTGTTCTCGATGAGCGCAGGGGCATAGGAGGAGAGGGAAAGCGCCAGCCAGCCGGCGAGAACCGCCGAGGGGCAGGAGACCGCCACCAGAAGAGACCGCCGATCGTTCATGATCCCTGCCTCCAAACGGTTCTGCCCGAACCCGTCTTGTCCGGACAGTCATGATGCAAACAGTCTGACGAAACAGTCTTGCGCGGAAAGGCACGCAGCACCTTGATTGTTCGGAGGACGGTGTGGCGGCGCAATGGCGCAAATCGGTGAAAACAGGCTTTTCACGGACATGTTGCCGAGGAGCAACGCAGGTTCCACCGCAGTTCCCAATACGAAACTGCGCTGTGCTGCGCGCAACTTTGTTGCGGCTGGCGCGTTTGGTCGGCCATGACGCATTCCTCGCTTCGTCCCATGGACGCCTTCGACCCCACCGAGCCCGCCATCCTGCACGATCGCCTTACGGACACGATCATCACCTGGACCGCTGATCAGGCCGACGACTACCGGCGCGCCAGCCGACCGGGCGGCGATGGAACCGTGGCCTGGAAGACCTATCTCTTCGATGGCTGGGGCAACGTGCTCGGTGGCTGAGCACCGCCCATAAAGACGCCATGTCGTGACCGGTGTGATTCGGCCAAGGTCTTGTACGCATTAAACATATCGCCATGCGCCTCGCGCGATGTTGCAATGCGACAACGTATGTCGCAACGCAGCAAAACCGGCCTAGATATGCTCCGACTCTTCCACTTCCGGAGCATGACCAATGAACAAGAAGACTCTGTCGATCGCCGCCGCCATCCTGACGATCGCGGGCAGCACCGCGGCTTTCGCCGCCGAGCTGCCGACTTACGAGGCCAATGGATTTCCGGTTTCGCCGCTGCAGGTTCGCGTGCTCGGTGCCGCGCATGTCAAGCAGCAGGTTGCTGCGCCGACCACGGTCGCCTCGGCCCACCAGGTGAAGGTGCTCAGCCCGCGCAAGGTGAAGACCGCCGACGTCACCACCGGCGCTGTTCGCTGATCCGACATCGTCTGACGGCAGGTGGGTTCCGCGGAGAGGCGGGATCCACTGCCTCACGTGACTTTCGACGTCGACGCTGCTTGCGTATTTCGCGCGCGGAGATCGCTGGAACTGCCTCGTGCGCATCTCGCGCCGGCGCGCATCGTGCAATGTCTCGGCACGTTGAATTGACACCGATGCGCTGATTGAGAATCCGGCCGCGAAACAAGTTCGCGTGAATGGGCCGGTTATGTATCCCCGTTCGTAACGGGCGTGATCCTTTTAACAGTTGCTTTGCACGTCGCGTTGCTTGATGCGGCGGCCGCATCGGCGCGGCCAAATTTTGAAATCATAATCGAGGCCATCATGCCCGTTGCGCAGAAAGCCGTTGTTGCCACCGCTTCGCCGCGTGCGTTCATTCTCAAGCATACCGCTCTGTTCGCCGCCGCCGCGCTGTTCGTGTTCGTGCTCAGCCTGACATACGGCCTCGATCTCAGCCCGGGATTTTTCTAGGCTCTCCGCGTGCGCACCGCGCGCAGGCTTGACGGCGAGCGGCCGTAGAGCTCGGCGAAGGCGGCGTTGAACCTGCGCAAGCTGCCGAAGCCGGCCTGAAATGCGATGTCGGTCATGCTGTCGTCGCCGGCATCGATCAGGCGCTTGGCGCGCTGGACCCGTAGCGTCTTGGCGAGCTGCTGAGGCGTGGCGCCGACGTGGCGCTCGAATAGGCGTGCCAGATGACGCGAGGAGATGCCGAGCCGCATCGCCAGATCGACCACCGAGCCTTGGTCGAGCGCGCCGTCATCGATCAGCTTCATCGCCCGCGCCACCGTGGAGCGCGTGCCGTTCCAGGCCGGGCAGAACGGCGCAGTCTCGGGACGACAGCGCAGGCATGGCCGGAAGCCGTCGGCCTCGGCCGCTGCCGCCGTCGGATAATAGGCGACGTTGCGCGTCAGCGGCTGCTTGGCCGGGCAGACCGGGCGGCAATAGATGCCGGTGGTCTTCACGGCCGTGAAGAAGCGGCCGTCATAGCGGGGATCCCGACGCAGGCGCGCGGCGTTGCAGACATCGAAGCTCAGCATGGCCGGATCATAGCGCATGACGGCAGGCTGCGGGATGACCGAGTCCGATTGTGGCGAGCCCGCAAGGCGCCTCGCGGCCTAGAAAGCGGCTCGCAATGCCAGCCGGGGAGCGCATCGTGTCCAGCCCAAAAGATATTGTCCTGAATGCGTGGAAGACCTTTTCGTCGCGCGATGCGATGCGCATCGCCGCACTGTTCACCGACGACGCCGAATGGATCGCCCCGAAAGGCAATGCCACCGCCGTCGCGCTCGATCACACCGACCACATGAGGGGATCGCACGATATCGCGCGCTTCATCGCCCACGAGATGCACAAGATGTTCGCCAACATCGATATCGCGTTTCGTGGCGTGTATGCCGATGGCGATGTCGTGATCGTGGAAGAGCGGATGCGCGCGACATTGCCCGGCGGCAAGCCGTACGAGAACGATTACTGCTTCGTGTTTACGGTGGCGGGCGACCGGATCAGGCAAGTGCGGGAATACATGGATACGCGCAAGGGATGGCGGATGGTGTTTGGTGAGGAAGGGTGATGAGCCCAGTTGCCCGGATGAGCGCAGCGCTATCCGGGAAGGTGGCGAGAGAAGTCCCGCATGTCGCCACGCTCATCGGGCTACGGAGCTCTTGTATTCCGCCGCGTGCCAGCCTTGCAGCTGCGTGGGTTGAGCCGATGGACGCGCCGACCTAAGGCTTGATCCATGGATCAACGGACGAGCGGTGCTGACGCTCTCTCTCACAACAACGATGCGGCGCCGGCACTGCTCGGCGTGGTCTGCGGCCTTGCCGCGGCGCTGTTCTGGGCGCTCGGCTTTGCCGGCACGCGGCATGGGCTCAAGGTCGGCTTCACGCCGGTCGATCTGCTGGTGCATCGCTATGTCTGGTCGGGGATCGCGTTCCTGCCGCTGGTGCTGCGCGCCGGCATCAAGGATCTCTGCGGCATCGGCTGGAGCAGGGGCCTTGTGCTGATGGTGCTCGGCGGCCCCGTGATGTCGCTGATCTCCTATACCGGCTTCCTCTTCGTGCCGCTCGGCCATGGCAGCGTGATCCAGCCCTCCTGCGCGACGCTCGGCGGCCTGCTGCTCGCGGCGGTGGTGCTGAAGGAGCATATCTCCGCCTCGCGCCTTGCCGGCGCGATCGTCATCGTCGGTGGTCTCGGCGTGATCGGCGCGGAATCGATCGGCCATATCGGTGCCGACGGCGTGCTGGGCGATCTGATCTTCGTGCTGACGGGATTGATGTTCGCCGGCTTCGGCGCAGCACTGCGGCACTGGCGCGTCTCTGCCGTGTCGGCTGCACTCGTCATCAACGTGCTGTCGCTGCTGTTGCTGCCGGTCTACATCGCAACCGTCGGCCTTGCCCATGTCGCAGCGATCGGCATCACTGAAAACGCCATCCAGGCACTGGCGCAGGGCGTGCTCGCCGGCCCCGCCGCGCTGTATCTGTCCGCCGTCTCGGTTCAGCGCCTCGGCGTTGCCCGCGCCGCGGTGTTTCCGGCCTGCGTGCCCGCGCTGACGCTGCTCACCGGCTGGCTGCTGCTCGGCGAGCCGCCGACGCTATTGCAGACCGCGGGCCTCGTGACGGTGCTGTGCGGGTTCTACCTGGCGCAGCGGCAGCGGTAGCTACGCCTTCCGCACGAACTCCGATTTCAAGTTCATCGCACCGATCCCGTCGATCTTGCAGGCGATGTTGTGTCCGTCGCTGGCGTCCTGCAGGCGGATGTTGCGCACCTTGGTGCCGCCTTTCACGACCGAGGATGAGCCCTTGATCTTGAGATCCTTGATCACGATGACGCTGTCGCCGTCGGCGAGCACATTGCCGTTGGCATCGCGCACGCCGGCGTCCGGCGCGGTGTCCGCAGGCGCCTCCGCCGTACCGCTCCATTCATGGCCGCATTCCGGGCAGACCCAGAGATCGCGGTCCTGATAGGCGTGCTCGGAGTTGCAGGCGGGGCATTTCATCGCGTCGGTCATCATTGTCTCGTCAGGCGTTGGTTCGCGGCGCGACCGTAGGGACCACGAACAGGAAAGCAAGCGAAAGCTGCGGATCGGCCCTGCTGGCGTTGGCCTGACGGTGCAATATCACCGAAACGGCGGGCGAGATCATGTCAGCGGAGTGCCCCCGACACGATTTCGCGAAAACAACCCCATGCACAGTAGAGACGTCGTTGATAAAGCTTGCTTTTTCGTTTATGCCGAAATGCGATTGCGGCGTCGGGCAACACAGCGCGAACATGCGGCATCATCCCGGATGACGGGCACGCTCCATCCGGGCTAGGCTCGCTCCGCAATTCGCAGCGAGTCCTTCATGACCTTCCTCCTCAACATCGATGTCCCCGACGTCGCGCAGGCCACGACGTTCTACACCGAAGCCTTCGGCCTCACGGTCGGCCGCCGCTTCGGCACCGCTTTCGTCGAGCTGCTGGGCTGGCCCGCGCCGGTCTATCTCCTGACCAAGCAGGCCGGCACGCTAGGCGCCGGCGCCGACCGCCGCCGCTATGAGCGGCACTGGACGCCGGTGCATATCGACGTCGTCGTCGACGATGTCGATGCCGCCGTCGAGCGCGCGCTGCGCGCCGGTGCGATCCTGGAGGTGCCGGCGAGCGATGCGCCCTATGGCCGGATCGCGATGCTGGCCGATCCGTTCGGGCACGGGTTTTGTCTGCTGGCGTTCAGCGAGAAGGGGTATGACGCGCTGCTCGGGAGTTCGTAAGTCCGCTACGAGCTACGCGCGCTAACGAGGCGACATGCCAAAGAAACTGAAGACCTACCAGACCTCGCTCGGCTTTTTCGACCAGGCCATCGCCGCGCCCTCGATGAAGGCGGCGCTTCAGGCGTGGGGCGCGAGCTCCAATCTGTTTCATCAGGGCGCCGCGACGGAGACTGACGATCCCGACATCGTCGCCGCGACCATGGCGAAGCCGGGCATCGTGCTCAGGCGCCCGGTCGGCTCGGATGGTCCGTTCACGGAAAGCGCCGAGCTGCCGACCGATATCGCCGAGGACGACGCCAGGCCGAAACGCAAACCCAAAAAGCATCCGGCCAAGACCGCAAACAAGCCGTCGCGCAAGCTCGATGCTCAGGCCGCGCGCAAGGCTGCTGCTGCGTTCGAGAAGGAGGAGCGGCGGCGCGAGGCCGAGCGCCGCAAGGAGGAGGCCGCCCGCGCCAAGGCGCGCGCACGTCGCGACAAGGCGGTCGCCGCGGCCGAGGCGGCGCTGGACAGAGCGAGGCGGCAGCACGAGGCGAAGGCGGAGGAGATCGACGCCGAGCGCGCCGCGCTCGACGAACGCTCTGAAGCCGAGCAGGCCCGCTGGGACAAGCAGCGGATCAAGCTGGAGCAGGCCCTGCGCCGCGCGCGGGAGTGATCGGCAAGTCGCAAGGCGCAAAGCGCCGCGCGAAAGGGATTCCTTTACCATGGCATCCGGTCGCCGCTGAACCGCTGCAAGCTTAGGAATTGCGGAGAAAGTTCTGCGATATCTTCGCCCCGATTGCGGCTGCGTCGGATACGCCATTTGGCGCCGCCCGCGAGCATACGGGAGCTGTCATGAGCGATCATCGCGCCGCCGTCAGGCATCACACCTTGCGCACCGGCATCGTCGAATTCGACAATGGCAGCGGCAGCATCGTCAGCGTGCCCTGCACGATCCGCGACGTCTCCGGCACCGGCGCGCGCCTTGCGCTCAATAGCTCGGCATGGGTCGCCGAAGCGTTCGCGCTTGTTTTCACAAGCGGGCTACGCAAGGCCTGTCGCGTCGCCTGGCGCAAGGAGCGGCTGATCGGAGCTGCATTCGCCGACGGCTACGCCAGCGTGGACGAGCAGGCGGCGATGATGACCGCGGACGAGCAGGCCCGGCACCGCCTCGGCATCGGCGCGCGCGTCAGGTGCGCGCGCGAGATGCGCGGCTACACGGAAAGCCAGCTCGCCGAGCGCCTCAGCGTCACGCCGGCCTTCGTGGCGTCGGCCGAGCGGGGCGAGGCGGACATTCCGTTGTACCAGCTGATGCATATCGCGGACTTGTTGATGGTCGGTCTCGACGGGCTTGTCGCTGGGCCTGTGCCTGAGGAGGTCGATGCGGCGTAGGCGGGACTGTAAGCTGGTCTCGCCGCTGTTTCCTCCGTCATTGCGAGCGCAGCGAAGCAATCCAGGCTGTCTCCGCGGAAACAGTCTGGATTGCTTCGTCGCACCAGCGCAAAATTGCTTCGCAATTTTGTCGCGGGCTCCTCGCAATGACGGTGGATAGAGCGGGACGTCGAACCAGCAGCGTCATCCCGCGCCTCGCGCGAAATTTGCTTGCCTTGCCCCGCGTCCTTTTGCACTCTTCGTGCGAAGGAGACCAACGCATGACAAAAATCACCGCCGCCTGCGCGCTCGGAACCGCCCTGGTGCTGTGCAGCCTTGCAACATCAGGCGCCGAGGCGCGGACGCGCAAGGCCGTCGTCGTTCGCGCGCCACAAGACAGGCTCATCGTCACCGCGCCCGTGCTGCGGCCGACGCCGTGGGACTACAATGTCGTTCCGCGCTATCGCTATCGCCCGGAGGACGACAAGGTCGATCCCTACGGCCCGCCGCTGGTGCCGTCCTATGTGCGCTACGAGGGATGGCGCTGGCCGTATTGGTGGTAGGAAGCGACAATCTGTAGGGTGGGCAAAGCATCCGCCGTAGCTCGAAGAGCGAAGGCGGAAGCGTGCCCACCAACGCTATCGTAGGCACGAGATGGTGGGCACGGCGCAAGTGCGCCTTTGCCCACCCTACGGCACCGCGGTCCTAACTGCCATCCTCCGCAGCGCGTAGGGTGGGTTAGCTGCGCGAATGCGCGAAGCGCAGTTCGCGCGGCGTAACCCACCGCTTCTGTTTCCGCGGAGAGTAAAGAGGTGGGTTACGCCACCAGACGCGCTTCGCGCATCTGCTGGCTAACCCACCCTACAGATCCTCCGCCGCCAGCCGCACGAACTGCCGCTTCATCGCGTTGACCCTGCCGACATGACCCGCGACGAGATGATCGCCGCAGCGCTCGCCCGCGATCATCACAAACTTGCGCCGCGCGCGGAATGATGGGCCGGCCATGCAACAGCTCCCCCGGCTTTTCCACAAGGCAATGCGCGGAAGACCGAGGTTAACACATTGGTCATTTCTTTGCGGGCATTTTCGCGATCTCAGTCAGCAATGAGGTACCATGTCCGACATCACCATTCCCGGCGGCAAGATCCGTTCCTTCGTCGAGCGGATCGAGAACCTCGACAGCGAAATGCAGGAGTTGAGCGAACAGAAGAAGGAAGTCTTCGCGGAAGCCAAGGGCGATGGCTTCGACGTGAAGATCCTCAAGGAGATCATCAAGCTGCGCAAGGAAGACAAGAACGAACGCGACGAGCGCGAAAGCCTGCTCGACCTCTACATGCGCGCGATGGAGACGGCATCGCCGGAGCAGGCGAAAGCGGCGTGAGACGATCGGCTTGATTGGCGAGGAGAGGTAGTCGCGATCTACGGATGGCGGCTATCGCTCCGGCGCGACGTAACGGTCGCGAGCCGATCGATCCTGAGAGTTTGGTGCACTGTCAGCGCAATTGGCTTAAAAGCTCGCGCCTGACGCCATCAGCACGACACCGGAGGCCATCAGCACGATTCCCGGCCAGTTCGATGCGATCCCAAGGAATCCCAGGCCACGGCGAGGCGGCTCCAGCGTGCCGCGGACCGGTCGAGAGGAATCCCGACCGCTAAGGGGGCCCCGCCAGATAGTGGCGCGCAGCATGTACAGGAGTCCGCCGAAGATGAGCAGCGCGCCAAGTCCCGTCAGGAACATTTTCGCCTCTCAACTTGTCACTGCCCACCCGTAACGGAGGCAGCATATCTCAAAGCCGTGGAGGTCGAATGGTTCCGCGACTGCAAGCGCCGCAGGATGGGTTGAGCCTCTGCGAAACCCATCACAGTCGCCGTGGCACTTGATGGGCCTCGCTTCCGCCTTCGCTCGCCGAGCTGCGGTGGACGAGCCGCTCCACGCCTCGTCCTGGGGGCCAACCGTCGGCTCATCCTTGCGGCGCCCGCCGGTGGGAATCCCACACTCATGACCACTCGTTGAGGAACGGGCGATGAGGTCCATTTGTTGCGTTAAGGGGCTTCTTGGGAGGAGGAGGACATCATGAAAACAAAGATCATCGCGCTCTCTGCTGCTGTTGTCATGGCTACAGCACCGGCCGTGTTTGCCCAGGGCGTATCGAGCAAGGCGCCAGGTCAGGAGATGCAGCAAACAGGTTCCAAGAAAGGTCAGCCGGGCGCTTCCAGCTACGCTCCTGGACACAAGATGCGTCACGCGATGCACCCGAAGGCCTCGAAGAAGGCCGGACACGGCGCGTCGACTTACGCTCCAGGTCAAACCACCGGCGTGAGCACGAAGCCAACCACCGGCTCGAGCACGAAGTCAGGGTACTGAAGTCCTAGGATGGGTCAAGCGAAGCGAAACCCATCACTAGCCGTCGCGGAATGATGGGTTTCGCAAGGGCTCTACCCATCCTACGAGCTGCTTCTTTGGCAACGAGCCGGCCATCAATAGCGGCCGCCGCTGCCCTTTTGCTGCGTGATCCAGTCCGACAATGTCTTAGGTTTCGATTTCACAGTCCGGCCCAGTGATGCCTTCGGATTGTCGCGGACGCCTTTCGTCGGACGGGCGCGCGGCGCTTCCATTGCGCCAGCGCCCTTCAAGGCAGCCATCGATGCCTCCGCGGCTTCCTTTTCCAGGCGCAACTGTTTCAATCGCGCCATCTTGATGCGCTCGGCCTCGACTTCGGGTCGCTCGGCTAGCTGCGGCTTGTGGTGAGCAAGCTCGGCCGGGACCAGGACGCCGAGAATAGTCGTCTCGCCGAGCGCCTTGCAGGCCTCGAGCCGATGCAGTCCTTCGACCAGAACGAGGCGGTCTCCGTCGAGCCGAACGGAAATGGGAGCCTGTTGTCCGATGTCCAGAATGCTTTCCGCGATCTCCCCGACGATCTCGGGCTTGATGGCTTTCTTCTGCTTCGTGGGAACGAAGATCTTCTCGATCGGGAAGCTTTCCGGTTTGGGCATGACTCGACTCCGCTTCTACCGGGGCCGTTGGAACCTATGCCGGTGAGGTCAGGAGTTTAGGAGGGAAGGGGTCGACCGCAAAGGCAATTTTGGGGGCATGGATCGAGCGAGTAATTTAGTGCACTGTCACTGTAATTGCTGGTAATTGCTGGATTTCGCATGCGGCCAGCGCTAACAGCATTCATTTTCCCAAATGAGCATCCTACTTGCTCGACGGTTGTCCATCTTGCCTCCATGCGTCGGGATCAATGGCCTCGTGGCGTAAGCATGCGAAGAACATCTACTTGGGTTTGGGCCTCAGCTTTGCATTGATCAAGAATCTCCTGTGCGGCTGTTAGAAATTGCATGACCCGAGTTGGAATTGAAGTCTCCATAATCCAATCACCGTCAGCCTCCGTTAGTTCAAATACATTTGATGCGCGGATTAAGCTTCCGCTATGAACGTTAATGCCGGAAACTCTGGTGCTCTTGAGGAGCCTATGATCTCTAGTCCTCACCATGTTAACGTACGCAGCATTCGCTCTTTCTCGGTCCGGAGCGCCGGCTTCGAAAACTAGGGATGCTATGCCCGGAACTGAATTGCGGTAGAGATTTGCGATGCTCAAGAATTTGGTGCCGTGCATCGCAAAGAAGATGCCAATGCTGGCGCCAGCCTGGCTGTTGGTGGCGAGGATTGCTCCGCCGATGTGTTCTTTGAGAAATGGAATCGGAGCGTTCCCAGCCATGCGAGCCGTAGACGAGCCAAGCAACTGGTCCAATGTCGGTATTATCCACTCGCGTTCTATCAGTCCGCGGTTGATCGAAAACGCCAAATTGACCACGTCGTCGGTTCGTCGGCGGCTCGCCAGATCCAACAGTGTGCCAACCCCGGCTGCGGGACTGCGCGAGATGAATACAGCTGCAAAGTATTCTTGGAAAGAACGATGGGTGAATACGAAATCCGTGCCTTCAACTTGGATGAGGCAGGTCGACTCGACCATATCGTTGATGACGTCATCGATGTTTACTTTCAGCTTTTCGAGTTCAAGGGCTTGACGCAACGCTTCTCGAAGGGCGCTGCGCGAAAAGACGAGCTGCTCCTTCAAATACGTAATGATGCAGAAGGCTGATAAGCAATTTCGAAAATCGTCAATTGAGAGATCCGAATAGGTCTTTCGTTTATAGACACCTTCTTTTGCTGTATCATGGAGGGCGAAGAGCGCGTCGAAGGCACGCTCGTAAAATACGTGTCGCTTGGTCGGAATATGTCCGGTCTGTGCGAAGGTAACGAGCATCATTATGCAGAGCAGTGGATTCGATAGAAATGTCTTGTGTGTTTGAAAGAGAATTCCTTTTGCGTCTCTTAGGAATTTCTCCTTGATCTTTGCGTCGTATTGCAGTTTTTCAATCAATTCGGTGAATTGATACTCTTCCATCGGCTGCACATATACCGTGCGAAAAGTTTGCCAGCTCTCAGTTCGTTGATCGCTGTCGGGGCGGCTTGAGACGATGATCTGTAGGTCGGGACATTGCTCGCGCAGTTTGCGAATCTGTGACTCGATCTCTTTGCGATCCGTGTGGTTGATTTCGTCAAAACCATCGAGGATTAAAGAAAAGACGCCGGCCTTTAGACTATCTAAAAACTGGCTCTCCGAGATGGTCGCGCTCGATCCGATCAGATTGTAATAGAGAAATTTCTGTAGATCTTTTTTGTCGGAGACGTTGATGTCTCGCAGCTCAAAGAAGAGCGGAATTTTGGAGCGCCTCTCGTTGCACAACTTCAAAAATAGGTAGCGCATAAACATCGATTTTCCGCTACCTGCGCTGCCCGATACGACAACGCTGTCATTGTTGGCGAGCGTCTCGATGAAGCTGTCGTCTCTGACGATGTGTTCTCTCGTCTTCAGTCGTGTCTGAACGTAGATGTCGAATATGTAGACCGAGTGGTCGCGATTGATGATTGGGGTCTTAACATGTGAGCATTTCTTGATTTTTGACGCAGTGTATCTTGTTAGATCTTTTGTGATTATCTCAAGTACCTTGGCTACCGCGGACTTAAACGTCTTTGAGACGGCAGAGAGGGCATTGCTGATCTGCCCTTGGATGACCGTTGCGGCGATTTCGTTGATATTGGGTTCGTTCATTTGGGTAATCGTCTGTCCGGTAGTTTGATCGACCGAGTTGCCTTTAAAGGCGTTAGTGTCAGGCAGGTGCGCTACTAAAATTAGTGACTAGCTGGCGGGCATCTGAATCTTGCTAGCACGCTGGATTAACAGCCGCTGTTAGTGCGACGAACAGTCAGAATGATCTCGTAAAACGAGTATTGTTGCAAGTAAGCCAACCCGGGGAGGTTGTCTCCTCAGCATGTCCCACGATTTAGCGTTTCTAGCCAAGCCTCAGTTACGGTGGCGCGCCCTACGTGTCACGAATACCCTGTCTTGGAGCCGCAGGTGTCGCACTTCATGCCGATCCCATCTCGCAAGAGGGTGAAGTTGCCGCAGCCGGAGCACATCTCGCCTTCGTAGCGAGGGGTGGCAATCAGTTTGGCGTTCTTAGCGTCGTCGAGACAGCTAGCCGCCAATCTGTCAGTCACTACACAAAGACCAGCAATTAGATCCGCATCGTTCAATTTAAGGGCGATGTGATCAGGTACCAGGAAGAGGGCAGCAAATACGTGCGCCTGCCACTCGGCCGATTCTTCGTTTTGAACATAGTTTAGGAGGGCAGCCTCCTCTTCAGAGAAGGCGACCGCGTGCCGGTCGTGCAGTACAAGATGGCCAACTTCGTGAGCGATGATGTAACGAGCATACGGCTCGCCGCGGTCCGCCGCATTCCAGATCTTACGGTCGACGTGAAGCGTCAGCGGGCCGAATGTGACATAGGCTTGGCTATCGCCGAGACTTTGATCATAGAACTCGACGACTAACTTGCCTTTGCCCTTAATGTAGTCAGGCAAAACATTAAGTACGAACTTGCAGATGTTGAACGAGTGCTGACCCGAGCGGGCAAGGGACCACCACGCGATCGCAATCTTCGCGATGTCTTCTCGCGAAAGTATCCGGACGCGGTAGTCCCGAGCCATCATTTTTTGTCACTCCATCACGAACATCCAGTCGTGGAGCCGCATGTGTCGCACTTCATGCAGGTTCCGTTCCGGACCAAGGTAAAGTTCCCACACTCTGAGCACATCTCACCTTCGTAGCCCTTGGCCTTGGCTTCGGCGCGGCGCTCGGCCTTGGTGGGGACGGCGGTAGCGGCGGTGCCGGCTTTACTCCACTGCAGTTGCTCGAGCTTGTCGGTTGGAGAGAGATCTGTTTGGGCGCCCTGTTTTAGTGCGACCGCACCTTCTACCATTCCTTCAGCCCTTGCCTCGGGAGAAGAAAATGCCATCCGCGGTCCGTCCGAGGTCTTTCCGAGCTCGGCGATGGTCGAGCCGCCGCGCATCACGACGAGGTTGTCGGTCCGGGAGCGGGTGAGGCCGCGCGAGACCAGGCGGGTGGCGTGGTGGCCGCCGTCCTCGTCCGGCTCCTTGCCTTCCTCGACGCCCTTGCCGAGCGCGTCGAAGTTCGATTCGGTCGGATCGACATGGGCGAGGTCGAAGCGCGACATGTAGCTCACCGCCAGCTCGCGGAAGACGTAGTCGAGGATCGAGGTCGCATACTTGATGCTGTCGTTGCCCTGCACGGGGCCCGCCGGCTCGAAGCGGGTGAAGGTGAAGGCGTCGACATATTCGTCCAGCGGTACGCCGTATTGCAGGCCGAGCGACACCGCGATCGCGAAGTTGTTGATGAAGGAGCGGAGCGCCGCGCCTTCCTTGTGCATGTCGATGAAGATCTCGCCGAGACGGCCGTCATCATACTCGCCGGTCCGCAAATACACCTTGTGGCCGCCGACGACCGCCTTCTGGGTGTAGCCCTTGCGGCGATCCGGCATCTTCTCGCGCTCGCGCATCACGATGATGCGCTCGACCAGCTTCTCGACGATCTTCTCCGAGACCTGGGCGGTGCGCGCCGCCATCGGCTTCTCGTAGAGATGGTCGACCGCATCGTCCTCGTCCTCATCATCACTGATGAGCTGCGAGTTGAGCGGCTGGCTCAGCTTGGAGCCGTCGCGATAGAGCGCGTTGGCTTTCAAGGCGAGCTTCCACGACAGCATGTAGGCGGACTTGCAGTCCTCCACCGTGGCGTCGTTCGGCATGTTGATGGTCTTGGAGATCGCACCCGAGATGAAGGGCTGGGCCGCCGCCATCATGCGGATGTGGCTCTCGACCGACAGATAGCGCTTGCCGATCTTGCCGCAGGGATTGGCGCAGTCGAACACCGGATAGTGCTCGGCCTTGAGGTGCGGGGCACCTTCCACCGTCATCGCGCCGCAGATGTGGACGTTGGCCGCCTCGATCTCGCGCTTGGTGAAGCCGACGGCCTGGAGCAGGTCGAAGCCCGGAGCCGCAATGGCTTCAGCGCCGATGCCGAGCTGGTCGCGGATGAAGTCTTCGCCAAAGGTCCACTTGTTGAAGGCGAACTTGATGTCGAAGGCGGTCGGCAGGGCCTTCTCGACCTTGGCGATGGCTTCATCGGTGAAGCCCTTGGCCCTGAGGGTCGAGGCGTTGATGCCGGGGGCGTTGGAGAGCGAGCCGTGGCCGACAGCGTAAGCTTCGATCTCCGCAATCTCGCTCTCGCGATAGCCGAGCGCGCGCAGCGCCGCGGGGACCGCGCGGTTGATGATCTTGAAGTAGCCGCCGCCGGCGAGCTTCTTGAACTTGACCAGCGCGAAGTCCGGTTCGATGCCGGTGGTGTCGCAATCCATGACGAGGCCGATCGTGCCGGTCGGCGCGATCACCGTGGTCTGGGCGTTGCGATAGCCGTGCTTCTCGCCGAGCTCGAGCGCCGCATCCCAGGCCGCCTGGGCGTGGCTGACGAGGTCAACTTGCGGGCAGGAGACGAGGTCGAGCGGCACCGGGTTGACGCTGAGCGCCTCGTAACCGTTCGACTGGCCGTGCGCGGCGCGGCGGTGGTTGCGGATCACGCGCAGCATGTGCGCCGCGTTCTTCTTGTAGCCGGGGAAGGTGCCGAGCTCGGCGGCAATCTCCGCCGAGGTCTTGTAGGTGATGCCGGTCATCACCGCGGTCAGCGCGCCGCAGAGCGCGCGGCCTTCCTTGCTGTCATAGGGCAGGCCCATGGTCATCAAGAGGCCGCCGATATTGGCATAGCCGAGGCCGAGCGTGCGGAACTCGTAGGAGAGCTCGGCGATCGCCTTCGACGGGAATTGCGCCATCATCACGGAGATTTCGAGCACGATGGTCCAGAGCTGGCAAAGGTGCTCGTAGCCCTCGACGTCGAAGCGCTTGGTCTCGGTGTTGTAGAACGTCAGCAGGTTAGCCGAGGCCAGGTTGCACGCCGTGTCGTCCAGGAACATGTATTCCGAGCACGGATTGGAGGCGCGGATATCGCCGGACGCCTTGCAGGTGTGCCAGTCGTTCATGGTGGTGTTGAAGTGCAGGCCCGGATCGGCCGAGGCCCAGGCGGCGTAGCCAATTTTTTCCCAGAGGTCGCGCGCCTTCAGCGTCTTCGTCACCTTCTTGGAGGTGCGGGCGTTCAGATTCCAGTCGCCGTCGGTCTCGACAGCGCGGAGGAAGTCGTCCTTCAGCGAGACCGAGTTGTTGGAGTTCTGCCCCGAAACGGTGAGGTAGGCTTCGCTGTCCCAGTCGGTGTCGTAGGTGTCGAACGCGATGTCCTTGTAGCCCTGCTTGGCAAACTGGATGACGCGCTTGATGTAATTGTCGGGCACCAGGCTGCGGCGCGCGAGCTTGATCTCGCGGCGGAGCGCAGGGTTCTTCTCGGGGTCGAAGCAATCGTCGCCCGAGCCTTCGCAGTTGACGCAGGCCTTCAGCACCGCTTTGAGGTGCTTCTGGTTGATCTTGGATCCGGTGACGAGGGCCGCGACCTTCTGCTCCTCCTTCACCTTCCAGTCGATATAGGTCTCGATGTCGGGGTGATCGACGTCGACGACGACCATCTTGGCGGCTCTACGCGTGGTGCCGCCCGACTTGATCGCGCCCGCGGCGCGGTCGCCGATCTTGAGAAAGCTCATCAGGCCGCTGGAGCGGCCGCCGCCGGAGAGCTTTTCGCCTTCGCCGCGCAGGCGCGAGAAGTTGGAGCCGGTGCCGGAGCCGTATTTGAACAGGCGGGCCTCGCGGACCCAGAGGTCCATGATGCCGCCTTCGTTGACGAGGTCGTCACCGACGCCCTGGATGAAGCAGGCGTGCGGCTGCGGATGCTCGTAAGCCGACTTGGACTTGGTCAGCTTGCCGGTGAAGGGGTCGACGTAATAATGGCCCTGGCCGGGGCCGTCGATGCCATAGGCCCAGTGCAGACCGGTGTTGAACCATTGCGGCGAGTTCGGCGCGACCATCTGCATGGCCAGCATGTAGCGGAGCTCGTCGTAGAAGGCCTGCGCGTCCTCGTCCGAGGTGAAGTAGCCGCCCTTCCAGCCCCAATAGGTCCAGCAGCCGGCGAGGCGGTCGAACACCTGCTTGGCCGAGAGCTCGCTGACATAGCGCTCTTTCTCAGGCAGGAGGCTAAGGGCTTCGGTATCGGGCACGGAGCGCCACAGGAAGGAGGGGACGGATTCCTCCTCGACCTTCTTCAGGCGCGCGGCAACGCCGGCTTTACGGAAATATTTCTGGGCGAGCACGTCGGAGGCGACCTGCGACCACTCGGTCGGGACCTCGACGCCATCAAGCTTGAACACGACCGAGCCGTCGGGATTGCGAATCTCCGACGTGGTCAGGCGGAAATCGATTCCCGCGTAAGGTGACTGTCCCGAAGTGGTGTGGCGCCGCTCGATCCGCATGGTCTTGCCCCGTCCTTTTCTTTGACCGGTCTCGCCCATCGTTGAAGGCGTGCCGGGTCGACATTTCGTTTCGCGGTGCCTTCGGCCGTTTGGCCTTAAGGGCATCGCAGTTCAGCCGGTGGACCCGGCACTTGTTCTCCCGACGCGATTTTTCGATGCGTGCATCGATCATCCGCCGGCATGTCCAGACACATCCGCCCCCAAGGGGATGGGCCCGACATGCGTTCAACGCCCCCACAGTCACTTCAACCATTGCCATGCGAGCCTGTTGCCGGCCCGTTCTGGCGCCCGAAAAGTCCGCTATCCGAGGGCAGACAAGCCCTCATCCGCTGCCTTTGGCTGGCTGGGCGGAGTGTCGATTTGCGAGACCCTTTGGGGGAGTGCCGGCGGGACGCAAACTCACTCGCGCCGAACGGACCGGAAGCTAGGACTCTCCGTTGCGCCCGTCAAGAACTAGTGCGAGTTCCTGAATCAAATACTAAATATGGTGGATTGCGGGGGATAACAGGGGGCAAGCCCGCACCTGTTGTGGAGCCAAGTATCAGTGAGTCCTCAGGGATTCCCAACTGAAAAAATTTGCATTCGGTGGTGCTGCGGATGCTTCATCCCGCTGTTCACAGGGCAGGTATATTTTTCGGGATTGGGATTGCGTCAGCAGGACTCACGTAGCCCTACGGAAGGTGAGGGCAGGCATGCCCGCCTAGGTGGTGGTTTAGGCGGCGATTCCGCGCCAAGCTGACGCTCGATTTTGCCGGACTTCCCTCATGCTTGATTCGACGCGGCCGGTGCTGCGGCCGCGCATCGCCCCGGCCGGCCTGATGTTCCTCGCCATCACCTCGATCGGCTGGGGTTTCAATTGGCCGGTGACGAAATTCCTGCTCGCCGAGCTGCCGCCGCTGACCCTGCGCGGGGTCACAGGCGTGCTGGGCGCGCTCCTGCTCGCCGCGCTCGCGATTCTCCGCCGGCAGAGCCTGAAGGTGGAGCCGGGCATCTGGCCGCGCCTGCTGTCCGCTGCCGTGCTCAACGTCACCGGCTGGATGGTGCTGATGGGCCTCGCGCTGCTCTGGCTGCCGGCGAGCGAGGCGGCGTTGATCGCCTACACCATGCCGGTCTGGGCCTCGATCATCGCCTGGCCGGTGCTGGGCGAGCGGCCGACACTGCTGCGCACGCTGGGGCTGGTGATGGCCTTCGTCGGCCTCGCCTCGATCATGGGCGGCAACGGCATCAGCGCCAGCGTCGAGAAGCTGCCGGGAATCGTCATGGCGCTCGCCGGCGCGCTGGGCTTTGCCATCGGCACGGTGTTCTCCAAGAAGTACCCGATCCATCTGCCGCCGATCACAGCCGCGGCCTGGCAGATCGGTATCGGCTGCCTGCCGATCTCGATCATCGGCCTATGGATCGAGACCACGGATCTTTCCAAGGTGACGCCGGTCGGTTGGTGGCTGCTGGTCTATTCGACCGTGGTGCAGTTCTGCATCGCCTATGTCAGCTGGTTCGCAGCGCTTGCGCGCCTGCCGGCGTCGGTCGCCGCGATCGGGACGATGGCGGTGCCGGTGATCGGCGTCGTCGCCTCCGCGATCGCGCTGCACGAGCCGCTGGGGGTAGGGCAGATCGCCGCGCTGGTCTTCACGCTGGCGGCGGTGGTGCTGGCGACGCGCTAGCCGCCCAGCGCCTTCCGGATCATCTCGGCGAGCTGGTTTCTCCGATACGGCTTTGTCAGCAGCAGCACGCCGTCATCCAACTTGCCGTGGTGGACGATGGCGTTGTCGGTGTAGCCGGAGGTGTAGAGCACCTTGAGGCCTGGCCGGCGCTTGGCGACCTCCTCGGCGAGTTCGCGCCCGCTCATGCCGCCGGGGATGACGACGTCGGTGAACAAGAGGTCGAACGGCTCGCCGGCGTCGATCAATTCGAGCGCGGCCTTGCTGTCGGGCGCGGCCACCGTCCGGTAGCCCAGGCTCTGGAGCTGCGCGGTGACGAAGTTGCGCACGAGATTGTCGTCCTCGACGACGAAGATGGTCTCGGCGCCGCCTTCGGCCTGCGGCGCCACGGCCGCCGCCACATCGGTCGGGCCTTCGCCCGGCGGCAGATAGAGCTTGATCGTGGTGCCGTGGCCTTCCTCGCTGTAGATCTTGATGTGACCGCCGGACTGCTTGACGAAGCCGTAGACCATGGAGAGGCCGAGGCCGCTTCCTTTGCCGACCTCCTTGGTGGTGAAGAACGGCTCGAACGCCTTCAGCTGGACATCGGGCGCCATGCCGGTGCCGGTGTCGCTGACGGCGAGCATGACGTAGGGGCCGGCCGCCACGTCGGCATTGGCCTGCGCATAGGCCTGGTCCAGCACGACGCGGTGGGTTTCCAGCAGCAGCTTGCCGCCATTCGGCATGGCGTCGCGCGCGTTGATCGCCATGTTGAGCACGGCATTGGTGAGCCGCGACGGATCGATATGCGCGGTCATCGGCCCCTGTTCCAGCACGGTCTCGATCTGGATCTGCTCGCCGAGGGTGGGACGCAAGAGTTTTGCGATGTCCGCGATCGCGGCGTTGATCTCGACATTGCGCGGCTGCAGCGGCTGCCGGCGCGCAAAGGCGAGCAGATGCTGGATCAGCTCGGCGCAGCGCTCGGCGGCATCGTCGATCAGCCGTGCCGCGCGCTGCAGCTCGGGCTGCTGCGTCAGGCTCGCCACCAGCGTCTCGGTGTTGCCGGAGATCACGGTCAGCATGTTGTTGAAGTCGTGCGCGACGCCGCCGGTCAGCTTGCCGATCGCATCCAGCTTTTGCGATTGGTACAGCTGCCGCTCGGTCTCCCGCGACAGGGTCGCATCGTGATAGACCAGCACCGCGCCGGAGATCTCGCCTTGCGCATCCAGCATCGGCCGGCCGCTGATCATGAGATGACGGGGAGGATTGCCGCTGTGCGGGCGGACGATCATCTCCAGTTCCTCGAACTTCTCGCCGCGCAGCACGCGCACGGAAGGTAGCTCGTCCGCCCTAAGCGGCGTGACGCCGTCGCCGTGAAAGACGTCCGACAGCGCGCGCAGATTGCGCAGGTTCATGCCGGCGCGATGCAACAGCATGCGCTCTGCGGCCGGATTGGACAGCAGGACATTGCCGTCGGCGTCGATGACCAGCACCGCCTCCGCCATGCTGTGAAACGTGCTTTGCAGCACGTTGACCGACAGGCGCAGCTCGTCATGCGCGGCGACCAGGTGCTCGGTGCGCTCGGCCACCGCCGCGGCGAGGACTTCCTTGGCGGCCGTGGTCTCGGTCAGGGTGCTCTGGAGCTGCACCGTCGCACGCCGGCTCTCGCGCATCACCAGCGCGACCAGCAGCAGGATCAGCACCGCGCCGGCGACGTCGATGCCGAGCAGCACGACGCCGGTGCGGCGCGAATCCTGCGAGCGCGCAGCGAGCAGGCGCTCTTCCTCCGCGCTCAGATGGTCGAGATTGCTCATCACGGTGTCCATGAGGCCGCGGCCTTCGGCCTTGCGGTTGAGCGCGGCAATGCCGGCATCGTCGTTCGCCGCGCGCAGGCGCATCGCTTCGGCCGCGATCTCGATCCGGCGCAGCGCCAACGGCTCGGTGCCCTCCAGCAACGTGACCTGATCGGGACTGTCGCGCACGCCGCGCTTGAGCTCGGCGAGGGCCGGCGCGATCTCGGCGCGCACCGCCTGGAATTCGGCGCTGAAGCCCGGGCTGCGGTAGAGCTCAAAGCCGCGCGCGGCACTCTCGGAGCGGCGCATCAGCACGCGCAGATCGGAGATCTTCTTCTGCACCTGGATGGTATGATTGACCCACGCCGCATCGGACCGCGACTTGACGTCGAGGGCGATCGAGGCTGCCGTGATGATCAGGAGGATGGCAAGTCCGGCACCGAGAATGACACGCTGCGTTGGAATCAAGGGGCTTCTTTCTTGTCCTTCGGCTGCGCGCTCTCGCCCGCGAGGCATTCCCGGATCGTGGTCAGCAACGCTTCGGGCGTGAACGGCTTGCGCAGGCAGCGTGTTGCGCCGAGCTCCAGCGCCATGCGGAGGAAATCGGGAGAGGGTGAGGCGGATGACGCGAAGGCGTAGCCGGACATCGCGATCAGCGGAGTTGCCGGCGCGCGCTCATGAAAGATGCGGATCGACTCGAAGCCGCGCATATGCGGCATGAAGATGTCAACCAGCATCACCTCAAAGGCCTGCGCTTCCAGCGCAGCCAGTCCTGTTTCGCCACCGTCGGCCAGCGTGACGTCGAAGCCCTGACGTTGGAGGAGGACCTCGATGGTCGCGCCGACCATCGGATCGTCATCAACCACGAGAACACGCGGCATGACACTTCCCAGCAGATCGAAGTCCCCACTGTGATCGGTGATATCCGGGAATCGTGTGTCGGGTCAATTTTGGATTGGATAGGGGTAGATATGCACGGTGCGATGCATAGGGGCGGGTTCCATCGGGGCTAGGCCGCAGCACATCACTGTCGCGCGAAGGGCGGCACCGGCTATGACCGGCGCCGCCCATGCAATTTGTCGCATCGATCGTTCAGGCTGTCCTACGGGCAGGGATGCCGCCGGCCGTCATAACCGAGATAGGTGCCCGAGGCCGGATCGTAGGATTTGTAGCGCTGGGCGCAATAGGCTGCATCGCCGCCGCCATCGGGGACCACGGCCACTGTCGGCTCATCATAGTAGCTGTCGTAGTAGTAGGGGTCGTCGTAATAGCCGTAGCCTCCGCCGTAATAGGCGTACGAGCCGAGGCCGCCGATCGCGGCACCCGCCGCGAAGCCGGGCCAGAATCCGCCGCGACGATGGTGCCAGTGGCGACCGCTCCAGTTGCTTCCGCCTTGCCAGGTGCCGGCCGTTGCGACGCTGCTGCCACCACTGATCGATGGCGAGAGGGCGGGGCGGGTCGCTGCCGGGCCAGCTGCGAAGCTGCCACCGCTCGGACGTACTGCTGCGCCGGCCGCGACGCTGCCGCCCTGGAATGCAGGGCCGCCGCCAATCCGTGCTCCGCCGCCGCTGAAGCCACCGCCGCCCATGCGCGCGCCGCCGCCACCACCGAAGTGCGCGCCGCCACCACCACCGCCGATGTGAGCGCCGCCACCACCACCTCCGACGTGGGCACCACCCCCGCTGCCACGGCCACCGCCGCCGGGCCCCTGTGCAAAGCTCGGTGCGGTCATGGGTAGAACGAGCGCCAGCGCTGCGGCGGCACTCAAAACTTTCAGATTGTTCATGGTCAACTCCTTTTCCCGGAAGCAAACCCTATGAAAGCGCTGGGGTTCCTGGGATCACGCCGGTTTGCGTGCGACCGGAAGCCTCGCTCGCGATCTCTGTACCCGGCATGAACGGATCGCGTCCGATTTGCGGCAGCCCTTGTGTCGCGGCCGCGCATTGCGGAAGGGCTCCACCGCTGCGCCGAACTGGACATTTCGCCGCCCGGATGGCATCAGGGCCCGACGAAGCAGGGCCCTTGCCGCATGAAACAATTCTTCCTCAAGTTCTTCACCTGGTGGAATGGCCAGACTTTTGGCACCCAACTCTGGACCAAGCGGTACGGGGAGCTGGTTGGCCAGGACGAGCAGGGCAATCTCTATTATCGCACCCGCGGCGGGGCGATTGATCCGACCCTCGGCTTCGAGCGGCGCTGGGTGGTCTATAACGGCTATGCCGAGGCGAGCCGGATCCCGCCGTCCTGGCACGGCTGGATCCATCACATGGTCGACATGCCGCCGACCGAGGCCAACTATCAGCCGCGCGAGTGGGAAAAGCCGCACCAGCCGAATCTCACCGGCACGGCCAAGGCCTATCGTCCCTCGGGATCGACTCTTGCCAGCGGCAAGCGGCCGAAGGCAACCGGCGATTATCAGCCCTGGACGCCTGGCTAGGCTTCCAGCCTCCGCCATCTTCATCGTCAAATTGGATGCATGCGCATCCGCCGCATCTTGCTGTGGACAACGGGAACAGCGGGGACGGTGGCTACGCGGCCGTTGTGCTCATGCGAGCGATCCGGCTCAATGGTCCCATCTTACGGAGATGGGAGACCATCGCGTTCGGTTCGGGCAACAGTTCGCGACTATCCCGAAATGCAGCGGCCGCCGACCAGGACTCGATCGGGAGATAGGCCCCCGGTCTGGAAGCTCCGAAATCGCCCGATGAAATGTGCAGCCGCCGTGAGACAGGAAAGGCCGCTTGGGAAACCGAGCGGCCTTTTTCTTTGAGGAGGTCTCGTGCCCCGGACGCGGCGCAGCGTCTCCCCGGCGATGCGAAGCATCGTCCGGTTCGACGATGCGCTGCAGAGCCGGGGCCGATGCTGCAACGGGCCGTGTGGCTCCTAGGTCCCGGCTCGGCGCAGCAGCGTTGCACGCTGCAGCGCGTCCGGGATACGAGAGCATCGGGAGGGCGCTACATCACGCGCTCGGCCGCGCGCTTCACCGCTTCGAGGCGCCGCGCCTGGTTTTGAGCACCACGCTCCCTGAGCAGAGCCAGCACCTCGGCGGGTGCGGTGTCGGGCGAGCCCGAATTGAACGGCGGGGCCGGGTTGTATTCCATCTGGAGCTGGATCGCTTCTGCGGTGGTGCGATCGACCATGAGGGACACCAGCGTCAGCGCGAAATCGATTCCCGCGGTGACGCCGCCGCCGGTGATGCGGTTGCCGTCAACGCAGACGCGCGCCTTCGTTGGCGTGGCGCCGAACTGGCCGAGCATCTCCATCGCGCTCCAATGGGTCGCGGCGCGATAGCCCTTGAGCAGGCCAGCGGCGCCGAGCGCCAGTGATCCCGTGCAGACCGAGGTGACATATTTGGCGCCTTCGGCCTGCCTGCGTAGGAAATCCAGCACCTCCTCGTCGTTAAGCAGATCGTTGGTGCCGCCGCCGCCGGGCACGCAGATCACGTCGAGCTGCGGGCAATCCGCAAACGTCGTGGTCGGCGTCAGCGTGAGCACGGAATCGCTTGCGACCGGCTCGATCCGCTTCCAGATCAGGTGCAGCTTCGCGCCCGGCACCATGGAAAACACCTGCAAGGGACCGGTGAAGTCGAGCTGGGTGACGCGCGGAAACACCAAAATTCCGATCTGGAGCGGTGACGACATCGACAGGTTCCTTCCAAAGATGAGCTTGACGGGCGAAGATTGGCATGGTGCCTTTGTGTCTGAAATGGCATAATTCCCTCTATTTCGGACATGGGCGACATAGGCTATGATCGGCATCCTGATCTTTCCGGATTTCCAGCTGCTCGACGCCGCCGGCCCGATCTCGGTGTTCGAGGTCGCGGCGCGCTGCGCCGGCAAGCCGCTTGCGCTCCGCGTGCTGGCGGTGAATGCCGGGCCGGTGCGCTCTTCGTCGGGCGTCGAGATGATGGCGCGTGATTTCAAGTCGGCGAATGCGATCACGACGCTGGTGGTCGCGGGCGGCGCGGGCGTTGCGGATGCCGCGCGCTGCGAGACCACGCGCGCCTTCGTGCAGCGGCTGGCGCGGCGCGGCGTGCGCATCGCGAGTGTCTGCTCGGGCGCCTATGTGCTCGCCGAGGCGGGTCTGCTCGACGGCCGCCGCGCCACCACGCATTGGGGCCGGACGCGCGATTTCGTCGCGCGCTATCCGAAGGTGAAGTTCGAGCCCGACCAGATTTTCACCCGCGACGGCAATGTCTGGACGTCGGCCGGCATCACCGCGGGCATCGATCTGGCGCTCGCGATGGTCACCGAGGATCACGGCGAGGAGATCGCGCAGGCAGCCGCGCGGCACCTCGTGCTCTATCACCGCCGCAGCGGCGGGCAGTCCCAGTTTTCCTCGCTGCTGGAGCTGAAGACGCCAAACGGCCGCTTCGGCGCGTTGTTGTCGTGGGCGCGCGAAAATCTCGACGCGCCGCTGACGGTGGAGGACCTCGCCGATCGCGCCGGCATGAGCGCGCGGCACTTTGCCCGCGCCTTCGCCGCCGAGACCGGCACGACGCCCTCCAAGGCGATCGAGCGCTTACGGCTCGAAGTCGCACGCGAGCGCGTGCAGTCCTCGCGCGAGGGGATCGAGCTCGTTGCGGAAGCAACCGGATTCCGCGACCCCGAGCGGATGCGGCGCGCCTTCATCCGTGCCTTCGGCCAGCCGCCGCAGGCGCTGCGGCGCGCGGCGCGGGCGGGGTAGGAGAATGTCCCGTTTGAGCCGAGGAGGCGACATTCCCCGCTTGATCTGGTAAGCAAGAACATCAACCGGGAGTTGCATGCGACTGACCAGAAGGAAGTCGAACGCAATTGTCCTGAGTGTGACGGGACTGGCCAAAACAGGGGCATGCAATCCGGTTCGCTTAGGCGAAAAGAATGAGTTTCGTCCCTGCACGAAATGTGGCGGCTCGGGGAAGATCAAAGAGGCCACCAACTAAGGTCAACGCCCGGGTTCGTTGTCGCAGTGACGCGCCAATAGACATCCCCGGCTATGAGCGCACACCTAGCTAATGTTATTTGTCGCCGCCTCGCTCGACGCATCCGCACGCCCCGTCAAACGCCGTGCGATCGGCATCAGCATGTAGGGCGCAAGATGAATCGGAAACTGCGTCATCGCGAAATAGAGCCAGGTGGTGGGCGGCAATGCGCCGGCGGTTGCCGCCAGCATCAGACCGAGATTGCGCTGTGACACCATCAGCCCGAGCGCCAGTGCGCGCTCGGTGCCGATGCGGCGGAACAGCAACGTGGTGATCGCGAGCAGGGTGAAGTAGATCGCGAAGGCCAGAGCTGCGAGGCCGATGGTGAAGATCGGCTGGGTCACCAGATCGCTGGCGACATCGCCCATGACCGCGGAGGCGAACACGAACAGGATAATGATGTTGAAGCCATCGATAGGCTGCTTCGCGCGCTGGATGGCTTCGGCGCCGAAGACCCGGCGGATGACCGTTGCCGTTAGCAGCGATGCGGCGAGAATGCCGAGCAGCTTCAGTCCGAGCGCAAGCGGCGAGATGCTGAGCATCCCGTCGAGGAACAGGCCCGCGAACAGCGATGCCGTGAAGGGCACCAGCGCGGTCGAGGTCACCAGCGTGACCAGCACGAGGGTCGCATCGAGGCCCATCAGCGCGGCAAGTGCCGGCGAGGCCATCATCGGCGAAGCCATGCTCTGGAGCATGAGCGCCAGCGAAAGGCCAGGCGCGCGGCTCGTGAGCCCCGTTACTTGGGCGATCAATCCGACGATCAGCGGCACACCGATCGTGGTCCAGGCGGTAGCGGTCGCGATCAGCGCCGGCCTGCGCAGATGGCTGTAGAGCGCGGCCAGATCGACCCGCATGAAGGAGATGCAGAGCAGGACGAAGATCGCCTCGGTGACGTAGGGCCGCAGTAGCGCGCCGAGCGGCGGCACCGCGGCCGCGATGAAGACGACGGCTGCCACTGCGCGGGTGCCCTGATTGCCGAGCCAGGTCAGGGTGCGCAGGGGGATGGCGAGGGCAATTGTGAGGATGGAAGGCATCTCTCGGGGGTTCCGGTCAGGATTGGACGTCGTTTCGGAAGGCGATGCCCGCCTCGCATCCCCGGAATGGTGATCGACTATCCCATTCGGGAGCCGGTCTGGCCAGACGGGGCCGGGAAGGGCAGGGATGCCGCCCTTCCCCCGCCGTATTCGCCGTGTTAACCGGAGGGCCTGCGAGCGGCGGTATCCCCTGTAGAATGTCCAACAAGCCCGATTCGCTGTTGAAGCCGCGCGAGATGTTTCGAACCATTATCCTGACAGGTCTTGCGGCGCTTTTGGCCGCCACTGCACTGACGGTTGCGACGCCGGCTCAGGCGCAGATCGGGACGATCTTTTCCGATCCGCCGCCGCTGCGGCCGCCCGGCAACATTCCACGCGGCCAACCGCAGCCGCAGCAGATTCCCGACGACGATGAAGAGGTGCCGGAGCTGCCGCCGCAGGGCCGCGTGCTGCCGTCGCGCCCGATGCCGCCGCCGCCGGGTCGGCAGGGCAACGTCATGCCCGGGCCGGTCGAGACCCAGCCGTTGGCGCCGCCGCCGGGCTCCACGGTCGCGCCGCCGAACCAGCCGCCCTCCGCGGCGCTTCCTCCGCCCGGTTCGCAAACCCCAGGTGCGCCCGGTCAGCGCCCGCCGCAGCAGAAGGGCGCTCCGGGCGCTGTGCCGCAGACACCGGCGAGCCTGCAGCCGGGCGACGAGGTCGTCACCGAACCGCCGGCCCAGAAGATCGTGAACAAGAAGGCGACCTTCTCCGGTCTCGACAAGATCACCGGGCGCATCATCAATTTCGACGAGGAGATCGGCGAGACCGTCCAGTTCGGCGCGCTGCGCGTCAAGACCAACGCCTGCTACACGCGGCCGGCGACCGAGGCCACCAACACCGACGCCTTCGTCGAGGTCGACGAGATCACCCTGCAGGGCGAGGTGAAGCGCATCTTTTCGGGCTGGATGTATGCCGCGAGCCCCGGCCTGCACGGTGTCGAGCATCCGATCTACGACATCTGGCTCACCGACTGCAAAGAGCCGCAGCAGACCATTGCGACGGCCGCGCCAGATCCCGCGACCAAGCCTGCGCCTCCGCCGCCGCCCGCGCAGAAGAAGGCCGCGCCCAAGCAGGTCCAGCAGCGTCCGCCGCAGCCTCTGCCGCCGATCCAGCAGCAGCAACCGGCACCGCCGCCGCCGCCACCGGAGCAGCGGCCAGGCCTGTTCGGCATCCCCGGGTTTGGCCGCTAGGCCAAATCCCGCGGGTTTGGCCGCTAGGCCAAATCCTCAGCGTTTGGCTGCTAACTCAGCTGTCCATTATTGCCGCGAGGCGATGATCTCGAGCGCGCGTGCGCCAGGGATGGCGTCACCGGAAGAGAGCCTGAGGAAATCGCCGGGCTCGCCGGCGAGCGCTCTGTCGAGCAGTGCGGTGTAGCGCCGCCGCGAGATCTCGGCCGCGCCGAAGCTCTTCAGATGTTCCGTGACGTATTGGGTATCGAGCAGCTCGAAGCCGCCATGGATGAGCCGCGCGACCAGATGCACCAGCGCGACCTTCGAGGCATCGCGTGCGGTGTGAAACATGCTCTCGCCGAAGAAGGCGCGTCCCAGGCTGACGCCGTACAGTCCGCCGACGAGATCCTCGCCCTGCCAGGCCTCGACGCTGTGACAATGACCGAGCTCGTAGAGGCCGCCATAGAGGTCGCGGATGCGCTTGTTGATCCAGGTGTCCTCGCGGCCAACCTGCGGCGCGGCGCAGCCGGCGATGGTCGCCTTGAACGCGGTGTTGACGGTCACGCGAAACACATCCGAGCGCACGGTGCGCGCGAGCCGCGAGGCGACGCGAAATCCATCGAGGGGGATGACGCCGCGCAATTCCGGCTCGACCCAGAACAGGGTCGGATCGTCGGCGCTTTCCGCCATCGGGAAGATGCCGCAGGCATAGGCGCGCAGCAGTACGGCTGGTGTGATTTCAGACGGGGCGGAGTCGCGGGAAGTCATGGTTCGCAATCATAGCAGGATCGCGTTGCGGTTGCGATGGGGTGCGCAGCAGCGCGCGAGCTCAACTCGCGGCGGCGGTGCTGGTCTTGCCGGGGCTTGCGGGCACGCGACCGAACTTCAGAGTGATCCGGGTTCCGGAATGTGCGGGATCGCGGTCGACCGAGGCGTCGAGCTTGGCGGCCATGGCCGCGACGATGCGCTGGCCCATGCCGGTGGAGCGCGGATCGGCCTTGACGTTGTCGCCGACGCCGTCGTCGGTGATCGACAGCAGGAGGTCGTCGCCTTTCGCGTTCAGCTCGACATGGATCGGGCCGGCGCCGTCGGGATAGGCATATTTCACCGCGTTCATCACCAGCTCGTTGACGATGATGCCGACGGCGACGGCGCGGTCAGGATCAATCTCGATCGGCTCGGCCTTCAGCGTCAGGCGCGACATCCGGTTGCCTTCGGCCGAGCGGCGGAGATCCTCGAGCAGCGAGTCCAGATATTGGTTTAGGACCACGCTCTTGAGATCCTGCGAGGTGTAGAGACGACGGTGCACCTGCGCGACCGCGGCGACGCGGCCCATCGCATTGGTCAGTGCCGCCTTGACCTCTTCCTGTGCGGCGGAGCTAGCCTGAAGGTGCAGCAGCGAGGCGATGATCTGAAGGGAGTTGCCGACGCGGTGGTTGACCTCGCGCAGCAGCAGCTCGCGTTCGGCGGCAAGGGCCGCGTAGCGGTCGCGCGAGGCATGGATCTCGGCTTCGGCTTCCTCGCGCGCCTTCTGCAATTCGGCCTGGCGCAGCGCGCTCTCGGCCGCGACGTGGAGCAGGGGGATGAAATCGCCCGTGACGTCCTTGACGAGATAATCGGCCGCGCCGGCCTTCAGCGCGGTGACCGCGATGTTGGAATCCTGCGAGGCCGTGACGAACACCACCGGCGGCGCCCCCGGGATCGCCATGATCTGCTCCAGCGTCTCCAGCCCGTCGAGGCCTGGCATGTACTGGTCGAGCGCGATCACGTCGATGCCGCCCTCAGTACCCGCGCGGCGGATGCGCTCCAGACCTTCCTCGCCGCTCGCGGCATGGACGACCCTGTAGCCGCGCCGCGTCAGGCCGCGATCGACCAGGCGCGCCAGCGCACCGTCGTCATCGATGTAGAGCAGTGTTGGTGTGCGTTGGTTCATGGGGCGGCGGGCGGGACCTGGATGACCGAGAAGAACAGGCCGAGCTGCCGGATGGCATTGGCGAAATTCTCGTAGTTGACGGGCTTGGTGATGTAGACGTTGCAGCCGAGCTCGTAGCAGCGTTTGATTTCCTGGGAATCGTCGGTCGTGGTCAGCACCACCACGGGCGAAGCCTTCAGATATTTGTTTTCCTTGATCTGCCTCAGGATGTCGATCCCGGTCATGTCGGGCAGGTTGAGATCGAGCAGGATCAAGAGCGCATTGCCCTTCTGCACGAGCCCGCTGCCGTCGGCGCCGAACAGGTGCTGCATCGCGTCCGTGCCGTTCTTGAAGGAGACGATCTCGTTGTTGACGCCGGACCGTCGGATGTTGCGCTCGATCAGGCGGGCGTGGCCCTCGTCGTCCTCGATCATGATGATGGTGACAGGCTGGGTCATCGATCTGCGTTCCGGTTGCTTACGTTCCAGGCGATCGGCAGCGTGATCGTGAAGGTGCTGCCCGCGTTCAGTTCAGATGATACCGACATGGTGCCGCCGAGGCGACGCACAAGTGCACGCACATGCGCAAGACCGATGCCCTGGCCGGGCTTGTCCTGGGTTCCCGCGCGGCGGAACAGCTCGAAGATCCGCTGGTGATCCCTAGCGTCGATTCCGCGGCCGTTGTCGCTGATCTCGAAGATAGCGTAACCGAGCTTGGTCCGCCCGCGGATTCTGATCTCGCCGGGCACGCCGGGCTTCAGATATTTGATCGCATTGTCGATCAGGTTGGAGAAGATCTGCTCGAGTGCGAGCCGGTCGCTCACGACATTTGGCAGTGGCTCGAGATGGATCTCGGCCTGCGCCTCGGCCGTCTGGTGCGCCAGCGTCGAGACGATGGCCTCGATCAGCTCGCTTGTGGCGATCTTCACGGGCTGGAATTCGCGCCGGCCCTCGCGGGTGAGGTTGAGGATCGCCGAGATCAGCCGGTCCATCTTGGCGATCGACGACTTGATGAAGCCGAGCGCTTCGGAAAAATCCTCCGAGAGCTGCTTGTCGGCGCCTTCGAGCGCGATCTCTCCTGGCCCTGCGGGCGCCAATGTCGGTCCGTCCGCGGGGACCTGGGCGAGGCTGCCGATGCGGCGAAAGATGTCGTTGCCGAGCTCATCGAGCTCGCTGGTGAATCCCATGATGTTGACGAGCGGCGAGCGCAGGTCGTGGCTGACGATATAGGCAAAGCGCTGGATCTCGTCGTTGGCTTCGCGCAGATCCGCGGTGCGTTCGCTGACGACGGATTCGAGGTTGGCGTAGGCCTCGCGCAGGCGATTTTCGGCCTCGTCGCGGGCGAGTGCCGAGCGCCGCACCAGCCAGATCGAGATCAGGGCCAGCAGCACGACGAGGCCGGAGCCGATGCCCGTCATCGATGCGGCAAGCGTCTGGCTGCGGTCGGCATTGGCCGTACGGAGGCGTAACAGCCGCTCCTCCTCGCCGATCATTGCCACCGCCACATTGCCGATCGTGGTGGTGGTGCCCTCGGCAGCCGCCTGCCGGGCCAGTGCCATCGCCATGTCCGGCTGGCCCTGCTTGATGGCGTCGAGCTCGCGCGCGAATTGGCCGAGACGAGTCTCGATTGCCGCGCTCAGCTTCTCGGTGCTTTCGCGTTGCGCGGCGTTGTCGCCGCTCAGGCGCCTCACCCTGTCGAGCGCCGGAACGATCGCCGCCACAGCCTTTTCGTAATCCGTCTGGAATTCGGGACCCAGCGTCAGGAGGTAGCCGCGCAGTGCGCTTTCGGCGCGCCGAACCTCGAGCAGCAACGCGTTGACCTGGTTCTCCACCTCGATGGTGTGAATCACCCACTTGCTGTCTTCCCTGGCCTTGTTGACCAGGTAGACCGAACCGGCGCTGATCACGGTCAGCACCAAAAGCCCCGCCGAAAACAGCAGGATCTGCCAGAACGTGCGCCGTCGATGGGCTTCAGCCGTCACAACGGTTCACCGGTCTATAGTCAGTGGAATTCAAAACGCCCCCCTGGAACTGGCCCCAACCGTCCAGAACGCGATTGAGGCCAAAGGGTTCCACCAAGGGGCGAGATTATCTCGGCGCGGGTTCCGCCTTGCCGGCCAAGTACTGCTCCAGCCAGTGGATGTGGTAGTCGCCGTTGATGATGTCGTCTTCACGCACCAGCGCGCGGAACAGCGGCAGCGTGGTCTCGATGCCTTCCACGACCATCTCGTCCAGCGCACGTCGGAGCCGCATCAGGCACTCGGCGCGAGTCTTGCCGTGGACGATCAGCTTGCCGACCAGCGAGTCGTAATAGGGCGGGATCGTGTAGCCCTGGTAGACGGCGGAATCGATCCGGACGCCGAGCCCGCCAGGCGGATGGTATTGCAGGATCCGGCCGGGCGAGGGGCGGAAGGTCTGCGGATTCTCCGCGTTGATGCGGCACTCGATGGCATGGCCGATGACCTGGACTTCGTCCTGCTTGGCCGGCAGGTCGCCGCCGGCGGCGATGCGGATCTGCTCCAGCACGAGGTCGATGTCGGTGATGCTCTCGGTGACGGGATGCTCGACCTGGATGCGCGTGTTCATCTCGATGAAATAGAACTCGCCGTCCTCGAACAGGAATTCGATGGTGCCGACGCCGAGATATTTCATCTCGCGCATGGCTTTGGCGCAGGTCTCGCCAATCTTGGCGCGCGCGGCGGCGGCAAGGACAGGCGAGGGGCCTTCCTCCCAGACCTTCTGGTGGCGGCGTTGCAGCGAGCAGTCGCGTTCGCCGAGATGGATCGCGCCGCCGCGGCCGTCGCCGAGGATCTGGATCTCGATATGGCGCGGCTTCTGGAGGTATTTTTCGAGGTAGACGGAGGCATCGCCAAAGGCGGATTTGGCCTCATTGGCCGCCGTCGACAGCGCCACCTGAAGGTCGGCCTCGCTATGGGCGACCTTCATGCCACGGCCGCCGCCCCCGGCCGCAGCCTTCACCAGCACGGGAAAGCCGATCTTCTTTGCAATCGCCAACGCGTCGTCATCGGGGCCGACCGCGCCGTCGGAGCCGGGCACCACGGGGATGCCGAGGCGCTTGGCGGTCTTCTTCGCCTCGATCTTGTCGCCCATCAAACGGATGTGCTCGGCCTTGGGACCGATGAAGTGCAGATTGTGCTCGGACAGGATTTCCGCGAAGCGGGCATTCTCCGACAGGAAGCCGTAGCCGGGATGCACGGCGTCGGCGCCGGTGATCTCGCAGGCCGCGAGCAGCGCGGGCACGTTGAGATAGCTGTCCTTGGATGCCGGCGGTCCGATGCAGACGCTCTCGTCCGACAGGCGCACATGCATGGCGTCGGCGTCGGCGGTGGAGTGCACGGCGACGGTCGCGATCCCGAGCTCCTTGCAGGCCCTGAGGATGCGAAGGGCGATCTCGCCGCGATTGGCTATGAGGATCTTGTCGAACATGATGTCCTGCAGTGAATGGCGAGTGGCGAATGGCGAATAGGGACGGCGGGTGCCATTCGCTATTCGCTACTCCCCATTCGCCTACTCAATAATCACCAGCGGCTCGCCGTACTCGACCGGCTGGCCGTCCTCGACCAGGATCTGCGTCACCGTGCCGGCGCGCGGCGAGGGGATCTGGTTCATGGTCTTCATGGCTTCGATGATCAGCAGCGTCTGTCCGACCGAGACCTTGCTGCCGACCTCGATGAACGGCTTGGCGCCCGGCTCCGGCGACCAATAGGCGGTGCCGACCATCGGCGAGCTGACCGCGCCAGGATGCTTCGACAGGTCCGGGCCGGCGGCGACGGCAGGCGCGGCGGAGGCGACCGGCAGGGCGGCGGGCGCAGCCGCCATCGGCATCGGCATGGTCGCAGCAACACTGATGTTGCGGGCGACGCGCAGGCGCAGGCCGGCGCGTTCGATCTCGATCTCGGTGAGACTGGTCTCATCGAGCAGAAGTGCGAGCTCGCGGACGAGCGCGGAATCCTCACTGGAAAACTTTGCGGCTGCTTTGTCGTCTGGCTGGCGCGCCATGTTCTTTGATCCGAATGTTCTGTTTGATGAGGGAGCTTCAGGCTTTGGGCCTGATGGCAAGCTTGGCGGCAAGGCCCTGGATGGCGAGGCGGTAGCCCTCGATGCCGAAACCGCAAAGCGAGGCGAAGGCCGCGCGCGCGGTGTAGGAGTGGTGACGAAAGCTCTCGCGGGCGTGGATGTTGGTCACATGCACTTCGACCGTCGGGATCTGCACCGCCAGCAGCGCGTCGTGTAGCGCGATCGAAGTGTGCGAATAGCCGCCGGCATTGATGATGATGCCCTTCATCTTGCGCGCATGCGCCTCATGGATGAAGTCGATCAGCTCACCCTCGCGGTTGGACTGGCGGCAATCGGCCTTGAGACCGAACGTCGCCGCCGTCTCCCGGCACAACGCCTCGACGTCGGCCAGCGTCGCATGGCCATACTTTTCCGGCTCGCGCGTCCCCAACATGTTGAGGTTCGGCCCGTTCAGAACGAGGATCGTGTCGGTTGCAGGTTCTGCCATTCCAATCCCGGAAGAGGTGCTCGGCGTGGCGGGGGTTATAGGTAACAAAGCGCTTGAGGGGAAGCCTTGACGGCCTCCCGGAGGGGTTCAAGGACCTCATCCAGTGCGCAAAAACCTGTGTGGAAACCACGGAAATCGCTTGTTAACCAGTCCGAAGCATGGCTGCCGGCCAACCGCAAAGGGGGCGGGCATTGCTGCCCGCCCCCAAGGCTAACCCGTGATCCGGCCTTAGACGTTCAGGACCGCCACGATCTCGTAGGTGTCCGGATCGATGATCACGATCTGCTCGCGGACGAGAACGTACTTATAGGTCCGCCACTCCGGATAGATGGTCACGACCCGGGACGGCAGGGCGTGCAACGAAATGCCCTCGCGCGGAATGCGGGTGCCGACCGAGATGTTGAAGTTCACATTGGTCACGGGCGCCACCTTCTCCTCGCGGATCACCGAGGTGATCTGCGTGCGCTGCTCGGTCGAGAGCTTGGCGGCCGCGCCAGCCTGGCCGGTCGTCGTCTGCGACCGCTCGGTCCCGGTCTGGGTCTGGGTCTGGCTTTGCGAACCCTGGTGGCCCGGCGCGTTCATGCCGCTGCGGTCTTCCTGACCTTGGGCCTTCATGTCCTTGCTGCCCTTGGTCTCGGTTTCCTTGCTCATGCTACCCTTGGACTTCTCGTCGCTCCGCGGGCTCTGGCCGACCGTCGATGACTTCTCCGACTGCGTCGACTTCTCACGCGTCGCACCCGGCTGGTCCTTGTTCATCTTGTCGGACTGAGTTGACTTGTCATGAGCAGCCGGCTGATCCTTCATGCCGCCGGCCTGACCGACCGTTCCCTTGTCTTGCTTGTCCATGGACTCTTGCTTGCCCATGGAACCGCTGCGCTCGCCAGAAGGCTGCGTGCTGTGCTGGGTCTGCTGGCCACTGCCGTAGTCCTTGGTTCCGGTTCCTTGCGCGTTGGCGAAACCGGTGCCGGTGATCAGCGCCAAAGCTGCAACCGAGACCAAAAAGCGATTAGTCATTTGAACCTCTCCTCAGGTGATTTTCTTTGCGTCATTGCCCGCGCCAACAACGAAAGGAGAGCGCAGTCGTTCCGAATTCACGAGGTTCCGACAGGCTTTGTTTGTTGAACGCCGGATGAACGGTCGCGCCCGGAGCGCGACAAACTGCGACCGTCGAACCGCGCAAAAAAAAGCCGGCGGTGAGCCGGCCTTTTCAACGCAATGTCGTATCGATCAGCAGGTTGCCTTGCCGCAGCGGGCGATGCCGATCTTTTCCTTGAGGCTTTCGACGCCGACGGCGCCGATCACGATCTGCTTGCCGATGACGTAGCTCGGCGTGCCGTTCATGCCCATCGCTTCGGCGAGCTTGAAGTTCTCCTCGATGGTGGCGCGCACCTCGGGGCTGGCGATGTCCTTCTCGATCTTCGCGGTGTCGAGACCGGCTTCCTTGGCTGCTTGAAGCGCGCGCGCCTTGTCGGCGGCACCGCGGCCAGTGAGCAGCTTCTGGTGGAAGTCGAGATATTTCTTGCCGGAGGGATCCTGCATGCGCACGGCGACCGCGACCTGGGCTGCTTCCACCGAGCCTTGGCTCAGCACCGGAAACTCCTTCAGAACGACCTTCAGCTTCGGATCGCTCTTCATGAGCGTAAGCATGTCGTCCATCGCGCGCTTGCAGTAGCCGCAATTGTAGTCGAAGAACTCGACGAAGGTGACGTCGCCGTCCTTGTTGCCGAGCACGACCTGGCGCGGGGAGTTGAAGATCGCGTCCGCATTCTGCGCGACGCTGGCTTCGTGCTTCTGGGTCTCGGCTGCGGCCTGGCGCTTGCTGAGCTCGGCCATGGCCTCCTCGAGCACCTCGGGATGGCTGACGAGATAGTTCTTGATGATGGCCTCGATGTCGGTGCGCTGTTTATCGGAGAAACTGTCGGCCGACGCGGGCGCGGCTGCGCCGAACAAAGCGAGCGCAAACAACGCAGGAGCAAGCAGGCGCAGCGAAGGCATAGGCAAATCCTCTTATCCAAAGCAGGTTTTGGGATACGTCCCGGCGGACTCAAAGCTCGGTGTCGTGACGTCGTGGTGTGTCAGGCGTCGTTCTCGTCAATTGCGCGGCGGCTTCGCCGCCACGATGTCGTCGGCCTTGACCCATCCGGGCGTGCCGACGGCGAAACGGGTTTTCGCGCGCGTGGCAAGCTCGCGGGCGGTCTTGTTGTCGCCGCGCAGATAGGCGGCCTGGGCCGAGGCGAGATCTGCCTCGGCATATTCGCCCTTCCGGCCATAGGCCATCGCGAGCTGGGTATAGCCGAGCGCCGCCTCGGGCTCTCGCGCCACCGCAGCGCGGAGAATCCGAACGGCGTCGTCGGTGTAGGCCTTATTATCGGTTCCAACCAGAGCCTGCCCAAGTAACATCTCGATGAGGGGCGAATTGTTCAAAAGCTGCGCCGCCTTGCGCAGGGCCGGGATCGCCTCGGCCGGTTTGCCGCTTTCCAGCAGGGCCTGGCCGCGCACCTCGTAGAAGTACGGGTTGTTCGGCTGGACCTGGATCAGCGCGTCGATCTGCGTGAGCGCGCTGCGCAGATCCCCGTGCAGATAGGTGCTGATGGCGCGGGCATAGCGCGCCGGCAGGCTGTCGTTCGACAGGGGATAGCGGCGGTACACCGTCTCCGGCCGCTCCATGAAGGCGGAGATCTTGGCGCGTACCATGTCATGGCGGAGCTGGAGCGCGGGATCGTCCTTCTTGTTCCAGAAGGGGCTGGAGCTTGCGAACTCCTGGAGCGCGGCGACGCGCTCGGCCGGCATCGGATGCGACTGCAGATAGGGATCGGCGCCGCGCGCGGCGAACAGGCTCTCGCTGGTGAAGCGCTTGAAGGTCTCGTACATGCCCTTCGGCGATTGCTGGGTCGCGGACAGGAATTTTACGCCGGCGCGATCGGCATTCTCCTCCTGCTGGCGCTGGTAGGACAGCAGCGTGCGGCGGATCACCTCCTGCGGAGCGGCGATCGCGGCGGCGCCCGCATTGGCGAGGCCGTTGTTGCCAGCGCTGCTGCGCTGGGTGCTGCCCGCGGCGATCGCGCCGACGCCGAGCAGCATCGCGATGATCATCTGGGTCTGCGCCGCGGCGAGCTGCTCGCGCAGCTTGGAGAGATGGCCGCCGGCCAGATGCCCGGTCTCGTGCGCGAGCACGCCGATGATCTGGTTCGGCGTCTCCGATTGCAGGATCGCGCCGTAATTGACGAAGATGCGGCGGCCGTCGGCGACGAACGCGTTGAACGAGCCGTCGTTGATGATCACCATCTGGATGTTGTGCTTCTCCAGACCGGCGACGCGCAGGATCGGGCGGGTGTATTCGCGCAGCAGCTGCTCGGTCTCGGTGTCGCGCAGGACCGGCGGCCCCTTGGCTTGCGCATGCGCGGCCGAGAACGGCGTCAGCGCGATCGCCGCGGCCGTGACGAGGGCGGTGAGGGCGGAGGCCTTTTTGCGCAATACGATCTGGAGCAACATCAGGCGGTCTGGGTCAAACGGTCTTGATCAAGCAGTTTCGTGATTGGTTTTGGCGATTGGCGGCGGACCGGATACGCGATATGCCCTTGCGGGCCGTTCCCCTTATGCGCCGCACAATGCGGCCAGTCTGGGGCGCAAGCGCCCCGTTTCCCGACCGGACGGGCCGGTCCGCCAGCGAAATAGCAGAAATCGATGCACGATGCGACATTGAGAAACCGGTTGGGGCAGTGGCTCGAGCCCTCGCGCCGGAGCGACGTTCCCCCGTTCATGGTGATGGACGTCATGGCCGCGGCGGCCCGAATCGAGGCCGCTGGCGGCCATGTCATCCACGTGGAGGTCGGCCAGCCCGCGGCCGGCGCGCCCAAGACCGCGATTGCGGCCGCCCATGCGGCGCTCGAGGCCGGGCGGATCGATTATACCTCCGCGCTCGGCATCCCCGGTCTGCGCCAGCGCATCGCACGGCATTATCGCGATGCCTATGGCTGCGACGTCAGCCCCGAGCGGATCGTTGTGACCACCGGCTCCTCCGGCGGGTTCATCTTGGCTTTCCTGTCGATGTTCGAGCCGGGCGACCGCGTTGCCGTGACGGTGCCGGGCTATCCGCCTTATCGCCATATCCTCACCGCGCTCGGTTGCGAGCCGGTGCTGATCGAGACCACGAACGAGACGCGCCATGCGCTCACCGGCGAGGCGCTGCTCGCGGCCCATCGCAAGGCGCCGTTGAAGGGCGTGCTGGTCGGCAGCCCCGCCAATCCAACGGGGACGATGATGTCCCGCGAAGCGCTCGCTGGCCTGATTGCGGCGGCCGAAGACGCGGGCATCCGCTTCATCTCGGACGAGATCTATCACGGGCTCGACTATGCGTTTCCGGCCGTCACCGCCGCCGCGCTCTCCGAGCATGCACTCGTGATCAACTCGTTCTCGAAGTATTTTTGCATGACGGGCTGGCGCGTCGGCTGGATGGTCGTACCCGAAATCCTGGTGCGGCCGATCGAGCGGCTGCAGCAGAACCTGTCGATCTCGGTGCCGGCGCTGTCGCAGATCGCGGCAGAGGCGGCCTTCGACGGCGCCGCCGAGATGGAGGCGATCAAGCACGGCTATCAGGAAAACCGGCGGATCTTGATCGAGGGATTGCCGAAAGCTGGCCTGGCCAAGTTCCTGCCGGCTGATGGTGCGTTTTATCTCTATGCCGACGTCTCGGACTTCACCTCCGACAGTTTCGAGTTCGCCAAGCAGATGCTGGAGCAGGCAGGCGTTGCGGCAACGCCCGGCCTCGATTTCGATCCCGTTCACGGCAGCTCGTTCATTCGTCTTTCCTATGCGCGCTCGCCCGCGGAGATGCGCGAGGCAGTTGACCGGATCGCTCACTGGCTTAAATAGCCGCCAGTTTTCGACCACTTCCGGAGTTCATCTTGCCTGACCGATCTGCCCCGACCGCGGCCACGCCGCATTTTTCTCTCGCCGCTTTGATGTGGCCGACCCGGCCGGGTGAAACCGTTGGCGCAGTGCGCGCCGTCGTGCTGATCGCGCTCGGCACCGCATTGATGGCGCTATCAGCCAAGGTCAGCCTGCCGCTGCCCTATGTCCCGATGACGTTGCAGACGCTGGTGGTGCTGATGATCGGTGCTGCCTATGGCTGGCGTCTTGGCAGCGCAACCATGATCGCCTACCTCGCCGAAGGCGCGTTTGGGGCGCCGGTGTTTGCCGGACCGGTGGGTGGCATTGCACCGCTGTTCGGCCCGACCGCGGGGTATCTGTTCGGTTTCATTGCGGCGGCTTTCGTGACCGGCTGGCTCGCCGAGCGCGGCTGGGATCGCAGCATGGCGCTGTTGTTTGCAGCAATGGCTGTTGGCCATATCATCATTCTGGCCGCCGGCTTCGGCTGGCTGGCGTTTGGCCTCGGGCTGGGCGTTGCGAAATCCTGGCAGGTCGGCATCGTGCCGTTCGTTGCGGCTTCGTTGGTCAAGAACGCACTTGGCGCGACGCTGATGCCAGCCGCGCGCAGGCTGATCGAACGCCGAAAGTAAAACAGGCAAGAACCGAGCGGTTCCAATTGACAGGGCCGGCCAAGTTGATCTTGGCTGGCCCAGCGTCTTGAGGGGAGTGAAACGATGACGACGACAACGATGGCGGAGGCGCCGATCGCGCCGCCCGCCGCCAAGCCGTGGTACAAGGTTCTCTACGTCCAGGTGCTGATCGCCATCGTGCTCGGCGCCATCGTCGGCTGGCTGTGGCCACAATTCGCCACCAACGAATGGATCAAGGCGCTCGGCGACGGCTTCATCAAGCTGATCAAGATGGTGATCGCCCCGATCATCTTCTGCACCGTCGTCTCCGGCATCGCCCACATCCAGGACGCCAAAAAGGTCGGCCGCATCGGCGTCAAGGCGCTGGTCTATTTCGAGGTCGTCTCAACCTTCGCCCTGGTGATCGGTCTCGTCGTCGGCAATCTGGTCAAGCCGGGCTCCGGCTTCGGCAATGCGGCGGCAAGTGCGGAGGCGGTTTCCAAGTTTGCAGACCAGGCCAAGGCGCAGAAGTCCGTCGACTTCGTGCTGCACATCATTCCCGACACCGTGGTCGGCGCCTTCGCGCAAGGCGAGATCCTGCAGGTGCTGCTGTTCTCGGTGCTGTTCGGCTTCGCCGTCATGAGCCTAGGCGAGCGCGGCCACACTATCCGCAGCTTCATCGACGATGCCGCGCATGCGGTGTTCGGCGTCATCTCGATCGTGATGCGCGCGGCGCCGATCGGTGCGTTCGGCGCGATGGCCTACACCATCGGCAAGTTCGGGACCGGTGCGATCCTCAATCTGATCGGGTTGATCGCGACCTTCTACGTGACGGCCGCGCTGTTCGTGTTCGTCGTGCTCGGCCTCATCGCGCGCCTGGCCGGCTTCTCGATCTTCAAGTTCCTGTCCTACATCAAGGACGAGCTGCTGATCGTGCTTGGCACCTCGTCCTCGGAGAGCGCGTTGCCGTCCTTGATGGAGAAGCTGGAGCGACTCGGCTGCTCGAAGTCGGTGGTCGGTCTCGTTGTGCCCACGGGCTATTCGTTCAATCTCGACGGCACCAACATCTATATGACGCTGGCGACCCTGTTCATCGCACAGGCGCTCGGTGTCGATCTCAGCTTCAGCCAGCAGCTCACGATCCTGGTCGTGGCCATGCTGACCTCGAAGGGCGCCTCCGGAATCACCGGCGCGGGCTTCATCACGCTGGCGGCGACGCTTGCCGTGGTCGATCCGCGCCTCGTGCCGGGCATGGCGATCGTGCTCGGCATCGACAAGTTCATGAGCGAGTGCCGCGCGCTGACCAATCTGTGCGGCAACGGCGTCGCCTGCGTGATCGTCGCCTGGTGGGAGGGCGAGCTCGACCGCGACAAGCTTAACGCCAACCTCGCCAAGCAGATCGATCCGACCGACATGGAGACGGCGATCACGACGGACTGATCGGCGCGCTCGGGCTCAGAAATGAAAAGGGCTGGTCGAGATCCTCGATCAGCCCTTTTCTTTGGGTCTAAAACCGCTCCGGCCGATAAGGCACCGGATCAATCGCCGGCGTCTCGCCGCTCATGATCTCGGCGAGCAGGCGACCGGTCGCGGGGCCCAGGGTAAAACCCTGATGGCCGTGGCCGAAATTCATCCAGAGGCCGGGATGACGCGGCGCTTGCCCGAGCACCGGCAGCATGTCGGGCGTGCAGGGGCGGGTGCCGAACCACGGATCGGGCTCGACGCGCTTGCCGAGATCGATCAGCTCGCGTGCGGAGGCTTCCGCGCTGGCAAGCTGCACCGGCGTTGCGAGCGCGTCCGGGCTCGTCAGCTCGGCGCCTGTGGTGATGCGGATGCCCTTGGCCATCGGGCCCATGGCGTAGCCGCCGCCCTTGTCGACGAGAGGCAAATCGAGCGAGGCGCCGCCGCTGTAATGCATGTGGTAGCCGCGCTTGCGCACCAGTGGAATGCGATAGCCGAACTTGTGCAGCAGATCGGGCGACCACGGCCCGAGCGTCACGACGGCATGGGGGGCGTCGAGGCGCCCCTGGTCGGTATCGACGGACCAGCCGGTCCCGGTCTGCCGCAGCGACTGCGCATCACCGAGAACGACGGTGCCGCCGAGGCGCTCGAACAACTCGGCATAGGCCGTCACGAGCGCACCCGGATCGGACACGGTCCAGGTGTCGAGCCAATGGATGGCGCCGGGAAGATCGTCGCGCAGGATCGGCTCGGCCTTGGCAAGCTCGCTGCCGGAGAGGACGCGAAAATTCACGCCGAATTCGCTTTGATCTTGCTCCGCCGTCTTGATCGCGAGATCGAATGAAGCGGCGTCGCGATGCAGCATGCGATAGCCGGCGCGGCGGATCAGATTGTCGGCATGGGCTTGCCGAATGAGGATGTCGTGCTCTGCGGTCGCGTAGGCGATCAGCCGTGCCCAGGCCTCGATCGCCTCGCGATGCCGCTTCGGCGCCGAGTGCCACCAGTAGCGGAGCAGGGGCTCGATATGGAGGTGAAGCGACGACAGGCTGTAGCGCACATCGTTGGTGCGGCCGGTCGCGATGTTCACGAGCGTCGCAAGGTCGCGCGGCATCGGATAGGGGCGGACCGCTTCGGCCTGGATCATTCCGGCATTGCCGTAGCTGGTCTCGCGGCCCGGCTCCCTGCGATCAACGAGCGTGACGGTCCAGCCGCGCTGCTGCAGGTGCAGCGCTGCACTCACGCCGATCATGCCGCCGCCGAGAACGATTGCGCTTTGCATCGGAAGAATTCTCCTGTCGGTTATTCCCAAGTGAGGAAGCCGGGAGCGGACGATAGAGCCGGTGCCGCGGCGAGCCGCGCCAGGTCAGGCACGGGCCGGCACGTCTGCGCATCGCTTGCCAACGCCGCCTCGATGCTTGCCGCAACCGAGAGCACGATGGCGTCGCCGCCGCGCGGGCCGACGATCTGGAGGCCGAACGGCAGCCCGGCCTCATCGAGGCCGAGCGGAATGCTGATGGCGGGATGGCCGGGAAGCGTGACGGCGTAGGCCAGCGCGAGCCAGTGGAAGTAGGATTTGGTCGGCACGCCGTCGATCTCGGCGGGATAAGGCTCCGACCACGGCCGCGGGCTCAGCGTGATGGTCGGGCTGATCAGCACGTCGCAGGTCTCGAAGAAGCTTTGATAGGCGCGATAGATCCGCGTCTGCGTCGTCGTGGCCCGCGCATGGTCTTCGAGCGTGTAGCCGAGCCCTTCCTCGACATTGGCGCGGACATTGGGGCCGAGCATCTCGCGACGTTCTTTGTAGTTCTTGCCATGCATCGCCAGGAATATGCCCGCGCGCAGCACGGCAAAGGCGTCGTCGGCGCCGGAGCAATCCGGCGTCGCTTCGCGGGACTCTGCGAACAGCGGCGCGAGCGTCTTCACCCGCGCGCGGAACACCCGCCGGATCGCCTGCTCGGTCGGGGCGAAGCCGAAATCCTCGGTGAAGGCGAGGCGCAACTTGCCGAGCTCTGCGGGGCGCGGAGCGGCCCAGCGCTCGGCACGGGCGCGCAGGGGCTCGCCGGGCAGTGTATAAGCGAGCGGATCGCGGGCATCATCGCTCGCCATCACCGACAGCATCAGTGCAGTGTCGGCGACGTTGCGCGCCATCGGCCCGTCGGTCGACAGATTGGACCAGCCGAACGCACGTTTTTCGCTGGCGACGAGGCCGTAGGACGGGCGCATGCCGACAATGCCGGCGAAGCCGGCCGGATTGCGCAAGGAGCCGCCGGTGTCGGAGCCCGAGGCGAGCGGAGCCATGTCGCAGGCGAGCGCCACCGCCGAGCCGCCGGAGGAGCCAGCCGCCGAACGCATGGGATCGAAGGGGTTGCCGGTCGCGCCGAACACGGGGTTGCGGGTGTTGGCGCCGGCCGCCCATTCCGGCGTGTTGGTCTTGCCGAAGATGATGGCGCCGGCGGCGCGCAGCCGCGCGACCGAGCCCTGGTCGGCGGCCGGGACGTTGTCCTTCAGCAGCGGGCTGCCATAGGTGGACCGCATCCCGGCGGTGTCCTGGGTGTCCTTGATGAGAACGGGAAGACCGTGCAGAGCGCCGCGATCTTCGCCACGCAGAATGGCGGCTTCGGCCGCCTTGGCCGCGGCACGTGCGCCTGGCTCGTCCAGCGTCACGACGGCGTTGACTGCGGGATTGACGGTGGCGATGCGCGACAGGCAGGAATCCAGCAGCTCGACGGGTGAGATCGCCCGTGCGGCCAATAAGCGGCGCAGCTCAACGGCACTGGAATCGCAAAGCTCTGACACTGCCGGTCCCCTCTCTGATTGCGAAGACGGCTTAGCACATCGGGACGACCGCGAAACCAAAACGCCCGGCAGTGCCGGGCGTCACATCTTGCATAGGTTGTTCGGCTTTACTCGCCGCCGCCGAAGCGGCGGGACCACCAGCCGGCACGGCGCGGGGCGGCCGGCGTTTCGCTTGCCACTTCCGGCGCCGGCTCGGCCGCCGGCGTGGGCGGGGCGACCGGCTCGGTCGCTTGCGCAACCGGCGTTGCCGGCTCGCTCGGGCTGCTCGACAGGAAGCTCACCTTTTCGCGCACCGTGGAGCGGCGCCGTGCGGCCTTGTCTTCGGCGGGCTCTTCCTCGGCAACAACGGGGACGGGCTGGGCCGGTACCTCGGTCTGCACCTCGACGCGCGGCTCAGGCTGCGCAACTTGCGGCTCGGCGCTGGGCTCGGCTTGCGCAATCGAGGGCGCAGCCTCATTGCCGAAGCCGTCGAAATCGGCAACCGCGTCGGCAGCTTCCGATGGCTGATTGCTACCGAGTTCGTCGCCGATGGAGCCGGCAAGACCTTCCTCGCCGCCACCGCGACGGCGACGTCCGCCGCGGCGACCACGCCGGCGCCGGCGGTCGCCGCTGCCCTGCTGCTCACCACGGGCTGCTTGTTCCTCGCCTTCTTCGCCGTCCTGCTCGGCTTCGGCATCGTCCTCGCCTTCGCCGGCCGCGACGGCCGCCTCGGGAAGGGTGGGGGCGCTATCATCACGCGGCTCGCCGTCACGCTGGCCACCGCGGCCGCGGCGGCGACGGCGACGCTTGCGGCGCTGGCCGTCCTGCTCGGAGGCGGCGTCGCCTGCGGCCTGCTCTTCCGCGAGGCCTTCGGTCTCCTCGGTCTCGACCTCGGATTCGGTCTCCGGATCGAACTCCTCGTCGTCGTAAGCTTCTTCGGCCAGGGGCGGCGGGCTCGCAGCGGCCTGCGCCAGGAGCAGCGCCTTGGCGGCCTCCAGCGTATGCACCTGCTCGCCGCGGTCGATGAGGTAGGCCTGCGGCCCGCTGACGCTGGAATCCGCGATGACCGAGAGGGTGACCTTGAAGCCGTTCTCGAGGTCGCGCAGATGGCCGCGCTTGTGGTTGAGCACATAGAGCGCGACGTCGGTGCGGGTGCGGACCACGAGATTGTGGGTCGCGCCCTTCATCAGGATCTCTTCGAGGCCGCGCAGCAGCTGGAGCGCCACCGACGACACCGAGCGGACATGGCCGGTGCCGCCGCAATGCGGGCACGGATCGGTCGAGCTCTCGAGCACGCTGGCGCGGATGCGCTGGCGCGACATCTCAAGCAGACCGAAATGGGAGATGCGGCCGACCTGGATGCGCGCGCGGTCCTGCCTGAGACAATCGGACAGCTTGCGCTCGACCGCGCGATTGTTGCGCTTCTCGTCCATGTCGATGAAGTCGATGACGATCAGGCCGGCGAGGTCGCGCAAGCGAAGCTGGCGGGCGACTTCCTCGGCCGCTTCCAGATTGGTCTTGAGCGCGGTGTCCTCGATATGGTGCTCGCGCGTCGATCGTCCGGAGTTGACGTCGATCGAGACCAGCGCCTCGGTCTGGTTGATCACGATGTAGCCGCCGGAGCGCAGTTGCACGGTCGGCGAGAACATCGCGTCCAGCTGACTCTCGACGCCCATGCGCGAGAACAGCGGCTGGCCGTCGCGATACTGCCTCACCGCGCTGACATTGGCGGGCATCAGCATCTTCATGAAGTCGCGCGCTTCGCGGTAGCCGGATTCGCCGGCGACCTGAATCTCGTCGATCTCCTTGTTGTAGAGGTCGCGCAGCGAGCGCTTGATCAGCGAGCCTTCCTCGTAGACCAGGGTCGGGGCCTGCGACTTCAGCGTGAGGTCGCGCACCGTCTCCCACATCCGGATCAGATATTCGAAGTCGCGCTTGATCTCGGGCTTGGTGCGGGCGGCGCCCGCGGTGCGCAGGATGATGCCCATGCCCTCGGGCACGTCGAGGTCCTGCACCACTTCCTTCAGGCGGGAGCGGTCCTGGGCGCTGGTGATCTTGCGGCTGATACCGCCGCCGCGCGCGGTGTTCGGCATCAACACGGCATAGCGGCCGGCGAGCGACAGATAGGTCGTCAGCGCCGCGCCCTTGTTGCCGCGCTCTTCCTTGACGACCTGCACCAGCATCACCTGGCGGCGCTTGATGACTTCCTGGATCTTGTACTGGCGGCGCGGACGGAAAGTGCGCTCCGGCACTTCCTCCAGCACATCGTCGCCACCGACGGATTCGACGACTTCATCTTCGGCTTCCTCGCCGTCCTCGTCCTCGTCCTCATCCTCATCGTCGTCGCCGGTTGCTTCCGCAGCCCGGGCAGGCGGCGCTTCGGCGCTCTCACCATACACGGCGTCCGCCGGTTCGGCGGCAGCGGTCACGGCTTCGGCGAGGGCCTCGGCGTGCACTTCGGAGGTGGCGGTCTCCTGCGGCTCGGCAACGATCTCGGTCGCGACCACGGGCTCGGCGCCGACGGCTGCGACGGGCGCGGGGGTCTCGCCGACATGATCATGGTCGTGGTGATCGTGCTGCTGATCGTGACTATGGTCGTGATCGTGCTCGACATCATGGGCATGATGATCGTCGTGATCATGCTCGCCATGATCGTGGTCGTGGTGATCGTGGCCTTCGTGCTCTGCATCGGCGTGCAGATGCTCGCCTTCATGCAGGGCGCCCTCGGCATGTTCCGGCAGCGCAGCGCCCTCGATCGGCTGGGCGACGGGATCGGCGCCGGCATCGAGGCCTTCGACGATGTCGCTCCGCACGCGCTCGCCATGACCGCGGCGGCGGGCATTGCGGTGGCGCGAACGGCGGCGCCCGTGGGAGCGGTTCTCGCTCTCCTCCTCGGCCTCGCGATGGGCCTGCTCCTCGGCCTCGATCAGCGCCTGCCGGTCGGCGACCGGGATCTGATAGTAGTCGGGATGGATTTCGCTGAAGGCGAGGAAGCCGTGGCGGTTGCCGCCATATTCGACGAAGGCGGCCTGGAGCGAGGGTTCGACCCTTGTGACCTTGGCGAGGTAGATATTCCCGCGCAGTTGCTTGCGTTGCGCGGTCTCGAAATCAAACTCTTCGACGCGATTGCCGCGGACCACGACGACCCGGGTCTCTTCCGGGTGGGTGGCATCGATCAACATCTTGTTGGGCATGTCTTAACTCTTGGCGGCGGCGGGCGCTAATCACCGTGGGCGCGTATCGCGCCGCCGGGTGACGCGACGGTCCACCTGATTCGGGGGTGAGGGGAAGGCCGAAACGCCGTCTCTCGCGCCTTGCCGAACCGGAAGCTTCAGGACCCTTGCGACGCGCGGGATTGTCACTCCGCAGCGTCGCGAATGGTCCTTCAGAATTCGTCGGCACAGTCTGGCGCATCAAGCGTCGGCCCGTATGAAACATTGGGCGGGGAGGCCGCCCTTCAATCAGTTGCTGCTGGCCAGGCATGGCGCGAGCGCGCTCGCCTTGGGGATCACGAACCGCTCCCTTGGGATCAAGGGATCGGGTAATGGGTTACGTCGCTGTCAGAACCGTCCCGGTAACGCGAGTGGTAACCCAGGACCGTCCGCCGCCGACGCTTGACCCGCTCCACCTCGCTGCCGCGCACCGCGCTGGTCTTAGAGGGGAACGGAAAACGCTGGAATTCTCAAACCTTGAGAGTTCCGGCGCTGCACCGGGAGGCTGAATGCGACACAACCGGAAATATCGGCCGTCAGCATTCCGTACATACGAGGAATGAGCCATCCGTGCAAGGGAGCGTCGCACGGCGGTCACAGTCAGCGAGTTTCGCGTTTCTGTCATTAAGGATCAATTAACCCTGTGGTTCTATTGCGTTAAAAGGGCTGCTCGGAGGCACGGAATCGGTGGCGAGCCGCACAAATCGAGGGATTCTGCTGGGAGGCGCGCTGCTGTGCGCCGCAGCACTGCCATGTGCCGATTCCTCGCGCCTGAGGGCGGCGGAAGGCCAGCCGCAACCCGCTGTTGCCGTAGCGAATTTCCCGGTTGCCTCGGCTGCCCGGCTGGCCGGCGACGGCAAGCAGACCCGCTTCATTCTCGACATCGACCAGGCCGTCACCTTCCGCGCTGTCACGCTGGCCGACCCGTACCGGGTGGTCGTTGACGTGCCGCAGGTCAGTTTTCAGCTGCCGGCGGGCACCGGGGCCGGGGGGCGGGGACTGGTCAAGGCTTTCCGCTACGGGCTCGTCATGCCCGGCGGCTCGCGAATCGTGTTCGACCTGACGGGGCCGGCCAAGATCGCCAAATCCTACGTGTTGGAGGCGGCCAACGATCAGCCGGCCCGGCTTGTGCTGGAGCTGGAGGAGGTTGACCGCGCCGCCTTCGTGCAGTCGCTCGCGCCCGAAAATCGCCCCGAACTACGGCCCACCATCGCCGAGGCGCAGCCTGCAACGGCTCCCGCGACGACAGCCCCCGAAACGGCGCAGCAGAAGACCGATGGCCGCCCGGTGGTCGTGATCGATCCCGGCCATGGCGGCATCGACAATGGCACGCAGTCGAGCGGCGAGAGCGAGAAGAATCTGGTGCTGGCCTTTGGGCTGGCGCTGCGCGACAGGCTGGAGAAGGCCGGTAAATACCGTGTGGTCATGACGCGGGACGACGACACCTTCATTCCCCTCAATGACCGGACCAAGATCGCCCGCAACCTCAAAGCCGCCTTGTTCGTCTCGATTCATGCCGATGCGCTGCCTCGCGCCGAGGGCGATGCGCAGGGCGCGACCATCTATACGCTGTCAGACAAGGCCTCCGACGCCGAGGCCCAGCGGCTGGCGGATGCGGAAAACCGGGCAGATGCGATCGCCGGTTTCAACCTGACGGAGGAGCCGACCGACGTCGCCGACATCCTGATCGACCTCACGCAGCGGGAAACCCGCACCTTTTCAAACCGTTTCGCCCGCCTTTTGATGGGTGAAATGAAGTCGACGGTGCGGATGCACAAGCATCCCCTGAAGTCGGCCGGCTTCCGGGTCCTGAAGGCGCCCGATGTGCCCTCGGTGCTGGTCGAGATCGGCTACGTCTCCAACAAGGGCGACCTCGAGCATCTGGTGTCCGAGGGCTGGCGGTCCAAGGCGGTGGGCTCGATGGCGCAGGCCATCGACGGGTTTTTGACCAAACGGATGGCCACCGCGGGATCGTCGAATTGACGACCCGGGATCGCCCAATTGGGCGACCCTGAGGTCTTCAAACTGCAAGGGTTTTTCCGTCCCGTCGCAAAAGCCCTAGTTTGGCCACAGCGGGCGCTTTATAAAAATGCCGCAGGGGGTTCCGGAATCGGCGAGAATCCTGTTCGGCAAGCGTCTTAAGTCCGGCACTGATGTATTGTGTAAGCCGGTGAATTCGCGACGTGAGATTTGGCGCCTGTTTGGGGTGCCAAGGGGCTGATACTGGGCTGATCCAAAGTTTGAACGGATAAACAGATAATGCGCTTGCTGGTGCGGTTCATGGGCTTCCTGTTCGCCGCGGGAACAGTGGTGTTCCTTGTCGGTGTCGGGGCCGTGGCAGGCCTGATCTGGCATTTCTCCAAGGACTTGCCGGACTACTCTCAGCTTCAGGATTACGAGCCGCCGGTGATGACCCGCGTGCACGCGGTCGATGGTTCGCTGCTCGGCGAATACGCCAAGGAGCGGCGGCTGTATCTGCCGATCCAGGCGGTGCCCAAGCTCGTGATCAACGCCTTCCTCGCGGCCGAAGACAAGAATTTCTACGAGCACGGCGGCATCGACTACACCGGCATGGCGCGCGCCGGCGTGGTCTACATCCAGAACTACGGTTCCAACCGCCGTCCGCAGGGCGCTTCCACGATCACCCAGCAGGTCGCCAAGAATTTCCTTCTGACCAACGAGGTCTCCTTCGCCCGCAAGATCAAGGAAGCCTTGCTGGCGATGCGGATCGAGAAGACCTACTCGAAGGACAAGATCCTCGAGCTGTATCTGAACGAGATCTATCTCGGCCTCGGCGCCTACGGCATCGCCGCCGCGTCGCTGGTCTATTTCGACAAGTCGGTGAACGAGCTGACGGTTGCGGAAGCGTCCTATCTGGCCGCGCTGCCGAAAATGCCGGCGACGCTGCATCCCGTCCGCAACCGCGACCGCGCCATCGAGCGCCGCAATTACGTGATCGACCGTCTGGTGGAGAACGGCTGGATCAAGCAGGCCGACGCCGACAAGGCCCGCAAGGAGCCGCTGGCCGTCACCAACCGTTCCAACGGCGCCCACACCTTCGCCGGCGAGTATTTTGCCGAGGAAGTCCGCCGCGACATCTTCGAGCGCTATGGCGAGAAGAAGCTCTATGAGGGCGGTCTCTCCGTCCGCACCACGCTCGATCCGAAGATCCAGGTCATGGCGCGCAAGGCCATGGTCGCTGGCCTCGTGAACTATGACGAGCAGCAGGGCTATCGCGGCGCCATGAGCAAGCTCGATATTTCGGGCGATTGGGGCGTGAAGCTGGCCGAGATCAAATCGCTGTCCGACATCTCGCCATGGCGCATGGCGGTGGTGCTGGAGACAAGCGACCAGTCGGCGCGCATCGGCTTCCAGCCGAGCCGCGAGCTCGGCGGCGCCGTCAGCAAGCAGCGCGAGACTGGCCTCGTCACACTCGATGGCGTGCGCTGGGCGCGAGCGGCCCAGGGCAATACCAGGGGCAAGACGCCAACCTCCGTAGCGCAGGTGCTTGCGCCCGGCGACGTGATCTATGCCGATCCGCTTTACAGCAAGGAGGGACAACCGGTCGAAGGCCAGTACCGGCTGCGCCAGATCCCCGAAGTGTCCGGCGCCATGGTCGCGATGGATCCGTGGACCGGCCGCGTGCTCGCCATGGTCGGCGGCTTCTCGTTCGACCAGAGCCAGTTCAACCGCGCCACGCAGGCCTACCGGCAGCCGGGTTCGTCGTTCAAGCCGATCGTGTATTCGGCTGCACTCGACAACGGCTATACGCCCTCGACCGTCGTGCTCGATGCTCCCATCGAAATCGACCAAGGGCAGGGCGCCGGCGTATGGCGGCCGGAAAACTTCTCCTCGGGCAAGTTCCAGGGACCGGTGACGCTGCGCAACGCGCTGCGGCAATCCCTCAACACGGTGACGGTGCGTCTTGCGCAGGACATCGGCATGCCCCTGATCGGCGAATATGCCCGCCGTTTCGGCGTCTATGACGAACTGCCGAACTATCTGTCTTACGCGCTCGGCGCCGGCGAAACGACGGCGATGCGCATGGTCACTGCGTATTCGATGCTCGCCAATGGCGGCCGCCGCGTGAAGCCGACTCTGATCGACCGTATTCAGGACCGCTATGGCCACACCATCTTCAAGCACGACCAGCGCGAATGCCGCGGCTGCGACGCCCCGGGCGGCTGGAAGAGCCAGCCTGAGCCGCAGCTCATCGACCGCCGCGAGCAGGTGCTTGACTCCATGACCGCCTATCAGATCACCGAACTGATGGAGGGCGTGGTCCAGGCCGGTACCGCGACCGTGGTCAAGGAGGTCGGCAAGCCGGTTGCCGGCAAGACCGGTACCACCAACGAGGCCAAGGACGCCTGGTTCGTCGGCTTCTCGCCCGACGTCGCCGTCGCCATCTATATGGGCTACGACAAGCCGCGTCCGCTGGGCAAGGGCAATGCCGCTACCGGTGGCCATCTGGCGGCTCCCATCGCGCGCGATTTCCTCAAGCTCGCGCTCGCTGACAAGCCCGCGGTTCCGTTCAAGGTGCCTGCCGGCATCAAGCTCGTGCGCGTCGCCTCCAAGACGGGCATGCGTGCAGGTCCCGGCGAGACCGGCGGGACCATCCTCGAAGCCTTCAAGCCGGGCACGGCGCCGCCGGACAATTATTCGGTCATCGGCGTGGCCGACGCCGACGGGCGCATGCCGGCCTCGCAGCAGCAGCAGCCGGATTCCGGCTTCTTCATGCGGCCCGGCACCGGCGGGCTGTACTAGGCCGGATAACACGGACGATCGCGGTTCCGGCGGTTGCGCTTTGCAGCCGCCGCCGCTACATCCCATTCGCGATGAGATGAACTGTCATCGCTTCAGCTTTTTGTTTGCGCATGATCTTTTCGGGAAACCGCTGCACACTTTCCCGGATCATGCGCTAGACCAGAGACCCACATGCGCGCCGAAATCGAACGGTTGGTAGAAGAGATCAAGCAGTCAGTCGGGCTGCTGAGGAGGCATCTTTGACGTCGAGAAATCGACGGCGCGCCTCGCTGAGCTGAACAAGCTCGCAGAAGATCCCAACCTCTGGAACGATCCCCAGAAAGCCCAGAAGCTGATGCAGGAGCGGACCTCGCTTGAGGATTCGCTTGGCGGTATCGGCAAGGTCGAGCAGGAGCTCGAAGACGACATTGGCATGATCGAGCTCGGCGAGGCCGAGGGCGATGACGGTGTCGTTGCGGAAGCCGAAGCTGCGCTGAAGAACCTGAAGAAGGAAGTCGCGCGGCGCGAGCTCGAGGCGCTGCTGTCGGGCGAAGCCGACCGGTTCGATTCCTATCTCGAAGTCCATGCCGGCGCCGGCGGCACCGAGAGCCAGGACTGGGCGCAGATGCTGCTGCGCATGTATACGCGCTGGGCCGAAACGCACGGCTTCAAGGTCGAGTATCTCGAAGAGTCCGAGGGCGAAGAGGCCGGCATCAAGTCCGCGACGATCCAGGTCTCCGGTCACAACGCCTATGGCTGGCTGAAGACCGAAGCTGGCGTGCACCGCCTCGTCCGCATCTCGCCGTTCGATTCCAACGCACGGCGGCACACCTCGTTTTCGAGCGTGCAGGTGTTTCCCGTCATCGACGACAGCATCAAGATCGACATCAAGGAATCCGACGTTCGCGTCGATACGATGCGCTCGGGCGGCGCCGGCGGCCAGCACGTCAACAAGACCGAATCCGCGGTGCGGTTGACGCATATTCCGACCGGCGTCGCCGTGGTCTGCCAGGCCGGCCGCTCCCAGCACAAGAACCGGGCGCAGGCATGGGACATGCTGCGCGCGCGCCTTTATGAAATCGAGCTGAAGAAGCGCGAGGAGAAGGCCGCCGCCGACCAGGCTGCCAAGACCGATATCGGCTGGGGCCACCAGATCCGCTCCTACGTGCTACAGCCCTACCAGATGGTGAAGGACCTGCGCACGGGCGTGCAGACCTCCGACACCTCGGGCGTTCTCAATGGCGAGCTCGACGACTTCATGGCCGCGACCTTGGCGCAGCGCGCCTTCGGGACCCCGGGTGCCGACATCGAGGACGTGGACTGATCATGCCCCGGATCGCCTTCATCGGGCTTGGACGGATGGGCCACGGTATGGCCGGCCGCTATCTCGATGCCGGCTTCACGGTGACGCTGTGGAATCGCAGCAAGGCCAAGGCTGAAGACCTGATCGCGCGCGGCGCGCACTGGGCGACCTCGCCTGAGGACGCCGCGATCGATGCCGACGCGGTCGTGACCATGGTGGCTGACGATGAAGCCTCGCGCGCGGTGTGGCTCGGGCCGAACGGCGCGGCCAAGACCGCCAAGGCCGGCACCATCGCGATCGAATGCTCGACCGTCTCCTATGACCATGCCCGCGAGATGGGCCGCGAGCTGAATGCGCGCGGGCTGATCTACATCGACTGCCCGGTGACGGGATTGCCGGATGCTGCCGCCAGCGGAAAGCTGACGCTGCTGGCCGGCGCCGACCCGGCCGATCTCGAGCGCGCGCGGCCTTTTCTCGAACCAATCGGCTCGACCATCCGCCATTTCGGCGCGGTCGGCACTGGTACCGTCTACAAGCTCATCAACAATCTGATGGGCGCGATCCAGATCGCCGGCCTCGCCGAGGGCCTCGCGATCGCCGAGCAGGCCGGGCTCGACATGAAACTGGTGCTGGAGTCGATCCAGGCCGGCGTTGCCGCAAGCCCCCAGGTCACGCGTCATTCCAAGCGCATGGTCGCCCGCGATTTCAGCGGCGCGACCTTCACGGCTGCGCTCCGGCACAAGGATGCCGCCTATGCGGTGAGGCTCGCGGAGAGCCTGCTGGCGGAGAAGCCACTGGTCTCGCGTGCTGCGGTCGAGTCCTACGCGCAGGCGAAGGCTGCGATGCCGGATGATGATGAAGGCAGGATGATCGAGCTGGTGTCGCGGCCGAAGAAGGCGTCCTAGGGCGGATGCTCATAAGAGCGAAGTCGGCTCTGACGGCATCGGCTACCCGGAGCTCATCAGCCCAAGGAATCGACGTTCAAAGCGACTGGCTGCACTGCAAAATCTCCTTGGTGATGGCCGGCGGCCTAAGGATTACCTTTCGAGGCTCCGCTTGCTTTCAGCATGTTCTATAATCCGTCCGCTTTACATGATGGAGGGTCGAATGCGACTCGGTTTGCTTATTGGGTTCCTGCTGTTGGGCCTTTCTTCAGCAGCAGAGGCCGGCCGCGACTATCCCTGGTGCGTCTTCGGTGGCCATGCTGGCGCTCCCGGCGAGTGCATGTATGAGACGAGAGAGCAGTGCCTGGCCTCGGCATCCGGACGGTGGACCAGCTATTGCGATATCAATCCGCGCGTGAGATTCCAGCAGCAAGCGCCGCGCCCGCCAGCATGTGATTCTCGTGGACGCCGCTGCGCGCCGGGATCGTGAGTCGCTCAGCGCAAGGCTTCACAGGGGCATTGGACGTAGAGTCCAGTGCGCCAATGATCTGCTCGAACGCGCGTTTCTCTATACGGCCTTCGGACAAGGGCATGTCGCTTGTTGGCCCATTGCGACCACATCGAGCCTGCGTTCACGTGTCGGCTGCCAGGGCAAAACCGACATGGCGAGGACGAACCCAAATCGACGCGAATGACCCAAAGCGGATATACGGCGGTGCTCATCTATCGCGAGCTAATTTCAGAAGGCCGAGGGCGATAATTAGAAAGACGGGGAGGATAGCCACAAAGGAAAGAATTGCCGTCAGGCTCTTATGCCAAAACAGGAAGTAAGTTTGAGCTTGCGATGACAGACATCGACAGCACCGAGCCAACTAAAGCTGTTTTGCGCGTTTCATAGCGCCCGACACGGTTGGATACGTTTCCCTTGTTGTTCGCGACTGCAGCTGACGCGATAGCTCTAGCTGAGACGATAACTCCTTTGTCGCTAGTAGCGGCGGCTGATGACCCTTCGCGGACATATCGAAATCAAAAAAGACCAAAAAAGAGGCCGAGACGAGAAGCATCGCGGCTCAACTACGGAAGTCCTTTTGTCATCGTGAAGGGATTGAACCCACGTTCCGCGAGGGCAGCCCACGAAGCTGCGCCAAGATGTGACAATCGGAAATAGAGTCGCGGCTTGGTCGGGTCGGTGTCCAACACGAACCCAGTCGGTAACTCGCGGACAGTCGTGGCATAGAACCCACCATCGGGCGACCTCTGGGATTCGATTACAGCGATCAACGACTCTGCCCTCTCAGTCCTGCCGAGCAATTTCATCAAGAGAGCCATTTGGCCCGTCCCTTCGGTCCACACACCGTCCCGGTCTTCACCGTAAGAAAAGCCCCCGCCGACACTCATTCGCTGTTCGGCGGTCGTCATTGCTGATGCAAATTTCCCGGCCGCTCCGTGAAGCGCTGTTAAAGGCCAGATCTGAGCATCCAGAGCCAAAATCGGATTGTGCGTGACGCCGTCTTCAGCTGTCCCTGCGGCGAAACAGGCGCATGCCGAATCCCACATCGCATTTACGAAGTGCTCAGCAGCCGTTGCCTTGTCACGCCAACGCGATTCGCCTGTACGGACCGCAAGAAGGCCAAACGCGGCGGCGAGGTCAGTATTATGTTCAGTCGATTTCCACGTCCGCACTTCCGGCGTCGGTTCGTGCCCAAACGTACCGCCCGTGAAACCGCCAGTATCGCGCGTATCGGCCCATTGCGCGACCCAGGCGCCAAGCCGTGCTGCACCATCGCGGAACCGAAAGTCGATGTTCACATCATCAAGCGACAGCAACGCCAACATGGCCCATGCCATGTTACCATTGTCGCTGCCCACCTGATATCGATCCTCTAACCATTTGTTCTGAGCATTGTCCCACCACCCCGGAAGTTTGACGGGGCCATTCGCCGCCACACCCGCGGCGTAAGCGTTCCTGAGCCGTCCATCATGCCAGGTGCGGTCGTTGTCGATGGCCCAGAGAATCGCCGAGCCAATCCGATATGCTTTGTCTTGCTCACCGCAACCGACCAATGCGATGGCGGCTACCGCATTGTCATAGAGGTAGGCGGCGCCATGCAGAGGCCCCGATTCGACGGTCGGATAGCTGGGCAGGAACAACCGCCCTGATGGCGGAGCCTTATCAATTAGACCAGCGAGGTATCCGCACGCTGCCGTTTTTGGTGCTGTTGAAGCCTGCAGCGGAGTGGAGGCCATCATGATTGCGAAAGTCGCGACGACCCAAGTGTGAAGGCAGAGCCCGCGACAACGGTAGAAGCAATAAGTGATTGGTGCCGGTAGCATTTCGCTGCCTCTCGCGCCCTTTCAACCAAGATAGGCTTTGAGACGTCGGAAAGAAAGCCGGTCGGGATCGAGTAAGAACATCGTGCCTTCATCTTCAACGGCAGTTTATGGCCCATCGCTTCCATTAGGCCGCGGCGGCGAGTCGTCTGGAGGCGGGGGTAAACCGGAAGCTTCCGACCGCTGGTCCAAACGGCGCTTTTGACCCGAAGCAGACATCGCTGCGATTAGGCCAGCACTGCTTCAATTACGCTGACGGGCGACTCCGTTGTCACAACTCGATTGAGGCGGAAGCCAGCCTTGTCCAGCAGAACGGCATACTCCCGCTCCGTGCGCTCCTGCCCTCCGATCAATACCAGCATAACCATATCCAGTATTTTCCCCGGATGTGGGGCGTCACCGGGAGGCAAGACCATCTCGACTATCAATAGTCGCCCATCGGGTTTCATGGCTTTGCGACAATGACTAAGAATCGTTAGGCAAAGGTCGTCATGCCAGTCGTGCAGGATGTGGGACAACACGTAAGCGTCACCACCTGATGGCACCGACAGGAAAAAGTCTCCTGCCTCTACGGTCACACGGCTCGCGACGCCCTTCTCTCTAAGCAACTTCTGCGCATCACCTACGACATGCGGCCGGTCGAACAGGACCCCTCTCGGCTGTGGATGTCGCACAAGTATGTTGGCGAGCATATTGCCGGACGCGCCGCCGACATCGACGACGGTTTGGAACACAGAAAAGTCGTAGGCGGCCGCGACCGCTGGAGGTTCGCCTCCATGAAGGCCAACCATTGCTCCACTAAATACGGATGCGGCTTCGGGATGGTGAGCCAGATAATCGAAGAGCGGCATACCGTGTGCCTTCTCAAAGCCCGTACGACCTGTCTGCAAAGAGTGAAGAAGATTGGCGAAGCCACTACCAACCCAGCTGCTTCCCGTCATTAGCAGGGCCGATCTAGCTGAACCTGGTGCGTCCGTTTTCAATGCCTCTCCGAGTGTCGTCAATGAGAAGCGCTGTGCGTCGCCTTCGGTAAGAAGCCCTATACCGGCCATGGTCCTCATCAATCTGTGCAAGGACGGGGCATGTAGAGCGAGGGGAGCAGCCAGTTCGCCTGCGCTTTTTGGCCCATCGGCGAATTTGTCCGCCAGACCAAGTGCCGCCGCGATATGCACAACATTAGCGACTGCACCCGCTGTCCCCATCTGAATTAGCTGTACGTGGGGCGGGAGGGATGGGGGAACTGCCTGATTTATTCCCGTCATGGGTTCCTCAAAATTGCTTCTTCAAATTGGCGGATGCTGACCGGATTGAGGCCGCTTGGCATCTTTGAAGTCGTGTTGATCATGACCGTTACGCAGCTGGCCCGTCAACTGCTCGCATGTCTGCATTTGGCCCTTAAACCAGCTGGGGCGAGCTGGCCATGTCCGCTATTGAAAACTGAACGGACAAGGCGCCGCCTCCGCGCCGTCTGATCGGGTTTCTGAGTCCACGCGCCAGCCGGCTAGTATCGCGTGGGGCAATTCGATCCCCATTCATTGCCGGCATCGGTTTTGTAAGCCGGAGTTTCACCAGAAATCGGGTGGCATTGTTCGCCGCGTCGTTCTAGGTCAGCGGGCTCGGCCGCCGATGTGAGACCCCATGCCCCCAAGCGACAACAGGATCGACGTGCGCGACTGGTCGCTGCTCGCGGTGCTCTCGATCCTCTGGGGCGGCTCGTTCTTCTTCAACGGTGCCGCCTTGCGAGAACTGCCGCCGCTGACGCTGGTGTTCCTGCGCGTCGTGCTCGGCGCGGCCATTCTCGTGCCGTTCCTGCGCGTCCAGGGGATCGGTTTTCCCAAGAGCATGTCGGGTTGGACGCCATTCGTTGTGATCGGGCTGCTCAACAATGTCATCCCGTTCTCACTGATCGTGATCGGGCAGACCTTCATTCCGAGCGGGCTGGCCTCGATTCTGAATGCGACGACGCCGCTGTTCACCGTTCTGGTGATGGCGGCGGCAGGCGAGGAGACCTTGCAGATGCGCCGCGTGGCCGGCGTGGCGCTCGGCCTAGCGGGCGTGATCGTCTTGCGCGGATGGGGCTTCGAGACAAGGGCGGGGCAGGGGCTCGGCATCCTGCTTTGTCTTGGCGGCGCCGTCAGCTATGGATTCGCCGCACTGGCAGCGCGGCGAATGCTGAAGGACGCAGCTCCGCTCGGCACAGCAACGTTTCAGCTGATGGCGTCGACCGTGATGATGGCGGTCATCGCCGGTGCTGTGGAGCAGCCTTGGCATTTTCCGATGCCGGGCGTTACGACCTGGCTTGCAGTGCTTGGCCTCGCTGCCCTGTCGACGGCGCTGGCTTACATCGTCTTCTTCCAGGTCTTGCGACGGTCGGGCGCGAGCAACGTCATGCTGGTGACGCTGCTCATTCCCGTCACCGCCATTCTGCTGGGATGGCTGGTGCTCGGCGAGCCGATCTCGATGCGCGAGATCGAGGGCGCCATCGTCATCGGCAGCGCGCTGCTGGTGATCGACGGACGCCTTCTGAATCTGTTGCGACGCGGCACTTAGATTTCGGACCCGCGCGCTGTTCGGCGACGTCATCACCGAGAGGTCGGCCACGAGCGCAACAGTGAATTGCCAGCTGCGAGCCAGCGCTAGCCCGCGCTGAGGCGTACGCCGGCGCGCAAGAACTTCTGCGGATCGACCGCTTCGCCCTCGATGCGGGTCTCATAGTGCAGATGCGGACCGGTCGAACGGCCGGTCGAACCGACGAGACCGATCACCTGACCGATCTTCACGATCTCGCCGACCTTGACGTTGATCTCGGAGAGATGGCCGTAGCGGGTCGAAAGCCCATTGCCATGGTCGACCTCGACCATGCGGCCGTAACCGCCGGACCAGCCGGCGGAGACGACCTTGCCGTAGGCGGTGACGCGGACCGGATCGCCGCTGGCGGCGCGGAAGTCGAGCCCGGTGTGCATCGCGGGCCGTCCGAGGAAGGGATCGCTGCGCACACCGAATCCGGAAGTGAACTCGACCTCGCCGATGACGGGCTTGCGGTAGGGCACCAGCGCCAGCGTACGGTTGAGACGATCCATCTCGGCACGGGTGATGTTGATGCGATTGAGCTGCTTCTCGAACGGTCCGGCGTTGGCCGTCAGCTTGACGGGGACGAAAGGCCCGCCCATCGCGGTGCGCGGCACGGCGGCTTCGAGATTGGCGAGATTGAGGCCGAGATCGCTGACCACGCCGCGCATCCGGCGCATGCGGGAATCCATGCCTTCCTCGACGGCGCTGAGCGCCGCCATCTGGCGACGCTCGACCTGATCGAGCGAGGTCGTGAGCCGAACCAGGACGTTGTCTAAACCTTGGTTCTTGGCGAATTGGTTGGTCGGCGCTGCCGCAACGGCCGGCGCGCGCGATTCGAGCCGCGCCTCACGGTCCGGCGGTGCCACGAAGATCACGGTGTCGCTGATGGGCGAAGGCTTCGGCGCAGTCTGACTCGCATCGCCGCGCTGCGGGGTCGCGCGGGGAATCGAGCCGGTCACGTCGGGCATGGCCCCGAGCGCCGTGGCCCGGGACTCCAGCGCCGTCTGCCGCTTCATGATCTGGTCGAGCTTCTGGTCGAACTGTTCCTGGTCGAGCAGCTGGCGGCTGGTGGTGCGGTCGACCTTGGCGCGCAGCTCAGCGATGCGGTCCTCATAGGCGTATTGCATCTCGGCCTGGCGGGCGATCAGCCGGGTCAGGACATCGTCACGGAAAGCAAAATAAGTGGCGGTCGCCGCCGACCAGAGACCGAGCAGCACCACCGTTCCGACCACGATCCAGAACACCACGGGCCCGAAGCGCACCTGCTTGCCGGCGTGGACGATGGTGTAGGCGTCGTCGGTCGCGGGAAGGGGGATCGCTGCGGCTGCGGCGACGGCGGGCCGGCGTTGGAAGGCCCGTCCGTGGTCGTGAGGATGATGTGGGGGGTGCTGCGAATATTGGGCAGAACTTTTCGACATCGGCACTCCCGCGCCGGTCGGATGAGTCCGTACGGCCTAATTGCCGCAGCAATCTGGGCCGGTCATGGTTAATTTTCCGGAAACGGGAACAGGCGAATTCTAGGGATTGGTTAAAGACTTCTTGCCGCTTCCAGCACCGCGTCGGCATGGCCGTCGACCCGGACATTGCGCCAGATCCTGGCTACTTTGCCATCGGACCCGACCAGTATCGTGGTGCGAAGAATTCCCAGGAAGCTCCTGCCATACATGGACTTTTCGCCCCAGGCGCCATAGGCTTCCAGCATCGCATGTTGCTCGTCCGAAAGCAGCGGGACACCGAGACTGTGCTTGTCCCGGAACTTCTCCTGGGCCTTTAACGGATCGGCGGAGATCCCCAGCACGGCGGTGCCGGCGGCCGCGAATGCGTCGGCCAGGCGGGTGAAATCGATCGCCTCCCTTGTGCAGCCGGGCGTGTCGGCGCGGGGGTAGAAGAACAGGACCAGCTTTTGGCCGGCATAGTCGGCCAACGTGACGACCTCGCCGCCGTCGCGGGGCAGGCGGAAGGCGGGGGCCTTGTGGCCCTCGGCGAGGCCCGACTTCGCGGTCGCGGGCGCGGACGCCGATTTGGAGGTAATTAACTGTTTCGATGCGGCCTTATGTGATCCTGCTTTTGCTAAGCTCCCGGTTGATTTGCTCGCCGGTGTCAGCTGCGTCTTCGCGGACCTTGTTTGAGTCGATGCCCGTGTTTTCAGGGGCTTCTTTTTAGCGGTCGGACTGCCGGAGGGCGTTTTGGACGATTTCGTTCGGGATTTCTTGGACATACGCCTTCCTTTCGACGCTTTCGGCGGGTCAACCGAAACGGTATTGCAGCTCTCGTCCGGCGTTCCGGAATCGCGCCCTCGGCTGGGCAAGTCTGGCGACGCCGGAGTATGGTTACAAGGAATTCCACGCACCACCCCACTGCTCGTTGAACGCGCTGCCGGGGCGAAATGACGAACAGCAGGAATATTCGAGGTATGGCTGCAATGCCGGCGCAGGGAGCTTCGCTTCCCGAGGGCGGCTGCAGTCCCGGCGGTGCTCAATCCTATGACGGGCGCCTGTATCGAGAGGCAATGGCAAGGAATAAGTCGCCCCAGGATTACAATCGGGACTTCGATCGGCGCGGCGGTGAGCAACAGCCGCAGGAATGGGACGACGCCGATTGGGACCCGGATCAGGAGGCGGCCGCGGGCTATCGCGCGCGCCGGCTGTTGTCGCGTTCCAATTCGGGCTTTCATCGCGTCGGTGACGGGTTTGGGGCGTTGCGCCGCTGGCTGGCCGCCGATCGCTGGCTGAAGCGTTTCGTCCTTGTCGTCGGGACTCTCGCCATCATCTTCGTCGGCTGTTTCGGTGCGCTGTGGTGGCGGCTCGGGGCCGGTCCCATCAATCTCGACATCGCAACGCCATGGCTGGCCGCCGCGATCGAGGACAATATCGGTCACGGCAACACGGTTGAGATCGGAGGCACCCAGATCGAGCGGGCCGGCCGGATCCGCATCGCCGTCCGTATCCGTGACATCATCGTCCGCGATCGCGATCACGCCGTCGTCGCCAGCGCGCCGAAGGCCGAGGTGAAGCTGTCGGGTGCGGGCCTGCTGATGGGGCATCTGCGTGCCGAAAGCCTCAATCTGGTCGACGCCGAGCTGGCGATCCGGATCGCGCCCGACGGCACTGTCACCGTATCCGCCGGCGATACCGCAAAGCCGCTGGCAACCGGCGTCGCCTCGAAGAAGGACGCGGGCCTGCCGCCGACATTCCCGCGCAATGGCGTCCCGCCGCCGCCATTCGCCACACAGCCCGCGACCCAGGATCCATCTCAAGCCGCCTCTCAAGGCCCGCCCCAGGCGACCGCACAGAGCGGCATTCTTCAGGGCCTCGACTGGCTCGACAGTCTCAGCATGACCGGTCTTGACGGCCAGAACCTCAACGAGATCGGTTTGAAGAACGGCAATCTGATCGTCGACGATCAGCAGCGCGGCAGCAAATGGTCGTTCGAGAACATCACCCTCAGCCTGCGCCGCCCGAGCCGCGGTGGCGTTACACTGAGCCTCGGCGAGGAGGGGGCGCGCCCGTGGATGCTCCGCGCCACGATCGGGCCGGCCGAGAACGGCGTGCGCTCGGTCGATATCAAAGCCGACAAGGTCTCGACCTCCAACATCCTCTTGGCGCTGCGGGTCAAGGACCTCACTTATACCGCCGATTTGCCGCTGACCGGCGAGCTCAAGGGCGAGCTCGGCCGCGACGGCGTGCCGACATTCTTCCGCGGCAAGATCGCAGTCGGCGCGGGCAATATCATCGATACCGACACGCCGGATTATCCGATGGCGATCGATCAGGCCGAGATCAACGTCGAGTGGGACGCCAACCGGCGGGTGCTGGTCGCACCGTTCAAGGTGTTGTCTGGCGCGAACCGCCTGACGCTTCTGGCCCATCTCGAGCCACCCAACGGCACCGTCAATGACTGGCAGCTCGGCTTCAGCGGCGGCTCGATCCTGCTCGGCGGCATCGACAACGAGCCGCCGCTCGTCTTCAACCGCATCGCGATCGGCTTCCGGTTCGACACCGACCACAAGCGCTTCCTGCTGACGCAAGCCGACATCAGCAATGGCGAGATCGGCGTCGCCGGCACCGGTGCCATCGACTATTCGGGCGAGCCGCGGCTGACGCTGGGCTTTGCGGGAACGCCGATGTCGGCCTCCGCGCTGAAGCGGATGTGGCCGACGCTCGTCGTTCCCGAGTTGCGTCAATGGGTGATCGAGCGGATCGAGCGCGGTACGCTTCAGCGCATCGAGATCGGCATCAATTCGCCGACGAAGAACCTTCCGCGCAAGGGCCCGCCCATTCCCGACGACGGCCTGTCGGTCAACATCGTGGCGAGCGGCGTCGCGGTCCGTCCCGTGGACGGCATGCCTGTCGTGCACGACGCCGATCTGAAGGCGCGCGTGACCGGTCGCACCGCGACCGTGAATATCGGCCAGGGTGTTGCCGATACGCCCGCCGGCCGCAAGGTCACGATTTCCGATTTCGTGTTCGAGGTGCCTGACATGGCGCCCAAGCCGTCGCCGTCGCGGACCAGATTCCGCGTCGAGGGTCCGGTGCCCGCGGCTGCCGAAATGCTGGCCAATGATCGCTTGAGCGATCTGTCGTCGACAGTCGTCGATCCCAACACCAGCAAGGGGACATTCACGGCGAACATCCAGCTCGGCATGCCGGTCAAGGGCGAATTGACCAAGTCTGACACGACCTATGCCGTGACGGCCGATCTCAACGGCTTCTCAGCCGACAAGCTGGTGATGAACCAGAAGCTGGAGGCCAACAATCTCAAGATTGCCGCCAACAACCAGGGCTATCAGGTCAAGGGCGACGTCAAGATCAACGGCCAGGCGGCCTCGCTCGACTACCGCAAGCCGACCGAAGGCGATGCCGATGTGAGACTGCAGGCGACGCTGGACGATGCGAGCCGGGCGCGATTGGGATTCGATCTCGGTCCCGCCGTCAGCGGATCGTTGCCAATCAAGCTGTCGGGCAAGATCGCCGGCGGTCCCGACCAGACGACCAAGCTCGGCGTCGAGGCCGACCTGACCTCGGTCAAGCTCGACAACATCCTGCCGGGCTGGGTCAAGCTGCCGGGCAAATCAGGCAAGGCCAGCTTCAAGGTGGTGCCGACGGCGCAATCGACGCGCCTGGAGGACATCGTCATTGAAGGCGGCGGCGCCTCGATCAAGGGCTCGCTCGAGGTCGACGCGAATGGCGAGCTCATGAACGTGAACTTCCCGACCTATTCGCCGTCCGACGGCGACAAGACCTCATTGAAGGCTGAGCGTGGTCAGGACGGCGTCATCAGGGGCACCATGCGCGGCGACGTGTTCGATGGCCGCGGCTTCCTGAAGTCGGCGATTTCAGGCAATTCCAAGGACGACGCCAAGAACAAGATGAAGAACGTCGATTTCGACATCGACGTGAAGCTCGGTGCTGTAATGGGTTTCAACGGCGAGGCGATGCGCAGCGTCGACGCCAAAATGTCGAAGCGCAACGGCGCTATCAAGACCTTTACGCTGAGCGGCAGGATCGGCAAAGATACGCCGGTGGCGGCCGATCTGCGCGGCGGTCGCGCGCAAGGCAGCCGCGAGGTGATGTACCTCCAGACCAACGATGCCGGCTCGCTGCTGAAATTCACCGACACCTACACCAAAGCGGTCGGCGGCCAGATGGTGGTGGCGATGGAGCCGCCGACGTCCGAGCCGAACACGACGCGCGAGGGCCTCATCAACGTCCGCGACTTTACCGTGAGGGGCGAGGCGCAGCTCGAACGCGTCGCCGCCGGCGCGCCCAACGGCACCGGCAGCGGCGTCTCCTTCAGCGCGCTCCGCGCCGAGTTCACCCGGCAGAACGGCGCGCTGACCATCCGCGACGGCGTGGTCAAGGGCCCGATGATCGGCGCCACCATCGAGGGCTCGATCGATTATCCCGGCAACCAGGTGTGCATGAGCGGCACCTTCGTGCCGATGTATGGCGTCAACAACATCTTCGGACAGATCCCGCTGTTCGGCATCTTCCTCGGCGGCGGCAACAATGAAGGATTGATCGGCGTGACCTATGAGGTGGTCGGCACGCCGGCGGCGCCCGTGATGCGCGTCAATCCAATCTCGGCGATGGCGCCCGGCCTGTTCCGCAAGATCTTCGAATTCAACACTGGCAAGCAGAACTCGCCATTCGAAGAATTCCCCTCGCAGTCCCACGACGGCTCGACCGGCTCGACGCGTCAGCTGTCGAGCGGATGCAGCCTCGCGCGGCGATAGCAGCGGGCTCGTTCTAGTTCGTAGCAGATTCGATTGCGGCCATTAGGTGCAGTGCGCTCCCTCTCCCGCTTGCTTTGCGGGAGAGGTGAACGAGCCGCCTACGCCGCGCGCACGCCTGCGAGGAACGTCCCGACTTCGCCGGAGAGCTGCTCGGCCTGCTTGGAGAGGCTCGAGGCCGCGGCGAGCACCATGCCGGCGGCATTGCCGGTCTCGTTCGCGGCGGTCGAGACGCCGCCGATATTGGTGGTGACCTCCTGGGTCGCCTCCGCGGTCTGCGAGACGCTGCGGGCGATCTCGGCGGTCGCGGCGCCTTGCTCCTCGATGGCAGCCCCAATCGAGGTCGCGATGCGGCTGACCTCCTCGATGGTGGCGGTGATGCCGCCGATGGCGTCCACGGCTTCCTTGGTCGCGCCCTGGATCTGGGCGATCTTGTCGCCGATCTCGCGGGTGGCCTCCGCGGTCTGGCTCGCGAGCGACTTCACCTCGGAAGCGACCACGGCAAAGCCGCGGCCGGCTTCGCCGGCACGCGCGGCCTCGATGGTGGCGTTGAGCGCGAGCAGGTTGGTCTGGGCGGCGATGTTGGAGATCAGCTCGGCGACGTGTTCGATCTGCTGGGCGCCGTCCGAGAGGGCACGCACGATGGTGTCGGTGCGGCGCGCGCTGTCGACCGCGCGTCCCGTGACTTCTGCGGACTGGGCGACCTGGCGACTGATCTCGGTGATGGAGGAGGAGAGCTCCTCGGCGGCAGCCGCGACGGTCTGGACGCGCTGACTGGCTTCGGTGGCGGCCGAGCCGACCAATGCGGCGCGGCGGTTGGTGCCTTCAGCGGTCGAGGACATCGACTTGGCGGTGGTCTCGAGCTCACCGGAGCCGGAGGCCATCAGGCCGACGAGCTGGCCGACGGAGGCATCGAAGCGGTCGGCGAGCGCGATCAGGGCCTCGCGCTTCTCCTGCTCGGTCCGCGTCTTGGTGGCGACCTGTTCGGCTTCCAGCGCGCGCGCCGTCAAAGCCGTCTGACGCAGCACTTCGAGGGTCTCGGCCATGCGGCCGATCTCGTCGCCGCGGTCGGTTTCCTCGACCGGCTTGTCGATGGCGCCTTCGGAAATCTCCTGCATGCGGTTCTTCTGGCGCTCGAGTGCGCTGAGCACGTCGCGGGCGATCAGCCATGAGAGCGCCGCCATCAGCAGCATTAGGCCAGTGCCGATCGCGGCGAGCTCCAGCGTCAGGGCGCGCACATCGGCGTCGATGTCGTCGACGTAGAGGCCGTAGCTGACGGTCACGTTCCAGGGGGCGAATTTGCGTGCAAAGACGGTCTTGCGGACCGGTTCAGTCTGGCCGGGGCGGGGGTAGAGATAGGAGGTGACGCCGCCCTGCGGGCTTTCGCCGGCCTTGATGATGGCGTCAGCGATCAGCACGCCGTTGGAATCCTTGGCGCCGGTGATCTTGCCTTCGAGCTGCTGGTTGGCGCCGTTCACGACCAGGGAGCCGTCCTGATTGTAGACCACCGGATAGCCCTGGCTGCCATTGAAGTTCATGCGGCGGCCGCGCTGATGGAACTGGGCCTTGGCCTCGGCCAGCGGCAGCTTGCCGGCGGTGACCTCATCCTGAAGCGATTGCGCGTAGTTGTAGAGCAGCTCGACGGCGGTCCGCATCTGCTGGACGCGATCCTCCATCATGCGGCTCTTGCTGAGCACGGCCGATACTCCGATGATGGCCGCAACGGTGAGGGCGGCGAGACACACCATGCTGGCAAGCTTGGTGCGGATCTTGAGGTGACTCAGCAGCTTCATCGCAGCCTCGATGGAATGGTTGTTATTGCTCGCGTCGGTAGCATGAAGTTCTTACCAATCATGAATGGACGCGTGCGACGTGCTGCCACGCGCGGCGTCTGCAGGTGCGTGCGCAAACATGCAGGCCGAACGCGCCTCGCTGCGCGTGGCGGGCCAGGTCGCGGAGACAAATGATGTGGGAATTTGGTGGTGATCAAGCGCGGCCGGAGCGGCAGTGAACCGATTCGTTCACCGCATCATCATGTCCGTGCTGCTCGTCGCGGCCCTCGTCCTGATCTGGAACGTGCTGGGGGCGCGCTGAGACGGCACCGGCCGATCTGCCAATGCCGTCTTCTTGCGGGTCAAGTATGGGCGCGTCAGCGCAGCGCGGACACGCCGCTATTTCTTGCCCATCGCTGTATCGGCACTGACCGAGCCGCCGCCGGCTGCCGACAGATAGAGGCAGGCGAAGCAGAACAGGATCGCCGCGGTGCCGCCATTGAGCAGCGGCAGGAACACCGGCGTCTCGCCCTTGAACATATGGCCCATGAAGTAGGCGAAGGCCATTTCACCGGAGAGAATGAACGCGCTGAGGCGGGTGAACAGGCCGAGCATCAGCAGCGCACCGAGCACGAGTTCGAGCGCGCCGGCCGCGTAGATCAGCGGCGGGATGTTGGCGAAGTAGGGAAGCACCGGAAACTTGAAGATTTTGGCGATGCCGTACTGGAACAGCAGCAGGCCGGTGATGAAGCGAAACAGGCTCAAGAGAACCGGTTGAAAGCGAGTGAGATAGGGAAAGTCCATTGGTTTGCCCTCCATCCAATGCTGCGACTAGGACCGCATTCAGTTCGACCCCGCAAGCGGCTCCGCGTCAATTTGCGCTGACATTTTTGTCATGACGGACAAAACACCGCGGGCTGAGGCCTCAGCCGCAGGCGATCCGCGGTTTTTGAGCTTATTCGCCTCGCGCCCATCAGTAATTGTCCGGTGACCTCGATGCGCGCAGGTTACCTCTGCGTCACCTACCGCCGCAAGGCGGGCACGATCAGGAACGGGATCATCCCGAGCACGACGCTCGCAAGGGCGAAGGCGAGCAGCGCGTTGTAGCCGTGGGTCGCGTCATGGATCAGGCCGCCGCTCCAGGAGCCGAACGCCGAGCCGAGGCCACTGCCGATCGAGATCGTGCCGTAGATGGTCCCCACGCGCTTGCCCTGGAAGATCCGCATTGCTGTGGCGCTGATCAGCGGGCCGCGCGAGCCCATCATGCTGCCGAAGCAGACGACGAAACCCGTGAGCAGGAGGAGGTTCGGCGAATACTGCAACAGCCACAGCAGGACGATGCCGAGGATCGAGATCGCGTAGCTGAGCAGCACCGACGGCCGCCGCCCGATCAGCCCGTCGAGCGCCGACACACCGAGCATGCCGAACACCAGGACGACGCCGGAAAAGCCCCAGGCGGTGGCGGCTTTCAGCGGCGGGAAGCCAGCATCGATCAGATAGGCCACGATTTGCGCGGCAATCGCATACATGCCGACGGCGGTGAAGAAGAAGGTCGCGAACAGTGCCCAGAAGGCGTGGTGGCGCATGGCACCGAGAAGCGTCCAGCCATTGTCGACGAAGTCGGGATCGGTCTTCTTCACGACATGCGGCGAGCCCGCGGCGAACAGCCGCCACGGCAGCAGCATCAGCGGGACCAGCAGGCCCAGCGCTGCGAAGCCGAACAGCTGATAGGTGTCGCGCCAGCCGATGTGATCGATGAGGAGCTGCGAGGCCGGCAGCAACGCCAGCACGCCGCCGCCCATGGCCGAATACACCACTGACATTGCGGTCGGCAGACGGGGCCCGAACCAGCGGCCGAGCAGGATCGAATTCGGCACGATGCCGATGAAGGCGACGCCGATGCCGACGCAGAGGCCGATCGAGAGCTGGAACTGCCAGAGCTGCCGGGCGTGGGCCGCGATCAGGAAGGCCGCGCCGAGCAGCAGCAGTCCGAGCGCATAGACGATGCGCGGTCCGGAATGGTCGAACAGGCGCCCGACGAACGGAGCGGTGAGACCGCTCGCGAGCCAGGTGAGCGAATAGACCGAGACGATCTGCGCGCGGTCCCAGCCGAAGCTCTCCGAGATCGGCTTCAGGAAGACCGTAAAACTGTCGCCGAGCCCGCGGCCGAGCACGGCCAGCGTGAAGCAGAGCGCGAGCACGGTGAGCGCGATGCGCACGACGCCTTGCGGCGTCACGCTATCCTTGTTCGTTTCCGTGGACGTGTTCTGACCCATTGCCGTCAGGGAGCGCGCATCCGCGCACCCTGACAAGCAGCGAAAAGCTCATACGCCTATGCAGGCTTGATCAGGATGTGCTTCTTCTTGCCGAAGGACAGCTTGATCACGCCTTCCGGCGTCAGATTGGCCGCGGACAGCGCCATCTTCTCGTCCGTAACAGGCTCGTCGTTGACGCGCAGGCCGCCGCCCTTGATCTGCCGCCGCGCCTCGCCGTTGGAGGCAACGAGGCCCGCCTTGACGAAGGCGGTGAGCACGCCGAGGCCGCCGTCCAGTTCGCCGCGCGGAATTTCCACCGTCGGCAGGCTTTCGGCGAGCGCGCCTTCCTCGAAGGTGCGGCGCGCGGTCTCCGCGGCTTCGTTCGCGGCATCGCGGCCGTGCAGCAGCGCGGTTGCTTCGGTGGCGAGCACCTTCTTGGCCTCGTTGATCTCCGAGCCGCCGAGTGCCTCGAGCTTCTTGATCTCGGCCATCGGCAGCGTCGTGAACAGTTTTAGGAACTTGCCGACGTCGGCATCCTCGGTGTTGCGCCAGTACTGCCAGAAATCATAAGGGCTGAACTGGTCGGCGTTGAGCCACACCGCGCCCTGCGCGGTCTTGCCCATCTTGGCGCCCGACGCGGTGGTCAGGAGCGGCGTCGTCAGCGCGAACAGCTGGTGCGTGCCCATGCGGCGGCCGAGATCGACGCCCATGATGATGTTGCCCCACTGGTCCGAGCCGCCCATCTGCAATTTGCAGCCGGTGCGCTTGGCGAGCTCGACGAAGTCGTAGGCCTGGCAGACCATGTAGTTGAACTCGATGAAGCTCATCTCGTGCTCGCGCTCGAGGCGCAGCCGCACGGAGTCCATGGTCAGCATGCGGTTGACCGAGAAATGCCGGCCGACGTCGCGCAGCATCTCGATCCAGTTGAGCTTGGTCAGCCATTCGGCGTTGTCGAGCATGATGGCGTCGCTCTTACCCTCGCCATAGCGCAGCACCTTGGCGAACACGCCCCGGATCGATTCCTTGTTGGCCTCGATCTCGGCGACGGTGCGGATCGCGCGGGTCTCGTCCTTGCCGGAGGGGTCGCCGACCATGGTGGTGCCGCCGCCCATCAGCGTGATCGGCTTGTTGCCGGACTGCTGCAGCCAGTGCAGCATCATCATGGTCAGATAGTTGCCGATGTGCAGCGAGCGGGCGGTGCAATCGTAGCCGACATAGGCGGTCGCTTCGCCCTTGGCGGCGAGCGCATCCAGCCCCTCGAAATCGGAGCACTGGTGGATGAAACCACGTTCCTGCAGGATATTGAGGAAATCCGATTTAAATGCAGTCATCTGTCGGCGCGCCTGACAATTCTTGGTTTACTGTTTTGGGGGCAATTTAAGGGTCTTGTGTGGGAACCCGACGGCCGCCCGCCACTTGGCGCTGTGGCATTATAAGATGTGTCCCTCTGGCACAAGATCGGCATGCTGGAGAGGGTGTTTGAGGACGCTGATCCATGATGTTGACGGCACTCGGCTTGATGAGCGGCACCTCGCTGGACGGGGTGGATGTCGCGCTGATCGAGACCGACGGAAAGCAGGTGAAGGCTTTCGGGCCATCCGGTTATCGACCCTATCACCCGGCGGAGCGCAATCTGCTGCGCCAGGCGCTCGCCGAGGCGGTGCACCTGCCGCAACGCGATGCCCGCCCGGGAGTGCTGGCGGATGCCGAGCGCGCCGTGACACAGGCACATGCCGAGGCAGTGGCCGCCTTCCTCACCCAGAACCGGATGAAGCCGGAGGATATCGACATCGTCGGCTTCCACGGCCAGACCGTGCTGCACCGCCCCGAGAAGCGGCTGACGGTGCAGATCGGCGACGCGCCGGCGCTGGCCAGGGCAATCCACATTCCGGTGATGTTTGATTTCCGCGCCGCCGATGTCGAGGCCGGCGGGCAGGGGGCACCTCTCGTGCCGGTCTACCACCGCGCGCTCGCCCATTCCCTGGACCGCGAAGGGCCGATCGTCGTGGTCAATATCGGCGGCGTTTCCAACATCACTTATATCGACGGCAACGACACGCTGATCGCCTGCGATACCGGGCCCGGCAACGCGCTGCTGGACGATTTCATGTACCGCACCATGAACCAGGCGTTCGATGCGGAAGGAAAGTTCGCAGCTCTCGGGAAGGGCGACGAGGCCTGGATCGCTCGCGCGCTGGGGTTGCCGTTCTTTGCGCTGCCGCCGCCGAAATCGCTGGACCGCAACGACTTCGCGGCGCTGAGACTCGGCGACGTCGCGCCGGCCGATGGCGCGGCGACCCTCACCGCCTTCACCGCGGCGGCGATCGCACGCATCATCCCGTTGTTGCCACGGCGGCCGTGGAGCTGGATCGTCTGCGGCGGCGGCGCTCGCAACCTCACCATGCTGCGCATGCTGCGGGAGCGGGTGGGCTCGGCCACCGTCGAGGCGGCCGAGACGCTGGGCTGGGCCTCTGACGCCATCGAGGCCCAGGCCTTCGGCTTCCTCGCCGCCCGCGGCTTGAAGGGCTTGCCGCTGTCTTATCCGGCCACCACTGGCGTGCCGATGCCGATGACCGGCGGGGTGATCGCGCGGCCGTGAGGGCGGCTTCCCGGATTGGGGCAACTGCATCGCTCTTTCAATTGGCTTTCCAGATTGCAGACATGCCGTTGCAGTCTCGCGGCAGGTTTCGCCCGAGCCTTGCTGTCGTTCGGCGCCCTCAATCGGACCAGAGGGCGCAGGGAAGGCCGGGCGCCGGCGGCACCCGCAGGTCCGTGGGCGATAAGAACGCACACGGGGTGGACCACAGGTGTGCCGGTCGCCCGGCCTTCCCTGCGCGGATGGTTTTAACGGTGTCCTTCGTGCTCTCCTCGGGGAGCGTTGCACTATTGCCCCCGTCGCCTTGCGGATGATCGATGCGCGCACCGGTTGGCCGCTGCATCACCGCTGAGACTTGACGCCAGAACCCCGGGCGTCAGGACCACACGACTTTTCCGTCCGCGGACGATCCCGCCGAAATGCCTGGAGGCTTGCGTGTGCTCGCCCCCAGGCATCAACGAGACCGCTGTGACCGCGCCGTGTCGTATGCGCGTCGCGCCGGGACTCACGGTTGCCCGCCCTGTCCTCACGCAAATCGCGCCGGCGCTACCGCGTCCACCGCACCCCGGCCCGCATCTCGTGACGATCGCGAAGCGCCCCTCTGGCAGGGGCCGGGATGGCGTGTGTATGCCATAAATCCGAAATTCGGGAAAGTGGAATATTTTTGCATGCGGGGATTGACGCGTTTCGGGTGTTTTGCCCGACGCTTCAGCTGTTGCCAGCAGTGGCAAAAGTGCCTTACCATAATACCGCTACGACTTTGCGACGCTTAAGGTCGGGGAGGTCGCTCCGGCCGATGACCATTAGGGGCGTGCCGATGCCGATGACCGGCGGGGTGATCGCACGGCCGTGACTAGCCTTGAGAGTCTACGACTCTCTGTAACAATTCTCGAAACTCTAGGATTCTCGCCGCATGTAGGCAAATGCCGAGGTTGTTTGGAATTGCAGAAAACGACATCGATTTTGTGTCAGTGGGAACTGTGACCGTGCGGATTTCTCCCTGCGCCGTATGGAGGTGGACGGCGTAAAGGACCCCGATAAGTAGCAACCTTCCTCCGAAAATCACAGAATTCCCGTTTAGATAGGTCCCCTCGTTGTAAATGAACACTGGAGATCCGCTCGATCCTGGAAATACAGCCGCATCGACCAGAAATTCCGTCCGACCGAGATATTTTTTGTTGCAAGGAGTAGCCGTGATGCCCCTCCGGAAGATCGGAAAATTGTTCTCCGTGTCCCAAATGCCATTGGGGTAGCCAACCAACAAGATTTCCTCGAGGGGACTAAGCCCTTCGAGAACAGAAGCTTCAGGGATGAGAGATTCTACAAGGTCGATGTAGAAAGGTCTCTTTCCCACTTGGCTTAATTGCGCCAACAATGGCTGTATTGGGATAAGCGCCAGATCGACAGTTGGGTCAGGATGATCTAGCCATTGAAAAGGTTTAACAATATATCGCTCGTGAAGGCCTAATGCCGCTCCGGTCGCGTCCGCCAGCGAAAGGTGAATTGCACACTCCGACGCTCCAGCCACGACGTGCTTGTTTGTTATAATGGCAGGTACCCAAGTGTCTCCTTTCAACTGCAGACGGAAATGAAAGCCCGTGCCGGAGGAGACTGCACCGCTTGGTTTCATGCATTCGAGGCGTATCGTCGCGTGTTGAAGCTGCCGTGAAATTCCCAAAGCGGGCGTAGCTTCTGGCACGTGCTTGGTTCCTTCCGGTTGGCTCATAGGCAAGATCGAATACGACAAAGGCGCGCCGTTGCGAGGCCTGAGCTTAGGCAACATGGTCTTTGCATACTCGTTTGCATCTGCGCCTAAAGGCACCGTGTGCACTTCGAAAATCCTATTGTCCGAAAACGAAAACTGAACTCGGTCGGCCATGCGATTGCCTCCGATGGCGCTGCATAAGGCAAATAATCTAGTTAAGCGTGTTATTGTATAAATGTACACGTTAGATTGCTGACGTGCGGCTTGCAATAAATGCAGTTGCATGGACCTTGACAGGAATATGCAGGCGCATCTATTTTGGATGCAATTGCATTTAACGCCGGGATCACCACCATGACCGCATCGCTCAAACTGATCAGCCACAAGCTTTGTCCCTATGTGCAGCGCGCCGTGATCGCGCTCAAGGAGAAGGGCGTCCCGTTCGAGCGGATCGATATCGATCTCGCTGCCAAGCCCGACTGGTTTCTAAAACTGTCGCCGCTCGGCAAGGTGCCGGTGCTGGTGGTGACGACCGACCAGGGCGAGGTCGCGCTGTTCGAGAGCAACGTGATCTGCGAGTACATCGAGGAAACGCAAGGCGGCGCGAAGCTGCATCCGGCTGACCCGCTGAAGCGTGCGGAGCATCGTGCCTGGATGGAGTTCGGTTCGGCCATCCTCGGCGACCTCTGGGGTCTGGAGACCACGACAGATCCTGCGACCTTCGAGAGCAAGCGTCAGGCGCTGGTGTCGAAGTTCGCGCGTGTCGAAGCCGCGCTCGGCGCAGGCCCATTCTTCTCCGGCGAGCAATTCAGGCTGGTCGATGCCGTGTTCGCGCCGATCTTCCGCTATTTCGACCTGTTCGACGAACTGACCGAGCATGGCATCTTCCGCGATGTGCCGAAGGTGCGGGCGTGGCGCGCCGAGCTTGCGAAACGTCCGAGCGTGCGCAGCGCGGTCGGCGCGGACTATCCGCAACTATTGCGCGCCTTCCTCGTCCGTCACGACGCGCATCTGCTCAAGCTCGCGGCCTGAGCGCATTCCGATGTCGTCGTCCATGGCTTGGCTGATGCTCTTGATCGCCGGCGCGCTTGATGTCGGCTGGGCGATCTCGATGAAATACGCGGAAGGTTACACGCGCGTCGGCTGGAGCATCGCCTCGTTGGTGCTGCTCGCAGCCTTCGTCTTCCTGCTCGGGCGCGCGTTGAAGGTGCTCGAGGTCGGCGTCGCCTATTCGGTGTGGACCGGCATTGGGGCTGCAGGCACTTTCATCATGGGCGTCGTGCTGTTCGGCGAGACCTTGAGCGCGATGAAGCTTGCGGGCATCGCGCTCGTGTTGATGGGAATCGTTGCGCTGAAGCTGGCCTAAAGCGCGATGCGATCAGGATGAAGCGCCATCGCGCTTTAGGTTGTTGTTTGAGCATGATCTTTTCAGAAAACCGCTGCGCACTTTTCCGGATCATGCTTTAGCGGACAGGCCGATCAGTCGACCAAAGCGGCATCGATCTGTTGCCGCATCTGGCGAATGTCTCGGGCGGGCGGCGCGCCGAATTGGCGGAGATATTCGCGGCTAAACTGGGATGCGCTCTCGTAGCCGACCGCGAAGGCGACGTCCGATGCGCTGTGCTCGCCCCCCAGGAGCAGCCGGCGTGCCTCCTGCAGGCGAAGCTGCTTCTGGTACTGGAGCGGGCTGAGGCCGGTGATCGCCGAGAAGTGCCGATGCAGGCTCGCCCGGCTCATGCCGCTCGCCTCGCACAGGGCATCAATCCGCAATTGCTGGTCGTGATTGTCCCTGATCCACGCGATGGCGCGCCGGATGCGCACCAGCGGCCCCTCCGGCTGCGCAATCTGGCGCAGAAGGCGTCCCTGCGGGCCCTGCAGGAGACGATAAAGCAATTCCCGCTCGACCATGGGCGCGAGGACTGGAATGTCCGCCGGTGTGTCCAGCAGCAAAAGCAGCCGAAGCAGCGCATCGCGAAGCTGGACCGTCATCGGATTGATCGACAGGCCGATCCCCTTGCCGTCACTCTCCCGCACAACCGGCATGGTAGCCGCCAGTTCTGCCAGCAAGGCGGGATCGAGCGTCAGCGAGACGGCGACATAGGGGTGATGTCGGTCGGCATCGAGCACTTGGCCCATCAGCGGCAGATCGAGGGCACTGATCAGATATTGCGAGCTGTCGTAGCTCAGCACGCTGTCGTTGATGGCGACCCGTTTGGAGCCCTGAAGAATGAAGCAGACCATCGACCGGTAGAGGCACGGCGTCTCACCGGTCGCGTGATGTCCGACACTTAGCTCGACACGCGGGATCGGCGTGTGCGCCGTATCGGGCGTTGCGTGGCGCAAGGCGATGTCGAGATGTGGTTCGAAGAACCCGGTCATGCACTGACCATGTCAGGTCTCGTGGCATGGGACAAGCCGGTTGAGACAATCGGGCAAGATGTTGATCCGATCAGGCGGGTTTGGGGGACGGGGCGACGCTACCTTGCAGATGCAGGCGGTGCTCATCGCGAGCGACTTGCCTCTCGCCACATCATCGCTCCCAAAGGCAGAACATGACTGACAGAATCGCACTCATCAGCGGCGCCAGCCGCGGTCTAGGCCGCGCCATGGCGCTTCACCTCGCCGGCAGTAGGGCCGGCATCATCGGTACCTACCGTACCGGCGCTGCCGAAGCCGATGCGTTGAAGCATGAAATCGAAGCGAAGGGCGGCAAGGCCGCGATGATCCCGCTCGACGTCACCGACACGTCGGGCTTTCCGCGCTTTACAGAAGCCGTGGCTGCGACGCTGCGCGACACCTTCAGCCGCCAGCAGTTCGATTATCTCGTCAACAATGCCGGGATAGGCGTGCGCGCCAATTTCGCGGAGACGACGGAAGCGCAGTTCGACGCCCTGGTGGCGACACATCTGCGCGGCCCGGTCTTCCTCACCCAAAGGCTTCTGCCGCTGATCAAGGACGGCGGCCGTATCCTCAATGTCTCTTCCGGTTTCGTACGCTTCACTCTGCCTGGCTACAGCGTTTACGCGGCAATGAAGGCGGCGACCGAGGTGCTGACGCGCTTCATGGCCGTCGAACTGGGCGAGCGCAGGATTCGGGTGAACGCCATCGCGCCTGGCGCGATCGCGACCGATTTTGCAGGCGGCGCTGTGCGCGATAACGAGGCCGTCCACGCCTTCGTCGCACAGGGTATCGCACTCGGTCGTGTCGGCCTGCCGGACGATATCGGCGGTGCGGTCGCCGCAATTCTCTCCGACGACATGGGCTGGGCCAACGGCACCTGCTTCGATATCTCGGGCGGCCAGATGCTGTAGCGGCCGCCATGGCATCGCGAGGAACGCAGAGCCTTCCTCGCTTGCCGAGGCCTTGAGCGCGATGAAGCTTGCGGCATCGCGCTCGTGCTGTTGGGGATCGTCGGCTCAAGCTGGCTTGAGCGGCGCTCGTCAGCGCACGTTGGCGAGGCGCATGTCGAGATAGGCCGTGATGGTCTCCATCAGCGGCTCGAGCTTGGCGTCGAAGAAGTGGTTGGCGCCGGGGATGACCTGTTGGTCGATCACGATGCCCTTCTGCGTCTTCAGCTTCTCGACCAGCGTGTTGACGTCCTTGGGCGGCACCACCGCATCCTTCTCGCCGTGCACGATCAGGCCCGACGACGGGCAGGGCGCGAGGAACGAGAAGTCGTAGAGATTGGCCGGCGGCGCGATCGAGATGAAGCCCTCGACCTCGGGGCGGCGCATCAAGAGCTGCATGCCGATCCAGGCGCCGAAGGAAAAGCCGGCGACCCAGCAGGCGCGCGCTTCGGGATTGATGGTCTGCGCCCAGTCGAGGGCCGCGGCGGCATCCGACAATTCGCCGGTGCCGTGGTCGAACGAACCCTGGCTGCGGCCGACGCCCCGGAAGTTGAAGCGCAGCACCGAGAAGCCGCGATGCGCGAAGGCGTAGTAGCACTGGTACACGATCTGATGGTTCATCGTGCCGTGGAACTGCGGATGCGGATGCAGAATCATCGCGATCGGCGCGTTCTTCTGCTTCGCCGGATGATAGCGGCCCTCGAGGCGGCCGGCAGGGCCAGTGAAAATAACTTCAGGCATGGATGTCTCTGATTGAGTCCCTTGGAGGTGATCCCTGCGCAATCAACCGATTGTGGCTCCATCAGCGTTGCCGCCGACGAGAGCACGAATGAAGGGTGGAGAGGCGCGCCCTCGGATGATGCGCGAGTGGCGCGCAGGTGAACTGACGCGCGCCTTCTAACACGAGGCAAGGGTCAAAAAGCAAGCTTCTTCGACATCTCTCAACGGGCTCAAGAGCTTAGCCCGTCATTGCAGCGTCATCTCTGGCCTGCCGCCCATGACCGGACCTGCCTGAATTCAACCGGACAGCGGCAAAAAGCCTGACGCTGTGCCGCAGAGCAGCGCTCAACCGATTGGAATCACGACTGTTTATGGATCGCTGGTGGATCGGCGGTGGCGATTCCCGCTGTGGCGGTTCGGCTTCCGATCGAGGCGACCGCCGGCCGGTAACGCCGGCTGCCTCCGAGTGTCTGCCCGTTGTCGAAGGCGAGCTCGAAATCTCCTGATGACTTGAGGTCCACGCCGCGCACCCGGTCGAGATTGGCAAGCTTGGTCCGATGAACGCGAACGATGGAAAAGCGCGCCAGCTCGCTTTCCGCCGCCGCCAGCGTGCCCCGGATCAGGTGCTGGGTGCCGTCGGCGAGACTGTATTCGATGTAGTTGCCGGCGGAAGCGACCCAGATTATGTCGCGCGGCACCACGCGAATGCGGCTCGTACCGTCGCGCAGCCAGATGACATCGGGCGACGACGGCTGCTGCGGAGCTGGCGGCGCCGGCGGAGCGACTGCGGCCTTCCTTAGCTCACGCCGGCTTTCGAGCAGCCAGATCGTGCTGGCGATCAGGACAACGGCCACCGCGTCCTTGCGGAATTCGTACAGCACCGTCGCGAGCGAGAAACGGAAGTCGTAGGCGCCTCCGGCAAGCCAAAGTGCGAGCTTCCGCACCCAGACCATGCCGGTGATGTGGAGGGCTGAAAAGCCGAGAACGATGATCGCCCCGATGCTAGCGCGGGCGGCGACGCCGGATGCGCGGCGCATGCGGCGGACCGCCAAGACCAGGATCGGTAGCAGCAGCAGGATGACGGCGATGCTCGACATCTCCCAGAACAGCCGCCGGCCGACGTCGTAGCTGTCGCCGCGCCAGGCGGCGTCCTGGGCGCCCGAAAACGCATTCACGATTCCGATCGCGAGCGCGACGGCCGCAATCGCAGCGAATATCGTCCGGTCGCCGCCGCTGATCCCCAGGGGCCCGCTGTTCGTCCCAGCCGCCGGCGGCTCATCCCCTCGGCTCCGATTCTGATCCCAAACCGGCTCGACGCGCTCCGTCGGCGGGGCATTCTCGGTGTCAGCCATTTTCAGTGTCAACCTGGCCCGAAAACCGCGTTTGTCGTCCCGTCAAGGAGCAGAAAACCATGACAACACCACAGCAATTCCAAAACTCGGACAGGCGTATCGATCTGGATTGGGTACGGATTTTAGCCTTCGGGCTCTTGATCTTCTACCACGTCGGCATGCTCTACGTGTCCTGGGGATTTCACATCAAGAGCGTGCACCGGCTGACCTGGCTCGAACCGGTGATGCTGTTCCTCAACCCCTGGCGGCTGTCGCTGCTGTTCCTGGTGTCCGGGGTTGCCACCCGCTTCATGCTCGGCAAGTCCAGTCTGACCTCGCTCGCCAGTGCGCGGTCGGCACGACTGCTGATCCCGCTGATTTTCGGCATGATCGCGATCGTGCCGCCGCAATCCTATCTCCAGGTCGTCGAAAGCCTCGGCTATCCCGCGGGCTTTTTCGATTTCTACACCAGGCACTATTTTGCCTTCGGTGCGCAGTTCTGTCCCAGCCCGTGCATCGTGTTGCCGACCTGGAACCATCTCTGGTTCGTGGTCTATCTGTGGGTCTACACGATGGCCCTGATCGGCGTGCTGGCGCTATGGCCGGCCGGCGCCGACTGGCTTGGCCGGAAGCTGGCTGTCCTGCTCGCCGGACCATGGCTCCTGATCGTGCCCTGCCTGCTGTTTGCGGCCTGGCGCCTGGTGCTGTTCCCGGCTTTCCCGTCGACCCATGCGCTATTCGGCGACTGGTACAACCATGCGGACCACGCGACGGCCTTCCTGCTCGGTTTCCTGCTGGCGAAGCAGGAGGGGATCTGGCGCAATGTCGAGCGCCAGCGCTGGGCGGCACTGGTGGCTGCAGCCGCCTGCTTCTCTGCCTTCATCCTGGTTCGCGCCGGTCTGTTCGCGCCATCGTCCGCGCTGAAGGCGTTCGCGGCCTCGGCCTATGGTTGCTATCAATGGCTCGCAATCGCCGCCGTGTTGGGCTTTGCGCGCCGCCATCTCACCACCGACAGTCCCGTGCGCCGCTATCTGACCGATGCGATCTTCCCGTATTACATCATGCATCAGACCGCGATCATCGTGGTCGCGCATGCATTGCATGACAGCGGGCTCCCGGCCGGGATCGAGGCCTCCATTGTCATCATGGGGACCGCGCTCACATGTGTGGCGACCTATGAACTCGTCCGGCGCATCGCCTGGCTGCGGCCCCTGTTCGGATTGCGGGCGGTGCCGCGGACGGTCGCCAGGATGGAACAGCACCAGCCGGCCTGATGCGACGGCTGTCCGATTGGCCGGATGGCAAAAGGTGCTAAGAGGGCGAGATGCCGAGCCGTGTCTATCTCGACTGGAACGCGACCACGCCGCTGCGCCCCGAGGCGCGGACGGCGATGGTTGCGGCCTTTGACCTCCTCGGCAATCCGTCCTCGGTCCATGCCGAGGGGCGGGAGGCACGACGGCTGGTCGAGGAGGCCCGCGCCGAACTTGCCGTGGCAGTCGGTGCGTTGCCGCGGAACGTCATCTTCACCTCCGCCGGAACCGAGGCCAATGCGCTGGCGCTGTCCCCGGGTCTGCGTGGACCGGCCGGCGGCCCTGTCGAGCGGCTGCTGGTGTCGGCAGTCGAGCACGCCTCGGTGCTGGCGGGTGGCCGGTTCCCGGGTGCCTCGATCGCTCTGATCGAGGTCACGCGCTCCGGCGTGATCGACCTTGACCATCTGACGGCGCAGCTCAATGACGGCCCGCCGGCTTTGGTTTCCATCATGGCCGCCAACAATGAGACGGGCGCGCTCCAACCGGTCGCCGAGGCGGCCCAGATCGTTCACGAGGCCGGCGGCCTCCTGCACATCGATGCGATCCAGGCCTTGGGAAAAATCCCTTTCGACATCAAGGCTGTAGGCGCCGATCTTGCGACCTTTTCTGCGCACAAGATCGGCGGCCCCAAGGGGATCGGCGCCCTGGTCGTGGCAGAGGGGATCGCCGGGCTGGAGCCGGTGCTGCGGGGCGGGGGGCAGGAGCTCAACCGTCGTGCCGGAACCGAGAATGTTGCCGGCATTGCCGGCTTCGGCGCGGCTGTAAAGGCCGCGCTTCAGGCTCTGCGGAAGGATGCGGAACGGATGGCAACCCTCAGAAATCATTTGGAAAATGGCATCCGAGGAGTTGCGGGCGCAACGATCTTCTCGGAGGAGGTTGAGCGGTTGCCAAATACCGTCCTGTTTACGGCGCCCTGCCTCAAGGCCGAGACCGCCGTGATTGGCTTCGACCTCGAAGGCGTCGCGGTTTCCTCCGGCTCGGCCTGTTCCTCCGGCAAGGTCCAGCCGTCCCATGTTCTTTCCGCCATGGGCTTTGATCCGGTGGTGTCCCAGGGAGCGGTGCGTCTCAGTCTGGGCTGGTCCACGAAACCAGATGACATCAATAGGGCGTTAGAGGCTTGGCGAAAGCTTGGTAATACCCTACTTAAGGGCTAAGCGATGAAACACGGCTTGAACGGTTCTAAGCCCGTGCTTTCCGCCAAAAAACATCGTATTAGACGTCGTAATACTCGTCCGAGTTTGATCCACCGCGGTCCTTGAAACCGCGAGCGGAGGATGGAATGCCAGCCGTACAAGAGACGGTCGAGCGCGTGAAGCGCATCGACGTCGACCAATATCGTTATGGGTTTGAGACCCTGATCGAGTCCGACAAGGCCCCCAAGGGGTTGTCGGAAGAGACCGTCAAGTTCATCTCGCAGAAGAAGAACGAACCCGACTGGATGCTCCAGTGGCGGCTGGAGGCCTATCGGCGCTGGCTGACCATGACCGAGCCGACTTGGGCCCGCGTTGACTATCCCAAGATCGACTTCCAGGACCTCTATTACTACGCGGCGCCGAAGCCGAAAAAGACGGTCACCTCGCTCGACGAGATCGATCCGGAGATCCTGAAGACCTACGAGAAGCTCGGCATCCCCTTGCGGGAAGTCGCCATGCTCGAAGGCGTCGAGCCCAAGCCCGGCGAGGAAGACCCGGCGCGGCGCAAGATCGCGGTCGACGCGGTGTTCGATTCGGTCTCGGTTGCGACCACGTTCAAGGCGGAGCTGAAGAAGGCCGGCGTGATCTTCATGCCGATCTCGGAGGCGATCCGCGAGCATCCCGAGCTGGTGCAGAAATATCTGGGCTCCGTGGTTCCGACCTCGGACAATTTCTATGCGACGCTGAACTCGGCGGTGTTCTCCGACGGCTCGTTCGTCTACGTGCCGCCCGGCGTGCGCTGCCCGATGGAGTTGTCGACCTATTTCCGCATCAACGAGCGCAACACCGGCCAGTTCGAGCGCACGCTGATCATCGCGGACAAGGGCTCCTACGTCTCCTATCTCGAAGGCTGCACCGCGCCGCAGCGCGACGAGAACCAGCTGCATGCAGCGGTGGTCGAACTCGTCGCGCATGACGATGCCGAGATCAAATATTCGACGGTGCAGAACTGGTATCCCGGCAATTCGGAAGGCAAGGGCGGCATCTACAATTTCGTCACCAAGCGTGGCGACTGCCGCGGCAACCATTCCAAGATCTCCTGGACCCAGGTCGAAACCGGTTCGGCGATCACCTGGAAGTATCCAAGCTGCATCCTGCGCGGCGACAATTCGCGTGGTGAATTCTACTCGATCGCGATCTCGAATGGCTTCCAGCAGGTCGACTCGGGCACCAAGATGATCCATCTCGGCAAGAACACGTCGAGCCGCATCATCTCCAAGGGCATCGCCGCCGGCAAGTCGCAGAACACCTATCGCGGCCTCGTCACCGCGCACCGCAAGGCGACCGGCGCGCGCAACTTCACCGCCTGCGACTCTTTGTTGATCGGCGACAAATGCGGCGCGCACACCGTGCCGTACATCGAGGCCAAGAACTCCTCGGCGACGTTCGAGCACGAAGCGACGACCTCGAAGATTTCCGAGGACGTGCTGTTCTACTGCATCCAGCGCGGGCTTAGCCAGGAAGAAGCGGTCGGCCTCGTCGTCAACGGCTTCGTCAAGGACGTGCTTCAACAGCTGCCGATGGAATTCGCGGTGGAAGCACAGAAGCTGATCTCGATCTCGCTTGAAGGGTCGGTCGGCTGATTGCCGACCCCGGCGGTGCGCTGCGGCGCTCCATGCATCATTTGAATAGACTGGACACCAAGATGGCTTTGCTTGAAGTGAAAGACCTCAAGGTTCGTGTCGAGGAGCGTGAGATCCTCCACGGGCTGACGCTGACCGTGAACGAAGGCGAGGTGCACGCGATCATGGGGCCGAACGGCTCCGGCAAATCGACGCTCTCCCATGTCATCGCCGGCAAGCCCGGCTATGAGGTCACCGACGGCCAGATCCTGTTCAAAGGCGAGGACCTGTTGGAGATGAGCCCGGACGAGCGCGCCGCCAAGGGTGTGTTCCTGGCGTTCCAGTACCCGGTCGAGATTCCCGGCGTCGCCACCATGAACTTCCTGCGCACGGCACTGAATGCCCAGCGCAAGGCGCGCGGCGAGGATGAATACTCGACGCCGGACTTCCTCAAGAAGGTCCGCGAGGTCTCGAAGTCGCTGAACATCCCGCAGGACATGCTCAAGCGCGGCGTCAATGTCGGCTTCTCCGGCGGCGAGAAGAAGCGCAACGAGGTGCTGCAGATGGCACTGTTCGAGCCGAGCCTGTGCATCCTCGACGAGATGGATTCGGGCCTCGACATCGACGCGCTGCGCATTGCGGCCGACGGCGTCAACGCGCTGCGCTCGCCGGGGCGCGCGATGGTCGTCATCACCCATTATCAGCGGCTTCTCAACTACATCGTGCCCGATTTCGTGCACGTGATGTCGCGCGGTCGGGTCGTGAAGAGCGGCGCTAAGGATCTGGCGCTGGAGCTGGAAGCGTCCGGCTACGCCCAGTTCGAGGACGCGTAAGGATTTTTGCGATGAACGTTGCTGTGGCAAAGACCGGAAAAGGCCGCGCGGTGAGCGATCTCTTCACCAGCGCGGAGGGCCGGCTGCCGGGTTCACCCGCGGTCACCGCGGTGCGCCGCGAGGCGTTCGAGACCTATGAACGTCTCGGCCTGCCGCATCGCCGGATCGAGGAATGGAAATACACCGACCTGCGCGCGCTGATCGGCGAGGTGCTGCCGCTGGCGGCCGCGCCAGACGCGGCCGCGTTGAAGCGCGCAGCGGACGCGGTGAAGGTCCATGCGATCGATGGCGCCCGCAAGCTGGTGCTGGTCGACGGCGTGTTCGCAGCCGATCTGTCCGACGTGAAGGCGCTCGCCGCCGAGGCGGGCTTCGGGACCCTGCGCGAGACGCTGGAGAAGGACGCCGGCCTGCTGAAGACCGCGTCCCTTGATGCCGTGATCGCCCTGAACGCGGCGATGGCGACTGACGGCGTCGTGCTGTCGATCGCCGACGGCGCGCAGCTGCCCGCGCCGATCCAGATCATCCACATCGCGACCGCCGCGTCGGCCTCGGCGTTCACCCGCTCGCAGGTCGCGGTCGGGAAGGGCGCTCGCGCCACCATCGTTGAGACTTTTGTCGCGGCGGGTGCCAAGGCCTACCAGGTCAACGACGCCGTGCTCGTCTCGGTCGACGACGACGCAGACGTCGCCCACATCCGCCTGATGGACGATGCGCCTGACGCGATGAACGTCTCGTCGCACTTCGTCACCGTCGGCGCCAATGTGAAGCTCAACTTCTTCAACATGACCACCGGCGCCGCCGTCAGCCGCCTCCAGGGCTTCATTGCCCTGGCGGGCGAGGGCAGTGAGCTCTCGGCCAACGGCGTCAACCTGTTGCAGAAGACCGAGCACGGCGACACCACGCTGGTGGTCGACCATGCCGTGCCGAACTGTGTCAGCCGCGAAGTCTTCCGTGCCGTGATCGACGACCGCGCCCATTCGGTGTTCCAGGGCCGCATCATCGTCCGTCCCGATGCGCAGAAGACCGACGGCAAGATGATGACGCGCGCGCTGCTGCTCTCGGACGAAGCCGAGGCCGACAACAAGCCCGAGCTCGAGATCTTCGCCGACGACGTCTCCTGCGGCCACGGCGCCACCGCCGGCGCGCTGGACGACAGCCTCTTGTTCTATCTGAAGGCACGCGGCCTGCCGGAGAAGCAGGCCCAGGCGCTGCTGATCCAGGCCTTCGTCGGTGAGGCGATCGAGCAGATCGCCGATGACGGCTTGCGCGCGCACGTGATCGGCATCGCCGAGCGCTGGCTGGAGCGGCGCCAATGAGCACGCATCCCGCAGTCAAGAACGGCACCTATGACGTTGCGCGCGTGCGCCAGGACTTTCCTGCGCTCGCCATGCAGGTCTACGGCAAGAAGCTGGTGTATCTGGACAACGCCGCCTCGGCGCAGAAGCCCAGCGTCGTGCTCGATCGCATGACGCAGGCCTACAGTAGCGAATACGCCAACGTGCATCGCGGCCTGCATTACCTCGCCAACGCTGCGACCGAAGCCTATGAGGGCGGCCGCACCAAGGTGGCGCAGTTCATCAATGCGCCCCGAACCGAGGAAGTGATCTTCACCCGCAACGCGACTGAGGCGATCAACCTGGTCGCCTCGTCCTGGGGTGGCCCGAACATCGGAGAAGGCGATGAGATCGTCATCTCGATCATGGAGCACCACTCCAACATCGTGCCCTGGCATTTCCTCAGGGAGCGCCAGGGTGCCGTGATCAAGTGGGCGCCGGTCGACGACGAGGGCAACTTCCTGATCGACGAGTTCGAGAAGCTGCTGACGTCGAAGACCAAGCTGGTCGCGATCACGCAGATGTCGAATGCACTCGGCACCATCGTGCCGATCAAGGACGTTGTCAGAATCGCCCATGCCCACGGCATTCCCGTGTTGGTCGACGGCAGCCAGGGCGCGGTGCACCTGCCCGTCGACGTCCAGGACCTCGGCTGCGACTTCTACGTCTTCACCGGCCACAAGGTGTACGGTCCGACCGGCATCGGCGTGCTCTGGGCCAAGTACGACCATCTGGTCGCGATGCGCCCCTTCAACGGCGGCGGCGAGATGATCCGCGAAGTCTCGCGCGACATCGTCACCTATGGCGATCCCCCGCACAAATTCGAGGCGGGCACGCCCGCAATCGTCGAGGCCGTCGGCCTGGGCGCTGCCATCGACTACGTCAATTCGATCGGCAAGGAGCGCATCGCTGCCCACGAGGCCGACCTCACCGCTTACGCCCAGGAGCGCCTGCGCGAGATCAACTCGCTGCGGCTGATCGGCACGGCGCGGGGCAAGGGACCTGTGATCTCCTTCGAGCTCAAGGGCGCACACGCCCACGACGTCGCGACCGTGATCGACCGCCAGGGCATCGCGGTGCGCGCCGGCACCCATTGTGTGATGCCGCTTTTAGAGCGGTTCAACGTCACGGCCACCTGCCGGGCCTCGTTCGGCATGTATAATACACGGGAAGAAGTCGATCATCTGGCACAGGCGCTTTTGAAGGCGCGGGATTTGTTCGCATGAGTGACACGGCCGAAATCAAAGCCAATCCGATGGAAACGCATTCGGCGCTGCCGCCGGAGGAGACCGAGCGTCTGACCACGGAGATCATCGCGGGCCTCAAGACCGTGTTCGATCCGGAAATCCCGGCCGACATCTATGAGCTCGGCCTGATCTACAAGGTCGAGATCAAGGACGATCGCTCGGTCGACGTCCAGATGACGCTGACGACGCCGAACTGCCCGGCCGCCGGCGAGCTGCCGACCATGGTCGAGAACGCGGTCGCCAGCGTGCCCGGGGTCGGCGTGGTCGACGTCAAGGTCGTCTGGGAGCCGCCGTGGTCGCCCGAACGCATGAGCGACGAGGCGCGCCTCGTCCTCAACATGTGGTGACAGTCTCAGCCTGCATTGAATTCGCTCCGCAACGGACCACATAAATAACATGACCCAGGCAACACCAGCATCGTCCACTCCGAAGCCGCGGCGTCCGCGCCCGCAGGTGATGCGGCTGACGGACGCTGCTGCCCAGCGCATCACCGAGCTGACCCAACGCGCCGATTCCGAAATCGTCGGTCTGCGCGTCGGCGTGAAGAACGGCGGCTGTGCCGGCCAGTCGTACACGGTCGAATATGCCCACGAGATCCGGCCGACCGACGAGGTCGTCGAGGACAAGGGCGTCAAGATCCTGGTCGACCCCAAGGCCGTGCTGTTCCTGCTCGGCACCGAGATGGACTACAAGGCCGACAAAATGCAGGCCCAGTTCGTCTTCAACAACCCCAACCAGATCTCCGCCTGCGGCTGCGGCGAGTCGGTCGAGTTGCGGCCGGCGAAGATCGACGGATAGTCTCCCGGTCATTGCGAGGAGCTCTTGCGACGAAGCAATCCAGACTGTCTCCGCTGGGGCAGTCTGGATTGCTTCGCTCGCTCGCTATGACGGCGTGCTATGAAGGGTGGCTTTCTCGCTTGGGGACGCCCGCATGGACCGCGAATTCCTGACCGACCTTTTCACCGATTTCGGCCCCGTCACCATCCGCAAGATGTTTTCCGGCTACGGCATCTCCGCCGATGGCATCAACTTCGCGCTCGCTTTGCGCGCCGGCTTGTACTTCCGCGCCGACGAGGTGACGATCCCGGACTTTGAAGCCGAAGGCTTAAAGCCGTTCCAGTACTCGACCCGGGCCAAGACCGTGACGGTGAACTCCTACTGGGAGCTGCCGGCTCGGTTGTTCGACGATTCCGAGGAATTGGTGCAATGGGCGAGGGCGGCGCTCGCCGCCGCGCAGCGCGCCAAGGTGAAAAAGCCGCGGAAGGGGAAGAAGGCGGCCACGAAGAAAACCGCGCCAAAGAAGCCTGCTGCCAAGAAGGCGGTCAAGAAGACGGTGCGTAGGGTGGGCAAAGCGAAGCGTGCCCACGGTTAGGATGTTGTGGAAAGAGATCGTGGGCACGGCGCTGCGCGCCTTTGCCCACCCTACGGGACCTCAATCCGCGGCGGCTTTGGTCAACCCAACCCTCATATCCTTGGCTGTGAGGACACAGACCCCGTCGGCGAGCACGCGTCCATCGGCGATTCCGAGCACCAGCTTGCCGCGGCGGACCATGCGCATGGCGACCTCGTAGCGCACGCATCGCGTGTCCTGTGTGACGGCGCCGATGCACTCCACTTCGCCGACGCCGATGGCGCGGCCCTTGCCGGGTGAGCCCGACCAGCCGAGCCAATAGCCGATCATCTGCCACATGGCGTCGAGGCCCAGTGTTGGCGGCATCATCGCGTCGCCGCGATAGTGGCAATCGAAGAACCAGTGGTGAGGTGTGATATCGAGCTCGCCGACGATATGGCCCTTGCCGAACGCGCCGCCGTCCACGCTGATCTCCGTGATGCGATCCATCATCAGCATCGGCGGTGCCGGCAATTGCGCATTGCCGGGGCCGAAATAGCCGCCTTCGCTCGATCTCAACAGCTCGTCCCTGGTGTAGGACGGCTGCGGCGTGTGGAAATCGTGGGGATTGGGCAAGACGACAAATCCTCGCGGTCAGGCGCGTTGAGGCGGCGAGGAAGATGTCGTTCGTCAGGTGGGAAAGTCAAGCGAGGGTATTTTTCGGCGCGCTGCTTCCATCACGCCACGCGGCTGTGCGTCTCGATCGCGTATTCCGGATCGGCTTCGCAGATCACGCGGTTGCGGCCGTTGCGCTTTGCGGCGTAGAGGCAGGCATCCGCACGCTCGATCAGTGCATCGGTGTCGTCGCCCTGCTTGAGCATGGAGACGCCGACGGAGATGGTGACGCGGCCGAGGATCTCGCCGGTGGACTTCTTCTTCAATTCCTTCGCCATCACCGCGCGGCGGATGTGGTCGGCCACCGTGAGGGCCTGACGCAGCGCGGTGTTGGGCAGCACGACCGCGAATTCCTCGCCGCCATAGCGTGCGGTGATGTCCTGGCCCTTGATGGTCTGCTTCAGCGACAGACCGACGAGCCGCAGCACCTGGTCGCCGGTCAGATGGCCGTAGGAATCGTTGAACGACTTGAAGTGGTCGATGTCGAACAGCAACAGCGACAGCGGCTCACCCGATGCGAGCGCGTTCTGTACGGCCATGCCGATCATGCGATCGAAATATTTGCGGTTGCCAAGACCGGTGAGCGGGTCGGTCAGGCTCTCGGCGCGGATCGCCTCCAGGCTCTGCTGCAGGTTGCTGATCTCGCTCTTCGACAGCGTCAGCCGGTCTTCCAGCGCCTTGTTGGTCTCACGCATCTCGCCGGTCGAACGCAGCAGCGTTTCGACGATCGACTTGATCTGCTCGCGGCTCTTGGCCGACGAGAGCTTTTCGGTGGCGCCCGACAGGCTGGCATCGTAGGAGCCGGTCATGCCGAGTGCATCGCCCAAGACCTTCATCACGTCGTCGATCTCGCCGATGACGCGCGCGCCGACCTTGTCGATGCGGTCGGTGGTCTTGATGTGGGAGAGATAGGTCTCGTAAATCTGCTCGAGATCGGCTTCGGTCAGCTTGCCACTGCGCGCCAGCGTCTCGTTGATGATCTTGTTGAGCGGCGCGTTGTAGCCGGTGGCGTAGACGTACCAGATCTCGTAATTGCGGGGAATTGCAGTCTGTCTCAGCGATCGGATCTGACCGAGCGCCACTTCGGCGAACGCCATCGTGCGTTCGTGTTCGTCGAGAACCTTGACCAAGGAACATACCCCACAGCGGTCGAGGCGCCATCGACCGCAGCAATGCTTAAAATTATGTTCGTAGGCTAACGGACGATCGTGAACACCCCGTAAATATACGTTCACGAAACGTCTGAAAAATTGTGCACCGCTATTTTCTCAACCGCAACCTGGAGCGCGCTCGCGCGCTTCAGGCCCCGGCGGGGGAGCGAACCGGCCGCAGCAGAAACGCCGGCAGATGCGAGTGATCGCCCGGCTCGGTGTCGGCCTCGCGTTGGCGGCGCGGCTCGGGACGGCCGATCGACGGCACATGCGACGGATTGGCCTGCTGGCGCGCGTCGTGACGCGGCTCCGCCCTGCGCTTGTCGCTGGAACGATGCCTTGCTTCAGCGGGCTGTCTTGCCTCCGAAGGACTCTTGGCTTCGGACGCATGTCCCGCCTCGGAAGCATGTCTTGCTTCGGAAGCATGTCTTGCCTCACCACGCGCCTCGCGCGGCTCGTGGCTGCGGTCACGGTCGCGGCCGCGCTGCGGCTTGCCGCGTCCGCCGCGCGAACGCTCCCGGCCACGCGCCTCGCGCGGACGCTCGGTCGCATCGGAGGCTTCGGTGTGGATTTCAAAATCGCCTTCGGCGAGCGGAATGCTCTGTCCGATCAGCTTCTCGATCGCGGCCATCGACTTCTGGTCGAGCCGCGTCACGATCGAGATCGCCGTGCCAGTGCGGCCGGCGCGGCCGGTGCGGCCGATGCGATGAACGTAATCGTCGGCGTGATGGGGGACGTCGAAATTGTAGACGTGGCTGACCTCGGGAATGTCGAGGCCGCGGGCGGCGACATCGGAGGCCACGAGCAACGGCAGCTCGCCCTTGCGGAATTGCTCGAGTGCGGCCGTGCGGGCCGACTGGTCCATGTCGCCGTGCAGGGCGCCGACGCTGAAGCCATGCTTCTGGAGCGATTTGTGCACGATCGCCACTTCACGCTTGCGATTGCAGAAGATGATCGCGTTCTTGAGGTCCTTGGCTTCGCGCAGCAGGCGGCGCAGCAGCTCGCGCTTCTCGTGAGCCTCGCGCCCGGCGGGCACCTGGACCTGCGTGACGGTCACGGCGGCGGTCGCGGGCTTGGACACCTCGACCTTCTGCGGGTTGTGCAGGAAGGTCTCGGTGATGCGCCGGATTTCCGGCGGCATGGTCGCGGTGAAGAACAGGGTCTGGCGCGTGAACGGGACGAGCTTGCAGACGCGCTCGATGTCGGGAATGAAGCCCATGTCCAGCATGCGATCGGCCTCGTCGATGACGAGGAGCTCGACGCCAGTGAGCAGCAGGCCGCCGCGCTCGGTGTGGTCGAGCAGGCGGCCGGGGGTTGCGATCAGCACGTCAACGCCGCGTGTCAGCTTGGCGTCCTGGTCTCCGAACGAGACGCCGCCGATCAGGAGGGCGACGTTGAGTTTCTGGCCGGCGCCGTAACGGTCGAAGTTCTCCTTGACCTGGGCCGCGAGCTCGCGGGTCGGCTCGAGGATCAGCGTGCGCGGCATGCGCGCCCGGGCGCGACCCTTCTCGAGGATCGTGAGCATCGGCAGCACGAAGGCCGCGGTCTTGCCGGTGCCGGTCTGGGCGATGCCGAGCACGTCCTTGCGTGCGAGGACGTGGGGGATCGCCTGTTCCTGAATGGGGGTGGGAGTGGTGTAACCGGTGGCCGCCACTGCGGCGAGGACTTTTTCGGACAGTCCGAGATTTGAAAAGGACATTGAGCCTCTGGTCGAAACCGCCGTTCGGAATCGAGGGTGATAAGGCTGTCGCGTTCCACCCCGAAACGGCGCGCTCTCTAGGAAGCTGGGGGTGCTGACTCACGCGGACAAAGCGCAAGGCTCAGGAATCGCTCTTCGATCTGAGCCGCGTCGCCCCGGAACATAGGCCGGAATCGGCCAAAGTCAATGGAGCGGGCGCGGGAAGACCCTAAAAAGCCTGAGGTTTTTGCCAAATAGCGGGCGCGATTGGGGTTTTCTGCTCGGTCTCGCGCTCCGGCCGGAGCCGCCAAAACCGCGGCTAACGGCAATCCGAGCCCTGGGCCCGGAAGTCACCGGGGGCCATGCCATAGGCGGCGTTGAAGACCCGGTAATAGGTCGCAAGGCTCTCGAAGCCGCAGGCGGCCGCGACGTCGGCGATCAACCGCTCGGGCGCCTCGCGCATCAGGCGGCGGCTCTGTTTCAGGCGTTCCTCCGTCACGGTCTGCGAGAAGCTCTTCTCTGAGGTCTCGAACAGCATGTGCAGGTGGCGCACGGAGACCCCGAGCTCGTCGGCCACCATCGTTGGCGCCAGATCAGGGTTTTGCAGGTGGCGCGCGATCAGGCGGCGGGCCTGCGAAAGGCGGGCGGTCCGCAGCGCGGCCTGTCCGCGCCGGCTGCCAGGCCTGACGATGCCGCGCTCGATCAGTGCGAGATGGGCGAGTGCCTGGACGAGCGACGTCGCATCGAGCGCGGCATCGTCGGCGGCCTCATTGAGATCGGCAAAGCACGCCGCGAGCAGGGGCGCCAGGGTGGGATCGCCGAATGTCCGGGCCGCCAGCTCGCGCATACGCTTGTCCTGCGCCGGAATCGTGCTGAGCGGGATCTTCAGGATGCGAAGGTGAAAGCCCCCGGTGCCCAGCGGCGCGGTGCGGTAGGGCAGGTCAGTATGGCTGGTGGCAAAGCTGCCGTTCGCGATCGCAAAGTCGCTTCCGCGCAGGCCGCCGAACCAGCCGCCGCTGCCGAGCTGCTGGTAGACGCAGATGGCATCGCCCGGCGCGTAGGCGATGTCGGACGTGCTGCGCTCCACCGTGTAGGGTGAGGCCTTCAGCTCGACGAGGCCGGCCCCGCCCAGATGGCGCAGCGAGAATTCGCCGAAGAAGTCCGCGCGCCGTTCGCGCGCGAGCTCGGCGGTGACGCCGAACAATCCCTTGGAGCGCACCTCGCGCCAATAGTCGAAGCGATCATTCGGTTCGACCTCGTTGGTACACCAATACACGGCAGCCCCCGCTTGCAACGCAATTGCTCCCCAGAAAGAGCAGATTCCGCCGGAATCTGCCATAGACAGTTCATGAAACGGGACCCGGGCCCTTGAACCGCCATTGCGCCTCAGCCGACTATCACACAGCGGCAGGGGGTCCAATGAACTGCTGTTCGAAGGGAGCGGCGCGGGGCCGTTCCGCAACGGGAATCTTGCGATGACGCCTCGGCTTTTCAGAATTCTGGCGGCCCTTGGCCTCGTGGCGGGCCTGATCGGCTTTGCAGGTCCCGCTTATGCCGAGAAGCGCGTCGCGCTCGTCGTCGGCAACAACGACTACAGGAACGTGCCGAAGCTGCTCAAGGCGGTCAACGATGCCCGCACCATGGGCGACACGCTGAAGCAGCTCGGCTTCTCGGTGATGGTCGCTGAGAACCAGAACCGGCAGCAATTCTCCGAGACCTTGCTCGCCTTCGACAAGGCGATCGAGCCCGGCGATACCGCGTTCTTCTTCTATGCCGGCCACGGTTTCGAGATCGCGGGTCAGAACTATTTGCTGCCCACTGATGTGCCGGCGGCGACCGAAGGGCAGGAAGAGCTGGTGCGCGACGCCTCCATCCTGGCCGACCGCATCGTCGAGCGCCTTCAGAACAAGAAGGCGCGGACCTCGATCCTGGTGTTCGACGCCTGCCGCAACAACCCGTTCGAGCGCAAGGGCACCCGCGCGGTCGCCGGCGGCGGCGGACTTGCGCCGATGACGCAGCTGCCCGAAGGCGTGTTCTCGGTGTTCTCGGCCGGTCCCCGTCAGACCGCGCTCGATCGCCTCTCCAACGACGACGCCAATCCCAATTCGGTGTTCACGCGCACCTTCGCCAGGGAGCTGCTCAAGCCTGGCGAGAACCTCGTCCAGGTGGCGCAGCGCACCCGCCGCGCCGTCAGCGAGATGGCCGATACCGTGAAGCACCGCCAGGTGCCGGTCTATTTCGACCAGATGGTCGACGACGTCTTCCTCAGCGGCCTCGCCAAGGATGCCGCCGCGCGTTCGGACGATCCGCCGCCGCAGAAGCTCGCGGCGCTGCCGCCGGTGTCGGTGCCGCAACTGCCGAAGGAGGAGGCCACCAACGCGCCGATCGCGAGCTTCTCACGGCACAATGGCGGCTGGAGCGTGGTGTTCTCCTTCGCCGACCCGGCGCTCGGCATTTCCTGGCGCATGGCCGGCAAGGGCGATTTCCGCGAGACCGGCTTCATCGACACGCTCGATCCGCGCACGCGCAAGCGGATGCCGAATCCGTCGATCGAGTTGCCGCCGGACGCTTCGGCCGGCACCATCGAAGTCCGCTATGTCGATCAGTCCGGCGACATGCAGGGACCGTTTCCGATCAGGTTCGATCCCGAGGCCGCGCTGATCCGCGACCAGCGCAAGATCCTCGACATGACCGCGACGAGCTGGCTGTCGTTCCGCGAGTTCAACGGGCTGCTGGTCTACTACACGCACCTCGTGTCCTATCGCTGCGCCATCCGCGAGGTGCGCATCGGCATCGACACCGCCGTGCCCAACCAGGTGCTGAAGATGCCGCCGTGCGACATGCGCGACCCCAGCGCGGTCACCGCCGGCATGCCGCTCTACATGAAGCTCGCACCGAGCACGCAGTCCGTCTCGGTGGAGCTGACTTATCGCGACGGCAGTGTGTCCGAGATCAAGAGTTTTCGCAGCGCGAACCGGAGTAACAATTGAGGTCTTTCTTAATCGAGCGTCGCGCGACGAAGGGGGCCGTGAAGCTGACGGAGCGGAGGAGTTCGCGATCTTGAAGGGAGTGGGCGGTCGGCGGGCCACTTTTCGCCTTGGTCCTCTTGGGGTGTTATGCTTAGCACTGTGCCAGGCAAGGGAGGCGAGAAGTGCTCTCAAAGCCAAAAATAACGACGACTGAAGCTCTGGGGCCGCTAATCTTAGTGCTCGTCTCAATCTGGGTGTTCGGATGGATCGAAGAGAAGCTGTTCGGCCACACGACCGGCATAGGCACCTTTGTCGGGTGTATTGTCGGAGTGATGATCGCCTATGGCGTAGATCAATTCCGAAAAACAAGATTGGAGGCCACCGAACGGAAGCACCGAGGAGCTGGAGAGGAGTGAACGTTAGCCTGAAGGGAGTGGACTACTTGCGGAGCCGGCTAGCTTCCCAGCATCCCAACCTACCGGAACGATAGCAATGCACCGCCCAAAACGTGCACTGACGCGAGAAGAGCTCGAAACCCATCTTGATGAGCAACTCAAGTGGCTAGAAGCATCCGCTGCTGCGTTCGATGCCGGCGACATCAGTGAAGCGAGGCGTACAGGTTCACCTTGAAGCTGGACGCGTTGCTCGGAATTGGCTCACTCGGAAAAATCACGTCCATCCAACCGCCAGGCACCACCACGTTCGTTTCGAGCGCATCTGCGCCGCCCCCGAACATCGTCATGCCAATCGAACCAACACCTGAAAGTGACGCCGGATCAGTGCAAACACCAGCCACTAGAGTAGCTACACCAGCGGCTTTACGGGCAGCAAGCGCGGCTCCGGTGACAACCTGATCCATCGACTGAAATCCGGCATTGCCGCTGAACTGCACAGAGTATGAGCCCGGCCGCCGCGGATCTACAATGCTTGTGTCCTTGGTGATTGTGACGCCGTTGGCGCCTGTCCAACTGTCGGGCGTCGCACCGGAGAACAAAAAGAAGTTCTGATTTGCCAGCAGCTGCGTGCCGCTCTGCGAAAGGAACGCTGCCGATGGCGTAATGATAGCCGACGCTGAGCACGCACTATACAAGTCACACAGCAATCCGTAGCTGACAGCCTGACCCGTCGCCGCCGTTCCAGCGGGTGTCGAGGTGTGGATGTTGTCGGAGTACCAACCGCTCGGCTTGCCGGCTGCGACAAAAACCCGTACTCGTCCATCTTCAAAATATCGGGATAAAGCGCAACGATGGCCTGCTGTGCGGTGTTGACCGCCGCCATGAGATTGTCGTCGCGATCAGGATGCTCATAGACCAGCAAAATGGGCGTACTCGGCGAACGCAGTTTCAAAGCTTCGATCAGCGTCATGAACTGCGCACGCTGAGAGTATGTGCCCGTGTAGGCGGTCGAATTCGGGCCATGGTGGATTATATATAGAGCGGGTGACGCCGGCATTGCATCAATGCAGGTCGCTCGCTTGCCTCCTAGAAAGTAGGTGGGCTGAGAACCAGTCCTGGTGGCGTGCCAGAATTCGATTGGCCCCGCTCCGCCAGAGGCGAGCGTCGTTGCTGCGGGCCAGGTATTCGTGGTGTCGTCGTAGAACCTATTCCTTATCGTCAAAGCGGCATTTGCCGCCTTGATGAAAACGTTCGCAAACCGGTAGGTGTAGTGCAGCGCGTTGGTCACATTGCTGTCGCCAATAACGCACACGTCTGCCGGAAGACCGTTAGTCACCGCCTTCTTGAGCAGCGACATGGCAGTCGCGGGCTTGCTCGCTCCCCCAAGGGGCGCGAACCGACACGGAACTGGTCTTCAAAAGGCATGTTAAGTCCACCTTGGAGCCACCATGCCGCCGCACCGTACCGGCATTCATGCCGGAAGAGGGCTGTGGCGCCAGGAGACTCCATGGAAGGGTTCGCAATTGCATTTGTCGTCGTGGCCTTGCTTGCCCTTGCAGCATTTGCGGTCGTCATCCAACCATCGCTGAGCTTCTGGCAGAGCGACGAAAGCTAACGACTTCGGCATCCCGTGACTGAGGCCTAGAGGTTCGGCAAGGCCGCACGCGAAGGAACAACGCCTCGGTCACCTGGATTGTCCACCAAACCAGGGAGACGCCCCATGATCCGCAAGACCATCCTCGTAGCCTTCGCTAGCGCTGCGCTTTCGACAGCCGCTTATGCTCAGGGAGGTGGCGGCGCTGGCGGCGGCGGTTCGGGCGGTGGTGGTGCGGGCAGTGGGGGCGCCAGTGCCGCTGCCGGAACGGGTACCGGAGGCGCGGGATCCGCGGCCAGCTCGGGGGCCGGAATGGGCACGTCATCCAGCAGTGCCAATTCGGGGCCGTCGGCTCCTTCGGGGATGGGGACGCGTGCCACCACCACGGGAGCCAACGCCAACACCAACAGAAGCCAGAGCAGTCCGAACGTTCAGCCGCCGACTGCGAACGTCACGTCGCCGACAGCGGCGCAGGCCGCGCGAAACATGGGGGCCGGTCATGCGCCCAACGGACTGCCGATCGGCAGCCCGGGCACCGGGACCAGCAACGAAGATCAGAAATAGTCCAGTTCCCGTCCAGGAAAGGCCCGCGCGATGCGGGCCTTTCTGTCGCCTTGCGAGTGGCAACCGACGCGGACAGCCGGTGCAGGCGCGGTCTGCGCCGCAGCCAAGCTAAGTCCTCGGCTCGCTCTCTTCCGCATCGCGGCTTCGGCGCGTGCGCAGATAGACCAGCGCGATACGGCGCGCGGCTCACCCGGGATCGGAAAGGGCCAGTGTGATCCAAGCGGCCGGCCAGCGCTGGCACCGCGCATCCAGATTCAGGCTCCGTTCGACCGGAATCGGCGTTACATTGCCCGCCATATCTTGATCGACACTCACATCGCGGATCGTGGCTGCAATGACGTCCGACCCACAATCGAACCGGACGAAAAAGGTCCGCTGCTGCATCGTCGGCGGCGGGCCGGCCGGCATGATGCTCGGATATCTGCTGGGGCGCGCTGGCATCGAGGTCGTGGTGCTGGAGAAGCATGCGGATTTCTTCCGCGATTTCCGCGGCGATACGGTGCATCCATCGACGCTTCAAGTGATGGACGAACTTGGCCTGATCGACGGCTTCCTGAAGCTGCCGCATCAACGCTTGCAGAAGATGGACGGCCTGTTCGGCGGCACGCCGGTGCGCATTGCCGATCTTTCCCGGCTGCACACCAAGTACCCCTTCATCGCCTTCATGCCGCAATGGGACTTCCTGAATTTTCTGCGCGAGGCCGGCCGGCGCTTTGCCTCGCTCGAGGTGATGATGAGCACCGAGGCGGTCGATCTGATCCGCCGCGGCGAGACGATCGCCGGCGTGCGGGCAAAGACGCCTGATGGCATCATCGACATCGAAGCCGATCTCACCATCGCCTGCGACGGCCGGCATTCGACGGTGCGCGAACTCGCGGGCCTTGCCGTCGAGGAGATCGGCGCACCGATGGACGTGCTGTGGTTCCGCGCCGGCCGCAAACCAGACGAGACCGAAAAGGTGTTCGCGCGCGTCGAGCCCGGCAAGATGATGATTACCTTCGACCGCGGCGACTATTGGCAATGCGCCTATGTCATCGCCAAGGGACAGCACGAGGCGGTGAAGGCGAGGGGGCTGCGGGCGCTGCTCGACGACGTCGTGCGCATGGCGCCGATCCTGAAGGGCGGCATCGCCGAGGTGAAGAGCTTCGACGACGTCAAGCTGCTGACCGTCGCGATCAACCGCCTTAAGCGCTGGACGCGGCCGGGCCTGCTTTGCATCGGCGACGCCGCGCATGCGATGTCGCCGATCGGCGGCGTCGGCGTCAATCTCGCCGTCCAGGATGCGGTCGCGACCGCCAATCTCTTGGCGGACAAGATGCAGCACGGCTGTCCCTCCGAGAACGATCTCGACGCCGTCAGGCGTCGCCGCGAGTTCCCGGTGAAGATGACGCAGCGCATGCAGGTGGTCGTGCAGAACAACATCATCAGCGGCGCCTTGAAAGGCGGCGACGTGCCGCTGAAGGTGCCGCTGATCGTGCGCCTCATCACTGCGCTACCGTGGCTCCAGGGCATCCCGGCGCGCCTGCTGGCACTCGGCGTGCGGCCCGAGCACGTGCATTCGAAGGCCGCGCCGACGTCGTAGCGCAGGAAATCGGTAGGGATAATTTCGCGTTAAATCGTGCCTGCGGCGTTGCGAGCGTGCAACAGCGCTCGCGGATCTGCGAACCCGCGCGTGCGCAGGCGCCACGTTAACTCTGTTGATTCGAATTTTAGTAACACCCGTCTGTGACCGTGCGCCCATCAAAGGACACGGGGTGTACCATGCGTAATAAATTGATTGCCGCCTTCGCCTGCACGACCGCTCTGGTTTCGACCGGTGCTGCTTCCGCCGCCGATCTCGGCGCGCGCTACACGAAGGCGCCCGCCTATGCCGAGCCGCTGTTCAACTGGACCGGGTTCTATGTCGGCGGCCATATCGGTGGCGCGTGGACCAACGAGCAGTTCATCAACAACGGGACCGGCGCGCCGTTCGGCGATCTTTCGCTGGGCCAAGGCTTCCGTCAGCGCAATTCGGGCATCATGGGCGGCGCCCAGATCGGCTACAACTGGCAGGCCAACAACTACGTGTTCGGCATGGAAGGTACGATCTCCGGCCTCGACAACAAGGGCTCGTTCACGAACACCGTGTTCGGCGCCGGCCTCGACGATCAGTTCAGTTGGCGCGCCAACGTGCTCGCGACGGTCGTTGGCCGTGCCGGCTTCGCCGTGCAGAACAACCTGTTCTACATCAAGGGCGGCTATGCCGGCATGAACAACCGTCTCTCGGTGGTCGACAACGTTGCGAACCCGTCCACGGGCTCGGGTGGTCAGACCCATTGGCACAACGGCTGGACCGTCGGCGCCGGCTGGGAATACGGCATCACCCGCAACTGGATCGTCGGCCTCGAATACAACTACGCGGCCTTCGCCAGCCAGACCTATCAGCTCGGCGGCACCTCGGGTAACTACACCTTCGACACCAAGCCGCGCGATATCCAGTGGGCCGTCGTGCGCGCGAGCTACAAGTTCGACGCCCCGACCATCGCCCGCTATTGAGCACGTCGACGCAACGCGACCAACGATCAAAAAAGCACTGCCAAAATTAAAAAGCCCCGGCTTCGACCGGGGCTTCTTTTTTGCGCGATTGGATTGCGGGCGGGGTTGGCCTCAGGCCATCACCGAGAAGCCACCATCGACGGGGATTGCGGTGCCCGTGACGAAGTTCGACGCGGGCGATGCCAGGAACACGGCGATGCCAGCGAAGTCGTCGATGTCGCCCCAACGTCCCGCAGGCGTCCGCGCCAACACCCGCTCGTGCAAGCCCGACACCTGCTGCCGCGCGCCGCGGGTGAGGTCGGTATCGATCCAGCCCGGCAGGATCGCGTTGACCTGGATGTTGTCGGGCGCCCAGGCATTGGCGCAGGCACGGGTGTACTGCACGATGCCGCCCTTGCTCGCCGCGTAGGCGGTGGCGAAGCTCGCTCCGAAGATCGACATCATCGAGCCGATGTTGATCACCTTGCCGTTGCCTGACGCCTTCAGGTGCGGATAGGCGAGCTTCGAGCACAGGAAGGCGCTGGTGAGGTTGGTGTCGATCACCTTGTTCCACTCGTCGAGCTCGAGCTCGTGTGGCGGCTTGCGGATGCTCATGCCGGCATTGTTGACGAGAATGTCGATGCGGCCGAGATCCTTGACCACGCGGGCAATCATGGCTTCGATCGCGGCCTTGTCGGTGACGTCGGTCGCAACCGCGATCGCCTTGACGCCGCGCTGGCTGAGATCTTCGACCGCTGCTTTGGACTTGGCCTCGTTGCGTCCGACCACGGCGATGTCGGCGCCGGCATCGGCAAGGCCGCGCGCCATGCCGAGCCCGATGCCGCCATTGCCTCCTGTTACGACCGCGACCTTGCCGCGGAGATCGAAGCGGCTGGATGTCATGCTTGTATTCCCTGGTTTCTGTTATTGGTTGCTCTGCCAGATCAGCACCAGCCCGAAGCCGGCCATGGCGGCGCCATAGCCGGCCCATTGCAGCTGGTTGACCATGAAGCTCGATCGCGGCCAGGGGCCCGTGCCCTGTCCGATCCAGAGCAGCCCGACGGCGAGGGCAAACAGGCCTGCTACAAGCAGAAATCTGCGCATGTATTCCTCCCCATCGATCTGCTTCCGTCGCGACTCGCGGCATCAAGGATGCTGCGGCCTCGAAAGCTTGGGGCGCACAGTAACCGTAGCCTTGGTTCGGTTACAATGCGCGATGCGCGGGGCAGGGGATCGACGATGTCGTGTGGGATCGAAGCTCAGCTCACGCTGAGTACTGTCCCTGGAGGCGAGCATTGGCTGCCGACACGCTCACAACGAAAAAGCCCCGGACAATGCCGGGGCTTTGACGTTTGATCGTGAGATCAGATCAGTACTTCGCAACGACCGGACCGGTCCAGTTGAAGCGATAGACCAGCGAGGTCGAGATCGTCTGGTTCCAGCTGTTGGCGCGGATGCTGTTGCCAACCAGCGCGTTGGTACCGTCGAACAGCTCGTCCTGGGTCTTGGCATTGTAGAAGGCCGAACGATACTCGGTCTTCATGAACCAGCCGGGCGAGGTGATGCCGAAGATGTTCAGGCTGTTCTCGACGCCGCCACCGACGAACCAACCGTTGCGGTTGTAGCTGCTCAGGTGGATACCGGCGGGCGTGCCGCCGAGGGTCGTGAAGTTGGTCTGGCCGAAGTGAGCGCCGGTGTAACCGCCGTTGACGTAGGAGAGAACGTTCGGAGCCACCAGCCAGCCGAGGCGCACACCCGCGGCCCAGGAGGTTTCCAGCTTCTGGTTGCCGGTGATGCCAGCGATCGGATCCTGGATGGTTGCGCGGATGCTGCCGAACTGACCGTCAGCGAACACACCGGCGACCCAGGTGCCGCTGAACTGCCAGTCGTAGCCGGCGCCGACGGTGCCGAACCAACCCGAACCGCCCTGGCGCTGATCGATCGTCAGCGGAACCGCGCCGACGGTGGTCTGGACATGCTGGTCGGCATTGGAGAGGCCGCCGCCGCCACCGCCGAAGACGTAGAAGCCGGTCCAGTTGGCGACGGGCGCCGGCATCGGAGCCTTCACGTAGGGACGGGCACCGAGGTCGGCCGCCGAGGCCGAACCGGTCATCGCGGCAACCGCGGTCAGAGCGAGCAAAGTCTTTTTCATGTCAAAATCCCCAACCTTGGTCTGTCGTAGCAGGCGCGAGCGCGCTGAAGTGCGTGTCATCTGATGACCCGGACTATAGACGTTTCGCGCCGAAATGCTGTTGCCGCGCGGGCACAGTCGCCGGAAAACGCCGGTGAGCGGGTATTTGCTGCGCAGTTCTCGGAATTGGAAATAATTGCGTAAAGTCAGTATCTTGCGGCGATTTTGAAATCTCGAATTCGGGTAAGGTTTCGTTAGGAAATTCGGCTTTGTCCGAAATGGAGGCAGTCCTGCCTCAGCTTCAGCGCCGTGAGTCGTTGGCCGAGTCGCGCAGGCGGCGCCGGAAATCGCGCAAAGCCGGGCCACAGGCTGGCGCTATCGACATAGGGCAGCGTCCCCAAAAAGCAAAAGAGCCCCGGCTCCTCGCCGAGGCTCTTGAACCGAGCGGACGTCCCCGATGGCTCAGACGTCCAGCAACTCTTCGCTGGCAAACTCGGCCTTGTCCGAGATGAAGGCGAAACGCGCCTCGGCCTTGGTGCCCATCAGGCGCTCCACCGAATCCGCGGTGGTATCGCGATCGTCGGCGAGCAGCACCACCTTGAGCAGCGTGCGCTTAGCTGGATCCATGGTGGTTTCCTTGAGCTGCGCCGGCATCATCTCGCCGAGTCCTTTGAAGCGGTTCACCTCGACCTTGGCGTTGGCGTTGAATGCGCTCTTGAGCAGCTCTTCCTTGTGCTTGTCGTCGCGCGCGTAGACCGATTTCGAGCCGTGGGTCAGCTTGTAGAGCGGCGGCACCGCGAGGAAGAGGTGGCCCTCGTCGATCAGCCGCGGCATCTGCCGGTAGAAGAAGGTGATCAGGAGCGAAGCGATGTGGGCGCCGTCGACGTCGGCGTCTGTCATGATGATGATGCGCTGATAGCGCAGATCCTCTTCGCGGTAATGTAAGAGCTGGCCGCAGCCGATCGCCTGCACGAGGTCGGAGAGCTGGGCGTTGGCCGTCAGCTTGTCCTTGCCGGCGGAAGCGACGTTGAGGATTTTTCCGCGCAACGGCAGGACCGCTTGCGTCTTGCGGTCGCGCGCCTGCTTGGCGCTGCCGCCGGCCGAGTCACCCTCGACGATGAACAGCTCTGAGCCATCGGTGCCGGCGTCGGTGCAGTCGGCGAGCTTGCCGGGCAGGCGCAGCTTCTTGCCGGCGGTCTTGCGCGCGGTCTCCTTCTCCTGACGGCGACGCAGCCGCTCCTCGGCGCGGTCGATCACGAAGTCGAGCAGCCTGTTGGCCATGTTCGGATTGCCCGACAGCCAATGGTCGAACGGATCCTTCATCGCCTGCTCGACGATGCGCTGCGCCTCCGCGGTGGCGAGACGATCCTTGGTCTGGCCCTGGAATTCGGGCTCGCGGACGAACACCGAGAGCATTACGGCCGCTCCCACCATCACGTCTTCGGAGGTGATGGAGGCTGCGCGCTTGCCTTGGCCGACGCGCTCGGCGTGATCCTTCAGGCCGCGCAGTAGCGCGCTGCGCAGGCCGGATTCGTGCGTGCCGCCATCCGGCGTCGGCACGGTGTTGGTGTAGGAGGAGAGGAAGCCGTCCGCGTCCGCGGTCCAGGCCACCGCCCATTCGCAGGCGCCGTGCGCGCCGTTGCGGCCCGATTTGCCGGAGAAGATGTCGGGATGCACCAGCGTGTCGGCGTGGATTGCAGCCGCCAGATAGTCCTTGAGGCCGCCGGGGAAGTGGAACGTCGCTTCGGCCGGTACATCCTCGATGCCCTTGAGCAGGTCGGGCGCGCAGTTCCAGCGGATCTCGACGCCGCCGAACAGATACGCCTTCGAGCGCGTCATCTTGAACAGGCGTTGCGGCTTGAATGCAGCCTTGGCGCCGAAGATGTCGGTGTCGGGCTTGAAGCGCACGCGCGTGCCGCGGCGGTTGTTGACCTTGCCGAGGTCCTCGAGCTTGCCCTTGGGATGGCCGCGCTCGAAAGTCATGCGGTGCAGCTTCTGGCCGCGCGCGACCTCGACCTCGAGACGCGAGGACAGGGCGTTCACCACGGAGATACCAACGCCGTGCAGACCGCCTGACGTCTCGTAAACCTTGGAGTCGAACTTGCCGCCCGAATGCAGCGTGCACATGATGACTTCGAGCGCCGACTTCTTCGGAAACTTCGGATGCGGATCGATCGGGATGCCGCGGCCATTGTCGGTGACGGTGAGGAACCCGTCTGCACTGAGCTCGACTCCGATGAAGGTCGCGTGTCCGGCCAGCGCCTCGTCCATCGAGTTGTCGATGACTTCGGCGAACAGATGATGCAACGCCTTCTCATCGGTGCCGCCGATATACATGCCCGGCCGGCGTCGCACCGGTTCCAGGCCTTCGAGCACCTCGATGTCGGCCGCGGTGTAATCGGCTTCCCCGCCGCTTCCGCGCGGCGCCGCCTTGGCGGCGCGGGGTTTCGGCTCATCGCCGCCGAAAAAGTCGTCTTTTGCTTTTGGTTTCAACTGTTTGGACATATATCTTGATGCGTTTTGAGGGCCGCATGGGCGGCGAATCGATTAGGCCGACTATGCCACTTCTGACTTGGAAAGGTTATCGCAGGCGGCCGGGCGGTGTGGGTTGGGAGCCAATCCCGGCGATTTTACGCCGCAGGTCCTCCAATTCCCGGCAATTTGACCTGCCGGTCTGCACCGAGCCGGGCTTTGTGACTTGATGTCACACAAGTGCTTGGCTTACCAGTCTTTTTCATCGAGCAGCACCTTGAGACGGGGCGGGAAGGCTATTTTTGATGGAGCATTTTGCGCACGCCCTGGCCGATTTCGTGCGCGCTCACCAGGCTTGGGCAGCTCCGATCGTGTTCCTGCTCGCCTTCGGGGAGTCGCTCGCCTTCATCTCGCTACTGATCCCGGCCTGGGGCGCGCTGGTGGCGATCGGAGCCCTGATCGGGGCGAGCGGCATCAGCTTCTATCCGGTCTGGATCGCCGGCGGCCTCGGCGCGGCGCTAGGCGATTGGGTCTCCTACTGGTTCGGCTATCGCTACAAGGAGAAGGTCGCCGAGATGTGGCCGCTCTCGCGCTATCCGGGACTGCTGCCCAGAGGCGAGGCCTTCGTGCGCAGTTGGGGCATCCCCAGCATCTTCATCGGCCGGTTCTTCGGTCCCTTGCGCGCCTCGGTGCCGCTCGCGGCCGGCATCTTCGAGATGCCCTATTGGAGCTTTCAGGCTGCCAATTTCATCTCGGCCCTGGTCTGGTCGGCTGTGCTCCTGCTGTTCGGTGACGTGCTCGCCAAGATCATGGAGTGGATCTGGCGGGTGATCTGACCTCCAAACCTTGACGGGAACCAGATCTCGCTCTATAGCCCCGCGCCATGATCAACGCCGCGACCATCCTGTTCGCCCGTCGCCGCCGCCGCGCTCTTGCGGTTTGGGCGGTCGATCGCGTTTGAGATCATCGTCTTTGCCGCTGGATCCGATCCGCGGCATTCTCTCTCCTGTCAGCGCGATCTGATCCGGCGGCCCCCAAGGAGGCCCAGCAGGAGACCACGATGTACACGCCACCCTTTTTCAAGCAGGACCGCGCCGCAAGCCTGAAATTCGCCGAAGAGCGCGGCTTCGGCATCATGTGCGCCTTCGACGGCAACAGGCCGGTCGCTTCCCCGCTGCCGTTCTATCTGACCTATGCGGCTGATGGGACGCCGCAGGCCGCGTTTCATGTCGCCCGTCACAATCCGCTGCTAAAGCTTGCGGGCGGCGATGCGTCCTGGCTGCTCGCGGTCAACGGCCCCGATGCCTATGTATCGCCCGACTGGTACGTCTCTCCGGACCAGGTGCCGACCTGGCTCTACCAATCGGTGCATCTGAGCGGTCCGGTGCGGCTGCTGTCGGACGACGAGCTGTCGGTGCAGATCGATACGCTCAGCGACAAGTTCGAGCACTGGCTGCTGCCGAAGAAGCCGTGGACGTCGGGCAAGATGACGGCCGGACGGCTCGAAGCGATGAAAAAGGCGATCGTGGGTCTGGTGATGAATGTTGAAGAGGTCGAAGGCAGCTTCAAGCTCAACCAGCACAAATCCGACGCCGATTATGCGGCGATCGCCAATGCGCTCAGCGCCGGCGATGCCGACGCCAAGCAGATCTCACAGTTGATGCGGCAGGCAAGGCCGCAAGTATTTGCCGACGACACGAACATGCTCGAAGGGAGCGCGCCATGAGCCTTTCTGAAACCGGTCTCGCCGACACCACCAAAGCTCCGAGCACCAGTGCGGCCAAGAAGACTGCCAGCGTCTTCGTTGACGGCGGCTCCGGCACCACCGGGCTCGGCATCAACGAGCGGCTGAAGCTCCAGAACGACGTGGTCGTGAAGACGATCGCCGACGACAAGCGCAAGGATCCCGCGGCCAAGAAGGCGCTGATGGAGGGGGTGGATCTCGTCATTCTCTGCCTGCCCGACGATGCCGCCAAGGAGACCGTTGCTCTCGTTGACAGCATGGGCGCCTCGGGTCCGAAGGTGCTGGACGCCTCGACCGCGTACCGGGTCGCGCCCGATTGGGCCTATGGCTTTCCCGAGCTGACGGCTGACCAGGCCGGCAAGATCAAGGCCGCCAAGAAGGTCTCCAATCCCGGTTGCTATCCGACCGGCGCGATCGCGCTGCTGCGGCCGATCGTCGATGCCGGCCTGCTGCCGCCCGATTATCCCGTCACTGTCAACGCGGTGAGCGGCTATTCCGGCGGCGGCAAGTCGATGATCGCGAGCTTCGAAGACGGTAGCGCGCCGTCCTTCGAGCTCTACGGCCTCGGCTTCGAGCACAAGCACCTGCCGGAGATGCAGCTCTATTCGAACCTGACGCGGCGGCCGATCTTCATTCCCTCTGTCGGCAACTACCGGCAGGGCATGCTGGTCTCGGTGCCGCTGCAGCTCGACACGCTGCCGGGCAAGCCTGGCGGGGCCGACCTGCAGGCCGCGCTGGCCAAACGCTATGCCGGCTCAAAGTACGTCAAGGTGATGCCGCTGCAGAACGAGGCGTCAAAGGGAGGCCGGCTCGAGCCGGAGGCGCTGAACGAGACCAATCAGCTCGAGCTCTACGTCTTCGCCAGCGACAAATATCACCAGGCCGTGCTGGTCGCCCGGCTCGACAATCTCGGCAAGGGTGCCTCCGGCGCGGCCGTGCAGAACATGCGGCTGATGCTGGGCTTGCCGGAGGCGTAAGACAGTCTCGTGCCCCGGACGCAGCGCAGCGCCTCTGGCGGTGCGCTGCAGAGCCGGGCTAGGATGAATGCAGCGCGCTCATTCGAAAACAATTCCCGTTAATCTTTTTCGATTGTGGGGACCCAATGCACCTTCTGAACCGCCCGACTTATGGGTAAGCTGGTATTGCGGTTCGTCGCTGGAATGACTATCCTCTGAAATCTCCAGCAGTTTGACCGCAATACGCTTACAATACCGCTGCGATTCGACTTTCGGCGGAGGGCTCCGTGCGCAACTCACGTTTTTCCAAAATATTATCGGGTGCTTGCCCCAAGCCGCTGTATGACACGGTTATCCGTGACACCGGTACGATGGTTGTCACGCCTACACTCGGTTCGATCGTTCCAAATTGGGTTCTGGCTATCCCAAAGCGCCACGCTGTTAATGCCGCACGGTGGAGTGAGGACTGGAGCACTTCCCCGCTTCAGATCATTGAGGATATAGCACGCTCGTTCGGCCGGAACCTGACGGAGGTCATTTGGTTCGAGCATGGCGCGACGGAGCCGCGCTCGATCGTGGGGTGCGGCGTTGATCACGCACATATTCATATCCTTTTGGAGCCCCCGTTCTCCTTCGAGCGGCTGTGCGACGAAGTAAGGTCCGACGTTGGGCTCCGGTGGTGCTCTGGTCGAGGGGATGCCTATACGGCACTTGATGCTTGCCAATCGTATCTCGTCGTCGGAAGCGGCACCCAATTTTTGCTTGCTCAGTCAGTAGAGACGGCCGGGTCGCAGTTTTTTCGCAGGGCTATTGCCCGCATTGTCGGTCGAGAGGCCGCGTGGGATTATCGATCCCATCCACACATCGAAAATGTCGCCGAAACGATTGCTACCGCCTCGCGCGCGGCATGAGCCGGGAGATGAGTGGTGTCAGAGGACGGGGCGACGGGGATTGAGCGGGCTGGTGGGCCAGCCGGCCCAGCACCGAAGGCATCCGATGGCTCGCCGCCAATGGCGATTCCGGGAAAGACCACCGACTACACGGATGGCCGGGCTCCTTACGACTGGCAATCAAGATTCCCTGCGGAAGCCGTCAGGTATATTCGACGTGAAGCTGTAGTCCTCGCCTTAGGCCTCGTGATTTCGATCTGCTGCACCGGTATCGCGTTGGCATTTTCCGGCAACTCCTATTTGATGCCATTTCCGGCGTTTGGCCCGGATACGTCGGCGAAAATTGACCCCCGCATGCTAGTATTGTTTTTCAGTGGTGCTGTGGGCGGGACCACCTTTTCGATCAAATGGCTCATCCACTCTGTCGCTAAAGGCAGTTGGCATCTCGATCGTCGGTTGTGGCGGTTGTTTGTTCCGCTTGTTGGTGGCGTTTATGCCTGCGCCGTTCTTACTCTCCTTGATAGCGGAATGATCTTGGGCCACGCGGGAGATGCGTCGCGCGGAACGGCCAGCGCGGCTTCGATGGCGTTCTTAATCGGCTATTTTTCCGATGGCGTCAGCGGGCTTCTGACAAACATCGCAAACGCAGTATTTGGAACCATTCGCGAAAAATGAATGGAGTCTACCATTCTCAGACAAGCGCTCCCGCGACTTGGGTAGACACGATTGACGCGCGCAAAATATTCGGTCCCAAAGCTGCGGGACTAATGGCGATACCGCGGGCATGGACACTACCGTATATTCTTGTCCGCGCCAGCGAAGTCGAAGGTCTATTTTTGCCGAACGCTCTCGACGTCGCCTTCGTTGAACAGCTTTGCGCGCTAGGCGGCCGCGACTCACGGATCATTGTTCGATCAAGTGTAGTAGGCGAAACAATTTGGGATCGCGGTAGCTACAAGTCTATCGCTGTCGACCTTGCAGTTGGGGATTGGGTTCAAACATTCCAAGCTGTATGCAAACAGGTCGCTGTTTCGGCGGGCAATCGTGCTTGTGGGATTGTTCTTCAGCGATATCTGGAGCCGAAGCGGCGCGGCGAGTTTGGAAATCTCTTGCGAATTTCGCGAACGCGCGATCAGTGGGAGATTACCACTCACGAGCAGAGTCATGCGACCAGTTTACGCTTGAATGTGCAGCGTGATGCGGCTGCCGCAATAGGCGGTCCTCTACTGGCTCGGGCAGGTCTATCGCTCGAGCGATTGTTCGGTTCAGTCGGTGCTTGGGTGAACAACGAGCTGCTGCACGGACAATCTACGCGACTCAACATCGAGTGGATAAGTGACTCCACGCGCTTTTATTTAGTTCAACTCGATGAAGAAGATGAAGATCTTACTGGTATCAATCCGTGGCAAATTGCTATCACGCCGATTCATACCGTCCAGGGTGGCGCAGGCCAGTACATCCAAACCCCAGATTCGGACGCGATTGAGCATTGGGACAAGCTCCGAGTCTTAAAAGAGCTTTGGTCGGAGGGAAGCGAGCGCAAGCCCAATCTGTTCTACATACCGCTATCGAGTCTTCCTCATACGGGCGACTCTGTTGCGGCGAAAGCTTTGGGCGATGAATTCGGTCGCTTGCTGGGACCTGACTACATCATGGTTCGAACAAGCGTCAAACGCAAAGAGAATAAGCCGGTCAACCTGCCGCGAACTCCAAATTGTCTTAGGCCAGATGAAGCGGCCGCGTGGTGTCTCGCGACGCGGGATGTCATCGCCGCAACGGATTTCGGCCTTGATGACTACGCTTTCGTTACCCACCGTTACGCTGATGCACGCGCTTCAGCCTGGGTTCGCGCGGCACCGGATGAGCTCACGGTTGAAATTCATGGGCTATGGGGCCTGCCAGATGCGCTCCAGTATTGCCCCTACGATATTTGGGAGGTGCATCTTCCGACCGGCACAGCGACCGAATACCCGGAATACAAGTCGAACATCCTTCGTTGCAAGGATGATGGCTCGTGGTCGTATGTGCGCGTAAAAAATGAGATTGCACGTTCTCTCAGCATCAGCAAGAAAGAAGCGCTCGATCTAGCTAGACGAACTCATGAAATTGCGACGCGTCTTGGTAGGGCTTGCCACGTGATGTGGTTCATCGGCTGTGTGCGCGATGATGGCCGACCATTTAACATGCCATGGTATTGGACGCCGGCGCATTCCGTCACGAATCACGACCGCAATCGGCGTCACTCCTTCGTCGTTAGCAATCAGAGCTCTCTCTTAGCCCTCGCGGAAGCTAATCTTGCCGAAGGGCAGTACATGATCGTGCTCCGACCCGACCATCAAGACTTATTCCGGGATAATGCCTTCTTGGAGCAAGTCGCTCAGCAAGCGCTGCGCCATGGGATGCCGATCGATCTTGAAGGATCGACGCTTGCGCATGCCTACTATCAACTCAACCGCTTGGGTTGTACCGTCATCGCCAGCAGCGAAAAGGACCATTTGCGCGTTCGGAAGAATGTGACATTTGGAAAGCTTGTTCGCGACAAGATTCCGGAGAAAATTGCTGCTAGGCAGGAACTTGAGGCGACGAAGACCGTCCCCCGCAGCACCCTTCAAGCCTTTCTTATCGGAAAGATACTAGAAGAGGCGCTCGAAGTCCGAGAAAGCGAAACGACCAAGGAAAGATGCGTAGAGTTGGCTGATGTCATTGAGGTCGTTCGCGCGCTCGCCAAATTGGACGGGTTGACCTTAGAGGAGGTCATCGCGGCCGCAGATGTGAAACGGTCAAAAGTCGGTGGGTTCGAGAGTGGCAAAGTTCTGCTGCGGACCGGCATTGGCGGCCCTGGGCAAACAGCAATCAATACTGATTCGTCTTCAGCGCAGGTGTTGTCGCGTGAAGTTGGCCCCGATGCGGTCGAGTTGCCATTCACTTTCTTTGGCTTCGCGGAACTTGATCAGCCGCGTACAGTTCAATTCTCTGAACTCGGCATCTCTCTCGAGGTGACGCTCAAGAGCGATCGCCTTGGTTTGCGGCTAATGAGGGAGCCGCAGCAACTGGACTTGCCGCTCAATCTGGAAGTGACAAGCGAGCCGGATCCGCCGCCGGCTCCCAAAAGGCGCACGCGATGATGGACAGTATCGTGTCGGCGCCAACTTGTGGAACTCTATGAAATCGGTGGGTCGCTGCTCTGCTGAGCGCCTAGCGCTCAAAGCACCCTGAAGATCGCCAATGCCAGCACGGCCTGCGCGAGGAAGCCGACGGTGAAGGCCAGCGTGCGGAATACCGGGATGCCGAGCGCATAGACGATCAGATGCGCGACGCGCGACCAGAAATAGACGGCGCAGGCGAGCACGGTCCATTTGGTGGAATAGTCGATCGCGTTGAGGATCAACACCAGCGGCGCGAAGATCACGAGGTTCTCGACCGCATTGTCGTGCGCGAACATCAGCCGCGTCGCCCATTCGGACTGCGCCTTGTCGTTTCGGGTGGGGTTGGCCATCACGCTCCCGAGGCCGCGAACCTGGCAGCGGTTGACCATATAGGGGATCCAAAGGATGCCGGTCAGGATCACCGTCAGTGTCAGCCAGAACAATTCGCGCGTCATGGTTCGATCCCCTCTGTCGTCGCTGCGTCGAGCGCGAGTCTATACAAAAGCGCGGAAGATTCCGCTATGCGCGGACCCTGACATAGCTGCCTGGCGCGTCCTCGATCGGGGGCAGGGCGTCGCTGCCGACGCTGCGCGCCGGGACTTCCTCCGGATCGATCCCGCGCAGCCATTCGCGCCAGTCCGGCCACCAAGAGCCCTTGTGCTCCACGGCGTCCTTCATCCACTGCGCGACATTGACGTCCTTGATGTTGTCGTTGGTCCAGTACTGATACTTGTTCGAGGCCGGCGGATTGACGACGCCTGCGATGTGGCCCGAGCCCGACAGCACATATTTCACCGGGCCGCCGAAGAACTGCGAGCCGTACAGCACCGATTCCGCCGGCGCGATGTGGTCCTCGCGGGTGGCGAGGTTGTAGACGGGCACCTTGACCTTGGAGAGATCGAGTAGCGTATTGTCGAGCACCATCGTGCCGGTGGAGAGCCGGTTCTCCAGATAGCAGTTGCGCAAATAATAGGAATGGTTCGACGCGGTCATGCGTGTCGCATCGGAATTCCAGTGCAACAGGTCGAACGCGCTCGGCTGCTGGCCCTTCAGATAGTTGCTGACGACGTAGGACCAGATCAGATCGTTTGAGCGGAGCATGTTGAAGGCCATCGCCATCTTCGAGCCTTCGAGCACGCCGGCCGTCTTCATGTCGTGTTCGAGGGCTGCGATCTGCTCCTCGTCGACGAACACGAGGAGGTCGCCGGCATGGGTGAAGTCGACCTGGGCGGCGAAGAACGTCGCGGACGCCACGCGCTGGCGGCGTTTCTCGGCGAGCCAGGCCAGCGTGGTCGCCAGCATCGTGCCGCCGACGCAATAGCCGGCGGTGTGCACCTTCATCTCGCCGGTGACCCTCTCGATCACGTCCATCGCCGTGAGCGGGCCTTCCTTCATGTAGTCTTCCCAGGTCTTGTTGCCGAGCCGCTTGTCGGGATTGACCCATGAGATCACGAACACGGTGATGCCCTGGTCGACGCACCACTTGATGTAGGATTTCTCCGGCTTGAGATCGAGGATGTAGAACTTGTTGATCCAGGGCGGCACGATCAGGAGCGGGGTGCGCAGCACGCTCTCCGTGGTCGGCGAATACTGGATCAGTTGCATCATCTCGTTCTGGTAGATCACCTTGCCCGGCGTCGTCGCCATGTTGACGCCGACGACGAGATTGTCCGGATTGGACTGGCGGATCTTCAGCATGCCCTTGCCGGCCGCGATGTCCTCGGCCAGCATCGTCAGGCCGCGCGCGAGGTTCTCGCCGCTGCTTGCCATCGTCTCGCGCAGCACCTCCGGATTGGTCAGCACGAAGTTCGACGGCGACAGTGCGTTGGTGACCTGCTGGACGTAGAACTCCGCCTTGCGGCGCGTGTGCGGATCGAGCCCTTCGGCATCGCGCACGAGTTCCTGCGCCCATTTGGTCGTGAGCAGATAGAGCTGCATGACGAAATCGAAGAACTGGTTCGATTTCCATTCCGGGTCGGCAAAGCGCTTGTCGCGCGGGGAGGGCGCGATCGCGGGCGGGGCGTCCTGGCCGGCCATGCGGCGCACCGCCGAGCCCCAGAGGTCGAGATAGTCCTTGGCGAGCTTGGTCTGCAGATCGGACGAGCGGGACGTATCCGACAACCAGTACTCGGCGACCGAGGTGAAGGTCTTGACGACCTCGGCAAGCTCGGCCGGCGGGCGATCCTGCACCTCGCCGCTCTCGCGCGGCTTGAGGTAGGCGGCGAGCGCCTTGCCGCCACTCTCCATCGCCCGCGCGACATTCATCGCGAAGGCTTCCGCATCGAACTTCGTCTCGGGTTTGGGCGTATCGGTCGTGGCCATACTCATGAGCAGAACAGTAACGACTCATTCCGTATTCGTCACCGCGAAGCTCGCATGTTTGGCGTTAAACACTCTCGAAGATGTGTTGCAGTGCGACAAATCTTCTTGGTTCCGTCACATTCGGGCCGCACCGCTCGGCTTGGTGGCACTGGCTGTTTTCTCGCTCGCGCCATTTGGGCAGCAATGGTTTGAGCTTGGGCGCGGTCTTGGGTAAGGTTGCCCGGGGCCGTGCTTTGGGACGAGTAGGGGATTTCCCAAGTGTTGGCGTTATGGGACCTGCAAAAGACGCTGCCGATCCGCAGCGCGTTGCTGATCGCGGCGCTCGCCATGGGCGGCTGCTCGAGCCAGCTCGCGGACATGACGCCCGTGGACGCGCAGGCCCATCCGAGAGAGCCCGGTACCTACCTGCCGGTGCACGACCTGCCGCCGGATCGCGATCAGGCGACCATCCCGCTGGAGCAGCGCGCCAAGATCGAGGCCGAGCTCGCCGCCGCGCGCGATCGCCAGGCCGCTGCCGCTAAGGACGCGAAATGAGGCACAGCAAGGTAATCGCTGGCGCCCCCGTCTTGCCGTGCTAAAAGATCCCGGTTCAGCCGAGAGTCAGGGCGAACGACTTCAGTCTTCGTTGTCGATGATTGCTCTAAGTATTTGATTTTGAGTAATTTTCACGATGAGCCTGAGCGCCTTCGGGATCGTCGTCCGTCCTGTCGATTCTGTCCTGACCGGTTGCCCGGAGCCCAGAGAGCCATGGAAGAATTTTACCGCATCCGCCGCCTTCCGCCTTACGTGTTCGAGCAGGTCAACCGGGCCAAGGCGGCCGCGCGGAATGCCGGCGCCGACATCATCGATCTCGGCATGGGCAATCCGGACCTGCCGGCCCCGGCGCATGTGCTGGAGAAGCTGAAGGAGACGCTGGGCAAGCCGCGCACCGACCGCTACTCGGCGTCCCGCGGCATCCCCGGACTACGCCGGGCCCAAGCCGGCTACTACGCCCGCCGCTTCGGCGTGAAGCTCAACCCCGACACCCAGATCGTTGCGACGCTCGGCTCGAAAGAGGGCTTTGCCAACGTGGCGCAGGCGATCACGGCGCCCGGCGACGTCATCCTCTGTCCAAACCCGAGCTACCCGATTCACGCCTTCGGCTTTTTGATGGCGGGCGGTGTCATCCGCTCGGTGCCCTCCGAGCCGACGCCGCAGTTCTTCGAGGCGGTGGAGCGGGCGATCGTGCATTCGATCCCGAAGCCGCTGGCGCTTGTCGTCTGCTATCCGTCGAACCCGACCGCCTATGTCGCGAGCCTCGATTTCTACAAGGACCTGGTCGCGTTCGCGAAGAAGCACGAGATCCTGATCCTGTCCGATCTCGCTTATGCCGAGGTCTATTTCGACGAGAACAATCCGCCGCCCTCGGTGCTCCAGGTGCCCGGTGCGATGGATGTCGCCGTCGAGTTTACCTCGATGTCGAAGACCTATTCGATGGCCGGCTGGCGCATGGGCTTTGCGGTCGGCAACGAGCGTGTGATCGCGGCGCTCGCCCGCGTCAAATCCTACCTCGATTATGGCGCCTTCACGCCGGTCCAGGTCGCGGCAACCGCCGCGCTGAACGGCCCGGACGATTGCATCAAGGAGATGCGCGACACCTACCGCAAGCGCCGCGATGCACTTGTGGAATCGTTCGGCCGTGCCGGCTGGGAGATCCCGCCGCCGGAGGCTTCGATGTTCGCCTGGGTGCCGCTGCCGGAAGCCTTCCGCAGCGTCGGAAGCATGCAGTTCGCGACCCTGATGGTGGAGAAATCCGGCGTCGCAGTGTCGCCCGGTGTCGGCTTCGGCGAGCATGGCGAAGGATATGTCCGCATCGCCATGGTGGAAAACGAGCAACGGATCAGGCAGGCCGCGCGCGGCGTGCGACGCTTCCTTGAAAGCGGCATCGAAACGTTGCACAACGTCGTTCCGCTCGCCACTCGGCGTTAAGTTCTCTTCGGCAGGTTTTCTAAGACATCATGGTTGCACCCCTGAAAGTGGGCATAGCGGGGCTCGGCACCGTGGGCGCCGAAGTGGTCCGTTTGATTGAAACGCAGGCCCGCGTGCTCGCGGGCCGCAGCGGCCGCGGCATCCGTGTCGTTGCCGTCACCGCGCGCTCGAAGGCCAAGAAGCGCGGCGTCGATCTGCGCGGCGTCGAATGGGCCAGGGATCCGATGGCACTGGCCACCCATCCCGGCATCGATTGCTTTGTCGAGCTGATGGGTGGCGCCGGCGATCCCGCGCTGTCGGCGGTCGAGGCCGCGCTCAACGCCGGCAAGTCGGTCGTCACCGCCAACAAGGCGCTGCTCGCCAAGCACGGCCTCAAGCTCGCCAAATCAGCCGAAAAGCACGGCGGTGCGCTGAATTACGAGGCAGCCGTCGGCGCCGCGATCCCCGTCATCAAGACGTTGCGCGAGGGTCTTGCCGGAACCGGCATCAATCGCGTCTACGGCATCCTCAACGGCACCTGCAATTACATCCTGACGCGGATGGAGCAGGAGGGCCTGTCCTTCGCCGAATGCCTCAAGGACGCGCAGCGGCTCGGTTATGCCGAAGCCAACCCGTCCTTCGATGTAGATGGTCACGATACCGCGCAAAAACTCGCGATCCTCGCCAGCCTGGCCTTCGGCACGAAAGTTGCTCAAAGCGCGGTGTATGTCGAAGGCATCTCGTCCATCGCACCGGAAGACCTGCGCGCGGCCGCCGATCTCGGCTACCGCGTCAAGCTGCTCGGCGTTGCGGTGCGCACCGCCAAGGGCATCGAGCAGCGCGTGCATCCGACCATGGTTCCAAAATCCTCCTCGATCGCGCAGGTGATGGGTGTCACCAATGCGGTTACGATCGACGGCGAGGGCATTCCGCCGATCACGCTGGTCGGCCCTGGTGCCGGCGGCGCCGCGACGGCATCAGCCGTGGTCGCCGACATCGCCGATGTCGCGCGCGGCATCTGTGCCAATCCGTTCGGCCGGCCCATTTCGCAACTGCGCGACACCAAGAAGGCGCCGATGGAGCGCCACGAGGGCGGCTATTACATCCGTCTTCTGGCACGCGATTTCCCCGGCACCGCGGCCGCGATCGCGACGCGGCTTGCAGAACAGAAGATTTCGATCGAGTCGATCGTGCAGCGTCATCCCAATGGCGGCGCTGCGCCGGAGGACGGAAAGGCGGTCCCGGTGCCCGTCATCCTGATCACTTACGCCACGCATGAGGATGCCGTGCGCCGCGCGCTCGCTGCCGTGCAGAAGGACAAGGTGATCAGCGGACGGCCGCAGGTGATCCGGATCGAGAAGAACTGAGGCGGTTCGTCGAACGAACCGTGGGTGTTACGAGTTGATGCGGGCAGGGCGTCCTGTCCCAAACCGTTTCGAAGGAGTTAGCCGATGTCGACCCATATTGAAGTCCCCCCGCACGCCTTGCTCGAGCGCATCCTGACGCTGGAGATCGTGCGGGTGACGGAGCGGGCGGCGGTGTCGTCGGCGCGGCTGCGCGGGCACGGTAACGAGAAAGCGGCCGACCAGGCTGCGGTGGATGCGATGCGCCGCGAGCTCAACAAGCTGCCGATCGAGGGCACCATCGTGATCGGCGAGGGCGAGCGCGACGAGGCGCCGATGCTCTTCATCGGCGAGAAAGTCGGCCTGAATGCCGGCCCGCAGGTCGACATTGCCGTCGATCCGCTCGAAGGCACCACGCTGTGCGCCAAGAACATGCCGGGCTCGATTGCCACCATGGCGATGGCCGACGGCGGCACCCTGCTGCACGCGCCCGACGTCTACATGCAGAAGCTCGCGATCGGCCCGGGTTACAACAAGGGCGTCGTCGATCTCGATGCGACACCGGCCGACAACGTCCGCCGCCTCGCCAAGGCCAAGGGTGTCCAGCCTGAGGGCATCACGGTTCTCGTGCTGGATCGTCCGCGCCATGCCAGCATCATCGAGAGTGTGCGCTCGACCGGTGCCGCCGTGCGCCTAATCACCGACGGCGACGTCGCCGGCGTGATCCATTGCGCCGATCCTGACAATACCGGCGTCGACATGTATCTCGGCACCGGCGGCGCGCCGGAAGGCGTGCTCGCGGCCGTGGCGCTGCGCTGCATCGGCGGCCAGATGCAGTGCCGGCTGATCCTCGATTCCGGCGAGAAAATCGAGCGCGCCGCTAAGATGGGCGTCAACGATCCCAAGATGATCTACGGCATCGAGGACATGGCGCGCGGCGACTGCCTGTTCGCCGCCACCGGCGTCACCACGGGCTCGCTGCTATCGGGCGTCAAATTCCGCAAGGACGGCGTGATCGAGACCGAGACGGTGGTGATGCGCTCCGTCACCGGCACCGTGCGCTACATCAAGGCCGAGCACCGCGAGCTGGCCAAATTCCATCTGGACTAAGCCCGCGGCCGTCCCGCCCACGCGATCGTTCGGCCGATTCAGCCGGACGTCGCAGGGACTGGTCCAGCGTCTGCCCGCTACGGGCTGCGCAGCGGCGCCGGCATGAACAAGAACACGTCGCACAAAGTCAGAGCGAGCTTGGCTGCTCCTTGCAGCAAGTCAACCTCCTCGGCCCAGGGCTGGAGAATGGACCTCGCGGACGCCATGTCTCCGCTCTCGAGCGCGCGGCGCGCGTTCGTGTCGGCCTCGGCATAGGCATCGGTTGCGATCATTCCGGACAGCGCCTGCGAGAGGCCTTGATCGAAGCTCTCGATGCGGACTTCCGATTCATAGTGATCCGGCCTGAGCCTGATTTGGTTCTTGACCTGTGCCGGATCGAAAAGCCCGACCTTGCCCAGCATGACCAGCAGCGGATGATTGCGGGCAATGGCATCGGGAATGATCGGATAGGTCCTGATTCTCCCCGATCGATCATCGAGGGATGAGAACGAGATGACCGGTCCGATATTGAAGCGCGAGTTGCGGTGGAGTACCGCGACGCGATGATCGATCTCGGAATCGGCCTCGAACACCTCGCCACTCTTGGGTCCGTCGTCCAGGTCGTTTCCGATGAGATATGCCGAAAGCTGGGCGACGCGGGCGGCGACGCCGCGTTGGTCAAGCCCGTCCACCTCGAATTCGATCTCTCGTCCGATGAACGGGGATAGTCCGACCGTGTAGGCTCCTATGGTTTTGCCGCAACGGTAGGGAACGATCTCCATCCACAGCCCGAACGGTTGATCTGGATAAGGATCGAACGCGCGGCGCGATTGGTCCAGCCACATCTCGCGGGAGCGGCCGACTGTTCCACTCCAGACGACGCCGAGGCTGCGTGGCTGTGCTTGGAGTACGCCGCCGACAACGGCTGTCGTGAGGCGCGTGCTTTCGATCATGCTCAGCTTGACCGCTCCAGCGCCCTCCACGGCGGATCCCATCGTTGAGACAATCAGGTGTGCGCGATGTCGCCCCGCCGCCTGGAACGCGTCGGGCCATACCCAGGAGGCTTGCTGCCACAGCCGCTGATCGAAGGGCATGGGCGCGGGCATCAAGAGGATGGCCATGAGATGATCGCCCGCACGGATCAGCGTCGGGCCATCGGCATTTTCTTTTGCAGCGGCCGTGCTGCTTTCCCATCGCAAAGCCGGATGGCGGCGACGCAGCGTTTCGATCAGGACCGCCTCGTCTGGAAGTCGCGCCTCCTCCAGCATCACGAATGCGACAGGGGTGGTCATGGCGGGTGCGCACGCTCCGAGGGGTTGAGGCCAATCATTGTGCTCATCTTTGACGTGTTTGGCTAGCCAGGCTAGCGCTATTGTTGCATGGGATGGATCGTGCTTTAAAGCCACGACGCACCCTCGCGCTGCTTCAAGGCCCAGGGAAAGCGCGGAGAAAACCATGACAACGATGCCCGATCTCTCCGCCGTCAGAGCCCTCGTGTTCGACGTGTTCGGCACTGTCGTGGACTGGCGCACCAGCCTGATCAGCGAGTTCATGTGGTGGGGCAAACAGCGCGGCATCGCCGCCGACTGGACTGCTTTGGTCGACGGTTGGCGCGGCATGTACATGGCCTCGATGGACGACGTGCGCAAACATCCCGAGCGCGGCTATGTCATGCTGGATGATCTGCACCGCCGCTCGCTGGAAAAGCTGGTCGATCAATTCTCGATCAAGGGCCTCACTGACGCCGATCTCGACCATCTCACAAAAGGCTGGCATCGCCTGCACCCCTGGCCCGACAGCGTCGCCGGCCTCACACGGCTGAAGTCGAAATTCGTCATCTCGCCGCTCTCGAACGGCAACGTCGCGCTGCTCACCAACATGGCGAAATTTGCTGGGCTGCCATGGGACCTCATCCTGTCGGCCGAGCTATTCGAGCACTACAAGCCGGATCCCGAGACTTATCTCGGCGCAGCAAAGCTGCTCTGCCTCAAGCCGGAAGAGGTGATGATGGTCGCCGCCCACAACGGCGATCTCGCCGCCGCCCAGAAGAACGGGCTGAAGACCGCCTTCGTGGCGCGGCCGACGGAGTACGGGCCGCTTCAGAAAGTGGACTTCGAGGCGACCGGCAACTGGGACATCGTCGCCAAGGACTTTGGCGGGATCGCCGTGAGGCTGGGGTGCTAAGGCGCGTATTGGCAATCTCGTAAGTCAGGTTTTGCACCCGGACCGACGTTGTCGCTGCGCGGCAAAGAGGGCCGCGGGCGGGCCAGCGATCATGTGCGCCGGATGACATCCGGGTTGCTCATGTCCGCGAGCATTCCGTTCTTGCGGTACAACTTTTAAGCATCAAACGGCTTGGTATCACCACCCGCATACGCCCGCTCTTTTGGTAAAAGGCGAGTGTTTCCATCCCCTTGGCAAATGCGTATCGCAGCAACGCACGCCGTATGAGGAGGCGGGACTGACGTGAGCGCGAGTCCTGCTCCGTCTGTGTGCAGGCCTTACATTGGCCCGGCAGTCGCTGTCTGCTACAATCTCTCGGCGCCGCAAATGGTTGTGGCCGCTTAGCAGTTGTTGCGCCTGTGATGATGATCAGTGTCGACAACACGTCTTCGGAAAACGGCTCGGATCAGAGTTGGCCGAAAAGGCGCACCGCAGCCGCCGTCTTTATCGATGTTGTCGGATACTCCCGGCTGATGGGACACGACGAGGAAGGCACGCACCGACGATGGATGTCCATGCGGTTGGACGTGATTGAGCCGCGCGTCGCCGCGAATGGCGGCGAGGTGATCAAAAGCACCGGCGACGGCCTGCTGCTGGAATTCAAGAACCCGCTCGACGCAATCCGCTTCGTACTCGGCACGCAGCTCCATTTGGCCAATTCTTCGTCGGAAGGAGGCAATCCCCTCGAGGTGCGGATGTCGGCGAATGTCGGCGAGGTCATCGCCGAGCACGATGATATCTACGGGGACGGCATCAATATTGCGGCCCGGCTTCAGGAATTCGCCGGCCCGGGCGGGATCGTAGTTTCGGGGGCCATCCATGATCAAGTGAAGGATAGTCTACGCTACCAAGCCGCCGAGCTGGGCTTCCTCACGCTGAAGAATATCGAGCGGCGCATCCGGGCATTTAAGATAGCGCATCACGAGTTGCGGGCTCCAACGATCTCGGTGGCCCATGCGCTGAAGCCTTCTGTGGCGGTCTTGCCGTTGCAAATGCTCGGTCTCGAAGCCGCTGATGCTTATCTCGCGCAGGGGATCATCCACGACATCGTGGCATCATTGGCCGGGATCCGTGAGCTGTTCGTCGTGTCGAGCACGTCAACGCTCGGTTTCACTGATCCCAGCGTCGACCCTGCCGGCGTTTGCCATCGGCTGGGCGTGCGATATCTCGTCACCGGTACCCTCACGCGTAGCGGCGAATTGTTGCGAATGCGGGTGCAGTTGATTGATGTCGATACCAGGTCCATGCTGTGGACCAATCAGTATCAGGCCGCGATCAGCCAGTTGTTCGACGTGCAAGAGAAGATCGCGACAAGCATCGCATACGCGCTCCTGCCTCACATCCATATATCCGAACTGAAGCATGCCGAGCGCAAAATTCCGCAGAGCATGAACGCCTACGACCTGGTCCTGCAGGGAATGTACCGCCTCTATCGTCTCGGACGCGATGACATGCAACTGGCGCGGACCCTGTTTGAGCGCGCTCTTGACCATGACCCCCAATATGCGGTCGCCTACGCGCTCATGGCAAAGTGGTACATCCTGCACATCGGCGAAGGACATACCACCGACTTCAAAGCCGATTCCCGCGAAGCTCTAAGGCTCGCGTCGCGCGCACTCGAATTCGAGCCGTCTGACCCCATGGCGCTCGCTATCTTCGGGCATATCAATTCCTTTCTCTTTGCCGCGTATGATCGCGCCATCGACGCCTTTGAACGTGCGATCGGGGGAACGCCGAATTCCGCAATCGCCTGGTCCCTCAGCGCATCGACATATTGCTATCTCGGAGACGGGCCGAGGGCGGTGGCGCGCGCCTCTTACGGCATATCGTTGTCGCCGCTCGATCCGTACGCCTATTTTTACCAATCGGCGCTTACCAACGCGCATTACACCAACGAGACCTTTGACGAGGCCGTGTATTGGGGCACGAAGGTCATGGCGAGCGCGCCTCAGTTTGTCGCCAATTTGCGACTTCTCGCGGCGAGCTTGGTGGCCGCGGGTTCTCTACAGCGGGCGCGCGAAGTTGGCGCCGCGCATATGCGGATCGACCCGTCATTCTCCGTCGAGAAATATTGCAGTTGGTATCCGATCAAGCAGCCGGCGCGGCGCGCTCTGCTTGCCGAGCGATTGATTGAAGCTGGGCTGCCTCGCTGACTGCAAGACGAATTGGATCGCCGCGTCCGGTGGTCTTCAAGGAACTGGTTTCCCGCCGAACAAACTCTGGAGGATGACATGGGCATGGGAATGGGTATGGGCATGGGTATGGGAATGGGCATGGGCATGGGGATGGGTATGGGTATGGGGATGGGTATGGGAATGGCCTTCGGAGCGACCCCGCCCGAGCTTGGCCTCCGGCCCCTGACGCTGCAGTTCGACCTTGGACCGAACTCCGATCCGAGCTTTCCGGACAGATCGCTGCCGACGGCCGCTTGGCAAGGCAGGATCGGTCCATGGGATCCCGATGTGCTTTCGCTGCTCTTTCTAACCGAGTTCATAGAAGAATGTGGTCCCGACTGGAAAACGATTGATCTGACGGGACAGAGCCCTGACTTGCTTGGTTGGCAATCGAGCAAGGCGAATTATCTCACATTCATCAATGCCGAAATTCACCACATCCAGCAGCTCATGCAGTTCGACCGCGAGCGGTATATGACCGAGATCATATTCCAGCATGACAATGCGCCTGGTTACTGGGTGAGCATGTTGGACATCAATAGCCGGGCGCACTTCAAGACTCTCGTGGTCATCAACCTTGCGGTGCGCATTGGCCAGATCGTGGCCGCCTATTACAAGAAGAGTTACAATCGACCGCGCCCATCATTCGTATGTCCCGGTCTGTTGCCGGCCTTCGGCCCGCCGGCTCACGCTTCGTTCCCGAGCGGGCACTCCCTCCAGAGCTGGCTGATGTCACTGTTCCTTGCAGAAGTGCTACCTGACTATCAGAACGAGCTCGATTGGCTGGCGAGACGGGTTGCGTTCAATCGCGAACGGGCAGGTGTGCACTATCCGAGCGATACGGCCGCGGGTGAATTCATCGCCCGAGCATGCGTGGACTTGATCAAGACACCGAGCCGGTGTCCGAACATCATGAAACTGTTTGCGGAGGCGAAGAGTGAGTGGGCTCTATCGATCACACCCACGACGAACGAACCATTCCCCGCCTTCCCACCCGCAGCTCCGGCATAATTCGGATTTCAAGGGGTAGAAGTGCACAGCCGGCGCTCCAACTGAAACAGCCCGCCGTTGTGCCGGTGGCGGCGCCTACTGGATCGTCCACTCACGGTAACCGAGATTGTTGTCGTGGCGGACGAGATCTGGCAGCGGTGTAGGACCAATGGCACAAGGCAGGTCAGAGTAGTCGTCGATATTGCTGGGGTCGCCGGCAGCGGTTGCGCGGACAAGCAGCGCATTTCTGGCTCCGGCCTGTGGTGTCCATTCGAAGGGGCCGAATGTCACCAGAGCCCCGCTGTGAACGTCCTGTCTCGTGTTACTCCCCTGCAGTTTCAACCATCGGCCCGGCCTGGTATCCCAGGTCTCCGCAGCATCGCCGACGGCTGCGAAAATATCCGTTGTCGCCGCGATCGCCGGCTGGTCGCCGAGATTGCGCAGAATGACGTAGACATAGTTGGTCCGGCCCGGCTGTGGCGGCTGGCTTGTCGTGCCGCCGTCCGCGCTATTCCGGATCCACAGTACGTCGGGGAGCGCGTGCCAGCCGGTAGTGTAGCCGTATATCTCGGGGCCGCGGCCATCGTCCACGTGGATGTCGATCGCCGGCGGCTGTCCAGGTTCGTTGCGTGGGCCGCCCGGCGCGGTCTGATAAAGGCCCTGTCGCTCGAATGCCCAGCGGACGACCTTGTGCATCATTCCGCCTGGTCGCTTCGAACCCTCATAGTCGAGATCGGATGTGGTGCCGATATCGGCGTCCATGAGCGCCGTGGCGAACTGGCTTACCGTGCCGGTAGGCTCCGTTGCGACGTGTCCAAGCGAACGGATCGCGCGCACGATGAGATATGCGCAATGATAGGCCGCAGCCCTGCGGCTTTCGATATCCGCCTCCCATTGACCCGCGTCATTGCAGCGGACCGCGTCCCCGCCGATGGCGCAATAGAGGCGAAACAGCGTGCTCGACAGGATCTGCTCCGCGTTGTAGCCGGCGGGGTCCCGTAGTCCGTAACTGGGAGTTGGTCTCTCATACTGCGTGCCGTTCCAGCCCCATCCGTCCTTGACCTTGCGATCGTGGTGCCGCAGTGGCAACTGAATGAAAGGGAAGGTCACGCCGCGATACGCCGCCGGGAGCTTCGAGGATGGATCGCTCATGATGGCCGCCAGCGCATCGCCTGCGCTGTGAGCGAAGTCGAATTCTGTCGAGCCGGTCGCGGCGAGGATCAGGACGTGGCAGAACTCGTGCCACACAAAACGCACATCCGCGACGAGTCCAAGAGGATGTCTCCAGGTATCGGCAAAATCGGCGAGCCCGAACAGCATTCTGACGTCCCAGCTTGGCGCCAGTTCGTCAGCGCGGAAAGGCGTCACATATGCATTGATTCCCCGGCCATCGCGTGCTCCCGGCCCGGTCAACATCTTGGCTCGATGTTCAACGGTCAGCGGCAACGCTATCTTGCCGAAATGATCAGTAAGGACATATCCGAACTGTTCGATCAGCTGCATCATCGAATCGCAATGACAGTAGGCGCAGACCGCTGCAAACTCGTTGGTTCGGGCTGAGAAAGCGAAGGGGGGCCGCTGCCGCGGCGGATCGTAGTCCTTGCCCAACGCCGCCGGCGCAAGCACGCGCACGCGCGGTCCTGAAAGCTTGCGGCGTCCGCCACCGGCATGGTCGAGGTCCAGCAATCCGACTGGATCGCGTTCGTGATCGAGCAGGTCGGCGTTGCTGTCGGGGCGAAGCTCGAAGCCACCCCTCTTGCTGTTCGGATCATTGAGGAAGGCATATCCAGCGCAACCCGACGCGATCGGCGCCTTGCGTATCAGCTCGTTCTTGAGTGGGTCGAACAGGACTCGATGTGCAATCGAGTCTCCGCTCGCCACGGGCATGAAAACGGTGGCGCTGATCGCCAGGCCCAGCACGCCGTCATAGACGGCGCTGTGTTCATTCCGCAGATAGGCCACGAGCCTTGCGTCGTCAATTCCAGTTGTTGGATCGAGAAGGCCCAGAACCGGGCTGAGAAAGCGCGAAACCATGTCGGTGCGGAGATTGTCTGCCCACGCTGGATCCAGGCGACCGAACGCCCGCTCGACATGGTCCGATGTGATTGACAGGTGAGCGCGGTCGATCGTCGTTAATCGTGCACTGGTGATCTGTGGGGTCTGCCGCCGATGATGGACAACCAAGCGTATGCTGCGGCTCAATGCATCGGGGACAAATTCAGGATGCTTTTCGAGAGGAGCTGTCTGCTGACACCAGACGATCGTGGTCTCGACCACCGAATTTCGTTTCAGCTCACGAGCTTCTGCCCATCGAAATCTGGATTTGCCGGATCGCTCCGGTCCGTCGGACGCGATGGTGTCCTTGAGGTGGTACCAATCGCTCTCATCGAGCGGAAACAATCCTCTCTCGAGCGCCGCTTCCTTGAGATATGCGAGCGCGGCCTGCTTTGCGGATTGGCCGGGCTCGGCCTTCGCCGGTGTCTGCAAATGGCGCAGCTCCCGAACGATCCCGCTTGCATCCCTTTCAATCAAAAGATCTGGTTCTTGCGGAAGAATCACAGCTCACCTCAAGGGGTCTCGATCTCCGGCACCGTTGGGCTTGATCATGCTCCGGGTGGTTGCGCGAGGCAAGCGACCTTCAAGGTCTGCCGGCATCACAGGTCCGGGCAGCGCGCGCCGCCCGGACCTGATGAGCTACAGCGTCATCTGCATCGGTTCGGGATAATAATGGAATCCCTCACCGGCCTTGGCGACATGACCGTAACCCGGCCAGGCGAAGTGATAGGACATCACCGGAGTCTTGTTGGCCGCAAGCATCGTCAGCAGCTTGACGCGCGACTCGGCTGCCTGCTTCGGGTCGGTGTCGTAGGAGAATTCCATCCGCGGCCGTTCCAGCAGCAGCACGGAATGGTGCGAGAGGTCGCCGAGGAAGGCGAAGGACTTGCCGGCCGACGACACCAGGAAGATGGTGTGACCGACAGTATGACCGGGCGCGGCAATCGCCTGCACCCCCGGCAGAAATTCCTGGCCGTCCCTAAAGAATACGATGCGGTCGCGGACCGGCAGCAGGTTCTTGCGGGCGTGAACGACGAAGTCCTTGACCGGACTGCCGAGCTTGCCCTCGTCGGTCCAGAAATCGAAATCCGTCTGGGAGATGTAGACTTGCGCGTTCGGAAACAGCGGCTTGCCGCCTTCGTCCACGATGCCGCCGATGTGGTCGATATGGGCATGCGAGCAGACCACGGCGTCGATGTCGCCTGGCTTGATGCCGGCCTCGGTCATGCTCTTCTGCTGCCGGCCGGTGCTGGCGCCGAACATCTTTGATGAGCCCATGCCGGTGTCGAACAGGATCAGCTTGTCGCCGGTGTTCACGATCGGCGAGTTCTGTTCGAGCACGACGTTGTCCGGCGACAGGAAATTGTCCGCCAGCATCTTCTTGACCTCTTCCTTGGGAACGCCGGTGAAGGTCCCGGAGGGATCGCCGAGCGGCAACGGCCCGTCGGACACGACGGTCACCTCGGCATCGCCGAGAATGAAGCGGTGCCAGTAGGGCGTCTGGGTGCCGAGCTTGGGAGCCCGTGCCATCGCGCTGCTGCCGAGCATCGCGCTGGCACCAAGGCCTGCCCCAAGGCTGGCTCCAAGGCTGGCTCCAAGTGCGAGTAGGGATCGGCGTGAGACATCGATTGTCATGCGTTTCCTCCGCTTTTGTCTTTTGTTTTGCGCGATTGTTCGCGCGTTGGGACCGGCCTGATCGACCACGCGACCGCAGGTCGGCAGAAAAGTATGCTGCGCCGGCCGTGACAAGCTAGCAAGTGGAATTAGTGCGCAGATTCACGCAGAGCGAGAACGAACTCCCGGAGCGGGAAGGCTGCGTGTGGACACGCTCTCCGCCAAACCCGGACGATACGAATAGCGCCTTATGCAATTCTCAGCGTGAGGTCGCTTCCTTCCGTCTCGGCAAAGCCCGCCTGCAGCACCTCTTCGCGCTTGTGGCGAAGATGCGCGCGCAGGATGTGGGAGAGGCCGGCGCCGTCGCGCCTCTGGAGCGCGTTCAGGATTGCCTCATGCTCCTTCACGGCGAGTGCCCAGCGCTGCGGCGTCATCGGCGTGACGTAGCGCGCGCGCCGGATGCGCGCGGTCACGGAGGTGTACAACCCCGCGAGCACGGGGTTTCCGGCTGCGTTGACGATGGCTTCGTGAATGGCGCGGTTGCCGCGGTAGTACTGGATCAGGTCGCCCTCGCAATAATGCTGCACCATGTCCGCATGTGCGGCGGCGATCGCGTCGATCTCGGCATCCGTGATGCGCTCGCAGGCGAGCTCGCCGGCGAGCGCCTCCAGGCCCTGGCAGACCTCGAACAGGTCGCGCATGTCCTTGTCGGTCAGTTTCGCCGCGCGCGAGCCGCGATGCGGCAGCAGCTGAACGAGACCTTCCGCGGCCAGCACCTTCAGCGCTTCGCGCAGCGGCGTGCGCGAAATCTCGAGCCGCTCGCACAGCTCACGCTCGGGAATTCGGGCGCCCGGCGGGATTTCACCGTCGAGCAGGATGGTGCGGATGCGGCCGACGACTTCCTCGTGAAGCATGGTCTTGAACTCGATTTGCATTCAAAAATGAAGATACAGGTAGATATTTTTAAGTTCCAGCTTGAAAATATCTAATTTTGCATTCAAAAATGTACAAAACAGAAGGGACATGGGAAATGGACCAGCGGGTGGACGCGGAAGACTTGGTTTTTGAATGCAAGGACGGCATCGGGCGGATCACCTTCAACCGCCCGCGGGCCCGTAACGCGTTCACCTTCGCGATGTACGAGCGGCTCGCGGCGATCTGCGAGGAAGCCAACCGCGACCACGCCATCAAGGTGCTGGTGCTGCGCGGGGCCGGCGACAAGGCGTTCGCCTCGGGCACCGACATCAACCAGTTCCGCGAATTCAGGACGCCGCAGGACGCGATCGACTACGAGAACCGGATTGATCGGGTGCTGAGCACGCTCGAACAATGCCGCGTGCCGACTATCGCGGCGATCAACGGATTCTGCACCGGAGGCGGGGCGGGCATTGCCGCTGCCAGCGACCTGCGCATCGGCACCAAGAGCGCCAAAATTGGATTTCCGATTGCTCGCACGCTCGGCAATTGCCTGTCGATGTCCAATGTCAGCCGACTCACCGCCCTCATCGGGGCCGCGCGCGTCAAGGATCTCATCTTCACCGCGCGCCTCGTCGACGCCGCGGAGGCTGCAAGCGTGGGGCTGCTCGGCGAGGTCGTGGACGATCTCCAGGCCCTCGACCGGCGCGCCGACGAGGTGGCCCGCCTCGTCGCCAGCCACGCGCCGCTAACGCTGAACGCGACCAAGCAGGCAGTGGCCCGTCTGCAAAGGCGGCTGACGCGGGACGAGGGCGAGGACCTCATCCTGATGTGCTACACGAGCCAGGATTTTCGCGAAGGGCTCGATGCTTTCCTCAACAAGCGCGCGCCGCAATGGCGCGGCCAATAGGACGAGCCGATGCAAAGCGATCGATCGCAATCCACCTCCTGCCGTTCGGGACCGCTCGCCGGCCTCAAGGTCATCGATCTCACCCATGTCATGGCCGGGCCGACCTGCACCCTGATGCTCGCCGACATGGGCGCCGACGTGATCAAGATCGAGAAGTGGCCGAACGGCGACGATACCCGTCATTCGGTGCCGCCGAAGATCGGCGAGGAGGCGGCGTCCTTCCTGATGATGAACCGCAACAAGCGCGGCATCGTGCTGGACCTGAAGACCGACGGCGGCAAGCAGGTGCTGCGGCGGCTGATTGCGGACGCCGACGTGCTCGTTGAGAATTTTGCGCCCGGTGCGATGGAGCGCCTCGGCTTCGGCTATGAGGCGCTGCACGCCGAATTCCCGGCGTTGATCTACTGCTCGCTGTCGGGCTTCGGCCGGACCGGTCCCTACAAGCATCGTCGCGGTTTTGACCTCGTCGCGCAGGCCATGAGCGGCATCATGAGCTTTACCGGCGAGCGTCCCGACGGTCCGCCCGTGAAATGCGGGCCGCCGCTGTCCGACATCACCGCCGGCCTGCTCGCGAGCATGGGCATTCTTGCCGCCTATACGCATCGTCTCAAGACTGGCGAAGGGCAGTGGGTCGAGACTTCGCTTTACGAAGCGGCGCTGGTGCAGACCTATTGGCAGTCGACCATCGCGCTGGCCGCGGGCACTGCGCCGCGTGCGATGGGCTCGGCCCATCCGCTCAACGCGCCGTATCAAGCCTTTGAGGCCTCGGACGGCTGGCTCGTGGTCGGCGGCGCCAACAAGAAGCATTGGCTGTTGATGCTGGAGGCGCTCGGCGCCAGCGAGCTCGCCGCCGATCCGCGCTTCGTCAATGGCGCCGATCGCATGGCCAATCTGAAAGAGCTCGAAGCCGTGCTGAGCGAGCGTTTCCGCACCAAATCGCGGGCGCACTGGCTCGCGGCGCTGGACGAGAAGGGCGTACCGTGCGGACCCGTGCACGACATGCTGGAGGCGCTCAGTGATCCGCAGACGCTGGCGCGCGAGATGGTGGTCGAGGTCGAGCACTCCACGCTCGGTCCGGTCAAGACGATCGGTCTTCCCGTCAAGTTTTCGGAGACCCCAGGCAAAGTGCGATCAGGGGCGCCGGTCTATGGTGAGCATACAAGCGAGGTTCTGGCCGAGCACGGGTTCGACCAGAACCAGATCGAAGCGCTCGAAAAAGAAGGCGCAATCGTGCTGGCCTCAGGACAACGCGAGGAACGCGTCGCCTGAGCGAACCTCGAGACGACAAGAACAAAGACAAAAACATAAAAGACAAGATCAGCTGGAGGAAATCATGGGTCGGACGTCAATATTCTTGCTCTCCGCAGCCGCGACAGTGCTCGCCGGCACGATGCCGGCGCTCAGTGCCTGGCAACCGCAAAAGCCGATCGAGTTCGTGGCCACCGCCGGGCCCGGCGGCGGCACCGACAACCTCGCCCGCGCGGTGCAGAACATCATCACCAAACACAAGCTGACGGAGCAGCCGATCGTCGTCGTCAACAAGGGCGGTGGCAGCGGCGCTGAGGGCTACGTCTACGGCAAGGCCTCCGCCGGCGATCCCCACAAGGTGATCTTCGGCACCTCGAATGCCTGGCAGCAGCCGCTCGTCTCCAAGGTCGCCTTCAACTACACCGACCTCACCCCGATCGCCGCGATGGCGCAGGACGAGTTTCTGCTCTGGGTCAAGCAGGATGCACCCTACAAGACGGCGGGCGACTATCTGAAGGCTGCCTCATCGGGCGAATTCAAGATGGGCGGCGCGCAGTCAAAGGACACCGACGAGGTGCTGACGCGCATGATCGAAAAGGCCGGCAAGGTCAAGCTGACCTACATCCCCTTCAAGAGCGGCGCCGAGACCGCCGTCCAGCTCGCCGGCGGACACCTCGAGTCCCACGTCAACAATCCCAGCGAGAGCCTCGGGCAATGGCGCGGCGGAACGCAGCGTCCGCTCTGTGTTTTCAGTCCGAAGCGGTTGCCGCAGGGCCCCAAGGTCACCGCAACCGAAGGCTGGAGCGACGTCCCGACCTGCGTCGAGCAAGGGCTCGACATCAAGCAATATGAGCAGCCGCGTACGGTATGGTTGCCCGGCAAGGTCACGCCGGACCAGGCCGCGTTCTATGTCGACCTCATGAAGAAGGTGCAGGCGACGCCGGAGTGGAAGGACTATATCGAGAAGACCTCGCAGGTCGACACGTTCCTGACCGGCGCCGAGCTTGAAAAATTCATCAAGGAGGACCTCGAGCACGTCAAGCAGGTCGCGGGCGAGCAGGGCTGGCTCGTCAAGTGAGGACGGACAGGTCGCCTGCGGCCATCCTTCGAGATGCCCGCCTGCGGGCGGGCCCTCAGGATGAGGTCGCGCTTCGCGGCGCGATACCAGACCCTCATGGTGAGGAGCCCGTCAAAGCGGGCGTCTCGAACCATGCAGGCCGAGCTCGTTCGGCCAACTGCCCGTGGTCACATTGGATAGCTTAGCCTTCATGGATATCACGCTCATGATCTCCCGCCGCGCGCTTGAACTTGCCACCGCCTTCCTCACCGGCAGTTTTGGTGTGACCGTCGTCATCTCCAGCCTCGACAACGGCATCGGCTGGTCGAGCGCGGGCGTCGAAGCCGGTACGTTTCCATTCCTGACCGGCATCATCATCGTGCTTGGAAGCCTCTATAATCTCGCGCGGGGCGTGCTGCCGGCCGCGACGCTCGCAAATGTCCCCGTCGCGATCACGCCGATCGAGCTGCGCCGTCTCGCCGGCCTGTTCGTGCCGGCCGCGATCTTCGTCGCCGCGATCCCGCTCGCCGGGATGTACGTCGCATCCTCGCTGTACGTCTTCGCGGTGCTGGCAATCCCTCGGCACCAATCCGTGCCGCGCGCGCTCGCCATGGCGGCAGCGACGGCGCTCGCGCTCTATGTCGTGTTCGAGCGCATGTTCCAGGTCAGCCTGCCGCACGGCGCGCTCGCCGCGGCGCTCGGTTTCTGACGGAGCGGCCGATGGATAATCTCGCCGAACTCCTGCACGGCTTCACCATCGCGGTCACCGTGCCGCACCTCGTCCTCATGGCGGTCGGTGTGCTGCTCGGCATTCTCGTCGGCGTGCTGCCGGGGCTGGGCGCGCCGAACGGCGTCTCGCTGCTGCTGCCGCTGACCTTCGGCATGCAGCCGGTGTCGGCGATCATCCTGCTCTCCAGCATGTATTGGGGCGCGCTGTTCGGCGGCTCCGTCACCTCCATCCTATTCAACATCCCGGGCGAGCCGTCCTCGGTCGCGACCACCTTCGACGGCTACCCAATGGCGCGCGACGGCCGGCCGACCACGGCGCTCGCCACCGCCTTCGGCTCGGCGGCGATCGGCGCGCTGATTGGTGTCATCCTGATCACCTTCCTCGCATCCTGGGTGGCGCAGGTCGCGCTCGCCTTCGGGCCGGCCGAGTATTTTGCGGTCTATTTCCTCGCCTTTGCCAGCTTCGTCGGCATGGGCGGCGCGGCGCCGATCAAGACCGTCGTGGCGTTGGCAATCGGCTTTGCCATCGCCGCGATCGGCATCGATACGGTGTCCGGCAGCGTCCGCCTCACCATGGGGGTGGATGAGCTCGTCAAAGGCGTGAGCTTCGTCGTCGCCGTGATGGGTCTGTTCGGCATCGGCGAGCTTCTAGTCGCCGTCGAGGAGGAGTTTCACGCCCGCGCGGTCTCCTCAAAGATCGACTGGCGCGAAGTATTTCGCGCGATCGGCCGGCTGCCCCAGCACGGCGTCGCTCTGTTGCGCAGCGCTGCGATCGGATGCTGGATGGGGATCACGCCGGGCGGCCCGACCGCGGCCTCCTTCATGAGCTACGGCATCGCCCGCCGCTTCTCGCGTCGCGGCCGCTATTTCGGCACAGGGGAGGTCGAAGGCATCATCTCGCCGGAGACCGCCGACCATGCCGCCGGCACCAGCGCGCTGCTGCCGATGCTCTCGCTCGGCATTCCCGGCTCGGCCACCGCGGCCGTCATGATGGGCGGACTGATGATCTGGGGCCTCAATCCCGGACCGATGCTGTTCGTCGATCAAAAGGATTTCGTCTGGGGCCTGATCGCCTCGATGTATGTCGGCAACATCGTTGCCGTCGCGCTGGTGCTGCTGACCGTTCCGGTGTTCGCCGCCTTGATGCGGATTCCCTTCGTCGTGATCGCGCCGCTGATCGTGATCATTTGCGTCGTCGGTGCCTATTCGGTGTCGAACTCCTATCTCGACGTCGTGATGATGCTGGGCTTCGGCGTCATCGGCTATCTCTTCAAGAAGCTGTTCTATCCACTGGCGCCGCTCGTGCTCGCGATCGTGATCGGCGACAAGGCCGAGGACGCATTCCGGCAGTCGATGCTGATGTCCAAGGGATCGCTCGGGATCTTCTTTGCCAACAAGCTGGTGACTTGCCTGATCGTGGCCGGCATCGCGCTCTTGCTGCTTCCGCTCGTATTGCAGCTCGCAAAGCTCTGGCGCAAGCCCGCATCACCCGCGACCGAACCGACCGCCCAGGAGAAGGTGATCATATGACCGCAAAGCCGCTGATTGCATTGGCAATGGGAGATCCCGCCGGCATCAGCCCGGAGCTGACGGCAAAGCTCGTGGTGCAGGACGACATCCGCGCCCAAAGTCGGCTCGTCGTCATCGGCGACCGCCGCATCTTCGACGAAGGCGCGCGCATTGCGGGCGTCAAGCCGGAGCTGACGACAGTGGAGCCGGGGACCGACCTGCGCGCGGCAGAGGGCGAGGCACTGTTTGTCGACCTCGGCCATCTCGATCCCAAAGAGGTCGAACCGAAGACTGCGACCCTTGCCGGCGGAAGCTTCGCCCTGGCGAATTACAAACACGCGCTCGAACTTGGCCGCGACGGACGGGCCGATGCCGTCTGCTTCACGCCGTTCAACAAGCAGGCGATGCGGCTTGCCCGCGCTGAATACGATGACGAAATCGCGTTCTCCGCCGAAGTGGTCGGTCTCAAGACCGCGGCGAGCGAATTCAACGTGCTCGACCGGCTCTGGAATGCACGGGTGACATCCCACATCCCGCTCAAGGACGTCGCAGGGCGGTTGTCCAGCGAACGCATCCATCGCGCGCTCACGCTGACCGATACCTGCATGCGCAAGGCCGGTTTTGCACGGCCGCGCATTGCGGTGGCCGGCCTCAATCCGCATGCCGGCGACGGCGGCAATTTCGGCCGCGAGGAGATCGATGTCATCGCGCCCGTGGTCGCAGCCGCCCAGCGCGAGGGCATTGCCGCGGAGGGACCGTTCCCGGCCGATACCGTATTTCTGCGCGCCAAGGGCGGCGCCTTCGATGCGGTGCTGACGATGTATCACGACCAGGGCCAGATCGCGATGAAGCTGATGGGCTTCGATCGCGGCGTGACCTTGCTCGGCGGCTTTCCATTCCCGATCTGCACGCCGGCGCACGGCACCGCCTACGACATCGCAGGGCAGGGCGTCGCTTCGATTGGCGCCAGCCGCGCGGCGCTGCTGCTGGCCGCGGAGATGGCCGTGGCCACAAAGCGCCCTGGGTGAACCGACGGTGACTTTCGCCCGATGGCTCTAGAGGCTCGCGAGCCATGTTGCGAGCGGCGTTGTCCCGAGCCGGGCCGGGCCGAGCGGGTTCAGCGAAGTGTCGTCAATGGGGCCGCCGTAATACGGCGCCTTCGCGTCTCCGACCACCGGACGGGTGTCGCCGGATGCCTCCAGGCGGCGTGCGATGAATTCATTGAAGGGAGCCTTCTCGGGACCAGCGATGTCGATCGTGCCGTTGAGCGGCTTGCCCGCTGCGACCTCGGCGAGGCGAGCGGCGACGTCATCAGCAGCGATCGGTTGAAACAATGCCGAGGGAACCACGATCTTGCCGTCAATCGCGCCCGTTTCAGCAATGGCGCCGAGGAATTCAAAGAACTGGGTGGCGCGCACGATCGAGTAGGGGACCGAAGAGGACTTGATGATGGTCTCCTGGGCGAGCTTGGCACGGAAATAGGCGTTGTCGGGCGACCGTTCGGTCCCGACAATCGACAGGGCGACGTGATGCTTCACGGCCGCCGTAGCCTCTGTCGCGACGAGATTCCTGCTCGAACGCTCGAAGAATTCGAGCACGGCATCGGGCTCCCAGGACGGCGCGTTAGCAACGTCGACGACGACATCCGCGCCCGCCAATGCCGCAGCGAGGCCTTCCCCGGTCACGGCATTCACGCCCGATTTCGGTGAGGCTGCCACGGCGTCGTGGCCTTGCTGCTTGAGCCTCGCCACGAGTTTTGATCCGATCAATCCGGTCCCGCCGATCACGACGATCTTCATGGCATGCCTCCTCGGTATTTTACCACACGCGAGATGTTCCAAAACCAATACGAGCTCGCGCTCTCACGTCAATGACATGATGCGAAGCGACTCTACTCGACCAATGGCGTGAGGCTCTTGCCTGTAACGCGCGCGGCTTGCCGGAAAATGCTTCAGAAGCCCGGGGCGATGTCACGCCTTCGAAGAAAATTCAATGAAACCAACCCTCTGGCTACTGTGCATGGGGTTGTTTTGCGAGTTTTGATCAGGACGGGGTACCCGTCCGATCTTGCGGGGCGCCTCACGCCCCGCTGATGATCACGCCGTACCAGCCGAGGCCCCGATAGGTCTCGTAGCCCGGCGTCGCATGGAAGGCGACGAGCGAGCCGTTGCGGTCGTGATAGAAGCCGGAGCGCTGGCCGTTCAGCGAGATCGAGATGCGCTCGCTGAGGATGCCCTGGCCGTCGGACGCCGCGATGACGCGCAAATTCGAATCGACCAGCAGCACGCGGGCCTTGTCGCTGTCGCCGATGCGCACGCCCTGGACGATGGCGCGGGCCTGCGGCTCCCAGTCGAAATGGATGGCGAGCACGCCGATCGGGGCGCCGCTCGCCTGACCGCCGGCGCGGACGCTGGCGCAATAGGTCGCAACCTGTGCGTTGCCCAGCAGCGGCTGGTTCTCGACGTCGCCGGCGACATAATCGTCACCGGAGCGCAAGGATCGCGCCTCGCGAAACCATTTGGTGTGGGCGACGTTCTGGCCGACGACGCGAAAGCGGTCGGCACGGCCGTTGGCGATGACGTTGCCGTCGAGGTCGCAGAGCCAGAGGTCGAGATAGACCGTGTAGGCCCCGAGGATCACGCCGAGGCGCTGCGAGGCATGTGAGACTGCCGCAGCGCTGGGGGAGGCCGCGCAATCGACCACGGCGGAATCGGTCGCCCACCAGCGCACGTCGCAGGTGCGTTCATAGAGGTTGCGGTCGATCAGCTCGATTGCGTTCAGCGACAAGTCCATCATGCGCTCGCCGCGCGAACGCTGGCTCATGCGCTCGATCGAGGAGACGAGATCGCCGGTGCGCTTCGTCAATTGTGTCTCGAGCTCGCGTGCAATGGTCTCGACCTGCTGGCCGACGCCGCGCACCTCCTGCGCCACCACCGCGAAGCCCGCGCCTTGCGCGCCGGCGCGTGAGCTCTCGATCAGCGCGTTCAGCGCCAGCATCTTCATCTGGTTGGTGATCTGCTGGATCGACTTGGTCTTGTCGACGGCGATCTGGTTGACCTCCGCGGTCAGGCGGTTGATCAGCGCGGAGATGTCGGAATCATCGTCAGCGGGTTCGGTGGCGATCGGCTTGGCTTTGAGACCCAGCGCAGCAGACATCGGGGGACTTCCCTTGGCAATGAGGTTTGATCTGCAACCAACCCGGAACTTCAAATTACAGATCGAATACCAGTCTTTTTCGAAGATTCCGCCTAACGCCTGCTTAATTTGCTATTCCGCGAGATGCCCAAATGATAGTCACTCGGCGCAGCAAAACGGCAATCCACCGCTTTGTGGTCCGCTGCCGTTGCAAAGTTCGGCGGATTCCCGGCCAATCCTCCAGTGACCGGACGCCCTGCGTGCTCGTCCGGGGTCCCGAGTTCCCAAAGATCGCTTTCGAATCATGACGCCGCCTGCCACCGCCTTGCCCGTCGAAGCGCCCCAGGCGTTCCTGGGGGTGACGCGCTCGCTCACCGACAAGCTCTGGCGCGACAGGCTCAACGCGCGCGGGGCGGCCAAGGCGCTTGCCATCGTGCAGCGGCACCAGCTCCCGGAGCTGCTGGCGCGCGTGCTGGCGGGGCGCGGCGTCGATATCGACGCGGTTGATGACTTCCTCGACCCGACCATCCGCAAGCTTCTGCCGGACCCGTTCACGGTGACGGAGATGGAAGCGGCCGCCAAGCGGATCGCGGATGCCGCAGCGAGGGGCGAGCAGGTCGCGATCTTCGGCGACTACGATGTCGACGGCGCGACATCGGCGGCGCTGCTCGCCTGGCACCTGCGCCATTGCGGGCTCGATCCGCTGATCCACATTCCCGATCGCATCTTCGAGGGCTATGGACCGAACTCCGAAGCGGTTCGCGGGCTCGCGGCCAAGGGCGCCACGCTGCTCGTCACGGTCGATTGCGGCACCACCAGCATCGAGCCACTCGCGGAAGCGAAACGGCTCGGCATGTCCGTGGTCGTGATCGATCATCATCAGGCCGGCACGGAGCTGCCGGAGGTCGACGCGCTGGTTAATCCGAACCGGCTCGACGATCTCTCGGGCCTTGGCCATCTCGCCGCCGTCGGCCTCGTGCTGGTCACCCTGGTCGCCGTCAATCGCGAGCTGCGCCAGCGCGGCTTCTGGAGCGCGGAGATGCCCGAGCCAGATCTGCTCGGGATGCTGCATCACGTCGCGCTCGGCACGGTCGCCGATGTGGCGCCGCTGATCGGCCTCAACCGCGCCTTCGTCGCCAAGGGTCTGATCGCGATGCGGCGACGCGATCATGTCGGTCACACCGCGCTGATGGATGTGGCGCGGCTCAACGGCCCGCCGGAAGCGTGGCATCTCGGCTTCATGCTGGGCCCCCGCATCAATGCCGGCGGCCGCATCGGCCGCGCCGATCTCGGCGTGCGGCTGCTGCTGGAAGGTGACGGCGTCGAGGCCGCGCGGATCGCCGCCGAGCTCGACCGCCTCAACAACGAGCGCCGCGTCATCGAGCAGGCTGCAGAAGCGCAAGCCGAAGCCGAGGCGCTGGCTTCGATCGGGCTCGAGGACAAGCTTGGTGTCATCGTGACGGCGTCCGAAGGCTGGCACCCCGGCGTCGTCGGCCTCGTCGCCTCCCGCCTGAAAGAGAAGTTCTCGCGGCCGGCTTTCGCCATAGCCCTGGAGCCCGGCGGCATCGGCACCGGCTCGGGCCGCTCGATTGCCGGGGTCGATCTCGGCAAGGCGGTGCGGCAGGCGGTCACTGATGGCATCTTGCTCAAGGGCGGCGGGCACGCGATGGCCGCCGGCGTGACGTTGCGCAAAGAGAAGCTCGCCGAATTCCGCGCTTATCTCGAGAACGCGCTGGCGCAGGATGTCGCCGAGGCGCGCCACGTCAACGAGCTCTATATCGACGGTGCGGTCTCTGCGCGGGCGGTGACGACCGAGCTTGCGGCGACGCTGAACCGTGCCGGTCCCTTCGGCAGCGGCAATCCGGAAGCAGTGCTGGCGCTGCCGGCGCATCAGCTCGTCTTTGCCGACGAGGTCGGGCAGGCGCATCTGCGCCTGCGTTTCAAGTCCGGCGACGGCTCGATCGTCAACGGCATCGCGTTCCGCTCGGTTGGCCAGAAGCTCGGCAACGTGCTCCTCGCCAATCGCGGCCAGCAACTGCATGTCGCGGGCTCGCTCTCGGTCGATCGCTACCAGGGCACCGAACGCGTGCAATTCCGCGTCATCGACGTCGCGCTACCGGACCAGGGGCCAGCCGTGATTAGATAGCGCTCGATCCGGAAAAGTGCGAAGCGGTTTTCCGATAGGATCATGCGCAAAAAAATAACGCGCTCAAACAACAAAAAAGGGAGTGAACATGGCAGGGCAGGTTGAGGGCAAGATCGCGCTGGTGACGGGCGGCGCCTCGGGTATCGGTGAAGCCATCGTCGAGCTGTTCGCGCGCGAGGGCGCCACCGTCGTCATCACCGACATCGACGAGCTGCGCGGGCCTGAGCTTGCCAAGCGCGTGACAAAAGCCGGTGGCAATGCGATCTTCCTGGAGCAGGACGTCACCAGCGAGGAGCGCTGGATCGAGGTCGTCAATGAGGTCGCCAAGCGCTTCGGCCGGCTCGATATCATGGTCGCCAACGCCGGTGTCGGCATTGCCGTGCCTTCGATCGTCGACATGACGCTCTCTGACTGGCGCAAGCAGAACGCGATCAACCTCGACGGCGTCTTTCTCTCGGTCAAGCATTGCCTGCCCCTGATGCGCAAGCATGACGGCGGCTCGATCGTCATGATGTCGTCGCTGGCGGGCCTGCGCGGCTCGCCCGGGTTGTCGGCTTATTCGGCGACCAAAGGCGGCGTGCGGCTGTTCGCCAAGTCGATCGCGATGGAATGCGCGGCGGCCGGCGACGGTATCCGCGTCAACTCGGTTCATCCTGGGATCATCGACACGCCGATCTGGGGCAAGATCCCGACGGGCGCGACTGGCGCCGGCCAAAACGCGCCGATCGATCCGGAGGAGCGGGCAAAAGTCGTCACGCCGCTCGGCCGCGCCGGGCAGGCCGCGGAGATCGCCTCTGGCGTGCTGTATCTGGCCTCCGATGCCTCGCGCTACGTCACCGGCAGCGAGCTCGTGATCGACGGCGGCATGAACGCGGGCGGCGTGCCGCGGCGGGCCTGAGCCGCGCAGGGCAGAGCGGCAGGCGCAGGGGCTGACGCGCAGGCGCAACCCCTGTACAACGCGGGCAGCTCTCGACCGACAGAGGTGTCCTTCGCCATGGCGCACAGCCTTCACGCTTCCTCACCCGCATCAGCGCCGCTCCGCTCGAACCGCCCGGACCTCGCGACCGATGCGATCCGCACTGCCCGCGAGGACCTTGCCGCCTGCTTCCGCATGGCGGCGCGCAACGGCTTCGAAGAAGGCATCTGCAACCATTTCTCGGCCGTCGTGCCTGGCCATGACGACCTGTTTCTCGTCAATCCCTACGGTTTCGCCTTTCGCGAGCTGACCGCATCCAAGCTGCTGATCTGCGACTTCCACGGCAATGTGCTCGACGGCGAGGGCGTGCCCGAGGCGACCGCCTTTTACATCCACGCCGAGATGCACAAGCGCCTGCCGCGCGCCAAGGTCGCCTTCCACACCCACATGCCCTATGCCACGGCCCTGTCGATGACCGAGGGCGATCCCTTGATCTGGGCCGGCCAGACCGCGCTGAAGTTCTATGGTCGCACCGCCGTCGACCGCGACTATAACGGCCTTGCGCTCGACAATCAGGAAGGCGCGCGCATTGCTTCGGCTGTGGGGGATGCCGACATCGTCTTCATGAAGCATCACGGCGTAATGGTGCTGGCACCGACGATCGCGGAGGCCTGGGACGATCTCTATTACCTCGAACGCGCCGCCGAGGTGCAGGTGCTGGCGATGTCGACCGGACGAAAAGTGTTGCCGGTTGATCCCGCGATTGCAGCCGAAACCTACAGGCAGATGCGCGAGGGCGACAGCGAATCCGCGCGGCTGCATCTCGCCGCGATCCGGCGACAGCTCGATGCCGAGGAGCCGCAGTATCGGCACTGAGGTCGCCTACGACCCCTGCCGCAACTTGGCCAGCACCTTCAACCCGCCATAGCCGTCCGCCGGCGTGATCCCGGCGCGCTGCTGAAAATCCTTGACCGCCTTCATGGTGTCGTTGCCGACGCGGCCGTCGGTGCCGCCAGTGTCGAAGCCAGCCTTGGTCAGGCGCGTCTGCATCTCCTGCACTTCGGCCAGCGTCAGCGCGCGCTCTGAGCCGGGGAAGGGCTGGATGAAGGGCGGCGCGCCCAGGCAGCGGTCGCCGAGATGGCAGATCGCCAGCGCATAGTTCATCGAGGGATTGTAGCTCTTCACCGAGTAAAAGTTCGGTCCCAACAAGAAGGTCGGTCCGCCCGCGACCGGCGTCCACATCTGCGCGGATGCATTCGGTTGCGGGAACGGCTGGCCGTCGGCACGGCTGACGCCGGCCGCTTGCCATGCCGCATAGGTGCGGCTGCCGCTCATATTGCCGGCCGCGCGGACCTCATAGCCCCAATGCTCGCCGCGATGCCATTTGCCGCGGTTGACGAGATATTTGGCGGTCGAGCCCAGCGCGTCGTCGGGCTTGCCGAACGGCGAGACCTTGCCGTCGCCGTCATAGTCGATGCCGACATTGAGCCAGACTTCCGGCATCCATTGCGAATGCCCCATCGCGCCGGCCCAGGAACCCTGCATCTGCTCCGGCGTGCTCCAGCCCTTGTCGACGATGCGTAGCGCGTTGATCAGCTCGGTCTCCCAATAGGCCTTGCGGCGCGGCTCGTTCCAGGCGAGCGCGGCCAGCGAGGGAAACACCGGTGTCATGTGGTTCTGCTGCACCAGGGGATCGCCATAGGCGGACTCGACGCCCCACAGCGCCAGCAGCGTGCCACGCTCGACGCCGAAATCGCGCTCGATGCGCGCAAGTAGCGCCTCGTTGTTCTTCAGGGCGATCTTGCCGTTGATGATGCGCCAGTCGGAAACGCGGCGGTTGATGTATTGCCAGATCTGCTCGTGGAATTCGGGCTGACTGCGCATCTGCTTGAACACGCTCATGTCGGGCTCGACCCGTGCCATTGCGCGCTGCCAGGTTGCGGCAGAAATGCCTTTCGCCATCGCACGTGGGCGAAAGGCTTCGCGCCATTCGTCAAAGCCGGGAGGTGCGGCGAGGGCGCGTGCCGGAAGTGCGAGCACAGCCGCTGCACCGAGTGTCGACTGGAGCAGGGCGCGGCGCGTTGGACGGGACGAGGAATCAGCGTGCTTCATGGGCGCATTCTAGCCGGAAACGTGGCGTGTGTGAGTCGGTTCCTGGAACAGCGATGCGATGGATTCCACGCGGCCGGGATCGGTCATTTCGTCGGAACAACTGTCGCACTCCTGCATTCCTCCCGCACCATACGAGGAGGACAGGATGAGGAAATCTCTGTTTGCCGCTGCCATGGCCACCGCCATCGCAGCGCCTGCGTTCGCGGACGAAGTCGGCATTCACGTCGGTCCGGCCGACGCGGGCGTGACGGTTGGCCAATCCCATGAATATCGCGAGCGGGACCGCGATCGCGACCGCACCACCGTCATCAAGGAGCGCGAGCCTGCCGACCGCACCACGGTGATCAAGAAGGAAGATGAATTCGGCAATCGCGAAAAGACCGTGATTCATCACGACAACGACTGATGGAGCAGGGCCCCGGCCGGAGCGCCGGGGCTCGTTCTGTTCATCGAGATTCGGGGTGGAATGAAGATACACGCACATGCGGAAAGCCATGTCGTCGAGCTCGACGACGGATCGCAATGGCAGATATTTCCCGGCGATCTCGCGACCACATTGAGCTGGAAGCCCGAAACCGATCTGCACCTGGAGCCGAGCGGCGACCGGATGAGTTCGCATGTGCTGGTGAATGGCACGGATCGAACCCGCGTGCGCGTGATTGCTGCGGGCGAGTCCTGGCCCGACGGCGAGGTCAAGGATGTGCTGAAGGGCGGGTAGCCCTCCGTTGAACGGAGAGCGCGCAAAGCCCGCCTAATCCTCCTGCAAATCAGCCGCGATGCCGGCGAGCCAACGGCGAATGCTCGCCTCCGCCTTGGTATCCAAACCTCGGGCGAGACGCTTCTCCAGCGCGATCACACGCTCCCTGCAGGCCTTCAGTAGCGTCGCACCGCGTGGCGTCAGCGTCCATTGCTGGATGCGGCCGTGGACGGGGTGCGGCGTCATCACAATCGCGCCGTCACGTTCGAGGTTGCGAATGATGACGCCGACGGTCTGGGGCGTCAGGAAGGTGAGGCGGGCGACGTCGGCGCCTGATAGTCCCGGATAGGCGTTGAGCATGGTCAGCACCGCGAATTGCGGCGATGTCACGCCGAGATCGGCGAGGGTACGCTCCATCGTCAGGCGGACCGCAGCATGGGCCTGCCGCAAGAGATAGCCGAGATAGCCTTGCTCGCCGCGCTTGCCTTCTCCGGGCGCGGGAACGCGAACCGCGCCGGCAGCGGCCTCGCGGGCGATTTTCGATCTTGTGATGGCAGCGGTCTTGCCTGACATATAAGAGCTCTTATAAGATGTAAGCATTCATACAATAAGACGAGGTGAACGGCAATGTCACACGCCCGCAGCGAATACGAGGATTTCAAGAAGATCGCGCCCGACGTCTACGATTTGGTTCTGGCGCTCGGTCAGCTTGCAACCAAGGCCGGCCTCGACAAGCAGCTCATCGAGCTCGTCAAGCTGCGCGCCTCGCAGATCAACGGCTGCGCCTTCTGCGTGCAGCACCATGTCCTGCTGTCGGAACGGATCGGCGTTCCCGCCGACAAGCTCCATCTGGTCGCGGTCTGGCGCGAGGCGCCGATCTTCTCCGCGCGCGAGCGCGCGGCGCTGGCCTGGGCGGAGGCATTGACCTTGCTGCCCGACGGCGTCAGCGACGAGGTCTACGCCGAGGCTGGTCGTGAGTTTTCCGAGACCGAGTTGATGTACCTGACCTCGGCGGTCACTTCGATCAACGTCTGGAACCGTTTTGGTGCTGCGTTTCGCTGGACGCCGGCGGCGCGGCCGGTGGCCGCGACCGCTGCGGCATCCTGATCGGCGTGAGAGGAGGTCACGATGACAGCAATGGCCTATTCTGCCGTGCAGCGTCCGGTGTCACGTTCGACGACATTTGCTGTCGTCGCAGGGCTCGCCTGCGCGCTGGCGATCGGCAAAGCGCTGCCGATGACGATGGACACCGTCTCAGGTGTGCTGGCCCCGCTCTGCGCCACGGCCGCGGAGGGGTCGCCGCTCGACAAGGTCGAACCGATCGGGTCCTACGCACTACCGAACGTCCCAGGAAAGCGCGTCACCGTCGTGCGCGTGTTCTATGGCCCGGGCGGATTTACGCGTCCGCATCGTCACTCGGGATCCGTCACGGCCTACGTCACCAAGGGTGAGATCCGGTCTCAACTCGGCGGCGGTCCGGTCGAGACGTTCGGCGTCGGCCAGTCGTTCTTCGAGCCGCCGGGCTCGACGCATCTGGTCTCCGCCAACGCGAGCATGACCGAGCCGGCAGAGCTGATCGCGGTGTTCGTGGCCGATGAGGGTGCGCAGCTCACGACGTTCTTGGAGTAGCTGGTACGCGCAATCCGCGGATACGGCCATGTTCAGGTCGGCGGCGATCGCCGCAACCGTTTCCATACCGGTGAAAGTCCGTATTCGACGACGGGAATCGCAAGTGCGCCGATCGCCAGTCCAAACACGCCTGAGATGGCCGCCTCGACCGACCATTCGATGATGCCGGCAACGGATGGAAGGGCATGTGCGGCGGCCTCGGTTGCGGCATGGACCGTGTGGCCGACCACGGGCGGACCGTATTTTTCGATGCCGTGCAGGATGATGCCGCCGCCGACCCAGATCATGGCCGCGGTGCCGATGGTGCTCAGCACTGTCAGGAAGGTGGGCATACCGCGGACGAGCGCACGTCCAAGCAAGCGGATCGCGCCGCCAATGATCGAGGCGCTGTCATGGCGCGCAAGGGCCAGGCCAACATCGTCCGCCTTCACGATCAGGGCCACAACGCCGTAGACTCCGGCAGTGATAAGGAAGCCAACCAGCGCCAGCACCAGTGCCTGCGTCCAGATGCTGCCAGCCGGGAGGGCTGCCAGCGTGATCGCCATGATCTCCGCCGACAGGATGAAATCGGTCTTGATGGCGCTCGCGACCTTCTCGTCCTCGACCGACCGGGCATTCAACGCAATCGGCTGGAGCTGAGCCTCGTGGTGGCGCGCATGATGCGGCAGCACGGCTTCGAGCACCTTCTCGGCACCCTCGTAGCAGAGAAAGGCTCCGCCCAGCATGAGCAGCGGCGTGACCGCGGCGGGAAGGAAATAGCCAAGCAACAGAGCAATGGGGAGCAGGACCAGCAATTTGTTGCGCAGCGATCCGACCGCAATCTTGCCGACGATCGGCAGTTCGCGTTTCGAAGCAACGCCGATGACGTAGTTCGGCGTGACGGCCGCGTCATCGATGACCACACCGGCCGCCTTGGTGCCTGCTTTGGCGGCCTGACTTGCCACATCGTCGAGCGAGGCTGCTGCCACCTTTGCGATCGCCGCGATATCGTCGAGAAGACCGATCAGTCCGAGGCTCATCAACCCTATTCCTTGTTCGTTCGAGCCGGCGGCATCAGCGACACGGTTTCTTGCATCGCCCCGCATTGGAACGAGTAAGTCCTCAATTCTCCTCGCCGCTCGATCCCTCGCGCAGGTCCGGCTTGATCACGTCGTCCGGCAGCGCATGGGCGACCGGCTGCGCCGTGACTGCGATCTCCGGGCCGACCTCGCGTCCGCGGGCGCGGACCAGGCGTTCATAGGCGGAGACCAGGGTGACGTAGGGACTGACCCAGACCCAGCCGTCGCGCGTGAACACCTGCACGTCGAAATGCAGGTGCATCGACGTGCCGGCGGGATGGTCGAGATAGTTCGAGATCACACCGATCTTCTCGCCCTCGATGACGATGCGGCCATTGACCACGCCGTCGGCGTTCAGCGCCTGCGGGTTCATGTGCATGTAGCGGAAACGGATGTGCTCGGTGCGGCTGTTGACTTGCAGGGTCGCGGCTTGGTCCTTAGCTCCGCGGATCACGATTGCGTCACGCACGGCGACAACGGCGCGCTGCTTGGGATCGCAGGGCTCGCGGCCTTCGCCGGGCTGGGGGCAGTCGGCGGCGCGGATGTCCTCGCCCTGATGTCCGTAGCCTCCGCCACATTGCCACACCTCGAAACTGCGCGACTCGCAGAAATTGTCGCGCCAGGGAGAGGCGGTCGGACCGTCGCTCTTGTCGCGCTTGCGGTAGGATTGCGAGCGCACGAAAGCGGGGGCCTTTTCGAGGGGAAAACGAATCTGGGCATAGGCCATCATGTCGGGATGGCCGCCCTGCTTGCGGTAGCCGGTGTTGGGGATGATGTCGCCGCTCGGCCGGTAGCTGAAGTCCGGTGAACGCGCCGCCGGACGATCGAGGATGTTGGAGGCGATGTCCATCAATGGCCGCATGCGCTGGCCGCCGGCGACACGCAGGGCCTTCAGGAAGCGCTCGGCGACGGGATAGGCTTCCTTGCAGGCGAGCCGCCGCGGCTTGGCGACGCTGTCGAGGCACTGGATCGATACGACATAGGCGGCGCCGAAACGGGTGAATGCGTAGCGTACATAGCCTTCGCGAATGAATCTGCGCAGGTCCGGATAGGTCGTCGCGAGAGGTTTAACCGGCTCGCCCTTGCCTCCCGAGGGATCGGCGATGTCGTAGACGAGCGCCGATCCCGTGATCTGCACCTCGACCGGCCGTGTGAACACGCGGCTCGGCATGCCGTCACCGGCGCCAGGATCCAGCGAAAAGCTCGCGCTGTAGCCGGCGGGGCCGGCATCGAACATGTCGACGGGATTGAAGTCCGCCTGGTAACGCGACAGCGCGAGCGTCGCCGGCGCGCCGCTGCGCTGCGCCTCGAGGTACGCGGTGGCATCGAACGGCAGCAGCACGGGCACGGGACTGCGGGTGATGCCGGTGAAGAAGCGCGACGAGACCGCGTTGAGCTGCACCAGTGCGGGCGTCGCGCGCGGATCGTAGCGCGGCACCGAACGGCGAGGTGCGAAGATGAAATCCTCCGCGACCCGGGGGCGGCTGTTGATCTCGGTGCGGAACTGGTCGAGCGCTGCGCGCCAGTCGACGCGCAGGGCCGTGAGCGAGGGGCTGCGGAATTCATCCGCAGCGAGCGGAGAAGCAATGAGGAGCGAAAGCGACGCCAGAATTTGCGAGACGAAGCGGAAACCGTTCCCAACCACTGTCTCGCCCCCCGGCGCCACCTGTTGCGACCGCTCTGTGCCCCGTCAGTCCTTGGCGCGCTCGGAGTAGGAGCCGTCTTCGGTCATCACCACGATGCGGGTGCCGACCGAAATGTGCGGCGGCACGGTGGTGCGCACGCCGTTGGAAAGCACCGCGGGCTTGTAGGAGGAGGAGGCGGTCTGGCCCTTGGTCACCGGCTCGGTCTCGACCACTTCCAGCGTCACGCGCTGCGGAAGCGCCAGCGACACCACGTTGACGTCGTGGGTCGACAGCTTGACGGTCATGTCCGGCTGAAGATACGCGGCGGCATCGCCGACGACGTCCTTGGAGACCTGGACCTGATCGTAGGTCTCCGGGTTCATGAAGTGGTAGCCGTCACCATCTTCATACAGGAAGGTGTAATTGCGTTCTTCGATGGTGGCCTTTTCGACCTGGTCCGTGGTCTTGTAGCGTTCGGAGATCTTTACCCCGTCCGAGATTCGGCGCATTTCGATCTGGCTGACCGGGGTGCCCTTGCCGGGGTGGATGTTTTCGGCGCTGACGACGACATAGAGCTTGCCGTCTTGCTCGATGACGTTGCCTTTGCGAATAGAACTGGCGATGACTCTCAAAGCTATATTTCCTGCTTGCTTGGCCCGGCACCGGCCAGGACGTGGTCAAATCGATGGGGGAGTTGGGGTCTCAAATCGGACCTCGGCGCCCGTTTCGGGCCGCAACATACTGATTTTGCCGTTAGATGCCAGCGTTTTGCTCGGGGCTGGGGTGGTCGGTTAATGGCTGGGGACAAGCCCATCTCACCGTTCTGGTCGCCAGACCGCCACCTCGACCGGCGGCCGTTCCTGAGGGCGAGGGGGGCCATTACCGGCGCAATACGGGGCTTTTTCGCAGAGCAGGGCTTCGTCGAGGTCGAAACCTCCGTCCTCCAGGTCTCCCCGGGCAATGAGACCCATCTGCACGCCCCCCGGACCGAGATCATGCGGCCGGACGGCAGCCGCGTCAGCCGATATTTGCGGACCTCGCCCGAATTCGCCTGCAAGAAGCTGCTGGCGGCGGGCGAGATGCGGATCTTCGAGCTCGCCCGGGTGTTCCGGGACCGCGAGCGCGGCGACCTGCATCTGCCCGAATTCACCATGCTGGAATGGTATCGGGCAGGCGCCCCCTATGACGCCATCATGGCCGATTGCGTCGTCGTCATCGCCCGCGCGGCGCAGGCGACCGGCATCGAAACTTTCGCCTTCCGCGGCCGGACTGCCGACCCCTTCGCCGAGCCGGAACTTGTGACGGTCGCGGGTGCCTTCGAGCGGTTTGCCGGCATCGATCTGCTGTCGACAATCTCGGGCGGCGAGGGTAACCGTGCCGCGCTTGCCGAAGCGGCTGGCGGCAAGGTCCGGGTTGCCGGCGACGACACCTGGTCCGACATCTTCAGCAAGGTCCTGGTCGAGCATGTCGAGCCGCATCTGGGGCAGGGGCGTTTGACCATCTTGTTCGAATACCCATCTCCAGAGGCGGCACTGGCACGGGTGAAGACTGGGGATCCCAGGGTTGCCGAGCGCTTCGAGGTCTATGCGTGCGGCGTCGAGCTCGCCAACGGCTTTGGGGAACTGACCGACGCCGAGGAGCAGCGCAAACGCTTCACGGAATCGATGACGGAGAAGCAGCGCCGCTACGGCGAAGCCTATCCGCTGGACGAGGACTTTCTGGCCGCAGTTGCGGCAATGCCGGAGGCGAGCGGCGTTGCACTCGGCTTCGACCGGCTGGTGATGCTGGCGAGCGGCGCATCACGAATTGACCAGGTGGTGTGGACACCGCCTTCAAATGAAACGTCAAGTGAGACATGACGAAGACGAACCTTGCACGCACGCTGCGCGAGCCGGCCGAGCTCGTCGCCGAAGGTCTGGCGCCCGCAGCAGCGCTGCCGGCGCTCGAACGTGTTGCCGCGCGCTATGCGGTGGCGATCACGCCGGCGCTGGTCGAACTGATCGAGACGTCCGACCCTGACGATCCGATCGCGCGGCAATTCGTTCCGAGTGCACACGAATTGGAGATGCAGCCGGGCGAGAACGTCGATCCGATCGGCGATCACCCGCATTCGCCGGTTCCCGGGATCGTGCACCGCTATCCCGATCGGGTCTTGTTCAAGCTCGTTCACGTCTGCGCGGTCTATTGCCGGTTCTGCTTCCGCCGCGAGATGGTGGGGCCCGGCAAGGACAACGCGCTGTCGGACAGCGCCTATCGCGCGGCGATCGATTACATCCGTTCGAATCACGAGATCTGGGAAGTGATCCTGACCGGCGGCGATCCGCTGATGCTGTCGCCGCGGCGGATGAGCGAGATCATGACCGACCTCGCGGCCATCGATCACGTCAAGATCATCCGCCTTCACACCCGCGTGCCCGTGGCCGATCCCGCACGCATCAGCGACGAGATGGTCGCAGCGCTCAAGGTTGAGGGCGCGACCACCTGGGTGGCCGTGCATGCCAACCATGCGCGTGAACTGACGGGGCCGGCGCGCGCCGCCTGCGCGCGGCTCGTCGAGTCCGGAATTCCGCTGGTGAGCCAGTCCGTGCTTTTGCGCGGGGTCAATGACACCATCGCCGCTCTGTCGGATTTGATGCGAGCTTTCGTCGAATGCCGGATCAAGCCCTATTACCTGCATCACGGCGATCTGGCGCCGGGCACTGCGCATCTGCGCACGACGCTGGCGCAGGGGCAGGATCTGATGCGTCAGTTGCGCGGGCGGGTGTCAGGACTGTGCCAGCCGGACTATGTCATCGACATTCCCGGCGGCGCCGGCAAATCGCCGGTGGGGCCGAGCTACGTCTTGGCGCCGCAAAATACCGCACCCGATGCGGGTGAAGCGGGAGCCGAAACGAGCTATCGTATCGTGGACTATTGCGGCGACGTTCATCTCTATCCGCCCGAGACCTGAGCGGTGATGGGGCGCGCGCCGGCTTGAGAATGGAGAAGTGGAAATGAAGAAGATCATGGTGGCTGCATCGCTCGTGGTCTTGCTTGGCGGCGCGGCGGTCGCACAGACCGGCGGCTCCAAGGGATCGACCTCCGGCGGAGCGTCCTCCGGCTCGGTGCTGCCGGCACCAGTCGGTCACCGCCAGCCCCGCGCGGCCGACGTGCCGAGCGAGAAGAATCTGAGCAATCCGAATAACCCCGTGAACAAGGAAGACGCGGAGCTCGATCGCAAGATCAAGAGCATTTGCCGCGGCTGCTAAGTATCTTACCTCTCCCCGCTGGGGAGAGGTAAGGATCCGAGCAAGCGACTGACACTTCGCCGCGTCTTTCCTAAGCCGAACGCTCGTGCAATCCGGCGCGGCTTGTGTTGCGGCGGATCTCGACCGCATCGGCGAGCTGCTCGAGCACGGTCGCTGTTGTTGGCCAATCGATGCAGCCGTCGGTGATGCTCTGGCCGTAGACGAGCGGCTTGCTCGGCACCACGTCCTGGCGGCCGGCGACGAGATTGCTCTCGATCATTACGCCCATGATGCGGTTTTCGCCGCCGGAGATCTGACCGGCGATGTCGCTCATCACCAGCGGCTGGTTCTCGGGCTCCTTGCTCGAATTGGCGTGGCTCGCATCCACCATCACCAGCGGCGCGACGCCGGATTTCGCCAGCTCGTTGCAGGCCGCCGCAACGCTTGCCGCGTCATAGTTCGGCTTGCTGCCGCCGCGCAGGATGATGTGGCAATCCTCGTTGCCGGCGGTCGAGGCGATCGCCGAGCGGCCAAGCTTCGTGACGGCCATGAAATGATGCGGATGCGTGGCTGATTTCACCGCATCGGCGGCAATGCGCACGTTGCCGTCGGTGCCGTTCTTGAAGCCGACTGGGCACGACAGCCCGGAAGCCAGCTCGCGGTGGATCTGGCTCTCGGTCGTGCGCGCGCCGATCGCGGCCCAGGACACGAGGTCGGCGATGTATTGCGGCGTGGTCATGTCCAGGAATTCGGTGCCAGCGGGCAGGCCGAGATTGTTCACCGCTGACAGCACGTTGCGCGCCAGCCGCAGGCCCTTGTTGATGTCGAAGCTGCCGTCGAGATCGGGATCGTTGATCAGGCCTTTCCAGCCGACCGTGGTGCGCGGCTTCTCGAAATAGACCCGCATCACGATCTCGAGCTGATCGGCGAGGTCCTCGCGCAAGCGTGCGAGGCGCTCGGCGTAGTCGAGCGCGGCCCTGGGATCATGCACCGAACAGGGACCGACCACGACCAGAAGGCGGTCGTCCTGGCCGGTGAGGATGGCATGGACGGCGTTGCGCGCGGCCATCACCACACGGGTGGCAGTGAGCGTGCGCGGCACCGCCCGCATCACCTCGTCGGGCGTGCTCAATTCTTTCAGTTCACGGATGCGAAGATCGTCGGTCGTGCTCAGCACGGCGGGCTCCTGTCGTTTTGACAACCTGCCGGCCAATAAAAAAGCCGCCAGGTCTGGCGGCTTGTTCGGACGTTTGCTTCAATATTCAGATTGAGCGCGATCCTCCTGCCGCCAGCGAGCTGTCGTAGCTAAAGTACCAAAAATAGCTGGTGGCGACGGTGATCATGGCAGGCCATATAGCGCGGCATTGGCGCCTTGTCACCCCCCAATCGGCGCGGCCGGCGACGAGACGCCTCAGGTGTTGCTGTTGCGCGCCGCCATCGCCATGCCGATCAGGCTGGCGCCGCCGAACAGCAGGTTGATACCGACGAGAATGCCGAGGGCCCATTCTGCCGAGCTCGGCAGCCCCGTGATCACCATGAACGAGATCGCGATGTCGAGGAGGCCCGAGATCAGGAGCCACGACCAGCGGCTGCTCAGCTCGCGCCGATGCTCCAGCGCGTACATGATGGTGGCGACGCCCTCGGCGAGGAAGTAGGCGCCAAGCACGATGGTCAGCGTCAACACGGCCTGGATCGGCCGGGCCAGCAGCAAGAGGCCGGCGAGCACGGCGAGCGCAGCCGAAATCAGCGACCACCAGAAGCCTGGGGTGCTGCGCGCCCAATAAGTCACGATCAGGCCGCCGATGCCGCTGATCAGGAACATCCAGCCGAGGAAGATCGCGATCGCAAGGCTCGCGAGCGGCGGCAGGACCAGCGCCGCGACGCCGAGAACGGCGAGCAGGATGCCTTCGAACAGGAAGGCCTTCCAATGCGTCATGACCGTCTGGTTCATCGCGGATTGCAGTCGGGTAAAATCCTCAGGCGATGTCATCGGCAGGCTCCGGAACGAGAGGAGTGCATCCTATCTAGTCGGCCCATGGCGCGCTTGCCATGCGCTGGTTCAACCGCCGCCGGGCGCCGAGGAAAAACCATCCGCGCTGGTGCGGATGCGGTTGCGGCCGAGAATGTAGATCGCCGTCGTGACAATCAGAAGCGCAAGGCCGAGCAGGATCGAGACGAAACCGATCGGGATCAGGGCCAGCGTCAGATTGCGTTCGGGATTGATGAGCCAGTGGTGGATCGAGGTCAGCACGAAGGCGAGCCCGAGAAAGCCGACGCCGCCGCCGGCAAGCAGCAGCGCCCACATCCGGCGAAGCTGGCTGAGCCGCTCCCGCGCAACATCGGTCCGCGGTGCGTGGTGGCGGGCGACGCGCCGGACCAGGCGGATGGCGAAGGCGATCGAGCTGAAGCCGATCAAGAGGCTCGCAGCCCCCAGCCACATCCGCAAGCTGGGATCGAGGTCCGGCATACGTTGGAGGGTCAGCAGCGGGAAGTCGAACGCCGAATGCAGCGCAAGGGGCCCCGCGAAGATCAAGAGCCGGCTGGAGAGGCGGGCCCAGTCGCGATGGTGGCGGTTGGCGCCCAGCGCGGTGCCGGCGCGCGCGATGGTCAGGTAAGCGCCCGCGATGATGCCGAGCGCGCCGTGGAACGGCACCGTCAGCACGCTACGCAATGCCGCCAGCGAGCGCCACATCTCGGCGTGCTGAACCAGATAGGCCAGGTTCTCGTAGGCGGCGAAGCCGAGGCCGACCGCGGCGCCATAGACCACGGTGTCCATCGGGTTGGCGAAAGTCCGCCGCTTGGTCGAGGCGACCGCCACGATGGCGATCACCTTGACGGCTTCCTCCGGCAGCGCGACGCCGAAGACCGAATGCATGGCGAGCGCCGCCCAGGGGTCGTCCGGAGCGGCGACCATCTTGGCGAAGGGGGCACGGGCGAGGCCCAGCAGCGAGATGCTGGCGGCCCCTAACAGGAATGCGGTCCAGACCTGAGCGGGCGGGCCAGGGCGCTCTTCAGCGGCGATGACAAGCCACAGCATCAGCAGCGCCGGGGCGATGGCGGCAGTTCCGATGACGGTGGGCAACGCTTCGATCAGGTACATCGGCGCCGAAAATAGGTTCCCTTGGTCCGCTTATCTACATTCACCGATGCGACCATGTGTCATGCGCTCGCTGTCGGCTCGCTTAACGGGCGCGACAGCTTTCGTTCATCTGCCGCCGCCCGCGAAAGGCGCAGAATACAAGCGCAATCAATCGCATGACAGAACTCGTTCGTCATCCATGGCAATGGCCGCGCGACCATCTGCCCGGGCGCGATTGGTAAGTCAGATCAAGGGAATGCACAGTTTTCTTCGCTTGGCCATGCAGGTGTCTGCGCATGTCGCCGCTTCGGGCAGCTCCCGAGCCGGCTAGCTAGCCGCGCTTCGTTATGCGCCCGCGGGGCGGCGAAGCGTTCCGGCGCGTCCGCATCTGCTCCAGCTCCCAGAAGGCGCGTACGAGGCACGTGCCGAGGCAAAAGACGATGAGCAACAGCAGGAAGGCCTGGTCGACGGCGGGGATGTGGATCATGGCGATGATAAAGCAATGCCCATGCCGTGCGTTCCCCTGACGGCCGACGCTTTCCGCCTTCAGTGCGTGGTGAACGGCGGCGGCGCGGCGGGGGCGATGTCGAAGGCGCCGAGATGGAATTCTTCGCCAGGGGACGCATCCGGCCCGCCCGGTTGCGCCAGCAGCGTGAACGCGGCCTCGGGGTAGAGCTTCCAGATCTCCAGATCGCCGGCGGTGATGGTGAGCCAGCCGAACGTGTACATGTAGCGTCCGGGCTCGGTGACCCGGCCGACCCTGTCCCAGGTGATTTTGTTGACTGCCATTCGGTCCCCCGATCGCAAGTCCGCAAATGACGTCCGGCATGAGGCACGGACCTTCAAAAGCTGATCCCGCAATGGGGCCGCGATAGGGCAGCGATGCGGAGGCGGGACGGCCGGGGATGGCCGCCGCCTGCCGGTTCAGCGCGCCGTCGAGGCTGCCTCTGCTTCGGCTGCCCGCTCCAGCTGACGGTGCGAGGCATGGAAGACGTCGTGGACGAGGCCGATCTTTTCCAGGCCCAGGATGATCAGGCCGTTGAGATCGATCTCCCACCAGGCGTGCGAGATGTAGGCGTCCCGCGGAAAGCGGTGATGGTTGTTGTGCAGACCCTCGCCGAAGGTGAGGATCGTGGTCACGAACTCGTTGGTCGAGGCATCGTCGACCTCGAAGCGGCGATAGCCGTAGGCGTGGCAGACCGAGCCGGTGAGCTGGCTGGTGAGGATCAGGAGATAAGCGCGCAGCAGGCCGGAGAACAGCACGCAGCCGATCATGGTGTGTACGCCGCCGAAGGTGTAGCCGATCACGCCCGGGATGAAGACCGCCGACATCCCGTACCAGACCCAGCGCGTGCGCACGAAGAACATCGCGATGGGATCGGCGAGGATGTCCTTGGCGTAGTATTCGTTGTCGGTGGTTGCCTGGTCGAACACCCAGCTGCCCTGGGCGTGCAGGAAACCCTTGAGCGCGCTGACATAGCGATTGCCGAAGCCGTCGAATTGCGGGCTGTGGGGATCGCCGACGTCATCGGCATAGAGATGGTGGCGGCGGTGGTTGGCGACCCATTTGGCGATCGAGCCCTGAACCGCCATCTGGGCGATGGCGCAGAAGAACACCCGCATGATCGGGCCGGTGCGGAAGCTGCGATGGACGAACAGGCGGTGCATGCCGGCGCCGATGCCGAACGTCGTCAGCGCGAACATCCAGGCGAACGTGAACAGCTCGACCTTGCCGACACCTTGCGTGACCGCCCAGACGATGCCGGCGACCGCGCCGACATAGAGGATGCCGAGCAGCAGATAGCTCTCGCGCAGCTTGGCTTGCACCAGCGGTCCCTCGGTGACGACGCCGGGGGGAAGCTGCGGCTTGGCCGCGCGGTGCGCGTTCTGCGTGGTCTCAGCCGGGACGAACTCGGCGTCGGCGATGGACATTCCAGGACTTCCGATACGGGGGGCCCGCAATGATTGCGGACGTGCTGGGCCACACCCTATCGCGCGAGGGAAGCCACCTCCAGCGTTTAGTTAAAGAAGAGTTAAGATCGGCCGGTCCGGCTCAGGCCGACTGCTGCAGGGGCGAGCGCACGACGAGGCGGACCAGGTCGTCCCGCGACTGCTTTTCGGCGAATTTGACCGCAAAGCCGGTGTCGAATTTGCGGATGACCCGCCCCACGCAGGCGCCGACGGCAAGCGCGGTTCCGACCGGCGGATCGTACTCGCAGGATATCGCGACGCCGGCGGTGGAGACGTCGATGATGAAGCAGGGATGGATGCTGCCGTCGGCGAGGGTCAGGAAGGTGTGCGCGACCTGCGGAACGAAGCGCGCGTCATGCCGCAGCTCCTGGACGCTGGCGTCCTTCTGCTTCTTCTCGAGCCAGGTCAGCTTTTCCGACATCCAGGCGCGGCGCGCCCGCGTCATCTCGAGCTCCATCAGGAAGCCTGACTTCAGCGTCGCGCTGATGGTGCATTGGAATTCGCCGAAATCCTGGAAGTAGGAGGTCACGCGCTCGCCGACCTTGCCGACGACAGGCACGTCCACGATCATGCGGAAGGGCGAGACGCGCTTGGTCCGGCAGGCAAAGGTGCGCAGCTTGCCCTCACAATCGTACCAGCGCGGCAGCGAGTAGCTGCCGGCCACGGTGACTTCCACTGCTCGTTGCCTGAGGAACTCTGTGACGGACATGCGCGCCAATCGTGTTTCGGTTCATTCCCGCAATTTCACGGTAGTCGTCAAATTCTAAGCAAATGATACCGTCGCCCATGAGCAGGGGTAAATTTCAGGTAAATGCCAATCTCCCCGCGCAGCGGGAAGTACGGCATAAGGATCCGGTATGCTGTCGAGGCGGAAATCGTGGATTGGCTGGGTGGCGGTTCGCTGAGACGCCGTTCATCGCGGGCGCACTGGCGCTCCCTAGCGGAATCGAACCGCTCTCTCCACCGTGAAAGGGTGGCGTCCTAACCGATAGACGAAGGGAGCAAACGCAGGGCCCGGCCGTTTTTCCCGGCAAGGCCACTGGCCAGCCGAACAGGGCCCGGCGGCTTGCAGCGGGCGAACGTATAGTGGCCTTTCTGGCTTCGGGCAAGCCGTTCGGGACCGGTCTTTTGGCCCCGGTGGATAGCGCCGGCCCCAGGATGATCAGGAGGCGATTTCAACGGTTTCTTAGGGTTCCCTGCGTAGCGCTGGAGCGGGAGATTTTCCAATGCCACCGCCGAAAAAGCGCGCAGCCCGCAAGCTGCTGTCGCAGCACGCATGGATCACGCTCGACGGCGGCTTCGCCGCGCGGCATTGCCTGGTCCAGGACATTTCGGACTCCGGCGCCAAGATCACGCTGGACGAGGACGCCAGCCAGCTCCCGGGTGTGATCCGGCTCGCCTTCGCGCGCGATGCGCGCACCGGGCGGAGCTGCCAGGTGGTTTGGCGCCGCGGCAAATCGGCCGGCATCAAGTTCATCTGATCGCGGCCCGCGGCCGGCCCGATGGCGCGCAGCGCCGGTCCGGGCTAGAACGCCGCCATGCGCACGAAGCTGCTCGTCCTGATCTCGCTGCTGACCACATCCGCCGCCGCCGCGGAGGCCCTGCGTCTGCCGCCTGCCGAGCGGCCGCAGGCGGGCACGACCGTTCCGCTGAAGGGCGCGGCCGGCAAGGCGCGCGCGGGCTCCTGCGCCTCCTACGGCCCGGGCTTCGTCATGGTCGAGGGCACCGGGACCTGCGTGAAGATCGGCGGCTCGATCAGCAGCGACACCACCGTGAGGCGCTGAACGCCATGCCGGCGGATCTGTTGCGCCTCGACCTCATCGTTCCCGTCTTGATGTACTGCGCGCTGCTGTGGTGGGTCGGCCGCGGCTTCAGCTGGACGGCGCGGCTGGCGACCGCGGTGGTGACGCTGGTGCTGATCGTCTGCGTGCTGCTGGTCGAGCGCGGCTGGGGCTAGGCCCCAAAACAAAAACGCGAAAACAACCCCATGCACAGTAGCAAACCCAGCACTCCCACGCTTAGGATTTGGCGAAGTATAAATTGACGCGTCGGGCAAAACAGGGACATGATGTCGTCGCTCACGACATCGGCGGTGCGACGAACTGCGCAAATCCGGGCCGTTTGCCGAGCTCGGCGAGCCAGCGCGTCAGATGCGGCTGCGCCGGCCGGGAGATGCCCTCGACACCGAGCCAGCGCCGCGCATAGGAGCCGAGCGCGATGTCGGCCAGCGTGAACTGATCGCCCTCGACGAAGCGGCGCGAGGAGAGCAGGCGGTCGGCGATGGCCCAGACCTCGGCGGCGGCATCGGCATCGCGCTGCACCTGGATCATGTCGCGCTCGGCAGGCGCCGTGCGCACGATGCCCCAGAACACCGGGCGGTCGACCGGCTGCACGGTCGACAGCGTCCAGTCGAGCCAGCGGTCGACGCTGGCGCGCTGCTTCGGGGCCTCCGGGTAGATCGGCGTGCCGCGCCCATGCGCGAGGCAGAGATAGCGCAGGATCGAATTGGATTCCCACAGCACGAAGTCGCCCTCGACCAGCGTCGGGATCCGTGCATTCGGGTTCATCGCGAGATAGTCGGCCTCGCGCGTCCTGCCGTAACTCATGCCGGCGTCGATGCGCTCATAGGGCAGGGCCAGCTCGGTCAGGCACCACAGCACTTTCTGCACGTTGACCGAATTGGCGCGGCCCCAGATCGTCAGCTTGGTGTCAGGCATGAAGCGTCTCCCGCGGCGTTGCGCTTGCGCGGGTGATAGCGGAATTTCCAGAAACGCGCGATGCGATTGCTGCGCGCCTCTCATGCAAAAAGCTCCGCACGCGGCGGAGCTTTCATTGCAAATTTGAACCTGGCGCTCAGCGGCCGAAGAACAGCCACAACAAAATGATCACCGGGATCGGCACGCCAATCATCCACAGCAACAGCCCTCTCGCCATCGCATCCTCCTCCAATCGGCTTCGTTGGAAGGAGAACGTCGGGCCAGTGGCGTTGTTCCTGACTGGAAGCTTACCAATGGCCGGTGTTGGGCATCGACAACCACGGCTCCTGCGGCGGCTTCGGATCGCCCTTCTGCAACAGCTCGATCGAGTGCAGATCCGGTGAGCGGACGAAGGCCATGTTGCCGTCGCGCGGCGGACGGTTGATGGTGACGCCAGCCTTCTGCAGCTTCTCGCACGTGGCGTAGATGTCGTCGACCTCGTAGGCGAGATGGCCGAAGAAGCGATCCTCGCCGTATTTCTCCTCATCCCAATTCCAGGTGAGCTCGACCAGCGGCGCACCGCGCGTTTGCGGCTGCTTCTTCAGCGCGTCGAGATCGTCGGCCGAGCACAAGAACACGAGCGTGAAACGTCCCTTGTCGTTCTCGATCCGCCGCACCTCCTTCAAGCCGAAAGCATCAACATAGAATTTCAGCGCGACATCGAGATTGCGCACGCGCAGCATGGTGTGGAGATAACGCATTTCAGTGAACTCCTGAGAACGTTTGTTGTTTTTCAGACGCGGGAGGCGGCCGGAGGCAATAAATAGCAGTAAAGTCCATCAAGGGGCAGGTGGTTGGAGGATTAGATGCCCAGGCACTTCGGTTTGAAGGCGACATCGGCAGCAGGACGGTCGGCGTTTACGGGGTCGTCCAGCGTTCGCCGGACCGGATTGCACGGCGTCTGCATTGAAGAGCCATTCTCCGGACAGTTCAGCAGCGTCAAGGTGCTCTTCCCCATGCTCGGAGTTGCCGTACTCGCCTGCGAGCTGGCGGGGCTCCCTTGGGCGACGACCAATCTCGTCAAACTGAAGCTCCACGCCACCGGTAAGGGCAACGCGAAGAAGCCGGAGATGCAGGCAGCGGCGAAAGATCGTTGGGGCAAAATCTAACGGAAGATGAGGCGGACGCAGCTTGGGCTGCAGCGTTCGCAGGACCACTCACCGTTCGGGTGATCAAAACTTTCTCAACAAAGCTGTGACTGCCTTGGCAACGATGCCACCGTGGGCGTAGAGCGCCCAGGAAAGGCCGCTCGCGATTATCACTGGCGCAACGCCCTGCAGTACGATTCTAATTGCGAGAGCCCATTGCAGAACACCCGGCTTGTTCGTTGAGAACCGACCGTTTTTGTCCTGATAGCTAAATCTGTATCCTGGAGATTCGTCAGTCACGGCACACCTCTTCATTTGAATTATGAGGTGAACAGGACGGACTAGAATCTGTTTACACCAAGCAGGTTACTGATCAATAGGGTGACCTTTGTTCTGTGTCGGAATGAAATATCTTGTTACTAAATGGGGAAGGCGCTGTTCGCTTCGCACTGCGTAACGCGCTTTGCAGAAGTCATTACTTCCTAAGCAGAAACAATGCTCTAGAGCACATCCTGGATCGCCTTGGACTCTATTTCGGTCACGAGTTTGCGAGCCCCCAGGCATGATAGACACGCGGTCTGTGCATGATGGACTCCAGGCTCTTCAGCGCGATTCGCGGTCTGGTCTTTTGAGCATTTCGACTTTGGCTTCGGCCTAACGAAGGGCAGCTAGTTCGTTTGGGGGAATGTCCCCCGCGCCGACCTGATCGTAACAGGCAGCCGTGTAGTGATAGCAGCGCTCGCGAGCTGCAGTAACAGTGACACCCCACAGCTTTGCCCAGCGATGAATTTCGAAATCGCTCTCGTCTGAGATCTGGATGGTGCGTTTAACTCGGTTCGGCATTCGTCGTTTCTTTGTAGGTTACCTTCAGTTCCATATGCTTCGCCTTGAAGTCACGCTTGAAGCCGTCGCGCGCCGTGCGGGCTGCCTGCAGCTCGGCAAACAGAAGCATCCCGGCTTCCATGTGCGCGTAGAACGCTTTGCCGGCCTCCTCGGCACGCTGATACAGAGCCGCCAGTTCGGCGGCATCTGCATCGCGGGTCGCATTGGCATCCACTAGGCGGTCTCAGGCAACAGGGCCGGTTCATCGGCGTCCGCTTCCGGACGAATACGGCTCATGTTGTTCTTCTCATCGTAAATAATGAGGTAGCACCAGGAGCCCTGGCGATGCCCTTGAGGGTGTTCTCGCACAGATAGTCGATGCGAGTGATGAAGCGCTTCTGGGCTTCCTCGCTCATGGTGCGCCAGTCGCTCGGCATCTCACGCACGAGCCTCATAATCTCGTCCTGGAGCACCTGGCGCAGGGCGCTTCTAGTACATCTTCTCCGGAACCATGTCTTCCAGTTTCGGCAGGTTGGAGTGACGTTTTTCCTCGGTTTCTGCCAACGTGCCCGGATCGGAGGAGCCTTCCTCCACCGCTATAATCCTCATACAGACGTGATATAGATCGGCATTGAACTTGTAAGCCAGAACGGCGCCCGCTGCGTATGCGACAGCAACAACTGAGTTGGGGGCAGCTTTCTCCCACACCACCTTCCGGTCATCGAAGACCATTGAGTAAACGCGGATAACGTCGGCTGCGAGGCTGACGCCCAGAAGTCCAAGCTTGCTGATGTTTTCCTTGTAGAACGGGGTTTTATACCCGTTGATTGTCCACTCTTTCATGGTGGATGGGGCGTTGTGCTCGTGCATCGCCTTGTAGATCAGTGCAAATTGGTGGTGTGTCTGGGCGGTGGCGAACGCGGTTTTATGCAAGGAGACCATTTCCGCTCGGAGACCTGAAAGCAGCAGCCTCTTCTCGCGGTCCTCATCAGCTTGGGTACCCGCACGGTCCAATTCGTATCTGTGGAGCCTTGCCTGTCTTTCGAGCCTCGATTGGTTTTCTTGAGACCTGATGAGGTTTTGGAAGCCGCGGTTGGTTTGCCAAGCCACAACGCATAAGCCGATGATGGCGCCGAAGAGCGTTGCGGTGCCTGGGTCGATTTTCAGGCCGCCGATGGATAGTAGGCTGATGATGTTGGCGATCAGGAAGGTAACGCCAGCACCCAGGACCACCCAAAGGGTCCTGGGCATGCTGCGGAAGCGACGCAATTCCTTTTCGGAGAACGATCTTGGAAGCATTTGAGAAAAAGGTTTGTAGTGAAGGGTTAGTCGGCCCCGAAGTCCAGGAAGCCGAGCTTCTTATCGTTGTGCTTCCTGTTGGCTCTATTCATCAAGGATGTCTTCAACCCATCGTAGATTGCGGTGCAAGCCTCGGAGAAGTCGGCCTTGTCTCCCTTCGGCAAGGTAAATTCTCCGAATGAAGTATCAACCGACGTCGAGTCGTCTTCCAGGTGGAACCAGACAGGAAATTGGAAGGTCGTCTTGGGGTAAGCCTCTGGACTGACCTCCAGCGTGACACCAAACCCCAAAAACCATCGGTAGTCGCTGTTCATGGAGATGGCCCGGAACGGGTTTGGCTCCGGGGTGTAGGTGTAGTCATGCTCATCATATTCATAGAGGACGACCTGATCGCGCGAGCAGCCAAGAAAATCAGCAAGCTGAACGCGTAGGACCTTGGCTAGTTGAGAAGCTCGTATGTGGTCGTCGCTGAAGGATTGCCTCATCTTGCCGTAAAGGTCTGACAAGGTCGCCCAACGGTCATCGCTCATAGTCGCCCCCCGAAACAGCAAGATTTTTGAATCATTACGCTATCAGAAGTTGCGGGCTAAGGTATAGTGGGCCGTCCTGCCCAAGCGAGCACATCGCACAGGAAAGTCCGAAATCGCGAATTACGGTGACAGCTCTTAGGATGGGTAGAGCACTTGCGAAACCCATCGTGTTCGTCACGCAACAAGGCCCTCGATGGGTTTCGTTTCGCTCTACCCATCCTACGCTCCGCATCACGTTCGAAGCAGTGCCGCCATCTCTTTCCAATGATAGGTGCGCACCTTCTGGTTTGGTGCCGCGCGGCTTTGGCGATGGCGTGAGCGATGTCGTTGCCGGTGAGGCCGCGATAGCGGTCGGCCGGGCCGACGAGCAGCGGATTGAGCACGCCCCATAACGCGATGATGAGGCGTTCGCGCGGGCGGTCCTCGTCGCGCGCGCCGAGGATCATCGATGGGCGGAAAATATGCGTGTGCTCGAAATCGAGCGCGAGGATGTCCCGCTCCACCTCGCCCTTGGTCCTGAGATAGAACGCGCCGGAGCGGGCGTTGGCGCCAACAGCCGTGACCAGAAACACCGACCGCGTGCCGTTCGCTTTGGCGATCTCGGCCGCCGAAACCGGATAATCATGATCGATCTTGTAGTACGCGGCCTCGTCAGGGGTGTGCTTGCGCGTCGTCCCGAGTGCAACGAAGATCTCGTCCGCAACCAATCGCGGCTTGAGTGCGGGCAGCGAAGCGAGATCGCCGATCAGCACCGTGAGCTTCGGATGGCTCACCGCCAGCGGCTTGCGGGCCACCGCGACAACCCGCGAATAGTCGGGACTATCCAGGAGGTCGCGCAGCAAATGCGAGCCGATGAAGCCGGTCGCGCCGAAGACAAGTGCGGTTTTCATTCAAGCTCCTTGCCTGATCGCTTGTCAAAAGTCAGGGCGAGTGGCACCCGAAGGTCGTCGCCAATGGTCGTAGGATGGGTAGAGCACTGCGAAACCCATCCTGTTTCGTCACGCGACAAGGCTCTCGATGGGTTTCGCTTCGCTCTACCCATCCTACGGCTACTTGCACTCAAAACTCGCCGCGCTCTCCGGATCGCCTTGCCCCTTGTACTGCGCGTGTTGCGGATAGGCGCAAAGCGGCCGAGTGCGGCCGGGCAAGGCGGGTCCCGTCGCGACCACCATTTCGGGTGCCTTGCCATCTTCCACCCAGTTCACGACCGCGCTGAGGAGATCGAAACGATCGAGCGCCGCGCCGCTCGAGCAGTGACCCATGCCGGGCACCAGGAAGGCCCGGCTCGATTTCTCCCGCACCAATTCCATGCCGCCGGAATCCGCCGCCATGCGCTCGTAGTAATTCACGGTGTCGAGCGCCGAGAACCAGGGATCGCTCACACCGTGGTAAAACAGCAGCTTGCCGCCACGGCCGAAGTAGCTCGAAAGGTTGGTCCAGTAGGCGGTGTTGGTGAGGCGATCCATCCCGCTTGCGTTGACCCGGTCTTCGAGCTGATCGACGTCGATGCTTTCCCAAACTGGCGGTCCGACCGGACTGCGCGCGCCTGATGTCAGGATGCCGGGAATGGCAACGCCTTCGGCTGCTACGCCGCTGTCCCACAGGAACGGCGGGTAGACCTGCGTGTTACGTGAATTCTTCGGTCCGGCAAAAGCCTTCTTCAAGGCATCGACCTGCGGCGGCGCCAAACAGGAATCCGTCTTGTCGCCCTTGCAAGTGAGGACCGCGGGATCGAATTGACAGGCCTTGCCGTCGAAGATCAGGCCATCCTTGACGCCGTCTTTGGCGTCGCAGGCATCGAGGATCGCGTTCGTGATCAGCTTTCGCTCGCCCGCGGAAAAAGTCCTGGCGGGCTCCGGCTTGCCGGACGCATCTTTCGGCGCGATCTGGCTGAAGGCAGCGTTGGCCCAGGCAAGACCGATATTGGAATTGCCGGTGCGCATCGCAGGCGCGCCGGCGACGATGCCGTCGAATTGTTCGGGATAGCGCGCCGACGCCAGCATGCCTTCGCGGCCCCCGGTCGAGCACCCCGTGAAATAGGACCGTTTTGCGGGCTGGCCATAGTAATGCGCGACGATCGCCTTGGCGGCCATCGTCACCTTGCCGACGGATGCATTGGCGAAGTTGAGCGCGGCTTCCTGGTCCTTCAGGAACGAGGCATCGAACACCGCGCCCTGATGACCGCTATCGGTCGAGACCACGGCAAAGCCGCGCGCCAGCGCCGGCACATCGCCGGCCGCGTGGTAACCCAGCGGCGGCCGGATCGAGCCGTTCAAACCGCCGCCGCCCTGAAACAAAAACCGGCCGTTCCAGCGATCGGGCAGGGCAACGGCAAAGCCGATCGCGTAGGACTTGCCCTCGACGCCGACGCGCTGATCGATCACGCCATCCGCGCGGCAGTTCGGCGGCAGCGCCACCGATATTGTGGCCGGCGCTGGCGGCGACGGCTGCACGGTCCCCGGCGGCGCCTCCGGCACCACCTCGGCCTTGGTGACTGTTGTCGTCGATCCCGGCATCTTCCAGCCGGTCAGGTCAGCGCATTTGAGCGCGGGCGGTATGTTGGCGGAATCGTCGGCGCGTGCCGGCGAGATCGCAATGACCATGATGGCCGCTACCAGACCCAGGCCAGCCATCGCATCATCAAGCGCCACAATTCTTTTTCGCCGCATCTTTCCTCCCTGCCGCTTTCTGAATTTTATTGCGGCGCACTTAATTCACGCGGGCCGATCTGCTGCACTGAAGCTGAAACGATCTTGTGTCATTCGGGCGGTGCAGTCCAGCGGCGCAGCTTTCAACCGCTCTCGCCTTTCGCCCTTGCCGATGAAGTCGATCGCTGCGCCGCTTGCAGACGTCGATTACAGAAGGACGCTGCAATTTTTCCAGCTCGTAGAATGGGGAGAGCACTTGCGAAACCCATCATGTTTAGTCTCGCAACAAGGCTCTCCATCCTACGAGCTTAGAGCCGTGCCGCCCTGCGCTTCAAAACATCGCCGATTATAATCAGAGCGCGAACCACGCCAGCACGGCGATGACCGGGAGAATGGCGACGCCGAAAAGCAGCAGGGGTGCGGGCTCGTTGCCGGTGCGGTCACTCATGACGGCCTCCGAAAGGAAAGCCCCGCAGCGGCGGCGCCACGGGGCTGTCAGTGTCGGCATGCAGGGGGGGGAGAATGCCGGCACCAAGTATTTGGTGAATTCCGATTTGTCGGACTTTAGTTACGGTGACAGTGCACTTAATGCCGCTCTACGCCGAGCGTGGATCGGGCCGCAGAGCGAGCAGGTGGCGATGGAATTTAGCACCGTCACCGAATTTACGAATTCAAGCGCGTCGCTAGCGAATAACGCCCGCCGCATCGTCCTCACCGGGAATCAACCAATCGACCGCGAGCAGGCCGGCCTCAAGGATGACGAAGGCGGCAATGCCGCCGAGCAATCCGAAGAAAACAATCGAATAGATCGCGAGCAAGATCGCGCAGAAGACGTCCGCAAGCACCTTGCAGGTGCGTTGCGCTTGGTCCTGCCTGGATGAGAAGTACGGCATCCGGCTCCTCCAGAATTTGCGCCAGTCTAATCAAAACGGCGAGCGATCATCTGTTCCCTGCGGGAAGCAGGGCGCGCAAATGCGCCAATCGCTCACGCAGCCTTCTCGACTCCCTTCGCGATGATCGCGACTTCAAAATAGCCCATGTCGCGAAGCTCGGCGGCCTTCTTCTCGGCCGCTTCCCTGGTGTCTCGTTTCAAGATGATCTGCCCGGCACCGTCGCGGGCGCAAACGAAATAAGGCATTTTCGATTCCCAATTTCGTTTGCATACACACGGACCCGGATTCCTGCAATTGTACGGGTCACTCTTCCAGCCCGGCCTTTTGCCGCATCTTGTCGATCAGCTTGGAGGCCTCGGCCTTGGTCAGCTCGTCCTCGGGCGGGGTCTGGTGCGCCTGCTCGGCGAGGGTCTTGAGGTAGGATTCCTGGGCTGCCGTCATCGGATCGTCGCCGGAAACCCAGTCTTTCGGATCCTTCTGGGTGTTGTCGGCCATCGCGCATCTCCTTTTCCGTCTCCGTACAACGTCGGACTCGACTCTTCGTTCCGTTTTTGTTCTCATGAGCCATATTCAAATCGCGAGGCGGAACATGCCGGACCTGGAGACTGTCAGGCGGGAGATCGAACGGATGCGCATCCAGATGGGCAGGCAGCGGAAGGAGATCCTCCAGCTGCAGCGGGCAGGTCTCGGGACAGCCTCGGCCGAAGCGCTGCTGTCGCGGATGGATGCGAAGGTGGAAGGTCTTTGCGCGCAGCGTGACGCGCTGAAGGCGGCGCAGCCGCGCGCGACCAGGGGCAGGGTGCTGGGCGGGAGGACATGGTGAGCAGGCGGTGGTTCGACGACGAAAGAGAGTTGTCGCCGTTCCTGACTGCGCTCGAGGACGTCCGCCGAAGAGCGACGCGGGAAGGGTGGTGCTATGCCCACGTCCAGGCCATCATCGTGGCCATCGACCAGTACGCGGAAGCCGCGACCGGCAATCGCGAGTATTTTTTGAACAAGCCGGTCTCGATTGGTGATAGCCGGAAGGCCGGGGACATTCCGTAGCGGGAGCTGCTTAACGCGTGGGTCGTGGCCGTTGAACCCCGCCGACGACGGCGCGACCAATCGTTATGCTTCAAGCCCTGCTCAGCGCAATCGTGGATAACCTGTTTGCCGCATCGAGCGCCGTGGTCAGGCTTTTCGGCCTGGAGAACGCCGTCGAAATCGCGACGGCCGTCTTCGGTCTCGGCTGTATCGTGATCGGCTCTGCAGTGTTCTTGCTGGAGCACTGACGAAGGAGCGTCGTAAAGACGATCACCTTGCTTGCCGTGGCGATGACGCCGGCCTGTGCCGACACCTTCGCCGCCTGCAACTAGGCCGCAATCCGTTGTTCGACCGGGGCCGTCAGCAGCTTGAGCGCCTGGGCGTGTTGCAGGTCGGGGACCGCGATGGCCGTGTGGCTGTAGATCGCATGGCTCCGCGAATTTGCAATCGTGTCCAGGATCTGGTTGCCCTTGATGACGTGAAGGCCCATGCCTTCGTCAGTGGGGAAGATCGCCAGCACCACGTCATAGGCCGTGATGACGGCTCTGAGCGCTTCGGCCTTGTCTTCGGCGACGTCGATGAAAACACGAACATCGGCCGCGAGTTCGCGCAGCTCGTTAAAATCCAGCACTGTCAGGATACTCCAACGCAACGATACTGATCAGAGCTTGGCGGCGTTAGGTTACTGAAGTGTCAACAAGGCAGGCCGAGCCACAAGTTTCACGTTGAGTGACTTCACCTTCTAGCGTTTTGCTCCCTCGTTGCGAAGCCGGGCCTCCGTGGCCTCGTCCACGAGGTTCAAGGCGAGGCCGTCATAGCTCAGCTTCAGCCCGCGGCCGACGATCCATGTCCATCCCTCCCGGTCCTTGCTGGCTTGCGCGTTGAACTGGTCGGAGATCGATTTGACGGCAGCGTCCGGCGGCCACGGATTGTTCAAGGTCGCATTGACGCGCCGGATCGGGTGCCTGGCGTCGGCCTCGTCGCTGTCGACCGTGACCTTGGCGCCGTTGATGTCGCATTCGAGGCTGTAGGAGCCGCGGCTTTGGCGGCAGAGATAGTGGCGTTGACTGACGAGCTTTGTGGTCTCGTCAAACGTCATCCCGGGCGAGAAGCCGAAGATGTCGGACTTTTTCACGAGGGCGAGGGACGTAGGCTTCAGGAAGCTCGGCTGGATCGCGACGAGGGCCGCCACGACGATAACGATCAAGCCTGCGACGACGATAGCGACCTTCATGAGCACCCCGCGAGAAACCTTCAGACCATTATAGTCGGCCGGGGCGTTCTGCCATGCCTCAAAAGCGAAAACCCCGCCTGGGGGAAGCGGGGCTCTCTGGTGGGGTGAAGCTTAGGGACTTCATTGATAAGACGCGCCAGCGGCAAAATGGTTCAAAAAGAAACTGCATGTCCTGCGGCATCTTGCACAGGAAGACGGGAACCTCACGGAAGCCCTGCTTGCGTTTTCGCCCTCGATGGGGTCTAAGCCCCGTCACTTCATGGCCTCTGGCATGAGATCAGCAGCGCGCCCCCCGCGCTTCAAGCCGCGTCCACAGCAAAGTTGCTCGCGCGCACAAAAGGAATTCAGACATGGCGAAGATGACGAAGACCCAATTGATTGATGCAATTGCCGAGGGCACGCAGCTTTCGAAGAACGACGTGAAGTCGGTGATCGAGTACATGGCCACCGTCGGTTACAAGGAGCTCAACGAGTCCGGCGAGTTCGTCATTCCCGGCTTCGTGAAGATGTCGGTCGTGAACAAGCCGGCGACCGAAGCCCGGATGGGCGTCAATCCCTTCACCAAGGAGCCGATGCAGTTTGCCGCCAAGCCCGCGAGCAAGTCGGTCAAGGCCTCGCCGCTGAAGGTGGCCAAGGACGCCGTCTAAGGCGCCGGCGATGTCGTTGCGGCGGGTTTTTTCACGAACCGGCGTAACGATCAACGGCACAAGGTGATGCTCGGCGACGGCGATGCCGAACATCACCACGACGATCAGCACGAACCACAGAGAACCTCAAGAGAAAAACCCCGTGCTTTCGCACGGGGCTCTTCTGGCTGACGACGTTGGGATTTCAGCGCCTGGCCGCCAGCCATACGCCTAACTTAAAATTGAAAATCCAAAAAGCAACAGCGCCGCGATGACGGAATATGTTCGTCTACCGCGGCGCTGCCATATGACTGGGCGCTGAAATCCCCAGCTTCCATGAGTCCGTGCGGCGCCGAAAAGGTTCAACGTGACATGAGGAAAATCACCCGGGAGGGGCTGGACTTTTTGTTCTCATTTTGTTCTAGTGAGGTGCCTTAGGTTAGCTAGACCGCTTGGAGGTGACTCATGACCGTCGAAAAGCAGCGCGAAGTGATCAGGCTCTGGAACGAGCTCAGGAAGCTCGAGGGCCCGGCCGCAGAAGAGCTCCGCATCCAGATCCTGGAATGCTTCTCGCAGAACGGCAAAACGAAGCGGGCGGCTTGATCGGGCGGCTTTCGCAGCGGGGCGTAGGATGACGACACACCCGCCCGAAGCTTGCTTCGGCGAGGTTGCCGGATCGGCCGCGAAAATTCGCCGCCGACGTCTTGGGAACGAACATCTGCCATCAGCGTTCGGCCTGCATGACATGCCCGCGCTGCGCCAGGCCGATGATCGCGATCTCCGCCAAGAGCTTCCGATGCGAACCTTGCCGCGAGATCGTCATCGTGTTCGCGGTCGTCTCGAAATTCCTGTCGCCGAAGATCGCGCCGACGACCGCTGAAGAGGTTGAGTCGCACGCCTTCATCGATCGTTAGGAATCGCTTCCCTGCCGACTTTCCGACTCCGATTCGTTCTTCGAGAACGAAATGGAGTCGGATGCAGAACACGCCCGCCGGAGGCGAAGCGGCCGCGCGTGTCGGAACGAGACAGCGTGAGGCTTCGCACAGTCCGGTCCACGTCTCATCGTTAGGGAGTGGGACGATGATGCTGCGACGTGAGCGGATCGTCGCGCGCGTCATCCGCACGTTTTGTTAAGACCTGCTCCGCGCCGATTTCTTCGATTCCGATTCGTTCTTCGAGAACGAAATGGTGTCGAAGCTGGAACAAAGCCGGCCGGCAAGTCCCGAGCCAGCCTCGGCTTTGCGCGATACGGAAAGCGGCCGGCCGTGACAAAGGATGCGTTGCGCAAACTCCTAACGATCATTTGCGCGGAAGCCAATAACCCTATTCGGTTAGGTTAAAAGCCCAATCGCGTTGCGCTTGCCGCTGCATGGGATAGGTGTCTGGCAACGACAAGCAAGAAACGATTTAGCCAAGAAGCCATTTTGTCATGACACCTTTTTCAGAGCCGTCATTTTACCAAGGCGACCGGCACACTTACCGGCGTGTCGCCACGGTCGGCGCGCTGTTCTGTCTCGCTTTCGTGGTGATCAGCTTCTCGCTGCGGCCTCAGGTCGAGGACACGCGCGTTGCGGTCAAGGCCGACCGACTGGTGCGCACCGCGGGCCAAGCGCCGCACGCCAATTAGAGCGGCGCACGCCAGTCAGCGCTTGTCGCTATAGACGTGATCGTCGGCCGGCGCCTGCGAGCCCGCGGCGCCGCGCGAGGCAAGCACCACGAAGCCGGCATAGCCGGACAGGTTGAGCAAAACTTCGAGCCAGGCGGGCATGTCGGCCTCTTTGCTCTGCATCAGAAAGGACTCAACGTCCGCGCGCAATCCTGGTTCCCTGCTCTCGCGAAGGAACTTTAGACCGGAGAGGGTGGGTCGAACCGCCGCCCGAGGGTCGCAACGGATTCGCTCGACGGCTGCTCTTTCAGGAACTCGGCGATGGCCTGCGCCAGCTCGCGGTCACTCATCGGCGTCGGCGGCGGGTGCAGCGTACCGACCCCGAAGCTGCGAACGATCTCGTCGTAATGTTGATCGTCGGATTTGGGAACCAGCTTGCGGATACGGGCCAGCAAGGCAGATAGGGGCAAACTTTCCTCCTCGATCGTTCGCCCCGCTGGCGGCCATTGCCGGGTGCTGCCATCTGCTCCCTGGAAACTGAAAACCCCGCCAGCATCGCGGAGATACTGACGGGGCTTCGTGCTGTTGCCTCTACCCGGATGGCGGAGGCTCCCGCACTTGAAGAGGTAATGCCCGCCCGGCGATTTCGTTCCGGCTCCATCGAAGTTTTTGCGGTGACCGGTTCCGCATCCGTTGCGCAACCATCGCGGGCGCTCCTCGTTATCTCCGCAAGACGCGAAGGAGGACAGCATGAAGAAGACACTGGCAGTTCTGGCCACCGTCGCAGCCGTCGGCGTGAGCGCGGTTGTAGCCCCGGCGCCTGCCGAGGCGCGTGGGCGCGGCATCGGCCCGGGTCTCGCATTCGGCCTCGCCGCCGGCGCGATCACCGCGGGCGCGGTCGCAGCGTCACACCCCTACGGCTATTACGGTCCCCGCTACGGCTATTATGACGGACCCAGCTATTACTACGGGCCTGGCCCCTACGCTTATTACGGCGGCGGGCCGTACTACCGGCACCATCACCACTGGCGCCATTGGTAACTAGCAAGCGAAAAGCCCGGAGCGATGCTCCGGGCTTTTTTCATGCGCATCGATCAGATGCGTTTTACGGCCAAAGCGAGGGCCGTTCGACCTTACGGGCGTTCTCCAGCGTCGACACGAAATACTCTTCGCGCTCGCGCTTGAATTTTTCCTGCGTGGCACGGAAGGCGGCGACACGGGCGGCGATCTCATCGCGCTCACGGGCTTTGCGTTCTTCGTCTTCGGTCATGGCCATCCCCTCGGTTTTGCTGCTGAGCTCAAGCACTGCCGCCGCATCATCTTGAGTCGCATTTACACATCCATTGATGCTCCTGAATGGGGCGTCAATGGGGAGGAGGCATTGCAGGATTGTGATATGCGAAGGCCGGAAAAAATTGCCGAGCTCTTCGCGTTAGCGCTTGATAAGAGCGTCAACAATCTTGCCGCTTGGCTTGGTTGCTGGCAGGGCAAAACGAGTCGGGAGGCCGCGATTGATTGCACCAGATCTTCAAAGCGGCGTTGAACGGCTCGGCGACATGATCGCCGAGGCCAGGACCATCGCGCCGTTCACCGGCGCCGGCATTTCGACCGAGTGCGGCATTCCCGACTTCCGCTCGCCGGGCGGAATTTGGACGCGCTATCGTCCGATCGAGTTCGGCGAGTTCGTCGCCAGCCAGGAAGCGCGCAATGAATCCTGGCGCCGCCGTTTTGCGATGGAGGAGGTGTTTGCGACCGCAAAGCCCGGCCGCGGCCATCGTGCGCTGGCCTCGCTCTACCGCGCCGGCAAGGTTCCAGCCGTCATCACCCAGAACATCGACAATCTGCACCAAGCCTCCGGCTTTGCCGACGAGCATGTGGTTGAACTTCACGGCAATACCACTTATGCGCGCTGCATCGGATGCGGACAGGCCTATCCGCTCGACTGGGTGAAGCGTCGCTTCGACGACAACGGCGGCGTCGCGCCCAATTGTACCGCCTGCGAGGAGCCGGTGAAGACCGCCACGATCTCCTTCGGCCAGATGATGCCGGACGAAGAAATGCAGCGCGCCACCGCGTTATCGCGCGCCTGCGACCTCTTCATCGCGATCGGTTCCTCGCTCGTGGTCTGGCCGGCGGCGGGCTTTCCGATGATGGCGAAGAACGCCGGTGCACGTTTGGTGATCATCAATCGCGAGCCGACCGAACAGGACGACATCGCCGACCTCGTCATTCACCACGACATCGGCGAAGCGCTCGGGCCCTTTGCCGGCAATTGAGGCATCAGTTTGATTCGCGGCTGTGCAAGCTGTTCATAGGTTCCGGCGAATCTCTTTTTTGTCTATGCCTCGCAACCGGGAGTGTTATCTTTTGAGTCGAAAGATTCGCGTCGCGTCCAGTTGAGAAGGTTCTCGAAAGACGCGTGATTCGACGCCGCTGCTGAGGCGGGTCGCATGACAGTGTGGGGTCCGGGGTTATGGGGTCGTCGGACGGATTTGAGTCCAAGAAGCTCGGGGTTCCCGGGCAGGGAGTATCGTCCGGGCGTCCGGGCGAACACGGCAGCGCCGGCCGCGACAGCGCGCTCAGTCCCTTCAGCGGGTTGGGTGAGACCAGCGCCAACCTCGTCGAAGTCCACGGCGTCATCAAATGGTTCGACGCCTCCAAGGGCTACGGCTTCATCGTTCCCGACAATGGCTGGCCGGACGTGCTCCTGCACGTTACCGTGCTCAGGCGCGACGGCTTCCAGACCGCCTATGAAGGCGCCCGCATCGTCGTCGAGTGCATTCAGCGCGCCAAGGGTTACCAGGCGTTCCGCGTGGTCTCGATGGACGAGTCGACGGCGATCCATCCGGCGCAGATGCTGCCGCCGCGCACCCATGTCACGGTCACCCCGACCAGCGGGCTGGAACGGGCCCAGGTCAAATGGTTCAATCGCCTGCGCGGCTTCGGCTTCCTGACCTGCGGCGAGGGCACGCCCGACATTTTCGTGCACATGGAGACGCTGCGCCGCTTCGGCATGACCGAGCTCAGGCCCGGCCAGTACGTCCTGGTCCGCTTCGGGCCCGGCTCCAAAGGCATGATGGCGGCCGAGATCCATCCCGAGACCGGATCGCCGGGATTGCAGTCGCACTAAAGGCGCCGGAATTTAGGGCGCCAAAATTTAGGGCACCAGGTCCCGCAATCGTGAGCAATGGACGCGCGCCGGCTGGCCGGCGCGCCTCTGGCTTTTCTGGCGATCGCCGCGTAAGGACTGTTCCAGTCCCACGCCTCGAGTGCCCCCATGAAATCTGATCGCAAGGACGTCTGGTCCGCTCTGAAGGGCTGGCTTGCCGCCATCCTCGTCATCGCCGGCTGTGCGGTCAGTGCGCCCGCCGGCGCCGCCAGCTTCCAGCCGCTGGAGATCGTCACCAAGAACGGCGTGCAGGTGTTCTCGGTGGAAATGGCGACGACCGCAGAGGAGAAGGAGACCGGCCTGATGTACCGCAAGGAATTGGCGGACGGCAAAGGCATGCTGTTCGACTTCAATCCCGAGCAGGAAATCTCGATGTGGATGAAGAACACCTATGTCTCGCTCGACATGATCTTCATCCGCGCCGACGGCCGCATCCTGCGCATCGCCGAGAACACCGAGCCGATGTCGACGAAGATCATCTCGTCCCGGGGGCCCGCCCGGGCCGTACTGGAGGTGGTGGCGGGAACGGCGCAGAAATACGGCATCCGCCCCGGTGACCGCGTCGGCCATCCTCTGTTCGGCAGCAAATAGGGCGGGCAGGCGAGGGGCGTTGCCAGCCTTGCTGGCGCCAGTTTGTAAGCTTGCTGGCGCCTTTGGAAGCGTGTATCGACGGGGTTCGCCGGACATTCGGGGTATAGCGCAGCCTGGTAGCGCGGCAGTTTTGGGTACTGCAGGTCGTTGGTTCGAATCCAGCTGCCCCGACCAGTCCCGACCTCATCTCATGACGGTAGTCGTCGCGATTTGACAGGCGGATCCGGACCTCGTTTCGCGACCTCCGCGCGATGTTTCAACCGATCGGGTCCGCTGACCGGGACAGAATTGCCGGCGCTGCATCGAACCTTTGGGCGTCGCCACAGACATATCGGTGTTGGGGATTTCAGCGCCCAATGTCTAAACGGACGCCGCCAAGCGATGATATTCCGCTTGCGCGGCGTTGCGCTTTTCGGACGTCATTTGTCAGATGCGGCCGAGCAACCCGACGCGTGCCAGCCCGGCGGAAACGGGACGAACGGCCAGACCGTCTGATTGTCGTTGGCGGCCTGCGGCGGCTCTTGCGCCGGGGTCGTTGCGACCGGCGCCATTTGCAGCGCCAGGCGAAGACGTGCACATTGCAAATTCATCTTGATCGCCCCGGCGAAGCGCCTCGAAATTCAATGACAGAATCTGACGTCAGCTCGATCAAATTGCCACGCGCCCAAGACGGCGCGGCCATCTCAAATCACGAACATTCTAAAAAACCAGGCGCTCTCTTTCAACCGGTTCCGGTCCGAAGCCACGAGAAGTAAGGTTGACCGGTTAGGTTAAGGATCAGCGGTTGTTGCGGCCGCCTTGGCGATCGTTATCAGATCGGTCCCGGCCTGCGATGGGCTGCCTGCAATTCGTGCTCACACGAGGTCACAGTTCGTCGCAGCGCGCGTATCCTGTGAGTTCTGCGCCATGTCTGTCGATCGCAACTTCAAAACCGCCGGTCCGCAAGCGAGTTGGAGCGAGATCTGGCACCTCTGGACCGTGATCGTGCCCCGCCGCTCGATCAACGGGCAGCTCGTCTACGGCAAGGTCTGGCGCCGCCACGACGGCCGCGACTGGATCTACAGGAAATTCACCGAGTTCGACGGCGAGGAAGCGGCCTGACGCAACGCTGGCGTCAGGCGCAAGGTCGTTGGCCTTTGCCTCAGGCCGCCTTCGCCGCGGTTTCCGCCGGCTTGGGCGGCGGCTTCAGCGGCTTGTCCTGCTTCTTCGACCACGAGATGTAATAGGCCACCGTCGTCATGATCGCGATGCCGGCGACGCTGACGAAGATCTGCGCGAGCAGCGAGCCCGAGCTCATCGACAGTTCGAAATGGCCGACGAAGGACAGGAACACGCCGACGCAGAACACGGCGAGCGACTGCTGGCCGCAGACGATCAAGGGATCGAACACCTTCCATTCGAGCCCCGGCCATTCCTTCGGCACGAAGCGGATCACCAGGATCACGATCACGACGAAGTGGATGAAGCGATAGGGCGCGAGGTTGGTCTTGTCGTTTGGGTTGAAGGCCGAGAACAGCCACTCCGGGAACATGCCGCCGAACGTGGGGAAGCGGCCGGCCATGGTCATGACCAGCGCGAACAGGAGATAACCGAGGCAGAGGTAGAGCGTGACCGGCGCGTTGATCAGCGTCATCGAGCGGCGCGCGCCGCCCATCGCACACCAGGCGCCGAACACGAACAGCACCTGCCAGCAATACGGGTTGAAGTACCACTGGCCGGCCGGATAGGCGTTCAGATTCCAGCCGAAGTGACGCGCGACCAGCCACAGCACGATCGACAGCACCATCGTGAGATCGGGCTTGCGCAGCATGAACCACAGCACCGGCGGGAACAGTCCCATCAGCACGATGTAGAGCGGCAGCACGTCGAGATTGAGCGGCTTGAAGCGCAGGAACAGGCCCTGGCGCAGCGTCTCGGTGGCGTTGTCGACGAGGCCGGCCACGTTGAACTCGTTGATCATCTCGCTATCGCCGAAGCGCAGCGCCAGATAGCTGATCGAGGCGATATAGATCACGAACAGGATGATGTGGGCGACGTAGAGCTGCCAGACCCGCTTGGTGAGCCTGGTGGCGCCGACGATGAAGCCGCGGTCCAGCATCATCCGCGCATAGACGAAGGATGCGGTGTAGCCGGAGATGAAGACGAACAGGTCGGCGGCGTCGGAAAAACCGTAATTGCGCGTCGTGATCCAGTTCACGACGTTGTCGGGAATGTGGTCGAGGAAGATCGCCCAATTCGCGACGCCGCGAAACAGGTCGAGCCTGAGGTCACGGCCTTTGTCAGGGAGCGTGGCATTGATGTTCAGGAAGGCCATGCGACGAGAGCTCTCGGAGGGGACGGTTACACTGATATCGGCGAGGCAATGCCGCCGGGCGGGACCCCGGCGCGGAAGGCGGGTACGCAATTGTCACGGTGCAGCATAATGACTATACCGTTGGCGAGGATGCCGGGAGGCCCCGGAATCACCGATCAGTTCCCAATCGGTGTCTCTATACTATCCCTGAGGTTTCCACCAACTGCTACCGTGACGCATCGAAATCGAACGCTAAAGACGAAGAGGCCGGACCGCCAAATGACCGCACGCATTTTCAAGCCCGCCAAGAACGCGATGCAATCCGGCCGCTCCAAGACCAGGGAATGGCAGCTCGACTACGAGCCGGAGCAGCCGCGCGCGGTCGAGCCGCTGATGGGCTGGACCTCGTCCGGCGACATGAAGCAGCAGATCACGCTGCGCTTCGACTCCAAGGAGGAGGCGATCGCCTATTGCGAACGCAAGGGCATCGCCTACCAGGTGATCGAGCCGCAGGATTCGATCCGGCGCCCGGTTGCCTATGCCGACAATTTCTCGTTCCGCCGCGGCGAGCCCTGGACGCATTGAGGGGCCGATCCGGAGCCCGAGACGTCCGTCATGCCCGGGACAAAGGCGAGTGGAAGCGACGCCGTCCTTGACGGCTATGCCCGGCCCTGACGGAGAGAGGCCCGGGCCTCTTGGCACCAATTCCGGCCCATGCTTCGCTGCCTCGCATGACACGACCATAGCGAGGTGGGGTATGGCGGGGCGGGACCAGCTCGACGGCGTCGATCTGAAGATCTTATCCGAGCTGCAGCAGGACGGACGGGTGCGCAACAACGAGCTGGCGCTGCGCGTCGGCGTGTCCGCGCCGAACTGCCTGCGCCGGCTGAAGTCGCTGTTCAGCCGCGGCGTGATCCGGGCGGTGCGCGCGGTCATCGACGAGCGGCGGCTCGGCTATGAGGTGGTGTCGTTCGTCTCGATCCAGCTCGGCAGCCAGGCCCAGCCGGTGCTGGAGGCGTTCGAGAGCTCGATCGCTGCGATCCCGCGCATCCAGCAGTGCTGGCGGATTTCGGGCGACACCGATTATCTCTTGAAATGCGTGGCGCCGAGCGTCGAGAGCATGCGCCAGCAGCTGCTGCATTTCGCCGCAATGCCCGATGTGAAGAACGTTCGCAGCTTCCCGGTGTTGGGTGTTGCCAAGGATGTGCCGCTGCCGTTGCAGGACGTCGCGGCTGTGTCCGCGGGTTAGTGGGCCACGCCAGCCGGCGGCCGGCGTTGCATTTGGATCGCTTTCGACGAAGTGGGAGACGATCTCCGGCTTGTCTCAGCGCAAGCCTCAACCCCTGGCAATGCCGAAGGGTAAATATGTCGGCCCCAAAATTAGACGCGGCCGTGTGAACTCCCTCACAGAGCAACAATCTGCGCGGGTCCATGCTTCCCAGAGGTCGCCCGGATTGTGGCCGGGCCGGATTTTACCCTGGGGGAAGCGCGTCATGGCTCCCAACCCGATTTTCATCAGTCACCGGTCTGAATACGGCCGGACAGCCCGTGCGATGAAGAAGGTCATCGAAACCGCTTCGCATGGACTCATCGATGTCTTCATTTCGGAGGACATCCCGCGCGGCAATGAATGGCGGCCCTCTATCGAGCATCATCTTCGGACAGCGCAAAGCCTGTTTCTGCTTTACGGCGCGCCGTACGAGGACTGGTCCTGGTGCTTTTATGAAGCCGGATATTTTGCCGCCGCAAAACCGGCAGCCATCGATCGCCGGATCTTCTGCCTGATCCGCCCGAACGTGGAGCCGCCAGGTCCGCTCAGCCACTTGCAGATGCTGACGAGCAAGGATCAGCTCATCAAGGAGTTGATCGGCATTTTCGAGAGGAGCGCCATCGACGTCGATGCCAGCGAATTGCGCGGGCTGGTCGGCAAGCTGGATAGCGGCCTGTTCGGCGAGATTCGTGAATTCGACGGCTATCCGCGCGTGCATTTCGTGGCGCCCGACGCCGAACTCGCCCATGGGCAGATTCCACCTGCGGCCCTGTTCACCGGCGACGACAATGTGCTCGGCGATCTCTTCACCATCCAGGCGCAGTCCGTCCCCTGGTGCAAGGTCCAGCGGCTGGCAAATACGGAAACTGGAAGGCAGAACTTCGTCTACAAATGGCTTGAGGAAACCGCGCAGATCCTGCTTGCGGCGCGCGAGAACGAGTTCGTTGCGCCGCAGGCCGTGCTGATCGGGCGCGGCGGCCGGCGCTATCGGACCTTGCTGCACCGAGCTCGTATCCAGGGTGATGGCGATTATCGCTGCGAGTTCCTGGCGATCGAGGAGGTCGGCGGGCCGCTGACCGGATTGTCGAGCAAGCAGCTTTCGCTCTTGACCGCCATCCGCATGGGTTACCGGTTCAGGTCCGAGATCATCCAGAAATTCTCTGCCGACGCGCAATCGTCCGACGAGCGCGAGCGCCGGATCCAGCAGATCCCCCGCGTGATCGAAGATCTGACGGTTGAATCGCGGACACGCGGCAATATCAGTACGGAGGACTTTCTGGCGGCATTCGACGACGTCGAAAGCGAGAAGATGTCGCGTCTATTGAACCACTGGCCGATCCTGGCACGCGAGATGTACCGATCACTGGGGCTGTCGACCGATGGAAAGACCGTCATTCGGCCGGGCCTTGTCGGTTCGGACGTCGAACGTTACCGTACGGTCATCAATGCCATGCGACTGCTCAACATCGAGTTCCTGTCGCGGAGCTGCGCGCGCGTCGCACAGATGATGAAGCGATCCGAGCAGGAATTGACCGACAACGCCAAGGCGCTCGACGACGCCGTCAAGATGCTGATCGGTTCTGACATCGAGACGGCGGCGTGACGCCTGCGCGTCTCACCGGTACCGCCCCCGAAACTCGCGCGGACTTGCGCCGGTCCAGCTGCGAAAGGCGCGTGAAAAGCTCTTTTCGTTGCGGAAGCCGGCGATCTCCGCAATCCGCTTGATCGGCGTGCGGCCGCGCATCAGCTCCTGTTTTGCCAGTTCGAACTTCGCCTCTTCCTTGAGATCGCGCAGCGAGGTCGCTTCCTCGCGCAGGCGCCGATGCATGGTACGGGTGGAGAGGGCTAGTTCGCTCGCGACGTCCTCGGCCCCGAGGCTGCGTCCACGGGCATTGCGGAGCACGCGGCGGACACGCTCGATCAGCAGGCGGTCGCGCCGATAGGGCAGCACGGTCAGCCTGAGCGCGCCCTTGAGCATGTTGTCGAGATCGGCGGCGCTGCGCGTGAGCGGCAGCGCGAGATAATGCTTGTCGAAGACGATGCGGGCGCGGTCCGCGTCGAAGCGCATGGTCTTGCAGAAGATGGTCGGATAGACCGAGACGTGGCCGGGCTGGGGGTAAGGGAATTCCGCCGCGCGTAGCGCAATCGCGGAATCCACCGCCCAACAAGAGAAGCCGAGCGCGTAGCGGAGCAGGGTGACGAGGCAGAATTCGCGCAAGGGCCCGAGGTCGCGCAGCTCCCGGATGGACACCACAGCGGTCTCTTCGCCAACCTCGAGATCGAGCAGCACGTCTTCGGTGAGCAGGCGATGGTGCCGGCACCAGCGTTTGAGCGCGACTTCCAGCGTCGGCGCCGTGATCGAGGCGCGGCACAGCATGCCATAGGTGCCCCAAGGCAGCCGGCGCGAGAACCAGCCGAGCGCCTCGTCGTCGAGCTCGCGCATGGCATGGCCTGCCAGGGCCTCGAACTGGGCGGCCGTGACCCGTCCATCCGGAGAATTGACAAGGTCTGGCGCTACCTGACCCCGGCTGAGCGCCTCGGCCGGGTCGCGCCCGTAGCGCGCATAGGCGGCAACCACGCCGCGGACAAAGGCGGCGGGGGTCACGGCGCGGCGCGGGATCGCGGTTGCGGCTTGAAAAGGCATCGGAATTCCTTCCGAAAAATCCTCGCTAAGTTTGGCGGAAAATGCAACCTTTTCGACCGCAAGAGGGCTTCGATACCGGTAGGTTCGAAGGCCAAAAATACGGAGGAATCGCCTTGAACATCCCGAGCATCGATTTCGATCTGGGCGAAGACATTGGCATGCTGCGCGATACGCTTCGCGCTTTCGTGGAGGCGGAGATCACTCCGCGTGCCGCCGAGATCGAGAAGGCTAACCTGTTTCCGGCAGACCTCTGGAAGCGCCTTGGCGACCTCGGCCTGCTCGGCATGACCGCGCCGGAGCAATATGGCGGCTCCAACATGGGCTATCTCGCCCATATCGTCGCCATGGAGGAGATTTCGCGCGGCTCCGCCGCCGTCGGCCTGTCCTACGGCGCCCATTCCAACCTCTGCGTCAATCAGATCCGCCGCAACGGCAACGACGCGCAACGGCAGCGCTATCTGCCGAAGCTGATTTCCGGCGAATATGTCGGCGCGCTCGCGATGTCCGAGCCGGGGGCCGGCTCTGACGTTGTCTCGATGAAGCTGCGCGCCGACAAGCGCGGCGACCGCTACGTGCTCAACGGCTCGAAGATGTGGATCACCAATGGCGGCGATGCCGACGTGCTGGTGGTCTACGCCAAGACCGACCCGGAGGCGGGTCCGCGCGGCATGACCGCTTTCCTCGTCGAGAAGGGTTTTAAGGGCTTCACCCACGGCAAGCATCTCGACAAGCTCGGCATGCGCGGCTCCAACACCTATCCCTTGTTCTTCGACGAGTGCGAGGTGCCGGAGGAGAACGTGATGGGCAAGGTGGGTGAGGGCGTCAAGGTGTTGATGTCCGGCCTCGACTATGAGCGCGCGGTGCTCTCTGGCGGCCCGCTCGGCATCATGGCGGCCTGCATGGACGCAGTGGTGCCCTACATGCACGAACGGAAACAGTTCGGCCAGCCGATCGGCGACTTCCAGCTGATGCAGGGCAAGCTCGCCGACATGTATGCGACCTGGCAGGCCACGCGCGCCTATGTCTATGCGGTGGGTCGGGCCTGCGACCGCGCCGATCACGCACGCAGCTTACGCAAGGATGCGGCTGCCGCGATCCTCTATTCCGCGGAGAAGGCGACGTGGATGGCCGGCGAGGCAATCCAGGCGCTCGGCGGCGTCGGCTATACCAGCGAATTCCCTGTGGGGCGTCTCTGGCGTGACGCAAAACTCTACGAGATCGGCGCCGGAACGTCCGAGGTTCGCCGCATGCTGATCGGCCGCGAACTGATGGCCGAGACGGCCTAGAACCTTCACCCAATTGGAATCATCATGCCGCTCCATTCCAGCATCGATCCGTCTTCCCAAGACTTTGCGCGCAATTCCGAGGCCATGCGCAGCCTCGTCGCGGACTTGCGCGAAAAACTCAGTCAGGTCGCCGGCGGCGGCGGCGAGGTCTCGCGCAACCGCCACACCGCGCGCGGCAAGATGCTGGCACGCGAGCGCGTCGACCTGCTGGTCGATCCCGGCACCTCGTTCCTGGAGCTGTCGCCGCTCGCAGCCTACGGCCTCTATGGCGGCGACGTGCATTCGGCGAGCGTCGTCACCGGGGTGGGGCGCGTCTCGGGCCGCGAATGCGTGATCGTCGCCAACGACGCCACCATCAAGGGTGGCACCTACTATCCGATGACGGTGAAGAAGCATCTGCGCGCCCAGGACATTGCGCGGCAGAATAATCTGCCCTGTGTCTACATGGTCGATTCCGGCGGCGCGTTCCTGCCGCTGCAGGACGAGATCTTCCCGGACGAGCGCCATTTCGGCCGGATCTTCTACAACCAGGCGCAGATGTCCTCGCAAGGGATCCCGCAGATCGCGATCGTGATGGGCTCCTGCACCGCCGGCGGCGCCTATGTCCCGGCGATGTCGGATGAGAGCATCATCGTGCGCAATCAGGGCACCATCTTCCTCGGCGGCCCGCCGCTGGTGAAGGCCGCGACCGGCGAGGTGGTCAGCGCCGAGGAGCTCGGCGGCGCCGACGTGCATTCGCGGCAGTCGGGCGTGACCGACCATTACGCCCAGAACGATGCCCACGCGATCGGCATCGCGCGCCGCATCGTCGGCACGCTGAAACCGTCGGTGCGGCCGAACCTCAACATGCACAAGCCGCGCGATCCGCTGTTTGCGGCAGAGGAGATTTATGGCGTGGTGCCCGTCGACGGTCGCAAGCCGTTCGACGTACGCGACATCATCGCCCGGCTCGTCGATGGCTCGGAGTTCGACGAGTTCAAGAAGCTCTACGGCACGACGCTGGTGTGCGGCTTTGCCCATATCTGGGGCTATCCGGTCGGCATCATCGCCAATAACGGCATTCTGTTCAGCGAGAGCTCGCTGAAGGGGGCGCATTTCATCGAGCTGTGCTGCCAGCGCGGCATTCCTCTTGTTTTCTTACAGAACATCACCGGCTTCATGGTCGGCAAGAAATACGAGGCCGGCGGCATCGCCCGCGACGGCGCCAAGCTGGTGACGGCGGTCGCGACCGCCTCGGTGCCGAAATTCACGGTGGTGATCGGCGGCTCCTATGGCGCCGGCAATTACGGCATGTGCGGCCGTGCCTACTCGCCGCGCTTCCTCTGGATGTGGCCGAACGCGCGCATCTCGGTGATGGGCGGCGAGCAGGCCTCGATGGTGCTGAGCCAGGTCCGGCGCGACAATATCGAGGCCAAGGGCGATAGCTGGTCTAGGGAGGAGGAAGATAAATTCCGCGAGCCCATCCGGGCGCAATATGAGAGCCAGGGGCATCCGTATTATGCGACCGCGCGTCTCTGGGACGACGGCGTGATCGACCCGGCCGACACGCGCCTCGTGCTCGGCCTTGGTCTCTCGGCGGCGTCGAATGCGCCGACCGAACCGACGAAATTCGGCCTGTTCAGGATGTGATGATGGACCGCTCAAAGCTCTACCGGCGTTTTCGCACCCTCCTGATCGCCAACCGCGGCGAGATTGCCTGCCGCGTCATCCGCACCGCGCGCGCCATGGGCTTGCGCACGGTCGCGGTCTATTCCGAGGCCGACCGCGACGCGATGCATGTTGCGCTCGCGGACGAAGCCGTGCTGCTCGGGCCTGCACGGGCCCGCGACAGCTATCTCAATGTCGAGCGGCTGATCGAGGCCGCGCGCAAGACCGGCGCCGAGGCCGTGCACCCCGGCTACGGCTTCCTGTCGGAGAATGCCGAATTCGCGCGGGCTTGCTTCGATGCGGGCCTTGTCTTCGTCGGCCCGACCGCCGGGATGATGACGGCAATGGGCTCGAAGTCCGGTTCGAAGGAGCTGATGGAAAAGGCCGGCGTGCCGCTGGTGCCCGGCTATCACGGCGAGGCACAGGACGATGCGACGCTTTCGAAGGCCGCAGAGAAGATCGGCTTTCCCATTCTGGTGAAGGCCTCTGCCGGCGGCGGCGGCCGCGGCATGCGCATCGTGCGTTCGGCGGACGAGCTTGGAGCTGCGATCGTCAGCGCCAAGCGCGAGGCCAAGGCCGCGTTCGGCGACGACCGCATGCTGATCGAAAAATATGTCGACAATCCCCGGCATATCGAAGTGCAGGTGATCGGCGACAGCCACGGCAATCTCCTGTCGCTGTTCGAGCGCGAGTGCACCTTGCAACGCCGCCACCAGAAGGTGATCGAGGAGGCGCCGTCGCCGACGCTCAACGCCGCGCAGCGCGAGACCGTCTGCGCTGCCGCGCGAAAAGCGGCTGGCGCGGTGAACTATGTCGGGGCCGGCACCATCGAGTTCGTCTCCGACGGCAAGGACGTGTTCTTCATCGAGATGAACACGCGTCTGCAGGTCGAGCATCCCGTGACTGAGCTGATCACGGGCATCGACCTCGTCGAATGGCAGCTGCGCGTCGCCTTCGGCGAGGCGCTGCCGCTCAAGCAGAACGAGATCAAGCTCAACGGCCACGCCGTCGAGGCACGCGTCTACGCGGAAAACCCGACCAAAAACTTCATGCCGTCGGTCGGCAGGATCTCGACCTGGCGGTTGCCGACGGAGACCGGCGGCCTGCGCATCGACGCCGGCTATCGCGAGGGCGATACGGTGTCACCGTACTATGACGCCATGCTTGCCAAGATGATCGCATGGGCACCGACGCGCGATGTTGCAATCGAGCGGCTGAACCGAGGGTTGGAAGAGTCCGACGTTCGCGGCATCGTCACCAACATCCCGTTCCTGTCGGCGCTGATGACGCATCCGAAGCTGCGGACGAATGCGATCGATACCGGTTTCATCGAGCGCGAACTTGCGGTGCTGACACAGGCCGCGCCGGCGCCGGGTGAGCTCGAACTCTGCGCCGCTGTCGCCGCTGTCATCAACGAGGAGCAGCAGACGGCACGAGCGCAGGCGAATTCGCCCTGGCAGACTTTCGGCTGGCAGCCGGTCGGCCGCCGCCAGCGAAATTTTGCGTTCCGGGTCGGGCACGGGGCCGAGCAGAAGATCACGCTGAACTACGGCAGCGGGCTGTCGACGTTGGTGATCGGTGAACGCGAGCTGGCCTTCGCGATCGCGTCGCGCGAGGGCGGCTTCCATCTCACACTCGACGGCGTCAAATCCTCCGTTGCGGCCGTGATCGACGGCCATGAGCTGTATTTGCGCACGCGCAACGGCCGGTTCGACCTGCACTGGGTCGATCCGTTCGGCGGCGAGAGCGAGGAACATGTCGGCGAGGACAAGATCGCGGCCCCCTTGCCGGGAACGGTCGTCGCGGTGCTCGCCGAGGAGGGCGCGACGCTCGAGAAGGGCGCGCCAATCCTCACCCTGGAAGTGATGAAGATGGAGCAGACGCTGCGCGCGCCCTATGCGGGCTTGTTGAAATCCATCAAGTGCAAGGTCGGCGACATCGTGCAGGAGGGCATCGAGCTCGCCGTGGTTGAGCCCGCGGGAGAGTGACATGAGCGACCAGGTCCGCATCGTCGAAATGGGGCCGCGCGACGGGCTCCAGAACGAGAAGGTGCCGGTCAGCGTCGAGGCCCGCATCGCCTTTGTCGAGGCGCTGGTCGTGGCCGGGCTCAATACGGTCGAGGTCGGTGCCTTCGTCTCGCCCAAGGCGATCCCGCAAATGGCAAGCTCGGACGCCGTGCTGCGCGGCGTCGCGCATGTGAAGGCCGCCGAATTTCACGTGCTGGTGCCGAACGAGAAGGGCTATGACGCCGCGCGTGCCGCCGGTGCGAAGGTGGTCTCGGTGTTCGCGGCAGCCTCCGAAGGCTTTTCCCGCGCCAATATCAATTGCACGGTCGCGGAGTCCATCGAGCGGTTCAAGCCGGTGCTGGCCCGCGCCAAGGCCGATGGCGTCAAGGTGCGCGGCTATATCTCCTGCGTGCTCGGCTGCCCGTTCGACGGCGAGATCAAGCCGAAGGCGGTCGCCGATCTCGCGAGCACGCTGTTCGAGCTCGGCTGCTACGAGATCTCGCTCGGCGACACCATCGGCGTTGGCACGCCAGACAAGGCGAAGGAGATGCTGCGCGCTGTTGCCGCCAACGTTCCATCAGCCAGGCTCGCGATGCATTTCCACGACACTTACGGCCAGGCGCTCGCCAACCTCTATGCGGGGATGGAGGAGGGCGTCCGCGTCATCGACGCCGCCGCCGGCGGCCTCGGCGGCTGTCCCTATGCGCCGGGCGCGACCGGCAACGTCGCGACTGAGGATGTCGTCTATATGCTCGAAGGCATGGGCGTCAGGACCGGCGTCGATATGGAGAAGTTGCTGGCCGCGACCAACGAAATGAGCGGCGTGCTGGGCAAACCGCCCGTGAGCCGCGTGGCGTCCGCGCTGAACGCGAAGAAGAAGCGGACGGCCACCTAGGACCGTAGGGTGGGCAAAGGCGCGTAGCGCCGTGCCCACCATCTCTTCATGATAGCGACAGGTGGTGGGCACGCTACGCTTTGCCCACCCTACGAGACCTTTGTTTAAGCCGCCTTCAATCCCACATCCGGCAGACGTGGCCGGTTCTTGAGCGCCTTGGCCATCATGGCCTCGACCTCGGCCTTCTCATGCGGCAGCAGTGCGAGGCGCGGCGGGCGGGTCAGCGCGGTGCCGCGGCCCATGATGTGCTCGCACAGCTTGATGCACTGGACGAGATCCGGCCGGGCATCGAGATGCAACAGCGGCATGAACCATTCGTAGAGTGGCATTGCCTCGGCAAAGCGGCCGGCCTTGGCCAAGCGAAACAGCGTCTCGCCCTCACGCGGGAAGGCGTTCGACATGCCGGAGACCCAGCCCACGGCACCCATCGCGACGCTCTCGACGATGACGTCGTCGAGCCCTGCGAACAGCACGAAGCGGTCGCCGACCATGTTGCGGGTGTCGATGAAGCGCCGCGTGTCGCCGGAGGAATCCTTGAAGCAGACCACGGTCTCGACGTCGGCGAGCGAAGCCAGGATGTCGGGGGTGACGTCGTTCTTGTAGATCGGCGGGTTGTTGTAGAGCATGACCGGCAGGTCGGTTGCGCTGGCGACGGCGCGGAAATGCGCGGCGGTCTCGTGCGGCTTCGACGAATAGACCAGCGCCGGCATCACCATGACGCCGTCGATGCCGACGCGCGCGGCTTCCTTGGCGGTCTCGACCGCGAAGGCCGTGGTGAATTCGGCGATGCCGCACAGCACGGGCACGCGGCCGGCGGCGACCGACTTCGCGGTCTCCATGATCGCGACCTTCTCCTTGCGCTCGAGCGAGGTGTTCTCGCCGACCGAGCCGCAGACGATCAGGCCGGAGACGCCATCGCGGATCAGCCCGTCCATCACCTTGGCGGTCGCGTCGATGTTGAGCGAGAGGTCGTCGTTGAATTGCGTGGTCACGGCCGGGAAGACACCTTCCCAGGAAACGCGGCGGGTCATGATTTCACTCCAAGTGAAGTTGCCGGCGGGGGCTGGATCCGCCGGGTCGTTGTGAAGAGGATGGCGAATAGAATTAGAGCGTGGCGCCGACCTTGCGCAGCTCGGCGAGAACGGGTGCCTTGGGCAGCCAGATCTTGTCGAACTCCGCGATGACGGCCTCGGTGTCCTTGGCGTCGACCTGGCGGATCGGGATCGGCGCCTTCTTGAAATTCTCGATCAGCGCGGGTTCGTTGCCGGCGAGCTCGTCGATCTGCGCGTCCAGCGTCGACTTCACCAGCTTGGTGATCAGCTCGCGGTCGGCAGGCGGCAGCGACTGCCAGACCCGGCCGGAGACGACGGCTGCCATCGGCATGAAGACGGCATTCATCTGCAGGATCACCTTCGACACCTTGTCGAAGCGCTGGTTCCAGGAGAATTCGAGATCGGATTCGAGACCATCGACCTGGCCGTTGGCCATCGCGTCGAACACCTGCGGCGTCGGGATCGGGGTGGGCGCGGCTCCAAGCGAGGAATAGAAGTCGCGATAGACCGGCGTCGGGTTGATGCGCAGCTTCATACCCTTGATGTCGGCGAGCGTGTTGAGGTCCTTGGAGGAGAACACCGCGCGCATGCCGGTGATGCCCCAGCCGAGCCCGATGGTGCCGGTCTCCTGCGGCAGCACGTCGAACAGCTTCACCGCCGCCGGATGCCGCACGAATTTCGCAACGGCCGGCGTCGAGCGGACGATGTAGGGCGCGTTGATCGCCGCGATGTGCGGCACGCGCGAGCCGAGCTCGGCGGCCTGGATGAAGCCCATGTCGAGCGCGCCGGACTGCAATTGCTGCATCATCGCGGTCTCGCTGCCAAGCTGGCCGGAGTGGAACACGGTCAAGGTCAGGCGGCCATTGGAGGCGGCCTTGAGATCGTCGCCGAATTTGAGCGCGGCCTTGTTCCATGAATGGCCGTTCGGCGTGATCAGGCCGAGGCGGAATTCCTTGGCCTGGGCAAGCGCCAGCTGTGGCGCGAACACCGATGCGGCGGCACTGGCGGCGAGAAAGCGGCGGCGGGTAAGCGGCATGGTCGGGCTTCCTTCTGGATGGGCCTATTTGACGAGGATCAGCGAGAGCGACGGGTAGAGCGAGAGCAGCACGAGGAGGACGCAGGAGATGACGAAGAACGGCAGCGTCACCATGAACATCTTGCCGGGCTTGGCGCCGGTGACGGCGGCCGCGACGAAGAAGCAGAGCCCGACCGGCGGCGACAGCAGACCGAGCACCAGATTGATCACCACCACGACGCCGAAATGCCTGGGATCGATGTGATAGACCTCGGTTGCAACAGGCAGCAGGATCGGCACGGTCATGATCAGGCCGGGAATGCCGTCGATGACCGTGCCGATCACCAGCAGGATCACGTTGCAGATCAGCATGAAGCTGACGGGGTCCTTGGCGGCGGTCTGGATCCAGGCCGCGGTCTCCTGCGGCACCTTGCCGAAGATCAGGACCCAAGAGAACACCGCTGCGGCCGCGACCAGGAACAGCACGATCGCCGAATAGATCGCGCTGCGCAGCATCATCTGCGGCAGCTGGGAGAATTGGAATTCCTTGGTCCAGAACTTTCCGACCAGTGCAGCTGCGACAGCACCGACGGCTGCGGATTCCGTTGCGTTGGCGAGACCGCCGAGAATGGTGCCGACGATGACGATCGGGATCAGCAGCGTCGGTGACGTCCGCAGGATGGTCATGACGCGCTGGCGTGGCGTCTGATAATCCGCGCGGGGATAGTTGTAGACGTAGCCCATCAGCGCGATCACGAGGCAGAACATCACGGTGAGAATGACGCCCGGCACGATGCCGGCGATCAGCATGTCGCTGACCGAGACCTGTGCCAGCACGCTGTAGACCACGAACATCACCGACGGCGGGATGATCGGGCCGAGCATGCCGCCATAGGCGGTGAGGCCGGCCGCGAAGGTCTTGTCGTAGCCCTTCTTCTCCATCTCCGGCACCATGATCTGGGCCATGATCGCAACCTGCGCGGTCGCAGATCCCAGGATCGAGGAGATGAACATGTTGGCGAGGATGTTGACGTAGGCGAGCCCGCCCTTGAGCGAGCCGACGAAGGCCATCGCCATGTCGACGATGCGCCGGGTGATGCCGCCGCCATTCATGATCTCGCCAATCAGGATGAACAGCGGAATCGCGATCAGGCCGTAGCTGTCCACGCCGCCGAACAGCTGGAGCGGATAGGACTGGAATAGCACGGGATTGCCGGAGGCCGCGATATAGACGAGGCCGGCGAGGCACAGGCAAAGCCCGATCGGCACGCCGACCAGCATGAATGCCATGAAGGCCGCTGACGTGATCATCAGTTGACCCCGTCCAGCTCGGAGAGCTGAAAGCCTTTTGGCGCGGTGCGCGGGACCAGCCCGAGATCTTCCAAGAGATTGGCGAGACCGTGAACGGTCATCGACACCGCGAAGATCGGCAGCGTCAGATAGAGCACCCAGGTCGGCCAGTTCAGTGTCTGGGTGCGCTCGGTATAGAGAAAGTTGAAGGTCTCAGCCGCGAGCTTGCGCCCGTCGAAGCCGGCGCGGGCGAGACCAATTGGGTCCATCCAGAGCACGCAGGTCACGATCAGCGCGACGCCGAACACGACGACGAGGCCGGTCGAGACCACCTTGGCGAGCTTCTGGTGCGTCGGCGAAAGACGCTCCGTCAGCATGGTCACTGCGAAATCGAGCCGCAGACGGGTCATCGCGGACGCCCCGATGAAGGTCAGCCAGACCACGCAATAAACAGCGGATTCATCGATCCAGTAGATCGGGAAACGCGAGTAGCGGGTGACGACGTTCACCAGGATCAGGCCGGTGAGCAGGTACATCAGGCCCATCAGCGCCAGGCGCTCGAAGGCGAGCAGGGCGCTCGACATCCGGACGATCGTACGTCGGACGCTGAGCGCGCGCGTGGCCGGCATCGTCTGCTCGATCATGAAGTGGCCCAACCCGAAGATTTGTGGTGCGATTGTCAAATGTATAATTTATACATTTTGGGAGTCAAACGGAGAATGCGATCAATTCGGCGGCAGGGGCGCGCTTTTGCTGGGCACTTCGTTTGGTCGAGTGCTCGCCTTTTGCCGGGCTCCTCGACATGCAAGACAGGGACCGCGTCGGCCGAACGAGTCGGGAAGGACAACAGAAGGTCAGATGAAACAGCCTCTGAAGCATCGCACCCTGTCGGCCGCGATTGTCGATCAGCTCCGCCAGGCGATCCTCGACGGCACCTATCCGGCCGGATCGCAGTTGCGCCAGGATGCGCTCGGCGAGGCCTACGGCGTCAGCCGCATTCCCGTTCGCGAGGCGCTGTTTCAGCTCGAGGCCGAAGGCCTGGTGCGGATCGTCCCGCAGAAGGGCGCCATCGTCTCGGAGCTGTCGCTCGACGAAATCAACGATGTGTTCGACCTGCGCCGGATCCTGGAGCCGCGCCTGCTGGCGCAATCGGCGCCGCGTTTCACCGCGGAGGATTTCGACGGGCTCGACGATATTCACAAGAGCTTCGAGAAGGCCATCAAGGCGAGGAACGTCAGCGACTGGGGTCAGCTCAATGCCGACTTCCACATGGCGCTCTACGTGCACGCCCCGCAGCCGCGCACCCGCACGATCGTGCTGTCACTGCTCCAGACCAGTGACCGGTACACGCGTTTGCAGCTCTCCAACACCAAGGCGATGGGGATTGCCGAAAAGGAGCACGCCCATCTGATCGCGCTCTGCCGTGCGCAGAAGGTCGAGGAGGCCTGCCGCTTCCTGGAGCGGCACATCGAAGCCGTGCGCAAGGATCTGTTGCAGGTGGTGGCGAACGCGCCGAAGGGGCGGCGGAAGGAGAATTCGTAGAAAATCGTAGGGTGGGTTAGACTTGCAGATGTGCAAAGCGCATATGCAAGGCGTAACCCACCATGCTTCAGCGTGTGCGAAGTTGGTGGGTTACGCCGCGCGGATTGCGCCTTGCGCATCCGCCCAGCTAACCCACCCTACGCGGCGTCATCTGCTCCCGTCCGGCCCCATCACGAGGTCCGGCAGGCCGGTCGAAATCCCCGGCACGAGGCACAGCAGCAACACCGCGAGCATCATCAGCAGCACGAAGGGCAGGGTGCCCCAGATCACCTCGCGCAAGGGAATGTCCGGCGCGACGTTGCGGATGACGAAGATGTTGAGCCCGACGGGCGGGTGGATCAGCCCCATCTCCATCACGATGGTCATCACGACGCCGAACCAGATGATGTCGAAATTGGCGGCGCGGAGCGGCGGCAGGATGATCGGCGCCGTCATCAGGATGATCGAGACCGGCGGCAAGAAGAAGCCGAGCACGACGACCATGACGAGGATCGCGAACAGCAGCTCCCAGCGCGGCAGGTGCATCGCGACGATGGATTCTGCGACCGATTGCGAGATGTGCAGATAGCTCATCACATAGGAATAGAGCAGCGACATGCCGATGATCATCATCAGCATGGTCGATTCCCGGATCGTCGATTTCATGATCGGGGCGAGATCGCTCGGCCGCCACACGCTGTAGATCGCCGCGATCAGCGCCAACGCCAGCAGCCCGCCGAGGCCCGCTGTTTCCGACGGCGTGGCGTAGCCGCCATAAAGCGCGATCATGACGCCGGTCAGCAGCAACACGAAGGGGATGACGCGCGGCAGCACGCTGAAGCGTTCGGCCAACGTGTATTCGTCGCGGGCCAGGATCGCGGCTTCCGGTCCGCCGTTCTTGTAGACGGCTTCAGCGGCTGCGTATTCCTGTCGGAAGCGGATCACGGCGTAAGCGCCGAACAGCGAGACCAGCAGCAGGCCGGGGCCGATGCCGGCGAGGAACAGCCGCCCCAGCGACTTTTCCGCGGCGACGGCGAACAGGATCATGGTGATCGAGGGCGGCAGCAGGATGCCGAGCGTGCCGCCGGCCGCGATGATGCCGGCGGCAAAGCCGCCGGAATAGCCGCGCTTGCGCATCTCGGGGATGCCGGCCGAACCGATCGCCGAGCAGGTCGCGGGCGAGGAGCCGGCCATTGCCGCGAATAGCGCGCAGGCGAACACGTTGGCGACGCCGAGGCCGCCGGGGACGCGATGCAGCCAGGCATGCAGGGCCGAATAGAGATCCTGGCCCGCGCGCGACTTGCCGATCGCGGCGCCCTTCAGGATGAAGAGCGGGATCGACAGAAGCGTGATCGAGGCCATTTCCTCGTAGACGTTCTGCGTCACCGTATCGAGCGAAGCGGCGGGCATGTAGATGCCCATGAACACGACCGCGACCGCGCCGAGCGCGAACGCGATCGGCATGCCCGAGAACATTATCAGCAGCGTCGCAACGCCGTAGGCGACGCCGATACCGAATACGCTCATGAACGCTTGGCTCCGGTGAAGGGCAGCGCAAGCTGCACGAGGATCTGGATGCAGAGCAGGCTCATGCCGAGTGCCATCAGCGAATAGGGGATGGCGAGCGGCGGTGACCACATCGAGTTGGAGACCTGGCCGTCGACATAGGCTTCATGGGCCAGCGTCCAGGATTTCCAGGTGAAGAAGGCGCAGAACAGGAACGTGGCGGCGTCGACCAGCCAGAGCCTGATCCGGTTCGCCAGCGGCGACAGCAGGCCGACAAAGGCCTCGATGCCGATGTGACCGCGGTTCTGCTGCACATAGGCCGCCGTCATGAAGGTCGCGCCCACCAGGAGGAACACGGCGGCCTCGTCCTGCCAGTAATTGGCGGCCTTGAACAGCGCGCGGCTGAGCACGCTGTAGCTCAGGATCACGCAAGCGGCGACCAGCGCGACCGCTGCGAACACCACGATGATGGTGTTGAGGATGGCAAGGACTCGATCAATCGCCGCCGCAGGGCCGGTGCCTGCGGCAGCGTTTGCCGGGCCGTCACGATCCGGAAGCGGACCGTGGCTCATGCCGCGACGTCGGTGGCGAGCTTGAGCAGGTTCGCCGCGGTCGCGGTCTTGGCGGCGTAGTCCTTCCAGGCCGTGTCGCGGGCGATGTCGCGCCACTTGCCGACGGTCGCAGCGTCGAGCGCCGAGACTTTGGCGCCAGCCTTCTCATAGACCTTGGCGACCTCGACATCGTCGTCCTGCGCGCCCTTGCGGCCGAAGGCTTCGAGCTCGGTGCCGACCGCGAGCAGGACGTCCTGATGATTCTTCGGCAGCTTGTCGAAGATCGCCTTCGACATCATCAGCGGCTCGAGCATGAACCAGTAGGAGGCGCCGGCGCCCGAGGTCAGGGATTTGGCGACCTCTTCAAGACGGAACGAGATCAGGCTGGTGGAGGAGGTGATGCCGGCATCGCAGGCACCGGTCTGCATCGCCGCGTAGATCTCGTTCGACGGCACCGACAGTACCGAGGCGCCGGCGGTCTGCAGCACCATGTCCATTTCGCGCGAGCCGCCGCGCACCTTCAGGCCCTTGGCATCTTCAGGGGCGACGATCGGCTTGGAACGGCTGGCGACGCCGCCGGCCTGCCAGACCCAGGTGAGCAGGATGATGCCCTTGTCGGCGAGGAAATCGGTCAGCGCCTTGCCGACCGGCTCTTTCTTCCAGCGCAGGCCCTGATCGTAGGTGGTGACGAGGCCGGGCATCAGGCCGATATTGGTTTCCGGCACCTCGCCTCCGGCATAGGGCATCGGATAGAGGCTGATATCGAGCGCGCCCTTGCGCATCGCGGAGAACTGCGCGTTGGTCTTGATCAGCGAGGAGTTCGGATAGATCTCGGCGGCGATGTCGCCATTGCTGCGCTTGGCAATCTCGGCGGCAAACATGCGGCAGAGCCGGTCGCGGAAATCGCCCTTATCGATGGTGCCGCCCGGAAACTGGTGCGAGATCTTCAGCGTGGTCGCGGCCTGCGCGGTGCCGGTGCCGAAGCGGAGGATGGCGGGTGCGGCGACGGCTGTCGCTATCAGATGGCGGCGCGTGAGCATGGTGTGTTCCCTCAGACGGTTCTTCGAACAGTTCTTGTTGGACGTGATTGGGCGGGTCATGTGTGACCGGTGCGTGGGCCCATCCTAGCCGGTCTTTCACCCGATGATCTCTCATCTGATAGTTCGAGACTGAATGCCGCGGCAAGTCCTGGTCGTGCTGCGCTGCACACTTCCGATCGCCGCGGCGGGCTGTGGGCTCCTCCGAACGACGGACCACAGCGGGATCGCCAAAATTTATTGGCGGCGGCGTAACAACGCAGGCGGTCCGTCCGTCGAGATTGGATAGCGGCGTCCGTCGCTGACAAACATCACTTCGAAGGGAAGAAGATCCATGACCATTCGCACCCGTATCGTGCTCGGCGTCTCGGCAGCCGCTCTCTCGTTTGGCCTCGCGTTTGCGCCGGCCGCCTTTGCTCAGGACAAGATGGGCAAGGATGACGGGATGATGAAGAAAGATACGATGTCCAAGGACGGCATGATGAAAAAGGACACCATGTCCAAGGACGACGGCATGAAGAAGGACCACATGTCGAAGGACGGGATGAAGAAAGACGACGGGATGATGAAGAAGAACTGATCTTCGACCGGCGCTGCGGCGTTTGCGATACGCAAACGCTCTCGAACGTCCTGGGGCGGTCGTACGGACCGTCCCGGGAAGCAAGGTATCAGTTCAATTCAATTGAACGTGAAGTGTGATCGTTACTTGCGCTTGGCCTTGCGGGCGGCGTAGCGCGCATCGCGCTTGGCCTTCTGCTCGGCTTCGAGCTCAGCCGCCCTAGCGACCGCTTCCTCGGCCTCACGCGCAAGCCGTGCGGCTTCCGCGGCGGCTGCTTCTTCCGCGAGGCGCTTCTGCTCGGCTTTTTCAGCCTCGCGCGCGGCCTTTGCTTCGGCGCGCTTGGCCGCGAGAGCCTCGCGTTCGGCACGCTTCGCCGCAACCGCGGGATCATCGGGCCCCGGTTGGGATTTGAATTTGTTCAAAAGATTCTTGCGGGCTTCCTGCGCCGCCTTTTGCCGGTCTGTGAAGCCGGGTTCCCTGAATCCACTCATCGACAGCCTTGTCTTCCTCGCTTTCGATCCTAAATCACTGCCTGTTGGTACGTCGGCTGGGCATAGCGGGCGCCACGCGACGCAGAAGCGTGTACATCGCCGCGCGTCGCGAAGCCACCCATAATCGCAGCCGATCAGGTCGACGAAAAATCGCCCCTCCGACGATCTCTCGTAGCCCGGAAAAACTGCCGAATTGTGATGTCCCTCATAAGGGACCACGAGCGCGACGCCTAGCGTCCGCCCCCGATACGGAGCACGGGCATGACGATCTCGAGATTGAGCTTGAAGGCGCTCGCAATTGCCTTCGTCGTGGTCACCGCGGCCGGTGCCATGCTGCTGCTCGCGCGTCCGCAACCGATCGAGAGTGCCGTCCTGGGCGCCGGCTGGGAATGTACCCAGACCGCGTTCGTGCTCACGACCTGCGCCCCGCGGGTCCAGGCGATTCCGGCGGTCGAAACCTCGCGCAAGGAGGCGATGCGAGCGACCAGAGGCTGAACCTGGGACGCCGGACCGAGCTGGCTAACTGGAGATGTGACGGGACGTCGCAGAGGTGATAAGCCGGTTGCCCGCGCGACCAGGTAGCCATGTCCCCATCCCAACCTGAACCCGGCGAGAAGCCGAAATCCCGGCCGAAGCCTCCATCCGGCGATAACCGCCGCGGCGCGATCGCCGGCTTGATCATCGCGATCGTGATCCTCGGTGTCGGCTGGTGGCTCGCTCGGGACCTCACCGCGGCCAGCAAGATGCAGGACTGCCTGATGTCCGGGCGCAGCAATTGCAACGTGATCGAGCCGGCCCGCTAGAGCGTTCCAGCGTACCCCCTCGGGACGAAAGTCGCCCTGATCTTAATCATTTGTAACGGGACTTCGCCGACCAAAGCAGGTCAGCTATGTCAGCCGGCATCAAGCTAGGGGCGAGGCGAATCGTCTATCGCGCCAGGCACCACGGCATTCGAGAGAGTAGGGGGTCAAGCACGCATGAGTGCGTCCAGCCGCATGAAGATCATCATTCCCTTGGTTTCGGCCATGTCGCTGCTCGCGCTGCCGGCGCAGGCCCAGGAGGCCAGGCCGCCAAGGGAGGCCGGCCAGCCTCCGGCCGCCGGTCCGGCCGCAGGGGCGCCGCCCCCGAATAATCAGAACATGCGCAAGGGCCCGCCGCCGCAGCAGGCGGCCCGGCCCGCGCCGCAGCCCCATGCAGGCCCCGGTCCGCACGGCGCCGGCGGCCCGCCGCCCGGACGTTATGTCGCTCGCGGTCCCGCTCCGACGCGCGACTGGGGCGGACACACCTACCGTGGCAATCGCGCCTGGGATGGCGGGCGCTGGCGCCACGAGGTCCACAACGGCCGCTCCGGCTGGTGGTGGGACGTTGGCGGTGTCTGGTATTATTATCCGCAGCGCATGGCTGGCCCGCCCGCCTACATCTCGGAGGAGTATTACGACGACGTACCGGTGGCCTATGCTCCACCGCCACCTCCAGTCGCCTATGCACCTCCGCCTCCGCCACCGTCTGATCCCGGCGCGAGCGCGCTTGGCGGCGCCATCGTCGGCGGCGTGCTGGGCGGACTGATCTCAGGCAACGCGACAGGAGCTGCCGCCGGCGCGGTTCTCGGCGGCGCAACCGGCGCTATCGCGGGCGCCACCGCCGCATCCCAGCCCGGTTATTACTGGGCGCAGGGCGCTTGCTATTACCGCTATCCGAGCGGCCAGTATGTGCAGGCCGATCCCCGCGCCTGCTACTGAATTTTCCAAACCGGATTTAAACGCAGAGGCGGGCCGCGGCCCCGCCTTTTTCTTATGCGCCAGCGATTGTTTCAAATTGGCGCTGGCGCTCGTTGCCGCCTCACGCAAGTCTCAAAAGAAAATGTCGGGATGATTCGCGGGGACGTGGGACATGCTGGATGCAATCCAGATCAGCTTGGCGCTTTGGGCCATGATCGTTTGCGGCGGGATCAAGCTTGGGCAGGTGCTGCACTGCCTGATTTAGCGCGGCGAGCCGAGGGAAGGATCGCCCCGCGTCAGGACACGAGCCAGTTGAAGAACGCCATCGCGCCCCAGACCAGGCCGGCGATCCAGACCACCATCACGATGCCGATGGTCCCGAGATAGGCAACGCCGACCAGATGGCTCCTGTGTCGTTGCGTCGGGACGTTGGTTGAGGCGGCTGCTTCTTGTGTCATGACGGAATACACCATCGATGCCCTCGCGCGCTCCTGGAAGCGTCGAGAGCATGTTTAGCCGAGATGCAGGGTCAAGACTGTGACGCCATTCACAGATCGTCCGAATGAAGCTCATCCTCAGGGCTTCGCAATCAGCGCATGGATGAGGTGAGGCGAGGGTGGCCAGACGCACGCCCAGCCCTGAGACCGCGACGTCACCCCGCAATCATACGGACGAAATTGCCATGCGCTTGTCCAGATGGCCGGATAGAGTCGGCCTCATGTGTCCTAAGTACGACCCACAGCATGAAGCCGAGGCGGCGATGAAGCGGGCCGCGGCATCGGAAGGTGCCGATCGGCAACGCCTGATCCAACTGGCGCTGGCCTGGCACGAACTCGCCCGCGACCAGCGCGGCGAGCGGGCGGACTGAGGGCATTTCTCGGGAAAATTAGCGATATCAGGCCGAGCATGATCGGCCCATTGGTCTGCATGAGAAGGCCCCGTGCTCGGGGGACGAGCACGGGGCTCTTCAAAGCCGACCGGGGCTGGGAGGTCGGCACCACTGATTTCAAGCCGTTCAACGTGCCGGTCGTGATCTCGTTCCACGCTGCTTCGCATTTATTGCCGCGGGTCGATGCCCGGCGTTGCGCGGAGCGGCCCGTTCGGATCGTGAACAAACAAAAAGCCCCCGAAGGGGCTTTGAGTTTTAGGCGGCCTCCGTCTTCGGGACTGCGTCGGCATTCACTGAAAGCTTGACGACGTCGCCTTCGACGGCACCGACATATTTCGTGTCGATGTAGTGATGATGGTCCTTGTGACCTTCCGGGCTGTCCTTGCGCGTCAGCTTGATCCGGTTGCCCTCGACGCGGTCGACGGTGCCGACATGTGCGCCGTCCTTGCCGATGATTTTCATGTGCTCTCTGATGTCAGCCATGTTGTCCTCCTTGCATAGATCTCAACGGCCAGGACCGATGTTCGTTGCAGCGGGCGGGCGTTGGACCCAAGGCGGTTCCCGCACGTTGAACGTCCGATCGGATCTGACAAGACGCTCATGGAGACCATTGAAGCCTATCTGGAGCGAAAGCATGAGGAACTCAGGCTGTTGAACGATTGCCTGAGAAACCGGCTCGATTTAGCGCGTCCGCGTTCCGTCGACGACGTCGTCAGATCCAAGTTCCAGATCACTGCGGCGCTGAGGGCAGAGCACGAATTGCATGAGTGGAAGGCGACGGAGACGGCCTGGTCGCATACGGCCGAACCCGCCAGCGGGCCGTTCGAGTTCAGTTACGACTACCAGCGGGCCGATCTGACGGTGCGCGGTCCTTCATTCTATGAGTTCGACTGCGGCTGCACGAGCACGGCGATCTATACGGCCTCAGGCATGGCCGCGATTTCCGCCGTGCTGCTGGCCTCCGCGCACATCGTCGAGAAGGCCGATGTCCTGGTGCTTCCAGGCTCCTACGGCGAGACGCTGGAGCTGGTTCGGGGCTTTGTTCCTCATTTGCGGCTCGTGGCATTGAGTCTGCCGCCGGGCGATGCGTTTGCGTCGGCGGCTTCGCCACGAATTCTCCTGTTGGATTCCTGCTCTCTCGCCGGCGCTTTCGAGGCGGCGCTGCGAAGTGACGGCGCGGGTCTCGATCTTCTGGTTTTCGATACGACATGCTTCGCGGGCCGCTCGGGCCGGATCAGGCGTGTCCTGAGGTGGGCCCGCCGATACGGAATTCCTCTGGTGCTGGTGCGAAGCCACAACAAGCTCGATTCGCTCGGGGCCGAATATGGCCGGCTCGGCTCGGCCGTTTTCGTGCACCGGAATGAGCGCCAGGAGCGGGCAGGACGCCCTGAATGGACACGTCTGGCGTCCGAAACCCGCAACGCGGTGCGACTTCTCGGCGGTGCGGCGTTGCCGGCGCATTTCCCGCCCTTTGTGGGCAGCGCGGCCTACTTGGCCCTCACGAAGCGCCGCGTCGCGGCAATCTTGCGCAATAGCCGCCGCATGGCTCGATATCTTGCCGCGACGCTCCCGGCGCGATCGGCCGAACTCCATTTCACCCACGGTCTCTACGTCACCTTGCGGGGCAAGCGCCCCCTCGACGAGCCGAGCGCGCGGCAGGCTGCCGAGGACATGAGCAACGATCTGCGCGCAGACGGCTTCCCGATCCGCCACGCCGGCAGCTTCGGTTTCGACTTCGCCGCGACCGAGTGGTTTCACGACGCGACCACGGATCAGTACAGCGTCCGGGTGACGGTCCCGGATTTGCCGACGGAGCTGTGGGACGATCTCACCGCGTCGGTTGCGCGGTGGTGGCGGGCCCATCAATGGGCAGGCGGTGAAGGATGAATGTCTCGCCGATAGCGGGAGGACGATAGCGCAGGAAGGCGGCGCTTCGATCAATCGATCGCCAGGCAATGCTCCAGGCGCGGCTTCTCGTGGCCGCGACGGGTCCATTCCTCAACGGCAAAGGCGAGGTGAGGCTGGCCAATCGTGCCGCCAATGATAGAGGCTTGAGCCACCTTGATCGGCCTGGTGACCACACTGGTGTTCACCACGCCTGCGTCGATTGCCAGATACGACATTGCACCGATCGCCACCACAGATGCGATCGCCATTCTCGTCAATTCGGATTGCTGCATCAAAAACCTGTCGGGCGCATCTCACCCGGCGCATAGATAGGGCTGATCGGCGTCGTTCAAAGGCCGGCGTATGGTTACCCACGCGTTCGTGAAGGGCGGTTGATTGGTAAATTGGCGATCCCGGCAGGACTCGAACCTGCAACCCGCGGAGTAGAAATCCGCTACTCTATCCAGTTGAGCTACGGGACCGTCTGGAGCCGCCCCGTCTTGGGGGCTGGCTGTTCATCTCACATGCCAATATGAAAAATATCGTCTTTCGCCAAGCCTGAACCGAACCGTTTTCCTCAATGCCGCGACAAAGCGGAACGGTGGCATGTCAGGGTGCCGGGTTGAGCGGCAGCGGACTGGACGATGAATCACATCGCCGGGAACGTTGACCAGCTTCCGGGATGTGGCCGCCGGACGACGAGTCAGGTGTTGCGGCGCCATCAGGACGGGCGTGCGCGGCGATCGCTTGATCGGTCTCCTCTGGGCTTGCCTTGCCATGGCGAATGCGACGATTTGCACCTTTGGTTCCATCGCCTTGAGTCTGTCACCTTTCCGCGCATTTCATGCTGCCAGCGGGCGCCTGTCCGCTATTTCCGGGAGTCCCTCATGATCGGTCTTGTTCGCGCCGTCACACTCTGCGCCACGCTGGCGCTCGGCCTCAGCGTAGCCCAAGCCGCTGACAAAGCCTTCAAGCGCGACGATCTCGCCGATTCCGCGATCAAACTGGAGGCCCAGATCAAGAGCGAGGCGGGGCCGGTCGCCAAGTCCAATGCGACGCTGAAGACGGACGCCGACGCCGCCTTCCGGCGTAATGATTACCGCACGGGGCTGTCGGTGCTCGGCCAGATTGCGGCCACCACGCCGGAAGATACCGGCAACTGGCTGCGGCTCGCCAAGGTCATCTTCCAGATCTCGCCGAAAAGCTCGAGCGAGCAGACGTTCCTGCTGGAGCGCGCTTCGACCGCGGCCTACATCGCCTACCAGCGCGCCGGCAATGCGGGCGAGGAGGCGGACGCGCTCGCCGTGCTCGGCAAGTCGCTGGCGGAACGGAAATTGTGGCGGCCGGCGCTGGATGCGCTGCGGCTGTCGCTCGACATGCGCGAGGTCGCCGACGTCCGCGGCCAGTATGAGAAGATGCGCGATGAGCACGGCTTCCGCCTGCTCGATTATACCGTGGACTCGGATTCGGCGAGCCCGCGCGCCTGCTTCCAGTTCTCGGAGGAGCTGGCAAAACGCACCGACTTCGCGCCGTTCCTGGCGCTGGCGGGCCAGGACAAGCCGGCGCTGTCGGCCGAAGGCAAGCAGCTCTGCGTCGACGGATTGAAGCACGGTGAGCGCTACAACATCAATTTGCGCGCCGGCCTGCCGTCCACGGTGAAGGAAGGCCTGCCGAAATCGGCCGAGTTCAACGTCTATGTGCGCGACCGCAAACCCTTCGTGCGCTTCACCAGCCGGGCCTATGTGCTGCCGAAGACGGGCCAGCGCGGCATTCCCGTGGTCAGCGTCAACACGCCAGCGGTCAACATCAACGTGTTCCGGATCGGCGACCGCAATTTGATCAACACGGTGGTCGACAGCGACTTCCAGAAGACGCTGACGAAGTACCAGCTCAGCGATCTCGGCGACGAGCGCGGCGTCAAGGTCTGGACCGGCGAGCTCGCGACCGCGATGACGCTGAACCAGGACGTCACCACGGCATTCCCGGTCGATCAGGCCCTCGGCGAGCTCCAGCCCGGTGTCTACGTCATGACTGCGGCGGCCAAGGGACCGGGCTCCGACGACGAGTACCAGCTCGCCACGCAATGGTTCATCGTCTCTGATCTCGGCCTGTCGGCCTATTCCGGCAATGACGGTATCCACGTGTTCGTCAACTCGCTGGCCTCGACCGACCCGGTCGGCAAGGCCGAGGTGCGGCTGGTTGCCCGCAACAACGAGATCCTGGCCACCCGCAAGACCGACGAGAGCGGCCACGTGCTGTTCGAGGCCGGCCTTGCGCGCGGCGAGGGCGGGCTGTCGCCGGCGATGCTGACCGTTACTGGCGAGAAGGCCGACTATGCCTTCCTCAGCCTGAAGTCCTCCGCCTTCGACCTGTCCGACCGCGGCGTCTCCGGCCGCGCCGTGCCGGCCGGCGCCGACGCCTTCGTCTATGCCGAGCGCGGCGTTTATCGCTCCAGCGAGACCGTCTATCTCACGGCGCTCTTGCGCGACGGGCAGGGCAATGCCGTCACCGGCGGGCCGCTGACGCTGGTGATCGAGCGCCCCGACGGCGTCGAATTCCGCCGCGCTGTGCTGGCCGACCAGGGCGCCGGTGGCCGCACGCTGGCCGTGACGCTCAACTCGGCCGTGCCGACCGGGACCTGGCGGGTGCGCGCCTTCACCGACCCGAAGGGCTCCTCGGTCGGCGAGACCACCTTCATGGTCGAGGATTACGTCCCGGACAGGATCGAATTCGACTTGTCCGCCAAGGACAAGCTGATCAAAGCTAACGCTCCAGTGGAGCTGAAGGCGGACGGCCATTTCCTCTATGGCGCGCCGGCCTCGGGCCTTGCGCTCGAAGGCGACATGCTGGTCGCGCCCGCGAGCGAGCGTCCCGGCTTTGCCGGCTACCAGTTCGGCGTCGCCGACGAGGAGACCACATCCAACGAGCGCACGCCGCTGGAGAACCTGCCGGAGGCCGACGCCAACGGCGTTGCGACCTTCCCGGTGACGCTGGACAAGCAGCCGGCCTCGAGCCGTCCGCAGGAGGCGCAGATCTTCGTGCGCATGGTGGAAACCGGCGGCCGCGCCGTCGAGCGCAAGATCGTCCTGCCGGTCGCGCCCAATGCGGCGCAGATCGGCGTCAAGCCGCTATTCGGCGACAAGAACGTCGCCGAGGGCGACAAGGCCGAGTTCGATGTGGTGTTCGTCTCGCCTGAGGGTGAGAGGCTGCGCCGGGACGGCCTGCGTTACGAGCTCCTGAAGATGGAGTCGCGCTATCAATGGTATCGCCAGAACAATTACTGGGAGTACGAGCCGGTCAAGTCGACCTCGCGCGTCGCCGACGGCGACGTCACGATCGCCGCCGACAAGCCGTCGCGGATTTCGCTTAGTCCCCAGCCCGGTCGCTACCGCCTCGACGTGAAGTCGAACGAGGCCGATGGCCCGGTGACCTCGGTGCAGTTCGACGTCGGTTGGTATTCTGACGGCAGCGCCGACACGCCGGACCTGTTGGAGACTTCGATCGACAAGCCGCAATATTCCTCCGGCGACACCATGACAGTGTCGGTGAACGTCCGCAGCGCCGGCAAGCTCACGATCAACGTGCTCGGCGATCGCCTCCTGACGACGCAGACCATCGACGTCAAGGAGGGCACCGCCCAGGTGAAGCTTCCGGTCGGCAAGGACTGGGGCACCGGCGCCTATGTGGTGGCGACGCTGCGCCGTCCGCTCGATGCCGCTGCCCAGCGCATGCCGGGCCGGGCGATCGGGCTGAAATGGTTCGGCATCGACAAGCAGGCCCGCACCTTGCAGGTGAAGCTGTCGCCGCCGGCGCTGATCCGACCGAACGCGACGTTGAAGATCCCGGTCAAGCTCGACGGGCTCAATCCGGGCGAGGACGCCAAGATCGTCATCGCCGCGGTCGATGTCGGCATCCTCAACCTCACCAATTACAAGCCGCCGGCGCCGGACGATTACTATCTCGGCCAGCGGCGCCTGAGTGCCGAAATCCGCGATCTCTATGGGCAGCTGATCGACGGCATGTCCGGCACGCGCGGCCAGATCAAGTCCGGCGGCGACGCCGGTGCGGGCGAGCTGCAGGGCTCACCGCCCACGCAAAAGCCGCTGGCACTCTATTCGGGCATCGTGACCGTCGCCGCTGACGGCACCGCGGAAATCAGCTTCGACATTCCGGAGTTCGCCGGCACCGCGCGCGTGATGGCGGCGGCGTGGACCGCGACCAAGCTCGGCCGCGCCAACACCGATGTCGTGATCCGCGACCCCGTGGTGCTGACCACGACGCTGCCGCGATTCCTGCTCAATGGCGACCACGGCACGGTCAACCTCGAGATCGACAATGTCGAGGGCCAGGCCGGCGACTACGTCATCAACGTCAAGACGGGCGGCCCGGTGAAGATGACGGGCAATCCCGCCACCACGGTCAAGCTCGCGGCCAAGCAGCGCAACTCCTTCGCGCTCGCGATCGATGCGACCGCGGCGGGGCAGGCGACGCTCGACGTTGACATCAAGGGACCGAACGGCCTGGCGCTGGCGCGCCACTATGCGCTCGACGTCAAGGCGGCGACACAGGTGCTGGCGCGGCGTTCGATCCGGACGCTGGCGAAGGGCGAGAGCCTGACGCTGACCTCGGACATGTTCTCCGACCTCGTGCCGGGCACCGGCAGCGTCTCGGTCTCGGCGAGCCTGTCGACCGCGCTCGACGCCGCGACGATCCTCAAGGCGCTCGACCGCTATCCCTATGGCTGCTCGGAGCAGATAACGAGCCGCGCGATGCCGCTGCTTTACGTCAATGACCTTGCAGCCGGCGCGCATCTGGCGATGGACACCGAAGTCGACCAGCGCATCCGTGACGCGATCGAGCGGCTGCTCGCGCGCCAGGGCTCGAACGGCTCGTTCGGCCTGTGGTCGGCCGGCGGCGACGATGCCTGGCTGGACGCCTATGTCACGGACTTCCTGACGCGCGCCCGCGAGAAGGGTTTTGCGGTGCCGGACGTTCTCTTCAAGAACGCGCTCGACCGTATCCGCAACTCGGTCGTCAACGCGAACGAGCCGGAGAAGGATGGTGGGCGCGATCTCGCCTACGGCCTCTACGTGCTCGCGCGCAATGGCGCAGCTCCGATCGGTGATCTCCGCTATCTCGCCGATACCAAGCTTGCCAACCTGGCAACGCCGATCGCGAAGTCGCAGCTTGCGGCGGCACTGGCCCTGGTCGGCGACCGCAACCGCGCCGAGCGGGTCTATGGCGCCGCGCTCGACAGCCTCGCGCCGAAGCCGGCGCTGGAGTTTGGCCGCACCGACTATGGTTCGCAGTTGCGCGATGCCGCAGCTCTGGTCTCGCTCGCCAGCGAAGGCAATGCGCCGAAGGCGACGCTGACGCAGGCAGTATCGCGGGTCGAGACCGCGCGCGGGCTCACGCCCTACACCTCCACGCAGGAGAATGCGTGGCTGGTGCTGGCGGCGCGGGCGCTGGCCAAGGAGAACCTGTCCATGGAGGTGGATGGCCAGCCGGTGAAGACCGCGCTCTACCGCAGCTACAAGGCGGACACGCTGGGCGGCAAGCCACTGAAGATCACCAACACCGGCGATGCGCCGGTGCAAGCCGTGGTCTCGGTGTCGGGCTCGCCGGTGACGCCGGAGCCGGCGGCGTCGAACGGCTTCAAGATCGAGCGCAACTACTTCACGCTCGACGGCAAGCCGGCCGACATCAGCAAGGTCAAGCAGAACCAGCGCTTTGCGGTGGTGCTGAAGATCACCGAGGCCAAGCCGGAGTACGGCCACATCATGGTGTCCGACTATCTGCCCGCCGGCCTCGAGATCGACAATCCGAAGCTGGTGTCGTCGGGCGATAGCGGCACGCTGGACTGGATCGAGGACGGCGAAGAGCCCGAAGATACCGAGTTCCGCGACGACCGCTTCACCGCGGCAGTCGACCGGGCCTCGGATTCCAAGTCGGTGTTCACCGTCGCCTACATCGTGCGCGCGGTCTCGCCGGGCAAGTACGTGCTGCCACAGGCCTATGTCGAGGACATGTACAATACCTCGCGCTATGGTCGGACGGGCACGGGCAACGTCGAGGTGCGGGCGGCGAAGTGAGTTGTGGTGAGATGAGCGAGGCCATCTGGAGCGGCGGTACAGCAGGGCGAGGCGGCGTCATGCGTGCCCTTTCGGCCGCCGCGTTCACTCTCATCCTCACCATCATCGGCTTCGTCGGCTGGGTCTACTCGCTCGGCCCGCTCCCGCTCGACGAGGCGCGTCAGGTCTCCACCACCATCGTCGATCGCAACGGCAAGCTGCTGCGCGCCTACGCGATGGCGGATGGTCGCTGGCGGCTGCCGGTCGACGCCAGGTCGAATGTCGATCCGACCTATCTAAAACTGCTGCTGGCCTATGAAGACCAGCGCTTCTACGCGCATGACGGCATCGACCCGCTGGCGCTGGGGCGTGCCGCCCTCCAGCTCGCGACGCGCGGCCACATCGTCTCGGGCGGCTCGACCATCAGCATGCAACTCGCGCGGCTGATGGAGCCGCGGCGGCAGCGTTCGCTCTACGCAAAACTGCGACAGATGGTGCGCGCCATCGAAATCGAGCGCAGCATGAGCAAGGAGCAGATCCTCGATCTCTATCTCGCGCTGGCGCCCTATGGCGGCAATCTCGAAGGCATCCGCGCCGCCTCGATCGGCTATCTCGGCAAGGAGCCGAAGCGCCTGTCACTGGCGGAGGCGGCGCTGCTGGTCGCGCTGCCGCAATCGCCGGAAACGCGCCGGCTCGACCGCCATCCCGAGACCGCGCGCAAGGCGCGTGACCGCGTGCTCGACCGCATGGTCGAGGAGCATGTGGTCAGCGCCGACGATGCAAGGCAGGCCAAGGCGGTGTCGGTGCCAACGCTGCGCAAGCCGATGCCGATCCTGGCGCCGCACGCGTCCGATACCGCGCTATCGACCGTCAAGGACACGCCGGTCATCAAGCTCACGCTCGATGCAAACCTGCAGAAGGTGCTGGAGCCGCTGGCGCGCGACCGCGCCATTGCGCTTGGACCGAACATCTCGGTCGGCATCATCGTGGTCGACAATGAGAGCGGGGACGTGCTCGCCCGCGTCGGTTCAGCCGATTATTTCGACGAGAGCCGGGCAGGGCAGGTTGACATGACCCGTGCAGTGCGCTCGCCGGGCTCGACGCTGAAACCCTTCATCTACGGGCTCGCCTTCGAGGACGGCTTCATTCATCCGGAAAGCCTGATCGACGATCGTCCCGTCCGCTTCGGCTCCTACGCGCCGGAAAATTTCGACATGACCTTCCAGGGCACGGTGCCCGTGAGGAAGGCGCTGCAATTGTCCCTGAACGTTCCGGCGATCGTGCTGCTCGACCGCGTCGGCTCCAGCCGGCTGGCCTCGCGACTGCGGCAGGCCGGCGGCAACTTGGTTCTTCCCAAGGACGAAGCGCCCGGGCTCGCCATGGGTCTCGGCGGCGTCGGCGTGACGCTGCAGGATCTCACGCAGCTCTACACCGGCTTCGCGCGGCTCGGCACCACCAAGCCGCTGCGCGAGATTATGACGGACAGCGACGACCGCGAGCCGCTCCGGCTGCTGGATCAGGTCGCGGCATGGCAGGTCGGTAACGTGCTGCTGGGAACGCCGCCGCCGGAGAATGCTGCTCACAACCGCATCGCCTTCAAGACCGGGACCTCCTACGGCTATCGGGATGCGTGGTCGGTCGGGTTCGACGGCCGCATGACCATCGGCGTCTGGGTCGGCAGGCCCGACGGTGCGCCGGTCCCCGGCCTGATCGGGCGCGTCGCCGCCGCGCCGATCCTGTTCGATGCCTTCGCCCGCACCGGCAAGACGCTGGCTCCGCTGCCGAAGCCGCCGAGGGGAACCCTGGTTGCCAGCAACGCCAAGCTGCCGTTGCCACTGAAGCGGTTCCGCCCTGTGGGGGAACTGGTGCGGACCGGCCGCGAGCAGGCGCTGCACATCCAGTTTCCGCTGAACGGCTCGCGGATCGACGTTGATCGATCGGGTAGCCGGGAGAGCGCAGCCATGCCGGTCAAGGTCGCCGGCGGCGTTCTGCCCATGACCGTGATGGTTAACGGCACGGCACTGGGCGAGATCGACGGCCGCCGCCAGCGCCTGATCGATCCGCCCGGTCCCGGCTTTGCGCGGCTCACCGTGATCGATGCCACGGGCGCCGCGGACACAGTCGTCATTCGAATTCAATGAGCCCGGCTTAAGCGGTTGTGGCGATGGCGGTTTCGGCGTAAGCGGAACCAATGGCCGAGACCTACCCAGCCCCCCGTTTTGGAGCACCCCGCGAGTCGAAATCGCCTGCAAATCCAGGCAGCGGGCTCGTGCGCATGCTCGATGTCGTCACGGCCAGTCATGCGCGCGCGGTCGGCTTCCTCGTGCTCTGCGCGCTGCTGCTGTTCCTGCCGGGCTTCTTCACCATCCCGCCGATCGATCGCGACGAGGCGCGGTTCGCCCAGGCCACCAAGCAGATGGTCGAGAGCGGCGACTATGTCGATATTCGCTTTCAGGAGGACGTCCGCTACAAGAAGCCGATCGGCATCTACTGGCTTCAGTCGGCCGCGGTCGAAGCCGCATCGGCGCTGAAGCTGCCGAAAGCCGAATTGCGCATCTGGGTCTACCGGCTGCCGTCGCTGCTGGGGGCGATCGGCGCCGTGCTCATGACCTACTGGGCCGCGCTCGGCTTCGTCACGCGGCGCGCCGCGGTGCTGGCGGCGCTGATGATGTGCGCTTCGGTGCTGCTCGGCGTCGAGGCGCGGCTCGCCAAGACCGACGCGATGCTGCTGCTCTGCGTCGTCGCGGCGATGGGCGCGATGGCGCGTGCCTATCTGTCCTGGCAGCGCGCCGAGGACGAGACGCATCCGCCCTGGAGCTGGCCCGCGATCTTCTGGACCGCGCTTGCGGTCGGCATCCTGATCAAGGGCCCGCTGATCCTGATGTTCGCCGGGCTGACCATCGTTGCGCTCGCGATTCAGGACCGCGACTCGTCCTGGCTGTGGCGGCTGCGCCCGGTCTGGGGCCTGATGTGGATGCTGGTGCTGGTGCTGCCCTGGTTCGTGGCGATCTTCTGGCGGGCCGGCGAAACCTTCTTCGCCGATTCCGTCGGCGGCGACATGCTGAGCAAGTTAGGGGCCCAGGAATCCCATGGCGCGCCGCCCGGGCTGTACCTGGCACTGTTCTGGATCACGTTCTGGCCGGGCGCACCGCTCGCGGCGATGGCGGCGCCCGCGGTGTGGCGGGCCCGGCGCGAGCCGGGCGCGCAGTTTCTGCTGGCTTGGCTGATCCCGTCCTGGATCGTGTTCGAGGCGGTGCTGACCAAGCTGCCGCATTACGTGCTGCCGCTCTATCCGGCGATCGCCATTCTCACCGCAGGCGCGGTGGAGCGGCGCGTGCTGTCGCGCTCCTGGCTGATGCGCGGCTCGGCCTGGTGGTTCGCGATCCCCGCGGCCGCCTCGATCACCGCGGTGGTCGGCGCAGTGATGCTGACGCGGCAGCCGGCCTTCGTGGCCTGGCCGTTCATCGCGGCCTCGCTGATCTTCGGCCTGTTCGCCTGGTGGCTCTACGACAACAATCGCGCCGAGCGCTCGCTGCTCAACGCGCTGGTCGCGGCGCTGATGCTGGCGGTGATCGTGTACGGCATCGTGCTGCCGTCACTGACGCCGCTGTTTCCGAGCATCGAGATCGCGCGCGCGCTCCGCAATGTCACCTGTGTCGGCCCGAAGGCGGCTGCTGCCGGCTATCACGAGCCGAGCCTGGTGTTCCTGACTGGCACCCAGACCCTGCTCACGGATGGTTCGGGCGCGGCGGATTTCCTGCGGCAAGGCAGCTGCCGTTTTGCGCTGATCGAGCAGCGTTCGGAACGCAGCTTCGTGCAGCGCGCGGAGGCGATCGGGCTGCGCTACAAGGTCGGCACCCGCATCGACGGCTATAATTTCTCGCAAGGCCGCGCGATCTCGATCTCGATCTTCCGCTCGGAAGGCACCGAATAGGATGTCGGCCTCGACCAGCACCGCGCCGCGTCCGGGCTATGCCGCGCAATTGCTCACTGTGTCGGGCCGCGCGCTGGCGCAACTGGTTCGCACACCCTCGCATTCGCGCCGCGCGGAAGCAGCGCGAAAACTGGCGCGACATTCGCTGTGGCTCAGCGCAGCGGGCGCCGCCTTGGTCATCGTTCTGATGGTCGCGTTCGACCAGACCGAGATCCAGCTGATGCCGGCTCGCGGCACACCAAGCCTATGGCCGATCCGCATCCTCACCGATTTCGGCAAGGACGAGTATCTGCTGTCGGTGCTGGGGGCTGCGCTGGTGGCTCTGGCGTTCGTTGCGGCAGGGCTCCAGGGGAAGCGCCGCGCGTTGCTGCTCAGCGTCGGCACGCGGCTGCAATTTGTGTTCCTGTCGATTGCGGTGTCGGCATTCGTCGCCGAGATCCTGAAATATCTCATCGGCCGCGGACGTCCGTTCGTCGGCGGACAGGCCAATCCGTTCAACTTCCTCCCATTTGAAGGGACGGGGGCTTATGCCAGCCTGCCGTCGGGTCATGCGGTGGCGGCGTTTGCCCTTGCGTTTGCCGTGTCGGCATTATGGCCGCGCCTGCGCGTGTTGATGTTCACTTACGCAATCGTGATCCTGCTGACGCGCCTGGTATTGCTCGCCCATCACCCGAGCGACGTCGTGGCCGGCGCCCTGGTCGGCATGGTCGGCGCCATGGCGGTCCGCTATTGGTTTGCGGCCCGAAGGCTGGGCTTCGCCATCCGCGCCGACGGCACCATCGTGCCACTTGCGGGAGCGGTCTCGGGCCGCCTCAAAGGGGTTGCCCACCGGGCATCCGCCCCATAAAAGCGGCTGCCTGCCGGGGCCGCCGGTTCCCCAGGCAGTCCCATTCCAACCACGAGCCTCGATTTGTCGTCGTCCCAGCCCTCGGTTTCCATCGTCGTTCCCGTGCGCAACGAAGCCGACAACATCGCGCCGCTGATCGCGGAGATCGGCGCGGCGCTCGATGGCCGCTGGGCCTATGAGATCATCTACGTCAACGATGGCTCGACCGATGCGACCGGCGAACGCCTCACGGCGCTCATGGCGCAGCGGGACAATCTGCGTCAGCTCCGCCACTCCCGATCGGGCGGCCAATCCGCGGCCGTGCGCAGCGGCGTGCGCGCGGCGCGCGGGGCGATCGTGGCGACGCTCGACGGCGACGGCCAGAACAATCCGGCCTTCCTGCCCGACCTGATCTCGGCGGTCGAGAACGGAGCAGGGCGCGTCGGCCTCGCTGCGGGGCAGCGCGTCGGACGCAAGGATACCGGCTTCAAGAAATTCCAGTCGCGCGTCGCGAACGGCGTCCGCAACGCCATCCTGAAGGACGGCACCCGCGACACCGGCTGCGGGTTGAAGGCATTCCGGCGTGAGGTCTTCCTGATGATGCCCTATTTCGACGGGCTGCATCGCTTCCTGCCGGCGCTGGTCCGCCGCGAAGGCTACGACATCGCCTATGTCGACGTGATCGACCGGCCGCGCCATTCCGGCGTGTCGAATTATGGCTTCTTTGACCGGCTGTGGATCGGCATCATGGATCTCGCCGGGGTGTGGTGGCTGATCCGCCGCAAGAAGCCGACACCAGATGTGACTGAGGTGAACGCATGATCATCCAATACGGTCAGGCGCTGAGCAACTATCTCTACGACGTCTTCGTCGCCAAGTTCGACTTCTGGCTGGCGTTCGGCCTGGTCGCGCAGCTGTTCTTCACCGCGCGCTTCCTGGTGCAGTGGATCGCGAGCGAGCGCGCCGGCAACAGCGTGGTGCCGATGGCGTTCTGGTTCTGCTCGATGGGCGGCGGGCTGATGACGCTGGTCTACGGCGTCGTGAAGCGCGAGCCGGTCATCATCCTCGGCCAGTCGCTCGCGACCATCATCTACATCCGCAACATCATGTTGATCATCAAGAACCGCGGCAGCGCCTCGAAGACGCTGGAGCGCTGATCAGGGTCGATCGCCGACAGAGGCAGCTCCTTCACCGCAGGCCCTGCCTTCCAGCAATGCCCGCCGCTTGACGAGGGCTTCGCTCACAAACTCGGTGAACGCCCGGACGCGGGCGGTTTCGCGCAGATCCTCATGCGTGAGCACCCAGAGTGCCGACGTCATTGCTGCGATCGGTTCTCCCAGCCGTGTGAGCCCGGGCGAGAGGTCACCGAGATAGCAGGGTAGTGCGGTCACGCCGACACCTTCGCGCGCCAGGTCGCGTAGCGCTACGAGGGAATCGGCGCGTGCCACGATTTCAGCCTGTCCGTCGATACTGTGCATCCATCGGGCAATAGTTGACGCCGAAAGACTGTCATCGGGGGCGAGCCAGCGGTGGGGAGCTGAAAGGCTCGGCGGAATGCCCGTGCGATCCAGGTAGCGTGGACTGGCATAGACGGCAAAGGCCACCGGCGCGATGCGTCGCCCGACCAGGTGTGAAGGCGGATTGGTTGCCGGCCTGATCGCAACGTCGGCGTCGCGCCGCGTTAAGCTGTACATGGCATTGGATATGGCGATCTCGATCGTGATGCCCGGGTGCTGGTCGGCAAACTCGCCGAGCGCGGCCGGAAGGACGGATGCCATGAGCGTGTCGGTCGTCGTAACGCGCAGCACGCCGGACAGCTCGAGATCGCGGCCAGCGAGACGGCGCTCCAGCGCGGCAATGGTGTCATCGACGTTCCGTGCCGCGACGATCATTTCCCTGCCGCCCGCGGTCAGGAGATAGCCGCCTGGCAGGCGTTCGAACAGGCGCAGGCCGAGCCGCTTCTCGATCACTCCAATCCGCCGCAAGACGGTGGTGTGGTTGACGCCGAGGGATCGGGCGCCGCCCGCCAGGGAGCCTTCATCGGCGACCGCGAGAACGTATCGAAGGTCATCCCAATCCAGGCGTTGGACCATCGCGAACTCCGGTTCCCAACCAAAGGCCGCCGCTGTGCGATTGCGCAGAATCGAATGGCAAAAGAACAGATCGCGCCCGGTAGTCTCTCGATCTACATCAACGCCACAAACAACGTGCCGTTGCGGTCAAGAGGAGAATCCATCATGGGCGCACCATCTCCGGAACTCTGCAATCTCTGGCTGGCCCGCGCATTCAACAGCCACAATGTAGCGGCGGCCGCCGCGATGTACCACAGCGATGCGTCGATCGTGCAGGTCGATGACGTCCACGGCGGAACCAGGATCGCGCGTGGAGCAGACGCCATCCGCGAGACGATGGCCGCCTATGTCGGACTACGGCCGCATATGGATGTCGTTACGCATCACACGACCATTGCGGGTGATTTCGCGATGACCCGCTCCCAATGGCTGATCAAAGGCGTCGGGCAGGACGGCAAGCCGGTGCAGGTTCATCATCACGGCATGGAAGTTCATCGCAAGTTGCCCGACGGCACCTGGGTTTTCTTCATCGACCATCCATTCGGCGCTGACGCGAGCTGGAGCGTCGACGCTCCCGATCACACCGAGTAGCACCGACCTCATGTTGCACGGCTTCAGGCCCTCCAACCTCGCGGGGATGGAGGCATGGTTTTCGCTAGCGCGGCAACGCCGACGCCGCGCCTGAAGCGGGCAGGGCGGCTGTCTCCGCCTCGCTCCTGCGATAGGGCTCGCCGGCCGCATCCAGCACGGGATAGGCGACCGAGCAGATATGGGAGTGGATGCGCCTGAGATCGCGCAGCACGTCCAGATGCAGCGACGTGGTCTCGATGGTCTCGGGGCGGCCCTCGCGTAGCCGGTCGAGATGCCGTTCGACCGCCGCAAGCTCGGTGTTGCGCAGCGCGGTTTTCTCCACCAGCAGCTTGCGCGCTTCGTTGGCGTCACCCGACATGAAGACGCCGAAGGCGATCCGCAGCGAGTCCATCGTGCGCTTGTGGAAGGCGGCAAGCTCATCGGCTCCTTCCGCCGAGAACTGGAAGCGCCGCTTGATTTTCTTGGTGGCGAGCTCGCTCAGGCTCTTGTCGATGATGTCGCCGATATGTTCGAGGTTGATGGCGAAGGAGATGATCTCCATCGCGCGGCGGCCTTCGCTCTCGTCGAGGCTGCCCCGCATCAACTTGGTCACGTAGAGCTTGATGGCCTCGTCGAGACCGTCGACGAAATTGTCCATCTTGGAGACCTGGTCGACCAGCGCACGGTCGCCTGTCATCATCGCAGCCATCACCTTGCGCAGCATGACTTCGACGAGATCGCCCATCCGCAACGTCTCGCGGGCGGCGTCGGCGAGCGCCAGTGACGGTGTCTCCAGCGCGGTCTCGTCGAGATAGCGCGGCCGGGCCGGGTCGGCCTCCTGCACGCGATCCGGCAAGAGGCGGGTCAGCAGGCGCGACATGGTGTCGAGCAGGCCGATGAAGATGAGCGCCGTGCCGACGTTGAAGGCGATGTGGAAAGCCGCGGTCATCTTGGCGAGATCGGGCTGCCAGGCATGCATGTGCTCGGCGATCGCGCCAAGGAAGGGCAGCACGACGGCAATCCCGATCACGCGGTTGATGAGATTGCCGACCGGCAGGCGATAGCTCGCGGGATCGTCACGCTTGGCGCCCTCGAACACGGGATTGATGGCGCTGCCGAGATTGGCCCCGAGCACCAACGCCAGCGCCGCGTCGGGCGTGATGAACTGCGAATAGGCCAGCGACATGATCAGGAGCACGCTGGCGACGCTCGAATGCACCGCCCAGGTGATGAGGGCGGCGATCACGATGCACAGGATGGGATCGCCCGTGATGGCGGACATCACGACGCGGACACCGGGCGCGTTCTCGGCCGGCGCCAGCGTGTCGAGCAGGATGTGCAGCGAGAGCAGCATCAGGCCAAGGCCGATGCAGACGCGGCCGATGTCCTTGATCCGCGAGCGCGGGCCGGAGCGGAAGGCGACGAGGCCGAGCACGAACAGCACCGGCGCAACGGCGGCGATGTTGAACGACAGCACCTGCACGATCAGCGTCGTGCCGACATTGGCCCCGAGCATGATGGCGAGCGCAGCCGCGAGGCTGACGAGACCCTCGGCCGCGAACGAAGAGGTGATCAGGGCGGTCGCCGTGCTGCTCTGGAGCAGCGCGGTAAGCCCGAGTCCGGCGGCGAAGGCGCTGGCGCGGTTGCTCAGCGCCTTGCCGAGCAGGCGCCGAAGGTCGGGGCCGAAGGCGCGCAGAATCCCGCTGTGGACCATGTGCAGGCCCCACAACAACAGCGCAACGCCGCCCATGAGATCGAGCAGAACCAACGTTCCCATGCTCCGTGTCCGGATTGGAGTCGATTGGTGAGGCTAGCGCCAAACGCTTGAGGTTCAAACCATTTCTTGGCGCATCGGCGTTAACGTTTACGCGGATTGCTCGTTCCCGCGGCGCGATGCCTTGTGAGCAGGCTCACATTGCCGCTTTGAGGGCAGCGAAGCCACGATCGAGATCGGCCTTGAGATCATCGACGCTTTCGAGACCGATATGCAGCCGCAGGGTCGGACCGCCCGGCGCCCACTTGGTCGCGGTGCGATAGGCGTCGCAGTCGAAGGGTATCGCTAGGCTCTCGAAGCCGCCCCAGGAGAAGCCCATGCCGAACAGTTGGAGCGTGTTGAGCATGGTGTCGACCGCCTTCTGCGGCGTGGGCTTCAGCACGATGCTGAACAGGCCCGACGCGCCGGTGAAGTCGCGCTTCCAGATGGCGTGACCGGGATCGGTCTCGAGACCCGGATGCAGGACGCGCGCGACCTCGGGCCGGCCAGCCAGCCAGCGCGCCATGTCGAGCCCGGAGCGATGATGCTGCGCGAGCCGCACCGACAGCGTGCGCAAGCCGCGCAGCGCCAGGAAGACGTCGTCGGGACCGGCGCAGACGCCGAGCAGGCGGATGCCCTCGGCGACCATCGGCCAGGCCTTGGCATTGGCCGAGACGGTGCCGAACATGATGTCGGAATGGCCGCCGATGTACTTGGTGGCGGCCTGCATGCTGATGTCGACGCCCTGGTCGAGCGAGCGGTGATAGAGCGGGGTTGCCCAGGTGTTGTCGTCGATGACGAGCGCGCCGCGCGAATGCGCGACCTCGGCGATGGCGCGGATGTCGGGCATCTCGAACGATTGCGAGCCCGGCGCCTCCACCAGCACCGCGCGGGTGTTCGGCTTGAACAGTTTTTCAATGCCGGCGCCGATCATCGGGTCGAAATAGGTGGTCTCGACGCCATAGCGAGCGAGCATGCCGTTGCAGAAATTGCGCGAGGGCCGATAGACGTTGTCGCAGACCAGGAGATGGTCGCCGGTCTTCAGCACCGAGAGCAGGGTGGTGGAGATCGCCGACAGCCCCGACGGGACGATGCCGACGCCGGCGCATTGCGGCCCCTCCAGCGCCATCAGCGTCTCCTGGAACGCCTTGGTGGTGGGGGAACCGTGGCGGCCATAGGTGAATTCGCCGCGATGGGCGTGAAGGTCCTCGGCGGTCGGATAGAGCACGGTCGAGCCGTGAAAGACCGGCGGATTGACGAACCCCTTCTGCGCCTTGGTGTCGCGGCCGGAGGTGACCAGCCGGGTCTCGGCGTGCTGCTCTTGGGGGTGCGAGGAATCCATGCGTCTGCTTTCAAAACCGCGTTTCCAGAGGGCGCGTCGCGCCCACGGGCAGGCCGAAAGGCCGCTGTCGTTAATAACAGAACACAGAAGAGTCCCGTCAACCCCTTGACCCGGCACGCCAGTCGTTCTGTGATGCGCAGGTGCTATTCAGTCGCCGCATGTTGAGGGGCCTGCCGCGACCTTCGATCCATCGCCTGACCGGACTTTGCGTCACAGCCAGAATGGCGGGCGCCTGCGGCGGGGATTAAGGTATTGGCCTCCCGGGATCGGCGGGTGTTCGGCAAGGTTTTTTCCAGCATGAGTCTTGCAGGGCCGGTCTTGATACGCCTGGCCCCGGCAGGGATCCTGAGACAACGTTCCTTGAGACGACTTTGAAAGGCCCAAAGCCCATGAAACGCGTAACCCTGGCTCTCACCCTTGCTCTCGCCGCCGGCCTCTCCGCCCAAGCCGCCGACGCGCAAACGCTCAAGACCGTCAAGGACCGGGGCATGTTGTCCTGCGGCGTCAGCCAGGGCCTGCCGGGATTCTCCTCGCCCGACGACAAGGGCAACTGGACCGGCCTCGACGTCGACGTTTGCCGGGCGATCGCCGGGGCGATCTTCAACGATGCGACCAAAGTCAAGTTCGTGCCGCTGTCCGCCAAGGACCGCTTCACCGCGCTGCAATCGGGCGAAATCGACGTGCTCTCGCGCAACACCACCTGGACCATCTCGCGTGATACCTCGCTCGGCGCCAACTTCACCGGCGTGACCTATTATGACGGGCAGGGCTTCATGGTGAAGAAGTCGCTCAAGGTGAATTCGGCGCTCGAGCTCAACAGCGCCTCGGTCTGCGTGCAGACCGGCACCACCACCGAGCAGAATCTTGCCGACTACTTCAAGGCCAACAACATGAAGTATGAGGTCATCGCATTCGGCACCAACGACGAAACCGTCAAGGCCTATGAAGCCGGGCGCTGCGACGTCTTCACCACCGACCAGTCGGGCCTCTACGCCAATCGCCTGAAGATCGCCAATCCCAACGACCATATGGTGCTGCCCGAGATCATCTCGAAGGAGCCGCTCGGCCCGATGGTGCGCCACGGCGACGACCAGTGGTTCGACATCGTGAAATGGACGCTGTTCGCGATGATCACCGCCGAAGAGCTCGGTGTGACCTCGAAGAACGTCGACGAGAAGGCGAAGCTCGAAAATCCCGAGCTGAAACGCGTGCTCGGCGCCGACGGCAATTTCGGCGAGCAGCTCGGCCTGACCAAGGACTGGGTGGTGCGGATCGTGAAGACGGTCGGCAATTACGGCGAGGTGTTCGATCGCAATGTCGGCGCGGGCTCGCCGCTCGCCATCAATCGCGGTCTCAACAATCTCTGGAATAAGGGCGGTCTCCAGTACGCGCCGCCGATCCGCTGATCGCCCCTGACCCGGTGGCAGCGGCATGAGCACCGAGGCCCGAAAACCGCCGCCCCAGATCGCGCTGAAGATCAGGCGCATTCTGGGCGGCAAGGCAGGCTGGAACGGCGTCGCCGTCCAGTTTGCCTTCGCGGCGATCCTGGGCTGGATCAGCTACGAGATCGTCTCCAACGCCCGCGCCAACCTCGAGAACCAGCACATCGCCGCCGGCTTCGGCTTCTTGCGAAACAATGCCGGCTTCGACGTCAACCAGACCCTGATCTCCTACACCGGCTCGGATACGTTCCTGCGCGTGTTCGTGGTCGGTCTGCTCAACACGCTCGTGGTCTCGGTGGTGGGCATCGTCTTCGCCACGTTGATCGGCTTCATCGTCGCGCTGTGCCGGCTCTCGCCCAATTGGCTGTTGTCGCGCGTCGGCGAGATCTATGTCGAGCTCATCCGCAACCTGCCGCTGCTGTTCCAGATCCTGTTCTGGTACCTCGCGGTGCTCGCGGCCTTGCCCAATCCGCGGCAGAGCATCTCGCTGTTCGGCATTGCCTTTATCAGCAATCGCGGCCTCGTCGTTCCCAGCCCGATCGGTGAGCGGGGCCTCGAGCCGTTCCTGGCGATGCTGGCGCTCGGCATCGTGGCGGCACTGGTCTTGCGCTTCTATGCCCGGCGCGCGCTGTTTCAGGAAGGGCGGATGATCCGGATCTGGCCCTATGTGCTGGGCCTGCTGTTCGGGCTGCCGCTCGCCGCGATGCTGGTATTCGGTCTGCCCTTCACCTTCGAGCTGCCGCAGCTGAAGGGCTTCAATTTCGCCGGCGGCGCGCGCATCATCCCGGAGTTCGTGGCGCTGACGCTGGCGCTGTCGACCTATACCGCCGCCTTCATCGCCGAGATCGTGCGCGCCGGCATCCTGTCGGTCCACAGTGGACAGATGGAGGCGGGGGCCTCGCTCGGCCTCAGCCGCGGCGCCACGCTGCGGCTGATCGTCGTGCCGCAGGCCATGCGCGTGATCGTGCCGCCTCTGACCAACCAGTACCTCAATCTCACCAAGAACTCGTCGCTGGCGGTCGCGATCGGCTATCCCGACCTTGTCTCCGTGTTCGCCGGCACGTCGCTGAGCCAGACCGGGCAGGCGATCGAGATCATCGCCATGACCATGGGCATCTATCTCCTGATCTCGCTGCTCACCAGCGCCGTCATGAGCGTCTATGGTTGGCGCGTCAGCCGGAGTCTGGGCGCATGAGCGATATCGCCTCGAGCAGCTTCGTTCGCCGGGACCTCCTCACCGAGCGTCCTGCGCCGGTGAAGACCACGGGCTTTGTCGGGCTGATGCGGACGCGCCTGTTCAACTCGCCGACCAACATCCTGCTCACGATCGTGGGCGCCTTGCTGCTGTGGTTCACCATCGTTCCCTCCGTCAGGTTCCTGATGGTGGATGCGGTGTGGAGCGGCAAGGACCGCACGGCATGCCTCGCGGAGAACGCCGGCTTTGCGGTCGGCGCCTGCTGGCCCTACATCCAGGCCAAGCTGCCGCAACTGATCTACGGTTTCTATCCCGAGGCCGAGCGCTGGCGTGTCAATCTCACATTCGTCCTAGCGGTCGTCCTGCTCGTGCCGATGCTCGTTCCACGGCTGCCGGCGAAGGGGCTGAATGCCGGCCTGTTCTTCCTAGCATTTCCGGTGGTCGCGTTCTTCTTGCTGCACGGCGGCGGCATCAAGGGCTTTGGCGTGAGCTGGACGGCTGACCTGCTGCAGCTGTTCGACGAGAGCATCATCAATGCCGGACAGGCCCTGCTCACTCTCAGCAAGACCTCCGCCGTCGCGCCGCTCCTCTGGATTGTCGGCAATTTCATCGTGCTGGTCGGCACGGCGATCTATTGGCTGATCTTTCCGCTGACCTGGCTGCGCGACCAACTCCTGGGAACTGGACAATCGGTCTGGACCGATTTCGCCATCACGGCTGCGATCGTCTCCCTGATCGCCTTCGTTCTCGGCGGCGGGGTTCGCACCGGCGGGCGGGCTCTGGCATCGAATGTCGCGACCTTCATCGCCATCGCCGTCGTCATCAAGTTGATGGGGCTCGATCACGGCGGCTTGCCCGTTGTGGCGACAAATCTGTGGGGCGGCCTTCTGGTGACGCTGGTGGTGTCCGTGACCGGCATCGTCACCTCGCTACCGATCGGCATCGCGCTGGCGCTCGGCCGCCGCTCCACCATTCCGTTGATCCGGATCTTCTCGATCGCCTTCATCGAGTTCTGGCGCGGCGTGCCGCTGATCACCGTGCTGTTCTTCGCCACCTACATGCTGCCCTTGTTCCTGCCCGGCAATTTTACCGTCGACGGTCTCGTCCGCGCGCTGATCGGCATTGCGCTGTTCACGGGCGCCTACCAGGCCGAGAACGTCCGCGGCGGCCTGGCCGCGATCCCGCGCGGGCAGGGCGAGGCGGCCGCAGCCTTGGGCCTGTCCTGGTGGAAGACGACCTCGCTGATCGTGCTGCCGCAGGCGTTGCGTCACGTCATTCCGAACCTCGTCAACAGCTTCATCTCGCTGTTCAAGGACACCTCGCTGGTCTCGATCGTGGCGCTGTTCGATCTGTTGGGCTCGCTGCGGGCCTCGTTCTCGGATCCGAAATGGTCGACGCCTTCGACCGCGTTCACCGGCTTCGCCTTCGCCGGGATCATCTACTTCCTCTTCTGCTTTGGAATGTCGCGCTACTCGCTGTTCGTCGAGCATCGTCTCAATGCCCACCGCCGCAACTGATCGAGCTCATCATGTCTGACCCCATCGTCAAGATTTCCGGCCTCAACAAATGGTACGGCGACTTTCACGTGCTGCGCGACATCGACCTCGATGTTCGCAAGGGCGAGCGAATCGTGATTTGCGGGCCCTCAGGCTCCGGCAAGTCGACGTTGATCCGCTGCATCAACGCGCTCGAGGAATTCCAGGAGGGCGAGATCGTCGTCGACGGCATCGCGCTCGGGCCCAACCTTAAGCATATCGACGCGGTACGCCGCGAAGTCGGCATGGTGTTCCAGAGCTTCAATCTGTTCCCGCACCTGACCGTGCTGGACAATTGCACGCTGGCGCCGATCTGGGTGCGCAACATCCCGAAGAAGGACGCCGAGGAGACCGCGATGAAGTTCCTGGAGCGGGTCAAGATCCCGCACCAGGCCAACAAGTTTCCGGGGCAGATGTCCGGCGGCCAGCAGCAGCGCGTCGCGATCGCGCGGGCCCTGACGATGAACCCGAAGGTCATGCTGTTCGACGAGCCCACGTCGGCGCTCGACCCCGAGATGGTCAAGGAGGTGCTGGACACCATGGTGGACCTCGCCGAGGAGGGCATGACCATGCTGGTCGTCACCCACGAAATGGGCTTCGCCCGCGAGGTTGCCAACCGCGTTGTGTTCATGGACGCCGGCCAGATCATCGAGGCCAACACCCCGAACGAGTTCTTTGCGGCGCCTCAGCACGCCCGCACAAAACTGTTCCTGAGCCAGATCCTGCGGTGAGGACCAGCATTCGGGCGACCTCGCTGGTCTAGCCTAGCCGCCAGCTTGGCACCATCCGAATCAGCTTTGCGTCGCTTCGGGCCATCCTCCGGAGAGAGACCTTGCAGAGCAGTGTCGGCGCGCGCGCTTACCAGAATGCGCGATTGCAGAAGAAGTTGAGGAAGCAGGCGGACGCGGTGATGTCCTTCGCGGTCGAGGCACTCGGGCAGGGCCGATTTGCCGAGGCCGAGACGCTCTGCCGCGAGATCTTGAAAGAGGTTCCGGATCATTTCCACGCCACCCACCTGCTCGGCCTGCGCGCCTATGAGGGCGGGCGGCTCGAGGAGGCGCAACGACTGTTCGCGCGCGCCATTGCGCTCGATCCGCGCTCGCCCGATGCCCATGGCAATCTCGGGGCCGTATATTTCGACGTCCAGAAATTTCAGGACGCCCGCGCATGCCAGGAGAAGGCCATTGCGCTGAAGCCGAATTGTCCGATCACGCTGACCAATCTCGGCAATACGTTGCTGAACATCGGGCTCGGCGAGCAGGCGATCGGGCTGCACGAACGCGCCATCAGGCTGCGGCCGGACTATGCCGATGCGTTTTGCAACCGCGGCATGGCCGAGCTGATGATCGGCCGGTTCGAGCGCGCCAAGGAGAGTTTCGATCGCGCCCTCTTGTTTCAGCCGCGGCACGCCGAAGCGCTCGCCGGCAAGGGCATGGTGTGCATCGAGCTCCGGCACTATTCGCAGGCGGAAGCCGCCCTTGCTGCAGGCCTCGCGATCAAGCCGGGGTCACCACGGATCCTGGCGCAGCGCGGACGGCTCAATTTCGACCTGTACCGGCTGGAGCAGGCGGCGGCGGACTTCGAGGCGGCGCTGGCGCGATCGCCGCGGCTCGAGCTTGCGCTGCGCGGGAAGGCGCAAGTCAATCTCCTGTTGGGGAACTCGACGCAGGCGATTGCCGCCGTCAAAACCCTGCTCGAGGACAATCCGCGGTCCGACTACGCGATGGTGCTTCTCGGCGCCTGCTATGCGAACCAGGGAGACGTCGCGACGGCGCTCTATCATCTCGACGCGGCGCTCGAGATCTCCCCGGACTATGCGGATGCCATCGCACGCAAGATCTTCATCCTGGACTATCTGCCGGAGGCCGATTTCGCGGTCCAGCAGGCGGCGCGAAAATCCTGGTGGGATGCGATCGGCGCCAGATTGCCGCAACGGACGTTGCCGCACGGGCAGCTCGATCCGGACAGGCGGATCGTGGTCGGATATGTCGCCTCGGAATTCAGGAACCACTCGGCCGCGTTCGCGCTGTTGCCGGTGCTGCGCCATCATGATCGCACGAGGTTCGAGATCGTCTGCTATTCCTGCTGGCCGTTGCAGGATGAGATCACCGAGAGGTTCAAGCCTCTCGCGGACGTTTGGGTCGAGGCCGCGCAGCTTTCGGACGACGAATTGGCCGATCGCATCCAGGCCGACAAGATCGATATTCTGATCGACGTGTCCGGGCACACCGCCGGCAACAGACTGTCCGTATTCGCCCGGAAGCCGGCCCCGGTCCAGGTCACGGGCTTCGGCCACGCCACGGGCACCGGCCTTCAGACCATGGACTATGTACTCGCCGATCCGATCTTCATTCCGCAATCGGAGCGCCATCTGCTGGCCGAAACGGTTCATGATCTGCCGTGCCTGATCACGATCGATCCGATCCTGGATGTGCCGCCTTCGGAGCTTCCCATGCTCCAGAACGGGCATGTGACCTTCGGCGTGTTCAACCGCATCTACAAGATCTCGGATGAGGCAATCCGGGTGTGGTCGAAAGTGATGCGTGAGGTGGCCGGCTCGAAGATCATCATCAAGCACGGGCTGCTCGACGATCCGTTGCTGCGCGACGGTCTGATCGCGCGGTTCGTGGCCCAGGGCATTGCCGAAGAGAATATCACCTGCCTCGGCTCGACCTCGCGCCACGAGCATCTGCTGGCCTTTGCGAAAGTCGACATCTCCCTCGACACGTTCCCGCAAAATGGCGGCATCAGCACCTGGGAATCCCTCTATGCGGGCGTTCCGGTCGTCGCCAAGCTCGGGAAAGGCTCTTCGTCGCGCGCCGGCGGCTCGATCGTGGCGGCCATCGGCCTCGACGACTGGGTCGCCGTGGATGACGATGGCTATGCCGCGATCGCATGCAAATATGCGGCGCAGCCCGCTCATCTGGCGAAGTTGCGGGCGGATTTGCCGGCTCGGATCGCGGCCTCGCCGGCCGGGAACGTCGAACTATACACGCGTGAGGTCGAAGCGGCCTATCGCCGGTTCTGGCACGATCATTGTGCCGCCGCATCGGAACGCGGCGAGGTCGCGTAGGCAGGTCGCCCCGGGAAATCCCGGGGGGGGCCGGCGACCGGCCGGCCAGGCTCGCGAATCAGTTAGACTCTGGCCAGGGCATCCTCCGGAGAGTCACCTTGCAGAACAGCGGCGGCGCGCGCGCATTCCAGAACGCGCGATTGCAGAAGAAATTGATGAAGCAGGCCGACGCCATCATCGCCGCTGCGGCGAACGCCTATGGCCAGGGCCGATATGCCGAGGCCGAGGCGCTGTGCCGTGAGATCCTGAAAGCCCTTCCGGAACATGTCGACGCCATGCACCTGCTCGGCATGTGCGCCCATGACGGCCGGCGCCTCGAGGAGGCAAAAGAGCTGCTGGAGCGCGTGATCGCGCTCGATCCGCGCTCGCATGATGCCCATAACAACCTCGCGACCGTGCATTTCGACCTCGGCAATCACGAAGAGTCGCGGCGGTGCCAGGAGAGGGCGATCGCGCTGAAGCCGAATTTCGTGGTGGCGCTGACCAACCTCGGCAATACCCTGATGCATCTGGGGCTGTACGGGCAGGCGATCGAGCTGCACGAGCGCGCCATCAAGTTGAAGCCGGACTATGCCGATGCGTTCTGCAATCGCGGCATGGTTGAGATTCTGCTTGGCCAGATCGAGCGCGCCAAGGAAAGTTTCGATCGCGCCCTGCTGTTCCAGCCGCGTCACGCGGAGGCCATCGTCGGCAGCGGCATGGTCAGCATGGAGCTGCGGCACCACGACGAGGCGGCAGCCAAGTTTGCCATGGCGCTGGCGATCAAGCCCGGCGCGCCGCGGATCCTGGCCCAGCGAGGAAGGCTCAGTTACGAGCTGCAGCGCCTGGAACCCGCGCTTGCGGATTTCGATGCGGCGCTAGCGGTTTCGCCCAAGCTCGAACTCGCCCTGCGAGGGAAGGCACAGGTCTGCCTCGTCATGGGAAAGACCGCGCCGGCGATTGCGGCCGCAACGGCCTTGATCGAGCAAAACCCGCGCTCGGAAATCGGACTGGCGCTGATGGGTTTCGCCTTCTCGACCCAGGGGGACATGGACGCCGCGATCGAATATCTCGATCGTGCGCTGGCGGTAAGGCCGGACTACGGGGATGCGATCAGAGGAAAGATCTTCCTGGAGGACTACCGCGCCGAGGCCGATTTCGTGGTCCAGCAGGCGGTGCGAAAATCCTGGTGGGATCAGATCGGCTCAAAGTTGCCGCGAAGGGAGCTGCCGAAGCGGCCGCTCGACCCGGAAAAGCGGATTGTGGTCGGCTATGTCGCCGCCGAATTCCGGCAGCACTCGGCGGGACTCACCCTGCTGCCGGTGCTGCGGAATCATGATCACGCCAAGTTCGAAATCATCTGCTACTACTCCTGGCCGGGATCGGACGAGTACACCGCCATGTTCAAATCATTGGCGGACGTCTGGGTCGATGCCTGGGGGCTTTCGGACGACGAACTCGCCGACCGCATTCAGGCCGACAATGTCGACATCCTGATCGACGTTTCGGGCCACACGACCGGCAACCGGCTGCAGTGTTTCGCGCGCAAGCCGGCTCCAATCCAGGCCACCGGTTTCGGACACGCGACGGGCACCGGCATGCCGACCATGGATTACGTGCTCGCGGATCCCATTTTCATTCCGCCATCGGTCCGGCATTTGTTTGCCGAAAAGATCTACGACCTACCGTGCCTGATCACGATGGAGCCCGTCACCAATCTGCAGCCCTCCGAGCTGCCGATGCTCCGCAACGGCTACGTCACCTTCGGTGTGTTCAACCGCATCTACAAGATCTCGGATGACGCGATCCGTGTCTGGTCGCGCATCATGCGGGAGGTGCCGGGATCGAAGATCATCCTCAAGCATGGTCTGCTCGATGATCAACTGCTGCGCGATAGCCTGGTCGCGCGCTTCATCGCGCAGGGCATTGCGGTGGAGGACATCACGTGCCTCGGCACCACCTCGCGCGACGACCACCTGATGGCCTTCGACAAGATCGATATTTCCCTCGACACGTTCCCGCAAAATGGCGGCATCAGCACCTGGGAGTCCCTCTACAAGGGTGTTCCCGTCGTCGCCAAGCTCGGCATCGGAGCCTCCTCGCGTGCCGGCGCCTCCATCGTGGCCGCCGTCGGCCTCGGCGACTGGGTCGCCGAGGATGACGATGGCTATGTCGAGATCGCCCGCAGGTTTGCCTCGCAGCCCGAGCATCTGGCGAAGTTGCGCGCAAGGCTGCCGGCGCAGATCGCGGCCTCGCCGGCCGGCAATGTCGAGATCTACACGCGCGCGCTCGAAGCGGGCTACCGCCAGTTCTGGCGCGACTATTGCGCTGCCGCATCGGAAAGCGGCGCCGCTGCAGTAGAAGAGGCGGACGCACCGAGCGGTTCCTGAGCCGGATATAGCAGCGATGCCCCGGGATATCCCGGAGGCCTTCTGGTCGGCGCCGAACGGCCGGCCTGGTGGGCGAATCAGTTAGACTCGCCGCGGGCCATCTTCCGGAGAGACACCTTGCAGAGCAGCGCCGGCGCGCGCGCATTCCAGAATGCGCGGTTGCAGAAGAAGTTGAAGAAGCAGGCCGACGCCATCATCTCGGCCGCGGCGAGTGCCTATGGCCAGGGCAGATATGCGGAGAGCGAGGCGCTCTGCCGCCAGATCGTGCAGGCTGTCCCGGATCATTTCGACGCCACGCATTTCCTCGGCCTGAGCGTGCAACAGCTCGGGCGCCTCGATGAAGCGCAACAGCTGCTCGAGCGCGCGGTCGCGCTCGATCCGCGTTCGCACGAGGCCCACAACAATCTTGCCGCTGTGTACCTTGCGCTTCAGAAATTCGAGGCTGCCCGCGCATGCCTGGAGAAGGCGATCGCGCTGAAGCCGAATTTTCCGCTGGCCCTGGCCGGCCTCGGCAATACCTTGCTCCAGATGAACCTGCCCGGGCAGGCCATCGAGCTGTATGACCGCGCGATCAAGCTGAAGCCCGACTATGCCGATGCGCTCTGCAATCGTGGCCTGGCCGAGCTGGCGCTGGGTCAATTCGACTGCGCCAGGCAGAGTTTCGAGCGCGCTTTGTTGTTTCAGCCGCGTCACGCCGAAGCGCTCGTCGGCAAAGGCGTGGTCAGCATCGAGCTCAAGCACTACGATGAGGCGGAAGCCGCGCTCGCGGCGGCGCTGGCGATCAGGCCCGGTTCGGCGAAGGTCCTCGCGCACCGCGGCCGGCTCAATTTTGCGCTGTCGCGGCCGCAGCAGGCGGCGGCGGATTTTGAGGCCGCACTTGCGCTTTCGCCCAAGCTCGAAGTGGCCTTGCGGGGGAAGGCGGAAGTCTCGCTGAGCACCGGGAATACCGCGCAGGCGATCCTGGCCTGCACGGCGTTGCTCGAGGAAAATCCACGCTCGGCGATCGCGCTGGCGTTGCTGAGCTCCTGTTTTGCCAACCAGGGAGAGATCGCGGCCGCCATCGAACATCTCGACGCCGCGCTGGCGATCACGCCGGACGAGCCGGACTTGATCGCGCGGAAGATCTATTTCCTGGACTATCTCTCCGACGCCGATTTCGCGGTCCAGCAGGCGGCGCGCAAATCCTGGTGGGATGCGATCGGCGCCAGATTCCTGCAAAGGAAGCTCGCGCCCCAGGAGTTCGATCCCGACCGGCGGATCGTGGTCGGTTACGTATCCGCAGAGTTCTGGTACCACTCGGCGGCGTTCGGTCTGCTGCCGGTGCTGCGCCATCATGATCGCGCCAAATTCGAGATCGTCTGCTATTCGTGCTCGCCGACGCGAGATGAGATGACTGCCAGGTTCAAGTCGTTGGCAGACGTCTGGGTCGACGCCTGGCAACTTTCGGACGACGAGTTGGCCGATCGTATCGAGGCCGACAAGGTCGATCTCCTGATCGACGTCTCCGGGCATACCACAGGCAACAGGCTCCCTGTCTTCGGCCGCAAGCCGGCTCCGATCCAGGTCACGGGTTTTGGACACGCCACGGGCACGGGCCTTCAGACCATGGACTACGTGCTTGCGGATCCGGTCTTCATTCCGGAATCGGCCCGTCATCTGCTGGCCGAACAGGTTTACGACCTGCCGTGCCTGATCACGACCGATCCCATCCTGGATGTGCCCGCTTCGGAGCTTCCCATGCTCCGCAATGGCCATGCGACGTTCGGCGTCTTCAATCGCATCTCGAAGATCTCGGACGAGGCCATCCTTGTGTGGGCAAAGGTGATGCGTGAGGTGACCGGATCGAAGATCATCATCAAGCATACCCTGCTTGACGATCCGCTGGTGCGCGACGGCCTTCTCGCACGTTTCGTGGCGCAGGGCATCGCCGAGGAGAACATCACGTGCCTCGGCTCGTCCGAGCGCGCTGAGCATCTGCGGGCCTTTGCGAACGTCGATATTTCGCTCGATCCTTTCCCGCAAAACGGCGGTGTCAGCACCTGGGAATCCCTCTATGCAGGCGTTCCGGTCGTCGCCAAGCTCGGCCATGGTGCTTCGTCGCGCGCCGGCGGCTCGATCGTGACGGCCGTTGGTCTCAACGACTGGGTCGCCGAGGATGACGAGGGCTATGCCGCGATCGCCTGTAAATACGCGGCGCAGCCCGCTTATCTCGCGAAATTGCGCGCGGATCTGCCGGCCCGGATCGCAGCCTCGCCGGCCGGCAATGTCGAGATTTACACGCGCAGCGTCGAGGAGGGGTACCGCCGGTTCTGGCGCGACCATTGTGCCGCGGCCTCTGAACGCGGCGAGGTCGCGTAAGCCGGCCGAACCGTGCCGGGCTCAGTGACGATCACACGAAGGGCGGCTTAATGTTGCTGCGCTTCTCCAGCCACTCCGGCACCGGCAGGTTCTTGGCGCGCATGAAATCTGCGTTGAACAGCTTCGACTGATAGCGGCTGCCGGAATCGCACAGCACGGTGACGATCGTCTTGCCCGGTCCGAGCTGTTTGGCGAGGCGCATCGCGCCCACGATGTTGATGCCGGTCGAGCCGCCGAGGCACAGGCCTTCGTGCTGAAGCAGCTCGTAGATCGCCGTGACGGCTTCAGCGTCGGGAATGAGATAGGCATCATCCACCTTCGCCGTCTCGACGATCGCGGTCGCGCGGTTGAGGCCGATGCCTTCGGTGATCGAGCCGCCGGGCGTCGCCTTGGCATCGCCGGTCCGGAAATATTCGTACATGCCCGCGCCGTGCGGGTCGGCGCAGGCGATCCGCACGTTCTTGTTCTTCTCCTTCAGATAGCGGCTGGCGCCGGCGAGCGTGCCGCCGCTGCCGACCGAGCAGACGAAGCCATCGACCTTGCCGCCGGTCTGCTCCCAGATCTCGGGCCCCGTCGACTCGTAGTGCGCCTTGGCGTTGTCGAGGTTGTTCCACTGGTCTGCGAACAGCACACCATTGGGCTCGGTCTTGCGCAGCTCGTCCGCGAGCCGCCGGCCGACATGCTGGTAGTTGTTGGGGTTGGCGTAGGGCAGGGCCGGCACCTCGATCAGCTCGGCGCCGCACAGCTTCAAGAAATCCTTCTTCTCCTGGCTCTGCGTTTCCGGGATCACGATCAGCGTGCGGTAGCCGCGCGCGCTCGCGACGACCGCGAGCCCGATGCCGGTATTGCCGGCAGTTGCTTCCACCACGAGACCGCCGGGCTTGAGCTCGCCGCGCTTCTCGGCCTCCAGGATCATCCATTTGCCGGCGCGGTCCTTGACCGACTGGCCGGGGTTCATGAACTCGGCCTTGCCGAGAATGGTGCAGCCGGTCAGCTCCGAGGCGCGCTTCAGCTTGATCAGCGGGGTGTTGCCAATGGCTTCGACAACGTCGTTTCGAATGGTCATGTCAGGAAAATCGCTACCGAGGGGTTGATCTGGTTGGCCAGAACCTAGTGCTTGGGAGGCCAAAGGGGAAGGCTTTTGCGCTGCGGCGAAACCGGCCGAAACGCCTGTCCAAACAGGGATATTATCGAGCTGCGCGATCGGCGATGACGCGCCTTGCTGTGCGGCGGGATATCAGTAGGCGGAAATGACTGAACTCCGTCAGACCACGGAAGATGGTGGTCGTGACCATCGACTTCACGACCGCTTTTTTCCAAGAGCAAGTTGGGACGACATCTGGCGACGTGGGTGGTGAGGCCGCGACCGAGCCGAAGCCGCGCGGGGCGTTGCGGGACCCGATTGAAAGGCCTCGATGCCGGTGTGGCAGCAATATCACATGAAATCTTGGTAAGCTTATTGGCGTCTCCCAACGTTTCAAGAATGAGAGAAGTCACTGCGAGACAAGACCCTTTTGCATTTTCATCGATCCGCTTCAGGCGCGTTGGTCCGGCGATCTCGCAACTGCGGGACTGTCCTGCAGTTCAGCGCCCGGCTAGTATCGATGTCGAGGTTCCGCAGAAAGCATCACTACTGTGAACGAGTTATCCAAAGCCCCCCGATTGTCCCGCCGCGAATCGGTTAATCCGGTTGCGCGGCGGCTGGATCTGCCCGGCGGGGGGTGGATGTGACACAGGATGTTCCGGCGATCGCCGTGCGGCGGTCCGAAGGTTCTGCATCCCGGACGCGGCGCGCGGCGCGCTGGCTTGCGGTGGTGTGCCTCGCCGCCGGCTCTGGCGCCTGCGTGCTGACCCAGGATCTTCCTGATCCAGCCCTCGACGTTCCCACGCAGTACAAATACGCGGGCAAGGGCGATGCGCCGCCGTCATTGGACTGGTGGCGTGGCTTCCGCTCCGCGGAGCTGACGCAGCTGATGGAGGAGGCGCAAACCGTCAATCTCGACATCGCCGCCGCCGTCTCGCGCATCGTCCAGGCCGACGCCCAGGCGCGGCAGGCGGGCGCGGCGCTGCTGCCGAGCGTATCGACGGGTGGATCGGAAACCTATTCGCGCACCTCGGGCGCAAGCTCCTCGGGTCTGTCGATCGGCGGCCGCGAAGTCGTCAACTATTCGGCCTCGCTGAGCGCGAGCTATCAGCTCGACTTCTGGGGCCAGAACCGCGATGCGTTGCAGACGGCCGAGGAGACCGCCAACGCCAACCGCTTCGATCGCGACACCGTCGCGCTGACGACGCTGGCGGCCGTCGCCAACGCCTATTTCCAGGTGCTGGCCTCGCAGGACCGCATCAGGACGTCACAGCGCAACATCGCCAGCGCGCAGCGCATCCTCGACGCCGTCAGGGAGCGGCGCAAGGCCGGTACCGGCTCGGATCTCGATGTCGCCCAGCAGGAAAGCGTACTTGCCAACCAGAAGGCCCTGGTGCCGCCGCTGCGCCAGACGCTGGACCAGAACGTCAACGCGCTCGCCGTGCTGGTCGCGCGTCCGCCGGAGAGCGTGCGCGTGCTCGGCGGCTCGCTGGACCGGGTCGCGATCCCGCGCGTGACGCCCGGCCTGCCCTCGGAGCTGCTGACGCAGCGGCCGGACATCCGCCGGCAGGAGGCGCAGCTTGCGTCTGCGACCGCCAACATCGGTAACGCCCGCGCGCAGTTCTTTCCGACCATCCAGCTCACCGGCAATGGCGGCTATCAGAGCGCGGCGCTGGTCTCGCTGTTCCAGCCGCATGCGGCTTTCTTCCAGCTCGTCGGCAGCGCCACGCAGCCGATCTTCGACGGCGGCAAGATCCTCGGCAATTTCGAGTTTGCCAAGGCGCGGCAGGACGAGCTGCTCCAGACCTACCGCAAGACCATCGTCCAGGCCTTTGCCGACGTCGACAACGCGCTGTTCTCGATCAAGCAGACCACCATCAAGCTGCAATTGCAGCGCGACGTCGTTGTCGCCTCGCGCCGCGCCTTCGATCTCTCCGAGCAGCAATTGCGCGCCGGCACCGCCGACATCGTGACCGTGCTCAACACTCAACTGACGCTGTTCCAGGCGGAAGACGCGCTGTCACAGGCGCAACTGGCCCGCTTGCTCGCCATCGTCAGCCTGTATCAGGCCCTCGGCGGCGGCTGGGAGCCGCGAATGGAGAAACCGGTCAATGCTCTTTAAGCCGGATGCCAAGCAGGGCGCGGAAGAGGGGACGGCGAAAAAATCGCGCGGCCGTGGCTTCGTCATGACCTTGATCACGCTCGCCATCCTCGGTGGGCTCGGTTATCTCGGCTGGATCGCCACGCATCAGCAACAGGCCAACAACCGCAATCAGCGGCCCGATCTGCCGGTGCCCGTGCTGGCGGCGAGCCCGCGGGTCCAGGACGTTCCGGTCTATCTCGATGGCGTCGGCGCGATCCGCGCGCTCAACACCGTGACCGTGCGCTCGCAGGTCGACGGCAAGCTAATCGCGGTCAACTTCACCGAGGGACAGGACGTCAAGAAGGGCGACGTGCTCGGCGAGATCGATCCGGCGATCTATCAGGCGCAATACGACCAGGCGGTCGCCAAGAAGGCGCAGGATCAGGCCCAGCTCGCCAACCAGCGCATCGACCTCTCGCGTTACGAGCAGCTGGCTGCCTCCAACGCCGGCTCCAAGCAGCAGGCGGACACCCAGCGTGCGCTGGTCGCGCAGACCGAGGCGCTGGTGAAAGCGGATCAGGCCGCGATCGACAACGCGGCGGCAACGCTGAGCTACACCAAGATCGTGGCGCCGCTCTCGGGCCGCGCTGGCCTCCGCCAGGTCGACCAGGGCAACATCATCCACGCCTCCGACACCACGGGTCTCGTGGTGATCACGCAGCTGCAGCCGATCGCGGTGTGGTTCAGCCTGCCGCAGCAGCAGATCATGCGCGTCAATGCGGCCGCGGCGAAAGGCGCGCTCGCGGTCGACGTGTTCGGCAATGACGGCATCACCGTGATCGACACCGGCAAGCTCACCGGCATCGACAATCAGGTCGACCAGACCACCGGCACGCTCAAGCTCAAGGCCGAATTCCCTAACGCCAATTACCAGCTCTGGCCGGGCCAGTTCGTCAACGTTCGTCTCAAGGTCGAGACCTTGACGCAGGCGCTGGTGGTGCCGACATCCGCGGTGCAGCGCGGCCCGATCGGGACTTTCAGTTATGTCATCGGTGCGGACAACGTCGTCTCGGCCAAGCCGGTCACGGTGACCCAGCAGAACGAGCATGACGCCGTGATCGCCAACGGCCTGTCGGCGAGCGATAGGGTCGTCACCACGGGCTTTGCCAATCTGTCCGACGGCTCCAAGGTGATCATCGGCCGCGACGACCAGACCCCGTCAGCCGATCTCGCGCCGCGCAAGCGCTCGCGCGGGCCTGATGCTCAGAAGAAGGATGGCGCCAAGGAGGGCCAGAACGAAGGCCAAAAGGACGGACAGGGCAAGGACGGCGAGTTCCGTGCCAAGCGCAAGAGCAGCGAAGGCGACCAGAAGGGACAGACCGGGCCGGCACCGGGGCCCGGGGCATCCGAATCTGGAGCCAAGCAGCCATGATCCCGACAACAGCCGCTTGATGCGGCAGGCGTAACCCATGGGTGTTTCCGAACCCTTCATCCGACGGCCGATCGCAACCTCGCTGCTCGGCATCGCGCTTTTGATCGGCGGGCTGCTGGGCTATTTCGCCCTGCCGGTCTCGGCGCTGCCACAGGTCGATTTCCCAACCGTGCAGGTGACGACGCAGCTTCCGGGCGCGAGCCCCGACGTGATCGCCTCGCTGATCACCGCGCCGCTGGAGCGGCAACTCGGGCAGATCCCGTCGCTGTCGGCGATGAACTCGACGAGCTCGTTCGGCGTCAGCCAGATCTCGCTGCAGTTCGATCTCAACCGCGACATCGACGGCGCCACCCAAGATGTGCAGGCTGCAATCAACGCGGCGGCCGGCGTGCTGCCCAAGACGCTGCCTTATCCTCCGACCTACGCCAAGGTGAATCCGGCGGACGCGCCTGTCATGACGCTGGCGCTGCGCTCCGACACCATCTCGCTGCGGGCGATGAGCGACATCGCCGACACGCTTCTGGCGCAACGGCTGAGCCAGATCTCCGGCGTCGGGCGCGTCTCGGTGCTCGGCGGGCTGAAGCCGGCCGTGCGGATCCAGGCCGATCTGGCGCGGCTCGCCGCCTACGGCATCGCCATGGAAGATCTGCGCACCGCCATCGCCAATGCCAATGTCTCGGGGCCGAAAGGCTCGCTCGACGGCGCGCAGCAATCCTACATCATCGCGGCCAACGACCAGATCGCCGCGGCCGACGCCTACAGGCCCGTCATCATCGCCTATCGCAACGGCTCGCCCGTCACCATCGCCGACGTCGCGCAGATCGTCGATGGCCTGGAGAACGACCGCACCGGCGGCTGGTACCAGGGCACGCCGGCCGTCATCATCGACATCCAGCGCCAGCCCGGCGCCAACGTGATCGACGTCGTCAGCCAGATCCGCGCCGAAATCCCCAAAGTGCAGCGCGCGATCCCGGCCGGCGTGAACCTCACCATCGTCTCCGACCGCACCGTCACCATCCGCGCCTCGGTGCGCGACGTGCAGTTCACGCTGGTCCTTGCCGTCGTGCTGGTGACGCTGGTGGTGCTGTTGTTCCTACGCTCGCTGCGAGCCACGCTGATCGCGGGCGTGGCGTTGCCGCTGTCCCTGATCACGAGCTTCGGCATCATGTATTTCGCCGGCTTCAGCCTCGACAATCTGTCGCTGATGGCGCTGACGATCGGCACCGGCTTCGTCGTCGACGACGCCATCGTCATGATCGAGAACATCGTCCGTCACATGGAGAACGGCGACGGCCCGATGGAGGCTTCGCTGAAGGGGGCCAGCGAGATCGGCTTCACCGTGATCTCGCTGACGGTGTCGCTGATCGCGGTGTTCATCCCGCTCTTGTTCATGTCCGGCCTCGTCGGGCGCATGTTCCGCGAATTCGCGCTGACCCTGACGATCGCCGTCGTCACCTCGGCCGTGGTCTCGCTGACGCTGACGCCGATGATGTGCTCGCGGCTGCTCAAGCACGCCCACGAGGAGCTGGCGGTGCCGGGATTGACCGCGATCAGCCGCTTCATCGACCGCACCGTCGGGGCCTATCATCGGACGCTGCTGTGGGTGCTGGAACGGCAGCGCGCCACGTTGGTCGTGACTTTTGCCACGCTGGCTGCGACCCTCGTCCTCTATGTCGTCGCGCCGAAAGGATTCCTGCCGCTACAGGACACCGCTTCGATCACGGCGGTGACGGAAGCCGGGCCCGACGTGTCGTTCGCGGAGATGCGGAAGCGGCAGGGCGAGGCGGCCGACGCCATCAAGGCCGATCCTGATGTGACCGGCGTGGTCTCGGTCATTGGCGCAGGCTCGGTCAACCCGACCACCAATGTCGGGCGTCTTGTCATGACGCTGAAACCTCGCGGCGAGCGGCGCGACGATGTGAGCGTGGTGATCACACGTCTGAAGGAGCGGGTATCAGGCATCCCCGGCATGACTGTCTATTTCCAGCCGGTGCAGGACGTGCAGATCTCGACCCAGTCGAGCCGCTCGCAATACCAGTACACGCTGACCGGCACCGATGCGACGCTGGTATCGGAATGGGCGCGCAAGCTGGTCACGGAGATGCGGCGCGATCCCCTGTTCCGCGACGTCTCCTCCGAGGCGCAGGAGGGGGGCTTGCGGGCGCAGCTCGACGTCGATCGCACCCGTGCGGGCCAGCTTGGCGTCAGCCTCCAGGGCATCACCGACACGCTCAACGACGCCTTTGCACAGCGACAGATCTCGACCATCTACGGCCAGGCCAACCAGTACCGCGTTGTGCTGGAGGCGCTGCCGATGTACCAGCGCGATCCCTCGATCCTGTCGAAACTCTATCTGCCCGGCGCTGCGAGCACCACCGTCGGTGCGCCCAATGCCCAGGTTCCGCTGTCTGCCGTGGCGACGCTGAAGCGCACCACGGCGCCGCTGGCGATCTCACACCAGGCGCAATTCCCCTCGGTGTCGCTCAGCTTCAACCTCGCGCCGGGCGCCGCGCTCGGCGATGCCGTCGACGCCGTGAAGGTGATCGAGACCCGCATCGGCATGCCGGGCAGCATTGTTGGCGTCTATGCCGGCGATGCCGCCGAGTTCGCCAAGGCGCTCGCCGGTCAGCCCTGGCTGCTGCTCGCCGCCGTGATCACGATCTACATCGTGTTAGGGGTGCTCTACGAGAGCTACATCCACCCGATCACGATCCTGTCGACGCTGCCCTCGGCCGGCGTCGGAGCGATCCTGGCGCTGATCCTCTGCGGCCAGGACCTCTCCGTGATCGGCCTGATCGGCATCATCCTGCTGATGGGCATCGTCAAGAAGAACGCGATCATGATGATCGACTTCGCGCTCGAGGCCGAGCGCAGGCAGGGCATGTCGCCGAACGAGGCGATCGTGCAGGCATGCCTGTTGCGCTTCCGCCCGATCATGATGACGACGCTGGCGGCGCTGTTCGGCGCGCTGCCGCTCGCGATCGAGAGCGGCACCGGCGCCGAGCTGCGCTTCCCGCTCGGCATCTCCATCATCGGCGGCCTGCTGCTCAGCCAGCTGCTGACGCTCTACACCACGCCCGTGATCTACCTCGCGCTCGATCGCATCAACCGCCGCCTCGAGCAGGCGCTGCCGCCGGCTGAATCCGGCGGCCCGCCGGTTGCGGGCGCGACCGAGGGGATGCAGTGATGGCATCGATCTCGGAGCCCTTCATCCGCCGCCCGGTCGCGACCACGCTGCTGTCGATCGGGTTGTTCCTGCTGGGAGTCGTCGCCTACGAGTTCCTTCCCGTCGCCTCGGTCCCGAACGTCGACTACCCCGCGATCTTCGTCTCGGCCAGCCGCCCTGGCGCCGACCCGTCCGTGATGGCGGCGACGGTGGCCTCACCATTGGAGCGGCGGCTCGGTGAGATCGCCGGCATCAACCAGATCACCTCGACCTCGACGCTCGGCACGACCAGCATCCAGATCCAGTTCGACATCGGCCGCAACATCGACAAGGCCGCGCGCGACGTGCAGGCGGCGATCAACGCCGCGATGATCGACCTGCCGAGCGACCTGCCGACGCTGCCGCGCTTCCGCAAAGCGAATACGGCCGGCGCGCCCGTCTTCGTGCTGGCGCTGACCTCGAAGACGCTGTCCGCCAGCGCGATCTACGACGTCGCCGACACCGTGCTGGCGCAGCGCATCTCGCAGGTTCCGGGCGTCGGCAACGTGGCCATCAGCGGCGCCGATCAACCGGCGGTGCGCGTCCAGCTCAATCCGGTGGCGCTCTCGAACGCAGGGATTGCCACCGACGACGTCCGTACCGCGATCATCAACGCCAATCCGCTCGGTCCCGTCGGCATCTTCAACGGCGAGCGCCAGAGCGAGACGCTGGCGCTCAACAAGCAGATGCGCACGGCGAAGGAATTCCGCGACATCGTCATCAAGAGCTCTGGCGGCAATTTCGTGCGGCTGTCCGACGTCGCCGAGATCGAGGATTCCGTCCGCAACGCCCGCTCGATCGCCTGGTTCAACAAGCAGCCGGCGGTGCTGATCCAGATCACCAAGCAGGGCGATGCCAACGTCATCGACACCGTCGATCGGGTGAAGGCGCTGATCCCCGAGCTCAGACAATGGATTCCGGCCGGCGTCGAGATTTCGACCCTTGTCGACCGCACCGGCACGATCCGCGCCAGCGTGCTCGACATGCAATGGACGTTGCTGGCGACCGCGGTCCTGGTGATGGTCGTGGTGTTCGTGTTCCTGCGCAGGCTGACGCCGACGATCGCGGCGGGCATCTCGGTGCCGCTGGCGCTGGCCGGCACCTGCGCCGGCATGTGGGCCGCCGGCTTCTCGATCGACAATCTCTCGCTGATGGCGCTCGCGATCTCCGTCGGCTTCGTGGTCGACGACGCCATCGTCATGATCGAGAACATGTATCGCAATCTCGAGCACGGCATGCGGCCGTTCCGGGCGGCGCAGGAGGGCGCGAAGCAGATCGGCTTCACCGTGGTCTCGATCAGCCTGTCATTGATCGCCGCGTTTACGCCGCTGATCTTCATGGACGGCGTCGTCGGCCGCCTCTTGCGCGAATTCTCACTGACGCTGACCTTCGCCATCCTGGTCTCGACGCTGGTGTCTCTGACGGTGACGCCGATGATCTGCGCCCATTATATCCGACAGACCACGTCCGGCACCGCGACCCTGTTCGATCGCATCATCGAGGGTTCGCTGTCGCGCATCGTCGCCTTCTACGCCCGCACCTTGCGCACCGTGCTCGACTACCCGCTGGCGACGCTGCTGGTGTTCTTTGCCACCATCGGCCTCACGGTGACGCTCTACATCAAGGTCCCCAAGGGCTACTTCCCCACCGACGATTCCGGCTTCGTCATCGGGGCGACGCGCGCCTCGGCCGATATCTCGTTTCAGTCGATGCTCGGCCTCCAGCAGCGGCTGCCCGACATCGTGATGAAGGATCCGGCCGTGGCCGGCATCGGTTCGACCGTCGGCAGCGGAGGCGGGGGCCCGGGCTCGGCCACCTCCAATCGCGGCACCATGTTCATCAGCCTGAAGCCGCCGGAGGAGCGCGGCCACGTCTCGACGGAGGTCGTGATCGACCGCCTCAGGCGCGCGCTGTACCCCGTGCCGGGCATCCGCCTCTTCATGTTCGCCGCCCAGGACGTCCGTGCCGGCGGGCGGCAGAGCGATTCCGACTACCAGTACACGCTGACCAGCACCGACCTCGGTCTGCTGCAGAAGTGGGCGCCGATCGTGGCCAAGCGCATGGAGAGTGTCGAGGGCATCACCGACATCTCCAGCGACCGCGATCCCGGCGGGCTTCAACTGACGCTTGCGATCGATCGCCAGAAGGCCTCAGCGCTCGGCGTCAGGGTTCAGGACATCGACAACGCGCTGAACAACGCCTTCTCGCAGCGGCAAATCTCGATCATCTACACCCAGCGCAACCAGTACATGACCGTGCTGGAGATCGATCCGAAATTCCAGGTCGATCCTTCCAACCTCGAGCGCATCTACGTTGCGGGCGCGGGCGATGCGCAGGTGCCGCTGTCGGCCGTCGTCCGCGCGACGCGCGGCCTCGCCGCGCTCGCGGTCTATCACTCGCAGTCATTCCCCTCGACGACGGTGTCGTTCAACCTGCTGCCGGACGTGCAGCTTCAGGCGGCGACGCAAAACATCCAGCGGGCGGTCGAGGAGCTGCACATGCCCGAGGGCATTCGCGGCAGTTTCGACGGCAATGCCGGCGACTTCGCCAAGACCAGCGGCCGCCAGCCGCTTCTGATCCTCGGCGCGCTGGTGGCGATGTATATCGTGCTCGGGGTGCTCTATGAGAGCCTCGCCCATCCGCTCACCATCATCTCGACGCTGCCCTCGGCCGGGCTCGGCGCGCTGCTCGCCCTGCAGCTCACCAACACGCCGCTGACCGTGATCGCCTTCGTCGGCATCATCCTCTTGATCGGCATCGTCAAGAAGAACGGCATCATGATGGTCGATTTCGCGCTCGACGCCGAGCGCCAGCGCGGCCTGTCCTCGGCGGAGGCGATCTTCGAGGCCTGCCAGGCGCGCTTCCGCCCGATCCTGATGACGACCATGGCGGCGCTGTTCGCCGGCATTCCGCTCGTGGTGGCGACCGGCCCCGGCACGGAGCTGCGCCGTCCGCTCGGCATCACCATCATCGGCGGCCTGTTCGTCTCGCAGATCCTGACGCTCTACACCACGCCCGTGATCTACCTGCTGATCGACCGACTGCGGCGGCGGTCCGCGCCGCGGCCGCTGGCTGCGCCCGCGGAATAGGTTGTTGAAGCCCCGCTTGAAGCGTATAGCGGCGCCCATGTCGAACCCGCCAGATATTGCCGCCGCCGACCCGATCCCGGAATGCCCGCATTGCCAGAAGCCGATGCCGCTGTGCATCTGCGACAGCGTCACGCCGATTGAAAATCGGCTGTCGCTGCTGATCCTGCAGCACCCGCAGGAGCAGGACAGGGCGCTCGGCACCGCCCGGCTGCTGGCGAAGCATTTCGCCGCTGCCACGGTGCGGGTCGGCCTGTCCTGGCCGAGCCTGTCCAAGGCGCTGGGACGGCCGGTCGAGAACGCCGCGCGCTGGGCCGTGCTCTATCTCGGCTCGGCGCGTGCCGCCGATCTCGAAGCCGAAGGCGAGATTGTCGCGCTCAACCGCAAGGGCGAGGTTGCAGACAACCAGCGGGCGATCCTCGGCAAGCTCGAAGGAATCGTGCTGCTTGACGGCACCTGGAGCCAGGCCAAGGCGCTGTGGTGGCGCAATCCCTGGATGCTGAAGTGCCAGCGCGTGATCCTCAACCCGGCGCACCCCTCGCGCTACGGGCGTCTGCGCAAGGAGCCGCGCCGCGACGGGCTCTCGACCATCGAGGCCGCGGCGACGATTCTCGCCGGCCTCGAGCGGCGCCCTGATATCGCTGACACGCTGCACGCGAGTTTTGAACGGCTGTTGACACGCTACCGCGAGGTCCAGGCCGAGATGCCGGAACTGGCGCCCAAACCCGCTCCGAAGGGCCGGCGCGACTTCCGGCGGCGCAAGCGCACCTGACTTCGGCCCTCTTCATCTATACGGTTGATTGCACCGCGAAGCGCGGGCATTTTGAGGCCATCGGTCGAAACGGGTCGCGATCTGCTTTCCTGTTGCGGCATCGGAGAGAGCGGCAACCGAAGGGGCAGTCGAATTCAGCTCGCGGCGAAGGAAATCCTGGCACAGGCGGCGCGGCCCGATCGCTGGGGCACGCTCGCGCTGATGGACATTTCGCTGCGCTACCGCCGGACCGTGATCGGCCCGCTCTGGATCACGCTGACGCTCGCTGCGACGATCGCGAGCGTCGGCACGGTCTATGCGGCGCTGTTCAAGCAGGACATCGCCGTCTTCCTGCCGTCCTTCGCGGTTGGCCTGATCGTCTGGACCCTGATCGCCACGACGCTGCAGGAGGGCTCCAACATCTTCGTGGCGTCAGGTCATCTCATCAAGGCGGTGCCGGCACCGCTGATCGTTCATGTCCTCCAGATGATCGCGCGCAACGTCCTCATCTTCGCGCATCACCTGGTGATCGTCGTGCTGCTCTATGTCGTGATGCCCTGGCCGCTGCACTGGAGCATGCTGCTCGCGGTGCCAGGCTTTGCGATCCTGTTTCTCGCGCTGCTCGGCGGGTCGGTCGCGCTCGGCATGCTCTGCGCGCGTTTTCGCGACATTGGTTCGGCGATCGTCAGCGGCCTGCAGTTCGTTTTCTTTCTCACGCCGATCATCTGGACCGAGGACAGCGTGCGCGGCACCGCGTTTCACTGGCTGACCCGGGTCAATCCGTTCGCGACGCTGCTCGATCTCGTGCGCCGGCCGCTATTGTCGCAGCCGACCGATGCGGAGCAATGGCTGCTCGGGGTGGTCTACGCGATCGCCGTGGCCGTCATTGGCCTCGGCTGCTACGCAAAATACCGCCATCGCGTGGCGTATTGGCTGTGATGCGCGCATGACCACCACGGCCCACATCGTGCTTCGCGACGTCTCGGTCACGTTTCCGGTGCTGACGTTTCGCGACCGTTCGCTGCGCAGCCGGTTCGTCAGCGCCGTGACGCTGCGGCGGAAGGCGGCAGTCTCGCACCTCATTACGGCGCTGAATGGAGTCAGCCTCGACGTCCGCGCCGGCGACCGCCTTGCCATCATCGGCGCCAATGGCGCCGGCAAGACCACGCTGCTGCGGGTTCTCGCCGGCATCTACCATCCGACGGCGGGGAGCATCGACGTGCTCGGCCGCTGCCTGTCGCTGTTCGATCTGTCGGCCGGCTTCGACGAGGAGGCGACCGGCTACGAGAACATCATGCGGCGCGGCCTCGTGATCGGCGCGCGGCGCGCCGAGATCGATGCGCGGCGCGCGGAGATCGCCGAGTTCAGCGAGCTCGGCGACCGGCTCGACCTGCCGCTGCGCACCTATTCCAGCGGGATGATGCTGCGCCTGATCTTCGCGGTCGCAACCGCGGTCGAAGGCGAGATCGTGCTGCTCGACGAATGGATCGGCGTCGGCGACCAGCAATTCCGCAAGAAGGCGCGGCAGCGGCTGGATGAGATCGTCGCCCGCGCCGGCATCCTGGTGCTCGCCACGCACGACGTCGAACTGATCAAGAGCACCTGCAACCGGGCGATCCTGCTGGATCAGGGGCGGATCACGGCGGCCGGCACGACCGAGGAGATTCTCGGCCGTTACCTCGGCGGGGCGAAGGCCTAGCGCTTCAAACTGGCATCAAGCCGCTGAAACTCGTCGGGAAAGTCGGACGAAGGCGGTTGCCTAAACCCCGCATCCCCTATATTGCTCCGGCCTTACGGGGCCACGTGGCGGAGTGGTTACGCAACGGTCTGCAAAACCGTGTACACCAGTTCAATTCTGGTCGTGGCCTCCATTACAACTCTCTGATATTTCAGCAAAATTGGATCTCGGCGCGAGTTCCGCCGATGCTGCGCGCGGCCGTCTGCCGCGGTGCGAGGCGGCGCGGTCACCGGGTTTTCCCGGGGCGCTTGGAAACCCTGGATTCACGCCCGCTGGCATAGAGTTCGCATCTGCGAAGTGATGCGACTTGCATCAACGAGCGCTGGAGCAACCCGTGGGCGACATCGTCCGATTTGTCCCGAAAACCGAGCTGGAGCGGGCTCGCCTCATCCGCGAGGCCCGCGCGATCTATGACAGCATCTTTCCATCGGCCGCGCCCGACCGGGTACCGCAGGATGGCGAGGATCGCGTCAAGACCTGATCGTTGCTGCGCCGGGTTTCCGGCGCTGCCTCAAGCAAAACGCCCGCGAGACGGGCGCTTCGGTTCACAGCGAAAGCAGCCTTCAGCAGGCCGCGTACCAGCCGTCGGGAAACGGCAGGAGGGGCCAGGCGCCCTCATTGTCATTGGCGGCCATCCGCGATTTCTTGAGAGTCGCGCCAAAAATCGACGAGCGGGGCACGAACGCCTCTTCCGGCGCGGGGGCAAAATCTTCAATGACCATGGCGTCCCGGACGGCATCCAGCAGCAGGTTGAATTCGGCTTCGCTTCTCATCGCACCCTCGCAGACCGCGGATGGCGCAATGTCGCAAAGCCGGTTTGTTACCCGATTGATCCGATCGTTCGCATTTTAACGATCCGGCGATCGGGTCCCGATTGGTTAACGATCTCTAAAAATCCTCTTGGCGACCCTAGGTTCCTCCGCTGCGCCGGCGGTGTGAAAGAGATCACATCCCCAGCGGTTTATTTCTCCTACCCCGTCGCACACCGACCAATGCAGGCCGGGGCGGGCAGGGAGGAGACTGGTCATGAAGGCGAGGTTCTTGCGGTTTGCGGGTGTGAAGAGCCGGGCGCGCCGCGCCTCGACGCTCGGGCTGTTCCTGACACTGTTCGCCTCTGCCGCCCACGCGCAGGCGACGGCGGAGCAGCGCCGGGCCTGCACGCCCGATGTCTACCGGCTCTGCGCCGGCGAAATCCCCAACGTCCGCGCCATCACGGCGTGCCTGCGGCGCAACCGCGCGAGCCTGAGCGAGGCCTGCCGCAGCGTGTTCGATCAGGCCGGGGGATAGCCCTGGCATGTGGATTTGTGCGCAGCAAGTCCGCCGCCCTCCTGACAAATCCGCGATATCAGCCCTGTGGATATGCTGCGGACAGGCTGTGGAGGGCCGACCTGCGCGGCTGGCCTGAGAACAGTTTTTGTGCAGCCGTTTGCCCAAATGCCGGGCGCAGTCCATCCAATTTTTTGTACGCCCGCGGACAAGCTTTTCGCGGCCCACTCCCGCACGCTTCCTCCCGATCACTGGACCATGGCAGGCGCCATGACATTTCGGAGGAACTGGCGAGATGGAGAAATCGGTTTGGCCCCCGGCGCGGCGGGGATTGGCGCGCGCATCATGGCCACGGCGCAAGCTCATGCTCGGCGCCGCCTTCGCGTTCGGTCTCGTCGTCGCCGCACCGCTGAACGCGCAGGCTGCAGCGCCCGCCGCCTGCGCCACGCTCCAGGAGAAATACCCGGACTGGAAGGGCAAGACGCTCGTCAACGCCATCAATCCGCACACGCCGGGCTATGAGACCATCGATCCCAAGAATCCCAGCAAATATATCGGCTTCGACATCGATCTCGGAGAAGCCATCGGCGAATGCCTGGGCTTCAAGCTGACTTACAAGCCGGTGACGTTCGCGGCGCTCCTGACCACGCTCGCCGCCGGCCAGGCCGACATCGTGATCTCCGACATCTACGCCACCAAGGAGCGCGCCAAGGCCGCCGACTTCATCACCTATTCGAAAGTGTTCGACGGCGTGCTGGTTGCCAAAGGCAATCCGAAGGGTATCAACGGCATCAACATGTCGATGTGCGGCGCGGCCGCCGCCGAGAACACCGGCTATGTCGAGGTGCCCCTGATCCAGGCGCTGATCCCGGAGTGCAAGAAGGCCGGCAAGCCCGAGCCGACCATCCAGCTCTACGACAACAACGCCAATTGCATCCAGGCGATCCTCGCCGGCCGCGCCGACACCTATGTCAACGACGTCAACACCGTCGACAGCGCGGTGAAGGCCTATCCGGACAAGCTGGAGAAGGCGATCGCGGTGACGATCCCATACTCGGTCGGCATCGCCGTGCCCAAGGACAAGCCGAAATTCCGTGACGCCGTGCTTGCCGCGCTGATCGAAGTGCAGAAGGCCGGCACGCATATGGAGCTCCTGAAGAAGCATGGGCTTGATGTGAACAACTTCAAGGAGCCGGACATTCTGACGGCCGATTGATGTCCCTGTTCCTCCACTATCTGAGCATGCCGTATCTGCTCGAGGGCATCGAGCTCACCCTCGAGGTGACCGCCCTCGGGCTCGGCGGCGGGTTGATCCTCGGATTGATCCTCGCCGGCATGCAGCTCTCGCGCTTCTGGGCCCTGGCGGCGATCGCCAGGGCGTATACCGTGATCTTCCGCGGCACGCCGCTGATCCTGCAGATGGTGTTCGCCTACGACGCGCTGCCGCATGTTGGCATCAAGCTGCCGGCGGTGCTGGCCGCCGGCCTCGCGCTCGCCTGCAACGAGGCGCCGTTCATCGCAGAGATGCTGCGCGCCGGCGTGCTGGGCGTCGACCGCGGGCAACTGACGGCGGGGCAGGCGCTCGGCATGACGCCGTCCGTGCTGATGCGCCGGGTCATCGCGCCGCAGGCGATCCGCACCATGATCCCGGCCTTCGGCAACGAGGCGGTGAGCGCGCTGAAGAATTCCTCGCTCGCCTCCGTGGTCGCGGTGCAGGAGCTGACCCTGCGCTCGACACAGCTGGCGTCCTCGACCTTCGACTTCTTCTCGATCTTCTTCGCGTCGGGTCTGTTGTATCTGGTGCTGACTGCGACCATCAGCGCGATCCAGCTCTTCACCGAATGGTTGCTCGATCTCGACCGCACCAAGCGCCGCGAGCGCAAGCTCGCGGATTATCTGCCGTGGCGCCGCGTCGATCTCGCCGCCAAGGCCGAGCTCCCCGATGCGACCGTCGCCGATACCCAGCCCGCACCAGCAGAGTTGACCGACACGCCGCCGCTGGCCTTGACGCGCGAGGAGCGCGCCCGCCGCGCCGCGACGATTGCGCGCAACAATATCGCGGTGGAAGCAAAGCACCTCACCAAGAGCTACGGCCCGTCGAAGGTGCTCGACGGCCTCGATCTCACGGTGCGCGTCGGCGAGGTGGTCGCGCTGCTCGGGCCGAGTGGCTCCGGCAAGAGCACGCTGCTCCGCTGCATCAACCATCTCGAGAACTGGGACATCGGCACCGTGCGCGTCGGCGGCCGCCGCCTCGGCTTTTCCGAGGACGGCAAGCCGCTGTCGCCGCGCGCGATTGCCAATGAGCGCGCCAGCGTTGGGGTCGGCATGGTGTTCCAGCAGTTCAATTTGTTTGCGCACCTCTCGGCCAAGGAAAACATCGCCGGCCCCTTGCGCTGGGTTCACGGCATGCCCCGCGTTGACGCCGACCGCCGTGCCACCGAGCTGCTCGACCGCGTTGGCCTCTCGCATCGCGCCGATGCGCTGCCGCGGCATCTCTCCGGTGGCCAGCAGCAGCGCGTCGCCATAGCGCGCGCGCTGGCGCCAAATCCGAGTGTGCTGCTGCTGGACGAGCCGACCTCCGCGCTCGATCCGGAATTGGTCAACGAGGTGCTGGAGGTGATCCGGCGACTCGCCATCGACGACGGCCTCACCATGATCATCTCGACACACCAGATCCGCTTTGCCGACGAAGTGGCCGACCGCGTCGCCTTCCTGAGCGGCGGCGCGATCATCGAGGAGGGGCCGGCGCACGAGGTGCTCTCCAATCCCCGCAATCCGCTGACGGCGCGATTCCTCAGTGTGATGGAAGCCGACAAGACTCCAGAGGCGGTGCGATGAGCGGCGCCTCCACAAGGTTCAAGACTCCCGAAGAGGCCACCTCATGAAGCACGTCACGCTGCCGGTTTCGCCGAAAACCGTCCACTGGGGCTATTTCTCCAAGACCGTCACGCCGGCCCTGACGCTGCGCTCCGGGGATCGCGCCACCATCGAGACACTGACCCATCACGCCAATGACGATTACGAGCGCATGATCCAGGGCGATCCCGGCGCCGAAAGCGTGTTCCAGTGGACCCGCGAGCACAAAGCCGTGGCGCGCCGCGGCTCGGGCCCTGTCGAGGGCCCCTTCATCCGCGGCGCAGGCGAGGGGATCGGCGTGCATCTGCTCACCGGACCGGTCGCGATCGAAGGCGCCGAGCCCGGCGACATCCTGGAGGTGCGCATCCTCGACGTCCGGCCACGGCCGAGCTGCAGCGTCTGCCACGCCGGCCGCTGCTTCGGCTCCAATGTCGCAGCGAACTGGGGCTTTCACTATCACGACCTGATCGAGGAGCCGAAGCCGCGCGAGGTCGTCACCATCTTCGAGCTCGACACCTCCGGCGAGCCCTACGCAAAGGCCGTCTACAATTACGTCTGGACGCCGCAGACCGACCCTGACGGCATTGTGCATCCGACCATCGACTATCCCGGCGTCCGCGTGGACCATGCCAGCATCAAGAAGCGCGAGAACATCCTCTCCAGCGTGAAGGTGCCGGCGCGGCTGCATTTCGGCACCATGGGCCTCGCACCGTCGGAGGCCGATTTCGTCAGCTCGATCCCCCCGAGCTACACCGGCGGCAACATCGACGATTGGCGCATCGGCAAGGGCGCGCGGATGTTCTATCCGGTGGCGGTCCCCGGCGCTTATTTCTCGGTCGGCGATCCCCATGCCGCTCAGGGCGACAGCGAGCTCGGCGGCACCGCGATCGAGACCTCGCTGACCGGCGATTTCGAGTTCATCCTGCACAAGAAGGCCGACCTTGCCGGCACCAGCCTTGAAGGCCTCGACCATCCCATGCTGGAGACCGATCACGCCTGGTCGTTCTACGGCTTCACCTATCCGAACTATCTCGCCGCGCTCGGCACTGACGCGCAAACCGAGATTGCCAATCACAGTAGTCTCGACCGTGCGATGCGCGATGCGTTCAGAAAACTCCGTCGATTCCTGATGACCGTGCATGGCCTCAGCGAGGACGAGGCGATCTCGCTGATGTCGGTCGGCGCCGATTTCGGCGTGACTCAGGTTGTCGACGCCAATTGGGGCGTTCACGGCACGATCCGCAAGAACATCTTCCGGTGCGAGTAATACATTGAGATGCGGTCTGTTTTTTGGGATGAGCGCGTGACAGGCGGAGACCATTTGCGGCCCGTCGCAGCGACGGACGACCGCGTGCGTTTGGCACAGAGGTTGCTTCGATCGACTGCAATCTGGGTCGATCCGATGAGTTTTCGCCCGTTCACGAGCGAGTCCTATGCGCAAGACGACCGCCCCGAGGCCTGGCGGGACGTGCTGGCTGCGGTCGGCCTGCAGCCGGCAGGCGCGCATTCCTTCCTCGACGGGCACGCAACCGCCTCCCATCGCCATGCCGCAGGTGTCGCGCTCACGCGCATGGCTGCGGGCGCGCAGAGTATTGGTCCGCTCTCGCGAGCGAACGAAGACCTTCCCATCGCGCTGATGCCGGTGGAGGACGGCATGGTGCTGAAAAGCGCGGGCGGACACCGCATCGTTCCCGTCGGTCATCTCGTGCTGCTGCCGCGCAGCGGGGACTGGAGCATCGTGTTCCAGCGCGACATGCGCGCCATCGTGCTGTCGGTGACATCGGAGGCGCTGCGCGGACGGCTCTCGAGTAAGCCACGGCTCGGCGAGCCGCGCGTCGTGCCACCCAGCGATTTTGCCGACGTGTTCTCGCGCTTGCTGGACGCGACCGCGCGCACGCTCGACACATTGAGCGATGCCGAATGGAATTCGCTCGCGCAGTCGCTCGTCGATCTTCTCCGGACGCTCGCGCATCAGCTGGCGGCCTCGAGCCCGGATGCTGGATCCAGTGCGACGCAAACTGCGCTGCTGCACCGGATCTGTCAGACCATCGAGCGGCGCCTCGAGGATCCCGATCTGGTGCCGGCGCGTGTCGCCCAGGCCGAGGGCATTTCCGAGCGCTACTTGCAAAAGTTGTTCGAAACGGTCGGCGACAATTTCACCCACTATGTTCGCGAGCGACGTCTTCAGCGCGCCTGGGCCGACCTCTCCAATCCGACCGAGGCGCATCGCTCGATCTCGGAGATCGCCTACGCTTATGGCTTTGGCGACTCCGCGCATTTCAGCCGCACCTTCCGCCATCGCTTCGGCCTGCCGCCGCGCGAGTTCCGCCAGCAGGAGGCGGAGCGGGCGATTGCACAGCATGGCGTCGCCGGTCAGCGCGGCTGGCCGCAGGAGGCACTGGCGCAACTGCGTGCGCATCCGAGCGTGGAGACGCGCAGCAATGTCGCCTGTACCGGCGCCGAGGAGCGGACAACCGCCGAACGCCGTCATCACCATCTTCCGGTCGAGGCCAGCCGCGTTCATTGGGGCTATTTCAGCCGCTCCTTGCCGCCGCAGATCGAGATCGCGTCGGGCGACACCATCACCATCGAGACGCTAACGCAGCACGCCTCTGACGATCCCGAGTTGATGATCGCCGGCGATGCCGCCGCCGAAAGTGTGTTTGGCTGGACGCAGAGCAAGAAGAACGTCGACCGCCGCGGCGCAGGGCCCATGGATGCCAGCGTGTTCGGCCGCGGTGCCGGCGAGGGGTTTGGCGTGCACATCTGCACCGGGCCCATCGCGGTGAAGGACGCCCGGCCCGGCGATGTGCTGGAGGTGCGCATCCTCGACATCGTGCCGCGCGCCAGCCGCAATCCGAACCATGCGGGCCGCGTGTTCGGTTCCTCGGTGGCGGCGTGGTGGGGCTATCACTACAACGAGTTTCTCGGCGGGCCCAAACCGCGCGAAGCCGTCACCATCTATGAGATCTTCGACGACGCCGAGGCACCGCACGCCCGCGCGCTCTATTCCTACCGCTGGGAGCCGCAGACCGATCCCTTCGGAATCGTGCACACCACCTACGACTATCCCGGCGTTCCCGTCGCACCCGCTACGATCAAGCGTCGCCACGCCGTGCTCGACGGCATCAAGATTCCCCTGCGTCCGCATTTCGGCGTGATTGCGGTGGCGCCGCGCGAGGTCGATTTCGTCGATTCCGTGCCGCCGTCCTATTTCGGCGGCAATCTCGACAATTGGCGGCTGGGCAAGGGGGCGACCGTGTATCTTCCGGTCTCGGTTCCCGGTGCGTTGCTGTCGGTCGGCGATCCGCATGCCGCGCAAGGCGACGGCGAGCTCAGCGGCACCGCGATCGAATGCTCGATGACCGGCACCTTCGAGGTGATCCTGCACAAGAAGGCCGATCTCCCCGGCCGTCCCTTCGCCGATCTATCTTATCCCCTGATCGAGACCGAGAGCGACTGGGTGCTGACCGGCTTCAGCCATCCCAATTATCTCGCGGAATTCGGCGCGCAGGGGCAGAGCGAGGTCTACGCCAAGTCTTCGCTCGACCTCGCCATGAAAGACGCGTTCCGCAAGATGCGGCGTTTCCTGATGAACGTCAAAGGCCTCAGCGAAGACGAGGCGATCGCGCTGATGTCGGCCGCCGTCGATTTCGGCGTCACGCAGGTGGTCGATGGCAATTGGGGCGTACACGCCATCATCAGCAAGCGCCTGTTTCAGGACGCACCTTGACAAGGACACCCAAGTGAAATTCCACATGATCAGCGGCGGACCGAAGCCGGTCGCGCCGTTCAGCCACGCGGTGGAGACCGACGGCTTCGTCTTCGTCACCGGCCAGATGCCGGATGCACCGCAAGCGCCGGGCGTCTTGCCCGAGGGCATCGTCGCGCAGACCCGCGCGGTGATGGAGAACTTGAAGGTGGTGCTTGCCGGCCTCGATCTCGGCCTCGAGCATGTCGTGATGACGCGCGTGTATCTGACCCGCTTCAAGCAGGACTACGGCGCGATGAACGAGACCTACCGCACGTTCTTCGCGCCGGATCGGTTGCCCGCTCGCACCTGCATTGGCGTCACCGGCCTTGCCTACGATGCGCTGATCGAGATCGATCTGGTGTGCCGGCGGCCATGAGAGTCCGTGGAGCCTGAGGAGTGGATTAGACCTGCAGCTGCGCGCGCAGCGCGACGCTGGGCGTAATCCACCGCGCTCTGATATTGCAGCTTAGCCGGGACACGAGGGCCGAAAGCGCGGCACACGTCGTTGCCGAACGCTCCCTGCATTTCGTCTCAAATTGCAACCCGCGCGTGCAAGAAGTCTTGATTGGCTGTGATCTAGGGGTGATTGGCCGGCTTGAACGCCCGCCCGGACCACAGCGACTAATGGATAAAGTGCACAGGGATCAGCGGAACGTGATCGCATCTCCTCTTCCTAAAGCACTAAAATGGTGCTTTAGTGCTTTCCATGAGCCAACTGCCCCGAAACGCGCCGTCCGCGCTGCGTTACAGGCTTGCCCCTGACCCGGCCGCAAAGGCCGCGCTGGAGGCGACGTTCAGGGCCTATGACCGCATGATGGAGATCCTCGATGAGATCGCGCGGAGCCACAATGTCGGTTCCAACGTCGTGCTGCTGCATGCCCACGCCTATGACCCGATCCGCAAACAGACCGCGCTGCCGTCGCGCCTGGTGACGCTGGGCCTGCGGGACCGCGCCGAATATCGCGCGGCGCAGGGCCGTCGTCTGCCGCTCGACGACAAGCTCGCCAAGATCAAGGGCCCGGCCACCATTTCGATTGCGACCGTGCAAGGGCGCTTCAGCGTGCCGTTCGACTATGCCGGCTATGCCGAGGGCTGGGGGCAAAGCGTGCCCGCACGCCTGATCCGCACCGATGACGGTTTCGAAGTTCACTACGGCGTCACGCCGAACATCCTGCCAGAGGAGGAGAACGCTATGGATACCATCGCTGCCGCCCCCGACAATTTCCTGTCCCGGGTCGGGCGCCTGATCGCCGGGATCGCCTATGACGCGATCGAGCAGGCGGAAGGCAAGAACAAGCTCAAGGTTGTCGGCCAGGCCATCCGCGAGATCGAGCGCGCCGAGAGCGAGGCGCGCGATGCGCTCGCCGCAGCCCGTGCCGAGGAATACCGCCTCAATGCGCGCCGTACCGAGATCGAACGCGAGATGGCCGATCTCGCGCCCAAGATCGAAGGGGCGATCACCGACGGGCGCGACGACCTCGCCCGCGCCGGCATCGCGCGGCAGATGGATATGGAGGCGCAGTTCGAGGTGCTCTCCCGCGCCATCGACGAGAACAACGAGAAGATCGAGCAATGCGTCACCTCGCTGCGTGCCGTGTTGTCGGCGCTCCAGGACGCCGAGCAGCGCCGCGCCGATCTCGAAAAGAGTGAGGCGGCCGCAAGCCATCAGGCCTCGACGTCGCCCCGCAAACAGGGCGGCAGCTCTGCGGCGGCGAAGGCGTTGCGGGCGGGCAGGGCGGTGGCGCGGGCCACGGGCGTGCCGCCGGGCATCCCGTATTCGAGCGACATCGACGAGCTCAGCACGCTTCATCGCGACAAGGAAATTGCGGCGAGGCTGGCGCGGCTGAAGTCACGATCCTGAGTGCCGTGCCATGAGCGCTCTGCTCGAACACGTCATGTCGCCGGAGGTCAGGCCGTTCGCCATCGCGGCGGCCATGATCCTCATCGTCGGCTCGATCGAGGTGGTCTCGATGCTGGTCGGGGCCTCCTTGAGCGAGATGCTCGGCACCAACATCGACTTCGCTCATCCCAGCGACAATGGCGTGATCAACGCCATCTCCTGGATCAATGTCGGCGGCGTGCCGCTCTTGATCTTCCTGCTGCTGCTGCTCGGCGCCTTCTCCATCACCGGCTTCCTGATTCAGGACCTCGCGCGGATGGTGGCCGGTCCCTTGCCGGCGACGGTCGCCTCGGTCGGGGCCGTCGTGGTGTCGGTTCCGCTGGTCCGCGCGGCCAGCCGGGCCATCGCACGGGTCATCCCCAGGGATGAAAGCTACGCTGTCGCCCTCGGCGATCTCGTCGGCCGCATCGGTGAGGTCGTCATCGGGCCGCTCGACCAGGGGCCACCCGGCCGCGTCAGCGTCGCCGATATCCACGGCAACCGCCACTTCGTCTGGGCGGTCGCCGCGCCGTCGTCATCACCCCTGCCGCAGGGAACCATGGTCCTGCTGGTCGATCGCGACGGCACCCGCTTCGTCGCGGTGAAGGCCGACGATGAACTCAAACCGTCCAAGCCACCTCTAAGCAGTTAGCAAGTCATTCATTGGAGAAAGTCATGTTCGACATCGCAGTCCCGGCCATGATCGGCGTCGCGCTGATCGTCGTCCTCGGGATCGTCTTCACCATCCTCTACAAACGCGCCACGCGTGACGAAGCCTTCGTGCGCACCGGGCTCGGCGGCAAGAAGGTCGTGCTCGACGGCGGCGCCATGATCCTGCCGATCTTTCACTCCTATGCCAGCGTCAATCTGAAGACGCTGCGGCTCACCGTCGAGCGCAAGGAGCGGGAATCCCTGATCACCAAGGACCGCCTGCGCGTCGACATCGTCGCCGAGTTCTACGTGCGCGTCCGCCCCGACGATGAGAGTATCGCGCTTGCGAGCCAGACGCTGGGCGCGCTGACCAACGACGCCGAAGCGCTGCGCAACCAGGTCGAGGCGAAATTCGTCGACGGCCTGCGCTCGGTGGCGGCGACCATGAGCATCCTCGAGCTCCAGGAGAAGCGCTCGGACTTCGTCAAACACGTGCAGGCGACAGTCGAGTCTGACGTCAAATCGAACGGGCTCGAACTGGAGTCGGTCTCGCTGACCAAGCTGGACCAGACCGACGTCAAGTTCTTCAACCCGGAAAACTTCTTCGACGCCGAAGGTCTGACTCAGCTCAAGACCGTCACCGAGACCCGGCGGCGTGACCGCAACGCCATCGTGCGCGACAACGAGGTGGCGATTGCGCAAAAGGACCTCGAGGCGCGCCAGCAAACGCTCGGCATCGAGCGAACCAAGAAGGAGGCCGAGCTCTCCCAGGAGCGCGACATCGCCAACAAGACCGCGAGCACCCGGGCCGAGGTCGCGACCGCCACGCAGACCGCGCGCCTCACCGAGGAAAATGCCCGAATCGATACCGACCGAGCCGTTGCCGAGAAGGAGGCCGGCGCCAAGCAGGTCAAGGAAACCGCGGTGATCGAGTCGGATCTGGCGATCAACAAGCGCAAGACCGACGCCCAGCGCGAGATCCAGATCGCCACGCAGGAAAACGAGATCCAGATCGCGGCCAAGAGCAAGCAGACCTCGGAAGCCGTGACCGAAGCCAAGACCGCCGAAGCGCTCGCCGTCTCCGCGGAGGAAAAGGTCGTCACCGCGCGCGCGGTCGAGGTCGCCGATCGTGCCCGTCTTACCCAGGTGCTGGCTGCGCGCACCGAGGCCGAACGCAAATCGACCGAGCTGATCGTTGCGGCCGAGGCCGAGAAGAAGGCCTCGCTCGATCGCGCCGAGGCCGTCAAGACGCTGGCCACCGCGGAGGCCGAGTCCAACAAGATCAAGGCCGTCGGCGTCCGCAACATCGGTGAGGCCGAGGCCGCCGTCATCACCATGAAGAACGAGGCGCAGAACAAGCTCGGCAGCAACGTCATCGACTTCGAGATCGCCAAGAAGCGGATCGAGACGATGCCGTCGGCGCTGGCCGAGATGGTCAAGCCCATCGCCAATCTCAAGGACGTCCGTATCCTGCACACCGGCGGCGCGTTCGGCGGCAACGGCGTCGGCGGAGGCAATGTCGGCTTCGGCGAAGGGCTCGCCGGCGAGCTGCTCAAAGTGCACGCGCTGCGTCCGATGATCGACGAGATCCTGCGCCAGAGCGGCTTTGCGCCGGGCGATGATCCCGTGCAGGCGCTGGTCGGCGCCGTGACCGGGAAGAGCAACGGCGCCGCCGTGCCCGTGCCTGTGCCGGAGAAGACAAACACCGCCGATCTATGAATGCCCGTTCATTGCTGCGGAGAATTCGAAACGATAAACAGGCTGTGCGCGTCTCGCGTCGCGCAACGTCCCGGAGTGCAGATCGATCGTGTCCTGAACCTTTCGATCGCGCTCCGGACGTGTTTCGAGGCAACGCATTTTGTTGCCGCGGCGCCTGTGCCGATCGACGCCGGGCGCTGAGGCCTGTTTCGATCGGAGGATTTCCACGTGAAGTATTTTCTGTCTGGATTGATCGCGATCGGTCTTTCGATCGCCGCCATGCCGTCATTCGCGGCTGACGCCCGCAACGTCACGGTCGTCAACGAGACCGGCTATGCCATCAAGTTCCTGGGCTTCAACGCGCCGGATGATGGCCTGGACGAATGGGACAACGAGCTCGAAAAGGTTTTGCAGAACCAGGCCAGCACCTATGTCGAGTTCGACGAGGGCTGTGTCTGGAACATCCGCGTCGACTGGCAGAGCTACGACGAGGCCGTGCTGTGGAAGAACGTCAATCTCTGCAAGATGACCGCGCTTCGGCTGCGCTACGACCCCGGCACCAAGACCACCTCGTTCCTCGCGGAATAACGGCCGGCTGACATCGCCCAGAGGAGGGGCCGCTCGGCCCTTCCTCCGGGCACGTTGCGGATGATGACGAATTCGTCTTTGCAAGCGCAAGCGGCTTTGTTATACGCAGCCGCGCGCGAACGACTGGTTCGCCTTTTCCTCGGTAGCTCAGCGGTAGAGCATCCGACTGTTAATCGGATGGTCGCTGGTTCGAATCCAGCCCGGGGAGCCAAATTGTACCGCAAATTCAACGAGTTGTAGCCGCGCCCTCGCGCGATGCTTGATCTTGTTGCCTTGGCTCCTGAACGGCGCGTCCGCGATCCGGGCTCGGGAATCGCATTCAAGCAGATGTGTGCATGGGCGCCATCGTGCCATGCGGGCGGCCCCAAATCGACTCAATTGAAATCGAGCTTCGAGAGCAGCCGGATTTTTACGGAGCTGATTCCCATGCCAGACATCCAGGTCGACCGCTCTCATATGGCCCCCTCGATTCTGCCGGCCGACCTTCCCGAGCTCAGCGACGATGAATGTCTCGCCTGTCTGGCGCGCGCGGTCGAGACACCCGATTCGACGCGGCTCGACGAGGTCGCCGCTCTGATCGGCCGCCTCGCGGTGGCGATCGAATAATCTGTTCCGACCCCCGCAGGTAAGATGCGGAAGCCTTAGCCCTGCCGGCGAACGGCCGTGTTGCGTTTTGGCCGTGCATGCTTCAAAGATGCCGCGAATTTTCGTCCGCGGCATCGCCGCATTGCAGGGTCCGCAAATGTCCGGTTTCTCGACCGCGCGCCTCAAAATGGTCGATGGCCAGGTGCGCACCAATGACGTCACCGACCGTCGTATTCTCGATGCCATGCTCATGGTTCCGCGCGAAGCCTTCGTGCCGGCCGACCGGCAGGCGCTGGCCTATCTCGATCTCGACCTCGACGTCAGCGAGGGCGCAGCCAAGCGCTTCCTGATCAAGCCGCAGCTGACCGGCAAGCTGCTTCAGGCCGCCGAAATCGGCGAGGGTGACAACGTGCTGGTGGTCGGCTGCGCCACGGGATACCTCGCCGCGCTGACGGCCAAGCTGGCGCGCCAGGTCACCGCAACGGAGTGCGATTCGGCTCTGGCCGCGAAGGCCAAGGATACCCTCGCTGCGCTGGGGCTCGCCAATGTGACCTGCAAGGCGGCAGCCTGCACCGAAGGCGATGCTTCCGCCGCCCCCTATGACGTGATTATCCTCAACGGCGCGGCCGAGGTGACGCCGGCGGCGCTGCTCGAGCAGCTGAAGGAGGGCGGGCGTCTGGTGGGCGTGTCCGCCGAATCCCACCCGCCGCGGGCCATGATCGTGACCCATATTCACGGTGAATTCGGCCGTCGAACCCTGTTCGATGCCGCGGCTCCGGTCCTTCCCGGGCTGGAACGGGCTGCCGCTTTCGTCTTCTGACGGCGCAAGGCTCATAAAATCCCGTTCTGAATCAGAAGTGTGGCCGGGATGCTGCACGTGAAGAGTTTCCACCGAGAACTACTCTCAGGTGGTTCCGTCGCGCTTGACCGCGTCCTATGTTGCGGCGGGGCAACGACTCCACTCGTAGACGGTACCCAGCTCGTGGGCACGAGCCGGACGTTAGAATGAACGGAATTTTTGGGATGTATGGGGTGAAGCTCTTCACCGGAGCTGCGGTTTCGGTCCTGTTGCTGGCACTTGCCGGGCCGACGCCTGCCTTGGCGGATACGATCGAGTCTGCGCTGGTGCGCGCCTATCAGAACAATCCGCAGCTCAACGCACAGCGTGCCCAGGTGCGCTCGACTGACGAAAACGTGCCACAGGCGCTGTCCGGATATCGTCCCAAGGTTTCGCTGACGGCGAGCGGCGGTTATCAATATCAGGATTTGCAGAGCGGCCCGGGGACCAACTCAATCCACGGAGACCGGTTACCTCGCAGCGCTGGAATTACCGCTTCGCAGACACTCTACAACGGCAACCAGACTGCTAACCGGACGCGCGCCGCGGAGAGTCAGGTGTCCGGCTCGCGTGAAGCGCTGCGCAGCCTCGATCAAAGCGTCCTGCTCCAGGCCGCCACGACCTATATGGATTATCTGCGCGACTCGGCTACGCTCGAAGTCCAGCGCAGCAACGTGCGGGTGCTCGAACAGACGCTCAAGCAGACCCGTGATCGTTTCAACGTCGGCGAGGTGACGCGCACCGACGTTGCGCAATCGGAAGCGCAGCTGGCGGCCGGCAGGACGCAGGCTCTTACCGCGGAAGCAAATCTCACCACGACGCGCGCGAACTTCCGCCGCATCATCGGCAACGAACCGACGAACTTGGCGCCCGGCTCGCCGGTCGACCGTTACCTGCCCGCGACGCTCGCTGCCGCAGTCGAGCTCGGCCTCGTCGAGCATCCCAATGTCACGGCCGCAATGTTCGGCATCGACGTCAATTTCTTGCAGGTCAAGGTCGCCGAAGGCGCTCTGCTGCCGACGGTTACGATCCAGGCATCGGCCCAGCAGGCCAACGAACAGTCCTTGATTCAGATGCGCTCGTTCACCGCATCGGCGATCGCGCAGGTCTCGGTGCCGATTTATCAGGGCGGTGGCGAATATGCGCTGATCCGCCAGTCCAAGGAAAACCTGGCGCAGCAACGTCTCAACCTCGAAACGACGCGGGACCAGACCCGTGCGACCGTTGTGCAATGGTGGGGTTCGTTGCAGGCCGGCAAGGCGCAGGTGCAGTCCGCGCAGGCGCAGGTGACGGCATCCGAGATCGCGCTGAACGGCGTGCGCGAAGAAGCCAAGGCCGGTCAGCGTACCACCCTCGACGTGCTCAACGCGCAGCAGGCGCTGGTCAACGCGCGCGTGGCGCTGGTGACCGCGCAGCACGACCGGGTCGTTGCATCCTATAACGTCCTTGCTGCCGTCGGCCGTTTGGCGCCGCAAGTCCTCGGCCTTTCGACCACGGTTTATGATCCCAGCGTTCACTACCACCAGGTCCGCGACAGCTGGGCCGGCGTGCGCACGCCTGACGGGCGCTGATTCCCCGTCGTCATCCGGTCGGCCTCGCGAATAGCCGATGCCGATCGGTGCTTTGCTTGCAATCGTCAAAATCCCTGACATAGCCTTGTCAAGACAATGCGGGTCGATTCGCCCCGCGTTGTCGCCGTATGCGTAAAGCTTGAGTGTCGGGGGCAGGGGCGCACCGCTACACGTTGAGCCGTGATCTGGGGACAAGTCGGGCCGCCGCGACGAAAATGACGGGCCACCCGTCCGGAACCGGCCAATCCCGTCGTGCTTGGTGTAAAACAACGCATGCGAGGGCGTTGATGATGTGGAGTCGGAGATGACGCAGCCTGCAAAGGTCACAGAACCCTCGATGGAGGAGATTCTGGCCTCGATCCGGCGCATCATTGCCGACGATGAGGCCAAGCCGCCGCCGGCCGAGACCGCCAAGCCCGAGAAAGCCGCGGCACCGGCCGCGCCGCCCAAGCCGCAGGCGATGAACGACATTCCGCCATCCAAGGTCGCACCGGCCAAGCCGGCCGCCGAGAAGCCCGCTCCAGCCCCGGCCGCAAAGCCGGCACCGGCCCCGCCACCTGCGGCGGATGCATCGCCAAACAGCCAGGACGACATCGACGCGCTGCTGGCGGGGCTCGATGCAGCCACGCCTGCGCCTGAGGTCCGCGCGCCCGAGCCTGAGCCTGAGCCTGAACCCGATGTGCTCGAATTGACCGACGAGATGGCGATGGATCCGACGCCGCCTCCGCCGCCACCGAGCTTTCGCAAGGTCGAGCCGCGCGACGATCTCGAATTCGCCGAATCGCCTCCGCCGCGTCCGACGCCGCCACCGTCCTACGCGCCGGTGGACTTCGATGCCCCGCCGCAGCAGCCCATGCTCGCGCAATCGACGGTCTCGGCGGTCGAATCCGCCTTCAACTCCCTGGCCCATACGGTGCTCAGCAGCAATGCACGGACGCTGGAGGATCTGGTCAAGGAGATGCTGCGCCCGATGCTGAAATCCTGGCTCGACGACAATTTGCCGGGCCTGGTTGAACGCATCGTGAAGGCCGAAATCGAACGGGTCTCGCGCGGCGGCCGTTGAGACGGGCCGGTTCGGCCCCGATATAGCCCTGCTCCTGTGGCATATTCGGCCTGCAGACCGGGCCGGAACGCCCTTTGCCGCTGAGCTTCCCGTTGACTTGATCCGCACACGCGGCTTTCTAGCAGCCCCATGATCGAGAAAAATTACCAGCCCGCCGATATCGAAGCCCGCATGTCCGTGGTGTGGGAGGACAGCCTTGCCTTCAAGGCCGGCCGCCCCGACCGCCGCGACGCCGTGCCGTTTACCATCGTGATCCCGCCGCCGAATGTGACGGGCTCGCTGCATATGGGCCATGCCCTCAACAACACGCTGCAGGACATCCTGTGCCGGTTCGAGCGCATGCGCGGCCGCGACGTGCTGTGGCAGCCGGGCACCGACCATGCCGGCATCGCGACCCAGATGGTGGTCGAGCGGCAACTGATGGAACGACAGCAGCCCGGCCGCCGCGAGATGGGCCGCGAGAAATTCCTGGAGCGGGTCTGGCAGTGGAAAGCCGAGAGCGGCGACACCATCACCAACCAGCTCAAGCGGCTGGGCGCCTCCTGCGACTGGTCGCGCGAGCGCTTCACCATGGACGAGGGCCTGTCGAAAGCCGTCGTCAAGGTGTTCGTCGAACTGCACCGCGAAGGGCTGATCTACAAGGACAAGCGGCTGGTGAACTGGGACACCAAGCTCTTGACCGCGATCTCCGATCTCGAGGTGCAGCAGACCGAGGTGAAGGGCCATCTCTGGTATCTGCGCTACCCGATCGAGGGCAAGACGTTCAATCCCGAGGATCCCTCGAGCTTCATCGTCGTTGCCACCACGCGCCCCGAGACCATGCTCGGCGATACCGGCGTTGCCGTGCATCCCGAGGATGAGCGCTATCAGAAGCTGGTCGGCAAGAACGTGATCCTGCCCTTGGTCGGCCGCAAGATTGCGATCGTTGCCGACGACTATTCCGATCCGGAGAAGGGCTCGGGCGCGGTGAAGATAACGCCGGCGCACGACTTCAACGACTTCGAGGTCGGCAACCGCCACGGCCTGCGCCGGATCAGCGTGATCGACAGGGAAGGCTGTCTCGATCTCGTCGACAACGAGGACTATCTGCGCGAATTGCCGGAAGGCGCCGGGCAATTCGCCGAGGAATTCCACAAGGTCGACCGCTTCGTCGCGCGCAAGCGCATCGTCGAGCGGCTGGAATCCTTCGGCTTCATCGAGCGGATCGAGCTGCACACCTACATGGTGCCGCATGGCGATCGCTCGAACAGCGTGATCGAGCCGTACCTGACTGACCAGTGGTACGTCGATGCGAAGACACTCGCAAAGCCCGCGATCGCAGCGGTGCGGTCGGGTGAAACCTCGTTCGTGCCGAAGAACTGGGAAAAGACCTATTTCGAATGGATGGAGAACATCCAGCCCTGGTGCATCTCGCGCCAGCTCTGGTGGGGTCATCAGATTCCGGCCTGGTACGGCCCTGACGGCAAGGTGTTCGTCGCCGAGACCGAGGAGGAGGCCGTCAGCCACGCGCTCGGCTATTACGTCGAGCAGGAAGTCATCACGGTCGAGCAGGGCCGCGAGATGGCGCTCGACCGCAACAAGCGCGAAGGCTTCATCACCCGCGATGAGGACGTGCTCGACACCTGGTTCTCCTCGGCGCTGTGGCCGTTCTCGACGCTCGGCTGGCCCGAAGACGACCCCGAGGTGCAGCGCTACTATCCGACCAACGCGCTGGTGACCGGCTTCGACATCATCTTCTTCTGGGTCGCCCGCATGATGATGATGGGCCTGCACTTCATGAAGGAGGTGCCGTTCTCGACCATCTACATCCACGCCCTGGTCCGCGACGAGAAGGGCGCCAAGATGTCGAAGTCGAAGGGCAACGTCATCGATCCGCTCAACCTGATCGACGAATACGGTGCGGATGCGCTGCGCTTCACGCTGGCCGCGATGGCGGCGCAGGGGCGCGACATCAAGCTCGCCACCAGCCGCGTCGAGGGCTATCGCAATTTCGCGACCAAGCTCTGGAATGCGTCCCGCTTTGCGGAAATGAACCACTGCGCCGTGCCCGATGGTTTCGAGCCGGCGAAAGCGAAGGAGACGCTGAACCGCTGGATCGCGCACGAAAGCGCGCATACCGCGCGCGAGGTGACCGAGGCGATCGAAGCCTATCGCTTCAACGACGCGGCAGGGGCGATCTATCGCTTCGTCTGGAACGTCTATTGCGACTGGTATGTCGAGCTCGCCAAGCCCGTGCTGCTTGGTCCGGACAGTCCCGCCAAGGACGAGACCCGCGCCATGGTCGCATGGGCGCGCGACGAGATCCTCAAGCTGCTGCACCCCTTCATGCCCTTCATCACCGAAGAGCTGTGGGAGGTCACGGCCAAGCGCGACGGTCTGCTGGCATTGGCGCAATGGCCGCTGAAGCGGGCAGAGCCGACGCCGGAGCAGCTTGCGATGCTCGCTGCGACGACGGGGGCGACCGATCCGCTCGTCTCGCCGGCCTGGGTGCTGCCGATCTTCGACCATGCCGACTTCACCGATCCCAAGGCCGAAGCCGAGATCGGCTGGGTGATTGACCTCGTCACGCAGATCCGTTCGGTGCGCGCCGAGATGAACATCCCGCCGGCGACGCTGACGGCGCTGGTGCTTGCGGGCGCCTCGACTGAAACGAGGGAGCGCGCCCCGCGCTGGACCGACGTCATCAAGCGCATGGCCCGGCTGTCGGACATCTCCTTCGCCGACCGCGCGCCCGACGGTGCGGTCCAGCTGCTGGTGCGCGGCGAGGTGGCCGCGCTGCCGCTCAAGGGCGTGATCGATGTTGCCGCCGAGCGCACGCGTCTCGACAAGGAGATCGGCAAGGCCGACGCCGACATCAAGCGCGCCGAGTCCAAGCTGGCGAACGAGAAATTCGTCGCCAACGCGGCCGAGGAGGTCGTCGAGGAGGAGCGCGAAAAGCGCGAGGCCGCGCTGGCACGCAAGGCCAAGCTGCTCGAAGCCATGGAGCGGCTGAAGCAGGCGTCCTAAAGCGTTTTCGAGCGAAGTGGATACCGGTTCGCGCAAAGAAAACGCGTCAAAACAAGAATCCGGAGCCCGTTCCGATTCCATCGGAACGGGCTCTGTTCCTATTTCGGGAACGGCTTGCTGAGAAACTTCGAGCCCCTGATGCCATAGCGCCAGGGCAACTCGACGGCCTTGGTGATGCCGATCCGGATGCCGGCCACGACCTCGAAATCCTCTGTCCGCGCATGAAGTACGATCGGCGGCCGGTCCAGCGGCAGGGCGTTGTGCGCAATGGTGATGCCGAGCGCTTCGGTCAGCTTGCCCGGGCCCGAGCACAGCGCCTGCAAATCCTGGAGATGACGGCGGCGGCGCATCGCGGCGATGCCATGCGTCGGCTCCAGCCCGCGGATCAGCACGGCGCTCGCCGAGCCTTCCTGCTCGCAGACGAAGTTGACGCACCAGTGGATGCCGTAGGAGCGGTAGACATAGGCATAGCCGGGCGGGCCGAACATCACCTGGTTCCGCGGCGTCGGCCCGTTGTAGGAATGCGCCGCCGGGTCGGTATGATGATAGGCCTCGACCTCGACGATAACCCCACCGACGCCGTCGACGAGCATCGTCGCCCCGATCAGGTCGGGCGCGACTTCATGGACGCTGCGGCCGAAAAAGGCACGCTTGAGCGGCTTGCCGAGCCGCGGTGGTGAGGCCTTGGAAGTTGGAGCCATTCGAGGTGAGAATCGCTTGAGAACAGAGCAAGATATTGCCCATATCTGCCATGTTCCCTGAAGCGGTGCGAGCCGGGTTGCGATGCCTGGCGAGACCGACTAGGTAGGACCTGTACAGACCGGACACCCCATGGTCGTTATTGTCGATACCATCTCGAACCCGCTGCGCCCGCGCCACCCCGAAAAGGTGAATCGCCCTGATTCCGCTTCGCCGCCGAAGCCGGACTGGATCCGTGTGCGCGCCCCCAACACCCGCGGCTATGCCGACACCCGCAACATCGTGCGATCCAACGGCCTGCACACGGTGTGTGAGGAGGCGGGCTGCCCCAACATCGGTGAGTGCTGGGACAAGAAGCACGCCACCTTCATGATCATGGGTGACACCTGCACCCGCGCCTGCGCGTTCTGCAACGTCAAGACCGGCCTGCCGAATGCGCTGGACGCAGCCGAGCCTGAGAATGTCGCCGAGGCGACGGCGAAGCTCGGCCTTGCCCACGTCGTCATCACGTCGGTCGACCGCGACGACCTCACGGACGGCGGCGCCCAGCATTTCGCAGAGACGATCCGCGCCATCCGCGCCGCGTGCCCCTCGACCACGATCGAGATCCTGACGCCCGACTTCCTGCGCAAGGAGGGTGCGCTCGAAATCGTCGTCGCCGCCAAGCCCGACGTCTTCAACCACAATCTCGAGACCGTGCCGTCGCGCTATCTCACAGTGCGGCCCGGCGCGCGCTATTTCCATTCGATCCGGCTGCTGCAGCGAGTCAAGGAGCTCGATCCCACCATCTTCACCAAGTCCGGCATCATGGTCGGCCTCGGCGAGGAGCGCCACGAGGTGCAGCAGGTGATGGACGATTTGCGCTCGGCCGAGGTCGATTTCCTGACCATCGGGCAGTATCTGCAGCCGACCCGTAAGCACCACGCCGTGATGCGTTATGTGCCGCCGGACGAGTTCGCCTCTTACGAGAAGGTCGCCTACACCAAAGGCTTCCTGATGGTGTCGGCGAGCCCGCTCACCCGCTCGTCGCATCATGCCGGCGAGGATTTCGCGAGACTGAAGGCAGCGCGGGCTGCGCACGCCCGCTGACGTCCCATGCACCGAGTTTCGAGCAAGCACCGCGTCAACCACAGCGCACCCGAGATGTTTGATCTGGTCGCCGATGTCGAGCGCTATCCGGAATTCGTGCCGCTGTGCAGCGCGCTGAAGGTGCGCCAGCGGATGGCCAAGCCGGACGGCACCGAAGTGCTGGTCGCCGACATGACGGTGTCGTTCAAGCTGGTCAAGGAATCCTTCACCAGTCGGGTGACGCTCGACCGCGCCAATTTGAAGATTCTCGTCGAGTATCTGCAAGGTCCCTTCAGTAATCTCGAAAACCGTTGGACGTTCGAGCCCAAAGGCCAGGAGGGCGAGCGCGTCTGCGACGTCGGTTTCTACCTCGCCTACGAATTCAAGAGCCGCATGCTGGCGTTACTGATGGGCTCGATGTTCGATGCCGCCTTCGCGCGATTCTCGACGGCGTTCGAGAAGCGGGCGGATGCGATCTATGGCCGGCCGAAGCTGGCGTCGACGTAGTCGCCACGGGCACCGTTCTCTCCATCGTCATTGCGAGCGCAGCGAACCTTCCCGCGGAGGCAGTGCCGTAGGGTGGGCAAAGGCGCACCGCGCTGTGCCCACCAATTCAATCGCGACAGGCAAAGATGGTGGGCTCGCTTCCGCTTTGCCCACCTACGATGTCCGAGCTTGTGACTCGCATCTCGCCCCGCAGACACAGATCCGCATCCTCGCGGCTCATCTCGCCCGAGCTTTGCTTGATCTCATCACCCTCTTTGTCAGAGGGCGCAGGGAAGACCGGATGCCGGCTGGCACCCGCGGTCCACTGTGCGAAACCTGCGTGTCAGGAAGCTGCACAGCGGCATACAGGTGAAGCCAAACAACCGGCCTTCCCTGCGCAGTGGTTTGACGGCTTATGCCGAGCTCTCCCCGGGGAGCGATGCACTATTGCCCCCGTCGCCTTGCAGATCGCTGATGCGTGCACCCGGTCGGGCAACACACATCACCACAAGACTTGACGCACAGACCCCGGGCGTCAGGACGACACGGTTTTGCCGTACGCTAACAGCATCGGTCGTGTGCGCGCTGGCTGTCGCTCACGGTTGCCCGCCCTGCGATGCCTCTCGCGCCGGTGCTGCCAGCGTCCACCACGGCTCACCCCGCGTTTCGTGACGATCGCGATACGCCCCTCTGACAGGGATGAGGTGGCGGGACCATGCGATAAATCAGAAATTCTGTAAAGTCGAATATTTTTGCACGCATGCATTGCCCAACGGCTAGCGTGTTTTGCCCGTCGGGCAACGCAAGGGCTTGTAGGTGCGTAGGGTGGATTAGCCGAAGGCGTAATCCACCACGTCTGCCGCGGCGGAGACAGAAGCGGTGGATTACGCTTCGCTAATCCACCCTACGAACTGCACCCGGGCGACGGGACCTACATTCCCTCCGACATGCGACGGGATCATTTCGCATCGCTCCGAGTTCTCTCCGGATTGTCCGGGTTGGAGCTGCCATGACCATCAATTTCGACACGCTGAAAGCCTCGCTCGTCCTGTATGGCCTGAACGCGATCTACGCGGTCCTGCTGCTCGCGATCGGCTGGTATCTGTCCGGCGCCATGCAGCGTTTCGTCACGCGCCTGCTCAGCGTCACGCACAGCGTCGACCCGCTCGTCACGCTGTTCGTGGGCAGTCTTGCGCGCTACGGCGTGCTCGCAGTGGTCGGCATCGCCGTGCTCCAGCTCTTCGGCATCCAGACCGCGAGCCTTGTCGCCGTGCTGGGCGCGACATCCCTCGCCATCGGTCTCGCGCTTCAAGGCACGCTCTCCAATCTCGCCGCCGGCGTGATGCTGCTGCTGTTCCGGCCGTTTCACATCGGCGACGACGTCGAGGTGGCCGGCAAGGCGGGGAAGGTGAGGTCGCTGTCGCTGTTCATGACCGAGCTGGTCGCGCCGGACAACACGCAGATCCTGCTGCCGAACGGGCAGGTGTGGGGCGCCGCCATCATCAACCACAGCGCCTATCCCGGCTCTGGCGAGGTCAAGGTGACGATCCCGGTCAGGGCCGGCGCGGCCAATGCGTTGGCCGACCGGATCCTGAAAGAGCTGCACGACGATCCCCGCATCGACGACAAGGTCGCGCCGTCGGTCAATGTGTCCAAGGTGCTCGCAGCCGATCCCGCAGCGCCCCTCGTGGAATTGACCGTGAGTGCGAAGGTGAATCCGTCCGATGCCGATGCGGTCAAGCAGCGGGTGCTCGACCACGCGAGTGCGCTGCTGGCGGCGGCGTGATGTGACCTAGCCCCGCGGCGACCGCGGCGGCCTGCGCTTCACCGCATGCCGGCGCGGCGAGCGGGTCACGCGCGGGCGCAGGCGGGTCGCCGCGGCGCGCGGCTTGGACTGGGCTTGCGGGCCGCGGGCGAGATCCATCAGCATGCGCAGCGCCTCGACGACGGAGCGCTGACGCACGGCGGAGCGGCCGATCGCGCCGAAACGATGCTCGCGGTGGATGATCCGGCCATCGCGCGCGGCTGCTGCGAAGTGCACGAGACCGACCGGCTTGCCGGGCGTTGCGCCGCCAGGACCGGCAATGCCGGTGATGGCGACGGCGAGATCGACGCCGGCGCGCTCCAGCGCGCCGACCGCCATCGCGGTTGCGGTTTCCTTGCTGACCGCGCCGAAATTGGCGAGCGTGCCGGCTTCGACGCCGAGCATCGCGCGCTTGGCGTCGTTGGAATAGGTGACGAAGCCGCGATCAATGACATCGGAAGAGCCGGGGATGTCGGTCAGCGCGCCGGCGACGAGGCCGCCGGTGCAAGACTCAGCGGTCGCGACCGTCAGCTTGCGCATCCGGCACAGATCGAGCAGCGAGCGGGAGAGGGCGCGTGCGTCGCTGCCGCCCATGGCTTACACGCTCCAAGTCTTTTCGTTAAATGGCAGGCGGATGGTGGCGCTCGCGGTGGCGGCGATGCCTTCCTCACGGCCGGTGAAGCCGAGCCGCTCGCTGGTCGTCGCCTTCACCGCGACGCGCGAGATGTCGACGCCGGAGATCTCGGCGATGCGCGCACGCATGGTGTCGCGCAAGGGGCCGATCTTCGGCCGCTCGCAGATCATGGTGACCTCGAGATTGGCGATGCGGCCGCCGCGCGCCGTGACGCGCTCGATGGCGTATTTCAGGAACTGGTCGGAGGAGGCGCCCTTCCATTTCGCATCGCTGGGCGGAAAGTGCGAGCCGATGTCGCCGTCGGCGAGCGCGCCGAGGATGGCGTCGACCAGCGCATGCAGGCCGACATCGCCATCGGAATGGGCGAGAAAACCCTTGGTGTGCGGCACGCGCACGCCGCACAGCATGAGGTGGTCGCCATCGCCGAAGGCGTGCACGTCGTAGCCGGTGCCGGTCCTGATATCGCCGAGCTGGGCAGCCAGACGCGCTTCCTCGCGCACGAAATCCTCGGGAGTGGTGAGCTTCATGTTGGCAACATCGCCTTCAAAGGTTGCAACCGTCAATCCCGCCCATTCGGCAATCGCGGCATCGTCGGTGAAATCAGAGCGCCCGTCCTTCGCCGCGCGACGATGCGCCTCGAGGATGACGTCGAAACGAAAGGATTGCGGCGTCTGCGCGATTCGCAGCCGCGCGCGGTCCGGCGTGCCCTCGACTTGGCCGGCATCGCCGGTGAGCTTGATGGTGTCGGTGACGGCTATGGCGGGGATCGCAGCGCCGGTGCGGCTGGCCGCCTCGATCGCGCGCGAGATCAATCCTTCGGAGACGAAGGGGCGCGCGGCGTCGTGGATCAGCACGATATCGGGCTTGTGCTTGACCAGGGCTTCGAGGCCGGCAAGCACGGACGCTTGCCGCGTCGCGCCGCCATGGGTCGGCGGCTCGTGATTGAGCCCTCCGACCGCGGCCGTGAACATGGCGCTGTCATCGGGGCTCACCACCGGCTGCACCGCAAACACGTCGGCGTGGCGGCTGAAGGCTTCCATGGCGCGATAGATCACGGGCACGCCGCCGATTTCGCGATATTGCTTGGGACCACCGGCGCCGGCACGCAGCCCACGCCCGGCTGCCACGAGGACGACTGCGGTGCGTTGTGATTTCGCCATAGGACTCAAATACTCAGTTGGTGATGCAGAGTCGGGGAGGGGATTGCCGCATGCCTCTAGCACGGCAGGCCCGCAAAAAAAGGGGGTTTCCCCGGATTGTTGGAAGCAGCATTTTGCTGCACTGCACTTGAAAGATCTGCAGAATTGTCTAAACTGTAGGCATGACGCTTGACTGCACAAGAATTGTGCGCAAGATAGGTCATGGCAGGCGCGATGAGGCGCCGCCCAGTCGACGAGACCCCTGTGACCGGTTCGGCAGTATCCGGCTCTAAGCCGTTGAAAATAGGCGATATTGATGTCGCCACCCCGGTCTTCCTGGCGCCGATGTCGGGGGTGACGGACTCGCCCGTCCGCAAGCTGGCCGCCGAGCTTGGGGCCGGTCTCGTCGTGTCCGAAATGACCGCCAGCGATGAGCTCGCCAACGGCCACCGGATGTCCCGGTTGCGTTGCGAAGCCACCGGGATCGGCCCGCACGTGGTCCAGCTCGCCGGCTGCGAGAGCCATTGGATGGCCGAGGGCGCCCGGATCGCCGAAGCCGAAGGCGCCGATATCATCGACATCAACATGGGCTGCCCGGCCCGCCACGTCACCGGCGGCCAGTCCGGCTCGGCCTTGATGCGCGATCTTGACCATGCCTTAGGCCTGATCGATGCGACCATCGCGGCGGTGAAGGTGCCGGTGACGCTGAAGATGCGGCTCGGCTGGGACGATCGCACGCGCAACGCGCCCGAGCTGGCGCAGCGCGCGGAAGCCGCCGGCGTCAAGCTCGTCACCGTGCATGGTCGCACCCGCAGCCAGTTCTACAAGGGCGAGGCCGATTGGGACGCGATCCGCGCCGTGCGCGAGGCCATCGCGATTCCGCTCGTCGTCAATGGCGACATCACGACTTACGAGAAGGCGCTCGCCGCCCTCGAGGCCTCCGGCGCCGATGCCGTGATGATCGGCCGCGGCGCGCAGGGCCAGCCCTGGCTGCCGGGCCAGATCGGCCGCCGCCTGAAGGGCGGGGATGAGGAAGCAACGCCCTCGCTCGAAACCCAGCTGCATTATGTCCGCACGCTCTATGAGGGCGTCTGCGCGCTCTATGGCCTCCGCGTCGGATTGAAGCATGCACGCAAGCATCTGGGCTGGGCGCTCGACGTCGCGGCAGAGGTGAGCCGTGCGCCCGCCGAGACGCTGAAATCCTGGCGCCAGAAGATCCTCACCTCGGAAGATCCAGGCCGCGTCCACCAGTCGCTGCAGGACGCCTTCGACGACTTCGCCTGGAGGGCTGCGGCATGAGCTCAGCCAGCGAACATCGCCGGCCGTCCGACAGCGATTCGATGCTGGATGCCTTGCCCAATCCCGTGCTGATGATCGGGCCGGACGGCAAGATCGTCGCCGCCAACATCGCCACCGAAGCCTTCTTCGAGATCTCGACCCAGTTCCTGAAGCGGCAGTCGTTGAAGGAGCTGGTGCCGTTCGGCAGCCCGTTGCTGGCGCTGATCGACCAGGTGCGCTCGTCGAACTCGCCAGTCAACGAATACAAAGTCGATCTCGGCACCCCGCGCATGGGCGGCGATCGCCAGGTCGATCTCCACGTCGCCCCGCTCACCGAGCGGCCCGGCCATATCGTGGTGATGCTGCAAGAGCGCAGCATCGCCGACAAGATGGACCGCCAGCTCACCCATCGCAGCGCGGCGCGCTCGGTGATCGCGCTGGCCGCGATGCTGGCGCACGAGATCAAGAACCCGCTCTCCGGCATCCGCGGCGCCGCGCAGCTTCTGGAGCAGCAGGCCTCGTCAGAAGACCGCATGCTGACGCGCCTGATCTGCGACGAGGCCGACCGCATCGTGACCCTGGTCGACCGCATGGAGGTGTTCGGCGACGAGCGCCCCGTGGTGCGCGGGCCCGTCAACATCCACTCCGTGCTCGACCATGTGAAGCGGCTGGCGCAGTCCGGCTTTGCCCGCAACATCCGCTTCATCGAGGATTACGATCCTTCGCTGCCGCCGGTGCTGGCGAACCAGGACCAGTTGATCCAGGTGTTCCTCAACCTCGTGAAGAATGCCGCGGAAGCCCTGATCGACGTGCCCGACGCCGAGATCCAGCTCACCACCGCGTTCCGCCCCGGCGTGCGCCTGTCAGTCCCCGGTCAAAAATCCCGGGTATCCTTGCCGCTCGAATTCTGCGTGAAGGACAACGGACCAGGCGTGCCGGACGATCTTCTGTCAAATCTGTTCGATCCCTTCGTGACCACCAAGCAGACCGGCTCGGGGCTGGGCCTTGCGCTGGTCGCCAAGATCGTCGGCGATCACGGGGGCATCATCGAATGCGAATCTCAGCCGCGGAAGACCACCTTCCGCGTGCTGATGCCGATGTATTCCACATCGGTGAAACATGCCGATCAAAGCAGTCGCGCCGACTCTGCCGGGAAGTCGTCGCCTGTGTCACAGGGGGCGAAATGAGGATTAACGATGCCCGCAGGTAGCATTCTCGTAGCTGATGACGATACCGCCATCCGCACCGTTCTCAATCAGGCACTGTCCCGGGCCGGCTATGAGGTCAGACTCACCGGCAATGCCGCCACGCTGTGGCGCTGGGTCAGCCAGGGGGAAGGCGATCTCGTCATCACCGACGTGGTGATGCCGGACGAAAACGCCTTCGACCTGTTGCCGCGCATCAAGAAGATGCGGCCGAATCTGCCGGTCATCGTCATGAGCGCGCAGAACACCTTCATGACGGCGATCCGCGCCTCCGAGCGCGGGGCCTACGAATATCTGCCAAAACCCTTCGACCTCAAGGAGCTGATCGCCATCGTCGGCCGCGCGCTGGCCGAGCCGAAGGAGCGCGTCTCGACGCCGGACGATGATGCCGAGATGGAGGCGATCCCGCTGGTCGGCCGTTCGCCGGCGATGCAGGAAATCTACCGTGTGCTCGCGCGGCTGATGCAGACCGACCTCACCGTGATGATCACGGGCGAGTCCGGCACCGGCAAGGAGCTGGTGGCGCGCGCGCTGCACGATTACGGCAAGCGCCGCAACGGCCCGTTCGTCGCGGTCAACATGGCCGCGATTCCGCGCGACCTCATCGAATCCGAGCTGTTCGGCCATGAGCGCGGCGCCTTCACCGGCGCCAACACCCGCGCCTCCGGCCGGTTTGAGCAGGCCGAGGGCGGCACGCTGTTCCTCGACGAAATCGGCGACATGCCGATGGAGGCGCAGACCCGCCTGCTGCGCGTACTGCAGCAGGGCGAATACACCACCGTCGGCGGCCGCACCCCGATCAAGACCGACGTGCGCATCGTCGCGGCGTCGAACAAGGACCTGCGAGTCCTGATCCAGCAGGGCCTGTTCCGGGAAGACCTGTTCTTCCGCCTCAACGTCGTGCCGCTGCGGCTGCCGCCCTTGCGCGAGCGTATCGAGGACCTGCCGGATCTCGTGCGTCACTTTTTCACGTTGGCCGAGAAGGACGGGCTGCCGCCGAAGAAGCTGGATACGCTGGCGCTGGAGCGGATGAAGCAGCACCGCTGGCCAGGCAACGTGCGCGAGCTCGAGAACTTGGCCCGACGCCTCGCGGCGCTCTATCCGCAGGACGTGATCACAGGCTCCGTCATCGACGGCGAGCTCGCCCCACCGACGGTCAGTCCGGGTGCGGCGGTCCAGCAGGGCGTCGATAATCTCGGCGGCGCAGTGGAGGCGTATCTGTCCTCGCACTTCCAAGGCTTTCCGAACGGCGTGCCGCCGCCCGGCCTCTATCATCGCATCCTCAAGGAGATCGAGGTGCCGCTGCTTACGGCCGCGCTCGCCGCCACCCGCGGCAACCAGATCCGCGCCGCCGACCTGCTCGGCCTCAACCGCAACACGCTGCGCAAGAAGATCCGGGACCTGGATATTCAAGTCTATCGCAGCGGGGGATAGTTGTTCGGGACGGTGGCTCAGCTCCCCCTACCAAGGCAGAGCTGAGCCTGTCCGGATCGCGCTGGCCGTTGTGGCTGACGCGGTGGGCAGAAGTCCGAGACGGACCAAAATGTTCCGCTCGCACATTTATATTGGTCATTCGGCCGCAACGGGCGGCGTCATATCTATCTGACAAGTCGGCCGGACGCCGGCATGACGGTGGCGACATTCACCAGCGGCTGCTGGAGACCCAAGCCGTTGACCAGGAGGTCGGAGGCCACGATCAGAAGCAGAACGGCCGAGACCATCGTCGCGAGAAAGTATCTATCCATCTCGGTCAAGCCCGAATGACCGGAATCCGTTCCCTTCAATTGGCATGTGGCTGTGGATGATGCGGGCCCGTCGCGGCTAACTCGCCGCGGAATTGTCGCAATTCGGCAACAATGTGGTACGAATACATCAGTATCCGCCCCGTCGCGGACCCGTTTTCAGCAACTCCATTGCCGGAATGACCAGCGCAGACACCTCGGCCGCACACTTTGACACGGCCCCAGCGGAAGAGCCCCGGCGTTGGTCGGTGCGGCGCTGGCTGGCGCCGGTTGCCGTGGCGCTGGCGCTGGGATCGGCCTTCCTGACCTTCCTGGTCCTGACGGGCCTTACCAAGATCGAGCCGACGCCCGAGGTCGTCCGCTCGTTCTACCTGATCAACGCGGCCACGATCCTGCTGCTGGTCGGCATCATCATCCGCGAGCTCTGGCAGCTGATCCTGGCGCGGCGGCGGGGCAGGGCGGCGGCGCGCCTCCATGTCCAGATCGTCAGCCTGTTCTCGATCGTGGCGGTGCTGCCGGCGGTGCTGGTCGCCGTCGTCGCCAATGTCACCATCGAGCGCGGCCTCGACCGGTTGTTCTCCGGCCCGACCAAGGAGGTGATCCAGAACTCGCTGACGATCGCGCGGGCCTATATGCAGGACCATGCGCAGCTGATCCGTGGCGACATTCTCGGCATGGCCAACGACATCGCGCACGCCCGGCCGCTCTACGACCAGGATCGCCGCTCGTTCCGCGAGATGCTCACCGCCAGCGCCGGCTCGCGCAATCTGCCGGGCGCGATGATCATCGACAAGAACACCAACATCCTGGAATCCGCCGACACCGGCATGCGGCTGGCTTATTCGCCGCCGGCGCCCGACTTCCTCAGCAACGTCAACGAGAACGAACCCGAGATCGCGGTGTTGCCGGACGCGAGCTATGTTGCCGCGGTGATCCGCCTTCGCGCCTTCAACGACACCTTCCTGTACGTCGCCCGGCCGCTTGATCCCAACGTCGTCAACCAGCTCAAGCAGACCGAGGTCAGCGTCGCCGAATACGCCCAGATCGAGTCGCGCCGCCTCGGCATCCAGGTCGCCTTCGCGTTGATGTTCGCGGTGATCGCGCTGACCATCCTGATGGCCTCGGTGCTGATCGGCCTCAACTTCGCCAATTCGCTGGTCTCGCCGATCCGGCGGCTGATGAATGCGGCCCATACGGTCTCGACCGGCGATCTCCATGTCCAAGTGCCGGTGCACCAGTCGGAAGGCGATCTCGCCCAGTTGGGCGAGACCTTCAACAAGATGACGCAGGAATTGCGCAGCCAGCGCGACGAGCTCGTCAATGCCAGCGACCTCATCGACAGCCGCCGCCGCTTCATCGAGGCCGTGCTGTCATCGGCGAGCGCCGGCATCATTGGCGTCGACGCCTCCAGCAGCGTCGGCATCCTCAACCGCTCCGCCGAGAAGCTGATCGGTCACTCCGAAGCGGAGACGCTCGGCCATCCGCTCTCCGACGTGCTGCCTGAACTCGACGAGATGATGAAGGCGGCACGGGAAGGCACCCAGCGTCTGGTGCAGGGCCAGATCACGATCACCCGCGACGGGCAGGAACGCAATCTGTCAGTTCGCGTCAGCGCCGAGAAGAACCAGCCGCACGACAGCTACATCATCACACTCGACGACATCACCGAGCTGGTCTCGGCGCAGCGCACCTCGGCCTGGGGCGACGTGGCGCGCCGCATCGCCCACGAGATCAAGAACCCGCTGACGCCGATCCAGCTCTCGGCCGAGCGCATCCGGCGCAAGTTCGGCAAGGACATCACCGAGGCCAAGGACAAGCAGATCTTCGACCAGTGCACCGATACCATCGTGCGTCAGGTCGACGATATCAGACGCATGGTCGACGAGTTCTCGCGCTTCGCGCGGATGCCGAAGCCGGTGATGGAGGGCGAGGACGTCGCCGACACCGTGCGGCAGGCGGTGTTCCTGATGAAGGTCGCCCATCCCGAGATCGATATCGAGGCCGAGTTCAAGCAGGATCCGCTCCGCGCTCAGTTCGACCGGCGGCTGATCTCCCAGGCGGTCACCAACATCGTCAAGAACGCCACCGAGGCGATCGAGCAGGTCCCATCGGAGGAACTCGGCCAGGACAACGGAAAAGGCCGCATCGACGTCGTGGTGTCGCGCGAGGGCGAGGACGTGCTGATCGACGTGGTCGACAACGGCATCGGCCTGCCCAAGGTCGCGCGCTCGCGTCTGCTCGAGCCCTATGTTACCACGCGCGCCAAAGGCACCGGGCTTGGCCTTGCAATCGTCGGGCGCGTGCTGGAAGACCATGGCGGGCGCATCGAGCTGAAGGATGCTTCCGACTTCCGCGAGGGCCAGCGCGGCGCCTGGATGCGGATGCGCTTTGCGATCTCCGGGCAACCTGCGAAGTCCGAGGGAGCCGAGCAGGCCGGCGCTGCCGTCAAGGATCAGGCGCAGGAAACAAAAGAGCCGGCCGCCGAAACCAATGAGCCGGCTGAAAAGACCAATGATTCAACGAAAATCGAAGCCTCAACAGGTAGCTGACAAGGCAGGCGCGACCCATGGCAAGTGAAATTCTGATTGTCGATGATGAGGCCGATATTCGGGATCTCGTCGCGGGCATTCTCGAAGACGAGGGTTTTGTCACGCGGACCGCGCGCGATAGCGACTCCGCGCTCGCCGAGATCGCCAACCGCAGGCCGCATCTGGTGTTCCTCGACATCTGGCTGCAGGGCTCCAAGCTCGACGGCTTGCAGCTGCTTGAGCAGGTCAAGAAGGACAATGCCGACCTGCCGGTGGTGATGATCTCCGGCCACGGCAACATCGAGACCGCGGTCGCGGCGATCAAGCGCGGGGCCTATGACTTCATCGAGAAGCCGTTCAAGGCCGATCGCCTGATCCTGGTCGCGACCAGAGCGTTGGAGAACTCGCGGCTGAAGCGCGAGGTCAAGGAGCTCAAGCAGCTGGCGCCGAGCGCCAGCCAGCTCGTCGGCCGCTCGCCCAGCATGAACCAGCTGCGCCAGACCATCGAGCGGGCGGCCAAGGCCAACAGCCGCATCCTGATCGTCGGCCCTGCCGGTGCCGGCAAGGAATTGACCGCACGCACACTGCACACGGCCTCGGGCCGCGCCGACGGTCCCTTCGTCGTCATCAACGCCGCCGCCATCACGCCCGAGCGCATGGAGCACGAGCTGTTCGGTGTCGAGCAGTCCAACGGCGAGCAGCCACGCAAGCCCGGCGCGCTCGAGGAAGCCCATGGCGGCACACTGTTCATCGACGAGATCGCGGACATGCCGCGCGAGACCCAGAACAAGATCTTGCGCGTGCTGGTGGAGCAATCGTTCCAGCGCGTCGGCGGCACCGCCAAGGTGCAGGTCGATGTGCGCATCATCTCGTCCACCGCGCGCAATCTCGAAGAGGAGATCGCGGCGGGCCGTTTCCGCGAGGACCTTTATCATCGGCTCTCGGTGGTGCCGATCCGCGTGCCTGCGCTCTCGGAGCGGCGCGAGGACATTCCGGAATTGATCGACTATTTCATGGAGCAGATCTCGGCCGGCAGCGGTCTGCCCAAGCGGCAGATCGGGCAGGACGCGATGGCGGTGCTGCAATCGCATGTCTGGCCGGGCAATGTGCGCCAGCTCCGCAACAACGTTGAGAGAGTCATGATTCTGGCTGCGGGCGGCCCCGAAGTCATCATCACGGCCGACATGTTGCCGCAGGACGTCGGCTCCATGGTGCCGGCGATGCCGACCAGCAACAATGGCGAGCACATCATGGGCCTGCCGCTGCGTGAAGCGCGCGAAGTGTTCGAGCGCGACTATTTGATTGCACAGATCAGCCGTTTTTCAGGAAATATTTCTCGAACGGCCGAGTTCGTTGGTATGGAACGGTCGGCGTTGCACCGGAAGCTGAAAGCGCTCGGTGTCGGCTAACGCCGCGAGGCTGTGGTTACACCTAGGAGATAGGTAAGGAAAATCATCGATTTCCGTAGTTTTTCGGGGCAATACGGCGTGCCCTGCCGCGTGAAGCGGCTTGCCTAATAGGTCCACCTGTCCTCTAATCGCACAGCTGTTCCTTCCGAGGGGGATCTCATGAGGAACCGCAACCGGGAGAGGCCCCGGACATCACAAAGAGGGCCGCAACCGGCGCAATAACAAGAAACTCAAAGCGAGAAAAAAACAATGGCGGCAGACCGCGCACAAAACCTACAGGACACCTTCCTTAATCACGTTCGCAAAACCAAGACGCCACTGACGATCTTTCTGGTCAACGGAGTGAAGCTCCAGGGCATCGTGACCTGGTTCGACAATTTCTGTTTGCTGCTTCGGCGCGACGGTCATTCGCAGCTTGTCTACAAGCACGCGATCTCGACCATCATGCCGGGCGCACCGATTCAGTTGTTCGAAGGCGGCGAGGATCAGCCGGCTTGAGAGTGATCTGATTGGAACCCCGGAATTTCGACGGGGATGCCGACCGGCCGCGGTCGGCAGGGGCTAAGCAGACGGGGCGGGTGCTTGTCATCGGTCCCTATTTGCGAGCGCGCGCGGGCAGTGCCGACGCGCAATCGGAAACTCACGTCTTGCGTGACGCCGAGGCCCGGCTTGATGAAGCCGCGGGCCTCGCGCGCGCGATCGATCTCGTCATTGCCGACGCCATCATCGCGCCGATCAGCCAGATCAGGCCCGCCACCTATATCGGCAAGGGCAAGGTCGAGGAGATCGCCGCGCTGATCAAGACCCTCGACGTCGAGCTCGTGGTGATGGATTGCGCGCTGGCGCCGATCCAGCAGCGCAATCTCGAAAAGGAATTGCACGCCAAGGTGCTCGACCGCACCGGGCTCATCCTGGAAATCTTCGGACGCCGCGCCAAGACGCGGGAAGGCTCGCTCCAGGTCGAGCTCGCGCATCTCAACTATCAGCGCTCGCGTCTGGTCCGCTCATGGACCCATCTGGAGCGCCAGCGCGGCGGCTTCGGATTCATGGGCGGTCCCGGCGAGACACAGATCGAGGCCGACCGCCGCCTGATCCAGGAGCGCATCTCCAAGCTCGAGGGCGAGCTGAAGAAGGTGCAGGCCACGCGCCGGCTGCATCGTGCGGGCCGCCAGCGCGTGCCGTATCGCGTCGTCGCGCTGGTCGGTTACACCAATGCCGGCAAGTCGACGCTGTTCAATCGCCTGACGCGCGCCGACGTGCAGGCTGCCGACATGCTGTTCGCGACGCTCGATCCCACTTTGCGCGCGCTCAACCTGCCGCATGGCGGCAAAGCGATGCTGTCGGATACCGTCGGCTTCATCTCCAACCTGCCGACCCAGCTCGTCGCCGCCTTCCGCGCCACGCTGGAAGAGGTGCTGGAGGCCGACGTCATCCTGCATGTGCGCGACATCTCGCATGAGGACGCCGAAGCGCAGCAGAGCGACGTCGATGCCGTGCTGCGACAGCTCGGCATCAACCCCGACGATTCCGGCCGCATCATCGAGGTCTGGAACAAGATCGACCGTTACGATTCCGAGCAGCGCGAAGAGCTCTTGAACATCGCCGCGCGCAGGCCCGAGGATCACCCGGCGATGCTGGTCTCGGCCGTGTCGGGCGAGGGCGTCGATGCACTCCTCGCCGCGATCGAGGAACGCCTCGCCGCAAAACGCACCACGCTCGATCTCTCCATCGACGCCGCCGACGGCGCCGGAATCAGCTGGCTGCATCGCAATGCCGAGGTGCTGGCCAAAGAGCTGCACGACGGCCGCTTCGACATGACCGTGCGGGTGGACGAGACCAAGCGGGATATCGTGGTGAACAGGTTCGACGCGGTGCCGCGCGTGGCGTGACGGACGCAAGGGCCGCAGGGAAATCTCGCTGCCTTTGATCTATCTGTAGTTGCGTTAACCGCCAGAACCTCTACTCTGAAGGTTCGGTATCGGAGGCTTCCGATCTCGGCTTACCAGCTTTTTGCATCCCATAGATTTATTTGCGAGGTTTTCCATGGCCGCTCAGTTGAATCTCGGAGATCGTGTCCGTCTTCGTGGCGGCGGACCTTTGATGACCGTTCATTCGATCAATGGCGACAACATCGATTGCCAGTGGTTCACCGTTCAGGGTGAGCTTCAGGCCGCCACCTTTCCGCTCTACATGCTGACAATCATCGAGGGCGCTGCGGACGACGCGCAAAAGATGGGCAAGGGAAAGAAGAGCGCGGTCGACTGAGACGACCGGCGTTGCCTTTGTCGTTGAGGCGCAGGCAAGGGGCGAGCATCATCGCTCCTCTCCGCGCCCCTCCTTGCGCTTCGCCTGATTCCACAGCGCGTCCATCTCCGCGAGCGATGCTTGCTCGAGCGTCCGGCCCTGCGACTCCAATGCCCGCTCGATATATGCAAACCGCCGCTCGAATTTCGCGTTGGTCGCGCGCAGCGCGGCTTCCGGATCGGCATCGACGTGGCGGGCGAGGTTGACGAGAGCGAACATCAGGTCGCCAGTCTCCTCTGCGAGCTCCTGCTTATCGTTGCGGTCGAGCGCGGCCTCGATCTCGTCGGCTTCCTCGCGGATCTTTGCCAGCACCGCGCGCGGGTCGTTCCAGTCGAAGCCGACGGTGGAGGCCTTGCGCTGCAGCTCCATCGCGCGGGTCAGTGCGGGCTGGCCGGCCTTGACGCCCGACAGGAGCGATTTGTGCGTCGGCGTCTCTTGCGGCGGCCGGCGTGCGGCGCGCTCGGCCTTCTCCTCGGCCTTGATGCGGTCCCAGACTTCCTTGACGTGGGAGGAGGCGAGATTGCCGTCCTTGTCGGCGAAGACATGGGGATGACGCCGGATCATTTTGCGCGTGATGGCCTCGACGACGTCGCCAAACGCAAAAGCGTTCTGCTCCGAGGCCATCTGGGCGTGGAACACCACCTGGAGCAGGAGGTCACCGAGCTCCTCACGGAGATCGTCGAGATCGCCGCGGGTGATGGCATCCACCACCTCATAGGCCTCCTCGATCGTGTAGGGCGCGATGGTCGCAAAATCCTGCTCGAGGTCCCAGGGGCAGCCGGTCACCGGGGCACGCAGCGCAGCCATGATCTCGATCAGGCGGGAAATGTCGCGGGAATGGGTCATTGCGGGCGTCTCCTGGGTCCCAGCCTTATGCCAAAAGCGGGCCGCCGTTCCCAGCGCGGGCGGGCGGAACGGGCCGATTTCCACCGATTGGCTGATACGTTCCGCGGTGCTAAAGCGCGGGCCATGAGCGACGCATTTTCATCACAAACCGCGCTGGTGCTGTTTTCCGGTGGCCAGGATTCCACCACGTGCCTTGCCTGGGCGCTGAATCGGTTTGCGCGCGTGGAAACGCTGGGCTTCGATTACGGCCAGCGCCATGCGGTTGAGCTTGGCTGCCGAGACCGGCTGATAGACGGCATCAACGGCTTGCGCGCGGACTGGGCCGCAAAGCTCGGCGAAAGTCACACGCTGTCGATCCCGACGCTGGCGGCGGTATCGGAGACGGCGCTGACGCGCGACGTCGCGATTGCGATGGGCGCCGACGGCCTGCCGAACACCTTCGTACCCGGCCGCAATCTGGTGTTCCTAACCTTCGCCGCGGCGCTGGCCTATCGGCGCGGCATCACGCACATCGTCGGCGGCATGTGCGAGACGGATTACTCAGGCTATCCCGATTGCCGCGACGACACTATCCGCGCCATGCAAGCTGCGCTCTCGCTCGGCATGGCGCGATCCTTCGAGCTGCATACGCCGCTAATGTGGATCGACAAGGCCGCGACCTGGAAGCTGGCGCACGACCTCGGCGGCGACGGGCTGGTCGACCTCATCCGGGAGTACTCCCACACCTGCTATCTCGGCGAACGCGGCGCGCAGCACGACTGGGGCTACGGCTGCGGCGAGTGCCCGGCGTGCAGCCTGCGGGCGAAAGGCTGGCGGGAGTTCTTGGCGGCTAATCAATCCAGCCACTACGGGCCAGGAGCTCGACGCGCTCCGAATCGTTAAGCCTCAATGCCAAATTGGCCAAGGCTGGCTGTTGCTTTTCAAGGGCGACAATTGCGATCATGGCCGAGCTTGTGTCGTGGTCGGCGGCTTCAGGCAATTCGCGAACGACCAACAGAAATAAACGCTGCCACGCCCTGTGATAGGCTTCCTCAAGGAAGGCCGGCAGTAGATCGCGACCAGCGCGCCTCGCACCCTCGATCATCGCTATCAGCATGTAGGTGTTTGTCGCGGAGGTTCTGGAGTTCTCGTAGATCCGCACTAGATGCGGGACTGCAGCGTACGATGAATCTCCGACATCGCCTTGGTGATACAACTCGTTCCACAACTCTTGCCACGCCGCGGCCGTATCGCGTCCGCGCTCAAGGTTGCTCAATGCCGGGCGAGGATCGTAAGGGACGCGATAAGCTCCCTCCAGGGTGCCCCAGCGAGGGTCGTCCAGCTCCATCTAGCCAAAATCCTCCGGCCTGAGCTCGATCGGCTTGCCGTGAGGCGTCCGGTCCGCCGCGTGGTCCCAGGCATCGCGATAGCGGTGCAGCGTGTCCATCGACGCGACGCCCTTGCGCGCGACGAGGCCCTCCAGCGTGGCGAGCCAGTGCAGGTAGTAGGTCTCGCCCGTATCAGGATCGCCGGCGGCCTGCGCGCGCTTGATCTCGGAGGCCAGGGCGGCTGCCCATTCCGGCCAGGTGAACACGCCGCGCTCGTGCAGCGTCAACGCCATCGCGAAGGCCTGCGCCTCCCAGGGCGCGCGGAACACCGGGCCGTCGTCATCACGCGGAATGCTCGGGATTGCCGCCGTCGCGGCGGCGGCAAGCGCGCTGCTCATCACGCCGGATCCAGATAGGGCTCGAAGGCGTCGATCGAGACCTTCAGGGTGGGATCGCCATCCTCACCCCAGAGATCGCGGCCCTCGAACACGACGGTGTAGAGCCATTGCGGGCTCTCGCCTAGTTCCATTGCCGCCGTGTCTGGAAAGACGTGGCAGCCGTGGTTGAGCTCGACGACACCGACATGGCCGCGCACATAGCGCGGCAGGCGGGTGTGCGTGGTGGGGTGGATGTTCCTGGCGCGCACACGGTCGCCGATGTTGAATTTGGCAGGAGCCGGGGCAGGGCGGGCGAACTTGCCGCGCACCATGATGCGCTCGACTTGGCCGAGATCGAACTTGCCATGCTTGAGCGTCTTGGCGGGCTGCATCGCGTGACCGGCGGTGACCTCTTCCCTCGTGAGGTAGCCCTTCTCGATCAGCATCTCCTCGAGCCCGAGAAACCATTTCTTGTAATAGGAGCTCGAGAGATACACGTGCGGCGGCAGCGTCTCGCGATAGAAGCGCGAGGTGTCGATGTTGAAGGCGCCGGCCGCGCCCATCGCGCGCACCATGGCCAGCACGCGGGATTCCCATTCCTCGTGGAACATCGGCTCATTCGGCTCGGGCTCGACCTTGCCGAACCCGTCCATGCCGCCCATGTCGTGCACGCCGTTCACGACGGCGCTCCCGGCGTCCTGGGAAAACCGGTCCCGATCATGGAGTCGCGGGTAACGAGCTCGGCGAGCTGCTCCTCGCTCCAGCCTTCGGTGCCCGCGGGGCGCATCGGCAGCACCAGGAAGCGCGTCTCGGCGGTCGAATCCCACACTCGGATTTCCGTATCCTTCGGCAAGGTGACGTCGAAATCGGCTAGCACGCCGCGCGGGTCCTTCACGGCACGGGACCGGTAGGGCGCAGCCTTGTACCAGACCGGCGGCAGTCCCAGCATCTCCCAGGGGTAGCAGGAGCACAGCGTGCACACGACCATGTTGTGCCGCTCCGGCGTGTTCTCGACCACGACGAGATGGTCGCCGACGCGGCTGACATGGCCGAGCGTGCCGATCGCTTTGGAGCCATCCTCCAGCAGCGCCTTCTTGAACGCCGGATCGGTCCAGGCCTTGGCGACGACACGCGCGCCGTTGTGCGGGCCGATCTTGGTTTCATAGGCCTGGATGATGGCATCGAGCGCGGCGGGCTCGACATAGCCTTTTTCGGTCAGGATCGTCTCGAGCGCGCGCACGCGCAGCTCGGTCTCCGACAGCTCGGAATGATCGTGATCGTGGTGATGGTCGTGATCGTGGCTCATGGTCGGGAAGATAGGGGCAATGGACCCTGCCTGTCGAGTATGCGTTGCGGCGCGTCCGGACCGCGTATTCATGATACCGTTTGCGCGCTCGCATTGCCGTGATTGGCCCCGGAAACGCATTGATCGCACCAAGGTGTGTGCAATATAGGCCCTCGGGACAAAAGCAGCCCGGGTAACGGGCCGCATGATTATATTCGAGGGGGAAGGCCGATGACGGCTAGCTCGCAGGCGCCGGAGGCGAAGGGCTTTCGCTGGAGACTGGTCGCGCCGCTCGTGGTGTGGCTGGCCATCTATCTGTGGCCGGTGCCCTCAGGGCTCAACGTCAACCAGTGGCACTATTTCGCGGTGTTCGCGGCCGTCATCACCGGGCTCATCCTGGAATCGATGCCGGTCGGCGCGGTCGGATTCATCGGTCTGACGGTCGCCGGCGTCGCTGGCTATATCGATCCCGATCCGACCAAGTCGCTGCGCTGGATGCTGGCAGGCTTTGCGGAGAGCACGGTCTGGTTGATCGTCGGCGCCTTCGTGTTCTCGATCGGCTATCGCAAGAGCCAACTCGGCCGGCGCATTGCCTTGGTGCTGGTGCAGCGGCTTGGCCGCAACACGCTCGGCCTCGGCTATGCGGTCGCGATGTCGGACTTCCTGCTCGCGCCGGCGACGCCGTCCAATACCGCGCGCAGCGGCGGCATCGTCTATCCCATCATCAGCAACATTCCGCGCATCTACGGCTCCGAGCCGGGGCCAACCGCCGGCCGGATTGGCACCTACGTGATGTGGACGGCGTTTGCCGCGACCGCGGTCACGAGCTCATTGTTCTTCACTGCGCTCGCGCCCAACGCCGCGGCTCTGGCGATCGCCAAGAAGACCGCCGGGGTCGAGGTCAGCTGGGGCCAATGGTTTCTCGGCTTCGCGCCGCTCGGCATTCTCCTGATGGTGCTCGTGCCGTTGCTCAGCTATCTGGTCTGCCGGCCCGAGGTGAAAAGCAGCCCCGAGATCTCCGAATGGGCGGCCAAGGAGCTCCAGGCGATGGGCCCGATGTCGCGCAACGAGTGGATCATGCTCGGACTGATCGTGCTCGCGATGTTCCTGTGGATCGCGGGCTCGAGCCCGGACATCCATGTGCCCGGGCTTGGCTCGAACTTCGTCAATGCCACCACCGTCGTGTTCATCGTGATCTCCTTGATGCTGGTGAGCGGCGTGATCGAGTTTGCCGACATCGTCAGCGAGAAGAGCGCCTGGGAGGTGTTCTTCTATTTCACCTCGCTGCTGACGCTGGCCTCCGGCCTTAACGAGATCGGCTTCATCAAATGGTTCGCGACCGAATACGCAAAGCCGCTCGCCGGGCTGTCGCCATCGACCGCGATGCTGCTGCTGGTCGCGCTGTTCTTCTGGGTCCATTATTTCTTCTCGAGCATCACCTCGCACGCCGCCGCCGTGCTGCCGGTCGTCCTCGCGGTCGGATCGGGCATCCCCGATCTTCCGGTCACGACACTCGCCATGCTCTGCATGTATTCGCTCGGCCTGATGGGCGTGATCTCGCCTTACGCGACGGGGCCCGCGCCGATGTATTTCGGCAGCGGCTATATCGGAAAGGGCCAGTTCTGGGGCTTTGGCCTGATCTTCGGGCTGCTCTATTTCGCCGGGCTGCTGCTGATCGTGCTGCCCTGGCTGCGGATGGGATGAGCGGGGCGAGAGGCTGGTACCCCGGGGCGAAGAAATTTTCTTCTAACGGGAGGGATCGGGGAATCTTTGTCCATCTCCTCGTAAATATCTGACATTGCAAGAAAGACTGGAAAAGGCGATGGTGCGTGCTGCGATGCAGCGCGTGCCCCTCTGAGGCGTTTGTTGCTGTTCCATCCCCAGTCGCTGATGCGACCCGGCTCTTGTTTGCCCTTTTCGGGCGGGCGAGAGAACTATTGTGCATGAAGGCCGTCTCCATGAACGCTCACCAATCGCTCGCCGTCGGACAGCCGATTGCGCCGCCCGAAGCGGTGTCAGCCGCCGCGACTGAGCCGGACGCCATGGTCCGCTTCGCCGGCATCTCGAAGACTTATCCGGCTTACCGCGGCAAGCCCGGCGTCAACGCGCTGCAAGACATCGACTTCGCGATACCGCGCGGTTCCATCACCGGCGTGATCGGCCGCTCCGGCGCCGGCAAGTCGAGCCTGGTGCGGCTGATCAACGGGCTGGAAAAGCCGACCACGGGGCAAGTCATCGTCGACGGCCGCAACATCTCGGCGCTGACGGGCCGGGACTTACGGCTGGCGCAGCGCTCGATCGGCATGATCTTCCAGCATTTCAACCTGCTGTCCTCGCGCACCGCCGCCGACAACATCGCGCTGCCGCTCGAGATCGCCGGCTGGGCCAAGGCCGACATCAAGGCGCGCGTGAGCGAGCTGCTCGCGCTCGTCGGCATCGCCGACAAGCATGACCGTTATCCGTCAGAGCTCTCCGGTGGCCAGAAGCAGCGCGTCGGCATCGCGCGCGCGCTGGCGACGCGGCCGAGCGTGCTGCTGTCGGACGAGGCGACCTCGGCGCTCGATCCGCAAACGACGCGCGCGATCCTCGATCTGCTCGCGAACATCAACCGCGAGCTCGGGGTGACCATCGTGCTGATCACCCATGAAATGTCCGTGGTGCGCCAACTCGCGAAGGAGGTCGTCGTGCTCGATGCCGGCCGCGTGGTCGAGAGCGGCCACGTCGCTGATATCTTCACGCACCCAAAACATCCGATCACGCAATCCTTCCTGGCCGAGGTGATCGGCGATAGTTTGCCCGTCTCGCTGGCGAGCCGGATCGTGGCGGCGCCGTCGGCCGGCGGGCAGGCCGTGATTCGTCTCCAGGTGCGCGGGGCAGGGGCCGGCGACACCCTGGTCGCGCGGCTCGCCCGCGAGCTCGGTCTCGACGTGTCGCTGCTGGCGGCCCGCATCGACGAGATCGGCGGCCAGCATGTGGGCTCGCTCGTTCTCGGCATTCCCGGCAGCGACGACGTGCAGACGCGGGTCCTTGCCTGGCTCTCTCAACATCAATTCCCGGCGGAGCGTCTCGGCTATGTCGCCTGAACTCATCAACCTGATCATCCAGGCGACCATCGAGAGCCTGTACATGGTCGGCGTCGCGGCGCTGCTCGGCACCGCCTTCGGCCTGCCGCTCGGCGTCTTCCTCGCAACCAGCCGGAAGGGCGAGCTGTTCGCGGCTCCCATCGTCAATCGCGTGCTCGGCATCGTCGTCAATGCGACGCGGTCGACGCCGTTCATCATCCTGGTCGTCGCCATCATCCCGTTCACGCGGCTCATTGCCGGCACCTCGATCGGATCGAGTGCGGCGATCGTGCCGCTGACGATCGCCTCGACGCCGTTCATCGCGCGCCTGGTCGAAGCTGCCATCCGCGAGGTCGATGGTGGCCTGATCGAGACCGCGTCCTCGTTCGGGGCCTCGCCGCTTCAGATCGTGTTCAAGGTGCTGATCCCCGAGGCGCTGCCGGGACTTCTGCTGGCGCTGACGCTCGCGGTGGTCAGTCTGCTCGGCTACTCCGCGATGGTCGGCGCGGTCGGCGGCGGCGGCCTCGGCGATCTCGGCATCCGCTACGGCTACCAGCGCTTCATGCCGGAGATGATGCTGGCCGTCGTCGTCGTGCTGATTGCGCTGGTGCAGCTCGTCCAGAGCGCCGGCGACTATCTGGCGCGCCGCGTCAATCGCCGGCTGCGGCATCACTGAGCCCGTGTCCGGATGTTGCGGACAGCAGATTCTTGTCCGTCCGGAAACATTCCGAGCTGCGAAGCACGATTGAGCGCATTGGTCGCACCCCGCTGCGCACATGTCTGGAGAAATTCTAACCTCGTTCCTATCGCGCTCTGAAACCGCCTGAGTTAGGGCGGGGCTTCAAAAATGATACCGGCCAAGCCGGCAGTGCGTGGGGCCTCGAACGACGTGACCGACTTCCAACTTTCTTCGCGTGGAGACACGCGCCGCCGACAGTTTCAGATACTCTTCCTCGGGGCGGTCAGCACCTTCTCCCTCGTTGTTCCCTTCGGCTCCGCGGAGGCCCAGACGCAGATTCCCGCTGTCACCGTCGACGCACCCGCTCAGCGCGCGCGGCCGGCATCGATCGCTCCGTCGCGAAGGGCGGCGACGCGGACCTCTCGCGCCAATCGTCGTTCTCCCGCGCAGCAGGCCGCGCCAACCCAGTCGGCCGCATCGAATGCCGGTGCGGGCGAACGCGCCAACGGCCCAGTGCGCGGCTTCGTCGCCACACGGAGCGGCACCGCCACCAAGACCGATACGCCGCTGATCGAAACTCCGCAGTCGGTCTCCGTCGTCACCACCGATCAGGTCAGGAACCAGGGCGCGGTCTCGATCGGCGAGGCCCTGCGCTACACCGCCGGTGTCAGCGGCGACGTCAATGGCGGTTCGGACACCCGCTTCGGCGCGCTCCAGATCCGCGGCTTCGACACGACCATGTCGGGCCTCTACGTCGACGGATTGCGGATTCCCTCCAGCAACTACGTGCACTTCAACGGTCTCGATCCCTACGGCGCCGAGCGCATCGAGGTCCTCAAAGGGCCGTCCTCGGCGATGTATGGCGGCAGCGGCACCGGCGGCATCCTCAACTACGTGACCAAGCTGCCGACGGCGCAGCAGTTCGGCGAAGTCTCGATCTCCGGCGGCAGCTTCAACCGCTATCAGGGCCAGTTCGACATGGGCGGTCCTGCCAACAAGGAAGGCACCGTGCTGTGGCGCCTGACCGGCGTTGTCCGCGACGGCGAAACCCAGGTCGACTTCACCAAGGACAACCGCGTCTTCATCGCGCCGGCCGTCACCTTCAAGCCGAACGAGGACACCACCATCACGATCCTGGCCAACTACCAGCGGGATCGGGCAGGGTGGGGCCTGCAGTTCCTGCCGGCCTCGGGCACGGTGTGGCCGAACAACGGCCGCACCATCCCGGTCTCGTTCTTCTCGGGCGTGCCGGGCTTCAACGCGTTCAACACCGAGATCGCGACCGCCGGCTACCAGCTCTCGCACAATTTCACCGACAACATCACGTTCCGGCAGAACCTGCGTTACGCCTATCAGCACAACGAGGAAAAGACCTTTTACGGCACCGGATACACCGACGAGGCGGCAGGGCAGCTCGGGCGTTTCGGCAGCTATAGCAACTCGTACATCAACTCCTTCGCGGTCGACAACCAGCTCCAGGGCAAGTTCGTAACCGGCATCCTCAGCCATACCACGCTGGTCGGGCTCGACTATCGCAACACCACGTTCCGCGACACCGCCTTTGCCGTCACGACGTCGGCGCCGGAGATCAACGTTTTCAACCCGGTCTACAGTTACGACTGGACGCTCGGCGCGATGAACGACAATACCGGCGTGAAGCAGTCGCAGGTCGGCCTCTACGCGCAGGATCAGATCAAGCTCGGTCGTCTGTCATTCCAGCTCGGCGGCCGCCAGGATTTCGTGACGACGCAGCTCGACAGCGGTCTCGCCAACACCTCGACGTCGAAGGATGCCTCGGCCTTCACCGGCCGCGCCGCCGTGATGTACAATTTCGACAACGGCATCGCGCCCTATTTCAGCTACTCGGAGTCGTTCCTGCCGGTGCTCGCGACCGGTCCGGGCGGACAGATGCTCAATCCCGAGACCGGCGTGCAGTACGAGGTGGGTGTCAAGTACCAGCCGATCGGCTGGAACGCGCTGTTCACCTTCGCGGCCTTCGACCTGACGCGCGACAACGTCAGCGTCTACGTGCCTGCAGCTACCTATTACGAACAGATCGGGCAGGTGAAATCGCGCGGCATCGAGCTCGAAGGCACGATGTCACTCGCCGACGGTTGGAACCTGCGCGCGGCCTACGCCTATGTCGATGCCATGGTCACGCAGGATCCGGTCAATGTCGGCAAGGCGCCGGTCACCGTGCCGCTCAACCGCGCTTCCTTGTGGAGCGACTACACGCTGCAGACCGGGCCGCTGGCGGGCTTGCAGTTCGGCGGCGGCATCCGCTATGTCGGCGCGACCTGGGGCGATGATGCCAATACGTTCAAGGTGGGATCGGCGACCGCGCTCGATGCGCTCGTTGCCTATACCCGGGACAATTGGCGTCTGTCGCTGAACGTCACCAATCTGGCGGACACGCGCTATGTCGCCGCCTGCTACGGCCTGTCGGGCTGCATGTATGCCGAGGGACGCAAAGCCATCGGCAAGCTGACCTACCGCTGGTGAGTTCAATCTGAGGACGGTCCACGGCACATGCGAGCCGGACCGCTTGATGAGAGTAGACGACCATGAGGGCGATATTCGGCAAGCTGCATCGCTGGGCGGGACTGCTCACGGCCGGATTCCTGTTCTTCTCCGGCATCACGGGCGCGATCATCTCCTGGGATCACGAGATCGACGACGTCCTGAACAGCCATCTGTTCGACGTCACCAGCAAGGGCACGGCGATCCCCTCGATCGAGCTCGCCAAGATGATCGAGCAGCGCGATCCCCGTGCGCGCGTCGTCCACCTCTTCATGACGCCGGAGGAGGGCCATTCGCTCTGGTTCTTCGTCATGCCGCGGATCGATCCCGCGACCGGCAAGCGCTATGCGCTCGATTACAATCAGGTCTTCCTCGATCCCAATACCGGCGCGGAGCTCGGCCGGCGCTATTGGGGCGCAGTGTGGCCGGTGACGCGGGAGAACTTCGTCTCGTTTCTCTACAAGCTGCACTACACGATGCACATCCCGGAGTTCTGGGGCAGCGATCGCTGGGGCATGCGCGTGCTCGGCGTGATCGCGATCATCTGGACCATCGATTGCTTCGTCGGCTTCTATCTGACGCTGCCCTCGCGGCGGCGTGCCAAGGCGGCGCGGGCGCCTGCCGTCACGCGCCAGCTCGAGCGTGGCTTCTGGGCGCGTTGGGCGCCGGCCTGGACCATCAAGACCTCGGGCAGCGCCTACCGGATCAATTTCGACATCCATCGCGCCTTCAGCCTTTGGACTTGGAGCCTGTTGTTCATCATCGCCTTCACGGCATTCTCGCTGAACCTCTATTTCGAGGTGTTCTCGCCGCTGATGAAGATGGTCTCGAACTACACGCCGACGCCCTATGAGCAGCGGCCCTATCGCGATCTCGACAACCCCATCGAGCCCAAGGTCACCTTCGCCGACATCGCCGCCCGCGCGGCGGCCGACGGCAAGGCGCGAGGCTGGACGATCCCGGTCGGCTCGATCAATTACGGACCGGCCCATGGTGTCTATGCCGCCGCCTTCTTCCACCCCGGCGACGATCACGGCGCCGGGGGCGTCGGCCCGGCGCAGCTCTATTACGACAGCGAGGATGGCCGCCCCATCGGTGAACGGCTGCCCTGGGTCGGCACTGCCGCCGATGTCTTCGTGCAGGCGCAGTTCCCGCTGCATTCGGGGCGCATCGTCGGTCTGTTCGGCCGCATCCTGATCTCGATCATGGGGCTCGTGGTGGCCGCGCTCTCGGTCACCGGCGTCGTCATCTGGTGGCGCAAGCGCCGCGCCCGGGTCCGCGTTCGCGAGACCGCGACGGTGCGCTTGAATGAGCGGCAACTGACGCCGGCGGAGTAGGGTTAGCCGAAGCGATGTTCCGGCAGGCCCTGTGCGACGCCGTGAATGGCAAGGACATGACCGGCCTGCGGCTCGACGCTCAACTGGCGCTGATCCAGGAACTTTCTCGCCGTCGTGACATACAGCGTTTTGAGATCGCTGCCGCCGAAGCACAGGCAGGTCGGATTGGTCACTGGCATCGGAATAATGGTATCGATCCGTCCGTCCGGCCGGTACCGCACGACCCGGCCGCCGGAAAAGAAGGCCGTCCATAGCCCGCCGGCAGCATCGACGCACGCGCCGTCAGGTCTTTCCTGAGAAGCGCTATAGTCTGCAAACAGGCGCCTGTTTCGGATCACGCCGTCATCGACATCAAAGTCGAACATCCAGGTGCAGTATCGCCGCGTGTCCGTGAAATAGAACGTGCGATTGTCAGGCGAGAATGCAATTCCGTTTGTGACGATGACGTCGCCGAACAAGCGCGTGACCTCACCGCCGCCGGTCACGCGATACAGCGCACCGTTCGGACGATGCAGCGGATTGTCCATGGTGCCGATCCACAGGCGGCCGCGGGCGTCGACGCGGCCGTCGTTGAGGCGGTTGTCCAGGCCGCGTTCGACCTCACAGAATTCGGCGGGAGGAGCTTCGCCGGAAACGCGACGGGAGAGGCGCAGATCCTGCGCGAGCAGATGCGAGCCGTCCGTCGTCAGGGCCTGGCTGCCGAGGAATTGGCCATCATGGGCGGCGACGTGATGGGCGCCCGTCGCCGGATCGAAGGATTGATGAAGCCTGCCGTCGATGTCGATCCACCACAGCTTGCGGGACCGGTCGCACCACAATGGCGTTTCGCCGAGAATATCCGCGCTGGCGACCGCGGTCTCAACCCGATGCGCGGGGATCGTAGCCTGGGTCATCCAGGATTCCTGTTCCAGTCGTCGCCGACGTGATTTCCGACGGGAGAGGGCGGTCAGCTGCTCTTCCAGGAGGACAGCGCATGCGCGACGCAGCCATTGATATGGTCGGTGAGGACGGCCTTGGCATTCTTGATGTCCCGCTTCAACGCGCAGTCCAGCAAGGCCTTGTGCTGGTTGATCGTCTCGGCGCCGCGATAGCGCAGCGCATAGCGGAAATATTTGTCGAACACGATCGAATGGGTATGCATCAACTCGCGCGAGCCGCAAGCAGAGATCAGCGCCTGGTGAAATTCGCCGTCATAGCGCTTGCGGAGCTCCGGATCGTCGCCCTCCTTGAGGACGGTGCGTTCGGTGGCCGCCAGCTTGTGGTGGGCGGAAACCACGCGGCCCTCCCACTCGACATCGCCGCCGCGGAACGACTCGGCCATCGCATGATGCTCCAGCAGGATGCGAAGATCGGCGAGCTCCCGCAGATTCTGGATCGAGACAGGCGCCACCTCGAATCCACGCTGGCCTTCGGCGACCACAAAACCTTCGGACGTCAGGCGATTGAGGATCTCACGCAGTGTGCTGATGCTGACGCCGTAATCTTCCTTCATGGCATCGAGCCTGAGCCGTCCGGATGGCGTGAGCACCCCGAAAATGATGTCGGACCGAATGCGCTGATAGCCGCTGTCGCCCGCCGACAGGGGCCGTTCATCAACTGCCGTCATGCTTTTCGATCCCATCCGATCGCCGCCGCTCCGTGCGGAGGGCCGAACATCAATGTTGCCAGCAATATAGCAGACCGACGATCCCTGACGTCCAGCAAAATATCATATGAAATGGAGAACGTCATTTGACATGCAAATTCATGTATGATCTCTAAATAGACAGAGGGCACGAAAGATAATGGCTTAAGCCGCGGTTCGTGCTCGCTCGCATAGGGAGGAAGCGATGAGCTTGTGGGTACGGGCGCTGTCTGCGACGGCGATCTGCGTGGCGCTGACGGTCGGCGCATCTGCTGCCGACGATATTCAGGAGCGCACCATCAGGTGGGGCCACCTGAACAATACCGATCACCCCGTGAGCCAGGGCGTTCAGAAGTTTGCCGAGATCCTGCTCGCCAAGAGCGGAGGCAAGATGAAGGTCCGCGAGTTCGCGGCCTCGCAGCTCGGCAACGAGTTGCAGCAGCAATCCGCCCTGCGCGGCGGCACCCAGGAGATGCTGTCGGCCTCGACGACGTCGCTCGCGACCGTCATTCCCGAGTTCGGCCTGATCGATTTCCCGTTCCTGTTCACCTCGACCGAGCAGGCCGATGCGCTCGGCACCGGCAAATTCGGCAAGGCGATGCTCGACACGCTGCCGGCGAAGGGGCTGACCGGGCTGGGCTATTGGGGCCTCGGCTTCCGCAACGTCACCAACAGCACCCGCCCGATCACCAAGCTCGAGGACTTCGCCGGGCTCAAGCTCCGCGTCATCCCGAATCCGGTCTATCTCGAAAGCTTCAGCGCCTTTAAGGCCAATCCGGTCCCGATGGCCTTCGGTGAGCTGTATTCGGCGCTGGAGACCCGCACCGTCGACGGTCAGGAGAATCCCTACACGGTCATTCTCTCGAACAAATTCTACGAAGTGCAGAAATACGTTTCCGCCACAAATCACACCTTCACCCTGAACATCATCCTGGTGAGCAAGGCATTCTGGGACAAGCTGTCGCCGACCGAGCAGCGCCTGATGCGCGAGGCCTATGAAGAAAGCCGCGGCTATCAGAAGGAGCAGACCCGCCTTCAGACCGAAAAGGCCTTGGCGGAGCTGCAGGCCAAGGGCATGCAGTACAACGCGATCGCATCCGAAGAGAGCGACCGCATGCGCAAGGCGGTTCAACCCGTCGTCGAAAAGATCTCGGCCAATCTTCGTGCCGAGACGGTGAAGCTCTTCAACGAAGAGGTTGAGCGCATCCGCAAGGACGTGAAGTAGCGGCCTTCTTCGTCACGCAGGCGCTGGAGCCGGCGACCAGACGGCTCCAGCCCTTGATTGCCCGGACGTCACGCATGGCGCGAGCTCTCGACCTCTATTGCACGTTCCTGAAGGCCGTCATTGCCGCGTGCCTTGCCGTGATGGTGGTGCTGGTGTTCGGCAACGTCGTGCTGCGCTACGGCTTCAACTCCGGCATTGCGATTTCCGAGGAATTGTCGCGGTGGCTGCTGGTCTGGTTGACCTTCCTCGGCGCTATCGTTGCGATGCGTGAACACGCCCATCTCGGCGTCGATAGCCTGATCCGGATGCTGCCGGCTTACGGCAAGCGCATCTGCTTCATCGTCAATTATTGCCTGATGCTGTTTGCCGACTGGCTTCTGCTGTCGGGCAGCTGGCGCCAGACCATCATCAACATCGACGATCGGGCGCCGGCCACCGGCCTGTCGCTCGGGATCTTCTACGGCGTCGGTGTGGTCTTCGGCGTGTCCGCCGGCGTGATCCTGCTCTACGACCTCTTCCGCGTGCTCAGCGGGCAGGCCAGCGAAGCCGACATGGTGGCCGTCAAGGAATCGGAAGAGCACTGATGTTGTCGAATGGAGCCTTGCCGGCCGGCGCTCACACCCTGCAAACCGGTGGGACCATGTCATGACGATCGCCGTCTTCACCCTTTCGTTGCTCGGCGCCATGGCGCTCGGCATGCCGATCGCGTTTGCGCTGATCGTCTGCGGCGTGGCCCTGATGAGCACGATCGACATGTTCGACGCCCAGATCGTGGCGCAGAACGTCATCAACGGCGCAGACAGTTTTCCGCTGATGGCGATTCCATTCTTCATGCTCGCCGGCGAGATCATGAACAAGGGCGGTCTGGCCAAGCGCATCGTCAATGTCGCACTGGTCGCCGTCGGGCATTTTCGCGGTGGACTCGGCTACGTCACCATCTTGGCCTCGTGCATTCTCGCCTCGCTGTCGGGCTCGGCCGCGGCCGACGCCGCGGCGCTGGCGGCGCTGCTGGTGCCGATGATGGTGGCGGCGGGGCACAACAAATCCCATGCAGCGGGCCTGGTGGCGGCCGGCGGCATCATCGCCCCCGTGATTCCGCCCAGCATCGGCTTCGTCATCTTCGGCGTCGCCGCCGGCGTCTCGATTTCCAAGCTGTTCCTGGCTGGCATCGTGCCCGGGCTGCTGCTCGGAGCCGGGCTTTGCATCGCCTGGGCGTGGGTGGTGCGGCGGGAGAACCTGACGCCGCCGCCACGGGCTTCGCTGTCCGAGATCGTGAGGGCTGTCGTCGACGGTTTCTGGGCCTTGATGCTGCCCGTCATCATCATCGTCGGACTGCGTTTCGGGATCTTCACGCCGACGGAAGCTGCGGTGGTGGTCGCCGTCTATTCGCTCTTCGTGGCAACCTGCATCTATCGCGAGCTGAAGCTGTCGCAGCTCTACGAGGTGTTCGTCTCCGCCGCGGTCACGACGAGCATCGTGATGTTTCTGATCGCGGCAGCTCTGGTGTCGTCCTGGCTCATCACGGTATCGGAGATCTCGACACAGATCGTTCATCTCCTGAAGCCGTTCATGGGCAACAACACGCTTCTGATGCTGGCGATCATGGCCGTGGTGGTGATCGTGGGAACGGCCCTCGACATGACGCCAACGATCCTCATCCTCACGCCAATCTTGATGCCTATCGTCAAGGCGGCCGGCATCGACCCCGTCTATTTCGGCGTTCTCTTCATCATCAACAACGCCATTGGCCTCATCACCCCGCCGGTCGGCGTCGTCCTGAATGTCGTCTGCGGTGTCTCCAGGATCAGCATGGAGGAGATCGTCAGGGGCGTGTGGCCCTTCCTGATCGCGCAGCTGGTCGTGCTGTTCGCGATGGTGCTATTCCCCGGACTGGTGACGATCCCGGCCAAGTGGTTTGGCGGCTAGAGCATGATCTCCGAAAAGTGTGCAGCGGTTTTCCGAAAAGATCATGCTCAAACAAAAAGAGAACGATGATTTCATCGCGCATTAGTCGCGCAGCGTTGGCAAGGAAATGAGGGAAAAAATGACCGCACGGATCATGATCCTCAATGGACCCAATCTCAACTTCCTCGGCATCCGGGAGCCCCACATCTACGGCTCGACGACGCTGAAGGAAATCGAAGCCAGCTGCCAGGCTTTGGCCGACCAGCTTGGTGTCTCGATCTCGTTCCACCAGTCCAACATGGAAGGCGAGCTCGTCAACCTCATCCAATCCGCCCATGGCAAGGCGGATGCGATCATCATGAACCCCGCGGCCTATTCCTTCACATCGATCGCGCTGATCGATGCGCTGAAGATCTTCGAAGGGCCGAAGATCGAGGTGCATATCTCGAACATCCATACGCGCGACGAGCTTCACCGTCACTCGATCACCTCGAGCGCCTGCACGGCGGTCATTTGCGGGCTAGGACCGTACGGCTATCTCGCCGCGATGCTGGCGGCTGTTCAGCGGATCGGACAATTGCCCGGGACGATCCCGGCCGCGCTCCACGGCCTTGCGGCCGCCGGCAAGGCTTAAGGCAGGGAGAGCGGAATGCGCGGAGCGGGATTTCTCGCCATCTGGAGCGACGTCGCGGCGCACGATCTGACGGATTACCGGCACTGGCTGACGCGCGAGCACACCACCGAGCGCGTGACGACCAGGGGCTTCCTCGCCGCGCGTGTCTTTCACGCCGTAAGAGCCGACATCAACCGCTTCTTCATCCTGTACGAGCTGGAAGCGCCCGAGGTTCTCGACGGCGAAGCCTATCTGGCGCGCCTCAACGCGCCGACGCCGTGGTCGCAGCGCATCATGCCGAAACTCGGCAACTTCATCCGGGGCGGGGGCGTTATGGCCGCGCGTGCGGGGAGGGGCGAGGGGGCAACGATCATGGCCCTGCGGATCGAGAAATTACCTGGAGATCCGCAAGCAATGGCCCAGGCGCTCATCGCCTGCGACGGGGTCGCCGCCGTGCAGATCGGCGCGACCGACGAGGCGCGGACCTCGGTGCCGACAACGGAGAAGGGCATGCGAAAGAACGAAGGGTTTTTCGCGGGGCTTTTGCTGATCGAGGCGCTGGACGTGACGTCCTTGCAGGCCGCTCTTCGCAAGGCCAGGGAGATCGCACCCGACGTCATGAACCGCGCGAGCGAGCCAGAGATTTATCAGGGCATGTTCGCGCTCGACGCACGGATCGCGGATTTCGGCTGACGGCAGCCGCCTCTTGCCAGCATGCGCAGGCCGATGAACCTTCCAGGCCGGCACCCGCACAAAGACTGAGATCGCTCTCAAGTCCCCGGACATCGAATGAAATCGCTTGCCTTGCTCTGCCTGCTCGTCCTGGCGGCCCCGGTCCATGCAGCCACGCCCGAGCAGCACTATCTCGACCTGCGTGACCGCTACATCGCAAAGTTCTCCAGAGCCAAGGAGAGCGAGGAGATCTACAAGCAGCACACGGCCGCGCTGAAGGAGCTCGCCGCTGCGCTGCGTGGTGTCGTGGGACCGGTCACGATCAAGGGGCTGCCTGCCGAGGGCACGTCAAACGCTGACACGATGTTCAAGAGCGACGTCGGCTTCGGCCATCTCGACGGGCTCAGCTTCGCGCCAGAGAGCTACAAGACGCAAGCCGTGGTGACCACGACGACGCTGCTCAAACACTGGCTGCGCCAGCATCGCGAGGACGGCATGCCGCAGGAGAGCGGTGCGGCATTCCGGTCGAATCTCTTCTACCATTACGCGGTTCAGGACGGCGCCTTCGCCGTCTACGCCGACCTGCCGATCACCAAGCCTGCAACCGCGACCGTCGCGACCGCCGTGCTCGGCGTGCGCGGCAATGGCGGTCTCAAGGCACCGCCGGATGAGATCGACATCGTCGCGATAAAGGGCGACAAGGTCTTCTTTCTCGCCACACGCGACGCCGTGACGACGGGCGAAATCCCGGCTTGCGAACGCGTCTGGAAGCAGATGATGGCGAAGCCCGTCAACCAGAAGGACCCGCGCGCCGACATTGCCCATGAAGACCGGGCGATGGACGCCTATACGAAGTGCTTCGCCAAGGAGGCGCCGAGCCAGGACTGGTTCGCCGCCGCCGTCAAGAAGGCGCAAAGCCAGCTGGATCTGCTGCCGCTGCTCTAAAGCGCGCTGCCCCCGAGATTCCAGCCGCGGCCGCCCTCGCCAAAGATCTCATGGCCCGTCGCCGTCACCGCGACCGTGTCCTCGAGCTTGATGAAGCCGCGTTTCGGATGTTTCATCGTGGTCTCGATCGACACCACCATGCCGGCTTCGAGCGGCAGCCGGGCGTCGGTGTCTTCGTAAGGAACCGGACCGTTGGCGGTCAGGCGAGGGGCCTCGTGGCTGACGAGGCCCATGCCGTGTGCGAGAAAATCGGTGCAGTCGCGGTTGCTGATCTGGGCCAGCTGGCGCTCGGCCGCGACGTAGATGTCGCCGCCCATGGCGCCGGGGCGGACCGCAGCGAAGGCGGCACGCTGGACCGCCTCGATCTCGGCGAGGCACCCCTTCAGCTCGGCATCCGGCGCGCCCAGCACGGCCATCCGCGCGAGATCGCCGATATAGCCGTGATAATTGCCGCCGGAATCCAGCGACAGCACGTCACCTTGTTCCCAGCGCTGCGACGACGGCGCCCGGTTGTGGCTGTTGCCGCAGGCCAGCAGGCAATATTCGAAGGTCAGGCCGCGATTGGCTTCGGCGATCCGCAACGCGTCCGACAATTGCTGCTTGGTCGTGCCTGGGCCGTGCGCCGCGATCACCTCCAGCATGGACGCGATGACCAGCTCGGACGCGGTCTTGAGTTTCGCAAGCTCCTCCGCCGACTTGACGGCCCGCAGCCGCTCCAGCACCAGGAGAGCATCTTTGAGTTCGGCGCCGGGCAGGGCGTCGGCCAGCGCCCGGCCCGCATCCATCGGCAGGAACGCCATCTCGACCCCGACCCGCCTCAACGGCACACCTGCCTCGCGCGTCAGGCCAATAGCCCGCGTGACGGCGTCGACAGAACCGTTGGACTCGGTCCGGACCTGCGGCACCCATGGCGGCGCGACCGCGCGCTGATGGGTTTCCAGCCTGTGGCCGACATAGACGGCCTTTTCGGGCGCGCCCTTGGGATAGACCAGGACCGGCAGATAGCGGCTGATGCCGAGGGCATCCATGTAGTCGAAGAAGATCGCGCGCTCGGCGCCGAGCAGGTACTGCACATTGTGCTTGGAGGTCGCGACCAGCACGTCGAGGCCGGCCGCCTCCATCAGACGGTCGAGCTTGCGGGCATCGAACGGAATGGCGCGCGAGCGTCCTGCGCGGGCGACGTTCTCCTGCATGACGAATCTCCCAAAGGCTGGCGACGCGTTAGACGCGACCATCCGATTAACAGTCAGATGGTCCGTTGGCTTCCGATCGTCGGCCGAGAGCGGGGGGTTGAGTAGCCTTGGATTTGGCCGGGCTGATCTGCACAGGCCCATATCTGTAATTCGCATAAGGTATATTATGGAATATATACAATCAGATCAAATATTTAGACGGAATTCCTGTCATCGCACCTTCGCCGAGGTTCGATTTTCGGTCTGCGCCTCGACAGTCACCTCAGCTCTTGCAGGCTACTGTGCATGGGGTTGTTTTTCAGATTTTGAATCCAGCCCTGTCACCGAAAGCCGATATTGCCGTGACCTTGTCCGGCTGCAATAAGCGAGGCCTCGCGAGATCGCAGATGACCTTCTGACCTGACGTCCGTATAGGTTTGCATCTCAGAACAACAACAAACTTCCGAGGAAGCAGACCCATGGTCTTTTCGACGCGCTTTTCCCGACGCACGCTTCTCAAGGCCTCCGCCGCGACCGCGGTCCTGGGCGGCATCGGTGCGCCCCATGTGGCCCGCGCCCAGAGCGCCGAGTTCACCTACAAATACGCCAACAACCTGCCCGACACCCATCCGCTGAACGTCCGCGCCAAGGAGATGGCGGCGGCGATCAAGAGCGAGACAGGCGGCAAGTTCGACCTGCAGATCTTCCCGAACAACCAGCTCGGGTCCGACACCGACATGCTGAGCCAGATCCGCTCCGGCGGCGTCGAGTTCTTCACGCTGTCCGGCCTGATCCTGTCGACCCTGGTGCCGGCGGCGTCCATCAACGGCATCGGCTTCGCATTCCCGGACTACGACACGGTCTGGAAGGCCATGGACGGCGACCTCGGCGCCCATGTCCGCGGCGAGATCAAGAAGGCCGGCCTCGAGGTCATGGACAAGATCTGGGACAACGGCTTCCGCCAGACTACCTCGTCGACCAAGCCGATCACCGGTCCTGACGACCTCAAGGGCTTCAAGATCCGCGTGCCGGTGTCGCCGCTGTGGACCTCGATGTTCAAGGCGTTCGATGCGGCGCCCGCCTCGATCAATTTCAGCGAGGTCTATTCGGCGCTGCAGACCAAGATCGTCGAGGGCCAGGAGAACCCGCTGGCGATCATCTCGACCGCCAAGCTGTACGAGGTGCAGAAATACTGCTCGCTGACCAACCACATGTGGGACGGCTTCTGGTTCCTGGCCAACCGCCGAGCCTGGGAAAAGCTGCCGCAGGACGTGCGCACCATCGTCGCCAAGAACATCAACGCCGCCGCGGTCAAGGAGCGTGAGGATACCGCCAAGCTCAATGCCAACCTCCAGCAGGAGCTCGCGGGCAAAGGCCTGACCTTCAATCAGCCCACGGTGGCGCCATTCCGCGACAAGCTGCGGTCGGCCGGCTTCTATGCCGAGTGGAAAGGCAAATATGGCGACCAGGCCTGGGATCTCCTGGAAAAGGCCGTGGGCAAACTGTCGTAACGTGTCGGGGCCGTTATGGCTCATCTCGAGGCCGAGGTGATCGAAGTGGCGGGCGAGGTGACTGTTCAGTCCCCTCGCCGACCTTCGTTGCTGACTTCGCTCGAGCGCGCGCTCGGTCTTGTCGTCGAAATCCCGGCGGCGATCCTGGTCGTCGCTGAGATCGTGATCCTGTTTGCCGGCGTGGTCGCGCGCTACGGCCTGCACCGTCCGCTGATCTGGTCGGACGAGCTCGCCTCGATCCTGTTCCTGTGGCTTGCCATGTTGGGCGCGGCGGTTGCGTTCCGCCGCTCCGAACATATGCGCATGACCGCGATCGTCGCGAGTGCCGGTCCGGCGATGCGGGCCTATCTCGATCTGATTGCGACCTCAGCGGCGCTGGCATTTCTGATCCTGATCGTCTGGCCGGCCTGCGATTATGCCTATGAGGAAAGCTACATCACCACGCCGGCGCTGCAGATCTCCAACATGTGGCGCGCTGCCGCGCTGCCGGCCGGCATCGGCCTGATGGCAGCCTTCGCCTTGCTGCGGCTGCTGCGCGCGGCCGATTACCGGATGGTCGCAGCCGCGGTGCTGTCGGTCGTCGTCCTGGTCGGCCTGTTCTGGCTGGCGGAGCCGTTGCTGCGGCCGCTCGGCAATCTCAACCTCGTCATTTTCTTTGTCGGCGTCGCCGGCTTCTGCGTGTTCGCCGGCGTTCCCATTGCGTTCGGCTTTGGCCTCGCGATCTTCGGCTATCTCGCGCTGACGACGCGGACGCCCGTCATGGTGCTGGTCGGGCGGATGGACGAAGGCATGAGCCACCTCATCCTGCTCTCGGTGCCGCTGTTCGTATTTTTGGGGCTATTGATTGAAATGACCGGCATGGCGCGGGCCATGGTGGCGTTCCTGGCGAGCCTGCTCGGCCATGTCCGCGGCGGCCTGCACTACGTGCTGGTCGGCGCGATGTATCTGGTCTCGGGCATATCAGGCGCCAAGGCCGCCGACATGGCGGCCGTCGCGCCCGTACTGTTTCCGGAGATGAAGCAGCGCGGCGCCAAGCCCGGCGATCTCGTCGCGCTTCTGGCGGCCACAGGGGCCCAGACCGAGACCATTCCGCCGAGCCTGGTGCTGATCACGATCGGCTCGGTAACAGGCGTGTCGATCGCCGCCCTCTTCACCGGCGGCCTCCTGCCCGGCGTCGTGCTCGCGATCACGCTCTGCATGCTGGTCTGGTGGCGCTACCGCCATGAGGACATGAGCCACGTCCGCCGCGCCAGGGCATCCGAGATCGGCAAGACCTTCATCGTCGCCCTGCCCGCGCTGGCACTACCCTTCGTGATCCGCTACGCTGTGGTCGAGGGCATTGCGACCGCGACCGAGGTCTCCACCATCGGCATCGTCTACGGCGCCCTCGTCGGCCTCCTCGTCTACCGCCGCTTCGACTGGCGGCGGCTGTTTCCGATGCTGGTCGAGACCGCGGCGCTGTCGGGCGCGATCCTGCTGATCATCGGCACCGCGACCGGCATGGCCTGGGGCCTGACGCAATCAGGCTTCTCACGCTCGCTGGCTGCGGCCATGACCGGACTACCCGGGGGAGCTGCGACCTTCATCGCCGTCTCGATCCTGGCCTTCACCATCCTCGGCAGCGTGCTGGAAGGCATCCCGGCGATCGTGCTGTTCGGGCCGCTGCTGTTTCCGATCGCCCGGGCCGTCGGCGTGCACGAGGTGCACTATGCCATGGTGATCATTCTCGCCATGGGCATCGGACTATTCGCCCCGCCGTTCGGCGTCGGCTATTATGCCGCCTGCGCCATCGGACGCGTCGATCCGGCCGAGGGTATCCGGCCGATCTGGGGCTATCTGCTGGCACTGCTGGTGGGATTGATCATCGTCGCGATCTTCCCCTGGATCTCGATCGGATTCCTTTGAGGCGTTTTCAGGAGGGTGTCGATGAGTGAACGGCAGAACCCATACGATATCGGCCTCGACAAGACCCCCGCCAACTACGTGCCGCTGAGCCCGCTGAGCTTTCTCGCGCGCAGCGCCGCCGTGTATCCCGACCACGTCAGCACAGTCTACGAGGGGCGCAGCTTCACGTGGGCTGAGACCCATGAGCGCTGCAGGCGGTTTGCCTCCTGGCTCGCGCACAAGGGCATCGGCGTCGGCGACACCGTCGCAGCGATGCTGCCGAACATCCCGGCGATGAACGAGGCGCATTTCGCCGTGCCCATGACCGGCGCCGTGCTCAACGCGTTGAACATCCGGCTCGATGCGCCCTCGATCGCTTTCCAGCTCGACCATGGCGGCGCCAAGATCGTCCTGGTCGACCCCGAATTTTCAGGCGTGATCAGCGACGCGCTGGCGCAGATGACCGGCCCCAAGCCGCTGGTGGTCGACGTCGATGATGCCGCCTTCAAGGGCGGCGAGCGCATCGGCGAGATCGAGTATGAGGCAGCAATTGCGCAAGGCGATCCAAGCTTCGCGGCGATCACGCCGAGCGATGAATGGGACGCGATCGCGCTGAGCTACACCTCGGGCACGACGGGAAATCCCAAGGGCGTCGTCACCCATCATCGCGGCGCCTATCTGAACGCCGTCAGCAATATCCTCGCCGGCAATCTCGGCCAGCATCCGGTCTATCTCTGGACGCTACCGATGTTCCACTGCAACGGCTGGTGCTTCCCCTGGACCATCGCGGCCGCTGCCGGCATCAATGTCTGCCTGCGCAAGGTCGAGCCGACGAAGATCTTCGAGCTGATCAAGAGCCACGGCGTCACCCACATGTGCGGCGCGCCGATCGTCTACAACACGCTGATCAACGCACCCGATGCGCCCAAAGGCAATGCCGCCCGCCGCGTCGTCGGCCTGATCGCCGGCGCTGCGCCCCCGGTGGCGGTCCTGGAAGGCGCCGAAAGCATCGGCATCAAGCTGACACATGTCTACGGCCTGACCGAGGTCTACGGCCCCGCTTCCGTCTGTGCCGAGCAGCCCGGCTGGGACGAGCTGCCCGCTCCCGAACGCGCGCGCATGAAGCGCCGGCAGGGCGTGCCCTACCCGCTCGAGGAAAGCGTCACCGTCATCAATCCGCAGACGATGCAGGAGGTGCCGCGCGACGGCGAGACCATCGGCGAGGTCATGTTCCGCGGCAACATCGTGATGAAGGGCTATCTCAAGAACGAGAAGGCGACCAAGGAAGCGTTCGAAGGCGGCTGGTTTCACACCGGCGATCTCGGCGTGCTCGACGTGTACGGCTACGTCATCATCAAGGACCGATCCAAGGACATCATCATCTCCGGCGGCGAGAACATCTCCTCCGTCGAGGTCGAGGACATCCTCTACAAGCACCCGGCCGTGCTGTTTGCCGCCGTGGTCGCAAGGCCCGATCCGAAGTGGGGCGAAGTACCTTGCGCCTTCGTCGAGCTGAAGGACGGCGCAAGCGCCAGCGAAGCCGACATCATCGCGTTCTGCCGCAGTCATATGAGCGGCTTTAAGACGCCAAAGGCGGTCGTGTTCGGACCGATCCCGAAGACGTCCACGGGCAAGATCCAGAAATTCCTGCTGCGCAACAAGGTCGGATCGGCCAAGGCGATCTCGACCTGAGCTGACCGCAGAAGACCGTTCCGCCCGCACACCAGAAGGCGGCGAGCGGGACGCCTCGTCCTTACATCTTCTTGTAGGCGTCGACCACCGCCTGACCATCGGCGCCGGCCTTCTTCAGCCAGTCGGTCGTGAGCTGTTCGCCGATCTTCTGGAAACCGGCCTTGAGCGCCGGGCTCGGCGGCTCGACATTCATGCCCTTGGCCTTGAGCTGATCGATGTACCAGGTGCTCTTGTCCTGCCAGGCCTTCCAGCCGCGGGTTTCCGCCGTCGCCGCTGCCTTGAGGATGGCCTCCTGGGTCGGCTTGTCGAGCGCCTCGAACGCGGCCTTGTTGACGAAGGTGTAGTCCTTGGGGATCCAGGCCTGCACGTCATAGAAGTACTTCAGCGACTCCCAGGCCTTGGCGTCGTAGCCCGTGCCGCCCGACGACATGAAGGAATTCACAACGCCGGTCGCAAGTGCCTGCGGCAGCTCCGCGGCCTGGATCGTGACCGACTGCGCGCCGACCAACTCGCCGATACGCGCGGTTCCGACGTTATAGGCGCGCCACTTCAGGCCCTTCATGTCTTCGATCGAGGCGAGCGGCTTGTTGACGTAGACGCCCTGCGGGGCCCACGGCACGACGAACAGCAGCTTGAGCCCCTGCGCGTCGAGCTTCTTGGCGATCGCGGGCTTGGAGGCCTGATACAGCTTCATCGCGTCCGGGAAGCTGGTCGCGAGGAACGGCACGACGTCGATGCCGAACAGCGGATCCTCGTTCTCGTGGATCGAGAGCAGCACCTCGCCCATCTGCGCCTGCCCGGTCACCACCGCGCGCTTGATGTCCGGCGCCTTGAACAGCGAGGCGCCCGGATGAACCGTGATCTGGAGCTTGCCGGACGTGGCGGCTTCGACGTCCTTGGCGAACGCGACCAGGTTTTCGGAATGCGGATTATCCGCTGGATACGCTGCCGGCAGATTCCATTTGGTCTGGGCCAAAGCGGGTGTCGCAGCCGCCACCATGCCGGCGATCAAGGATGCGCGGAATAAACGAGACATCATCGGACTTCTCCTCACTGTCAATTTCAAATTCATTACGCTCAGTCTGGGAAAGCGAGCTTGGGCAGGAACATCACGATCTGCGGATACTCGGTGATGATGAACACGGAGGCGAGCAGCAGGATGAAGAACGGAAACGCTGCCCGCGCGACGGTGAAGGTGTCGCGGCCGCTCATGTTCTGCAGCACGAAGAGATTGAAGCCGACCGGCGGCGTAATCTGGGCCATCTCGACGTGAATGATGAGGTAGACGCCGAACCAGACCAGGTCGAGACCGGCCTGCTTGACCATCGGCAGCACGATGACGGCGGTCAGAACGATCATCGAGATGCCGTCGATCAGGCAGCCGAGAATGATGTACATGATGCTCAGATACAGCGCGAGCATGCCCGGTGTGAGCTGCTGCCCCTGGACCCAGGTGGCGAGCGCGGCCGGAATGCCCGTATAGGCCATCGCAGCCGTGGTGTAGGCCGCGCCTGCCAGGATCAGCATGATCATGCAGGTCAGGCGCGTCGCACTCATGATGCTCTCGAGGAAGTTCTTGCGCGTCAACGTGCCGCTCCACCACGCCAGCAGCAGCGCGCCAGTCACGCCCCACGCCGCGCATTCCGTGGCGGTCGCGAATCCGAGCACGAGCGAAAGGAAAACCGCAAGGATCAGCAGCAGACAGGGCGCAAGCTTCGCCGACTCGCGCAGCTTCTGCCGGAACGGCATCGGCGGATCGCGCGGCGGAACCTTCTTGGGGTTGAGCAGCGACCAGATGATGATGTAGCCCGAATAGAGCACCATCACGAGCACGCCTGGCAGGAATCCGCCGAGGAACACCTGCAGCACAGACACGTTCGCTGTGACCGCGTAGACCACCATCGGGATCGAGGGCGGAATCAGGAGACCGAGCGTGCCCGCGCCTGCGAGCGATCCGAGGCTCAGGCCCTTGTCGTAGCCGCGCTTGTCGAGTTCAGGCAGCGCGATCTTGCCGATCGTCGCGCAGGTCGCAGCCGACGAGCCCGAGACCGCCGCGAAGATGCCGCAGCCGATCACGTTGACATGCGTGAGGCGCCCGGGCAGCCACTGAACCCACGGCGACAACCCCCGGAACATCTCTTCCGACAATTTGGTGCGGAAGAGGATCTCGCCCATCCAGATGAACAGCGGCAGCGCGGCCAATGTCCATGACGAGCTGGCGCTCCAGGTGGTGGTGGCGAGCACCGCGCCGAGCGGCAGGCTCGTGGTCAGCGCCATCGCCACGAAGCCGACGAGCCCGAGCGAGACCGCGATCCAGACGCCGCTTCCCAGCAGCAGGATCATGACGCCGAGCAGGACGAATGACAGCTCGATCATGCCGAGATTGGCCATGGTCAACCTCCGCCGCCCTGCGAGATGCGCTCGATGAACTCGTCCGGCGTCTCATCCGGCGAGCCCTTCTCGTAGCTCGGCCGGTTGCCACTGATGACGCTGATCATCTCATCCACGAGCGCGATCGACAGGATCGCAAGACCGCCGGCGAATCCGAGCTGCGGAATCCAGAGCGGAAGCGCGACGACGCCCTGCGCCACGTCGTTGAAGCGCCAGGAGTCGTAGGTCATCTGCACGGCATAGCGGGTGAAATAGAGGATGAAGGCGGTGGCGATCCCGAGCGCCACGATCTCAGCGATCTGCTTGGTCCGCCCGTGCAGCTGTTCCAGCAGCAGGCCGACACGGATCATTTCCCCGCGCTTGAAGGTATGCGCGAGGCCGAGGAAAGCCATCGCGGCCATGCACCAGGACGCGAAATCATCGCCGGCGGGAATGTTGATCGCAAATTGGCGCCCGACCGACATGGCCATCATGATTGCAAAGATCGCAACCAGGAAGACGCCGGCGGCGTAGCCTGCTCCGAGATAGAGGAGATCCAGAGCGCGGCGCACCAATCCCCCAGTCGTTGCCTCATCCCCTGTCACGCAATCCCCATCCTCACGCAAGGCGATTCAGACGATCCGGCGATCACAGATCGCTAGCCGCCCGTCCTGCCTCAATATCGCCCTTGCCCAACGCCTGTCTTTCAGACGTTAGATCAACATGATGCAGCCGATGCAAGCAAGGAGTATGCCTGCTTGCGGCGGAAATTCTACCGCAGGTTCAGCGCGTCTCCAGCCGCAGCCCGTCAAAGGCGGGCACGATGCCGGGGGGCAGCGATTGCCGGATCACCTCGTAATCCACGTCAGCCGTCATGTTGGTGATGACCGCGCGCTTCGGCCTGAACCGTTCGATCCAGGACAGCGCGTCGTTGATGCTGAAATGGCTGACATGGCTGTTGTAGCGCAAGCCGTCGACGATCCAGAGGTCCAGATTTTCCAGTGCACCCCAGCTCTCGCGCGGGATGTCGTTGAGGTCGGGTGTGTAGGCTGCATCCCCGATGCGATAGCCGAGCGCGGGAATGTGGCCGTGCTGAACCAGGAAGGCCGTCATTGTCACCGCGCCGCCCTTTCCCAGAATGGTCTGACTCTCGCCTGCTTCGATCGAATGCCGGGTCAGGATCGGCGGATAGTCGCTTCCTTCCGGCGAGATGAAGCAATAGGAGAACCGCGCCATAATGTCCTTGGCGGTCGATAGGTTGAAGTAGGTCGGAATACGACGACGCATGTGCATCACGACCGAACGCAGATCGTCCATACCGTGGGTCTGGTCGGCGTGCTCATGCGTCAAGAACACCGCGTCGATGTGATCGACATTGGTCGAGAGCAATTGCTCGCGCAGATCCGGCGAGGTGTCGATCAGTATGCGCGTGGTGCCGTGCTCGGAAATCCGTTCGACCAGCAGCGAGCAGCGCCGACGACGGTTCTTGGGATTGTTGGGATCGCAGGCGCCCCAGCCGAGCGCCGGGCGCGGCACGCCGGCGGAGGAGCCGCAGCCCAGGATCGTCAGCGTCAGCGTCATGCGGCTTCCAGTTTCAAGCTTTCACCTTCGAGAACAGGCGGAAGAAGTTTTCGCTGGTCTGGCGCGAGATCTCCTCGAACGACACACCGCGCGTCTCGGCCAGCACTTTGGCGACCTCGACCACATAAGCCGGTTCATTCCGTTTGCCCCGGAACTTGCCCGGCGCAAGATAGGGCGCGTCGGTTTCGACCAGGATACGATCGGACGGCAGTTCGGCCGCGAGCGCGCGCAAGGTCTCCGATTTCTTGAAGGTCAGGATTCCCGTGAAACCGATATAGAGCCCGAGCGACACCGCCTTCAGCGCCAGCTCACGGCCGCCCGTGTAACAATGCAGCACGGCGCGAAACGGTCCCTTTGCTGCCTCGTCTTCCAGGATGCGTGCGCAGTCCTCGTCGGCTTCGCGGGTGTGGATCACCAGCGGCAGGCCGGTGGTGCGGGCGGCGGCGATGTGGGCGCGAAAGCCCCTCGCCTGCGCCTCCGGCGAGCCGTTGTCGTAGAAATAGTCGAGCCCGGCCTCGCCAAGCGCCACGACCTTGGGGTGCTCCGTCAACGCAATCAGCTCGTCGGGCGCGATTCCGTCTTCCTCATCCGCGTGGTGCGGATGGGTGCCGACCGAGCAATAGACGTCGTCATAGCGGTCGGCGATCGCGAGCAGGCCCTTCAGCCGCCGCACCCGCGTCGAGATCGTGACCATGCGGCCGATGCCGGCCGCACGTGCCCGCGACACGATCCCGTCGAGATCTACCGCAAAGTCCGGAAAATCCAGATGGCAGTGGCTGTCGACCAGCATCGCGCAAACGTCCTAGGCTGCCGGCTCGATGTAGCGCGGGAAGGCCGGCGTCGGCGCCGGCAAGGTCGAGCCCGGTGCGATCCGCCTGGCGCCGCCGAGCATGGCGAAGTTACGCTCGGCCTCCGGGATGCCGAGGCTGTCGAGCAGCAGGCTAGATGCGGTCGGCATCGCTGGCTGGGCCAGGATCGCGATCTGGCGCACGACTTCGGCGGTGACGTAAAGCACCGTCTTCTGCCTGGCCGGATCGGTCTTGGCGAGCGCCCACGGCGCCTCGCCCGCGAAATAGCGGTTGGCCTCCGCGACCACGGCCCAGACGGCGTTGAGCCAGTGATGGATCTGCTGCGTCGCCATGGCCTCGCGTGACGCCGCGATCATGCCGTCGGCCATCGCCAGGATCGCCTTGTCGTTGTCGCCGAACTCGCCGGGCTCGGGCAATACGCCGCCGAGCTGCTTGGCGATCATCGACAGTGAGCGCTGCGCCAGATTGCCGAGATCGTTGGCGAGGTCGGCGTTGATGCGCGCGACGATGGCCTCATGATTGTAGTTGCCGTCCTGGCCGAACGGCACCTCGCGCAGGAAGAAATAACGCATCTGGTCGACGCCATATTGGTCGGCGAGATTGAAGGGATCGACGACGTTGCCGACCGACTTCGACATCTTCTCGCCCCTGTTGAACAGGAAGCCATGGGCATAGACCCGCTTCGGCAGCGGAATGCCGGCCGACATCAGGAACGCCGGCCAATACACCGCATGGAAACGGATGATGTCCTTGCCGATGATGTGGACGTCGGCCGGCCAATAGCGCCAGTTTCCGTCGCCTTCGTCGGGAAAGCCGACGCCGGTGATGTAGTTGGTCAGCGCGTCGACCCAGACATACATCACGTGCTCTTCGTCGCCGGGCACCTTCACACCCCAGTCAAACGTCGTGCGCGAGATCGAGAGATCGCGCAGGCCTCCTCTGACGAAGCTCACCACCTCGTTCTTGCGAGAGTCGGGCCCGATGAAATCGGGATGATCCGCGTAGAGCTTGAGCAGCTTGTCCTCGTAGGCCGACAGGCGGAAGAAATAGCTCTTCTCCTCGACCCAATCGACCGGCGTGCCCTGCGGTCCGAGCCGCACGCCGTCGTCGTTCAGGCGCGTCTCGTCCTCGGCGTAATACGCTTCGTCGCGCACCGAGTACCAGCCGGCATAGGTGTCGGCATAGATGTCACCGTTCGCCTCCATGCGTCGCCAGATCTCCTGGCTGGAGCGATGGTGCTGCTCCTCGGTGGTGCGGATGAAGCGGTCGAACGACACGTTCAGACGCTCGTCCATCTCCTTGAAGCGGCCGGCATTGCGGGCGGCGAGCGCGGAGACGGCCATGTTCTCACCGGCCGCCGTCTGAACCATTTTCTGGCCGTGCTCGTCGGTGCCGGTCAGGAAGAACACGTCCTTGCCGTCGAGCCGTGCAAAACGCGCGAGCGTGTCGGTGGCGATCGCCTCATAGGCGTGGCCGATATGCGGGCTGCCGTTGGGATAGGCGATGGCGGTCGTGATGTAGAAGACGTTGTCGCGCGCGGGGACGGCTACGGGCGTTGCGGCTTGCGGCGCTGCGGCTGCGACGGGTTTCGGCGCAGGCGGTGCCTTGGGTTTCGACACCCTGGGCTTCACAGCCTTCGGCGGCGTGGCGATAGGCGCCTGTGTGACCGGAGACGCAGTCACCTTGATCTTCTTGGCCGGAGCCGCCTTCTTCGCCGGAGCCTTCGCTGGCTTTCTGGCCGCTTTCTTCGCCGCCTTCTTGGTGACGGCCTGCTTCTTCGCAGCCTTCTTAGAGGCCTTCTTTGCCGTCTTCGCAGCGCTCTTCTTCACGCCAGACTTCTTGGTCTTCGCGACCTTCTTGGCAGCTTTGCGCGCGCGCGCCTTCACAGCCTTCTTCGTGGCTTTCTTGACGGGCTTCTTCGCAGCCTTCTTGCCGCTCTTGCGCTTGACGGTTTTCTTAGCTCGCGTTGCCACGACGAATTCCTTTACCGACTTCTCGAAATTTGGAAACGAACTGCGCTCTAGCGCGTTGCGTCCGCCAGCCAGCCGAACACCGAGAAAACCAAGGGCTTGCGCTCCAGATTATAGGTTTCGGTGTCGCGCGCGGCGCGGACGATCTTTTCCCATACCTCGCTTAAGCGCGCAAGGCGCGCCAGGTTCTGGTTGGCGTTAGCCTCGTCCGCATGCAGGCGTTCCGCAATCCAGCGATCGATGCCGTCGATGAAGGCGGCAAGTGCGACGCGATCGCTGGTGCCAAGCGAATCGCCGAGCGTGTGCAATTCGCGCGGATCGACCTGCGGCAGGCGCGCGAGCATCGCCGCCGTGCGTTGCTGAAGTTTCAGGGCATCACCGCCGAGCAGCGTCAGGGCTCGTGCAACGCTGCCCTCGGAGGCCTCCGCTGCCTCGCGCAGCGCAGGATCGCTCGGATCGAGCTCGGCGGCCGAAGCCGCCGCGCCAATCACGTCATCCTTGGCGAGCGGACGCAGGCGCAGCTTGCGGCAGCGCGACTGGATGGTGGCGAGCACGCGTGCGGGAGCGTGGCTCACCAGAAGGAACAGCGACCGCTGCGGCGGCTCCTCGAGAATCTTCAAAAGCGCGTTGGCCGCGTTCGCATTGAGCTCGTCGACAGTGTCGACGATGCAGACGCGCCAGCCCTCGGCGGCGGCCGTCGAGCCGAAGAAGCCGATCGTCTCCCGCGTCTCGTCTACGGTGATCACGGTGCGCATCACACCGCGATCGTTCGCGGTGCGCTCAAGCGTCAAGAGGCCGCCGTGCGAGCCGGCTGCCACCTGCCGCGCCACGGCGTCATCGGGATCGATCGCAAGGTCTGCGGCGTTCTGCACGGCCTCCGCCAGCGGCTGGCCATGGGCGAGCACGAAGCGCGCCATGCGATAAGCCAAGGTTGCCTTGCCGATCCCTTGCGGCCCACCGATCAGCCAGGCATGCGGGATGCGCCCGCTGCGATAGGCCGCGAGCAGCGCCGCCTCGGCCTCGCGATGGCCGAACAGACGGCTCGTCTCGCGCGGATGCGGAATGGCGCTTTCGCGCTCGGTCTGACGCGGGCTCATGCGGAAATCACCGAGGCCGGCATGGGAAGCAGACGATCGCGCAGCGCTTCCCAGACTCGGGCCGCAACCGTATCCGGGTCGGAATTGGCGTCGATCAGCACACAGCGCGCGGGCTCGTCCGCGGCGATCTTGCGATAGGCCTCGCGCAGGCCCTGGTGGAAACTGAGCTGCTCGCTCTCGAACCGGTCGGCCGTGCCGCCGCCGCGGCGCGCGGCGGCGCGCCGGAGGCCGATCTCGACCGGAAGGTCGAGGATGATGGTGAGGTCGGGCTTGAGGTCGCCGATGGTGACCCGCTGCATCGCGTTGATGAGGCCTTCAGGCACACGGCCGAGGCTGCCCTGATAGGCCCGCGTGGAATCGGCGAAACGGTCGCATAAAACCCAAGTGCCCTGGTTGAGCGCAGGCAGGATCACGGTGCGGACATGATCGTCGCGGGCGGCGGCAAACAGCAGCGTCTCCGCCTCGGGGCCGAGCAGCTTGCCCATGCCCGACAGCACCAGATGACGCATGATCTCGGCGCCCGGCGAGCCGCCCGGCTCACGCGTGACCCGGATGCGCAGCTTTGCCGCCTTGAGGCGGTCGGCAAGCTTCTTGATCTGGGTCGATTTGCCGGTGCCCTCGCCGCCTTCAAAGGTGATGAAGCGTCCGCGCCCGGACGGCTGCTGTACCGCGCTCTCACTCATGGTCAGAGCTTCTCGGCGCCTGCGCGGAACATGCCGATCACGAGCTCGCTGGCGCCGTCGAGCGCGCGTCGCACGGTCGAGCCGGTGCCGATCGCTTCGGCCGCATAGACCGGTGTTTCCACCGCGATATTGCCGCTGCGCCAGACCCTGACCACACCGACCCGCTGGCCCGCTTCGACCGGCGCCCGCACCGGGCCGCTATAGACGATGCGCGCAATCAGCTTATCGCTGCCATTCTTGTGCACCATCACCTTCACCGGAGTCTTGGCAACGAGCTTGACCGAGCGGCTCTCGCCGCCGAACACCTTGGCGTAGCCGACGGGCTGCTCGGCCGCGATCAGCGTGCGGGTCTCGAAATTGCGAAAACCCCATTCCAGCATCTTCTTGGCTTCGGTGGCGCGATCATCGGGATCGTCGAGCCCGTTGACGACGACGATGAGCCGCGTGCCGTTCTGCACCGCAGAGCCGACCATGCCGTAGCCGCCTTCCTTGGTGTAGCCGGTCTTGAGGCCGTCGGCGCCTTCCATCGAGTTGAGCAGCGGGTTGCGGTTGGGCTGGCGGATCTTGTTCCAGGTGAACTCCTTCTCGCCGAACAGTTTGTAGAACTCGGGGAAGTCCAGGATGATGTGCCGGGCGAGCATGCCGAGCTCGCGCACCGTCATCTTGTTGGCGGGGTCGGGCAATCCGTTGGAGTTGCCGAAGGTCGACTTGGTCATGCCGAGCTCGCGGGCGCGCTTGGTCATGAAGTCGGCCGCGAAGATCCGCTCGTTGCCGGCCATGGCCTCCGCCAGCGCGATACAGGCGTCGTTGCCGCTCTGGATGATCGCGCCGCGCAGGAGGTCGTCGACCGAGACCTTGCTGTTGATGGCGGCAAACATGGTCGAGCCGCCCGAGGGCGCGCCGCCGCGGCGCCAGGCGTTCTCGCTGATCCGGTACTCGTCGGTCAGCTTGATGTCGCCCTTCTTGATGGCATTGAAGACCACCTCCGCGGTCATCAGCTTCATCATGCTGGACGGCGCGCGCAGCTCGTCGGCGTTCTTCTCGAACAGCACGCTGCCTGAGGACGCCTCGATCAGAATCGCGGTCGGGGCATCGCCGTCGAAGCCGGCATCGTCCGTCTTCTTGGCGCCCTGGACGCTCTGGTTGGCGGCCAGAACCGCCCCACCCCAGCTTAGGCCGGCAACCAGAACCGTCGCAATCAACCCGCGCATCAGCACTCCGGCGGTGAAGCGGGTGCGACGAAGCGAAGAAGGACGTAATGCCATGGCCAAGCCCTGAGAGCGGCGTTCTAACAGCTGGAACCGGTGCGAACAACACGAGGTTGGACGCCTGCCGCGAGATTGCACGATTCTCGCCGCGCCCCTATCGTGGCGCCTCATGTTTCTCGACCAAACCCCTGAAACAAGGCGGAAAAGCGATGTCTTCCACCCGCGTGATCAGAGCCAACGGCATCGATCTCTTCATCCGCGAAGCCGGCCAGGGTCCGCTGGTGGTGCTATGCCATGGCTGGCCAGAACTGTCCTATTCCTGGCGCCACCAGATCCCGGTGCTTGCCGAGGCCGGGTTTCACGTCGTCGCCCCCGACATGCGCGGCTACGGCCAGAGCACCGCGCCGGCTGACGCCGCCGCCTACTCGATCTTCGACACGGTCGGCGACGTGGTCGGCCTCGTCCAGGCGCTCGGCGAGTCCAAGGCGATGGTGGTCGGCCACGATTGGGGCGCGCCGGTCGCCTGGCATGCGGCGCTGTTCCGGCCCGACATCTTCACGGCGGTCGCGGGCCTGAGCGTGCCGCCGCCGTTTCGCGGCCGCGGCAAGCCGCTCGACCTGTTGCGCCAAGGCGGCGTCACCAATTTCTACTGGCAGTATTTCCAGGCGCCCGGCGTCGCCGAGGCCGAGCTGGAGCGCGACGTCGCCCGCACCATGCGCATCGTGCTCGGGGGACGGGGCCTCGCCGATCCGACCGCCGCCATGTTCGTGCAGGAGGGCAAGGGCTTTCTCAGCCACGCGACCACCGAGGAGCCGCTGCCCGGCTGGCTCAGCGAGGCCGACCTCGCCTACTTCACCGAGAGCTTCCGTAAGTCTGGCTTTCGCGGCGGGCTGAACTGGTACCGCAACATCGACCGCAATTGGGAGCTGACGGCGCCCTGGCAGGACGCGCAGATCCGTCAGCCCTCGCTGTTCATCGCCGGCTCCAGGGACGCCGTCATCACCGGCCTGATCGGCGCCAAGCGCGTCAACGAGCTCGAGCGCGTGCTGCCCAATCTGAAGCGAAAGCTGATCATCGAGGGCGCCGGCCATTGGGTGCAGCAGGAACGCCCCGACGAGGTGAATGCTGCGCTGGTGAAGTTCCTGAGGGAGAGCGCGGCCTAGTAGAGGCCGCGGCCGCTCAGGATGCTGCGAGCCTCGGCGGCGCCGTCGGCCGATGAGGGCGCGTTCTCGGCGGCATAGCGGCCATCCTCGTCGTAAGACACCGCGCGGGCGTTGTGGACCACCCGGCCTCGGCTGCGGCTCGAGGCCGACATTTCCGAGGTCGCATTGAGCGAGGCCATGTCGGCCGAGGTGCTGCCGAGATTATAGGGCCGCCCCTCCGGCATCGGCACGTCGCCGCGAATGGCACCGCGGCTCGATCCCGGCAGCTCCGGCACGAAGGGCTTTACCGAGGCGACCCGGACCATCGAGGGCGACGGTGCCGGAACGCCGGTGCGCAGGGTTGCCAGAAGCTGGCGGTCGTCGGAGCCTTCGAGCGGGGCCCGGCCGACATATTCGACGCGAACCTTGGCGACGCCATTTCCTTTGAATTCAAGGAGTTCGGCGGCCTTGTTCGAGACATCGATGAGGCGGTTGCCATGATAGGGCCCGCGATCATTGACGCGGACGATCAGCGACTTGCCGTTCGAGACATTGGTCACCCGCGCATAGGACGGCATCGGCAGGGTCGGATGCGCCGCGGTCAGCGAGGTCATGTCGAACACTTCGCCATTGGCGGTCAGACGGCCGTGGAAATCATCGCCGTACCAGGACGCCATGCCCTCGGCGCGGTAGTTGACGTCCTCCTCCGGCACATAGGTCCGGCCGGCCACGACATAGGGCTTGCCGACGCGGTAGGCGCCGCCGCCCTTCGGGACCGGGTCCCCGAAAGCCACAACCCGGGGGCTCGAGGACACGCCATATTTCGGATCGACGCGGCTGGCGAATTTGTTCGAGGAAGCGCAATTGGCAAGCGCAACGCAGGTTGCGATCGCCGCAACACCACGCGCGGCCCGCAAAACCGAATCTGACCGTCGGATCCCCATGCGCCCCAAATACCATTCCGCCGGAGGTGTGCCCAACCCGCTTTTTCTCGACGGGGCAGCCTGTCCGGTCCTTTGATCCGAAACGGCCCACCACCGCATCGGAAGCGGTAACGATAACGCAACCCGAACACGGCGGAAATGGGGAGCCCGCAGCGATCACGCCGGGATGGTAAACGGGACGTTCGCATTTTTCCGTTGTTCTACGGAGCGATGGTACCTGCGCTGTGCCATGGCTGGACATTCTGTTGCGCCAAATCCTCACTCCACGCCCATTGTCGCGCCGCTCTCTGGAATTCTTTTGACTGTGCAAGGCCGCACGCGTTTTCTCGGATGCAAGGGCGGGATTTGGAATTTAACGATGATCGAGACGGTTTCGGCACTGATGGGTCTGGTAAGCGCGGGGATCTTCCTGGCCCATGCGTTTGAAGGCTACCGCACGAGGGCCTAAAGGCACCCGGGCGAACGGCAAGCATCACCTCTTTCAAGGCGGCATGTTCGGACAATTTTAATCGATCCGACCGAGCATCGAAGACGAGAGCGGCAGGTGTCCTATGCGCAACCATGACCTGGTATCTGACGGCTTCCTGGCATTGACCGCCGGCGGCTTGGTCCTGCTCTGCTCGAGCCTCGTGGCACTGGCCTTCGCCTGAGCGCCACTCTCTCCTCCCAATTTTTTAACCGCAGCACCACCACGACTCCTGCTCCCGTCCAGTTGATTGAACTTCCGCCCTCGGCGCCTCGACTCAAATTTCAAGAGGCCATCACCAACGAGGGTGACGCACATGCTTGCCGAGAAATTCTTTCTTGTCCTGGAATCATTGATCCGCGGCGACCGCACCTATCCTGACGGAAGCCCCCGCATCATCAGCACCTCCCCGCACGTACCGGTGAAGCTGACCGGTCAGAAATAGCAGGACGATCGCCGGGGCACGCGCCGCTCAGCGCAGGCCCAGCAGGGAGCGGCGGTAGAAGCTGTCGCGGGCTTCGTTCTGGCAGACGAAGCTGCCATCGAACCCCTGGCCGTACCGCTTCTGACCCTTGCGGTAGTAGAGCCCTTTCCTGAAATCGAGCCAGACCACCTTGTCGTGCGGACAATGACGCTGCGCCTGCGCCTCGTAGCGAAACGGCGTCAGCGGTGTCGCCGAGAGCTCCGCGGAGCCGGCGCCGACCGTGACCGCGCCGGCGAGCGCGATCACACCGGTCCAACTGCCGAAGCCGCCCCTACCCACTCCCCGCCTCCCGATCCGCGCCGTCGCCCGATAGAGGCACGCTAGCACGAAAGGGCGCGATCCGCCGAAGGCGAGACGCGCGCCGCGTCTTCCGCCGGCCATCTTGTCGGGTTAGATGAAGGCGAGATCGTCTCATCGCGAGGATGCGGCCTGAATGTCGGTTGAGCCTTCCCCCCTATCCGAACTTGGTACCGAGCCCCGCCCGCCCTCGCCGCGCCTGGGCCTGCTGCCGATGATCATCTTCGGCTCGCGCTGGCTGCAACTGCCGCTCTATCTCGGACTGATCGTGGCGCAGTGCGTCTACATCGCGCTGTTCCTGAAAGAACTCTGGCATCTGTCCTGGCACGCGCTCGACCTCACCGAGCAGCAGATCATGATGAGCGTGCTGGCGCTGATCGACGTCGTGATGATCTCCAACCTGCTCGTGATGGTGATCGTCGGCGGCTACGAGACCTTCGTCTCGCGGCTCGACCTGCAGGGCCATCCCGACGAGCCGGAATGGCTCGGCCACGTCAATGCGAGCGTGCTGAAGATCAAGCTCGCCATGGCCATCATCGGCATCTCCTCGATCGCGCTGCTGCGCACCTTCATCGAGGCTGGCAATCTCGGCTCGAACCGCGCCGGCTTCACCGAGACCGGCGTGATGTGGCAGGTCCTGATTCACATCACCTTCATTCTCTCGGCGATCGGCATCGCCTATGTCGACAAGCTCAGCGAGTCCGGAATGCGCAAGCACGCCGGGTAAGGCCCGGCAGCCGCTTCGCCTGCCCCGCAACGCGGATGTCGAACCGGCACTAGCCGTCAGCATCGGCCGGAAGATCGTCAGAAGATTTGCGGGCGGGAGCCGCGCGAGCTCAGCCTTTTGCCGCCGCCGCTTCGCGCGCGAGGCGCTCGGCCCTGAGCCGCTCCTTGTTGGCGTAAAATGCCTTCTGCGCCGCTTCATGGTCGCGCATGGCCTTTTCGGCCTCGATCCGGCGTGCCGCATCGCGCGCCTGGCGCTGCTCGGGGGTCAGGGGTTTGCGTCGGAAGGAAAGGTCTTCAGTCATGGGGAGGGGAACGCCGTGGCGAGGAAAAAGTTCCACATGGTCTCGTTCAGCGGCAAAGAGGCCCGGCCTGATAATTTGCGAAAACAACCCCATGCACAGTAGCCAAGCCCTTCTACAGCAATGACTTTTCGTCGCGCGCTCGATGCGTCTGACCCGTCGGGCAAAACAAGTGGCATTCCGCCAAATTCGGAAACTCCTGAAGATGGCGGACGAGCAAATCAGTTCCGGTCGGCGGGCATCTCGATGTCTGCAATGACCGGCAAGTGGTCCGAATAGGCCCTCGCCTCTTGGTCGGTCCAGACTTCCCGGATCCGGCTGTCGGACGTTGCATAGATCCGGTCGAGCCGCATCAGGGGCAAACGCGACGGAAAGGTTCGGAGCCGCGTCCGGTTCGGGCAAACCTGCGCAAGCACGCGCCGCACCGATTTGACCCAGAACCAGTCGTTGAAATCGCCGAGAACAACGGTCCTTCCAGGTCTCACCAGGTTCACCAGGGCCTGAGCTTGCGCATAGCGCTCGTGGATGCTCAGGCCGAGATGCGTGGCCACCACGCGCACATCGCCAGCCGACGTCAACAGTCCCGTCGCAATCGCTCGGCGGGGCTCGCGCTCACGATACGACACGTCGACGATCTCGGGCACGCCGGAGAATGGAAAGCGGCTCAGGAGCATCTGACCGTAATCGCCATCCGCTGTGACGATCGACTTGGCGTGAACACGGTGATCGCCGACAACGCTCGCCAGCTTCGCAAACGGATCGTCCGAACGCGATCGCGAATCCACCTCTTGAAGCGCGACGACATCGGGCGCCCATTTGCGAACGATGGAACAGATGCCCTCCAGATCGAACGTCGGATTGAGATTGAAGGTGCCATGCACATTCCACGTCATGAAGCGCATCGGCGCCATCAGCGCCTCCCGGCGAGCCAGGTCGCGACGAATTGTGCGCCGGCGCAGATCGCGAGCCAGCCCAGGAATGCCAGCGCGAGCAGCGTAGCGTTGGTCCAGGACGCATTCCTGGCCAGATCTGCGATCTGAGCGCCCAGCACGGCCATCGCGAGAATCCCGGGCGTCATGCCCAGCAGAGTTCCGACCAGGAAATCGCGCAGAGGCAGCGTGCTCGCGCCAGCCACGACGTTCACCACCGAGAACGGGGCGATGGGAATCATCCGGATGACGACGACAGCCAGGATGCCCTTGCCGACAACACGTTCCTGGATGCGCGCAGCCCGCCGCCCCAGCAAACGCTGAAGGCGTTCCCGGCCGAGCACCCGTCCGATCGCAAAAAGGATGAGAGCGCTGAGCAAGACGCCCGCCATCGCGGTGACGAAGCCCAGCCATGGCCCGAGTGCGGCCGCCGTTGCCGCAATGAGCACGAGAACCGGAAACACGACCAGCCCGCCCACCACAAAAGCTGCGATCGCGAATGGCGGCCCCCAGACCGACTGCGCGTAGGTCGACAGGAAGTTCGCGATATGGCCCGCGTCGGTGAAATCGCTCAAGGACGTGTACGACCAGGCCATCCCCAGTCCAAACAGCGCCACAGTCATCGAGACGATCCCGATGATCGTCTTCGTGGTCCACATGCGAGATGCCGCCCGCTCCAGATGAAGGGGACGTTCAGGGTCCGCAACCGGCTGGACCATCGTGGCCAATGCGCTGGTCAGGACCGAGGACTCCACGTCGCGCAGAGTCTTCGCGCTGTCGGCGCCCGACACTTCGTCCAGCAGCGTAAAAAGATGATTCTCATTTTGTGCGATGGCCTGTTCGTCGACACCGCAGAAGTGGGCGATCAGGCGATGGCGGACCGATGCGATGAAAGCCCGGTGGTCGTCGGACGAGGCTTCGAAGATGAGGTCACATTCGCTGTCGGCGCCCATCGAGCGGTTGTTCAGGTTCGCCGAGCCAATTCTCAGGATCCGGTCATCGACGATCATGAGCTTGCTGTGCACCATCACGGCAGCTTCGGTGTCCCCGCTGCGTGTGACCGGGTAGACGAAGCGGATACGATCCGCGACGTCGGCCGCGCTGAAGCAGTCGATGAAGGCGCCGCGGCCGTTCTGCATGGCCTGGGATTCCACCCACGAGGAATGCAGCTTGGGCGTGACGACGAGAACTCGAAGCGAAGGCACGCGGCGCATCTGCTCCGCCAATTCGCATGCGATCTTGGTGGCGCTGGTGAACTGATTTTCGATGTAGACGAAGCGCGTCGCGGACCGGATTGCTGCGATCAACGAGCGTTCGACCTCCCTGATCGTCGAACCTGCGGGACAAACCACCTCGGTCCTGGCGATACCCACCGGCATATGCTCGGCCTCGGCCGGCACGTTCGCCGGCCACCGGATGCTCTTTGCGCGCCGATCATGAGTCTGTTGGCCTGCCGCACGCCAGCGTTCTTCTGCCAGGTCCGATAGAAGCTCGGCGGCGTCCCCGGCGACCATGCATTGAACATCGTGAAACGGCGGGTACGGCTTGCCCTGGGGGTCGCAGCGCATTGCATTATCTGCTCGATGGTCACTCGTGTCCCAGCGCCTGATGGTCAGATCAAGCCCGCCGACGAACGCCAGTGAACCGTCGACGCAGACGATCTTCTGGTGTTGGGCCGAGCCAAACGGAAGCGTGGAATCCAGGTGAAAGCGGACGCGGCCATCCGTGTCGGCGGTGAATTTGGCCGTGGACTTCCATTCTCTTTCTGAGGCGTAAAACGAGACGAAGTCCCAGACGAGAATGTTGATCTGCAAGGCGGGATGGCGTTGAACCAGCGCGCGCAGGAATGGGCCAAGCTGTTCCGGCAAGCCGTCATCCGCCTGTCCGGAATCTCCTACCAGCCGGGTCTCGCTATGGATGTCCCATCCGACGATGTAGACGAGATCCTGCGCCTCCAGCAGCGCCTCCCGCACGGCCGCGAAATAAGCGGCAGCATCGTTCAGAACCGCGACGCGCCGCGCCTTGCACCGCCGCCAGACGGTGTCGCCGGGGATCAGGGTCGATGAACTCTGAAGCAGGTGGACCTCGCAACTGGCATTCGCGGCTCAACGCGTTGAATGCGCAAGGGGTTCCACGGCTTCAGGACCGGAGGCGGCTGTTCAGCGCGTGTGGATGGCGGCGCCATGGCGCTCGCTCGGCACAGGCGCCGATTGCCGCTATTTGGTTCGGACAGTCTTTGCGCCGGCGCCCCTCAAGACGTCGGCGATCTTCTCGGGAGCGTCGCCGTGAAAGTCCACGGAGACCTCGATCAGACCCTCCAGCTTCTGCCGCCCCTCCGGCGCGGGCGCGGCCTTGACGTCGCTACCTGCCGCGCGCGTCCCCGCGGTGTTCGCGCCGCCGGCGGCCTGAACGAAGACGTCGCTGCGCGGCACGCCGCATTCCTGCACAACGTGTTCAACCGCAAGCTCGGCGCCGCGGCGCGTGTCGAATTCTCCGATGATCGTGCTTTCCAAGGGCGCACTCCGTGGTGGATGAGAGTGCGAACAACCGGCGAATTAGGGCCAGGTTCCTGAGCCGGGCGATGCATCTCACTCGGAAAGACCAGCGTCTCGGCAAATGCAGCAGAACGGCCGTCCAGTCTTCGTTGTCGGCATCAATCATCTTGGCAGCTCAGGGCAGCTCCGCGTCGCACCGAGCTATCACTCAGGTACTTTCAGAACAGGTCGATGTTGCGGTGGGATCGGCCGCTGAGGGTCTCCTCCTTTCCTGCTCGCATCGTGCCTTCTCCCCGCCCTCGGAGCCGGAGTGTCAACGAGCGGCAGCGGTCTGTTGGCTTGCGGAGTTCTCCGCGTTGAACTCACGCCAAGCCTGTCGCAGTATCTGGATCGAAGAGGTCAGGAAGATGCCAGCCATCACGGCAGCGACGAGGAGATCGGGCCAAGCTGTGCCGGTCCCCCAGACGCCCAAGGCAGCGACCATCACGATCACGTTGCCGATTGCGTCGTTTCGAGAGCAGAGCCAAACAGACCGGACGTTCGCGTCCCCATCCTTGTACGGCCTGAGCAACAAGACCGAACCGAGATTGGCCGCAAGAGCAAGAAAGCCAATCACGCCCATGACCTCTGCCTTTGGAATCCCGAGAATGAGCGTTTGGTAGACAGTTGACCCGACAACCCAGAGCGCCATCACGCTGAGAGAGATACCCTTGAAAAGGGCGGCTGTAGCTCGGCGTCGCAGGCTCGCACCGATCACGGCCAAGCTGAGCCCATAGGTCACCGTGTCACCAAGAAAATCCAAAGCATCGGCTTTCAGCGCCTGTGAACCTGCCAACTGCCCAGCAAGCATCTCAATCAAGAACATCGAGCCGTTGACAGCGATGACCGTCCAGAGGACGCGCTTGTACATGGGATCCATTCCGTCGAAGACCGGCACACCGCCGGAGCAACCACACCCCGCCTCTGCGGACCCGCACTCTCGCCGAACAGGTTCGAGGTTCAGCGGTGGGGGGCTGCAGCAAGAGCTGTTCTGTTCGCAGCAGTCGGTCGCCATGATGTCGGTCCCCCACTTTCTGTCGAACCTACCAGCTAATGACGCTTCCAAGAAGCTCGCTGCTTTCTACGATGTGCCGGAGTCCGCAATTGCCATTACGATCAACCCCTAAAAAGGGCCCCTATCCGTCGCAGGACGCACTTCCTTTGAATTATTGTGCCCGAAACCGTGCTGTGGGGCACGATCGGGCTCACCTAAGCTTCTCGGCCTGTCGTTCGACCTACAGCGAAGCACCAAGGCCGATCAGGTTGAGAAACCCGGTTGGTTCACGTCGGATGTACGCGCGAACCAACCGGGGAATTTGCTCGATTGCTATCGAGTGCATACTCATAAATCTCTGTGGATATCCGCTTCACGCAGATCCCGGCCGCTCCTTTGCATCCGCAACACATAACGCGATGGGGGCAGGAACGGGCCGCGGGTGATCCAGAGAAAATCGGGCGAAGCCAGCAACAGGGCTTCTACCGCCTGGACGTCGTGGGCGTTTTGAGCGGCAACGAAACGGTCGAATGTCGCCCGTGCCTCGTGTTGGGGGACTGCAACGGCCGGCTTGATCATCAGGAAAACAAACATGAGCAGCGCGCACGCAAGCAAACGTCGCGTGACGCGATACAGATCGAGTTGGGTCGTCTTGCTGTTTACCTTCATCTTCACGTTCCGCCCTCCGTTCCACGGTTTCGATCGCCCATCTCATGTCGGAGAGCGACCACCTGATTGAACCGTCATCTGGGTGCACGGAGTATCGCCGGGCGTTCCGCATGGCGCCTCCGGAAGGGGCGTAGCATCTTGCGAACGGGTCGCCTGTGAGAACTGACCTATGGTCGACGGATCAAAATCACGTTCGGCGAGATGGGCGTGCGTGGGTGCGCTGGTCTACTGCCATTGTGGCCATCACACAGCGCTAGAAGCCGATCGATGGCCGGACGACGTGCGGTTGTCTGATTTCGAGCCGCGCTTCGTCAGGTTGCGGCAGCCGCGGCGCCGACGTCCGGCCTGACTTCGATCGAGGCAACCCGCAGCTTGCGATCCAAAAGGCCGGCCCGGGGAGCGCTGAAATTAAACTGACCGAAGAACGTCCGGCTCAGATCACGCCCACAATGATCAAAACTCCGATCTCGACCAGTAGGAGCGTCCCCGTTGCAGCGGAGATGAGAAACAAATCACTTAGTGACAGGAACTGCATGATTCGCCTCACAATTTGCCAAAGAAGCGGCCCTTACATCCTTGGTGGCGTGAGCAGGGGCAGGATGATGGGGCCGCTTCTAGGAGGTCCTTGACGCGTTCGTCCGGCGCCAAGCCTTCTCATCCTAATCCAAATTTAAATCTCGTCCAACATTTAATATATTTAAATTCATTTTATTGTTTTAATGCTTAACCGGGCGACATTTGCACGATGCAAGCCGCCGATTTCCCGTGTATGGCCCCCGTTCGCCCATGAAACCATTTCTCCTGGGCGGCGAAGTCGGCCTGAAACAAACGAGGCGCAGCCTACTCTCTTCCAGCGCATGTCCAGAAGGGAACTATCTCTATGATCAGCCCAACGCGGACTCGCAAAGCACGTAAGCTCGTTGTCGTAAATTTGCTGATCGGCGCGGCCGCTCTATTCGGATTGGCTGCTCACGAGCCAGTCTCAAGTGCTGCCCTCGGTCGTGAATGGCAATGCAGCAAAGCTGCATTTGTCGTAACGACGTGTCATCACGTGGCTGACGAAGTTATGACGCAAAAAATGGCCGCTCTCGATTAGCTGGCAAACCATTTGCGCCAACGCTGGTTGTCCAAGCCAACATCCGAGACTGAGCGAGCGCGGGACCGTAGCCCCCGACCATGGTCGTTCACCGTCTCAGTCGGCGAGCATGCGCCGCCAGCCGCTGCCGGTCGCGCCTTCTGTGGACTCGGCGCCGGCGCTTCATGCCGATCGTGCCCCGGTATGCTGCGATCGCCCCTCACCTTCAGCCTCGCAGCATCTCGGCGAGCCGCGCTTCCTTGAGCGACACGTCCTTGAACGAGCCCAGCGGCTCTCGCTGAGGAAGATCACCAAGTACGGGAGGAGCAAATGAAGCGCCGGCGCCGAACCCACAGAAACCGCGACCGGCAGCGGCTGATGACGCACCGCTGATAAAATTAGGGGCCCGCCGGTCATGCTGGCGGGCCTTTTTCGAGCCGCCATCAAGGAGCGCCAGCCTCATTTTTAGCTGATAATCTGCTTGACCTTGATGCCGCGCAAGGCCTCGATGCAGTCAGCTACCAAATGCAAGAATTCATGCCGCTTTATGCTTTTGACCTGACGACCTTCCATATTTATGAGAATGAATCTCGCCATCTCGTAAGCGACTTCAAACTGCGATTTGCCCGTCGTCTCGACATCGATTTTTTCAGCCATCTCGCTACCCGCTAGCTGGAATTGTGAAATAGCAGCCTACGGGAAAGCCGGTGGTCAAGTCGAGTTGAGGAGATCTGCTTTCGGCACGCCAGGGACTCGCCGACAATCTTACGAATCCTGCGCCCATTCGGCCTGTACCTATCCGGAAGAGTACTGCCAATGTTCGGAAGCGAACGGAACGGCGCTTCGAGCTGTGAGAAGCTCGCAGCCGCTTGAACTTCCCCAAGGTCCAAGCACCCCAAATGGCCCCGGCCGCCCACACCCTAGAAGCCCACGGCCGGGGCCGTCTTTTGCCCGCTATCGATATCCTCCCGCGTCGGCAGCCCGTCCCAATTGAAGTTCGGCCGCAGCCCAGCGCCGCGCCGGCCGCAGACGTTTACGGGTGGCAGCTATCGCGTTCGATGGCCTTTGATCGCAAGCCGTGGATTGCCTCGATCGAAGTCAGGCCGCACGTCGGCGCCGCGGCTTCCGCAACCTGCGCAGACGAACCGCGGCTCGATATCGGACAGCCGCACCGCGTCCGGCCAGCGGTCAGCATCCAGGGCAATGTGACCGCAGTGGCAGTAGACCAGGACGCCGCGCACGCCCACGCCGCGCATTTCGCCGAAGGTGATTTTGAGCGGCCGGCCATCTGCATGAGTGGGTGTGTGGCGTTTCGGGCGAGGCATGCCGCGATCAAAGCGGCATCGCAAGCACCTCGCAAATTATCGATCCCTAGCGGCCCCAGTCGCTCGCGAGCTACTGCCTGTCGTGGGTGTGGAGAACTCTCATGCAGCACTCACGCCGGCGGCTTCCGACGGCGTTGCCACCATCCTGCGATCAGGACTGCCGCGATCGCTGCGAGAGTGACGACCAGTACCCATACCTCGGTCTCGGCTGTGCCGCCGTCGATACCAAGCCCCACTTTCACGCGACGTCCCCTCGCCTACCTCGAAGGTGCGAACGATGGCCGGAGCGCACGCTGATTGGTCAGGTTACGCAAGTAACAACTCAGCAATCTCAATTAGTTATATTGATTTTGGCGGAAGGGGTGGGATTCGAACCCACGGTACCCTTGCGGGCACGCCGGTTTTCAAGACCGGTGCCTTAAACCACTCGGCCACCCTTCCAAGCCCGGAACGGCTGTCGCTTAACGTAGTCGACGGCGCAAGGCAACGCCAAGTTGGCGCCCTCGCCTCAGGCCCATCCGCCCGCCGTCTGTGAGGCGAGCGTCAGCCTGTTCCTCTCGCTTGGGCCTCAGGTCCGGCGCCGCCGTGCGCCGACGTCTCGCCAATCCGATACTGGCGACATCACCCAAGGCGTCGCCGGTTGCGAAGCCCGGCAGGATTGGTCTCCATGTCCGGGCCTCGTTTTGCGACACGCAAAAGAAACGGCGCCCTGTGAGGAGCGCCGTTCGAAGCCTGCCTCGTCCTTGGCGTCAGTAGCCGCAGGATGCGCAGCCCATCTGCACTGGGGCGTAATAGGAATAGCCGGGCGAGACCATCTCGACGCGCTGGCGCGTGGCGTATTGCGGCGGGATGTGCTGGTACTGGACGCTGGGCGGCGCGACCATCACGGTCTGCGGCACCATCACGGTGCGATACTGCGCCGGCGTGCGATGCGCGACGACCGAGCCCGGCGAGACCATCACGGTCTCATCGACGGTGCGGTATTGGGGCTGCACGTATTGCTGCTGATAGCAGGTCTGGCACGGCGGCGGTGCGTAGCAATTGTAGCAGCCGGCGGAGGCTGCGCCCGTCATGGAAATCGCGGCGACGGCGGTTGAGAAAACAACAGCGAGAGTACGAGACATTATGTGGTGCCCCAGTTGCCCGAAATGGATTTGCGAAGGTCGGCGCAGTATACGCCGCAAAATCCGGGGCTGCTGAAGTTCGTCGAGGCATCCTTAATGCGAACGGCCGATCACGGCCGACCGGTAAGAACTCGTTGACCACACCCATCAACGCGCGACGTGCGTTGATGTTCATCCGCCTCCGATAGCCGAGCTTCAACGCCTCGCGGCTCTTTCCAGGAACTCCAGCAGCGAAGGATCAGTCTCCTCGAGTTCGACAAAGCGGCGGCGCAGCTCGTCGGCGATTTCGGCGGTGGCATCCCGCGACCATCCCTCCGCGGTATTGAAAGCCACAATGCGTGTGGGATGGAGATATTGCCCTTCGGCGAGATGTCTCAGCAGGGTCGCGCGATTGGCGTCCTCCTCGGCCGTCTCACACCAGGCGCGGCCCAGCTGCCGGCCGAAGTCATCGAGCACGAGATAGACGTCCCGGTCTGTCGTTATCTGCGGCACGAGTGATGGAGAATGACTCATGGCTCACTCCGATACTGGCAATCCGGACCGTTGCGGCGGATCTCGACACGGCGACCGCCTCGGCCGAATTCGGAAAAATGGATTTTCGGCTATTTTTCCCAGGATGGCACGATTAAATCGAAAATAAAACGACAATTAACAAAAATTAAATAGCAAGGTGTGGACAAATGCGCTAAGTTGACAGTGCCTGGCGGGCGAGCCCGCGCGTCGGGTGCCCACTTCGCAAACGGCTCCCGCCTCCACCCCCAATAGCCCACACCCCGGACGGCGGGGGCCGTTCTTTGCAGACCGCCGTCCCGGCTCCAGGTTTCTCCTGCAACGGCGCATCTGCGCGCTCGCGTGGAGACCGCGATGCGCTCCGGAGCAATCGATCCAGCCTAAGGCGCGCCGATCAGGCGCTTACTTCGAGCGACGCTTCACCTCGCGCACCGCGCCGCGCGCGGCGCTGGTGGTCAGCGCGGCGTAGGCCTGCAGCGCGGTCGAGACCTGGCGCTTGCGACCCGTCGCCTGCCAGGCGGCATCGCCCTTCGCCTCTTCCGCGGCGCGTCGCTTGGCGAGCTCCTCGTCGGAGACTTCCAAAGTGATGCTGCGGTTCGGAATGTCGATGGCGATGATGTCGCCGGTGCGCACCAGGCCGATGTTGCCGCCTTCGGCCGCTTCAGGCGACAGATGGCCGATCGACAGGCCCGAGGAGCCGCCGGAGAAGCGGCCGTCGGTGACGAGCGCGCAGGCTTTGCCGAGGCCCATCGATTTCAGATAGCTGGTCGGATACAGCATCTCCTGCATGCCGGGTCCGCCGCGCGGGCCTTCATAGATGATGACCACGACCTCGCCGGCGACGACCTTGCCGCCCAGGATGCCTTCGACGGCGGCGTCCTGGCTTTCGAACACGCGCGCCGGGCCGGAGAATTTCAGGATCGAGGCGTCGACGCCGGCCGTCTTCACGATGCAGCCGTCCTGCGCGAGGTTGCCGTAAAGCACGGCGAGGCCGCCGTCCTTGCTGAAGGCGTGCTCGAGGTCACGCACGACGCCCTTCGCGCGGTCGGCATCGAGCTCGTCGTAGCGGCGCTCCTGGCTGAAGGCGACCTGGGTCGGGATGCCGCCGGGCGAAGCGCGATAGAAGGTGCGCACCGTCTCGCTCTTGGTGCGCTTGATGTCCCAGCGCTCCAGCGCCTCGTTCATGGTCGGCGCGTGCACGGTCGAGACCGAGGTGTCGATCAGCCCGGCGCGGTCGAGTTCGCCCAGAATGGCCATGATGCCGCCGGCGCGGTGCACGTCCTCGACGTGAACGTCGGCCACCGACGGCGCGACCTTGCACAGCACGGGCACGCGCCGCGACAGCCGGTCGATGTCCTTCATGGTGAAAGCGACCTGCCCTTCATGGGCGGCGGCGAGCAGGTGCAGCACGGTGTTGGTCGAGCCGCCCATCGCGATGTCGAGCGTCATGGCGTTTTCGAACGCCTTGAAATTCGCGACGTTGCGCGGCAGCACGGATGCATCGTCTTGCTCGTAATAGCGGCGGACGAGATCGACGATGGTGTGGCCGGCCTCGACGAACAGCCGCTTGCGGTCGGCATGGGTTGCGACCACCGAGCCGTTGCCGGGCAGCGCGAGGCCGAGCGCCTCGGTCAGGCAGTTCATGGAATTGGCGGTGAACATGCCCGAGCAGGAGCCGCAGGTCGGGCACGCCGAGCGCTCGATCACCTTGACGTCTTCGTCGCTGACCTTGGAATCGGCCGCCGCCACCATGGCGTCGATGAGGTCGACCGCCTTGGTCTTACCCTCGAGCTTGACCTTGCCGGCCTCCATCGGGCCGCCCGAGACGAACACGGCGGGGATGTTGAGCCTGAGCGCGGCCATCAGCATGCCGGGCGTGATCTTGTCGCAATTGGAGATGCAGACGAGGCCATCGGCGCAATGCGCGTTGGCCATGTACTCGACGCTGTCGGCGATCAGCTCGCGCGACGGCAGGCTGTAGAGCATGCCGTCATGGCCCATGGCGATGCCGTCATCGACCGCGATGGTGTTGAACTCCTTGGCGACGCCGCCGGCCTGCTCGATCTCGCGGGCGACGAGCTGGCCGAGGTCCTTCAGATGGACGTGGCCGGGCACGAACTGGGTGAAGGAGTTGACCACCGCGATGATCGGCTTGCCGAAATCGCCGTCCTTCATGCCCGTCGCGCGCCATAGGCCGCGGGCACCCGCCATGTTGCGGCCGTGGGTGGTGGTGCGGGAGCGATAGGCTGGCATGGCGTTTCCGTCCTCGGTTTGGATGCCTGAGCGGGAAAATATGGAGCCGCCTCAGGCCTTTGTGGCCGGATAGCGCACGGGGGCAGCCCGTGCAACGGGAACTTGGCCTAGAGGTAGCCGGATCGGCTTATCGCAGGCCTCCCCTGCTCCCGGCGCGGCCTCTTCGCAGCCCGGATGGAGCGCAGCGCAATCCGGGGCAAGTGCGGGCCAAGGCGAGACCGGTCCCGGATTTCGCTTCGCTCCATCCGGGCTACGGGAGCTCAACTTCGGGCTATTGCAAGGTCGGATCGAGCCGGTCGCGCAGCCAGTCGCCGATCACGGACACCGCCAGGGTGGTCACCACGATCGTCGTCGCCGGGGCCAGCATGATCCAGGGCGCCCGGGTCAGGTATTCCCGGCCATAGCCGACCATGTTGCCGAGGCTGGTCATCGGCGGCTGCACGCCGAGGCCGAGGAAGGACAGGCCCGACTCCATCAGGATCACCTCGGGAAAGACCAGCGTGGTCGAGACGATCAGGGTCGAGGCGATGTTGGGCAGGATGTGCCGCAGGTAAATCCGCGGCGGCGTCGCCCCCAACTGGCGGACGGCGGCGGCGTAGCCTTGCGCATTGGCCGAGATGGCAAGGCCGCGCGCGATGCGGGCATAGCGCTCCCAGCCGAACAGGCCCATCAGGCCGATCAGAAGCGGCAGCGAATTGCCGAAGAAGGCGAGCACAGCGAGGGCCATGATCAGGAAGGGCATGCTGGCCTGGAAATCGGTCAGCATCAGCACGAGCTGCTCGATGCTCCCTCGGAAATGCGCGGCGAGGAAGCCGAGCGTGGTGCCGACGATGGCGGAGATCGCGGTTGCGCCGAAGGCGATCAATAGCGAGATGCGGATCGAGACGAGAAGCCGCGACAGCACGTCGCGGCCGAGCTCGTCGGTGCCGAGCCAGTGCGCGGCGTTTCCGGGCGCGGCCAGCCGGTTACGCAAATCGAGCTGGGTGAAGCCGTAGGGCGCGATCTTCTCGGCGAATGCCGAGATCACCAGCATCGCGACGATCCAGGTGATCGCCAGCGCGACCGAGAGCGGGATCGCCGGCAGGCTGATGCGGCGGCGGATAGTGGTGTCCTTCAGCGTCGCGTCGGTCATGCGTGCGCTCCCTTCGTGCGCAACCGCGGATCGAGGAAGCCGTAGAGGAAGTCGACGATCAAATTGGACGTGACCATGGTCATGGCGACCAACAGCAGGATGCATTGCACGACCGCGAGATCGCGATTGGCAACCGCAACCACAAGAAGCCGCCCTACTCCGGGCCAGGCGAACACGCTCTCGACCACGACCGCGCCCGCGATCAGCGTGCCCACCATGAAGCCCAGAATGGTCACGGACGGGATCGCCGCGTTCGGCAGCGCATGCGACGTCACCACCTTGCGCCACGGCACGCCCTTGGCCGAGGCCGTGCGGATATAGGGCTGGCCCAGCACCTCCAGCATGGCGCTGCGCGTGAAGCGCGCCAGCACGGCCGCACCGCCGAGGCTCAGCGTCGCGATGGGAAGGATCGCGTGACGCCAGCTGTCCTGACCGCCCGACGGCAACCAGCCGAGCTGCACGGCGAAGACGAGAACCAGGATCAGCGCGAGCACGAAGCTCGGCACGGTGAAGCCGGCAACCGCCGTCATCATCACGGCGCGGTCGATTGCCGAGCCCCGATGCAGCGCGGCGTAGATTCCGGCGGGAACGCCGAGCGCGACCTTGAACGCGAAGGCCGGCAGCGTCAGCGCCAGCGTCGCCGGGATCCGCTCCAGCACCAGCTCGATCGCAGGCCGGCCATCGCGCATGGAGCGGCCGAGCTCGCCTTTGGCGATTGCACCAAAATAGTCGAGATACTGAAACCAGATGGGATCATCGAGACCCCAGGCCTTGCGGAACGCCGCGAGCACCTCGGACGGCGCCTCCGGCCCCAGGATCATCAGCGCCGGATCGCCCGACAGCCGCAGCACGACGAAGGCAAAGGTGACGACGAGCACGATCGTGAGCGCAGCGCGTCCAATGCGGATGGCGAAGTAGCGGCCCATCATGCGGCGTCCCGCGTCTCGGCGCCCGTGACGAGATGGCAGGCGACCTGTCGGTCGCCGCCGACGGCCGCAAGCGCCGGCACCTCGCTCTTGCAGCGCGCAATCGCGCGCGGGCAGCGTGGATGGAAGGCGCAACCTTGCGGGCGCGCGGCCGGGTTCGGCGGATCGCCTGCGAGCACGATGCGGCCTGCGCTGCGGCGGCCCGGCGCGGGCGAGGCCGAGACCAGCGCCTGGGTGTAGGGATGCTCGGGTCGCGCGAACAGATCGTCGGCGCTGCCGATTTCGACGATGCGGCCGAGATACATCACGGCGACGACGTTGCTGATCTGCCTGACCACGCGCAGATCGTGGCTGATGAACAGCAGCGTCAGCGACAATTGCGCCTGAAGATCGCAAAGCAGGTTCACGACCTGCGCCTGGATCGAGACGTCGAGCGCACTAACCGGCTCGTCGCAGACCAGGAAATCGGGCTTTGTGGCGAGCGCGCGTGCCAGCACGATGCGCTGACGCTGGCCGCCCGACAGCGCGCCGGGATAACGCGCGTCGTGCGCCGGGGTCAGCTCGACCGCGCGCAGGAGCTCGCGGACGCGCGCCTCGCGATCGGCCGGCGTGCCGATGCCGTGGATGTCGAGGGGCTCGCGGATTTGCGCTGCGACCGGCAAGCGCCGGTCCAGTGCGCCGAGCGGGTCCTGAAAGATCATCTGCATGCGAGCCCGCTGCGCGCGCCACGCCGGTGTACCCGGCGCAGCCATCGGCTTGCCGTCGAACCGCACCTCGCCGCGATCCGGCGGCTCAAGACCGAGCACGATGCGCCCCGTCGTCGACTTGCCCGAGCCGGACTCGCCGACGAGGCCCAGCGTTTCACCCTTGGCAATCGTCAGCGACACGCCGTCGACGGCATGCACGGCCGCAGCTCGGCCGAACATGCCGGAGCGCATCGCATAACTGCGCGAGATCGCGGACACCTCGACGAGCGGCGCGCTCATTCGGCGGCAATCCCGAGCAGCGCGCGCCGCGAGGCCTCGGCGCGGATGCAGGCAACGCTGCGGTCGTTGGCGATCGGCGCCAGGGTCGGCGCGGCATGGCCACACGGCTCGGCCGCAAGCGCGCAGCGCGGCGCGAAGGCGCAGCCCTCAGGCATCTTCGCGGGATCGGGCACGGTGCCGGGAATGGCAGTCAGGCGCCGCCGCGGTCCATCGAGCGGCGGCAGCGCGCCGATCAGGCCTTGCGCATAGGGATGGACGGGATCGGCGAAGAGCTGATTGGCCGGCGCCTCTTCGACGATGCGGCCGGCATACATTACCGCGACGCGATCGCAGTTCTCGGCGACGACGCCGAGATCGTGGCTGATCAGCACCATCGCCATGCCGAACTCGCGACGGACCGTCGAGAGCAGCTCCAGGATCTGCGCCTGGATGGTGGCGTCGAGCGCCGTGGTCGGCTCGTCCGCGATCAAGACATCAGGGTTTCCGGCAAGTGCCATCGCGATCATGATGCGCTGGACCTGGCCGCCCGAGAATTCGTGCGGATAGGCTTCCAGCCGCCGCCCTGCGTCGGGAATGCCGACGAGGTCGAGCAGCCGTCGCGCCTCCGCCTTCACGGCGTTGCCTTGGAGATCACGATGCAGCGCCAGCGCTTCGCAGAGCTGCCTGCGGATGGTCAGCACCGGGTTGAGCGCGCTCGCCGGATCCTGAAAGATCATGGCGATGCGCCCGCCCCTGACATGGTCGAGCTCGGCGGCCGGCGCGCCGAGGATCTCGCGCCCCTCGAGCCGCACCGAGCCAGAGATCTGCGCATGCCGCGGCAGCAGCCCGAGCGCGGCAAGCCACGTCACCGACTTGCCCGATCCGGACTCACCGACGAGGCCGAGGGCCTCGCCCTGCTGCAAGGTGATGTCGACGCCGCGCAGGACCGACACGCCGCCAAAGGCGACGCGCAAGTCCTGGATGCTGACCAGCGGCGTCACCACCTACGCCTCGAAATTGCCGGCGCGGAAATCCATCGCGAAGGCAGGCGATGCCTTCCACTTGATCGATTTCGGCTTGGCCGTGAAGGTCGCGTTCTGGTGCAGCACCGTGTAGGCGGGGTCTTCGCGCTCGGCGATCTCCAGCATGCGGCGGAACGCCTTCTTGCGCGCGGCGCGGTCGGTCGAGGTCTCCAGGAACTCCGAGAGCTTGTTCAGCTCGGCATTGGTCCACTCGCCGATCTGCTGCTGCTGGCCGTTCGGCCCGTGCTGGGCGACCAGCGAGGACACGGGATCGTTGAAGGCTGCCGAGTTCGACCAGTCGCGCACCGCGCGCGTAGGCGCCCGCTCCATGATCTGCGACCAGTTCTCCTTGGTCTCAATCTGCACGTTGAGACCGACCGACTTCCACATCTCGACCAGCACCTGCGCGGTCGCGACCTGGTTGGTGTAGTAGTTGTTGAGCAGGCGATAGGGAATCGGATCGCCCTTGTAATTGGCTTGCTTCAGCAGATCCTGCGCCAGCTTCGGATCGTAAGCCGGCACGCTCCAATCGGCGTTGAACATGTCGCCGTAGAACTCCCATTGCAGGCCCTTCGGCACGCGGGTGCGGCCCGCCCACAGGCTGTCGACGATGGCCTGGCGGTCGATCGCGTGGGTGAAGGCGCGCCGCACCAGCGGATTGGCGAGCACGGCGTGGTTCTTGTCGAACACGGTGAGGCGGTGATTGAGGATGGTGCCGCCCTGCACTTCGAACGCGGAATTCTTCTCGATGCCGGCGATCTGGTCCGGCGGGATGTCGCAGGCGAACTGGTACTCGCCCGACAAGAGCCCGTTGATGCGGCTTGCGACTTCAGGCACCTCGAGGAAACGGATGCGCTTGAGCGGCGGACGGCCGCCCCAATATTCGTCATGGGCTTCGAGCGTCAGCGACACGTCGGGCTTGAGCTCGACGACCTTGTAGGGACCGGTGGTGACCGGCTTGCGCGCCCAGTCGAGATAGCTCGCGGATTCGTCCCAGGCGCGGCGGTTCATGATGTCGGAGCCGTAGCGCATCAGGCGGCCCTCGATCGTGACGTCGGGCGTCGCGTTGTAGAAGCGCACGGTGTATTTATCGACGGCATCGACCCGCACGAGATCCGGCCAGATACGGCGGGCGACCGCGGGCACATCCGGCGGCAACTCCTTGCCGGGGCGCGGCGTCGGTATCTTCTCGAAGGCCTGGATGGTGGAGCGGCTCTTGGCCTCGGTCTCGCCGAACATGCGCTCGCGGCTGAAGCTGAAGACGACGTCCTCGGCCGTGAGTTCGTCGCCGTTGTGGAACTTGACGCCCTGGCGCAGCTTCAGCTCGACGGTCTGGTCGTCGATGCGGCGCCATTCGGTGGCGAGACCCGGCACAGCCTCGAGATTGCCGCGCCAGTTCTTCGAGATCAGGCCTTCCCAGATCGAGGAAAAGAACACGCGCTCGCCGACATTGGACTGCTCGCGCAGCACGTCGAGCACGTTGGCATTCGTCACTTTCTGTACAGCGATCGTCACCGACGGACGGTTGTCGTCCTGCGCGACGGCAAAGCGCGGCAGCAGCAATGTGCTTGCGGCGGCGCCGCCGGATTTCAGGATGGTGCGACGGGTGAATTTGCTCATGGCGGTAACCCCTGCCCTGGATGATGCGGCTATTCGGCGAGACCGAGCGCGGCGAGATGGGCTGCGCCGGCGCGGACGTCGTCGTGGTTGCGAAGCTCGAGGATCAGCCGCGGGTTGGAATTCAGCCGTCCCAGCGCGCGGAACACGGCGACCCAGGGGATGTTGCCTTCGCCCGGCGCCCAGTGCCGGTCGGCAAAGCCGTCGGTGTCCTGCAGGTGCACATGCGTCAGCATGTCGCCGGCGGTCTCGACGTAATAGTCGACCGGCGGCGCGCCGGTGGAGATGTGGGCGTAGTTGGCGTGTCCGGTGTCGAGCGAGACGCGGACCTTGCTGCTTTCGAGCGCCTTGGCGAGGCGCACGCGATCGCGCGGGTCCTTGTCCTCGATGTTCTCGATCACGATCTCGCAGCCGATGGTCTCTGCGCGCGCGATCACCTCGGCAAGCGTCGCCTTGACGCGTTCGACCAGATTGCCGCGATTGTCAGGATAGAGATCGAGATTGTTGTGGTCCCAGGTCGTGAACGGCGAGTGGATCACCATCTGCGTCGCGCCGAGGAATTCGGCTGCCTCCAGGCCCTGAAGCAGGCGCTTGGTCACCGCCTGGCGGATCATGGGATCGTGGCTGTCGATCTTGAAGCCCCAGAACGGGCCGTGGATGCCGAGCCGTCCGGTATGGCCGGAGAGCATCTGCTTGATCTCGCCGGCCGTGCTGCGCCAATCGCTATCGAGCAGATCCGCGCGGAAGAAATCCTGGATTTCGAGATCGCGCTGCCGATCGAGAAGCCAGTCGCGATGCGCGGGGATCGATTTGATGGACAATGCGGCGCCCAGCACCGGCTTCGACATGGCTTGCTCCTTGGCTGTCAGCGATGACCGCAGCAGGGCTAGACCAGTTCAATGACAGGCCGGTGAAATCGCAATTCCGCAGCGCGAGGAGATGTGGACATCTGCCGCGCGCTCCAGGTTTTAGGCAACAGCGATCGCAGCGCCGATGCCGAACGAACACATGGCAAGCAGTATCGGTGTCCGTAGTGACCCGGAATGGAATCCTAACCATAGTTCGCGTACATCGCGGGACATCGATCGGCGGCCACTTCCACGGGCATCACCCTCTGATCGCGCACCATGGGGTTGGGGGACCACACGGGGCGGGGGATTTGAAGGCTGGGGCAAGGTGACGAGGTCCGGACTCCTAGGCACTCCGGACCTCGAAACTTTTTTGATTGAACGCAGCAACGCGCCGTCCGGTGGGGCATCCGGGCGGCGCGTTGTCGTTTCAGCGTGTGGTTCTTCGGTTAGCGCGTTTGCGGCTCGAGTGTGACCGTGCAGTCGCCCTGCCCTTGCGTTGCGACCACGATATTGCCCGCGGGAGCGCCGAGGGTGATCGGCGCGGACGAGCCGCCGCCCGGCAGTTGGACAGTCACGCTCAGGGAATCGGTGCGCGCGGTCGAGCCCACGGTTGTGGGTTCTGCCTGGGCCACATTGCCCGAGGCGTCACGCCGCATGATCTGACAGTTAACATTGCTGCCGCCAGCCGCCGCCATGCTCGACGAAGTGCTGCCGCCCATTTGTGCACGGGCCCGCGACGGATCGCGAGGCACCTGGCTGACGATGCGATGCGAGCGCGGCTCCACGATGATAACCTCGTCCTCCGTCGCGAAATATTCGTAGTCCCGATATGCAGGCTCGATCGAGACGATCTCAGGCGGAAGCCTGTGGAGACGCACGCGCGAGGGAATTGTCTCGCCGACCCGGATCGAGATATTCAGATTGCGCTCCGGCTGGGCCAGACGTGCGCGGCTTACCGTTTCGGAGATGCGCACCTGCTTCTCGGAGGTCACCTGGGTTTGCTGATTGACCTGGGTGTTGGTCTGCGTCGTCTGATTGGCTTGATTGGTCTGCGTGCCCGGGGTGCCAGGCGCGGTCTGCGCGTTGTTGGTTGGCGCCGTCCGGCTCGTGTCCGTCGCGGTGGCCGGGCGGTTGTTCGGCTGCGCCGGCGGCTGTTGCTCTGCGGCATTGCGCGGCGGCTGGGCCTGGTTGCGCTCGTTCTGGTTGACCGTAGCCCCAGTCCGCTCGTTCTGCTTGCCAGCCGGGCCGGTCTTGGACTTCTCGGACTCGGCTGTTGATTTCTGCGGCGCAGACTTGTCCTGCTTGGACTCAGCGCTGCTCTTGCCGCTGTCGCGTCCTGGTTTCGCGCTCTCGGCTTCACGGTTCCGGTCGCGCGCAGGCTCGCGGGATTCTTGTGCCTGATCCCTCGCCTTTGGCTGGTTACGCTCGGCAGCATTGGCCGGCTGGCGCTTCTCCTCATTCGCCTCCTGCTTGGCCGCGCCGCCCTTCTCTTCGCGGCCCGCGCCCTGCAGTCGCTCCTGGGTGCCCTGCGCGCGCTCCTGCACACGTTCCTGGGCGCCGCCGCGCTGCGGCGCAGCGCCTTTTGCCGGTTCCTCGGTCCGCCTCGGCTCGTCTTTGCGCTCACCGGGCGCCTGGGCGTAGGCGAAGCCGGACGCGAGCATCAGTCCGATAGCGGCAGTCGATAACATCAAGTGTTGACGCATGGTCCCTCTCCTCGACAATTCGCAACAACAGACGCGAACGTTCTGTGGCTGCGAAGGTTCCTGAGCAGGAACGAGGGCCGGTCACGCGAGGCTCAGAACGCGTCCTTGAGCGTGAGGCGGGCCGTGAATGTCACGGTGGTCTTGCCGACCAGCGCCATGCCTTCGACCTCGGCGCCACCAGCGGAATAGTCACCCGAGAAACCGCAAGTGACCTCCCGGCCGCCGAATGCGAGCGTCCTGCCGACGGCTTCGGTGTGCTGGTTGACGATCATGTCGCCCCGCCACTTGCCGTTCCGGAAGGTGTAGCTGCCGGTGTAGTAAAAGAAGCTGTCGCCGCCCATGATGCGACCATCGCTGAGCACGACCACGCCTCTGGCTTGCCCGCGCTTGCCGTCACGCATCTCGATGTCGAAGATGTAGAGGCCGTTGACGACCCTGGTCTCTCCACCCGCTTCTGCCCCATCCCCGGTCGACATCCGATCGTCTCCCCATATCCGATCCGCACCGATCAGCTCGGCACGTTCCGTTCGAGATCCTCGAGCCACGCCGCCGCGCTCGCGTCCGACGGGGCGCGCCAGTCGCCACGCGGTGACAGCGAACCGCCGGCCGAGACCTTCGGGCCGTTCGGCATCGCCGAGCGCTTGAACTGGCTGAAGGCGAAGAAGCGGCGCAGGAACACTTCGAGCCAGCGCCGGATCTCGGGAAGCTCGTAGGCCTTGCGCCGGTCGCTCGGGAATGCCGGCGGCCATTCGCCCTTGGCGGCGTCCTTCCAGGCATGCTGCGCCATGAACGCGATCTTGGAAGGCCGCATGCCGAAGCGCAACGTGTAGAACAGGTTGAAATCCTGCAGCTCGTAGGGCCCGACGGACGCCTCCGTGCTCTGCGGCTTCTCGCCGGCCTGCACCGGCACGAGCTCGGGCGATATCTCGGCCACCAGGATCGCGCCGAGCGTCCGGTTGACGTCGTCGCTGAACTGTTTCGAGGAGATCACCCAGCGGATCAGATGCTGGATCAGCGTCTTCGGCACGCCGGCATTGACGTTATAATGCGCCATCTGATCGCCGACGCCGTAGGTGCACCAGCCGAGCGCGAGCTCGGAGAGATCGCCGGTGCCGATCACGATGCCACCGTGATGGTTGGCGAGCCGGAACAAATAGTCCGTGCGCAGGCCCGCCTGCACGTTCTCGAAGGTGACGTCGTAGACCTTCTGGCCCTGGCCGAAGGGGTGGCCGATGTCCTTCAGCATCTGCGTCGCCGTGGTGCGGATGTCGAGCTCCTGCCAGCTCGTGTGCAACGCCTGCATCAGCGCCAGCGCATGGGACTTGCTCTCGCTGCCGGTGGCAAAGCCCGGCATGGTGTAGGCCAGGATGTTCTCGCGGGGCAGACCGAGCAGATCGACTGCCTTGGCGGCCACGATCAATGCGTGGGTGGAATCGAGCCCGCCCGAGACGCCAATCACGACGCGCTTGGTGCCGGTGGCGCGCATGCGCTGCACGAGACCGGCGACCTGGATGTTGTAGGCCTCGTAGCAATCCTGCTCGAGCAGGCTTTCGTCGCTCGGCACGAACGGGAAGCGCTCGACCTTGCGCAGGAAGCCGATGTCCGCGGCCGGCGGCTTCAGGGCGAACGTCACCGTGCGGAAAAACGCCTCGCGCTGACGGCGGTTGTCGTCGAACGTGCCCATCAGCGCGCGCTCCTGCCTGAGCAGGTCGAGATCGATGTCGGCAGTGGTGATCTGGCCGCCCTGGCGGAACCGCTCGCCCTCGGCCAGCAGCACGCCGTTCTCGTAGATCGAGGTCTGGCCGTCCCAGGATAGATCGGTGGTCGATTCCCCTGCCCCGCCGGCGGAGTAAACGTAGGCCGCAAGGCAGCGCGCCGACGTTGATTGGCACAGCAGCGCGCGCGAGCGGGCCCGGCCGATCGTGATCGGGCTGCCCGAGAGATTGATCAGCACGCTGGCGCCGGCGAGCGCAAGCTCCGAGGCGGGCGTCACCGGGATCCACATGTCCTCGCAGATTTCGACGCCGATGGTGAGGCCCGGGACGTCCTCGGCCGAGAACAGGAGGTCGACGCCGAACGGCGCATGCAGCCCGCCAAAGGAGATCGTCTCTCCGGCGATGCCGGCGCCGGAGGCGAAATGCCGCCCTTCGTAGAATTCGCGATAACTCGGCAGGTAGCTCTTGGGCACCACGCCGAGAACGTTGCCGCGATGGATGACGACGGCGCAGTTGTAGATGCGATGACCATAGCGCAGCGGCGCGCCGACGATCAGAACCGTCATCAATCCTGCGGAGGCCTCGACGATGGCCGCGAGGCCACGCTCGACCGCATCGAGCAGCGGATCCTGCTTGACCAGATCTTCGATCGCATAACCGGACAGGCACAGCTCGGGAAACACGGCGACCGCCACCGACTGCTCGTGGCAGGCATTGGCTGCCGCCAGCACCGCCTTCGCGTTAGCCGAGGGATCGGCGACATGGGACGTGGTGACACAGGCCGCCACGCGCGCAAATCCGTGGGCGTAGATCGAGTGGAAAGTCATCGAGCGCAGTACCCTTGATCTTTTCGCTGCCGAACCCGTCAGCTCCGGACCATATGTAGCCCATCGGCCGGGGCCCGTGCAGGCCATCCGCCGTCATGCATAACGGATTTGCAGGATGGCCGGCTCGGCGCCAGGCGAGTTCAGGCGCTGCGGGCCAGCACGCCCGACAGGTCGTCGCGCAGCCATTTGGCGATCCGCGGCCAGGCATGGGCGTGGGTGCGCGCGCCCATGAACAGGCCAAGATGGTTGCTCGGCTCGGAAGCCGCCGCAATGAAGACCGGCGGCGTGCCGAGCAGACCCGCGGTTGCGAGCGCCTGCGCAGCCGGCACGACGTCGTCGTCGAGCCCGGCGAGCAGGAAGACCGGAGCCCTGACGCCCTTCAGATCGACCGCGCGGCCGAGAGCGGTGAAACTGCCGCCGGCGATCCGGTTCTGCCGGAAGATCCGGTTGACGACCTCCAGATAATATTTGCCCGGCAGATTGAGCGTCTCCGCGTTCCAGCGGTCGAAGCGGGCGAGCAGCGCCGCCCCCTCTTCGTCCGACAGGTCTCGCTGCAGTGCCGCTACGATATCGTCGCGGTTTGGCGGCTTGGACCACAGACGGAGCATCTCCTCGCCGCTGACATTGCCGCCGCCGCGGGCGACGAGCTGGTCGTAGACCATTTCGGGTGCGTTGCGGGTGAGCCGGCACAACGAGGAATCGATCGACAGGTCCACGGGCGCACCGACCAGCACCAGCCGCCGCACCTTGGCCGGAAAACGCGCCGCATAGAGCAGCGACAGCCAGCCGCCCTGGCACAGGCCGACCAGATCGACCGGCGCGCCGATCTCGTCGATGGCGACGTTGAGATCGCCGAGATAGCTGTCGATCGAGAGATAGCGCATATCCGGCGTAGCTGACTGCCAATCGGTGAGATAGATCCGGTCAACGCCGCCGTCTTGCAGGGAACCAACCACGCTGTGGCCGGGCGCGAAATCGGCGATCAGGGCCCGATGCAGCGCATAGGGCGCGCAGACCAGCACCGGCTGGCCGGACTGCCTCCGCGAAAAATCGCGCAGGCGCATCGTTGCAAGCTCCAGCGCAACGTTGTTGGGCGTCGTCCACGGCAGGCCGCTCTCATCCTGCTCGGCCCGGCCGCGCTCGACCCACCAGAAGCAAGCGTCCATGGCGAGGCGGGCCGCGGCAAACGGCCATAGCAGCGGCTCGTCAGAGGCATGACCCGGGCCGCTCAGCTGTTTGCCGATCTTTTCCACCATGGCTTCCTCAAGGTCCTTACAGAAACGCCTCGAGGCTGACGACGGAGATGCCGAGGTCCCGAAAACTCTGATGAGCCGCCGCCACCGAGCCATCGAGATCGATGCCGCGGCAGGCGTCCTCGATGACCGCCACTTCCAGCCCCGCCTTGCGCGCATCCTCCGCCGAGAAGCGGACGCAGAAGTCCAGCGCGAGACCGGCGACAAAGACGGTCTTCAGCTCACGTTCGCGCAAATAACCGAGCAGCCCGGTCGGCGTCTTCTTGTCGTTCTCGAACAGCGCCGAATAGGAATCGATGCCGCGGCGAAAACCCTTGCGCATCACGAGGCTCGCTTTGACGACGTCGAGATCGCGATGGAAATCGGCGCCCGGGGTGCCCTGCACGCAATGCGGCGGCCAGAGCACCTGGGTGCCGTAATCGACCTCGATGGTCTGGAACGGCTGCTTGCCCGCATGGTTCGGCGCGAACGAGACGTGGTCGTGCGGATGCCAGTCCTGGGTCAGTACCAAATTGGCGAATTTTTGGGCGATTCGGTTGATCGCGGGGACGACCTTCTCGCCGCCGGGGACGGCAAGCGCGCCGCCGGTGCAGAAATCGTTCTGCACGTCGATCGCCAGCAGCACGTCGCGGTCGGAAATTTTCATCGCCAGTCTCGTTCGATATGCCGGCACGCCGGAGCCAGACCCGCTCCCTTAGTGTCGGTCTTTCCGCGCTGCTACGCAACCGGCGGCATCGTGCGAGGCCTGCGCGAATTGGTCACCGGTTGACTGCCAGGATGCAACGGTTTGGCCTCGTCCGTGTTGACTAGGCGCACCTAAGGGCAGAATCTCGCACTGCCCGCGACGGGCGGATCGGGTCAAGGGCTTGGAGGACAGGGTTGGCGCGGCCGAAAGGCGGTGGCAGCCACAAGGCCATGAATATCGGCAAGACAGGACAGATGCTTCTCGCCGATATCGGCGGCACCAATGCGCGCTTCGCGCTGAGCCAAAGCGAATTGGGCCGCGGCGATTTCGCTCAGGTCGGACCGATCGACTACGTGAAGGTCGCCGATTTCCCGACCGTCCGGGAAGCCATCTCGGACGTCTTGGCGCACCGGTCCGGCGGCGAGCAGCCTCGCAGAGCCGTGCTGGCCGTAGCGGGTCCCGTCACCAACAACCGCTGCGTCATGACCAACAGTCCCTGGGTCATCGACGGCAACGAGCTGCAACCGGCTCTCGGCTTCGACAGCGTCCATGTGCTCAACGATTTCGAGGTCGTCGCCTGGTCCCTGCCCGCATTGCAGCCTTCCGACCTGATCCCTCTTGGCGGACAAGATGGCCTACCCGGAGAGCCGCTGCTGGTGGTCGGACCCGGAACCGGCTTTGGCGTGTCCTGCCTGGTCGAGCGCCATGGCGCGCGTCTGGCCGTCGTCACGGAAGCGGGACACGCGACCCTGCCGGCGGAGAACGAGCGCGAGGAACGTGTGATCACGTGCTTGCGCCGACGCCTCGGCCACGTCTCCATCGAGCGTGGCGCACTCTCAGGTTCCGGGCTGCAAAATCTCTACGAAGCCCTGGCGGAGGTTGACGGCGCTCAGGTGCCGCATCGCAATGCTGCCGGCATCACCAAAGCCGCCCTTGAGGGCAGTTGTCCCGTCAGCCGCGCGACCTTGGAGATGTTTTGCGCCATCCTTGGTTCCGTCGCCGGCAATCTCGCGGTGACGTTCGGCGCCCGCGGCGGCGTCTATATCGCCGGCGGAATCGTGCCGCGCTTTCCTGAGTTCCTGATGGCCTCCGCGTTCCGGGCGCGCTTCGAAGCCAAGGGACGGTTCCAGGACTATTTGCGCAACATTCCGACCAGGCTCGTGATCAAGCCCGATGCGAGCTTCGTCGGCCTGAAGATGTTTGCCGACCACAACGTGGATTGAGCACGAAGCTCTCGTGCTCGCGGGTTCCAATACTCACAGCTGTTTGCAGCGCACGCCCGGTTCCACGCATGAACGCGCTTGCCTGCGTGTTCCCAATGGGAAACAATCAGGCCGTGTGTGGCGTAGTTGCGGGGGGCGTAGCATGCGTAAGCAGGATCTGGGTTTCGATTATCACCGCTATCACCGTCTGCTGAGCGAGGCGGACAACGAAGACAAGCGGCTGGCCCTGATCGACCTCTTGATCGAGGAAAAGGCGCGAGACCGGCTGGCCGCCCAGCGCGCTTCGGATCGCGCGGCCATGACGGCCCACACCATCGCCACGGTGCTGAGGAACGGCCGGAGCTGAAGCTTCGATTTCGTCACGACGCGAACGCGACACCTCCGTCGCCAGCGCGGTTCTCGCCGTCGCCCGCGTGCGCCTTGGCCGTCACTCAGTGCGGCACTTTCTCTGTGGCCTCCGGAAACATCGAATCGATCATCGCCTTGAGCTGATCCATTGCGATTGGCTTGCGCAGAATCGGCCTGCGCCGGAGCAAGGACGGCAGCAGCTCCGGACCGTAACCGGTGGCGAACAGAAACGGCTTTCCGCGGCGCTCGATCAGATCGGCGACGGGATCGACGTAGACGCCCATCAGATTGATGTCGAGAATGGCCATATCGTATTGCGCGGTCATGGCGAACGCGCTGGCGTCCCGGACATTGTCCGCTTCAGCGACGACGTGGTGGCCAAGTTCCTCCACCATGTCGGCGATCATCATCCGGATCAACGCCTCGTCTTCGACCAGGAAAACGGAGAGTCCGTCCGCCATATCAACCCCGCAGTCAGCTTGCGAAGCTAATCATACATCAATTGCGGAGAAGACTCACGAATTCGTGGCGGGCGCCGTTAATTCGGACGCGCCCGATCCGATTCAACTTGATCAATCCAATCCGCGCTCGTGGCTGAGGCGCACCATCTCCTGAATGAAGACCTGCTTCTGCTTGTCATCGAGGCTCGAGAAGAGCGGCTCGGCGGCGTCGGCGACGTTGCGCTGGTCGGCGGCCCGATCGATCAGGAATTGCGACTCGTTGCGCATCTGCTCGATGATGTCGTCGGGCGGATCCCGCTTGGCGCGCGCAACCCGCAAGTTGAGCCGCTCCGCGCCATTATGCCCCAGGTAGTGCATGGCGCTCGAGAAGCCGTACCAGTGCTTCTCCTGATCGGGCGTGAGGTTCAGCTCGGTCTTGATCCGCTCGATATAGGCGTCGCTGTTGGCGACGATCTGTTCCGCGGTCTGCTGCGGCGCGCCGGTCTGGGTAAGGACCGTAACATCCTTATCCTTGCCCTGCGGTGCGTTCTTCGCCTCCTTGCTCGCCTTGGCGCCCTTGCCCGCCTTGGCGTTCTTGGCATCCTTGTCTTTCGCCGCGCCCTGCTGCTTGGCATCCTTGCCGCTATCTTTGGCGGCCGGGGCTTGATTGCCATTGTTGTTGCCGACACCAAGCACGCCGGTGAAGACGCCGACCACGCCGCCGATTGCGCCGCCGAGCACGCCTCCGACCGGACCTGCCGCCTTGTTCCCGGCCGCCGCACCATCCTGCACGCCTTTGACCAGACCTTGAGCATTCGCCACCGCACCGTCGCCGAGCAGCAGCGCGAACACCGCTCCCAGCGCGAACCATCGCCGCATGTGAAGCCGCGCTGACGGCGCCGGGTTGATCATTCTCGTCTCCATCGTCGATCTGACTGGCCTGTTGGGGCGGGCGCCACCCGCCGGCTGCAACTCTATCGTTTCCGCCCGGCCAAGGTCCAGACGCGGCCAATTGCTGTCCACGCCCGAAAACTCTTTCGCGCGAAGCGGTTATGAAGGCTCATTCGGAACTGCGGCGTAATTGCGCACGGATCGCCCGTGGGCTCACTTGCACGAAGTGTGCGTCGCAAAATGAACAGCTGCGTTGACGCGCGACGCATGGTCCTAACGCGCAATCCAGATGGTGCCGGGCACACCATTAGTTCTAGACGAGGAGCCGTTCGGCTTTCTCGACAGACGCGATCAATCATGATCTGATCGCGCTACCAATTCGCTGCGGCTTGCGTGAATTGTTCACGTCAGCCGACAGCACCAATAAGAAAATCCAACAACAAGAACCCGGAAAAGACGTCTTAGAGGAAACTCCAACAACAAACACCCAGGCGAGGAAACGAGATGTCACGCAAGACACTGACGCGACGTCAATTTGTGGCTGCCACTGCAATGTCCTCCGCGGCGCTGATCACGGCGCCCTATGTCCGGGGCGCTTACGCCGCCGGCAAGCTCTCAATCGGCTTCTGGGACCATTGGGTGCCAAACGCCAACAAGGCCTCGACCGATCTCGTCAACGAGTGGGCCGCCAAGGAGAAGGTCGAAGTCTCCATCGACTACATCACCAGCAACAACAACAAGATCCAGCTCACGGTCGCAGCGGAAGCCCAGGCCAAATCCGGCCACGACATCCTGCAGATGCCGACCTGGTGGCCACACGCCTATGCGGAAAACCTCGAGCCGCTCAACGACGTCATGGAGCCGCTCGTCAAGCAGAACGGCGACGTCAACGGGACCGTCAAATATCTCGGCCAGGCCGGCGGCAAATGGCTCGCCATACCCGCGACTCCGGGCAGCCAGATCAAGGGCCCCTGCTCCCGTATCGATCTGATGAAGAAGCACGCCGGCATCGACGTCCAGGAAATGTATCCGGTAGGGGCGCCGCCGAAAGCCGACAACTGGACCCTGGACACGTTCCTGAAGGCGGCCGAGGCCTGCCAGAAGGGCGGCTTCCCCTTCGGTATCGGCCTCGGCGAAACCACCGACAGCGTCGACACTGCGGGCGCGATCTTCCAGTCGTTCGGAGCGGAGCTCGTCAACGCCAAGGGCGACGTCACGGTGAAGACCGACGCGGTTCGCCAGGCCCTCGAATACTACAAGAAGCTGATTACCTTCCTGCCGCCGGACGCGCCGTCCTGGGATGACGCCTCGAACAACAAATGGCTGATCTCCGGCCGCGGCGCGATGATCCTGAACCCGCCGAGCGCCTGGGCCGTCGCCAGGCGCGACGCGCCTCAGGTCGCCGAGCAATGCTGGACCCACGGCTTCCCCGCCGGGCCGAAGGGCCGCTTCGCGCCCTATCTTCCCTACTTCTGGGGTCTCTGGAGCTTCAGCAAGAACAAGGAAGCCGCCAAGAGTCTCCTCACCCATCTGTCACAGCCGTCGTCGATCGAAAAGTTCGTCGCGGCAAGCGGCGGTTACGATCTGCCCGCCTACGCGAACATGACGACGCTGAAGACGTGGCAGGAGGAAGGGCCGCCGAAAGGCACGCTCTATCACTATCCGAACCCGTACAACCATCAGACGCTGTCGATTGCGGCGTCACCGGCGCCGCCCAAGGTCGCACAGCAGATCTACTTCCAGGCGACGCTGACAAAGATGGCGCTGCGTTTCTCGCAAGGCGAGAAGATGGAGACCACGCTCGCCTGGGCAGAGGGCGAGTGCGAAGGCTTCATGCGGAGTTAGCCGGGGGTGTGCCATGGCGGTTCACGCCTCGCGCGTGAGCCGCCGGGGCAACTCCTGGTTCCCGATCTGCCGCAGGGAAACCGACCGACAGGGCCGGCCTCCCGTTCAACATTCTTCAAGGAAGCTGTCTTCAAGGAAGCTATGTCATGGCTGACGTCGTCGTTGAGCAAGGTCGCGTGGTCCGTCCAACGGGCGCCCGCAAGCGTACCGGCCTCCGCAATGCCATGGGACGCAAATCGACGGTGGCGTTCTTCCTGACGCTGCCGCTGATCCTGCTGATCACGCTGCTCGTGCTCTACCCCGCTGTCTATTCCATCCACCTCGCCTCCCTGAACAAGTCGATGCAGAAGTTCGTCGGCTTCGGCAACTTCACATTCCTGTTCAATCGCGACACGTTCTGGATGGTGGTGAAGCAATCCTGCATCTTCGCGATCACCGCCGTGTTCTTCAAGGCGCTGCTGGGCTTCATCGTCGCGCATTTCGTGCACAACATTCCGGCCAAGGGCCAGCGCAAATGGCGCGGCATGCTGCTGGTGCCCTGGGTCATCCCGCCGGCGATGAGCACGCTGGCCTGGCTGTGGCTGTTCGATCCGTCCTACAGCGCCTTCAACTACACGCTCTCCTTCTTCGGCATCGGCCCCATCAACTGGCTCGGCGATACCTTGTGGGCGCGTTTTTCCGTCATTCTCGTCAACGTCTGGTACGGCGCGCCGTTCTTCATGATCATGTACCTGGCGGCGCTGAAATCGGTGCCGGACCAGCTCTACGAGGCGGCCGCGATCGACGGTGCCAATTGGTGGCAGAAGATCTGGTTCATTACCCTTCCGATGATGCGCAATATCATCGCCATCACCACCCTGTTCTCGCTCATCGTCACCTTCGCCAATTTCGATATCGTCCGGATCCTGACGTCGGGCGGTCCGCTGGATCGAACTCACATCTTTGCGACCTGGGCCTTCAAGGTCGGCATCGAGGGCAGCGACATTCCGCTCGGCGCTAGCGTCTCGCTGTTCATGGTCCCGATCCTCGCCGTAGCGGCGATCTTCATCCTACGCGATGTCTCCAAACGCGGGAACGAAGCCTGATGAGCACGCTCGCAATCGACAAGGCAGGACCGACGCGCAAGGTCAAATATGGCAGCATGAGCCGCGACCGCGCCTGGGCGCTGCGCTGGTCCTACTTCTTCCTCGTGCTGTTCGCGATCTTCTCGCTTACGCCGCCGCTCTACATGCTGATCACGTCGCTCAAGAGCAGCGCGGAGATCTCGGCAGCGACCAATCCCTGGTGGGTGTTCCACCCCACGCTGTCGAACTATGTCGAGCTTTTGACCTCGAACCAGTTCCTGCGGTTTTTCTGGAATTCGTCGATGGTCTCGATCGTGGTCGTGATCATCACCATGCTGATCAGCATCCCGTCGGCCTTTGCGCTGGCACGGATGAAGTTCTGGGGCTCGACGACGCTCGCCACCGGCGTGTTTCTCACCTACCTGATTCCGGACAGCCTGCTGTTCATTCCGCTGTTCAAGATGCTCGCGGCCGTCCAGGACATCACTGGCATCACGCTGCTCAATAGATGGTACGTGCTGCTGTTCGTCTATCCGATGCTGACCGTGCCGTTCTGCACCTGGATCATGATCGGCTATTTCGCCTCGATCCCGAAGGAGCTGGACGAGGCCGCTCTCATCGACGGCGCCTCCTGGCTGCAGACCTTGACACGGATCTTCATCCCCGTCGCGCTGCCCGGGCTGATCGCGGCGACGATCTTCGCCTTCACGGTGTCCTGGGCGCAGTTCCTCTATCCGCTGGTGTTCACGACGTCGATCGACCAGCTCGTCTTGCCGGTCGGCATCACCACCACGCTGATCAAGGGTGACGTGTTCAACTGGGGACAGATCATGACCGGCGCGCTGCTCGGCGCTGCGCCGCCGCTCATCATCTACGCCTTCCTGATGGACTACTACATTGCCGGCCTGACCGCTGGCGCGACAAAGGGTTGATAGCTCATGGCTGACGTTGCTTTGCGGAAGGTAGTTAAGCGTTACGACGATGTCGAAGCCGTGCGCGGCATCGACCTCGACATCGCAGACCATGAGTTCATCGTGCTGGTGGGACCTTCGGGCTGCGGCAAGTCGACGACGCTGCGCATGATCGCAGGCCTCGAGGACATCAGCGACGGCGACATCATGATCGGCGGCGACGTCGTCAACGACGTGCCGCCGAAGGACCGCGACATCGCGATGGTGTTCCAGAATTACGCGCTCTACCCGCACATGACGGTCGCGGAGAACATGTCATTCGGGCTGCGCCTGAAGCACTATCCCAAGGCCGAGATCAAGGCGCGGGTGACGGAAGCTGCGCGCCTCCTCGACATCACGGATCTGATCGACCGCAAGCCGAAGCAGCTCTCCGGCGGCCAGCGCCAGCGCGTCGCCATGGGCCGGGCCATCGTGCGCAATCCAAAGGTCTTCCTGTTCGACGAGCCGCTGTCCAATCTCGACGCGAAACTCCGCGTGCAGATGCGGATCGAGATCAAGAAGGTGCACCAGAAGGTGCGCACCACCACCGTCTACGTCACCCACGACCAGGTCGAGGCGATGACGCTGGCCGACCGCGTCGTGGTGATGAACAAGGGCCGCATCGAGCAGATCGGCACGCCGAACGAGCTCTACCACAAGCCGGCCACGCGCTTCGTCGCCGGCTTCATCGGCTCGCCCGCGATGAACTTCATCCCCTGCCGTCTCGAGGATGTCGGCGGCACGCTCCAGATCCGCCTCACCGACCGCATTGCCTTTGCGCTGCCGCCGGCCCGTGCCGCGCGCTACAATGCGCTGCCGCGCACCGACAAGCTGCTGCTCGGCCTCCGGCCCGAGCATCTCACCGAGTCGCATGCGCATCTCGAGCCGGGCGTCGAGAGCTTCGACACCGTGCTCGACGTCACCGAGCCGATGGGAATGGAGACGCTGGTCTATTTCGGGCTCGACGGCACGCCGGTTTGCGGCCGCGTCAATCCCAATGCCGGCGCCAAGGACGGGGCACCCATGCGTTTGGCGATGGACCTCAACAATATGCACCTGCTAAACGAGGCGACCGGCGTCGTGTTGTGACGCCGGTCCAAGAAACTCGCGCAGGCAGGGGACGATGGCGACCAACAAGAAGAAGATTTTCGTTACGCAAACTTTGTCGCAAGGGGCGCGCGCCCTCCTCACCCAGCGCGACGATATCGAGCTCGTCGAATTTCCGAACCTGATCTCCGCCGGGGATTTCGAGGCCTTGCTGAAGAGCCACGCGCCGGTCCATGGCGTGGCGCTCGGCGCCACCGCTTTCGGCGAGACCGAGCTCGAGGCGTCCCGCGGCATGCAGGTAGTGACCCGCATCGGTGTCGGCTACGATGCCGTCGACGTGCCCGCCCTCTCCTGCCGCAAGGTGCCGCTGATGGTTGCGGGCAGCGCGAACTCGCCTTCGGTCGCGGAAGCGGCCCTGTTCATGATGCTGACGCTCGCCAAGCGAGCGCAGGAGCTGCACGCCTGTGTCAAGGACGGCAAATGGGCCGACCGGCTCGGCATGCTGCCGTTCGATCTCTACGGCAAGACACTGCTGGTCATCGGCTTCGGCCGCATCGGCAGCCGTACCGCCAAGCGGTGCCTCGCGATGGAAATGAACGTGCAGGTCTACGATCCCTACAAGCCTGCCTCTGAGATCAAGGCTGCCGGTTGCGAGCCCGTCACCGATCTCGATGCCGCATTGGCTCACGCCGATTTCGTCACCATCCACTGCCCGAAGACGCCGGAGACGATCGGGCTGTTCGATGCGGCACGGATCGACCGGATGAAGCCGAGATCCTATCTCATCAACACGGCGCGCGGCGGCATCGTCAAGGAAGCCGCGCTCTACGACGCCCTGGTCTCCGGCAAGCTCGCCGGCGCCGGCATCGACGTCTTCGAAGTGGAGCCGCCGCCGATCGGCAATGCGCTGTTCGCATTGCCCAACGTCATCATTGCCCCGCACGTTGCCGGCGTCACGGTCGAGGCGGTCCAGCGCATGAGCGAGCAGACCGCCCGCAACATTCTCAGTGTCCTGGACGGCGATCCCATCCGCCAGAACGTCATCAACCAGGATGTGCTGGGCTGAGCCGAAGCTCCGGGCGGGCGACAGAAGCGCCCGCCTTCGGAAGGCCAGAATACGTCCCATTTTGGTGCAGATCGGGCCCCAACTCAGCCTTAATCAAACGCGCGTAATGGAGGCGGAAGCGCGGCGGCAGCGGGACATTACGAGCCGGTCGTGCCGAGCTGGAGGATGAACCCTTGTCAGAGATCGATCCAACCGACCACACGCTGGCGACCATCGCCAGCATCCTGGAGAACCCCGAGCCCGTTCTCGTCATTCGCAAGACCGAGACCGAGATCATGGTTGCCGGAGAGCGCGAGCACGCGGGTTCCGACGAGCATCGGGTCGTGGACGAGTATCCGGCGGTAGAAGAGCATCCGTTAGTCGAAGAGCATCCGGTCGTCGAGGAGCAACCGCTGGTGCCGGAGCACAGCGATGCCGACGGCTACAGCAAGGTCGGGCCCGGGCCGATGGTGGCGATTCGTCTCAAATGGACGGTCCATCGCGGCGACGACGACCAGTTCTACGTCCATGAGACCATCGGCGAGCAATCCGCGCCCGTGGTCAGCGGCCCCATGACGAGCGAGGCCGCGGTGCATTTCGTCGACGCACAGGAGCACGAGGCGCATCGGCGCTTCGAAGAGCTGCGCAGCGAGATCGCCGGCCGCAGCTCGCTCGCCGACTACGAGCGCAAGGGCGAAGCCTAAGGCTCCGGCCGGAGGTCTTTCACCTCTCCCGAAGGGAGAGGTGAAAGACCGCGCCCTCCAACTACTTCCTCCCGAGATAATCCTTCTTCACGAGTTCGACGCCGGCGTGCCGCAACAGGTCGTAGGCCGTCGTGACGTGAAAGAAGAACTGCGGAACGCTGAACGTCAGCAGCAGCGTCCGCCCGGTGAAGGGCAGCTCGGTCCCATTCTTCAGCCTGAAGAAGACATTCCTTTCCGCCGCCGCGTCGATCTCGGCGCGTGGAAGGCTTTCGATGAACTCGATGGACGTCGCGATGCGCGCCTGAAGCCCGGCCATGTCGTGCTCCAGGGCCGGTAGCGCCACGGGCTCGCGCTGCGCCAGCAAGGCCGGCGCAACGGTGGCATGACGGCAGGCCTCGCCGACCTGCTGCGCCAGATCGTACATGTTCGGCGCCATTCGCATGCCGAGCAGGACCGTCGGGTTGAACTTGCGGGCCTCGGCATAGGCAACGCCCTTGTCGAGCAAAGCGGACAGGTTGCGCAAGTAAGGCACGAAGAGGCCAGCCGAGGCCTCGTATATCGAGATCGTCACCTCTGAATTCCTTCAATTCTGCCTCGCCTGCGACGGGCATCTGGTCTAAATCCACACCTCAAGAGCTGCACAATGACAGCTCGAGCATGGGTGGAAAAGAGATGATCGTTCGAATCTTGACGGCTTTGGCCGTGGCGTTGCTGGTGAATGTCTCGGCTCACGCGCAGCAGGCGCCCTCGCGGCTCGACGAGATCGTCAAGCGCGGCACGTTACGCGTCGGCATGACCGGCGACTACAAGCCCTTCACCTATCTGGACAAGGCGACGCAGCAGTTCAGCGGCTTTGATGTCGACATGGCGCAAGCGCTCGGCAAGGCGCTGGGGGTCAAGGTCGAATTCGTCCCGACGGCTTGGCCGAAGCTGATGAAGGATTTCGAGGCCGACCAGTTCGACATGGCGATGGGCGGCGTCTCGGTCACGCTCGACCGGCAGAAGAAGGGTTTCTTCTCGATGCCGATCATGCGCGAGGGCAAGACGCCGATCGCCCGCTGCGCCGACGTCGGCAAGTACCAGAGCATCGCCGATATCGACAAGAAGGGCACCCGAATCATCGTCAATCCCGGCGGCACCAATGAGCGCTTCGCGCGCGCCAACATCAGGGATGCCGACATCACCGTCTTCCCCGACAACACGGTGATCTTCGAGGAGATCGCCAAGGGCAATGCCGATCTGATGATGACGGACGCCTCCGAGACGCGCTATCAGCAGAAGCAGCACGCCGGCGTGCTCTGCGCGGTGCATCCCGAGAAACCGTTCGACTTCTCCGAGAAGGCCTATTGGCTCCAGCGCGACATGGCGCTGAAGGCCTTCGTGGACCAATGGCTGCACATTTCCATGGAAGACGGCAGCTACAAGAAGATCTACGCCGCCTGGTTCGACTGACATGCGAAGGGAATTTGCGGTCGCAATTGTGCTCGGGATCAGCGGGGTCCACGGTGCGCTCGCACAGTCGAAGTTCACACCCGCGACCGGACCGGCCTGCAAGGACGAGTCGACGGACGAGCTTGGTCTGTGGACCTGCCCGGGTCCGGCCGGCTACGTGGTGAGCTTTGCCGACGAAGGCAACATCGTATCGGTCACGATTGCGCCTCGGAGCGCAATCGAGAAGTTGTCCGGGCCGACTGCGCAATGGCGCGGCGCCCGCAAATCGTTTGGCGAAAAGGTGCAATGGATCATGCGTGCCGGCGTACCGAGGGCCGCGGTGATCCGCACCTGGCGAAAGGTCGGCGAGGATGAGAAGGAGCTCCAGGAGCTCTCCGTGTTCGCGATCAGCGGCGCAAAAGCCTGCCTCGTTGGTTCGGTCGATGTTCATGCCCATAGAGCGAACGACGCAGCGCTTGGCCGCGCCCAACAGGCGGCCAACGCGGGTTGTCCGCGGAAGTAGACGGGCCGCTGATTTTCGCTGATCAGGCGCGGAGGGCGCCCCGCCCAACTCCAGGCCGAGTTCGGCGTTATTGAACCAAGGTCGGCGCGAGCACGACTCATACCGAGAACAGTGATCTAGATCACTTTTTGCGATCGAGCCGGGGCGTAAGCGTCGGTCCGGGGACTATCTGCTCAGGAGATGGAAATGAGGAAGCTGTTGGCCGCGGCCGCATTCCTTTTGGCGAGTACAGCTGCTCAAGCACAGTACACTTTCGAATATGGCGGGCG
>NZ_JADPKT010000017.1 GCF_023074075.1 Bradyrhizobium sp. 138 | reverse complement strand
TATCCCGGCGGCCGTCGAGGCCATGCGCCAGTATTGGATGCCGATCCGCTACGCCCGCGCTGGCTAACAACTGCCTACGTGGCTGCTCATGCCGGTTACCATTGAGTCTGTCAAGTTCCGCAGTCTGCCGGTAAAACCAAGGGATGGTTTGCACCGCCACTCCACCTTCGGCTTATCGCGCGGCTTGCGCGGACGCATAGGCAGGATAGAGGTGGCTTAATCTTGGCCAGCTCCTCGTTAGGTCGGCGAGCTCATATCGACAGATGGCGGTTACGCCGGATCTCAGAGTGTGCCAGCTGATCGCCTTCGGCCGCCGCCGATCGCCCGCCAAGCATTGGCGTGCATCGCAATCCAGTCAGCCACCGCTTGCGACCAGCGCGCCGCGGCAAACGTGCGGTTGGATACTCCAGCAGGCGATGAAGACAGGGGCCAGTCGCTGCGCGCCGGCCGCGGGAGTCGAACACCGGCACCTTGTCGCCCGCGAAGCCACGAACAGCTTCTCTCCAGGCCCATGCGCCTGGCGTACTCGGCGCGATCATCTCGCTCCACTCCAATAGAGGGTGCAGAATCGGCTGTAGCCAGCCGTCGGGGTGCTCCGCGCGATACTCATCCATAGTGTAGATGCATCCCATCAAAAGCATCCATTTTACAGCTCGTGGGGCCGTCATATAGGACAGGTCGAGGGCGGCTGGGGCAAATCTAAGGGAGCGGCTCTCGAATGAAAAAATTGGCTTTTCTAACCGCGAGCGCCGTGGCGTTTGCAGCGGCGGTACCCACTTTCGTCCATGAGGTTGCCGCGCAACCGGTCGCCACCAACGGGCGGGTAGCCAATACACACTACCCTCAATGCGATGAGATGCCCTTGGAAGGCTTCTGCGACCCGATTTTCTGTATAGGCGACTCGAATTGTACGGCGCCAGGAATTGAGGACTGATCAGCGTTTTCGAGAAGCGAGGCCCTGGTTCATCAGGCCTCGCCGTCACAGCGTCTGAGACAAATTGACAGTTTCGCCGATGAGAGATTTCTGGTTCATCGTAGCCGCCAGAAGCATCGATGAAACAGAAATCCGGACCGGGGCAAGTGCCAGCAGAACGAGTACCAAAAGACATTCGGCGCCAGAACACGCCGGAATATCCGTCGGAAGAGAAGATGCTATCGTCCAGGAAGGACTGCAGGGCGACGAGGGTATCTTTAGAGCTCAGCCAGCCCAGGCATTGCCGCCTCAATGTACGTGGCGGGTCCAAGGACTTCCTCGGAACCGATAGACATCGCCTGGCGGCGATACGGCGTGTGTGGCAACTTCTGGCACGGTGAAGCATCTGCGTCGTGAGACGCGACGGCGCTGAAAGAAATGATGGCCGACTTTACGCTGGAGAAGCGGTCGCTCAAAAAACGTGAATGGTGATGGGGAGAACGAGGCACGAGATCTCCTGCGCCCGAGTAAAACCGAATCATCTAGCTGGTGGAGCAATCGCATGTCTGGCCAGGCGGACAGGCTTGGTATCCCACCGCCACATTCTATCACTGGTGTGAGGGTTACCGGGAGGGCGGCAGCGACACGCTGGCCGACCATCGATCTCGGCCGGAAGCGGGTCTCTACGAAGACGAGGACTGGGTGCCAGACTTCGCTTTTAGAATGGACCCCGAGGCCGGCCTCATCTGGAGGACGGCCTCATCTGGTCTTCGGTCTCGGCGACCACGACATAATGGCGTTCACCGACTACGGCAGCGAGAACATGGTGGAGCACATCAGGATACACAAGGACAACCTGAACTCCTCAATCGGTGACATCGGTGGGTCCATTGTCCGCCCCGGTGAGTTTGCGGCAGTCGCGAAATTGATGTGAGCGGCTTGGCAGCAGGTACAAAGCTCGTGCGTGAGGAGTGTTATTTCTTTCTGCTACGTGGGGGTACGGGCTTTCGACCCTTACGCAACGGCTTGGGAGCCGTCGCCCCTTTGGGGGGCTGGAGAAAGAATTCAGACAAATGAACCCCAAGCGTTTCCGCGATACGGTCGAGCAGATCGATTGTCGGGTTCTCCGATTGCTGCTCGATACCGCCCATATAGGAGCGGTCGATCCTGGCATCGTATGCCAATCGCTCTTGCGAAACACCGCGATCTACGCGGATCCGGCGCACATTCCAGGCGACAAGCGCACGAGCTTTCATGCGCCAAAGCAGCCATTCCGACGGCCATCAAACCACTGGCTATAACCATACTATTGCGGTACGTTCGCCCAAAATGCAGATGAGCAGAGTTCGCGCGTAATCCGAAGGAAGGAGCGGTACTGGATTTCAGAAGGCGCGCCGGATCAGCCTGTGCTGATGAGCTACGACGAGCTGCGTCCCATTTCGGCCTCTTGATTCGAAAGGCTGGACGACAGTTCTGCTGATCGAGCGGAACGGACTGCGATCAAATGCATTCGGACGATGGTCGGAGCGAACGAATTGAAGGGAACGACGGCAGTCGCCGCTGCTAGGTATTCATTGACTTTGGCAAGAATGCTCCTGCAGGCCGCGACAATCGGCTCTCTACGAACAGGTTCTGAATACGGCTACCGTCCCGAAAATCGAGGCTTCTCAATCTGGTAGGACTTTCAGGCCGTGCCGTCTGATCCCAAGATCGCAGATTTCGCGCCTAACGCGCCGCAGCTCACGCCATATGACGAGCAACATGCCGTCACGTATATGCGTCTGCTGGATGCCGAGGCCGATAACGCTGATTGGCAGGACGTTGCGCGCATTGTGCTTGGTATTGATGCCACCCTCGATCCGGATCGCGCCCGCCGCACTTTTGAAAGCCATCTGGCTCGCGCCAAGTGGGCGGCGGCTCACGGCTTTCGGCATCTCCTGCAGCGCGGTTGGGCGAAGAGTGAGGAATAAGTGCGTCCGAAACGGACGTCACCTCTGGTGATGACCGATCGCAAAACTAGATCGTCCCATCGCGTAACTGCGTCAACCGCGAAGTACTTGCATTCGTGCAACCAGAAATAGTCACATTCGTCGGGCTGCAATTCCTTGCGTGTGCATTATGAACATACGGGGAAGTGGTGCGATGCCAGGTGCTGACTGGAGATCAGAGAAAGCCTATCCTGACGCTAAGAATGCCGAAGCTGTGGACATAGCCTGGGAGTGGCTGCGCCGCAACGGCGAGTACCAGCGGGACTATATGGCCCTGGCGATGAGCGAACGATCCGGCGCGATGGCCGATCATTTCCGACACCAGTGGGGATTGTCTTTTCGCAGCTGATCCCGAAAAGGCCTTCGACCAACAAGCCATTTTCTGGGCGCCCGAAGTGCTGGCGACCGTGCTGCCCGTGCGCGCGGCTGTCCGCCCAGCAGCGTGGTACGATCTGGATTTCAGCAGACTGGCGGGTAGCGAGCTTCGCCATGCACCGGATGGATGGCATGCCATCGTGGCGCTCGGAGGAGCGAAGCATCGCCTGTGGCTAACAGAACTTCCACCGAGCGGCTCATCGCTTGCCGTCGACCTGCTGTTCGACGGCAGTTTCGAGGTTCGTTTGCGGGCAGCTCATCGGTTTTGGCTGGCCCTCGAACGGCGCCCCATCGGACCACCGCCTCTGACGCTGCCAACCGTCACCCGTCGTCGGCTCATCCTCGCCTTGCGTGCAGTCGACGGGTCTTTGGCAGGACACAGCTATCGCGAAATCGCGCAAGGCTTGTTAGGCAAGCATCGCATTCCCGATCGCGGCTGGAAAACGCACGATCTGCGCAGCCGGACCATCCGCCTGGTCAAGACCGGGCTGCATCTGGTGCGAGGCGGCTATCGCGCCTTGCTCCGTCGCAAGCGTAAAGGAGAGGACGACCTGACCTGAGCTTTGGCTGATCGGCTAGCCCGTATCTTACAAAATCATCGTAGTCGGCCGATTGACGCGAGAGAAGGGTTTTGGCAGGGCGCGACTAACGTCTTCACTCGCGGGCTGGCCGCGGTGCTAGCTGAACGGCGAGCTCGCCGGCGATCGGAACAGTCTGCATGTGCAAATGGACATGCTAAGATTCCAAAGATCGATCAAACGTCTGCCATCACGCAAAATACGCGATTAGGCGGCTTCCGGAATCGCGGCCTTCTTACAGAGCCGCGCGACCCATCGGCAAAAGGCGCGAGCAACTTCTGGGTTGTCACTGCGGTCCACCGCATACGCCCGATACTGCATGCCGCTTGAAGTACGCGATCCCGGCACGACATGGAGCGCTCCTGTACGCACGAGATCGCTGACAATGATTTCGGGCGCCACCAGCAGGCATTTGCCGGTTATGACAGCCGGCAAAGCAAGGTAATTATGATCGTATCGCGCCCCCGACTTGATGTCCTTCGCGGTCAGGTTCATGGCTCTGAGCCAGGTGGGCAGTATGTCGGGCCGCGATGTGATATTCAGAATCGGCATTGAGCGGGCAGTGGAGAGCGTTTTTCCCATGACGTGATTTGGAGCGCCTACGCATACGAGCATCTCATTGTAGATCGCCCAATCGTCGGCAGGTTCAGCGACACAAAGATCGCGGGTAAGCAGGATGTCGAAATTGTCCGAGGATCTCGGTGGAGATAATGAGCTGATCACGTCGACGACAACGCCGCCCATCTCGGCAGAGAACGCCTGCAGATTGGGTATCAGGAAGGAATAGGCGAAGGTGGAAAGAGAGGTGTGGACTACGATTCGATTGGCGTCCGTTCGGTTCCTGCGCCGCATTCTCTTCGCGGTGAAACACACAGTGTCAAGCGGTTCGGCCACGGCGTTCGCAAAGAGCCTTCCAAATTCTGTCAATTCGCTGCGTCGGCCCCGCCGTTGAACAAGATCCGTGCCAAAGTAGTCCTGTAACACAGCCAAATAGCGGCTGACCGAGCTCTGTGTCGTTCCCAATGTGCTCGCCGCACGCGTGACGCTCCCCTCGCGCGCAATGGTCACAAAGACCCGGATAGCATTGAGGGGCACTTCATTGTGTTCGGCAGCCATCTTCTGCTCCGGTAGCTTCTGGGCTCTCCGCTGATTGTCACGGCGGGCCATTGCCAGAAGCTCCATCACATTATTAGATGTCTATAGCCGGATTGCCGCTTATAAGTGATATCTCGCGCACAAAATCTGCCTTTCGAGGATTTGGGCGGTCTGGCTCGGCGACTTCGATTGCTGTCGACGGCTTTCTAGGAGGTGATCTCCAGGTGCCGGCAAGGGGGATGACTGCTGATGTCGCGATCGACATCGAGGGCCGTCGAGATGACAGGCCCGAGACGTCTTAAGAGGGTTCAGGATTGCGCCCGAATCAGAGCTCGCTGCTGAGTGCCGTCTCAAAATCTCGCTGGCAGGTATCAATTCGGCGTTCAGCGAAGGAAGCGAGCTTCAGCCGCCTTGACCTCTTCCATCTTCTGGATTCTGAAGATCTCATCCACCGGCAGGATATCCTTGTGGACATTCTGGACGCCGCCGTCAGCGATGATCCGGCGGAAGGTGTCCTGCATCGCGGTTGCAGCAGCACGAATGCCGCAATTGCCATAAATCATCATGCGGATGTTGCCAAGCATTTTGACCCGTTCGGCATCGAGGTCAGGGTAGGCGTTCGGCACGATCACCAGCGGCAGCGTTCCGGTCCAGGCGCGCGCAAAGCTTTCGATCTCGCAAGGAGTCTGGCTTTTCGAATGGATCAGGATCATGTCCGCGCCAGCTTCCATATAAGCATGTGCCCGATGCAGGGCCTCCACTTCGCCGTGGAATTCTTCAATGCGCAACAGGTCCTGGCGGCCCTCGGCAGCAAGGCTCGTTACTTTTGGAAAAGTCTTGTCCTCGATGACAACGGCACTAGCGCCGGCCCGCTCATATTCCGTGATAGCGTGCATGACGTTGATCGCATTGCCATAGCCTGTATCAATGTCCGCGACGATCGGAAGCCTCGTGCGCCCGGCGATCGCCCGCAGCATGTCAAGATGCTGTGTCATTGAGATCAGGCTCATATCCGGTAGCCCATAAAGCGCAGACAGCTCGAAGCCGGACGCCCACACTCCGTCAAATCCGGCTTCTTCAGCGAGCATCGCTGAGAATGGGCTGTGGGCGGCCATGACGTGGACAAGGCCAGTCTCGGCCATGCAGGCACGAAGGCGTTTGGCAGGGGACATCGGAAAATCCTTTTAGGAAAGGCTCGCGCAGGCGGCGATGATCCGGTCGCAGGCGCGCGTGAGGTCCTGGAGCGAGGAAGCATAGGAGATGCGGATATAGGGCGAAGCCATGAAGCCGCTGCCAGGAACGACAGCCACGGCGAAGGCGTTAAGCAGATACATGGCAAAATCACTGTCGGTATCTAACATCTTGCCGTCGGGTGTGCGCTTGCCAATGACCCCCGCGCAGGAGGGGAAAACATAAAAGGCACCGTCCGGGACGCGGCAAGCGAGCCCCTTGGCCTGGTTCAGCTTGGCGATCACAAGATCGCGTCGCTCTAGAAATGCGCGCGCGAACTCCTTGATATGGTCCCGTCTCCCTGACAGCGCTTCGAGCGCGGCATATTGAGAAACCGAGCTGGTGTGCGAAGAGGTCTGGCCCTGGATGAGGTTCATGGCCTTGATCAGCGCCAAAGGCCCGGCCCCGTAGCCGACGCGCCAGCCGGTCATCGCGTCTGCCTTGGACACCCCGTTGACCGTTAAGGTACGCTCGCACAGGTCCGGCGCGACTGCGGCCATTGTTGCAAAGTCGGCGTCATAGGTGAGCTTTTCATAGATGTCGTCGGATAGCACATGCACCTGGGCATGCTTGCGCAATACCGCCGCGAGCGCGAGCAAATCACTTCGGCTGTAGACCGCACCGGTCGGATTGCATGGCGAATTCAACATCAACCATTTGGTGCGCGGCGTGATCACTTTTTCTAGTGCTTCGGGGCGCAGCTTGAAGCCATCGCGTTCACTGCAGGCCACGAGCACCGGCTTGCCGCCCGCAAGCGCCACCATGTCGGGGTAGGAGACCCAGCATGGCGTCGGGATCACAACCTCATCGCCCGGATCGAGGCTGGCAAATAGAGCGTTGAACACAACCTGCTTGGCGCCGCAGCCGACCGTGATCTGGTCGATACCGCAGTTGAGGCCATGATCGCGACGGAGGCTCTCGCCAATTGCTGCCCGCAATTGCTTGTTCCGGCGACCGCCGTGTACTTCGTCTGCCCGGCACGGATGGCCCGGATGCCAGTTTCACAGATGACGGACGGCGGATCGAAATCCGGCTCGCCTTGACTGAGCGTGATCACATCGGTTCCCTGATCTCGCAGCTCGGCAGCGGGAGCCGTCATGACCTTGGTTTGAGAGGGACGGACGACCTTGAGCCGTTCTGAAACGAGAGACAAGACACAATATCCTACGCGTTCGAATGAGCGAATGGGGATCTATCCGAACTCGAACGGCCAGACGAGCCAGGTGATCGCGGCTTTGGATATAATCATCGAAGATTACGATAACCGTAGCGCTTTTCGTGCGGCTCTGTTGGGCGCTCGCACGAATAGTTTGCGTCTCAGCCCCTCCTCATCATCGGCCTGCCGATCATCGCATAGTTGCAAGCACACATCGACTTATTCGATGTGTGTCATTCTGGCGTAGCAGTTCAGGCTTTTAAGCTCGCGCACAATCGCGAAATTGAGCAACACAAGCGCTCGATTTCGGGAATCGAGAGTCTGTGCCGGTCGAACAAATCGCGGGCTGGCATTCGCATCAATGAACGTGGAAGCGGAGGCGGTGATGACCCGTATCGATCTGACGCGACGGCAAGCCATCGCAGGTAGCCTTGCCGCAAGCGTGGTAGCCAGCACAGGCGCCGGCGCTGTGGAGAGTGAGCCTAAGACATTGCCGCGTCGCCGCCTCAAAGTCGGCATGTCCGGATTTCCGCGATCGTTCGACCCGGTTATCGCGACCGATACTGCCATTCGTCGGGTCGTGCCGCAGCTTTTTGATACGCTGATCAGAGTAGAGCATGCTCACGACATGACGCTACGGCCGGGCTTGGCCGAGCGTTGGGAGCGGATCAACGCGCAGTCGGTGCGGCTGTTCTTGCGCAAGGAAGTCGTTTTCCACGATGGGGCGCCTTTGACGGCTGAAGATGTTGCCTTTAGCCTTGGTCCTGACCATCTGCTGGGACCTGGACGCAGCGGCATGTCCGAGGCGCTTCAGTCGCTTGATCGGCTCGAGAAGGTCGAAATCGTCGATCCTTACACTGTCATTGTGCATGCAAAGGGTAGCGACGCCCTCCTCGAGCAGCGTCTGGCTGCTTGGGGATCTGAGATCGTGAGCCAGCGCGCGTTCCTGGCAGCGGGCTCGTGGGAGCGCTGGACCACTGCCCCTGTCGGAAGCGGTCCCTATAAGCTCGTCGATCACAAGCTTGATATTCGTGTCTCATTGAGCGCCCACGATGCGTATTGGGGCGGGCGGCCGCCATTCGATGGCATCGAATACCGTATCATTCCCGAGCTTTCCGCGCGCGTGAACGGCCTGCTCGCCAGCGAGCTCGACATTGCCACTGACATTCCGCCCGACCAGTTCGCGGGCATCCAGAAGCGCGCTGATCTCGAGATCGTGGGTGGTGCCGTGCAGAATATCCGCTCGCTCGCCCTCGATCAGACTGATCCCATTCTGAAGGATGTGCGTGTTCGCCGTGCGATGAGCCTTGCGCTCGATCGCAAGCTGATCGTGCAAAGCTTGTGGGAGAACCGGGTCCCCATTCCGAACGGCTATCAGCTCCCGAGCTACGGGGAAGGCTACATCCACGAATTCCCCTCGCTCGCCTATGATCCCGGCAAAGCCAAGGAGTTGCTGGCTGATGCTGGCTACAAGGGAGAGCAGATCACCTATCGTCTGCTCAACAATTATTACCCCAATCAGGTCTCTGGCGCGCAGATCATGATCGAGATGTGGCGTGCGGTTGGCCTGAACGTCAAGATCCAGATGATGGAAAACTTCGCGCAAGTTCAGCGCCAGCCGGTGCGTGCCATCTTCGATACGTCAAATACGGCGCTGTTTCTGGATCATCTTGGTCATCCCTGGCGTGAATTCGGACCCAGCGGCACCCTGCCAAGATCGATCGGAGTCTGGAGGAACGAGGAATATTTTGCGCTCGGCGCCAAGCTCCTGGACACCGTGCAGAGCGAACAGCGCCGGCCGATTATCCGCCGCATGCTCGAGATCATCAACGAGGTCGATCCCCCTTGCGTGATCCTGCACGTCTCAGGTCAGTTCTATGGCAAGCGCCGCGATGTGCCATGGCTGCCGGGACTGACGCTCGACCTCAATTTCGGCCCATTCAACAGAGCTCTGATCCGGACAGAATCGCGATGACGCACACCTTGAATCGGCTTAAAGCGGATGCGGCCTCTCTGATGAGGGAAGAGCAGGGGCCTCGCAGGGAAGCGCTTCTTCATATCGCAGGTTTATGTGTCGCGTTCGACGGTGTGCCGACGCTGCGCGGAATCAATCTCACGCTCGCGCGCGGCGAGTCGCTGGGCATGGTCGGTGAAAGCGGTTGCGGCAAATCGGTGACATGGCTTGCTGCGCTTGGACTGTTGACGCAGCGCGCTAAAGTAACGGGTAGCGTACGCCTGGCTGGAGAGGAACTGCTCCATGCACCAGCCTCTCGCCTGGACAAGGTGCGGGGCGGGCAGATCGCCATGATCTTCCAGGACCCGGCGAGCGCGCTTAATCCCGTGCACAGGGTGGGCGATCAGATCATCGAGTCCTTGCGGCTTCATCGTGGCATGGATCACCGCACGGCGCAGGCCGAAGCGCGACGTCTGCTCGACCAGGTCGGCATCCCCGATGCAGCGCGCCGGCTTGGCGCCTATCCCCACGAATTCTCCGGGGGGCAAAACCAGCGCGTCATGATCGCCATGGCACTTGCAGGACAGCCCGACATCTTGATCGCTGATGAGCCTACCACCGCCCTGGATGTCACAATTCAAGCGCAGATCCTTGAGCTTCTGCGGCAAATCCAGCGCGAGACGGGCATGGCGCTGGTCCTAATCTCGCATGATCTCGGTGTCGTCAGCGAGATCTGCGAACGTGTCATGGTCCTTTACGGGGGGCACATCGTCGAAGAAGTGCCCGCCGACAGTCTCTTCGACCGACCTGCCCACCCATATACGAAGGGTCTTCTTGCGGCTCTTCCAAGCCTGGATGGGCCGCGGCAACGCCTCTTAGCCATTCCCGGTGTCGTGCCAAACGCAGCCGCGTTTCCGCCAGGCTGTCCTTTCGCCCCTCGATGCAATCGGCGGATCGGACGCTGTCATGAATGGGCAATTGAGCTCGCCTCGCTGGATGGCGACATCAGACACAGGGCTGCCTGCTTGCATGTCACGAGCGAACGGCCCGCGGGCGAGGTCGTGGCTGCATGACCGGGGCTGCTCCGCAGATCCTCCAAGCAGACGGGCTTGTCCGAAATTATCGATTGCGGCAGGGCCTTTTCCAACCTCCAGCGATAGTCCAGGCGGTCAATGGGCTCTCCCTGCAGCTCGCTCCCGGCGAGACCCTCGGACTGGTTGGCGAATCCGGTTGCGGCAAGTCGACTGCGGGCCGGCTCCTGATCGGCCTGGACCGGCCGGATGCCGGCAAGGTGACCTTCGGCGGCGAAGCTTTTCCCGCTATCGGCGATAGTCGATGGCGCCGCCTTAGGATGCGAATCCAAATGGTTTTCCAGGATCCGCTAGCTGCGCTCGATCCCCGCCTGACGATCGGCGCGCAAATAGCCGAGCCGCTCCAAATTCACCGGCTTGGCAGCAAGTCGGAACGAGAGGGGCGGGTCAATGCGCTTCTTACAGATGTGGGGCTCAGGACCGACCACCTTGCGCGCTTTCCGCATGAGCTTTCGGGCGGCCAGCGCCAGCGTGGCGTCCTGGCTCGTGCGCTGGCCACCGATCCGGATCTCCTTGTCTGCGACGAGCCAGTATCGGCACTCGACGTCTCAATCCAGGCGCAAGTAATCAATCTTCTGCGGGACCTGCAGGAGCGACGACGCATGGCGATGATCTTCATCAGCCATGATTTGCGAGTGGTCCGGCTGATCAGCAATCGGATTGCTGTGATGTATCTCGGCACCATCGTCGAGGAAGGATCGTCTGAGGCGGTTCTTCTGGATCCTTTGCATCCTTATTCGCGGGCGCTCATTTCCGCGGTGCCAAGGCCCGGCCGACATCGCTCTCGCACCATCCTTCAAGGAGATCCGCCCAATCCGGCTGCGCGACCGGACGGCTGTGCATTTCATCCTCGCTGTCCGGTCGCTCTTCCGCTTTGCGCGCGGCTCGCTCCAGAGCTCAGATCCGCGCCTGACGGGCGTCGCGTCGCCTGCCATCTGATTGGCGATCATGGTGCCGAACTCGACAAGGAGACATGATGGCGCGCTTTATTCTGGTCCGCTTCGCACGCGCGTTCCTGACCATCGGAGTTGTGGTTACATTCGCATTCGTGGTGCTGCGCGCCTCTGGCGATCCCGCCCTGGCGTTGTTATCGCCGGAAACCCCGGCGGAAGCGGTGGAGGCCTTCCGAAAGGCCTGGGGGCTCGATGCACCACTCTGGGTGCAATACGTCAAATACCTCTTCGCGGTCGTTCATGGCGATCTCGGCCAATCGATGCGCGACGGACGTGCCGCGATTACCGTCGTTGGCGAGCGGATTCCGGTCACCTTGATGCTGACTGCGCCGGCGCTGATCCTCAATCTGATGATCGGCATTCCGGCCGGCATCTACGCGGCCCTCAAGCGGGATAGTCTGGGGGATCGATTGGTGATGATGGTTGCGGTCGTGGGCTTCACTGTGCCATCTTTCGTGCTCGGCCTCCTGTTCATACTCGCTTTTGCAGTCGAGCTCCCCTGGTTCCCCTCCGGCGGCGCCGGCACTTGGCACCATGTGGTGCTGCCCGTCATCACGCTCGGTCTGGGCGGCGCGGCCGTTTTGGCGCGATTCAGCCGCAGCGCCATGCTCGAGGTGCTTGGACAGCCCTATATTCGTGCGGCCAGCGCCAAGGGCGTGCCTTGGGCCAGCGTCGTGACCGGTCACGCTCTGCCCAACGCCGCGATAGCAGTGCTGACCATCGTCGGCTTCATGGTCGGCAATCTCATCGCGGGAACGGTGCTCGTGGAGAGTGTATATTCGTGGCCAGGCCTTGGCAGCCTGTTGGTCGTGTCAGTCGCCAGTCGCGATTTGGCTGTCGTCCAGTGCATCCTACTCGTCGTGGCCGCCACCATGATTACCACCAATCTCACGATCGATCTGCTCTATGGCATGCTCGATCCACGTTTGCGCCAGTTGCGCTCTGGGAGGCGATAAGTGTCGCGCATTTTCGCAGACCAGGTTCTGCCCTCCTCAAAGATGCGAAAGGTGTGGTGGTGGCGCGACCGCGCGATCGGAATAGCGGTGACCTGGCTGCTTCTCATGCTTCTCGTCGCGATATTTGCAGATTACCTTGCTCCTTATGACTATGCAGCCCTTGACCTTCATCATCGCCTCGCTGCACCTCTTGGCCTCGGCGGAACCATCGCACATCCCTTCGGTTCAGATGAGCTCGGCCGGGACGTACTGGCACGGCTAGTCATATCCATTCGCATCAGCCTCCTTATTGCTTTCGCGGCGACCTTGATCGGCGCCATCCTTGGCATCACGCTTGGCTTTTTGGCTGCTCACTTCCGGGGCTGGGTAGAGCAGCTCATTCTCGGCTGTGTCGATTTTCAGGCAAGCATGCCCTTTCTCGTTTTGGCGCTCGCGGTGCTTGCTTTCTTCGGCAATTCTTTGCTCCTTTTCGTGGGGCTCATCGGTCTCCACGGATGGGAACGCTACGCCCGCGTCACCCGCGCGCTCGCGATGAGTGCCAACGAGCAAGCCTACGTGATCGCCGTACGCCAGCTTGGCGCAAGTCCATGGCGTCTCTACCTGCGCCACATCATGCCGAACATCGCTTCGACCTTGATCGTCACCATGACGCTCGCCTTTCCGGACATCATTCTGCTCGAGAGCGGCCTTAGCTTCCTTGGACTTGGTGTGCAGCCGCCTCTGACTTCTCTTGGCAATATGGTCGGATATGGTCGTGACTATTTGACCCGTGCTCCCTGGATCCTTGTGCTCCCTTCGCTCGTCATCTCGCTTACGACTTTGTCGATTTCGCTGGTCGGCGATTGGCTGCGCGACCGGATCGACAAAACATTATCGTGAGACTTTGAAACAGCGAGATCAGAGATATCTCATTGCTCGCATGGCTGACGATCATACTCTTTCGGCAACATAGCAGAGAAGTTCATGCCTTCGTCGGATCTTTCACGTCTCAAGGTGATCTGTTCTCGCAATGGCGAGGTAAGAGGAGCGCGAGGCGTCCGCTTCGGCTTGGAGTTTCCTGGCTGGTAACCTGAAGACGCGTGTCTCACCAGCCGGGCTTGTTCCTTTCCGTGCGTATCAGTTCGACAATGAATCTTCATCAACAATACCGCTCAGGTGGCTTGAACGTGCAGCAAAGCGAGTTTGCTTCGTGCCGACCTCGATCTCGATTTACATGCTGTTGTAGCCACAACCTGCGCCGGTCCTGTTCTTTCGACAAGCTTTTCGCATTATGAGTGGGGCTCGATGCGAAAGAACCAGTGAAGCCTTGCGCAAAATTGCCGGTCGAGAACTGCACAATGCCAGCCTTCTCGAGGCTTGGCGCATGCCACGCGACTCGTGGCGCTCATCGCGGTTGTTCGGTATTCTGGCCGGGCGCGCCTTGCGTTGCTTTTCATCAATGGCTGAATGGGAGGTAATGGGTCAGTTTGAATATGACGCAGCCTTACGAGGGCATGGCGTCAATTGCCGTTTCTATCGGGAGAGAGAACGTTCTTGATCCGATCGGGCTCTCGATAAATTCGGCCTCCTTCCAAAAGGCGGCGGCCTTTTCATCGATGGCATGCACCAGAATAGCGCGGATGCCGATCGTTTCTGATGCGTGTACGATTTGATGTAGCGCGTGCTGAAGCAGGTCTTGGCCAAGACCTTTACCCTTATAGGTAATGTCGCGCGCCAACCGTCCTATGATGGCGACAGGCACTGGATTTGGCAGGCCATGCCTTTTCATCGGAGGCTTTGGGATCGCTGCCCGTTCAACGCTGCCAGATGCTATGCAGTAATAGCCAATGATTACATTGTCCTCACACACCACGTATGTGCGAGCAGTTTTGCCCTCGCTTTCGAGAGAGCGGTTTTTGAGCCAATCGTTCAGCGCTTCATTGCCACAGTCAAAACGGCTGAAGTCGTGCGTAGGCTTGAGAAGCGTGGGGGCTGTCATGCCCGCACGCTTCCCCGGATGTTCGATTACTTCTGCCAAAGCGGCTTACGCTTCATCAGTGCCTTCAACTTGGTTCCGGCCGGAGGCGGATTATCAAGCGCATTCAAGAAGGCGTCGTGCTTCTCTGGATCGAGAACGAACAATCTTTGATCCAAAAGCACATCGATGGCATGTTGCCGCGCGCTATCCAGCATAAATTCGCTAAGCGTCTTACCGACTGCAACGGCGGCAGTATCGATCAGATGCTTTACCTGTGCGGTAGCACGAATGTGGATATTGGTTTCGCTCCGGACGCGGCGCGACCTTACCCGCGCCCTAGGGCGCTCCAGTACTGCTGCTTCCATTGCGGTTACTCCTCACTGTCTCTCTGGACCTCTTTATATTGCATTTGTGCACACAACGTCAACACGGTTCAGGAGGTTCCTGAAAACTTCCGCCAGGTCGCAGGGTTCAAATCCTTTTGCCCTGACCGAGCTCCGTCGATCTATTATAGCAGATCGTTCGCCAGTGATGATCTATTTTTACAGATCGAACTTGCAACCAATTTTGGGTTCGTGATATATAAAACTATATCAATTGATCGATCTGATACGCCGGGGCATATCATGGCCTACTCTACTGACGAACTTCTGCATATCCTCCGGACGGCCCGGGAGACCATCGGCTTGAGTCAGCGCAATCTCAGCGTTCGGATCGGAGTACCGCAGAGTCACATTTCCAAAATCGAAAGCGGCGGCGCCGATCTGAGGCTCTCCAGCTTTGTCGAGCTCGCGCGCGCGCTCGACCATGAAGTGGTTCTGGTGCCGCGCAAGCTTTTGCCGGCGGTCGAGGCTATCGTCCGGAACGCTTCGTCTGCACTTTCCGATGACGCGCGCTTGCGCTCGAGCGTGCTGAACCGCGCGCAGGCAGCCGTAACCAGGCTAAATCGATTGCATCAAAATGCGCCGGGCCTGGAAGGCCTGAACCAAGCCCTACGCGAACTCGCAAATTTCCAACTCGGAAGCTCAGAACTTGAAGCGATCCGGCGCATCACCGACCGGTTAATGAAGCTGCCAACGGGGTCGAACGCGCTAGCAATGATCCAGAGCGCCTCAAAGCAATTGAGAGAGTTGCGCAACCGCATCGCCCACGCTTTGCCGGAAGCGCCGCGCCCGGCTTACGCACTCGACGAGGAGGAGGACGATGCCTGACGTTTCCGTTCTCGATGTTCTGCTGTATGGGGAGAAAATCGGAACCCTGACACTCGTCCAAGGAACCAGAACGCTATTCGCCTTCAACAAGACGTACATCGACAATGCTGAACGACCCACGCTGAGCCTCTCCTTCAAGGACCAGTTTGGGAAGCTGCTGACGGACATTCCGCCTACAAACACGCGAGTGCCGCAGTTCTTTGCAAACTTGCTGCCGGAAGGCCCTCTTCGTGACTATCTTGCCGAACAGGCAGGGGTGAACGAGAAGCGCGAGTTCTTCCTGCTGTGGGTCTTGGGTCAGGACCTGCCTGGCGCGCTGACGATCCGTCCGGCAGACGGCGAAGCGCTGCCCCCGAGTGAAGACAGGCAAGCCGATGAAGCTCGAAGTAAGCGCCCGAGCAACGTACTGAGGTTCTCCCTCGCTGGTGTGCAACTGAAATTTTCGGCGGTGAAGAACGCTGGGAAGAACGGCGGCCTGACCATCCCGGCAGAAGGTGTCGGCGGCTCGTGGGTCGTGAAGCTTCCGTCGGAGCGGTATGCTGCCGTGCCGGAAAACGAATTCTCGATGATGACGCTTGCGGCAAGGCTAGGAATGAACGTGCCGGAAGTGCAGCTCCTCGATCTGGATGCGATCCAAGGACTTCCCGAGGCCATCGGTCATCTGAAGGGCCAGGCATTGGCGGTCCGGCGCTTCGACCGAACAGAAGCCGGACCGTTTCATATCGAGGACTTCGCGCAAGTATTCGGCGTCTGGCCCGAAGAGAAGTACAAACGTGCAAGCGCACGAACCATCGCGACAGTAATTGGCATCGAAGCGGGCGACGACGCAGCGGCGGAGTTCGTGCGCAGACTAGTGTTCAATACACTCATCGGCAACGCCGACATGCACCTAAAAAACTGGTCTCTGATCTATCCCGACCGCAGAACAGCTACGCTCGCACCCGCATACGATTTTGTCTCGACCATTCCTTATATCGCGGACGATTTCGCGGCGATCAAATACGCCCGAACCAAACGGATGAGCGAGTTCTCGTTCGACGAGCTCCGCTATCTTGCTGCGAAAGCGCGGCTTCCCGAGAAGCTGATCGTCGATACGGCGTCCGAGACGGTGACGCGGTTCCGGGATGAATGGACCGCGGCGAAAAAGGACTTGCCCATAAACACAAAGATCGCGGAGAATATCGAAACTCACATGACGGGCTTAGCCCTGCTATCAGAGAAAAGGTAAACGGGACTTCTCGTTTCTTCACTACTCGAAGGCCAACCGAAATTGGCGGTACGGGACGGCTTGCCCTTCACGATCCGTCTCTCTCGCGTCGGGGCTATAACGTCTTCGCATCCTGTGGTCGCCGTGACGCACCTCAACCGAGGTGAGGCGACTAGAGCGCCTTGGGCTGGTTCGCCCGGGTCGATCGCGCTCGTTGTGATTATGCAGCCTTGACCTTCATCATCGCTTCGCTGCACCACTTGGCCTGGGTGGAACCATTGCGCATCCCTGCGGCTCGGATGAGCTCGGCCGGGACGTGCTCGCGCGCCTGGTCATGTCCATCCGCATCAGCCTCCTCATTGCGTTCGGGGCGACGTCGATCGGCGCGATTCTTGGCATCACCCTTGGCCTTTTGGCCGCTCACTTCCGCGGCTGGGTAGGGCATGTCATCCTCGGCTGTGTCGTGCTCGCTTCCCTAGTCATCTCTCTCACGACTTTGTCGATCTCGCTCGTCGGCGATTGGCTGCGCGACCGGATCGACAAAACATTGTCGCGAGGCCTAACGCGACTTATGGCACGTCTTGTGTCTGTCTCAGGCGATGGTCGTGCACATCAGAAGCGCAGGTCCGAATCGACCGTGCATGTCGTCGTCGGTCTCGGCCAAAGTGGCGGCGGCATTTTCGCCAGACCGCACTAGTTTCCGAAGCCCGCACAAGGTCTGACCTGGAGGATCGGGCAATGACAGTCTCAAATTTGAGCTCTCCATATCGAATGATCGAGCGGCTTGTACTGACGTCGGCGGCAGGCCTATTTGCGTTGGAAGCTGCACAAGCAGCTGATCTTCCCGTTAAGGCTAAAGCGGTCGAGTACGTGAAGGTTTGCGCGCTATCTGGCGCCGGCTTCTACCACATTCCCGGCACGGACACATGCATCAAGCTCGGTGGCTACTTGCGCGCCGACTTGGTCTTGAACAGCAACAGCAACTTGACCCAGCAGCGAATGGTGTGGCGGGAGCCAGAAACTGTCTGAGTAATTACTACACCTGGCGGTCGCGGGAGAGCTTGAATATCGACACGCGCACTGCAAGCGACCACGGTTCGGTTCGCACCTTCTTGCAAGGCGTGTTCAGCTGGACATCGGGTGGCTACGTGGGTGCCGGTATAGGCGACGGTGGAGGCGCAGCCACCTATAACGCAGCTGTATCCGGAGGACAGGGCAGTGGAGCGATCGCACAGGGATCGCTCGGCGTCTACTCCGCGTTCATCCAGTTCGCCGGCTTCACCGTAAGAAAGGCGGTCTCGCAGTTCTCCGCGCCTTGGACCAACTATCCGGCGAATGAATATGACGATCTACCCGGTGGCGGCGGCTGGGTTACCGGCGTGAACCAGTTCACCTATACCGCGGACTTTGGCCAAGGCATCACAGCGTCGCTCTCGGCCCAGGACCAAGTCGTTCGCCGCTCACGTTCCAGATGTTGGTTGTCCCATAACTGTACGTCTCACGCTGAGCGCCCCTCACGCGTCCACAATCGTTTGCGCCATGGACGCTTCCTGCGAGCGATCGGTCGTGGCGGCGCAGCCGGTAACGGCAGTCTCTCATCGCCCGCTTGCTTCTCGGCCTCTCCCTGGGGCTGGCCTTCCGCCACAGAGTGATCGAGCTTCTCAGCGGCGTCAAGGACCTCAAGCCTCTCGAGGATCTTTCGTCCCTGCGCAGTGATGATCCAATATCCTTCCTCCCGCTCGATCAGCCTTTGCCCGAAGATATCGAGGTTCGGCTCGCGGCTCGCAATGCGCTTCATGCGCGCCGGCCACTCGGGCCCGCTGGTGTAAAAGATCGCCAAGTGCTGTTTGACGAGTTCAAGACTGGCTCGGCCGCCGGGCTGCCCGGCAAGTATCTTGAGGATGGACAGCTGAAAGCTCATGTGAACACGTAACGATTCAATGAAAGCAAGACAATGCCGGCGCTACCCGACGCACGTAGCGCACATCATCGATTTTCAATTGCCGGGTAGGCTAACCAAGGGGCCAGAGTACCACATTTCATATGCAGCTTTCGAGCGTTCATGTGCCCTCGCAGCTCGGAATCGTGCTGCTTGTCGGAGCCGAGCTGCGCGTTGCCTCACGAGACTGCCGATCGGGACCCGACTCTTTCCTTCGTAATATGTTCTCGTGGCCTCGGCAGTCGACCCGCAAGCTGGCGCATCGCATCGCCGACGGGTGCGAGATCGTCGTGCGCGATGGAGCATGCCGCAATTGCATCAAGCGCTACTAGACCCACCCAGAAATAGGAGCTCGAAGTCAACGGCAAGACAGTCGTTTGCGTCAACAGCGCACATTGGAGCCGCTGACTTTGGTCAGCAGCACCGATGGCTCATGCCGTTCACCAGCTTTTCAGCCAATACGATGCGATTGACGACAGGGAAGATGCCAGTCTGGTTCGCCCCAGACAAGACCCATCCCCTGCTCGCCTTCGACGGGCCGTCAGCGAGGCCGCGCAGCTCATCGATATGACTGCATATTGATATCTGTGATCCAGTCGAGCAAGCGCGAACATTCAGAGCTCGTGATGATCATCCCGGCAGGTTTTCATAACCGATGAAAATCGTCACTCACTGTGTGGTGCGTTGCGCCCACTCAGGCTGAACGTGCGATGCCGATCGTCTTATTTACGACATTCTGTCGATCCGCCGACAGGTCGGTTTGGGATGAAAGCAAGCATCCAGCTGTGTCGCAAGTTGGCACGAGCCTTGAAGGGTTGGAATCTCTATCGATTGCTCAGGAATGCAGGAATGGCTTAGGAGATGATGAGCCTTCAGTTCATCGGTTTGATCAGGTCCGAGTTCGGGTCGTCCAGCCTTTGGCATCAACTCAGGGACTCGCGCATGATTTCGGCTCCTTGATCGACCTCGCTCGACTCCGATGCGCGCCGTCACCATTGCGCGAGTGGTAATCGGCCAACAGTTTGAGACGGCATCTGCAAGCTCTCCTCTACTTATCACATGCGACAATCCTGGCCGCGCTGGTCGAAGCCCCAGCGCCAAGCCGGGGTCCATTTTGGGCCAATCAACTTGTGGCCGCACGAGGCTGCAGTTGAGCCAGTATCGCGGAGTGACCACGAGTTCACGTCAGGAAGTGGATGCTTTCGTGAAAGAGGCAGTGCTTCGCTCGCCGAGGCAAGCGGCAGCATGATGACATGGACAAAATAGCCGAGACAAAGCCGACATCGAATTTGCGCCCAGAACTGACGAGACGGGCGGCTACAGCTGTCGAGCTTGGTGAAATCGCGAAGCTCGCGTGGCCAATGGTGCTGACGCAGGTTGGGCAGATCGCGATGATGACGACTGATGTTGCCTTGATCGGTCGGATCAGCGCCGAGGCGCTTGCTGCGGCCGCGCTGGCAGGCCGGTTCTATCTAATTAGCTTCGCCTTCGGCGCTGGGCTACTAAGTGCCATCACGCCCATGGCGGCGCGGGCGTTTGGCGCGAATAATTTAGCCACGGTACGGGGTGCGCTGCGCATGGGGTTATGGGCGGCCATGATCCTGTCTTTCCCAATTATTGCTGTGGCGCTGCGAGCAGAGCAAATACTGCTTGCGTTGGGCCAAGCCCCGGATGTGGCGCGGCTCGCTCAGCAATACCTCTTCGGATTAGGATTCGGCGCCGCGCCGGCACTTTCGTTCTTGGCCATCCGCAGTTTCATGGGCGCGGTCAATCGACCACAGCCGGTCTTGTGGATTACGCTATCAGCGACTCCCCTGAATGCTTTGCTGGTCTATATGCTGGCCTACGGAAAGCTTGGACTGCCTCGGCTGGAGCTGCTGGGGGCGGGACTTGCGACCACGCTGGTGAACTGCAGCATGTTTTTAGCCGGCTTGTGGTTCGCCGCACTGCGTCGTCCGTTCCGTGACTACCATGTACTTGCACATCTCTGGCGTTTCGATTGGCGCACAATGCGGCAGCTCATCGCAATCGGTGTGCCGATATCAATGGCTTCATGGATCGAGTCGGGACTATTTTGGGCCACATCGATTCTGGCGGGCTTGATCAGCACCAGTGCACTGGCCGCACATCAGATCGCTGTACAGATCGCCGCGATCCTGTTCATGATTTATGTGGGCGTTGGCACGGCCGCAGCCGTGCGCGTTGGCTATGCGGCCGGCCGCAACGACATTGCAGGCGCCAAGCGGGCATATCTGGCAGCGATGCTGATCGGTATTGTGATAGCTGCATCGTTAACGCTCGCACTGATCGCCGCGCGTTTTGAGATCGTCGAGCTCTTTCTGGGCAGATCGGCCGGTTCGGCGGCAACGATTAGCCTGGCTGCAGAGCTCCTCGTGGTCGGCGCAACGCTGTTTATCACTGACGCTGTCCAGTGCATTGCGGCAGGCGGCCTGCGCGGACTGAAGGACTCGCGAATGCCGCTTCTGTTTGCGATCATTGGTTGGTGGCTGATCGGCTTTTCCCTCAGCTATTGGCTCGGTTTGAAGGTCTGTCTTGGCGCCACGGGTATATGGATCGGCTTGTCGACCGGAACGACAATCTATGCGGCGCTTCTCGTCCTGCGATTCCGCAACTTGACAAGCCGCGCTCACTGATGCGGGCGTATCGCTGATGCCAAGCGGCGACGATATGCCAGGATACTTGCACTGGCCGATACGAGCGGGTCGAAACTCGAGATTGGCTGAAAATTGGACGTTGCTGCTGATGGCGCGACTGCAAGCGTAAAGAGACGCCTAGCATCGCGTTATTCGATCATTCCGTTCCAAAAAGCGATACGCAAAGTGGTTAGCTTGTTCGGGAGCTGGTAGGACTCCTCAAGGCGTCCTTCGCAATTCGCGAGCTTTCCAACTTGTCACCCCCGGCAGAATGGCTCAACGGGTCATCCCTTCGAAAGCGTTGCTGTGACAGGTCATGGGGCTCAGCCACATGCGGAACGCGCTGACGCGATGACTCTCAATCAGGGCATAACGACTTTCCACACGCCCACGGTTGACTGCGAGCTCCGCAGCCGCGGAATTCCTGCCAAGCACCCGCGATATATCGCAATCGCCGGAATCAAGCTGCCACACAATCCGCGGCAGCAGCAGTCACGACGCCGGGCTCAACCGCAATGTCGACCAGATCAGGATCGGCTACTGCGCGGAGCAGGCTTGATTCGACGAAGCCTTTGCTATTTTTGTTTGCGAGGCAATGCTGCCCTTGGCTTGTTGGATGTCTCACCTGACGTCCTCGCTCAGAAGCCGCTAGCGATGCAGTCGCTGTCCAATCTCACCCGGTCCAGTCTACGACTGAGGAGAGCTGCTGGCGCTCGCACGCCATTGATCCCGGCACGGTGCCGGTCGGCACGCCGGCCAGGCGTTGGTCGGCATGACTGGGAGCTCCATACCGGCATCACCCTCGCGCAAGCGATCAGCGTCCATCCCCAAGACAACGGCGCTGGGCTGCGTCAGGTCAGCCAAGCCCCGGCCGGTGCCGACCCGCTACGTCCCAGCTAGACGAAAGCTTACGATCATGTTCAACCGACCGGACCGGTATCGGGTTCTCATCGTGCTATTTGATGGGCTTCGGCCGGATCTCGTCAAACCATCGCTGACGCCGAATCTGGTCAGGCTTCAGCGCCGCGGTGCGGTGCTGGCCCGGCAGCGCACCGTTTATCCCAGCGAAACACGGATAGCGCTCACGAGCCTCATCACGGGCGCAACGCCGGATCGCCACGGCATTGTTGGCAATCAGTATCTCGACCGGCACTTTCCGGCACCGCGCTTGGTCGACACAAGTAATGCGCGTCTGATCGAGGACCTCGATGCCGCGAGCGACGGCCATCTACTCGGTGTGCCGTCACTTGGCGAGATCCTCGCGGCGAACGGCAGGACATTGTCAGTCCTGGCATCCAACTCGGCGGGGGCAACCCGTCTGCTGAACCATAAGGCCCGAAAGTTCGGCCAGGTGACGCTCTCCGGCCACTTCCCTTCTATCGCGACCTCGGCCGAGATGCTCAGACAGGTGGAGAGCCTGCTTGGGCCGACGCCTGCGACGCCACCCCCCGGCACCCCGGAACTTGCCTCTCAAGCCTTTCTGACTTCAGCGTTTCTCGACGTCATCTGGCCTCAAATTCGGCCCGACGTCGCAATTCTCTCGTTCGGCGAACCCGATAGTTCCTCCCACGATTGTGGAACCGGCGCGCCAAGAACTCTGGAAGCGATCAGCTTTGTCGATCGGCAGTTTGGCCGCGTGCTCGATTGGTGGGAAGCTGAAGGCATGTGCCAGGGCGTGCACCTGATCGCAGCCTCCGATCACGGGCACGTGACGGTGCATGCGCGGGCCGATCTCTTGCAGACGCTTGAGGCTGCGGGGCTGCGCTGCGGCCCGGCACCGGCGGCTGGGATCGACGCCATCGTCATACCTGGGCAGGTCGGAGCAATTTACCTCGCCGAGCCCTCGCAGACCGTTATCCGCCGCGCTGTCGGGGCAATGATCGAACGGCCCTGGTGCGGTCCGGTGTTCACCGCTGGCGGCGCGGTCGATGGCATTGCACCCGGCAGCTTCGCCCGTCATCTCGTGTTCGCCGACCATGCCCGATCGGCAGATATCCTGTTCTCGTTTCGATCCGATGGCGGCCTCGATCCATTTGGTCTTGTCGGTCGAAGTTGGAGTGCGGATGGGCAAGTCGGCTTCGGAGTGCATGGCGGGCTGCATACCGAGGAAATGTCGTCTGTCGGCATTTTGGCAGGACCGCTCGTCAAAGGCGGCTTCGTCTCAAAAGTCCCTTCAAGCATTTGCGATTTTGCGCCGACAGTACTCAGTCTTCTGGGCATCTCACGGCCAGCAACGATGACGGGTCGCGCCCTCACTGAGGTCTTCATCGACGAGGGAGGGGACGTGCCTCGGACGATCGAAAAGGTATACGAGACCAGCAGCGGCCCATATCGCCAGCAGCTTCGTCGTGTACACGTCGGTGAGGCGGTCTACCTTGATTCTGCTGACGTGGTGGGTCGTCCCAGCAACCTGACAAAAATCGAGCATCGATCCGCAGGCCGCATCAGAGGGTAACACCGCAGAAACGTTTCTTCTTGCTCGTAAGAAGCAAGTAGGACGGGCGATCGGGCTGGGTCTCTCGTCGCGATAGTCTCTTCAGCGGGACACGCAACGCCCTCTTCTCCCGAACGTATTGGGCGATCCGGTTTTTCCAGTTTTAAGATCTCCGGAGCCTGCTATCGCAGGCTGTGAAGAAAGGTACCGTCCGTTCCGTACGAGCCAGGCGCTGCCCGGGGGCGGTGCCAGGGCCAGGGACCTCGAGCACGAGAAGGGCTCTTCGCAACAGCATTCATTTATTCAATCGGTCGAAGCTGTGCAGCATGAGCTTCGTGTCCGATCCTGGACGCGCAGCCTGCTTCAAAGTTCACCGATCTTGTTGCGAAGACAACACCGCGATCGAAAACCGCAGGGAATGCGCATTGGTCCGCTGGCCTAGATCCTGCAAACCACAACCGCCGTGGAAGCTGCGCCGTCGGCCATTCGGTCTTCGTCGCAAGGTGGCGCGCGTTCTGTGTTCGTGAGGCGAAATGCAATTCCAACTTCTTTTTTACGCCGTCACAACAGCTGCGCTCGTTGCAGGCGGTGCCGTTAATTCGGCCGATCTTAAGCCGGCAGTGAAGGTCCCACCCGCCATCTGGCGCTGGACCGGAGGATATATAGGCGGGCACGTCGGCGGGGGTTACGGGGGAACATCATTCAGCGATCCCTATGGCCGGTCACTCTATGGGGACGTTGTCGACACCCCTGTGTTCCTGGCTGGAGGTCAGATCGGCTACAACTGGCAGAGGGAGCGCTGGGTTTTTGGCGTCGAACTGGATGCTAGTCGCGCTGTCTCTGACGGTAAAAACACCTGTCTTGCTGCCTCCAGCTCTGTCATCAGCGCAAACTGCAACGCCAGTCCAAGCGTGTTTGTCACCGGGACGGGTCGCGTTGGGTATGCGTTCGGCCCGCATGGCCAAACGCTTGTTTATCTCAAGGGAGGCTTGGCCTGGCAGCACAATAGCGGGGTTGTCGCCAACAACAACGAATTCGGTAGCCCAATTAGCCCATTTGGCTTGGCGCCACAGAATGCCACTCATTTCGACTATGATCGTGTCGGTGGCACAATAGGCCTGGGCGTCGAACAAGCCCTCACGAACGCATGGTCCTTGACGCTAGAGTACGACTATCTGAAATTCAACGGACCAAGCGCCGCGACCCCTCCGACTCTACAAGGTCCGCCCTTTGCAACCGTCCCCGCCAACACCACGGGCCTGTCCAGTAGTTATCACGTCGGAAAGCTTGCACTGAACTACCATTTTAACACAGACGCATGGACGCCGGGATGGGCAGATACGGCGCTATACGCGACAAAGCCGACTGGCAGCGCGTCGCCGATTGCCTTCGGTGATGGGTGGTCGCTGGAAAGCGGCACACGGCTGTGGTTAAGCCGAGGAAGGTTTCAATGGGACGTCGGGGATACTGATCTGATTTCAAGGCTCACCTATCATAGGCTGGACGGGATCTCCGGTGAGTTGTTCGAACGGCTGGACAGCCCCTGGGGGATCTTCCTGAAGGGCAACATCGGGTTCGGACGCTTCAACAGCGGAAATATGAACGATGAAGATTGGGGCGTGGACCCGCTCCCTTATCGCAACACAATATCGGGTCAGGCCAACGGAAGGTTCACGTACTACACCGCCGATGCCGGCTACGATTTCCTGCGCAGCAGCACCTCCAAGGTCGGTGGGTTTATGGGCTGGAGCTACTACGGCCATAAGTCTGATACGATAGGCTGCGTTCAGATCGCCTCGCTCTACGCTCCATGTCTGGCGCCAGGTGATAAAAGGATAGTGGGCAGCCAAGACACTGATTGGAATGCGCTGCGCATCGGCCTTAGCGCTGAGACCATTTTGCTTGATCGTTGGCGCATGAGTGCCGATGTTGCTTACCTGCCCTGGACGGATTTCCAGGGGCGCGACAACCATCTGCTGCGCCATTTTACGACCTTCGCCGATCAACGCGGGAGTGGTGGCGGTGGTGTACAGGTCGAGGCAGTCTTATCCTACTTCATCACCAAGAACTTCAGCGTCGGCGTCGGTGGCCGTTATTGGGCCATGTGGACTCCAAACCAGCGAATGCAACTCTCCACCCAAGCCGAGGCAGGCCACTTTCCTGTTACCCACGGCCCCTTTCCCGCGGACTATCGCATGGAACGATGGGGCACGTTCTTACAGGGCTCCTACAAATATTGAACAAAACTGCTTGCTCCTCGCTCTAAGCTTCGAACGGCATTATGGCGCGGAAGATATTGAGCGCGGCCGGCGGATGGATCGGGCCGATCTCCATCACGATCGCCCGATCAGGTCAAAGCCGGCGTCCTTCAGCGGCGGCAGGATGATCGGCGCTGTAACCTTCTTATCGGGCGCGAAGCCAGATGTTCTAGCAATCTCAATTGCGAATTTCGCAATTGAGCGCGCCAGGCGAATGGCAGATGAACTGCAGGTGGCGGTCTTGGCCGCCGCCGCGCACAAGAAATAGTCTCCGTAGCTGGGAGAAGACGAGCTGACACTACTTGATCCATCCTGAGGCTGGCCTCTTGATGCCGACCGAATTGGGCTCTAGCTCGCGGAGCGAGTAGGGATGGTCACTATGGAGACGTGAAGCTGGTGGGCCCGCAATACTTTCTATCACACCGGATAGCCCGCAACGCTACCGTAGCTGCGTTTGTACATGGCTCTAACTGCATGTCCGTCTTTGAAGCGCAAGCCGCGAGCTCTTCGATGTGACATCGCTGTTTCGTACCTCATAGTGCTCTTAAGCTTCCATGTTTATCAATCATGGACGTTGATCGCGCGGATGTCGCGAGCCCGACAAAGTGTAGCGGCCATTCGAGGAGACATTCCTGCACGCGGGGCAATTAGGCAGGCGGGCATCATATCTACGGATGGCACGCCGATTGCTACGATGATCAGTAAGAGCCGCCCTAGTAAACCGATCCTGGCGGCCTTACCAAGATCCCACATTACATTGGAGGGTGAGCCTGCCCATGTTGTCCGAGTTTGAAAACAGGTCCATAAACCGAGAGATCGAAAGACTGAACATTCCAAACTCTCGGATCGAGCATTTCGCCCCGGTCAGCTACGCACAGGCCGGAGAAGACGTCATTGTTGAAGGAATCTTGGCTGCAAGACTCTACAAAAGCCAAAGAACTTGGGACAGTGTGTTCTATGTTGAGATTGGCGCTAATCATCCTGTTTCTACCTCGAGTACGTATCTTATGTACCAAAGAGGCGCGCGAGGTGTTCTAGTCGAACCCAATCCTGAACTGGGTGCACTGATCAGGGCTGTGCGCCCGAAAGACGTTCTCGTGCCGTCTGTTGTCTTGCCGGCTCCGCAAGCATCTGCCACGCTCTTTATCGGAAACGCGCATGAGCTTTCCTCACTGGATGAAGCGCATGTCAAAAGTTTCGGCGATTTCGACGGACTAGGAGGTATCCGAGAACATATCGAGGTAAGTGCTCTCGGTATCAATGAGCTATTGACCCCCTATGCCAACAAGATCGATTTCTTGTCGATCGATTGCGAAGGGCTTGATCACGATCTCGTCAAGGCCATCGACTACGAGCGCATCAGGCCGAGCGTCATCCAGTGTGAGCCGAGTGAGCATTTTCTAAAGGGCAACAGCGCTCGGATTATTAATCTGATGGAATGCAGATCATACCGGCTTGCTGCAAGGTCTGATATCAACGTCATCTTCGAGCGAGCGACCTAGAGCAATCGCCCAAGTCACCCGGATGAGGCGCTCCGACTCGCCCGCCATGCCGCTCCAATCGCGGGTTAGCGCTTGCCTATTTGGCTTCTAAGTTCTCCGAGCAGAGCTGGCGTCGCATTCTCGGCATGATAGATCGCCTCGATCGAGGGTAGGATCGGCCTTGACATCCTTTCACAAAAGGTAGAGCCGTTCCTAATGAGATTATGAAGCGGAGTTGCACCAACGTTTGCGGGTGGGCCGCTTGCGCGGCACAGCCCCTTCGATCTCGATTTCTCCCCGGAGAGGTGGCCTCGCAAAATACGCCCATCGCGATCGAGGCGGCCAAACGTATCGTGATTGCTTGCCATCGAGCGCGAGACCAATGGGCTGACGCCACAGGAGCAGCTATACGTGCGCAACCGAAGGCAGTCGTCCACACATGGTAGCATGAAGCTTGACTGCGGGGTGCCGTGCAAAGCTCGCCTAACGCGATGGGCCACTGACGCGCATCTCGACGATGAGCGCTGTTCGTGCCAAACAAAGCTGCTGAGCGGGAGATCCGGCCCATCCGTCGGTCGCGGTTGCTGGACGTTTCGGATTCCAATGAGGGAGATCGCTGCACTTCTACACTTTGGTCCCCCCAGTAATTGACGTCGATCCTCACGCCTGGCTCGCCGACGTCCTCGCGCGGTTAGAGGACCGCCGCGCCAAGCGCCTCAACGAACTTCTGCCCTGGAATTCGGAGCGCCAGCGCCAGCAAAAGGCCGCTGCTTAATCCTCGTCAGACCGGCCACCGTAATCCGATATCTCCGCGACCTTCATCGAAGCGTGCGATCTTCCCGATGGTGTCGTCACGCCATTTACGCACACGAGGCGGTCTGGGCTCGGTCCAAATCTCAACCAATCACGAGTTGGACGTCGGCTTGCAATCGAATGGCTCCTCTTGGCTGCCGCTTTAGCGCGTTTCCTCCGGCTCCATTCCGAACTCTCAAATGCCAGGGCCCATACCTGGCGGCGCGCTTCCCGTATATACGACTTCCACGCTCGACATGCAGCTTCAGGGATGCATTCCGGATGATCTGGAGCCCAGAACGATGAGGCCGGCTCGGTGAAGAGGGCGTCGAAATATGTCGAGCGCGGTCGTCGCGGTGAGGCCTGCATAGCCGGTTGCCATATTCTAGAGTCTTTGCGGCCCTGCTGCTCCTCTCGGCAAAGTCGGTCCTTACGGGCGCGGTCGTTGAGAACCTGCTCGATAGTGATGGTGCCGATATTCGCCTCGCGTGCAATATCCTGATCGCTGGACTCGCAAATTGCCTTTGATGGATTTTGATCAGCACGGAACGGGATTGTAAGCCGCTGCTTCTGTATCATAAAAGCTAGCGCTTTCCTCGGAAAGAGCTCAAACGACTAAAGACAAGAATGGGAGGGCAGACGAAAGGCGTCCCTTTGCGCGGCCGATCGATATTCGAACGACGAGCCTCGCTCCCTATTCAACCCGATTGACTGCTGCGGATAGCTGCGAGACTGCGCGTCTTGAAGCGGGGAAGTGCTGCGCCCGCCCGGACCGATCGCTGTCCACAATTGTCGATCGCTCGGCTTGAAGCCATCAACCGCGCGATCTGGATGAGATCTGGAGATGAGTGTCGAGGCTTTAGGCGATCAGATCCGCGTCTAGACCATCGTCCTGAGCAGCAAATGAGTTCGAGCACAATCACCAAAACAATTGACCACTAGAGGAGTGAAGGGATGTCCAAGGTAAGCAGGGCGCGAGTTGGAGTATGGCAGGCCGTCAGCACGATCGTGGGGATGGGCCTAATGGCAGGCGTCCTCGGCAGTGCGGCCGCTGCTGCCGATGAAACGAACGAAGCACGGCTTCTCGATGCGACGCAGGAAACGAGCAACTGGCTGCATCACCACCGCGACTACACGGCGCAGCGTTACTCACCGCTGAGTCAGATCAACCGCAATACCGTCAAGTGGCTGCACGTTGCCTGGACAATGGCTCTGGGCGGTATCGAGGGTGGCGGTATTTGGGGTCATGGCGGTCTCGAAGGAACTCCGATTGTCGAGAACGGTTTCATGTATGTGACCGACGGGTGGGGATCTGTCTACAAAATCGATCTCCACGGCGGGAACGGAAATCTGGTCTGGAAAATGGACCCGAAGACCGACCACGACTGGGCAGGCGCGATTGCTTGTTGCGGTGTCAACAATCGAGGCGCTGCACTATGGGACAATTTGGTCATCTCCCACACCCTTGATGGTCGTTTGGTTGCAACCAATAAGGACGATGGCAAGGTCGCCTGGGAGCGCAAAGTTGCCGATCCCGACAAGGGCGAAGTGATCACTGGCGCGCCTTTAATCGTCAAGAACATGGCCATTACTGGTGTCGCGGGTGCCGAGTACGGTATCCGAGGTTGGATTGCTGCCACCGACTTGAAGTCTCAAAAGGAAGTGTGGCGAACCCACACGATTCCAGCAAAGGGTGAACCGGGGAACGAAACCTGGAAGGATGACCACGATGCGTGGAAGACGGGCGGGGGATCGACCTGGGTGACTGGGTCGTACGACCCTCAAGCTCACTTGATCTACTGGGGCGTCGGAAATCCCGGGCCGGATTTTGATTCCGAATACCGTCAAGGCGATAACCTTTATACTGATAGCACCCTCGCGTTGGATCCGGACACCGGCAAGGTCAAATGGCACTTTCAGCACACACCAAACGATCCATTTGATTATGATAGTGTTGCCGAGAGAGTTCTCGTCGACCTTCCGTTCAAGGGAAAGACGCGCAAGGTGGTACTTGAAGCCGATCGCAACGGCTTCGGTTATGCCCTCGACCGCACCGACGGCTCTTTCCTTTGGGCCACCCCGTTCGTCAAGAAGGTGACCTGGACCAAGGGCATCAACCCTGAGACCGGAAAACCGGTTGAGTATGATTCCGGCAAAGCGGTGCAGACCTACGATCCTCAGGCGACGCTGAACCGGAAGAATATCCATGTCACCATTTGTCCGGGACATAACGGTGGCAAGAACTGGCCGCCGACCGCATACCATCCGGACTTGAAGACCTGGTACATCCCGGTCATCGAGAGCTGTGACGAGTTGGATAACAAGGAGACCAAGCCTGGCGATTGGAAGGCTCGTGAATTCTTCACAGGGGGTGGTCCAGTCGTGAAGATGCCCATTACAGGAAGCGTGACCGCTATCGACGCGACCACAGGTAAGATCACGGGCAAGTATGAGACCAAGTATCCAATGCTGGGCGGGCTACTTGCAACACCGGAGCTGGTATTCGCTGGCCACCCCTCCGGAGAGCTCTACGCTCTCGATGCCAAGACTCTGAACAAGGTATGGGAGTTCAACACCGGCGGCGGCGTCAATGCTCCCCCCATGACGTTCTCGGTCGACGGAAAGCAATATATCGCAATTCTGGTGGGGCTGGGCGGCGCCTGGGACAAGTGGAACCTCGATTCCACAAAGGGCCTGGAGAAGGTCCCCCCGGGCTCTATGCTTTACGTTTTCGCATTGTGATCCGCTGGTTGGTGAAGTGGGGCGCCCAGCGCGCCCCACTTCGTCAAGAGTTCAAGAGGAAAAAATGGAATCGACGGTTGTGCGCGTGAACCAGAGGACTCCCAGCGCGCTGCGCCTTGGCGCAAAAGGTTTGATGTTGATCGCAGGCAGCGGCCTGGCGCTTCTCGCGACATCAGATTTGGTTCGGGGTGAAGGTGGCACGCCCGTACCGGGGCCGGTGATCAACGGAGTGCACCGTGCGCTTGATGAAGGGCAGCGCATCTACGAAAGGGCAAATTGCGTCGGCTGCCACAAATGGCATGGGGGTGGAGGCGGCGGTTATGGTGGCGCAGCCCTCTCATTGCGAGCAACACAGCTCACCCGCGATGAAATCATCGAGGTCGTCCATTGTGGGCGGCCAGGAACAGGAATGCCGCGCTTTGATCGTGACGCCTACAAGGACTACCGATGCTATTCGGGCATCACGTCTCAAGATCTCGGCAAGGATCTGCCTCCGGATGCAGCTACATTTCTCCGGCCGATGGAGGTCGAGAAAGTCGTTCACTATGTTCTGGAGCATATCAAGGGCAAGGGGCCAACAAGCTATCAAGACTGCACTGACTTTTACGGAGAGGGCTCAAAGGCCTGCGAAGTCTACAAGAACATCTCGATCAACTCGCAGGCAGCCGAGACGGAAAAGAAGCGATGACCCGAACACCATCGATCTGGATGCTGCCACTGATACTTCTGTTAGCCGCAAGTGGTGATGCTAACTCGGGTCAGGTGGCCGACTTGCGCGACCTGAGCCTTGGGATGTCGGTCGCCAGCATTCCGCCTGAGGAGTATATCAACCTTGCTTGTGCCGGCAAAGAAGGAGCCAAGCTGGTTGGCTGGAACGACTTCCAAGCGTGTCCAGCTGATCAGATGGGTTTGCACGGTCTCTCGTTTCGATTCAATGACGACCTCAATCCACTAGCGGTGCTGAGCGATAAATATCAGGGTACGAAGCTGGGCGGACACCCGGTGCTGCTGATGGGACTCGTCGACAGCAGCGGCGCGTTGCAAGGTATTCGGATCGACACGGATCCGAACGCACGTCCCTTCTGGCGTAAGAAAGCATATCTGTTGGCACTCATATTGAGAGCTCGATATGGCGAAGCCGGGTGGACGTGCCGAGAGGCGGTGCCTCACGAAGGAGAAACTCCGGTGGGCGGTTTGCTTATCAATGAGCACTGCGAGAAGCGCGCAGGGCACCGTCACCTGGTTTTAGATCGGGAGGTATACCGCCGTGCCGGCCAACCTCTGGCGGAGTTTGTCAATGCGACACGATTTATCATTGAACGGTCGATAAACCGATGAAGAAGCCTTGCGAAGGACCAGATTAAACCTACCGGGCGATCTGCGGTGCCTCCAGACCAAGACTTTGGATGGAATGGTGAGCGGAATCCGTAATCAGCCGGCATCAGCGATCCGCTGGCAGACCGGGCTCGTCTGCTTCCTCCCTGCCCCTTAGCCGCTGTTGGACAGTCCAACAGCGGCCTCTTTTTTGTCCTGCAGGCCCAGGCGTACGACGAGCAAGCCTTCGGGCCGCACGACACCCTCTCCCTGCGCGCGGAGCAATGCCGTTGAAACGCTCAGATGCTGATCGAAAGATTCTGCGCGGTGATGGTGAGAAACTGAACAGGAGCGTTGCTCACGTCGACATCGATTAGCCCGAGACGGCGAAGCACCGTATCAAGCGAGCGGCGCGCCTGGGTCTCCGGCGCACCATCGATGCAGATATCCATCAAGCCAGACCGGAGACATTTTGCCGTGCTTTGACTGAGAGCGTGGCCAATCCAGAATACCTTGGTGGGATGCGCATTCAAAGCCGCCGCGACTCCTTCCTTGCCAGCGCCCACTGTGTATAGTCCGATCACGCGATTGTCGTCACGCAATGCTTCCGTGAGCCTTTCGGCCGAAAGCAAATTGTCGTCATGTCCGAAAATGACAAGGTGGAAATGGGCATCGCCATTCGTGTGCTGCGTGAGGTAGTCGGAGAAGCCGCGTATTCGCTCCCTATGTGCCCGGTAGGTTCCGCTGTGGCACATGGCGAGGAAAGTGCCGCTGCGTCCTTGTAGCATGTGCGACATATAGTAGGCGGCGGTTCTTCCCGCTGCGTAGTTGTCGATGCCGATATAGGGCACATCCTCGCCGGCACTTCCCGTCAGCAACTGCACAACTTCCACGCCCGACATGCGGACCTGGCGGATGCCCTCTGTAATTTCCGGATGGTCTGGAGCCAGAACGATGAGACCCGCTCGGCGAAGAGGGGGCTTTGCAATATGTTCGGCAATGGCGGCGATATCGTCCTCGCGAACGAACGTTCGGTGAACTAGAACTGCTGGGTCCAGCGAGGCAGAAATTCGCTGGAAAGTAGCGTTGAGATCGGCATAAAACATCTCGGCCTTCGGTTGGACCAGAAGCACCTCAATCCGGATGATGCCGCTGTGCGGCCTCAATCTGCGATCGCCATATTTTAGTTTCTTTGCAGCCTTGATAACTCTCTCGGCTAGCTCGGTCCTCACTCCGCCGCGGTCGTTGAGAACCCGCTCGACGGTTGCAGTACCGACATTTGCTTCGCGCGCAATGTCTCTGATCGTCGGACTACTCAAGTGCCTGTCTCCGGCGTGACTTTGGTCAACTCGGATGGGAACCTGCCGCTTTGACCACTTACACCTTCGGGTTGGCCTTGTGGACGTAAGGACCGTTGCCGTCGAAAGTGTAGGCGGTCTTCACCGTTGTATAGAATTCCTGCGCGTAGCGGCCTTGCTCGCGCGATCCGTAACTGGAGGCTTTGCGGCCGCCGAATGGCACGTGATAGTCCACGCCGGCCGTCGGCAGGTTAACCATGACCATGCCGGCCTCTGCGTTTCGCTTGAAGTGGCTGGCGTATTTCAGGCTCGTGGTGCAGATCCCCGACGAAAGGCCGAACAGCGTGTCATTGGCGAGTTCAAGCGCCTCGTCGTAGTCCTTGGCCCGGATCACGGTGGCGACTGGCCCGAAAATCTCCTCGCGCGCCACTCGCATCTGGTTGCTCACTTCCGTGAGCAGCGCAGGTGCGAGATAGAATCCCGGCGCCTCGCATTTCAGGAGCTTGCCCCCGGCAACAAGCTTGGCGCCTTCGGCCTGGCCTATGCTGATATACTTCAGGTCCTGGTCGAGTTGGCTCTGGTCGACGACCGGGCCGACATCCGTACCGGCTTTCAAGGCATCGTCAATCACAAGCCCCTGCATCCGCTCCTGCATGGCGGCTACGAATCGATCGTGGATGCCATTTGTCACAATCAGCCGCGACGAGGCCGTGCAGCGCTGGCCGGTGGAGAAGAAGGCGCTGTTCACCGCGCATTCCACTGCCAGCTTCAGATCGGCATCATCAAGGACCACCATAGGGTTTTTGCCGCCCATTTCCAGCTGCAGCTTCTTCATCGGTCCAGAAGTGATGCAGGTCCGGGCGATGTTGCGACCCGTCGGCACTGAGCCCGTAAAGGAGATGGCGGAAACCTTTGAGCTGCTCAGCATCGCCTCGCCGACGACCGCTCCGCGGCCCATGACAAGATTGAACACACCTGTCGGCACTCCGGCGCGGATGATAATCTCGGCGAGCGCATGAGCCGAACCCGGCACGAGCTCGGCAGGCTTGAACACGACGGTGTTGCCGTAGGCAAGCGCCGGCGCGATCTTCCACGCTGGAATTGCGATCGGAAAGTTCCACGGAGTGATGAGCCCGATGACCCCGACTGGCTCGCGAGTGACCTCCGCCTCCACAGACGGCCGTACCGACGGCAGCTTCTCGCCCGCCCCGCGGAGGCACTCGCCGGCGAAAAATTGGAAGATTTGTCCGGCGCGCGCGACCTCGCCGATGCCTTCTGGCAAGGTCTTTCCCTCCTCGCGGGAGAGCAGGTGGCCGAGCTCGTGCTTGCGAGCTAGGATCTCGTCACCAACCGCCTTTAGGGTATCATGCCGGGCCTGTATGGTGGAGCGCGACCAAGCGGGAAAAGCATCAAAAGCGGCAGCAATCGCACGCTCAGTCTCGATGGCCGAGGCGCGGGCATACTCGCCCACAATGTCGTTGGTGTTCGAGGGGTTGATGTTTGGAGAGGCCTCCGCCGCAGGAAGCCACTCGCCAGCAATATAGTTCTTTGTCATCGATAAGCTCTAAACTCGGATTCGATTGTGTATGTGCATAAACGTCGGCCTTGCAGATCATGTCGCCGCGTAAGTGACTTCAGCAGAGGGATTCAGCGTCCCCAGCGGAGGGCCAACGGGTTGACGCCGCGGGCAAGCTCAATCAGCCCGGCTTTCGTTTTGGGGTGAATTTGCGCCAAGGGATGCCGCACAGCGTCACATCTGATGACGTTGCCTTCCCGCATCACGCTCTTGGCCGCGCGAAGGCCACATTGACGGTTCTCGTAGTTAATTAACGGCAGCACTTTTGCATACGCAGCGGCCGCGTCCGTGCTCCGACCCGCCTTATGATGATCGAAAACAGCGCGCAACAAATCGGGACAGAGCGCGCTCGACATCGTTCCGGTCGCGCCAGCGTCGAGATCTGCTATCATGGTAATGGCTTCTTCTCCGTCAAACGGACCAGCTATGGCAGCGTCTCCGGCCTCAATTAAGTCTCGCAGCTTCGCTGCAGCATACGGAACTTCGATCTTGAAATAATTAACGAGCGGCACCTCTCGTGCTAGCCGCACGAGAAAAGGTACCGAAAGCGTTACCCCGCTGAGCGGCGCATCCTGAACCATGATCGGGATCCTTGCCGCATCAGCAATGCGAGCGAAATGCTCGATCATGTGGGCTTCGTCAGCCTTGAGTCCTGAGCCGTGGTAAGGCGGCATCAGCATGAGAAGGCTTGCGCCTCTTTCGGCTGCATAGCGCGCGCGCTCCACCGCGATACGAGTGCTGAAATGGCTACAGGTCACCATGACCGGCTTGCGGCCGGCAACATGTGATAGGGAGAGGTCAACGAGCAATCTGCGTTCCTCGTCTGACAACAGGAACTGCTCGGAATAATTGGCCAGGATGCAAATTCCGTCGACCTTCTGGTCGATCATGCAATCTAAAACACGCCGTTGCCCCTCAACATCAAGATCGCCAGAGTCCGTGAATGGCGTTGGCGCGACGGGAAACAGGCCATTATAGAGCGCACTTTTTTGAGATTGCATGAGCAAAGATCTCTCTTTGGGAATGAGGAGCATCGGCACGAGCAGCTGGTGTAGGGAGCATCGATCCGGTATCGCGAATGTTATATGGCTCGAGCAGTATGTGAGAAATGGCCTCAGCCTTGGCCACCGAGCAATCTGCCAGTCATTACTATGGGCGATACTTGGGTGGGCTAATAACGGTCAGCGCTCCTGCTGTTCGGCCGCAATTGGCCGCAGGTGGCGCCAACACCGATAAGGAGCCTGCGAAGCGCCACGAACGACTGTCGTTCGACCCGTGAGTTTAATGGCACGTACATTCCGATACGACCGGCCGGACAACACGCGGGTGCGTCTTCTGTCATTGCCTATCTCGCGCCGGCGCAGTTGATTCTCGAACGATCAACCGCGTTTCGAGCTCCACTCTGGAATATATGTCCAGCGAATTTCGATCTGCCAAAAAGTAGTTAGCTGCCTGTTCGCCCATCACGCGAGCGGGCACGTCAACCGTCGTAAGGCCGGGCGTGAGGTATTCGGCAATATCAAGATTATCAAAACCAATCATCGATATGTCTTGAGGTACGCGTAGTCCAGCATCCTTGCAGCCGTGCAAAGCTCCGACAGCAAGCACGTCGCTCCCGCAAAATATCGCCGATACATGTCTATTTTGATCGAGAATGATCTTAGCTGCGGCTCGGCCACGGCTGAATTCATACGGCGATTCCACAACGACAATGCTGGAGCGGTCTATTCCACGACGTTCAGCCATGGCGAGGAAGCCCTCAAGGCGACCGGATGCACGATCGTTCTCGCGCGTTACACCAGCTATGACTGCAAGATTCTTGTGACCGAGGTCTGCAAGGTAGTTTGCTGCCAAAGCCCCACCACTGCGATTGTCAAAACCCATGCTGGGAATCGAATCATCTTCCGAGAGGGCATAGGTGACAGCAAATCTTACCTTGTGTTCGCGCAGCAGCTTGAGAGTTTCCTTTCGATGGCAAGTGCCCACGAGAACAATGCCATCGACGCCTTTTTCAATGAGATTGCGTACAACGCGAATCTCTCGGTCCAGATCGTAACCTGTTGCAGAGTAGACCAGCGACGCACCCGCCGGCGCTAGCCGGCTCTCCAAGCCTTCCAGCATTCGAGTGAAAATCGCGCTGTCTAGTGTCGGAACTATCAAGCCGATCAGTCGGGAGCGCGAGGATCGCAGCGCGCGTGCTGATCCGTTGGGAACGTAGCCGAGCTCATCAACGATCCGCAGAATGCGGCCTCTCAAACCGATCGCGACCGTTTCCGGTCGATTCAACACCCGGGAAACTGTGGCGATAGAACAGCCGGCCCGCTTGGCTATCTCCACGACGGTCAGTGATTGCCTTTGGTCAACACGAGCCATTTTTTCCAAAGCCATGAGCCTATTTCTTCCTCACCGCGAGCCCTGAAAGGCTGCGCGCCAGATCATTCCGTGAAATCGTTACCATATCATATCGAGCTAGGGAACTGAAAAAGCCAGCCAAAAAGCCCTGTAACTGCACGAAGCGGGCCGTTATTCGCTCGCGTAGAACTTTCCTCTTGCGCAGCGAAAGTTCTCGATGTAAACCTTTTCATAAATCGACCTCCTCCGAGCAGGTGTACTCGGCATCCGCGAGTGCGAGGCCAAGCTTGGTGGTCAGACGTAATGAGCCGGCGGTTGGGCAGTGGAGAAGGCATGCAAGCGAAGGACAAACGGACGGGCGAGGTGCCAATTGTTACGGCTAGGCAAGCCGTATCGCTGATCTCCGATGGGGATTGCGTCTATTTCGGTGGTTCAGCCGGCGTCGCTATCCCCGAGCTAATCATCGACGCGCTCCGCGACGTTCATTCCGAGCAGGCATCTCCTAAGAACTTGATGCTGGTTGGTACGGTGGCCATCGGTGATTGGGCCACGACCGGGTTCAACAAATTGGCAGCCCCTGGGCTCGTTCGCCGAGTTGTGGCGAGCGGTTTGAACAATTGTCCAGCGCTGGGACGCCGGGCGCTGGCCAATGAAATTGAAGCGTACACTATTCCCCAGGGAGTCTTGGCGCAGCTTGCTCGTGAAAACGCAGCCGGGCGCCCCGGTGTGATTACGAAAGTTGGGCTCCGGACATTCGCCGATCCTCGCATCGGCGGCTGCAGGCAGAGCGAGTGCAGCAAAGAGGATATGGTTGCTGTTGTCGATATCGAAGGAGAAGAACACCTGCTCTATAAGACCTTCCCGATCCAGGTCGCGATCCTCAGGGGCAGCATTGCGGACGAGAAGGGAAATATCTCGCTCGAAGATGAGGCATATGTCGGCGAAAGTATGTCGATCGCGGCTGCAGCGCGCCGCTCGGGCGGAATAGTCATTGTCCAGGTCAAACGGGTCGCCGCTTCCAATACGCTAAACCAACGAGAAGTAAAAATACCTGGTGTTCTGGTCGACTACCTCGTCGTCGATCCCAATCAGCGACAGACTTATGCCACGGAGTATAGCCCGGCCTATGCAGGGAAAATGCGCGTGCCGGACGGCAAAATCGCCTCTCTGCCATTCGATGTGAGAAAGGTAATCGCACGCCGCGCGGCGCTTGAATTGACCCCCGGAGCGACCGTCAACATCGGCTATGGTATCTCGAACGGAATTGCGGTCGTCGCGGCCGAAGAAGGCATATACCGCTCGGTCACACTGACGGCAGAGCAGGGGGTGATCGGCGGCATCCCTGCGCCCGGACAGGATGCCGGAGCTGGCACGAACTACGACATGATAGCGCCGCAACCGGATCAGTTCGATTTCTACGATGGCGGCGGGCTCGACATCGCATTCCTGTCTTCCGCGGAAGTTGATCGGCACGGCAACGTCAATGTGAGCCGCTTCGGCGACAAGATCATAGGGCCTGGCGGATTCATAAACATCAGTCAGGGCGCTCGAAAAGTGGTCTTCTCCGGCACCCTCACGGCGTCGGGATTGAAGGCGTTCCCGGACAGCGGTTCTCTCGTCATTGCAAATGAGGGAACGGTCATAAAATGGGTGAAGGACGTTCACCAGATCACGTTTAGTGGCGCTTTTGCGAAAGAGCGTCAGCAAGAGGTCGTATTCATCACCGAGCGAGCAGTGTTCAAGCTGACGCCCAACGGCCTGATGCTGACCGAAGTTGCGCCTGGCATATCAGTGGAAAAGCACGTGTTGCCGAACATTGAATTCGAGATAGCCGTGTCGCCCGAATTGAAGCTGATGGATGGGAGGATCTTCAAGAATGAGCCAATGAATTTGGCCGCCCGCTTCCACGATAGCGCCGGACAGGCGTAAGGGAGGGCCGACGTGAAATTCGTTACAAGAGATTACGTGGACAAGGTCGAGATCCTCGCAATGAATAGGCCAGAGCGGCGCAACGCTCTGGGCCTAGATATTCTGAAAGATTTGCTTGAATCAGTAGACAGGGCGGCCAACGATAAAGACGTCAACGTGATATTGCTCGCCGGAAACGGCCCCGGTTTCTCAGCCGGTGCAGACCTTAAGGATTTTTCGGCCGGTGACATCCACGACACCTTCGACCTGAATCGCCGACTGGGCGCGTTTGTACGCTCCCTCGCTCTTGTCAGAAAACCTGTCGTCTGTGCTGTCGATGGGTTTGCCTTGGGCGGCGGCTTCATGCTCGCAGCGTCGTGCGACGTTGTCGTAACGGCTCCAGGAACGCGCTGGCATTTGCCGGAGGTTTCTCTAGGCTGGCTGCCTGGCTTCGGGCTGGATACCTTAGCTGCACGCGTTGGACCGTTTGCAGCTCGTTCCTTGAGCTGGAGCCCGACCGCGATCGATGGTGTGGAGGCTCACAGGTTGGGGCTGGCTGACATCCTGTCACTTCCAACTGAAACTGCTCGCGAGGCGGCGCTCCACTACGCCAAGAGCTTGGCGGCAATGCCGGCTCACGCGGTGCTGACCACGAAACAATTCTTTTCAACATCGGTGACCGCGAGAGCAGAAGTCATGGATGACTTGGCGAATCGCTACTTTGCTCAGGACATCCTCCACGAGACGGCACGAGCGAGTATGCAACGCTTTCTTCCGAAGAAGACCGCCGACGCCCAGGTTGTTTGCAGGGAATGAAATGAACCAGCTTAGCCAGTCCCTCATCTTCGCCGAGCGGCCTGACCCAGCCATACTCCTGCTGCGGCTCAATCGCCCAAGACAAAGAAATGCACTGAGTGTGGCCCTCCTGGGTCAGCTTGCCGATGCGCTGCGCGCGGCTCGTTCCGATGAGTCTGTGCGATGCGTAGTTCTCAGTGGTGATGAACGCTCCTTCTCCCCTGGTGCTGACATCAACGAGATGCAGCAGCACGGCTTCGAGGCGCTGAGCGATCCCTCACGGCACAATGCATGGGATATCATCGCCGGCTTCCCCAAGCCGCTCATTGCAGCCGTTCGAGGCGTGTGCCTGGGCGGCGGTCTCGAGCTCGCGATGCTCGCTGACATCCTGCTTGTGGCCGAAGACTGCGTGCTTGCGCAACCGGAAATCAGGATCGGGATCATTCCCGGTGATGGCGCTACGCAGCGGTTGACACGGATAGTTGGCAAGTCGCTCGCCATGCAGATGGTGTTGACAGGTGAGCCAATCAGCGCACGACAGGCGGTGGCTGCGGGATTCGCGTCCGAAATGCTGCCAGCATCCGAGATGCTTGGACGCGCGCTCGCGATAGCGCGTGTCATCTCCAATCGTGCGCCGATCGCCGTCCGCTTGGCCAAGGAATCGATTCAGGCAGCCTACGAAACTCCGCTGTCGGCCGGCTTGGCGATCGAACGGCGCGCGATCAGATATGCGTTCACCACCGATGATCAAAAGGAGGGCATGGCTGCCTTCGTCGAAAAGCGGCCGCCACTATTCTCCGGACGTTGACGAACGGGCAGTACTCAGATCGTCCACGCCCTTAGCAGTCATCCGCGCGGCAACACTCAACGGCGGTTGGTCGTGCGAAAATGTAAACGTTTTCAACATAAAAAAGGAGGGAATGAATGACCACTATCGTTGAGCCCATCGCTCCAGCCACGCAAGGCATGGCGCCGAGCGCGTCGCGTGAAAAACAGGTTGCTACTAGGAGCATGACCATTGCTCTGGGCGGTGGCGTTGCCCTGGAGTGGTACGACTGGACCGTCTATGGAATGATGGCGTCTTTTCTGTCGCCGCTCTTCTTTCCCTCCAGTGACCCTACGACCTCGCTGCTCGCCGCACTTGCCGTGTACGGCGCGGGCTTCTTCGCGCGACCGGTGGGAGCAGCGGTACTCGGTCCCATTGCCGACCGCATCAGCCATAAGCGGGTGATGATGATCTCCATCACCGCAATGGCGTTGTGCTCACTGGTGATTTCCGTCTTGCCCGGGTATAACGAGCTTGGTGTCGCAGCGGCGGTGATATTGCTACTGGTCCGGCTCATCCAAGGGCTCGCCACCGGCGCTGAAGCGGGCGTTGCCAATTCCATTGCGATCGAACTTGCCCCGCCGGGCAAAGAGGGACGGTATCTCGGTCTGATCAGTGGTACATTTATCCAGCTCGGCGTCTTCGCATCCAGCCTGGTCGCCTTTCTCGTGAGTGCCTCTGTAGCTCCCGAAACAATGCATGAATGGGCTTGGCGGCTGCCATTTGCGTTCGGCGGAGCACTCGGCCTGCTGATCATCTATTTACGTAGCAAACTGCCGGAGACCTTAATCAAGCACGTCATGCATCGCGATGAACTGTCGCGCACTCAGGAGACCACAGGCGACGTGTGGAAGACGCTCTGGAGCGTACGGCTCTCGCTGCTCGCCGTCATCCTGGTCGTCGGAGCGGTGCAGATCGCGAACTATGCCTGGAATGCCGGTTTGCCGAACTTGGCCAACGGGGTGTTCAAGGAGAACAGCACCTGGGTGTACGGGATCACGACTCTCATGGGCCTGATCTGGATCGTCACAGCTCCCTTCGTGGGCGCCTTTGCAGACAAGATCAGACCTTCGCGCGCATTCACACTGCTGCGGCTGCTGCTCGTCGGGTGCTTCTTCCTCACGTTACTCTATTCGGAGAAGAGCATTTCCACGTTCTTCTTCGTAATGGTGTTTGGCGGCGCAGTCGTCGGCTTCAACATGGCCCTCTACAACTTCATCGCAACGACGCTGATGCCACGTGCGGTGCGTACGACCGGTATCGCTGTCGGGTATGCGCTCGGGGTGTCACTGTTTGGCGGAACATCACCCTATTTGCTGGTGTGGTTGCAGCATGCGCAGATGGCCTGGATGTTTCCCGTCTATGGATCAGTGGTCGCGGTGCTGAGCGTTGTTGTTTATCACGTCGCGAAAAAGCGAGGCCACGTCTACATCGGCGAGTGATGTGTTAGCCCTCCGTGGAGCGCGAGAGTTTTCTTGGGAGAAACCATGTCGAGAAGCGATTTCATATCCGCACGCGAACGCATGTTGGTGCGCATCGCGCAAACGCGGGATGCTTCCACAGCGGGCCTGCCGCATTGGGCCCGAACCGTGGATGGAAAATGGACGTTCACATCCGATGGTGATTGGACCGGCGGAGCCTTCGTCGGCCAACTCTGGCTCGCCCATCTGGCCGATCCGCTGCGCTTTCCGATATCTGACGCAAAGGCTGCGCTGGCCCGGATGCTGCCTCGCGCCGAGCGCCGGACCGCATTCAAAGGCTTCGGATTCTACCACGGTGCGGCGCTTGGAAGTATCCTCTTCGGGGAGGAAACGGCCCGTGATGCTGCGTTCACGGCAGCGAGGTCTCTGGAGCAGATGTTCGACCCGAAACTGGGCTTGATCCCGCTAGGCCAGGATGCTGAGGAGGCCAGCGCCGTGGGGATAGCCGAAAGCAGCATCGACTCCCTCCAGGCCACCGGCCTGCTTTACTGGGCCGCGGACCAGCTGGGTGACTCGCACATGGAAGAGGTCGCCAACACCCACATGCGAAGGGTGTTGGAGCTCCATGTACGCCCCGATAATTCGGTGATCCAATCGTCAACGCTAGACCCGCAAACAGGGAAAGTGCTGAGAACGCATACGCATAAGGGATATAGTGATGTTAGCACCTGGGGACGAGCGCAGGGTTGGGCGATGCTCTATACCGCTCACGCTGCCATGGTTCGTCCAAAGCAGCCTTTGTGGCGCCAATATGCCGTGCGCGTGCTAGACTGGTGGATCCACCACGTGCCCGCGGACCTCGTTGCGTACTGGGACTTTGATGACCCGGCAATTCCGACTACCAGCAGGGATACCGCCGCGACCGCTATCGCAGCGGCGGCATCCTTGCGACTTGCGTCCGCACTCGGACCGGGTGACGGCGCCAAGTACCAGGCGTTCGCGGAACGTACCGTGGCTCAGTTGGCCTGCGGATATCTGACGCCCATCGGCCCCGGCGACCGGCGCCCGCTTGGAATGCTCACTGGGGGATGCTTCACCCGAAAAGCCGACGCACGCGATATCGACACAGCGCCGGACGCAGAACTGATATTCGGTAGCTACTTCCTGTTTGAGTCTCTTGTGATCCTTACCGGCCTCGTTCCTACGGGCCGGATCTAGTAGGACGGACTGACTAGGTCAAAAGCGAGGGCGTGCGTGCCGCCCAGGCCATGGCCGCTCAACGCGAAGAACTCATTTTTGACCGCTACGTGGCTTCTGGTTGGGCTCGATTGTTTTACGGTCTTGGTTCGCGGGGCTGTCGAGCCTCAATCGATGCAATGAAGCGACACACCCTTTCGCCGTTTGGACAGATGCAGACCACCTAACACCTTGCCGAACGCATTCGCCTTCTTCGTCGGTTTCTATGCGGTGGCGATACCGACGGGAACGTCTCTGTCCCGCCAAGCTCGCGATCCCTGAAGCCGTCGCAACACGAAATCGTTTGGTACGCGATTGCTACATGGCTGCTCCTGACCGCACTGGCATGGATATCTATCGGCGCTCCCCGAACAAACTACCGATCAACTGCTGTGATCAAGAGAGGTGCCGTAACCGACCATTCGACCAACGGCGTCCACAAATAGCGGCCGTTTGGAAAGAGCTTCAGCGGCCAACTCAAACAATACAGGTCGTTCGACGAAAGCCGGCCGGAGGCATCAACACACGGTCCGAGCGGGATCACTAGATGTCGCCGGAAAAGAGTTGGGCCTTTCAACTCGCCGTGCGCACATAGTGAGCTGAAGACGTACATTCATAGAGGTGCTCGGGAGGAGGTTTGGGATTGGCAGATTCGCACAATGGAACGGCGTCCTACGCTTGGACCAGGCGGTCGCATGCCATGGTCCGCAATGCCGCCATGATCGACAAAATCGATGCTCGTCTTCTTGATCTGGTTCAACGCAATAATCGCCTGAGCAGTGAAGAACTCGGCGCGAAGGTGGGCTTATCTGCATCCGGAGTTCAGCGCCGACTGAAGCGGCTACGGAGGGAAGGCGTGATTGAGTCTGACGTTTCGATCATTTCGCCGAAAGCGATCGGCCGAAACGTGACTATGCTGGTAGCCATTTTCTTTGAGCGCGATCGCGCAGACATCATTGATCGCTTTAAGCGGGGGGTCCGCAAGATGACCGAGGTCATGAGCGGATTCTACGTCACAGGCCAGGCTGATTTCATCCTTTTAGTAACTGCAAACAATATGGAAGAATACGAGAAGTTCACCCGGCGCTTGATAAGCGAAAATCCAGATATAAAACGTCTTGAGACTGTCGTCGTCCTGGATCGAATCAAAGCCGGTTTCACGTTACCAATGGAATGTTTGGCATGCTGGTGACCTATCTTGCCGTGCCCGTGACCGACTGGTCTTCAAGCATAAACATTATCCGCGCTCTGGGAGCGGTCTAACGGCGATCTCGGACGCTTGGTCAGATGTCCATGCGGCCTGATTGGAATGGGGTCGTTTTCCTGCATATCTGTCCTCGACGCATGCTCCTCAACGCCGATGCCCGGGCACTAACCCCCGCGGCCCTCGCGTGCTGTGCGATTTGGGACTGCCACAGAAGTCAGGTCATTCAAAACGCAGCGTGATCGATAGGTCACTACGTTTGGACGATCGACGGGTCCATTGGTCACCGATGGTTCGTGGAATCTTCCGGGTGTGAAGAATCTTGCGCCGGATGATAGAGCTGGTCCTCCGAGTTTTGCACTTTAAGCGCACGATGTTTCCTCGGGCGGCCAGCTTTTTTGGGTCGACCGGGTGCTTTGGAGGCGGGGCCCGCCGGTGCTTGATCGTTACTCTGCTCTCGTCTTATTCATCGAAAATCTCCAATTGGAGATTATCGGAACATGAGCTCGGGCAGGCTGGGCAAGCGGCAATTAGCGCCTACAGATCTGGCCTTCAGGAATTGAAAATCGACCAATAATACGGTCGCGGCCCGGATCGCTCTTCAGGGCCGCGCGCTTGAACTCACTCCTCCACAGCCGGGAATTAGTGCGAAAAGCTCTAGCTAACAAGGTCCCATTTGCCGGCCTCGGATCAAAATAGCTCTTGTCACGAGGGCCGTTCCACACATGGAGCAAGGTCGACCGAGTTGCTCTAATCAGCGGCTTCTTTCAGTGCTTCCACCAAAACCTTATTGTCCGCTTCTGTGCGGCATGCGATGCGCAAGAACCTTTTGCCATTTTGAAGCGTCTTGCCGCCATTGTGCCTGATCAATATTCGTCTATCTTTTAAAAGTTTTGAGGCGATCACGTCCCCATCCGGCCAGTGGGGCGGAAGTTCGCAGAATACGAAATTTGCGTCGGGCTTGAGAACTCTCATTTCGTCGATGCCGCGCAGGTCTGCGTATAGTTTGTTTCTGTCGCTGCCTACCCTCATCCAACTCTGCTGTGCCGCGTGCGCGAGGTGAGGGAGCTTGCTCAGAAAGAACTCGCCAAACGTATTGACATTCCACGTGGGGAGGGCCGCTCTAATTTCCTTCATAATCTGTTCATTTGCGGATGCCGCATACCCGATCCGCAAACCGCATGCCCCGTAAATCTTCCCTAAGCTTTTAAGAACGATCAAATTGGGGAATTCGAGCAAGTGATTTTCCAGGCTCGCACTTCGTCCGAGTTCACTAAATTCAATGAATGACTCGTCGATCAATAGGAGTTGCTGTTGAGCTCGAAGCGCGGAGGCAAGATATAGCAAATCTGGATAGGGGACCATCCGCGAAGTAGGATTATTCGGCGATATCACGATGGCAGCGTCGACACCACTTGTGCGCGCAAAAGCTGCATAAGCGTGCACATCAAGCTCAAAATCTGGCGGTGGCAGGAAAAAGCGCGATAACCGCCCGGGCAGGGCGGTCGTCTCATAGGGATTGAAGGTTGGGACCGGGACGGCGATCCTCATACCCAGTCGACCAAGGAGGATGGGAATCAGTTCAGACACGCCGTTGCAAACGACAAGATTGTCCGCCGGAGTCTTCACCGCATCCGCAAGAAGTTGAACCATCTGCACATCAGGAGAGGGATAGCAGGTAATAAGCCGCGGCAGAGCCTCCTTGAGTTCGTCAAGGAACTCTTGCGGCGGAAAATAAGGATTCACCAGAAGGACGAAGTCTATGATGTCATATTTCCAATAGCCGCCCGGGAATCGGTTGACGAGATCAGGGACGTCATCAGGTTTGAGGGGTACGTCGATTTGTGCTGTGCTGTTCATGACTGCGCTGAACTGAAACGTCTCAGGGGCAAGGCAAATTCCAGAACGATCCCGACCTCTCGGCGTCAAGCATCGAGCAGTGCCCATTCGTGCGGAAATGTGCCCGACGACAAGTCTGGTACACACTGCAGTCGGCGAGATTCCGCGTCATCTGTGACTTGCATGGTACTGAAGCTGCCAACACGGAGAAGAGCAGTCGCTGAATCATACTTCCATCCACACTTAAAAGGAGCGACTGGCTAAAACCACCGATGACGCGACGGCGAAGATGCTTATTGCCGTATACATTGCTGCGCTGAGCGGTGGCACGCGAACAGGCGCGACATGCGCTGTAGCGAGCAGCAAGAAGCCAATGTTCACGACCTCAAGAAATGCTTCAGCAGGAATAAGAGGCTTAAACAGAAATAGGAGCGCCAGGAGCGGCACGTCGTACGACAAGGGGACGCCCAAGAAGCGTCCATCGCGCGATCTGCCGAAGTTCGCAAAGTAGCTAAGCCTTATTGCTCCCGTCACCAGTAGAGCGGTTGCGGTCGCAAGCGCGAGTTGTGAAGCTTGGCTGACTTGTACCACAACTACCGCAGGCACAACGGCTCCATAGACGATATCTGCAAACCCATCGAGGCTCGCTCCCATTTTTGCGACATCTGGATCGCGACCTTTCGTGCGACCTGCCACAACCCCGTCGAGGTGGTCCGATAGAACAGCCCAAAGCGCTGCTGCCACAGATAGCTCAAGGCGATCAGAGAGAGCTAAAAACAGGCTGGCGGAGGAAAAGAGAAGACCTGTGATCGTTATGGCGTTCGCTGGATCCCAAAGGTATTTTAGCATTGAACTCTCACCTCGTTTGCAAATCACGTCTCGCCGTGTAGGCCTTCGTTCGGTCCTTGAAAATGCGTTCGGCAATCTCCAAATCGTCAGCGTTATCAATTTCGTACCAGCTGAGGCCATCGCATCGCGCCGCGGCGAGCTGTAGGCCTCGCCTCTCTATCAGATAACCAAAAAGTTCTTCGGTGTAGGTCTGCCGAGCTCCAGCGGCGATGATATCGTCCAGTGTCGGAACGACCGTTGCCTTGAGTGTCGACGCCGAAAGCCGTAGAAGGTTCATCGTCTTGAAAAGCTGTGGGCCATCCGCAACAAGATTTGCCGCGGTTTGCTTCAATCGAAAACCTGAGATGAAACCGTTCTGCGACAACAGAACGGCCGACCCTTCCATTGAATCATCGAAGGGAACGACTGCAGCTACGTCAGTCCCCCGGCAAACCATCAAGTGTCGCAGCGCATCCTCTTCGAAAAAGACGTCGCCCTCAAGAAGAAAGCAGTCTCCGGAGAGAAGAGCGTCGCGCGCCAGCCACAAAGAATAGGCGCTTCCGGTGCGGTCGAAGACGGTCGACTCGACATATTTGATTTTGAGTTCGCCAAAGTTGCTACCGCAGGCATATTGAATGGCATCTTTGCGGTAACCCACCACGATCGTCACCTCTTCCACGCCGACAGATTCCAGATTGCGCAGAGCGTTGTGAAGAATCGAAGTGCCGTTGATCTCGACCAGCGACTTCGGCCGCAGATCTGTCAGAGGACGCAGGCGAGAGCCGCAGCCAGCGGCGAGAATGACGGCGTTCTTGGGAGCATCGATCACCGTTTAGTTCCTTTTTCGTCGCGCCTCTAAGGTGAAACACCGACGGCTTCTTCGTCGCAAGCGTAGGCATGCTGAAGCGACATCAGGTCTGCGGGAGCCATCTGAAAATGGAGCCCAAGCGTGAAGACAGGCAAATGGTCCTCGTCGATCCTTTCTCCAGAGAGAAGGAAGGCGCTGGATCCGGTGCCTCGAGCTGCCGAGATGGCAAAGTGCGCATTTCGGTTGAGTGAGGCGTGCTACGCCATCTAAGGACATCTCAGTGCAATGGTTAGGGATTTGAGATTGCATCGAACCTGGCCAGCTAGGAGGAAGTCCAGGACAGTAGGTCTTCGACCATGACTATGCGCTCCTGTGTCGACGAAACCCTATTTGCGCAGTTCAGCGTCGGGCCGCAAATAGCGCGTTTCCGCACGGGCCAGTTCGTCGTACTTGAACAGTTCGAAGACTTCCTCGAGAGTAGCAATATGCGGCTCAATGCTCGCGGTGCTTTCCTCGGCGATGATGCGACCGCAGACTTGACGCATTGCCGCCGTTGCCGCTCGCATCGAGTGGTTGGCCCAGATCACCGTAGAGATGTTGGCTTTGCGGTATGCAGAGATCGGCGTTCGATAGTATTTCGTCGGAACGATCACGACCGGCAATCTGTTCTGCCAAGCGTGTGCGAACGAAAGGATTTCGTCCGCGGTGCTCTTTCGCGAATGAATAAGGATCGCATCGGCTCCCGCGTCGGCGTAGGCGTGAGCGCGCGAAAGTGCTTCGTCCATCTCATGCCCAGCGATCAATGCCTCGATCCTTGCCACCAAGATCAAGTCGCCCGCGACTGTATCCTTCACTGCCCGGAGGCGGCCAGAGAATTCGTCTATGTCGGCGAGGGGGTGCCGATCCCCAACAAACGAGTTCATCTTCGGAAAGCAGCTGTCCTCGAGCGCGACGCCGGCTGCTCCACGCTGACGAAGCCTGCGTGTCACGAGGCGTGCATTGTTGAAATTCCCGAAGCCGCCATCTCCGTCAACGAGCACAGGCAGTTCGCTCGATTCCACGATCCGCTCGACTACGTCTACGAGTTGGCTCCACGACGCTTCGTTGGCATCGCGGTAGCCCAGGGAGCAGGCAATAGACAGGCCAGACGCCCAGAGGCCTTTGAACCCTGCGCGCTCAGCGATCGCGGCGGAGAGACCATCATGCGCTTCCATGAGGAACGATAGCTCTCTGCGGGAGCAGATTTCGGCGCGCAGGATTTCAGCACGTGAGGAACCGGCGGATTGATCAGGGCCGTTGGCGAGAACAGATGGTAATCGGTGTTGCATGCCAATTCCTTGTGATGACCGGCGTAACGTGTAGACCGGCCGATTTCATCAATCGATAGGTGATATGCTTCCGTCGTCTAGATCAATTACGAGGGTTGGTAGTTGATCGGGCCAGCAAACGTGTTCCGTCTCGGAGTGCTCGAGAATCACTGATAAGCTCCGCCGATCATTTGAGTGATGGCACAAATTGAAAGCACAGTTGTGCCCTGGTCGAGGCGCCGACCAACGGCATCATCAATCTTGCATTTGTCCACGCGGTTTTGAGACTGCGCGATCTGCGCGAAGGCTTCTGAAGTCGATAGCATTCTCGAGAGTGCGGGCTCAAGCAAGTCAGGGCGCGAATTCATTGTGGACGCGCGCGCCTAAGGTTTGGGGAGGGCGCAGTGCGCCAAATTCTGATCCCCGCAGCGGCGGCATACCCGTCGCTTTTTAGGGGCGGGAGACGCCTCGGTGGCGTACTGAGAAAATTGGTGGCTCAGTGCCCCGAACTTGAAGAGAGCTCTTCAGCCAGCTTTAATTCGAGGATCGGAATGATGTTCGCGCTGAGGGTATTATGGAGTCGCTTCCTTCGGGGCATGGAAGCACGGCGCGGTTTACTTCAGCCGGAGATTCGGCGGTCGATCGGGCGGGCGAGGAAGGCCTTCACCTTGTCGCCGATCTCGCCGCACAGCCGGCTGACCTGGCTTTGGGCCCATCGCCTGCACCAGATCGCCCACCGAACGGGTCGAGACGCCCTGCACATAAGCTTCCTGCACCACGGCGGTGAGCGCCTTCTCGGCCATGCGGCGCGGCTCCAGGAAACCCGCGAACTAGGAGCCTTTGCGCAGCTTTGGAATGCGCAGCTCGACCGTGCCGGCGCGGGTCTCCCAGATCCGCTCCCGGTAACCGTTGCGCTGGGCAGGCGCTCGGGGCTCTTCTCGCCGTAGCTCGCCCCGGTCTGGCCCTCGACTTCCAACTCCATGGACGCTAGGCGGCAAAGCCGATCATCTCGCGCAGCAGACCGGCATCAGGGTCTTCTCTACGAGTATGCGCAGGTTCATCATGTCGTCGGTCATCGGTGGTTCCTCGGTTGCGTTGGCGTGTCGCAACCCGATCTTACCGGAGAACTGCCGGTCACCAGCGCAAGACCGCCCGCCCGCTACGGCGCTATTGGGGGCGCGTCCGGGCGGCTTTGCTCTGCCGAGCTACACCACCACCGGGAACACGACCCGGTGTTGCCCTGCTGAAGGAACTAAAGTCATTACCGTGGCCGTCGTCGAACCGCAATTCGGAAGTGCCTTCAACTGGTCTCACATTGTCCAAGATTGCCGAGTTCGAGAAGGCGCATGCGGGCGGCAATTGAGCAATGGCATTCGCATCTTTCAGCGCCCGGAGCCAATTCCCGAAGGTGTCTGTCTGGCAGACTTCGAGCATGCGTCCTAATACACAGGGCTGCCGGGAAGTTGGCAGCTACAACACACAGCCGATCTTATACGGATGTGTATTGAGCCAAATCGTAGATTCCTCGACTCGCCCCGCCGCGCAATCAAAGGGAGCGGTTTGCAAGAAAGCGATGGGATACCGCAGCCTACACTACACGCGAACTCCAAAACCGTTGATGGCCCCTATGAGCTTCTGTTGATGATCGCGAGTTTCAAACCGTTTGATGAGTTGCGTCTCGAAATTGCCCACCAAAACAAGGGGGCGACAGCATACTTGTTGTGGGGCAAGTATGCTTTCCGAGCGTCGTCTGCTAGGCCGCTCGCAGAGAAGGACAGTCGGATGATTGCGCCGATTCGACGTAACTGGAATCCAAAAGACTTTTTCGATGAGTTGACGCCGGCGATGTTCACGGCCGGACCATCGGCTGTGCGCGCACGTCGGGACAAGTTGTGGCCTGAGTTGTATACTGAATACGACGCGAGGCACTTAAAACAAGAATTGTTCAACCGAAATCTGATCGCCACCAACGAAGCTGAGGCGTTCTTTAGTGCCTGGGCCGCGGATGAAGAGCGTCACACCGATGCTTTCATCCGGATCATGGAGCTTGTCGCTGGTGAATCCGAAAAAGATCTTCGAGACAGATTGGAAGCTCGATCGCATAGTTTTTCTGCAATAAATGAATACTTGAAGGACGAATTCTCTGTGATCGTTATGATCGCATTTGATGAGATGTGTACTTGCCGCGCCTATGCTGCGGATAGAGAGTTCTATGCAGGACTTGGCAGCAGCTTCTTTCGTTGCCTGACAGAGGTGATTGCCGACGAGGCAGTTCACTCGATGAACGCTGTTAATGTTCTCCGTGCCCGTTACTGCGAGCGCATTCCCGAAATCGGCGAGATTCTCGACAGCATAATCTGCAGCGTGGGCGATGATCCGGATTATACCGGCACCTTCGTACTGGATTACTTCGGCGGGAATTACACGAAGAAGATGTTTGTCAACTGCCGCGCCGCTGTTCTGAGAAACGTTGCTAAGCCGCTAAATCCGCAGTGACGGATTGAAGCGTCGGCGCGCAAGTGTACCAACGAGCATCTGCGCCTCATCTCCTGTCGGTGCCTCAGAATTGCATGTATTGGTCGGTCAGAGCGGATTCGGCTCATAGATGAGTCAGATAGCCTGCATGCGTTGCCCTTGAACTTTTCCGCTTGTTTCGAGTTTCTTGGCAAGCGACAGGCAATAATGAGCGATTCAGCGGTGCCTTGCACAAGAGGTACCGATCAGACGTCAAGAGAAAATCCAGTCAGGCAATCGTCACGAACAACTAAGCCAAATGGCGCTGTCGCCTTTCCTCCTGATGTCGCGAATTCTTCAACGCACGCGCCCGCGACATCTATCCCAATTCTCTCAAGTCATTGTCGTTAAATCCGATTTTTTGGAGCGGTGCAACTGGTACAACACTTGCTGTTCTCATCCCCAGGTTCTCGCCCTTCCGGAGATGCGTATGCAAGGTGCCCTCTGCACCAAGCAGAATTTTCATGCTCGCCGGCAAGCCGAACATCGGCGGTGACACCGGGCTCCTTGAGCTCGGGATCACGGAGCGGCTCGGCGACGGATTGGAACTTGCTTCCGCTCAAAACCAGCTCAATGGAGCGGCGCAATACCGACCTTTTGGGCCAGCCTGCTGAGGCGCCAAAAAATGGATCTTTTCAGCTTCACCGAATGTGCGACGCGAACACAATGCCTCAGATCGCTTTTCGAGCTTCTCGTGAGCTGTGCGAGCGACGAAGGCTTCAGCGAAGTCTCTTACGGAGCGCTCAATTTCGTGGAGCCACTTCGTCTACCGGAATATCCGCCACCGGCGGTGGCCGTAAAGTGGCCGCCCGAATGGTGTGAACGATATTTTAAGCGAAAGTACCACAAAATCGATCCGGTAGTCCGGCGGACACCGACGCTTTCGCGGCCCTTTCTGTGGGATCAACTCGCCGAGCAATATCAACTACAGCCCGACGAACGGCGCGTACTTGATGAGGCCAGAGAGGCCGGTCTCAAGCACGGCATGAGTGTACCGTTGTTTGGGCCATTGGGTCGGTTATCCGTCGTATCGTTTGCATCTCGGTTCGACGATGCCGATCCTCAACATTCCAAAGGCCATCTCAACGCACTAGCCTGGCACTTTCACACCGCTTGTGTGGAGATCACACGTCCGGCCGAAGATAACTGCAATATGAGAGTTGCGTTATCGCAGCGGGAACTAGATTGTCTACGGTGGGTGGCAGAGGGCAAATCGTCATGGGAAATCGGTAGGATATTACAAATCAGCGAGAATACGGTAAACTTTCATCTTAAGAACGCGATGCGAAAGCTGGGCGCGACCAGCCGGATCCAAGCCGCCATTGTGGCGATCCGCCTCAACCTTATCTTTGACGTCCATGTTGCGTGAGCATCTTGATGGGACGATGATTGTATCGAAGCCAGTTCGCGTATGAAAACTGCTGTGAATGGCGAGTCTCGATCCGCAAGGCTTGCGAAGCCCTCGAGTTCGATCGGTCGACCTACCATTACAAATCGCGTCGCTCCGGCCAGGCTGCCCTCGAACATCGGATCAAGGAGATCTGTCATGCACGCGTTCGCTACGGCTATCGCCGTGTCCACGTTCTGCTCCGCCGCGAGGGCTGGCACCACGGATTGCTGTCGACCGCGACGCTGTGACTCAGGAAGACTGGCTAGTGCGTGAGTCAGATCATCAGTCTCTCGCCACGCGCTGCGGTGTCAGATCGGCGGCGCGGATGAATGCCGCAGCGAGCAAGGCTGAGAGAGCATAGCCGAGACCCGGCAATATCAGCGTGATCCTGTAGCCAAATCTCGCCGCGACAAAACCGCTCGCCGCGAAGCCCATCAATGCGAACGCCGACATCACCGAAGTCAGAACGCGCCATCCGTGCCAGCTTTGCCCGGCCGGGCGAGCGCGAGAAACCAATTTGTGAATATAACATGCTGGACTGCGAGTGCCGCGAACACGATCCCGACGCTCGCGGCGGCGCTCACGCGAACGACGACATAGCGATCGATAATCGCAAGCGCTCCAAAACCGATGGCCAGGACTGCACAGCCCCAGATCACGCCCCGATTCGGCGCCATTCGGGTCAGGATCGCGCTGGTCGCTGGCGCGATGATAGTATACGTGACTACGTTCGAGAGCGCTCCAATCCATCCGATATCTGCCGCGGCAAAGCCGAGATCGACGAGCCGCAACTGCACCATTGCAAACGCCAGCGCGATCCTGATAACGCCGGGCGCGACCAATGCAGCCGTTGTCCACATGCCGTTGTTGAGAAGGATCGGGAAGATAGACGGACGCTGCGGTGAGCGCACTCGGCTCATGCAATGGAGCGGTTCAGGAATCGCGAACACCCATCCAGCGAAAACGGCTAGCAGCAGCGCTAAGCCCAGCAAGGCCGGACGCCAACCGACAATCTCGATCAGCTGGAGGCAGACCGCGCCACCGATCACGTGGCCGACGACCCATCCCCAGCCCAGCAGCGCCGCGCCGAGCGGACGCTCGCCGGAACCGAGGTCTTCCGCTGTGTAGCCCAATGTTGCGATCCGCTGTGTGGCCGCGACGGTCGCAAAGGCGAGAGAACCAAAAAAAACCGGCACGAAATCGGTCTTTGGGTTCAAAAATGCCATCAGTGCCAGCGCAGTGGTAGTGGCGATTTGGGTCAACAGGATCCATGACCGCCTCAGCCCGAGACGATTGAGGCTCCATCGATCCACGATGGGGCCCAAAGAAAGTTAACCGTGAAGGCAAAGAAGACCGTGCCATACAAGCCGACCAGTTCCAGGCTGGCGCCGTTGCCCCGAAAGGATCACCGGAATGGCCGAATAGATCAACGCGATGGCCAGATACTGCTGACTGGCCAAAGCGACCATCCCGATATGTGGCATGTAGCGACTTGCCATCAAGCCTCTTCCTTTTAAGGGGCAGTTTCGCATGTGCTTCGAGAGCACGGTTTGGACAAGCAGCGGATCGTTCCAGCGCAGCAGCGCCTCAAACCGGAGTCTGATCCGAGCGTTGGCTGTACGGGGTGAGAGATCCGGGTGGCAGTTGCTACTTCGAATCATTTCGCATACTGCGCCTGACCTTCATCTTGTCGAGCAAACCGCCGCCAGAAACAAGGGGGCGACGTCGCTAGTCGGCGAAGGATTATTGAAGGACGACCGGCCGTAACCGTCGCCGGCTGCGCGCCATCTTATCTTCTGACCAGCTCCACAGAACGGGCGTCAGCTTTATCGCTGGGCCAAGGCCTGCCGAATTGACCTCGCAGCTAGCGATGGGCGCAATCATCGCGGCTCCGGAAGGACGAACACCAGATCACATCAAACACTCCATTGCGCGCATCCGGTTTTTAGCCAAGCGCCGGGCAGCCGGCATCGGTGACGGCGGTACGAAATGAAGCAAGCAGCGTGCCGTTTGAAAACTGAAGGTTCTCTAGGTCGCCTCATGTAGATTGGAAACATCGATATCTCGAACCTGACAATCGCGTCATTAGCCTTGACCGTACACACCACGCCGTCGAAAGTCGAAGGCTGGGATCTGGCGCGTACACCCAGTGTGCCGCAGCCGACGGGGCGCATGTCGCCGGCGTCAGTGCAGAAGATCATATCCCTTGCGTAACTTGGAAAGGCGGCGCTTCGGCAAAAGCGGCCAGTTAGCGCTGCGCGAAAGAGCACTCCGAAGAAAAAGCCCCGGCCGAAGGTCGGGGCTCCTCGATCCGCCGCAAACGTTGAGATCGCCATTTTCCAACCACTGGAAACAGCTTGTAGTTAAGCCGAAGGGTCGTCATATCGACATCCTGGTGAATGCGATCCGTCCCGACAGCGGGAAGGTCACGTTGCTCTCCGGCATGACAGGTGATCATACTCGACGCCAACTGACCAGCTGGGGGCGAAGTTAACTTTCCAGGCCAGCCCCTACGGCGCGCGCTATCGCTTTTAGCAAGCTCCGCCCCAGTGACCGTCGGAGTTGATCTGGTCTGTTTTGCTGGTCATCACAGCACCGCGCTCGGCCTAAAGCAGCACGGTTTTGAAAGCGTAGCCGAGCTAGCCGGTGAGCAAGCCGAACGCATCCGTCTTGGTTCGATTGATGTTCGACGGGAAAGCGGTGCTGATATTTGGAGCCGCTGAAGTTTGCCCAGTTGCCCTGGCCTTCAAGACCGTAGACCACATTGAAGATCTGCCAGCGATAGCCAATCTGGCCACCGATAGTGCCGGCGGTCGTACCATGGCAGCCTTCGGGAGTAACGCCTGCGAAATCCTAGCAGTTATGGCTCGAACCCAGCCGCCGTTAATGCCCATATAGTAACCGGTCCAGTCACAGATCGCGGGAGCGACCGACAGCTGCGGCGCGTTGGTTTGGACAGGCTGTGGAGCGAGATCCGCGCCAAGTGCGGGTCCGCCGCGTTGATTGCGATGATGCTTGCAGTCAGAAGCAGAAAATTCTTCATTGGATTGCTATTCCACACTTGAGCCCGGCTCTGCGCGTCTTGGCAACATCATCGTGAATTGCTGTAACTTCATCACAACATTCCTCAGAAACGAAATCGCCCTAATCTCACGTTGCGTTAGGTACTGGAGCTAGAATCCCGCCATTTCCAGAAGTTTAACGTTGATGCGCGTATTGGTTCAGGCACGTGGGAGTTAGCTGCCCAACTTGGGAAGGCGGCTCGCATCAAAGAGCGCAGTTAGTGCAGATCTTGGCAAAGCGCCCGAGAACGAAATGCGCGTCCACGGTCCATGAGCAGCGGGTTCCGATCTTGGGCATCGTCGACTAACTTCGGAAGGCGTTGAAGGCATCAGACCCTTCCGAAGGTTGCCTGTCGGAACGACCACCGAGCTGCGCAATGATGGTCTTGACGCATCGATGATGGGCCATCAGTGATCATCGAATGCCGCCGCGCACAATGTCTGACGTCAAACAACCCTCAACTCCTTAAAGCTTTGCGGTAGAGATGTCTGATGCTCAGCTCCTTGAGCATCCGGCTAAACATGTCCATCGACATATTCCAAACGCTCGCCTCAACGACCGCATCAGCCAGGACACGTTCGCGGGCCATTCCGCATAGTCTACCCGGCCTCGTCAGAAAGTTATGCAACCGCTTTGTGGCCGGTGACGTCCTCGAGGCTCTTTCACCGTCCGTATGTGGCTGTTGCGCCAAATCGCGATCTCCTCTCTCGTGATCGCCTGGTATTCTTCAAAGAGCTTGGAGAAAGCGGGAACGATGGCTGGGCCTGCGTGCTCAAAACAGCAGCCCGGGATCGAGCATCGCTTTGAAGTACAAAAGCATCTAGCCGATGCTTTCGCCATCCTTGTGAAGGCGACGCTGGAGAACAGGAAGACATGGACTGTAGAGATTTGTTTTGGGTGCGTCGCTGCTAATTCTGCCGTGATTCGTCATCCCTTGACGAAAGCGCAAGATGAGGCAAGGTCAATTCACCTTTGCCTTCGGCGAGACAGGTTTGGAACTTTTGCGCGGCGGCAGTCAGAACTGGCACCTTCAACGCGGTTTCGTTCGCTAATCGCACGCCGCAGTCAATATCCTTTTTGGCGTTTCTGATCGAGATTGCCAAAGCATCCGGCTTTTCGTCCAACAAAAAGGCTGCAAAGTTTTGGAATATCCCGCTGTTGGTCGCGCCGCGACTGACCAAGGAGCGTAAGATTGCGAGGTCGACGTCAATGGCATCGGCAAGCTGGCAAGCTTCCGTTACCACCGCCGCCATGCCCATCGTCATGCTATTATAGACAAGTTTGAGCTTATGGCCCTGTCCAATATCACCCACATGGACGATGTTCTCGCAAAATGCGGTAAGAACACGAGCCGCCATAGGAAACGTGTTCTGATCAGATCCAACGATGGCGTTGAGACGCCCTTGCTCTGCTTGTTCAGGGCTTCGTGTTACGGGGGCATCTATGAAGTGCAATGCATGCTTTTTGGCCTGTTCGGCTAGAGTGAGGGTTGAAGCAGGATAGGACGTGGTGCAGTCAAGTATCAAACTCTGTCGGGGCAAATGTGCAAATAGCCCATGTTGCCCAAGGCAGACTTCCTCGACCTCGCAACTTGAGGGCAGGGATAAAACGACGGCACTTACATGCCGGGCCAATTCGGAAATTGCGGTGTGCTCATGAGCACCCATGCCAGTCAAGCGTTCCGCGCCAACACGGGTTCTGTTGACTTTGATATGAAGTTCAGTGCCATGACGCAAAAGACTGATTCCTATGCCTGTTCCCATGCGCCCTGCGCCGATTAGGCCGATTCGTTGTCCGACTTTCCCAGGCGTTTCAGTTGACGGAGTTTCAGTCATGCTCTGCGTCGTTATGAGTTGTGAAAAAGGCCACGCTCCTGCAGAATGGGCAGCAGCTTATGATGGTTCTCGATGAGATAATCCGGCTGCGCCGCTCGCAGACGCGTCTCGGAAACAAATCCGCCTGTAATGGCTACGCTGATCAAGCCAAGTTCGCGTGCAATATCCGTTTCGACCGGCATGTCCCCGACGATGAAAGTTGAGCTGGGGTCCAGATTGTATGCTCGCATATACAGACGAAGCCGCTCTCCTTTGCTTATGCCTTTATATTGAGTAGCGCGGCTTTCAAACGCCAGAACCTCCGCGACACAATCTTCGATTCCATGTCTTCGCAATTGGGTAACAAGGGGGTCGACTATATGGTTACTGACAATAATGCTGGAAACGTGTTGTTGACGTGCCGTTTCCAAAATGCAACGCGCGCCTTCGCGCAGAGCGGCGTTGCTCGCCAGTGGTTCGTAGGTGTCGTGGAAAATAGCACTGTCATGGCTATCCACCGTTTCTATTTCACTCTGCGACATTCCTAGATTGCGGAAAAAAACCGAAAGTGGAACATCGAAATGATCCCGAAAGGTTTGCATATCGATGGCAGCCCGGCCTAAGCGGTCCAAAATGGTGTTCGTCGTTTGTAGCAAGGCGTCGGCGTCGTCGAGGAGGGTGCCGTTCCAGTCGAATACAAGAGCAGGTTTCATCATGGCCTCATGTTGCAGACGTTTTCGTTGAGGTGAGATCGGCGATCAATCTATTCAAATTCTCGTCTGCGCGTTTTTGCCCGCCAGGGGTCGGCATCTCGAACGTAAACGCAGAAAAATCGATTCCCTCATGTCCCCGCGGCAGCAAGGAAAGCAGATCTTCAAAGGGCAAATACGTAATGGTAGCAGCGTTGATCGATAGAGCAATTTTGCGTTCGATCACCCGAAGCGTTTGCGGCGCCATCCTATGAAAGCGCAAGCTATCCTGCCGCGTTTCGGGTGCCAGGCTTTTCCATATTTTCCAAAACGCTAGCTCATCTATGGTCTCGATACCCATGCCGTAGTAATTTGGTGCAACGATAGGCGGCGAACCGATTGCCCAATGCACAGCCTTTGCCCCAGCGGCAAGGAGCATCTCCGTCACTGCGCGGCTTGTATCGCCACGAATAAGAGCTTCATCGGCTACGACGATGATTCTATCCCTGACGTCGTTCGTTTCGACGCGGTACTTTTGCCAGATGAGCGAGTTGCGCTCGCCAAGAGACCCGATAAGTGTGCGCTGAGAGCGGTTTACTGCGATCACCTCGTGCCGTTGGACGAGCGCACTTTGCTGCTTGGCCAGCGATGCAAATAGTCCGTCGGCATACGGTGTCCCGGTGCGCGGCATGGAAGAAACGATTATGGGAGCGGAGCTTGTTTCGACCGCTAATCGCGGCCAGACAATTCGGCCCAAGGTCATGCCTATATCATTACGAGTTGCTAGATGAGATTGCCCTTGCACCAACGTTCTTGCATTTCCCAGATAAAGCGTTTCGTAGGCGCAAAGCTTGGGACTGTGCTGAGCCTGGCCCACAAAGTGATCAAGGCAGTCTCCCGTTCTGCCGTTCACATGCTTGATGTGACTTGGCCGAATTTCGTCGACTCGGCCTTGTAGACCAGAAAAAGCACTGTTTTCTGAGGCAAAAAGTAAAAAGCCATCTTCGGTTTGCATGAATTCCAAAGGCCGCAAACCCCTGCGATTGCGGAAGGCGGTCAGATTTCCTAGGCCATCCAACAAGAGTGCACTGACGGCTCCGTCAATACCCTTGTCAATGTCTTGGAAGACCTTCTGGTAGTTAACCGGCAGACCGTGCTGCCAATAATCTCTTTGACAAATGCTCTCGATGAGCTTGAGCAAGAGCTCCGCATCGGTGTTGCAGCTGATGGAATGACCTTCGGCGTGCAGTTCTTTCCTAAGTTCATCAGCGTTGACCAGAGCCCCGTTCAAACAAACCGTCAAACGGCGGCAGGAGGTTTTATGATTGTCAAAGGGCTGAAAGTCGGCGTCACTCTTCTCTCTGTGAGAGGGAGTGCGAACGTGTGCTATAGCTACATGCGGTCTGAAATGCTCGTCCTGCTCAGTGAAATCAACACCTGCTAGTTTGCCTGCTGGCCGGCATGACTTTGTATGTTGAAACCGTTCTTCATGCATAAACGCGGCAACGCCGAACCCCTCCTGTCCACGGTTTTCAAGCCTCGGCACCATGTGCTTGAGCTGATCGTAAACCGTCCTTTGTGAGCGGCTTGAAGGCAGCAGAAATGCGCCTGCAACACCGGACATGCTATGTCTCCGTGATCGACGATTATGGATATCGCGCGTTGCGCGTTGTTGTTTTCCACCCTGTCCGGTTGCAGACATCCAATGTCTGGAACCGACACCGAGCGGAGGTAATCCGTCGGCTCGCGAGAAGCACATGGTTTCGCGCCTCAGCAAGCAAGGCTCGTACCAAGCCCTCTTTCGCGCGCATGAGGCTTCGCCGAGATTGGCAGACGAAGTGTGTGATTCGAAAAAGGCGCCCTGATCCGGCTGCCGGACTTCCGAGATGGCGGCCACCAAAAGTCAGCTTTGGTGGGCACGGTGCCTGATGGGCGCTATCCCGCGGTGCTCCGCCTAGAAGCCGCAGCAAAGAGGGTTACGCGACTGTTGCCGCGGCGGGAATATCTTTGTCCAATCCTCAAGCGGCAGTCCCAACCGTACGCTGAAGAACGAAGACGTTCAGCGAACTGGACGCCCCACCGAGGGACCATCGGGCCCTGTTTGCTGTTTGAACTCGAGCGCGCTCCGATCTCCTTGATGTCACGGAGCGAACAGCGCTGTCCGCCGTTGTTGCCGCTTTGAAGGGGTAAACGCTCCGTGACGGCATCGATGCGCAAAGTGAAGGCTATTGAAGCGTCACATAAATGAGGAGGCGTTTGTGAACGAAGCTCGCACGATTGGGCTAGACTTCACAGAATGTAGTTCAGGCACATGGCGCAGACGCGAGCGAGGTCGGCAAGGGGACCGTATCATGTTTTGACTCCCCTATGTTTGTTTTCAGCCGTGTCGTCTTGAAGACGTTCATGCCCGGCCGCTGACATCAGGCCAAAATGTTTCCGCGCGCGCTCGCAAAGCACATGGTGTTGTTGTCTTGCAGCAAGACTAGCATGACGGCTTTCGGCATGTTGATTGCAGCGACGGTGAAGGACGACGCATTTCAAGAACAGCGGTCTCTCGCCGTCACGATTCAAGAGTCCAGATGAAAGCTATCTATTCTATCGAGCAACTCCGTCATTCTTCGAACGTTGGCGGCGCTACGCAACACAATGGATGGCATCGCGCGACCGGCCATATTGCCCACACGGTGGAAATCTCGAAATCATCCAGGATCTCAAGGCCAGCGCGGCAGGTAATCGCAGATCAGGTGGCGACAAGCGGCCGTTCCGACGGCCAGGGGGGAACATGTGGATTGCCGAAATGCAGAAGCGCCCGCAGATCAACTTGTTCGCGCAAGAGCGAAGCAAAGCGCCCGGCTAGGATATTTGATGAGCTCAACGCAAGCAATTCGTAAACGCCACGCCTGTATCTGGCAACCAGGCGCCCTGTGGATCGGGAAACGCGGAGCGTTCGCGGCGAGGCGAGATGACATGATTCGCAAGGCTGGAAGATCGCCGTTGCAAACCGCCGCGGATCGGAAGTCCTACGGGCTGTTCTGGCCGTGCACAAATGGCCCGTTGGCTCGATACCGGCACTGAGGCTGTCGGCGGAGTGCTCAGGCTGTTTCATTTCTATAGGAGAGATGGCCACCTTCTTCACGTTGCCCTGCGAAGTCATCGGGCGTCCGGCCCCTTAATCACACGAATCCAGATATCAAGGACGTGCCATGGCATTTAAAATTGCGACCTATCTCGATCGGATCGGCCTTGCTCAAGTCCCGACAACGCTTGATGGCCTTCTCGCGCTACAGCAGGCTCAAATGCGTGCGATCCCCTATGAGAACTTTGATGTTCTGCTAGGCGATATCCCCGATCTGACTGAAAAGTCGATCTGGGCCAACTGATCGATGCCCGGCGAGGCGGCTATGCTTCGAATTGAACAAGTTGTTTGGCTTGGCGCTCGAAGCACTCGATTTCACGGTCCGGCCCATTCTTTGCAGGGTGCCCATGGGAGCTCCGGAAGGTGGCCCACGCACACATCAGGCATTGATCGTGACCATAGAGGACTGCGACTGGCTTGCCGATGCCGGCTTTCCCGGTCCGGCACCGATTGCACCGCTACGAATCGATACGAAGGAGCAGCAAATAGTTGGCCATGACGTGTTTCGTCTGCGGGCCGACCCGGCCAGTGGAGACCTCGTGCTTGAACGCAGGAACGAAGATGAATGGTTCGCTCTTTTCGGTATCGATCGAGCCGTCGCCTTGCCACCAGATTTCGAGGGCGCCAGCTTCATCTGCGCACGCTGGGACCGTATGTCCTTTCCATCCGTCCTCATGATGACATCCGAGGGGCGTGCAACCTTGCTTAACAGGAAGCTCCGATTGACTCGCAGCCAATTTAAGGACCACGCGTTCGTCAAACGCCTGCACCCGCGAAGCTTGCGCAGACGCATCGCTTAATCGGCTGTGCAGCCGTCGTGCCCTACCAGTTCTTCCGAGGTCGGCAAATAGTTCGTCGAAGCCATTTTCTTCAACAGCCGGAAATTTGTGCCGAGCCTCCGTGCGAACCACTCGGCGCAAGGATGCAGCGTTTCGCCATCACGTATGCCCCCTTTATGTATGCCGTGAGGAAATTCGAGCTACCCTTCCTTGTTCTGTGCAACGTTGCTCACCCATTACGGGATCGCTTATCCCGATGTAGAGACAAAAGCTCCATCAAGGTTCCGAGCCAATACGCTGTCAACCAGCGCTGCGGTGGGGCCCGTCTCGACCACAGGCCAAATCCAGCGCAAGCAAATGAAGCTCGCAATGTCGCTGGGGACGAACAACCACTACAGCATCGCCGAGGTGTAAGGCCGGCATTTCCTGCAAACTGACGAATCCTCAGAGGGGTATCGCTGCCTTTGAGCAGATCAAGAAGCTTCACCATGCCGGGCCGCCATCGCTCTCGTACTTGCGCGTCGGCGGGACCGACAGCGCCTCTGCCGCGCGGCTTTCGCCGCCTGGGCAAGACCTTTGAGAAGCTACCCTTGCGGAATAACTGTCGCGGCATCGCCACCATCGTCCGGGGCCGACTTGATCAGGAGCGGATCGACTTGTTTGACCGCCCTGATGGTGTGGGAGCGGATGCAGGGATCGGATCGTTGTCTGCTGGGTGGGATAATTGTTTTCTTCCAATTCCAACTTCTCTCAAAACCTGCCGTCGAACGCCCCCATTGAGGAGATTTCGGTCGATATGGCGGCACTGTTTCACCAGTATTATCGGAAATGGTCGACGCCAACGACGTCGATGCCTACGACAGGTTCAACCGCCTGTTCCACAGGGGCATCTACAGCGCAACGCGTTCATGGCGGCGCAGGTGCAGGAGGTCCGTGCGCGTCTCGGCGCCTTCCGCCGCACGCAATTGCGCCAGGGAGATCGCATCCGCAAGTCCCGCGCCGAGCATGATTCCATCGTGCAGGCGATTGCGGAGGGCGATGGCGATACGAATGCGGGCGCACATGTTGAACGCCGCCGCGGCGCTTCTGTCATTCGGCCTGCAATATTGACCCCCCGAAGCCGGGGGATCGGCGTCCAAAATTGACCCCCTACAGATTGGTCTGTTGCGCTGCCTGCTTTGGAACGAAGCAGGCGGTGGGGGATGCTGATCGTGGAGACGATGGCCCGGATCCGGCGCGAGCACTTCATCAAGGGCAAGACGATCAAGGAGATCGCCCGTGACCTGAAGGTGTCGCGGAACACGGTTCGGAAGGTGCTGAGGTCGGGAGAGACCTCCTTCGAGTACGAGCGGCAGGTGCAGCCGCGGCCAAAGCTGGGACGATGGGCAGTAGAGCTTGACGGATTGCTGGCGGCGAACGCGGCTAAATCGGCTCGTGAACAGCTGACGTTGATCCGGATCTTCGAAGAGCTGCGCGGCCGCGGCTATGACGGCGGTTACGATGCGGTGCGGCGTTACGCCAGGCGGTGGAGCAAAGAACGCGGGCAATCGACCGCGGCCGCTTATGTCCCGCTGAGCTTTGCCCCAGGCGAAGCCTACCAGTTCGACTGGAGCCACGAGGTGGTCTTGCTGAGCGGCACCACGGTGATGGTGAAGGCCGCCCATGTCCGGCTCTGTCACAGCCGCATGCTGTTCGTGCGGGCCTATCCGCGGGAGACGCAGGAGATGGTGTTCGACGCCCACGACCGGGCGTTCGCCCTGTTCAAAGGCACCTGCACCCGCGGCATCTACGACAACATGAAGACCGCCGTAGAGACGATCTTCGTCGGTAAAGGGCGTCTCTACAATCGCCGCTTCCTACAAATGTGCAGCCACTATCTGGTCGATCCGGTCGCCTGCACGCCAGCGTCGGGCTGGGAGAAGGGGCAGGTCGAGAACCAGGTCGGGCTGGTCAGGGAACGCTTCTTCACGCCGCGGCTGCGGTTCAAAAACCTCGACGAGTTAAACGCCTGGCTGCTCGACAAATGCATCGCCTACGCCAAGGCTCATCGCCATCCGGAGCTGGTCGATCAGACGATCTGGGACGTGTTCGAAGCCGAACGCCCCAAACTCGTTCCCTATGCCGGCCGCTTCGACGGCTTCCATGCGGTGACGGCATCGGTCTCGAAGACCTGCCTGGTGCGCTTCGACAACAACAAGTACTCGGTCGCAGCCAGCGCAGTCGGACGACCGGTCGAGGTTCAAGCCTATGCCGATCGCATCGTGATCCGTCAGGATGGACGCATCGTTGCCGAGCACCCGCGATCCTTTGGCCGCGGCGATACCGTCTACGACCCCTGGCATTATGTGCCGGTGCTCGCCCGCAAACCCGGCGCCTTGCGCAACGGTGCTCCCTTCAAAGACTGGGTGCTGCCGGCCGCGATCGAGCGGATCCGGCGCAAGCTTGCCAGCACCGACGATGGCAATCGGCAGATGGTCGACATCCTCAACGCGGTGCTGACTGACGATCTGTCCGCGGTGGAAGCGGCCTGTGCCGAAGCGCTCAGTCACAGCGTCCATTCCTCCGATGTCGTGCTCAATATCCTGGCCCGTCAACGTGAACCCGCCCCACCGGCCAACATCATGACGCCGGCCGCACTGACGCTCCGTCATGCACCGATCGCAGATTGTGCCCGCTACGACAACCTCCGGAGGACCATCTGATGGAACGAACCCAAATCTTCGACCTCATGGGCGAACTCAAGCTCTACGGCATGAAGGCTGCCTTCGACGAGATCATGGCAACTGCCGTCAAGCGCCAGCACGAACCTCAGCGCATTGTCGGCGACCTGCTCAACGCCGAGATCAACGAGAAGCAAGCCAGGTCGATCAAATACCAGCTCACCATTGCCAAGCTGCCGCTTGCCAAGGACATCGCCGACTTCCAGTTCGACGGCACGCCGATCAATCAGACTCTCGTCAATGATCTCGCTGGCGGCGGCTTCATCGCCCAACAACGCAACGTCGTGCTGGTTGGCGGCACCGGCACGGGCAAAACCCACCTGGCCATTGCCATCGCCAGAAGCTGCATCCGATCCGGTGCCCGCGGCCGCTTCTTCAACGTAGTCGACCTCGTCAATCGCCTCGAGACCGAGACCCGCAACGGACGGCAAGGACGGCTCGCCGAGCATCTGACCCGGATGGACTTCATCGTGCTGGATGAACTCGGCTATTTGCCCTTCGCCCAGTCCGGTGGCCAGCTTCTCTTCCACCTCGTCAGCCGGCTCTATGAGCGCGCCTCCGTCATCGTGACCACCAATCTCGCCTTCGGCGAATGGCCGAGCGTGTTCGGCGAGCCGATGACTTCATGATGCCTCCTTCTTCGAATGCTTGGTGTGTCGTACCCGATTACGCAGCTGACTAATTTGTTCGTCTGAGAGCTCGATCTGCC
>NZ_JADPKT010000009.1 GCF_023074075.1 Bradyrhizobium sp. 138 | reverse complement strand
CCAAAGATCATGATCGAACCGGCTCAGCGAGAGCTTGATGGCTTTGTTGCGCTGCTACAGTCGCTGGGTATCATCGTAAGGCGGCCGGACGCCGTCGATCACAGGAAGCGCTTCAGCACGCCGGAATGGTCCTCGCGCGGTTTCTGCAATGCCTGCCCGCGCGACAGCATGCTCGTGATCGGCGACGAGATCATTGAAACCCCAATGGTTTGGCCTTGTCGGTACTTCGAGACGCATTCCTATCGTCCGATTCTGAAGGACTATTTCCAACGTGGCGCGCGGTGGACGAGCGCGCCCAGACCGCAACTGACGGACGAACTGTTCGACCCAGAATTCCGCGTCCCTAAGAAAGGCGAGCCGATCTCATACATCCTCACCGAATTCGAGCCGGTCTTTGACGCCGCCGACTTCTTTCGCTGCGGGCGCGACCTATTCGTGACTCGCAGCAACGGCACCAATGCGTCTGGTATTGAATGGCTGCGTCGCCACCTTGGCGACGGTTATCGCATTCATGATATTGAGAGCTGCTGTCCCAATCCAATGCACATCGACACCACCATATTGCCGCTTGGGCCCGGCAAGATTCTGATCAATCCCGAATACATAGACGTCGACCACCTTCCGGCCATCTTGAAAGGATGGGACATCCTCGTGGCCCCCGAGCCCGACCCGATAACCGATCCTATGCTCAGGATCACTTCGCTGTGCGGGAAATGGCTCAACATGAACGTACTGATGGTCGATGAGAAGCGCGTCATCGTAGATCCACATCATATTGCAATGACGCGTGCGTTGGAGAATTGGGGATTCGAGCCGATTCTCTGTGAATTCTTACACTATGCGGCATTTGGTGGCGGCTTCCATTGCGCCACACTCGACGTCCGACGGCGCGGCACATTGAAGAGCTATTTTTGAACCGACTTCCAACACGTCTCGTCG
>NZ_JADPKT010000089.1 GCF_023074075.1 Bradyrhizobium sp. 138 | reverse complement strand
ATCTGCCATCGATTCACTCCCAACGATCAGCTCATGCCAGGCTGTATCGCAGACCAAGCTCACGACCGCGAGGTGGGGGCCTCGTGCCGGTTACCATCATGTGATGCTCAAATTTGCATCTTTTGTGTTGGTATTAGCTACCTCTTCGCGGCATGACAGCCTCTTTCCGCATCAAGAACTGCGGGCTGAGGTCAACGAGCCGCGTTGCGCCGATCTGGGCCATGCTAATGTCGATCTCGCGGCGGAAGATCGCCAATGCCTTTGCCGCGCCGGCAATTCCACCCGCCGTCACGCCATACAACGTCGGGCGCCCCTGAAACACAAACTTGGCGCCCATGCAAAAAGCGATCAAAACGTGAAGGCCACGGCGAACACCGCCATCAAGCATAACAGGCATTCTATCACCCAATGCATGGCAAATCGTCGGCAGCACCTCTAGCGGTGATGGCGTGTTGTCGAGCTGGCGGCCGCCATGGTTGGACACGATGATGCCATCGATACCAATCGAATGGGCGCGCAAGGCATCGTCGGGATGCATAATTCCCTTCAGAACGAAATTGCCCTTCCACAGCTCACGATAACGTTCGACATGCTGCCAGGTCATCGGCGCGGGAAATTGGGACCAGACGAAATCCGCTACCTTCTTGGCGCTCGCATTGGGACCTGCATACCGCGTCCAATTGTCGAGATACGGCCTTCCGTGCTGCAACCACTCCATCATCCACGCCGGATGGCACAGCGCTTCGAACTTTGTCTTCCAGGTCAGCTTTAGCTGGGCGCCCCAGCCGCGCCTGATGCTGCGCTCGCGGTTGGAACCTACCGGCACGTCCACGGTGAACACCAGGGTCTTTAGCCCGGCGTCTCCTACTCGCTTGATCATGTCCTCGGAGATAGATGGGTCAACGGCCGAGTAGATTTGATACCAGCCGTGGTCAGGTGCTAGTTTCCCGAGATCTTCGATCGTGCTCGAGCTGACGCCCGACATGATAAAGGGTACGTTCGCGTCGCGCGCCGCCTCTGCCAGCATCATATCAGCGCCGCGGCGGCACAGGCCCGCCGGTCCGGTCGGCGCTATGCCGACCGGGCTTGAATAAGTGCGGCCGAAAAGCTTCGTTGACTGGTCGCGTACGCTGATGTCGATCAGGTAGCGCGGGACGATGCGCATCTGTCGGAAGGCCCGTGCGTTAGTGATTAGCCCGACCTCGTCGTCAGTGCCGCCCTCGATGAAGTCAAAGACAACTTTGGGTAGCCGCTTCTTAGCCAGCTCGCGCAGGTCGTCGACATTTACCACACCTTGCATCTCGCCCCATGCCTTTCAGCGGGTTTGTTTTACTCGAGCGATACACGCATTCCCATTCTGTTCAGCCGCGAGGGCAAGCGTGCCCTCTGAGCTGATCTCTTTCTGAAATCGCGATCGCGATCCTGGAGGAGACCAGGCGGGCAACCCTTGTGTGCTCATCGCCATTTCCCCGCTGGGTAGGCCATGCCGCCGACTACCAGGATGCTGCAACGACGCTCACTGGTCCAGCCAGCGGTTGTCGGCGAAGTTGTAGCCACATGCCGCCGCTCGGGATTGGCCGCAGGCCCTTCTGATTGCTGACGTGGGCGTCCAGAATGCTTGAAAACGCCGGAATACACACGCCGGAGCCACCGTCAGCCCGCTGTAGCCGAATTTCCGCACATCCCGAGGCCAAAGCGGGGGGATCGGATCGATATGTCGCACTTTTTGGGATACTGACACAAGCGGCGGGAGCTTTCCGCCAAATAGAACCCCCTTGGACGCAGTGGATTGTCGAATTAGCCGTCTCGAATGCAGATTTTCGATTTAGATCTTGGGAGACCGTTTCCGATCGGCGATAGGGACGCGTCCCGAATTTGTGGTGAGACGAAACAGCGAAGGTCAATTAGATAGCGCACTCGCGAAATAGTGTTGGGCGCGTGTTGCGGACTCATCGCGCGTTTGCGCCATCGGCTCGCGTCACCACGGCCGCTAGTTTCCGCGGCGCAGCGGCAAAACCTGCCTCATCGTCACTTGCGATAGCCACCGCATATTTTGCGGAAAATCTACGAACACCCGCCTAGATAATGACAACAATCCAGCGGGCCTCCAGCACGCGCCCTTCCCCCTTTGTATATCGGAAGCCATCTTTTGGAGCTGGTTTGCGCTCAAACCTTCGGTCATCGCACATGGGCCGACCTCCTCGGAGCAATCTTAGCAAATAGTGGACGCACGGGCAGAGGCAAAAACTTCGTTGCACGATGCGCGTGTGAAGAATTTAAGCGCCGATGCGCCCTTCCCTGCATTAATCAGGATATTGAATCCTGGTACACTGCGCGAAGATCGGATCTAGGTAATTCCTAGGTAATTCAACGTCAGACCCGATGGTGCCGGAGCAACTAGCGACCGCCGATCCCAGCACCAATCCACGGAACTGCAGCCGCATGCCTAGGATCGATATAACGCCCATCCGCGCCAATCGTTTTGGGCGAATGCGTGCGCGGCACCTTGCTCAACTGCAGCCATTGGTACGCCACTCACTCTCGTGGTCAGGACACTTACAATACTGGTGCCTGCCGCTGTGAATGTCTGCTGCTTGATGACAATGTCCGTGCTGAAGTACTACCTGCTGCAACTCATTTCCTTTAGCCAAGTGACAAGTAAACAGGATCCAGCGTGATGAATAGAGTCGCTCGAGATAATGGCGTTAACATGACTGACGCCGAATGGCAGGTCCGCTGCGACTTGGCTGCAATGTATCGGATGTGTGAGCTCTATGGTTGGACTGACTCGATTTATACCCATCTATCGATCCGCGTGCCAGACGAGCCGCACTGCTTTCTAATCAACAATTACGGCGACCTATTCGGCGAAGTTACTGCATCGAGCCTTGTGAAGATGGATCTCGAGGGCAACGTCTATACCGATAGTGGAGCTTTCAACCCAGCAGGCCTGGTAATCCATAGCGGTATCTATAGGGCCAGACCCGACGTAAACTGCGTCATTCATACGCATAGTCTGGCAGGCACCGGGGTTTCAACGCTGAAGCGGGGGTTGAGGCCTATCAGTCAAGACGTTCTCGAGATCTACGGCGAATTAGCTTACCATGAGTATGGTTCGATTGGTCGTGAGGAGGGAGATGCGCTGGGTTTGACCTCTCAGAACGGGGACTGTCTTATTCTGCGCAACCATGGCCTGCTTACGGTCGGCGCTACTCATCAAGCCGCGCTCCTAAGAATGTACCTACTATCCCGCTCTTGCGAAGTTGAGGTTATTGCACGCAGCTTCGGTGAAGAGCCGGCGGCCATCGATCCCGGAGTGGTTGAGGAATTCGTTAGTCACGCCAAAACCCGGCATGCATCTTCCGAATGGGGTACGCTTGAATGGCGCGCGGCGCTGCGCCAGATTGAAAGTCGGGGCACAGATTGGCGGCAGTAGCTGTCAAATGAAAAACGATGGCCAAGCCTGAGCGACCGATCAGGAGGCAGAAGGAGCTGGCAGCATGTAGAGCGGCTTCATTCATGGAGTCGCTCGTTAAATAGCGTGCGGCGGAAGTTGGTAGTTCGTGATCGCATTCGCGCCAGCATCGATTTCAGCAGCCCATCTATCAGCGATGGGGCGCCTGTTGAGGGTGGCAGTATCGCGAACTGGGCCAAAGAGAAGTTTGACCAGCGCGAAGCACCGAAACTCAAAGCAGCGGCCTTCGCCCGTTTCACGAATTCGACTATCCCTAGATCGACGCCTCATGCAGGATTAGAGAGCTTTGCACACGAAGCGGGGCGGAACCTACGTCCGTCTCGCTTTCTTGAAGCTCCGTCGCGCAATAGAGGAAGAGATGTCCTGCGGAAAACACCCAGCACTTACAATCGTGATCAACCACGCTGATGCGGAAGACTATGCCCGACTAATCGGGGCACAATTCCCACAAGTGCGGGCCATCGTGGCGCCAGACCTTGATCGTCTATATCAGCACATTAGCGAGGCGGACGCCTTGATAGGTTTTCGCTTTCCAACCGAAGTGTTGAACCACGCTAAGAAATTGCGTTGGTTTCAGTTTTTAGGTGCGGGGTTCGATTCCGCATCGCTCTTTCGTGAAGATGTCTCCAATATAACGGTGACGAACATACCCGGCATTCATGGTGACAATATCGCAGATTACGTCATGGCTGGTGCTGTTATGCTACATTGGGATTTTCGTAGGGTTTTGCGCGAACAGGCTGAACGAAAATGGAATCCACGTTATAATACACCACTGGCTGAAATGACGCTCGGCGTAGTTGGGTTGGGCCTAGTTGGTAAGACTATTGCTCGTCGGGCCAAGAGCGCGGGAATGACAGTTCTGGGCGCAAGGCGAGACGTTTGCGCCCGGGTAGAAGGTGTGGATCAGGTGTTTGGCTCTGATCAACTTAAGGATCTGCTTGCGCTTTGCGACTTCGTGGTTCTAGCTTTCCAGCGACGCCGGAGACGGTCGGGCTCATTGGCGCTGCTGAAATCGCAGACATGAGGCGCGGGTCTTTTCTTATCAACGTTGCAAGGGGCAACATCGTCGTGCAGTCGGAGCTGATCGACGCTCTGCGAGCGGGAACAATAGCGGGCGCGATGTTGGATGTGTTTGAGCGGGAACCACTTCCGCATGACAGCCCGCTCTGGGAAATGCCGAACGTAATCGCAACGCCGCCTCTGATCGTTATTCGGCACAAGCTCAATAACCACACCTCAGATTACTACATTTTGTAGTGTCATTCCCTTTAAAAGCCTCTGAATGTTCTCCGCAATGATGGGAAACGCCCGCATCGCATAGCGTGTCGGATTACCCGAGATGTGCGCTATTCTTATCCTTGAGGGGAACAAGAGACCTCAAGAACCAATCGAACCAAAGTAGTGTCTTGTGACCGGCGGTGCGAGCGGCCTCGGAGTGGGCACGGCAAGATGCTCGCCAAGTCTGGGGCGACCGTCGCTTTGAATTTCCTGCCGGACGATCCACGCGGACCACAAGCCGTCAAGGAACTGAGTTTCAGTCGGGAACGTCATGCGGCGCCGGGCAACGTGAAAGATGCGGCCTCGGCTGAAGCCCTGGTCTCTTACGCGGTGTCCGCGCTTGGCCGGGCTGGATCTCTCGGTGAACAATGCTGGCGTCCCGGTGTGAAGCAGCCTCTCCCAGTTAAGCACATTGATCTCATAACGGATGAACTCTAGGCCACGCTGCTTGACGTGAACCTGCTCGAAGGCTTCCGGTGCAGCAAGGCCGCCGCGTCAGCTTTGAGAGCGCCGAACGGGTCGATTGTCAACGTGGCTTCGACGTTCTGCCCGAGAACCGCCTCCGCGACGTCCCAGGCAGAATTTCGGTGCCGACGAATACCACTACCGAGACGAAGACGAGCGTCAGGATCGCAGTTGCGATCCTAGCGAAGGACGAGATGCAGCACCGCCCTAGTCATGGTCGTTCCGTCGCTCGCGCTGTGCCGGCGCTCGTTTGGCGGCGCTCAGAGGTTACTGCAACCGCGTTCACTGGTCGAGCCAGACGTTTTCGGCGAAGTTGTAGCCCATGATGGGGCTGATCGCGATTGGCCGCAGGCCCTTCAGGTTCCTGACGTGGGCGTCGAGTGTGCTGGAAAACACCGGGATGCACACGCCGGAGCCCTCGTGCACGAGGCGCTGCATCTCGCCGTACATCTCGCGACGCTTGTTGTCGTCCGCCTCGGCGCGGCTTTCGAGCAGCAGTTTGTCCAAGCGCTCGTTGCGGAACACACTCTCGTTCCAGGGCGCCTGAGACTGGAAGTTCTGCGTGAAGATGACATCCGCGCTCGGTTTCGCGGCAGCGCTACCGTAGAAGATCGGATGTTTCATCCAATGGCTCGTCCAATAGCCGTCGCCCGGCACGCGCTGCAGGTCGAAGTTGAGCCCGATCTGGCGGGCGGTCTGCTGCACGAGCTGCGCGATCTCCTCTGAATTGGGGGCCGCCGGCGAGACGACCATCGGGAAGGTCTGGTTCGCGAACCCGGAGCGCTGCAGATGGAAGCGTGCCTTGTCGAGATCGAATGGTCGCTGTGGCAGGCCCGGATCGTAGAAGCGATTGCTCGGGTCGACCGGCTGATCGTTGGCAATCACTGCGTAGTCGCGGTAGACCGCCCGGCGAATCTGCTCGCGGTTGAGCAGATACTTGACGGCCAGCACGAAGTCCGGATTCGATCCGGGCGCAGTGTCGAGCTTGAGGGTGAGAGGGTTGTAGCTCCCCCCCTTGGTCTCGAACAGAGCGAGATTCGGGGCCGACGTGATCCGTTGCACCGAGCGCGGAGTGACCCCGGTGATGAGATGGACCTCGCCGGAGAGCAGCGCGTTGATACGCGCCAGCTCATCCGCGATGCCGAACATCTCGATCTCATCGAGATAGGGCTTGCCCGCCTTGAAGTACTCGGTGTTGCGTACGGCGATCGAACGCACACCAGGCTGGAACTCCGCGCACTTGTAGGGGCCGGTGCCGTTCGCAGTGCGGAAGTCTGTGGTGCCGTCCTTGACGATGAGGAAGCCCACGACGCCGGCCGCGGCGAGGATGACCGGCAGGTCGACATTCGGCCCGGAGAGGCGGATGCGCACCTCGTGCGGTCCGGACGCGGTGATCTCCTCCATCTGCTCGGCGAAAATGCGGAAGCCCGAGCCGAGCGCCGGATTCCTGGGCCGCCGCAGTGAGTAGACGACGTCGGCGGAGGTCAGCAGGGAGCCATCGTGGAAGCGCACGTCTCGACGCAGCTTGATGTTCCAAACCGTCGCTCGCTCGCTGGATGCGACCTCCTCGGCGAGCGCAAGCTGCGGGGTCAGGGTCTCATCGAGCACCGTAAGCCCGCTGTAGAACATCCTACCGCGGGACCAGTCGGTCCCCATATACCCCTTCGCAGGGTCGAGCGTCTCGACGGCCGAAGTCAATCCGCCCACAACCCTGATCTTGCCACCGCGGCGCGGGGTTTGCGCATGTGCGGTCTCGGCAAAGCTCGCGGTGGTGCCGGCAACCGCTGCCGACATGCCGGCCGCCATCAACATCCTGATCACGTCGCGACGCGTTGCGCCACGCCGGAACGCGCTCGCAAGACGCAGGGCCTCGGCAGAGCCAATCACAGGCGCTCGAAAATCAAAAGTCATTTTGCCCACTCCTCCCCACTGTTGCGCAAATCCTTGAGCGTCATGCGAACTCCAAAGACTCTTCGGTCAGTGCTCGCGCGCTTGAAAACTGACACTCCGACGGGGAGGTTTTGCACCGAAATGTGCCATGGGCGCGCAGCGATCTAACGGCCGAACCGTTTGAGATGCAGTTTTTCGCCGCCACCAACGGAATGGTTGAGCATCCAGGGAAGTTCATCTGCTGCGGGCGGGTCTAATCGCAAGCACTGCCGGCTGTAGCGGGGCGACCAAATGAGGCGCCGCGTTGATGGCAAGCTTCGACAACAAGCCTGCTTGATCCGCGACGGTCATCCGACAGAAGCGTCCCCCGGTGTATTAGCGTCGATAACCCAATTGCACGGTCTGTCACCTTCAACTTTCGGACTGACCGTACGCTGTCGGTCGGAAGCTGCTCCTCTCGATCGGTGGCAAGTTCGAAATGCTCAAGCAGGGTTGTACGGGAGGGTTGGACTTGCTCTGATGCGGGCGCTTGTGCTCGCTCGATAGCAGAAATTGATCCACGAGCCTCTTTTCCAGGAGCCGACCCGTCGCGATAGCCGCGGCACGAACTGAATCCGATGACTGACGCGAGATCATTGCCGATTTCTCAAGGCGCGACCGCGGCGCTGTAGTGACAATCGCGACACGTCGACAACATTTCATAGGACATTTCAGGTTCCGCTTCAGTGAGCGGGCGCTGACTATGAACGAAAGGGTCGGGCAGCCGACCTCGTCAAGCGGCGGAGGTTGTGGCCACGGACAGAGCTTCAAAAGTGCAACAAAGCTGTTCGAAGTTTTCGCTCTGAGACACCGAGCTTTCAACGTATTGAAACGAAATCTTCGCGCCAATGTTGATCAGGAGGAATTCATGGATTTGAGCGGCGTTCCGGCAATCGTAACAGGCGGCGGTTCGGGCCTTGGGGCGGCAACGGCGCGCGCCATGTCGCGCAAAGGCGCGAAAGTGACCGTCATCGACATCAGTCGAGACAATGTCGAACGTGTCGCGGCGGAGATTCAGGGTATAAGTGCTGTCGCAGACGTCTCCAGCGAGGAACAAGTGAGATCCGCTCTGGACAAGGGCGAGGCGGCACACGGCGTGGCGCGCGTATTGGTCAACTGCGCCGGGATTGGCGGCGGCGGCAAGCGCACGCTCGGCAAAGACGGCCCCCACCCTCTCGACCAGTTCGCGCGCGTTATCAATGTTAACCTGATCGGGACGTTCAATGTGATCCGCCTTGCCGCACAGAGGCTCGCAGCCGAACCGACGCAAGCTGAGGAACGTGGCGTCTTCATCAATACGGCCAGTATTGCCGCCTACGATGGACAGATCGGCCAAGCCGCCTATGCTGCCTCAAAGGCGGGCATCGCCGGAATGACGCTGCCCATTGCGCGCGATCTCTCTTCGATCAGGATCCGGGTGAATACCATCGCGCCTGGCCTGTTTCTTACTCCGATGCTGATGGGATTGAGCGAGGAAGTGAGGGCCAGTCTCGCCAAGCAGGTGCCACACCCTGCACGGCTTGGCAGCCCCGACGAATATGCGGCCCTCGCGGTTCACATCGCGGAAAATGCGATGCTCAATGGCGAAACCATCCGGCTCGATGGCGCGATCCGGATGGCGCCAAGATGAAGCACGGAGAGCAATCTGGAGAAAGACGCCCCTCGGCGTCATCGCCGATCGGATAGCTCCTGATCGCGAGCGCACTTGCGCGCCGCGCCGCTACTGCGCCTAAGCAGGGTCGAAGTAGTGAATCTCCAGCAACAGGCAGCCACGCTCCGATTTAAATGGGCCGTGAAATGCGCCCGGCGGGCGGCAAGCATAGGTAAACGGAGCGAATCCCTGCCCACCCTTTCCTTGCTCGTCGTTTCCGACGGTGAGATCGCCGGACACCAAAAACACTTCCTCCCAGTATTCGTGAACGAATGGAGCGGTCGTGAACGTTCCCGGATCGAACTTGAGAAGTCTGGTGCGGCTGCCGCGACGGTGCGGCTCATCAAGCGCGCCCGACAATATCTTCTGCTTGATTCCTGACGGATAGTTAGTCGGGGTTTCCCATCCGGACTCCATGTCCAGCGTGTAAAACTCGTCATGCGATTTCTGTACGGGCACGATGAGGGCTCCTCTACTTAGTTCCAACATAAAAAGGCGCAACGTCAGCCAAGTACCGGCAACTGCTCGACCTGGTAGGTCTTCCGGATTGACCGACGAAGCCGTGGGTCGCTGAGCTCAAGTTCAAGCCCTTGCGCGGATCGGATTTCGCCATGCACAGCGAGCGTACCGCAAAACATCAACGTGCCATCGGAGAGCATTCCGCCGGCGGCATAGAGGGCAATCAGCTCCTCGGGTGGCCGAATCGCGGAAAGGGCTCCTTCCTGGTACAGGACGCGGTTTCCGTCGTTCACGGCGTACGAGCGGAGGATCAAGTCGTCCCAGTGTTCCTTGACGTCGTCGTAAGCCCAGAACTCGCTCGCTATCGGCTTGTCGCACATCTGCTTTGAGAGCGTGACCCCGATGGCTTCGGCCTCGCGGTCGGTGTGGTCGGAGCCGACCCCTACCCAGAGCCTTCCGCCGCTCTGGAGCAACAGGAATTCCGCCTCTCCGCTGGATGATTTGCCGATTACCTCGATCGTCTCGGCAATCGAGAGGCGCGAGGCCGATACACGGTAGAAGATCGGGACAGATCCCGGTCGACTGACTCCGATCTTCTCGAGCTCCGCGATGTGCGCTTCGAGCGCGACACGATCTCTTCCCGTCCATCCGGCGATCACACACCGGTTGATCGTGACGATTCGTGCTTCCCAACGTGCACTCCGAAGGAACCGGAGTGAGAGATCATGTGTCGCCATCTTTTCCCCCGTTACCGCTCATCCGAGCTCGGCCGCGCGTTTCAGGCTCGCGAGCATTGAAATTTTCATCAGATAGTTGCGGGCGAGTTCGGGATTTGCCGCCGTCCGCGCCATTTCCTCACGGAACGATTGTTGCTCGTAGGGATCCCGCGACTCGAGGTTCCGCTTGTTCGCGATCGTATGCTTCTGAACGTATTCCAGAGTCACAAGGCGGCGCTGGCGATCGTAGCGGTCGAGCTCGGAGAGATCTGCTTCGCGGCGCCAGACTTTCGTGAGCCGGCCGCAGAGGTTGACGGCATCATGGATGCCCCCGTTCATGCCCATCCCGCCAAGAGGGTTGTTGATGTGAGCCGCGTCGCCAGCAAGAAATACACGGCCTGACCTGAATGTCGCCGCCACGCGCTGATGCACGCGGTATAGCGTGACGTGATCTATCGGCGCAGTCGCAGCCATGGCGAAGTGCCGTGCGAGCGTGTCTGCTGCGTATTGTAGGGTTCCCGCTTCGTCATCCGGCACCTCCGGACCAATCGGAAACATCGCTCGCCACATGCCGGGCACCTTGAGCAGGAAGTACCATTGGACGGGGTCCGCCACATAGCTCACCGAGGCCAGATCGGGAAAGATCGTGAGAAAATCGAACTGAGTCGAGACGACCAGGAAACGCTCCAGCCAGGTGAACCCATCGAACGTGACGCCAATCGATTTGCGAACGGCGCTGCTGGCACCATCGGCACCAATCAGCCAGAGGCCCTCGTGCTGCTCTATCGAACCATCCGGCCTGCGGACCTTTACCGATACTCCGTCCTCCCCCTGGCGTGCTTCCAGTATTTCGGAGTCGAACTCGATGCTGAGGTTCGGATGCGTCCCGTATGCCTTGGCGATGATGCGTGTCAGCTTGTACTGCTCGCACTGCAGCCGGTACGGATAACCTGTGAGATCGGAAATATTACCGAAATCGAAGTTCGCGATGGGCCCCTCGCTGTTGCGATACTGGACTGTCGGAGCGATCAACCCTTGCGCAACAAGGTCTTTCGCCACCCCGATATCTTCGAGCATGTCGAGGGTCGGCGGATGAAAAGTTGACGCCCGGGATTCCGTGCTGAGATCAGATGCCGCTTCCAGGACGGTAACGGGGATTCCCTGCTTCACCAGTGTGGCAGCGGCCACCATTCCTACCGGACCGGCGCCGGCAATCAGAACCCGCTTAGCATCAGCCACGCTGTTACCTCACTTCTTCGAACAATGTTTCGAGAGCACCGCGCCCCTGCCGGGGAGCTATTCTCGCAGATTCCGCCCAAATACAAACTTTCAAAGCCGCTCCTTGCCAATCTCGAAATCTGCACCGCTTGTTTGACCACTCCTCCCCACTTTTGCGCAAAGCCTTCAGCGTCATGCGAACTCCAAAGACTCTCCGGAGCTTGCGCGTTTCAAACGTGACACTCCGGCGGGGAGGTTTTGCACCGAAATGTGCCAAGGGTGCGCAGCGATTTAACGGCCGAACCGTTTCAGATGCAGTTTTTCGCCGTCGCCACGGTGAGGCGATACGAAATACAAACTTTCAAAGCCGATCTTGCCAATCTCCAAATCTGCACCCCTTGTTTTCAAATTTGCTTGCTTTCAGGTGGAAGCCTCTCGCTGTAGGATTTTCAGCAGTTCATGACCTGCAAGGCCTTCTTAATGACAGACACGGCTCTCCGTCGGCGCGATTTCACCAGAACGTTCGCGCTTTCGCACTCGACGCTGACAGACAATCTTCTGGTCACGTCGGCGCGTTTCCCCGATGTTGCAGCTATCCATTTCCTGGGCACCTCGATCTCCTACAGCGACTTTCATGGAAAAGTGGAGCGCCTGGCCGGCTGGCTGCAGAAGCACGCGGGACTGAAACGCGGCGACCGCGTCGCATTATTGATGCAGAATTCGCCACAGTGGCTGATTGCCTGCTATGCGATATTCCGCGCCGACCTTGTCCTGGTACCGATCAGCCCGATGAACCGTGAGGTCGAGGTTGCGCACTACCTTCGGGACAGCGGCGCACGCGCAATGATTGTCGCGCAAGATCTGGCGGAAATCGCCATTGCAGCCAGCAAGAATTCGGAAATCGGCACGCTAATCGTGGCGACATATTCGGATTACCTTCCTAAGGAGACCAGGTACAAGCTCCCCGACTGGCTATCTGCCGGACGCACCAAGGTGAGCGGCTGCAGTATCTGGATGGACCTGATCGATGCGGGATTCTCGCCTGAGGCGCCGTGCGCGGGAGCGCTCAGCCTCTGCGCGATGCCATACACTTCTGGTTCAACTGGCAAGCCGAAAGCCTGCATGCACACTCATCGCAGCCTTGGGCATAATGCCACCGGACTGACCTTGTGGCATGGATTGCGGCCCGGGGACGTCTCTCTTGGAGCGGCGCCGATGTATCACGTATCGGGCTTCAACCACGCGGTGACTGGTCCTGTCTATGCCGGCGCCTCCATCGCAATTGTACCGCGATGGGAGCGCGACCTCGCCACGAATGTGATGGCTGATTACGGCGTCACCCACGCATCATTGGCTCCTACAGCTGTCATCGACTTGCTGACCAACACTCGGGTCCACGAATTCGACTTGTCGAGACTGCGCCGCATCACCTCGGGCGGTGCCGCAATGCCCGAAGAAGTGTGGAAACGGCTGAACGAGACGCTTGGGTTGCCCTTCATAGAGGCGTACGGCATGACCGAGACGGCGGCCACCACGCACCTCAATCCGATCGAAGATCCAAGACCACAATGCCTCGGCATACCGTTCTTCAACACTAGTGCGTGCATCATCGATGCTGAGAAGAGCCAGGAGCTTGCTATCGGCGAAATCGGCGAGATCGCCGTGCACGGGCCGCAGCTTTTCAGCGGCTACTGGAACCAGCCGGAAGCAACGCGCGAAGCCTTCATTGAGATTGACGGCCGGTCCTTCTATCGCACCGGTGACATCGGATATCGCGACGCGGACGGTTTCTTCTACATGACTGATCGCGCCAAACGGATGATCAATGCGTCGGGCCTGAAGGTCTGGCCGGCGGAAGTCGAGAACGTGCTCTACCAGCACGAGAGCGTGCTCGAGGTTTGCGTGATCGCCGTCAAAGACGCTTATCGCGGCGAGACAGTAAAGGCGCTGATCAGGTTGCGGGATAATGTGCGGGGTAGGATAACTGAAAATGACATCATCGAGTGGTCGCGCCAGCGCATGGCGGCCTACAAGTATCCCCGAACAGTGGAGTTCGTCGACTCGCTGCCGAAATCGCCAGCGGGGAAGATTCTCTGGCGCGAGTTGCAGGATCGGGAGAATGCAAAGGAGCTTGGTCTGCCATGAATGAAGCGCAACAGGTATCCGGCCCGGAGGAGGCCTATCAGCGCGCTCTCGACGCAGGCAGGCTGATCATCCAGCGCTGCGGCGAGTGCGACCGGTCGGTGTTTTATCCTCGCACCATCTGCCCTCATTGCGGTGCCAACAATCTGTCCTGGTTCTCGCCCATGGGAGACGGCCACGTCTACTCTACGACGACCGTCCGCCGGAGCCAGGAAGACGGCGGTGATTACAATGTCTGCATTGTCGAGTTGGCGGAAGGCGTGCGCTTGATGAGCAGCGTCCGGGGGATTTCGCCAGATCGTGTTATCATTGGTACCAAGGTCCGGACCAAGGTCGTCAAGATCGATGGCAAAGGCCTCCTGGTTTGCGAAGCGAAATAGGCATTATGGCTCGAGACAATCTACGCGGTGCGACTGCAATTGTCGGTGTTGGCATGGCTGGCTGCGGCGAAGCCCGCGGCTACAGCGAGATCGAAATCCTGGCGCAGGCAGCCCACGCAGCAATAAGCGACGCAGGCTTGCGCTTGCAGGATATCGACGGGCTTTGCACCGCCAATCTCAATGCCGCGATGTGGCCACTCAATGTCGCCGAATATCTCGGCCTTCGGCCTTCCTTCATTGAAGGCACGAATATCGGCGGATCCGCCTTCGTTGCGCACCTTCAGCCGGCCATGCTCGCGCTTTCCGCCGGTCTGTGCAATGCGGTGCTGGTGTGTTACGGCAGCACACAAAGGACTGCTACATTCGGGCGTAAGGCACGAGCGGCAGCGCGCAACATGCTCGATCCGGCACCGTTCGATGCGCCGTATCAGCCATTCAATCCACCCTCGAGCTATGCCCTCATCGCGGCCCGTCACATGCACGAATTCGGCACGACCCGCCAGCACCTCGCGGAAGTCGCGGTCTCGGCCAGATCGTGGGCGCAGCTCAATCCCGCCGCATTCAGCCGCAAGGCCCTGACGATTGACGACGTCCTCAACGCCAGAATGGTCTCCGATCCCTTTACCGTGCACGATTGCTGCCTCGTGACGGATGGCGCCGGCGCTTTCGTCATGATGCGCGCCGACGCCGCCAAGGACCGGCCCCAAAGGCCAGCCTATCTGCTCGGTATTGGCACTGCGGTCTGGCATCGTACTGTCTCCAACATGGCCGATCTCGCTGTAACGCCGGCGCAGGACTCCGGCCGGCGCGCTTATGCGATGGCGGGAATGCAGCCAAATGATATCGACATGCTGCAGCTCTATGACGCCTTCACGATCAACCCAATCCTGTTCGTTGAAGATCTCGGGTTCTGCCGCAAAGGGGAAGGCGGGCCCTTCATTGCCAGCGGTCTGACGCGGCCGGGCGGAAAGTTACCTATCAACACCAACGGGGGCGGCCTGTCATGCGTGCAGCCGAACATGTATGGCGTATTCGCAGTCATCGAGGCCGTACAGCAGCTCCGAGGCGCATGCGGCGACCGCCAAGTCGCGAACACAAATGCAGTCCTGGTCAATGGCAACGGTGGGAATGCCGCTTCCAGCCAGTCGACCGCCATTCTTGGAAGCTCGGCCACGCTTTAACAAAGCGTGGTCACAACGGATCTCTTCTACGGGACGGTTCAGGCGGCAGTGAATAGCGCCCCCTGGTCGCTCATCGTTGAAGAAGACTACCGAGCGTGCTCGATCGGAATGTATTCCTGACGAGCCGTTCACTTATTTGAGGAACGGAAGCTAGACTGAAGGCGGGTACCCCGGATACGGCCATCGTCCACCCATTGGCACTCGGATCGCACTGATGCTCGGCGCGACGGCCGCAAACACCTTTGGATTTTTTCCAGCCTATTGAATCAGGCAATCGCCTCTTGGGTCCAACGATTCGTCATCTGATGGCAGCCGATTTCGCCCCCAGCATTGACCTCCTCGATGCTGGCGCCGGAACGGCGCCTAAAGTCAGATGTATGGGAGAGCAAGACTGCACGGACTAACCATCTCGATAGACATCGGAGACATGCTCGCAATCTCTGCCGAAGACCGCGCCGCGGGTGCGTGGAAAAAGCAACACGGCTAATGTTCTCACAACCCTTCAAAGCACGCTTCGGCTGTCGGCTATTGTCGATCAGCCCCGTCCCGCGGGCTTCGTTCTCTTTTCCAGAAACTCCCTCAAGCGTTCGACGGTCTCCGGCGGCCTCACCATCGCCGTATTCAGGTATTCCATGAACAATCCGTCGTCGTGCGAGAGGTCGTTCATCCGCGGAAGTACGTTGGTGATCTGCCAGTTCGTTTGGGGCGTATTCTGCGCAATTTTGGATGCCAAGCTCTTCGCTTTTTCCAGCGCTCCGCCCGCATCAACAACGTACTGCACCAGTCGGACCTCTCGCGCTTCTTCGGCCGTGAGCATTCGCCCAGTCAGCATCAGGTCAGCCATGGTAGAGTAGCCAATAATCCGCTGGATACGTACCGAACCGCCACCGCCAACGAAAATGCCCCGCTGCCCTTCCGGTAGCCCGAAGATGGTCGTCTCGTCCGCGACACGAATATGCGCCGCTGCCGCCAGTTCGAGCCCGCCACCTATCGTGGCCCCATGCAGCGCGGTGACGAACGGTATCGTTCCTCTTGCAATTAGGTCAAAGGTCGTGTGCCAGATGTAGCGCTTGCGCTTTCTAACCGTGGGTGCATCCGGACGCAACCGTTCCGCTAGTTGCGCAAGATCGAGCCCGGCGGAAAAGTTTGGCCCATGGCCGAAGATCACGCCAGCATCCGCATCGTCGCCGGCACGTGCCACCGCCTCGCCGAGCGCTCGCAGGACATCGTCATTCAGCGCGTTCCGCTTGTTGGCTCGATTCAAGCCGATGATCGCGATATTACCCTCGAGCTCGTAGGTCACGAGTTCAGACGACATGACAAACCCCAAAACTACGTGCTTACTGCAAAGCAACCGACGACCGTTTCCAGCGAGTGCAAGGCTAGTTGGCAGCTCCAAGTTCGGCTATACTTAAATTTGAAAAGATGCGGTTCAGATTCTGACCGACGAGGAAAATGGCTTGCCGATTCGAAGTTGATGCGTTGCTGTTGTTTTCGGAGGTCGTTCGGTCCGGAAACCTGACGCGCGCCAGCGATTCAACTGGTCTCTCCAAGGCGACGATCAGCCGCAGACTAGCTTCTCTCGAAGAGCAGGTCGGTGCGCTGCTTCTGAAGCGCAACTCCCGCGGCCTCGCACCGACGTCAATAGGTGCGCGCCTTCTCGACTATGCGCAGCGGATTGATACTGAGGTCAAGGAAGCGCGAGTAGAAATCGACGAACTGCAGTCCGGCACCCGCGGCACGCTGCGGGTCAGCATTCCGATGGAATTCGGCAATGCCTGGCTCGGCAAAGCAGTTGCAGAATTCGCACTTGAGTACCCCGATATTTCCCTGATCGTGGCGGCTAACAATGGCATGGTTGACTTGGTTCGGGAACAAATTGACATCGCCATCATTCTGGGAAAGCTACCCGATTCCAGGCTCATTCACCGAAAGCTGACGTCGCTCAGACGTGCCGCCTATGCCTCCCCGAACTATATTGAGAGGCACGGCATGCCGAGGACACTTGAAGAGCTGTCCCAGCATCGCTGCGTCGTCACCGAACTTCAACAGCGAGATGGCGTCTGGACATTCCTGAAGCGTGCGCAACGTCGGCACGTCGAAGTGGCCGGCCACACTACCGTCGCCAACATCAGTCTTGTGCGCGAGCTTCTACTTAGCGGGGTCGGAATCGGCATCCTGAATGACGTTATGTGCGTGAATGACCTCAAGCATACGCGACTGGTCCGCGTGTTGCCCGATTGGGAAAGTCCTCCGCTTCACACTTCGGCCGTTACGCTGAAGCGCACCTTGGTACCCAAGCGGAATCGTCTTTTCCTCGACTTCATGGTGCGACGGTTGCGTTGACATCCTCCCCGCGCTCTGGGTGCCCGAAAACACTGCGCTAAAGTTGGATTCATCGAATTGCGTGGCCATTGCTGTTTAGGCGCGCTCTGGCCAGCGATAGGGGTGCCGCCCGACAGCTCTCCGGCGAACGAGAGGCGAGAGCTCGCTCCGATGCCTTACACGTTGCGTCTTGCTATTCTCGCGAGTGCTCAGATGCCGATCGCTTCGTATGCTTCAGCGACCTGTCGGATGGATGCGACATAGGCGGCTGTCCTGTAGTCGCCGAGCTCCGGCTGCTCCTGGAGCAAATCTGCGATGCGCGTCCAAGTGCTGCGCATGACATCCTCAAGTCCGGATCGAACAAGGTCGATTTCTGCGCCTCCTTCAAGGAATTCGTGGCGCATGTCAGCTGGAATCTCCTTGCCGGTCATCTGTTCTAGAGCTGCGGCGATGGTTCGATTTCGCCTTTCTCTACGCCGACGTTCCATCAATCCGAAGGGGATGCGCGTCAGGTTCTTCGCCCACTCGAAGTAGCTGACAATGACGCCGCCGGCGTTGACGTAGAGATCTGGAAGGATTGTCACTCCGCGAGAACGCAGCATCTTATCAGCTTCGAAAGTGACAGGGCCGTTGGCGGCTTCTACCAGGAGGTGAGCTTTTATACGGCCTGCATTTTCCGAATGAATTGCACTCTCCATTGCCGCAGGAATGAGAACATCACAGGCTAACTCAATGCCTGTCATGTCGCCCGAGACGGACGTTGCGCCAGGAAAGCCCAGAATGCTGCCAGTTAGAAGCTGGTGCTGCTTCAGCAGTTCAACGGGGAGCCCCTTCGGGTTGGCGACATAGCCATCCCGTTCCGCAACGAGGATCACGCGGGCGCCGTCCTCCTCCGACAGGAACTTGGCGGCGTGATAGCCGACATTCCCAAAGCCTTGGACCACAACAGAAGCATTTTTTAGATTGCGCCGGCCATTCAAACCTGGGCCGCGCAGATCGCGAAGATAGCTCTGGATCGCAAACTGCACGCCCCTGCCTGTCGCCTCAGTGCGACCGGCAATCCCCCCCTTGGACAACGGCTTTCCAGTTACGCAAGCTCGTGCATTCACAACGTCGGTCGGATTTGCGCGGCGGAATTCATCCATCATCCAAGCCATTTCCCGCTCGCCCGTCCCTACGTCAGGGGCCGGAACGTTGACACCGGGACCGATTAGACCGCGCTTGTTGAGTTCCTGCGTGAAGCGGCGGGTAATGCGCTCGAGCTCCTGCGGCGTCCATTCGCGCGGATCAATCTTCAGAGCCCCTTTGGAGCCGCCAAAAGGCACGTCGACCAGTGAGCATTTAAGCGTCATTAGTGCAGCAAGCGCCTCCACCTCTTCGGCATCTGCATTCGGTACGTAGCGAATGCCACCCTTTACAGGTTCAGAGTGCTCGCTATGAACTGATCGCCAACCGATAAAGCTGTACATCCGACCGCGCAGTCTCACGCCAAAGCGCACCGTGTACGTCGAATTGCATTGAATGATCCGCTCCGCCAAACCCTCAGGGAGATCGAGAAAAGTCATGGCGCGGCGGAAGTTTTTGTCAACGCTCTCGAGAAACCCAGTAGAGTTGGCCGACATCACACCTCCCTCGGTGCCGTCGTCACGATTTCGCATGTACTTCTCTCTTTACAGATATGATTGTTTAAGCCGGATCGCCGATCCCGCAGTCACCAACCACCGGCCGCGGTGACTACGTTGAAACAATCGTTTCCCATCCGGTCGAGCACTCCGTGACGGAGGGCACATGCTGCGCCGAGGGCGCGCTCCGGCGAATACGCTGTCCGATTGAACTTGTTCATGTGACCACACCACTCAAAGCCGATGACGCTACAGTGAGTCCACAACTCGCATTCTGGTGCATCAAGTCTCTTGCTCCTTCCGCAGGTGCGTCATACGGCGCAACATCAACTCAACAATTCCAAAGAGCTCGCCACTGAGATGTTCTCTGCGGCCTAGTGCGACCTCTGTTACGCCACCGGGCGTCGAGCGTTCACTTTCGGCTCGTTGGGAAGACATGTTGCTGCCGAGCGATCGCCTCACCAGTTGTTTGAACAGGATGTCTTGGAGATCATCCTTGAATTGAATCGGGAGCCGCCCCGCCTCCAGACTTTTCTCGACCGTTCGCGACAGGGCCGATCTCAGAAGCGTCAGAAGCGGGCCAGCAAGAAGCGTCGTAAGATCATAAAGGGCTTCTTCGTCGATCCATGTCACCGGTCCAAGCAACTCTGAAGCTGCTCTTGCCAAATCCAAGCGGTGATCCGCCAAAGCGGATGCATCTAAAAGTCCAATGCATGCGATTTCGCCGCCGCCCGGCGGGATGGCCGGACTCAGTCGAACGACCAAAGCCTGTGATAATACTTCTCGGACGCGTTGGACCTGCGAGTCGATTCCTGATGCAAATATGACTCCATTGAAGCTGCGCCAACGCTCGTGTGAAGGAAGGCGTAAAAGAGCTTGATTCGGTATAGCAGAAAACAGCACGTCAACTTCAGCGAGACGATCAAAGCTCACTGGCAAGTAGGTTCCTGCAGTAATGGCGCGCAGCTGAGCACCATTCTCGTGTCTCCGGCTCCAAAGCGGCACATCCAGCCCTAGGGATTTCAGCCGACTTGCCAAGGCTGAGCCAAGCCTTCCCGCGCCTAAAATGCCTAAGCGGTGGGAAAATTCGGCGCATACGTCGTTGGCCATGGTCATTCAATAGACCTCAAGGAGGTAAAGGCGGAATCGAGGTCTGGGCAAGTCGGCGATCATGTTCCGGCGTGCACCAAGCCGGCCTCGCCGGTCATCTCATAGTTCAGCTCGGAGCACGGCCGCTGCTGCTACAATTCGCCCGCTTCAGCCTACACCCAGGACGGACCGCATCGATCAGCGGTTATGCGACAGAAACAACGTTCACCGGGTGGCACCTCAGGATATCGTAAAGAGTCTGAAGGGCATTAGAGAGCTCTTTGGTGTCTTTCGGCGCACCAAGGCAGATGCGAACTGCGCCGGGTTCAGTTTCTCCCACCGCGGAAGCAATGCGGGGGGTTACAAGAATGCCGCGAGCCCGCGCAGCGGCCGCAAGTTGATCTGCGGACCACTCCTGTGGCAACGGCAACCAGCCGTAGAAGGCTGGAAACTGAAGCCTTTCGGCCTTCGGAAACACGTCCAGAAACACCCGATACCGCTCGAGCGCCTGCACGCGCCGCTCACGCAGAAGTTCTTCAAGCTTGCCACTCTCAACCAGCCGCAACACTGTCTCGCCCAGCATCGGAGTGACGAACCAAGCGGATGCGTGGAGGAGGAGCTCGGCTTGCGCGATGTAGGCCTTCGGAGCTGTCAATGTGCCGAGCCGGAACGCTGGTGCAAGGCATTTGGAATAAGACGTGACGTAGAAGGTGCGGCTTGGTGCCAAAGAGGCGATCGGTACAGGACGCTCGGCGAAGAAAAAGCCGTAGACATCATCCTCGATGACGGTGAGATCAAGCTCCTCTACAACTTCGGCGATACTGTGCCGACGAGCAAGACTCATGGTGCGAGCCGTCGGGCTCTGCAAGGTCGGCATGCAATAGAGCACCCGCGCTCCGGACGTGCGGCAGGCCTGTTTCAGCTCCTCCGGATCCATCCCCTCCCCGTCCATCTGCACAGCGACCAAGTTGAGGTGACTAGCAGCGGCGATGGCTTTGAACCCAGAATAGGTGTACGCATCCACCAATATACTGTCGCCGGGCTTTGCCACCAGGCGCAGGGCGACGTCTATGGCATGCTGAGCACCATTGCACAGGAACAGGCGTTCAGTTTCAACCGCGAACGCTGTATCAGACAACGAGGCTGCGATGATTTCGCGGTGTCTTCTGATGCCGCCGTGTGGATGATAGCCCAGCAAAGGTGCAAGATCACGCTCGCGCACCACCTCGCTAAATAGCGCGGACAAGATCTGCGTTTCGCTTCCTTGGGCAGGCACATTCAACGCTAAATTGAGCACTTCATGCCTTGCTGATGCCACCTCGGCACTGGCGGCGGAACGCCGCCGGACAAAAGTGCCCTGCCCGACATGGCCGCTGACGATGCCGCGCTGCTCGGCTTCCTGATAGGCTTTGCTGACGGTGCCGACAGAAAGATTGAGCTCTCGTGCCAAGTCACGGTGGGGCGGCAGACGGTCGCCATCAGACAGCCGTCCGTTAGCGATGTCCTGCTCCAGAGCACCGACGAGGGCGAGGTAACGCGGTCCCTCGGAGGCGAGTTTCCGCGGCCGCCACCCCGAAAATGTACCATCCAAGCTCACCTGCCGCGCTCCTTTCTCATTCCTCTCATCACCAGCTAGGCATGAAGATGACCGACATACTTTCTTACAGTGTAGGATTCCAACCCCTCGATGCCGCCTTCGCGGCCCCAGCCGCTGTCGCCGATTCCTCCGAATGGCGTTTCTGGGATCGTCACCACCATCTGGTTGATGCCGATGACGCCCACCTCCAGCTCGCCTGCGATCCGATTGGCAATAGCGGCGGAACGGGTGAAGGCATATCCGGCCAGACCGTACGGCAGGGCGTTCGCCCGTGCGATGCCCTGCTCTACGTCATCAACAGGTTGTATCAGTGCAAGCGGGCCGAATGGCTCCTCGCTCATGGCCCTCGCCTGGTCGGGCATGTCAGCCAGGATGGTAGGCTTGTACATCAGGCCCGTCGCCTTCAGCCGCTCGCCTCCGATTACAAGGCGGGCCGAATGTGATAAGGCGTCGGAAATCAGGTCATCCATGGCAGCGACCCGGCGAGTGTTTGCGACAGGCCCCACCGTGGTGTCCTTTTGCAGGCCATCGCCTACAACCTGTTTCTCCACGAACACGCGAGCGTGTTCGAGGTACTCTTCGTACACGGAGTGCTCCACGAAGAAACGTGTCGGCGAGGTGCAAACCTGGCCAGTGTTGCGCAGCTTGATGGCCATGGAGAGCTCCGCCGCTCGCTGAACGTCAGCGTCTTTCGCGACAATCACGGGCGCATGGCCGCCCAGCTCCATCGTGGCGAGCGTCAGCGTCTCTCCTGCCAACCGAGCGAGATGACGTCCAACCGGGGTCGATCCGGTGAAGGAAATCTTGCGGATCACTGGCGAGCGAATGAGGTACTCAGAGACGTCTGCCGGTACGCCGAAGACCACGTTCAGCACGCCTTTGGGTAATCCTGCATCGGTGAGCGCCCGTGCGATTTCGAGCGTGGTGCCGGGCGTTTCCTCAGCCGGCTTGATGATGCAAGTGCAACCAGCGGCAAGAGCGGGCGCGATTTTGCGGGCGGGCGTTACCGCCGGGAAGTTCCACGGCGTGAAGCAAGCGACGGGGCCGACCGGCTCCTGTGTGACTGTCTGGCGCATATCCCGCAGACGCGCCGGAATAACACGCCCATAGGTGCGCCGGCCCTCTTCGGCGAACCAGTCAAAAAACTCTGCCGCGGCGGTGATCTCGCCTTTCGCCTCCGCCAGGGTCTTACCTTCCTCCAAGGTTAGCACGGTTGCGATGTGCTCCACCCGCTCCCGCATGAGATCAGCCGCGCGGCGCAAGATCTGGCCACGTTCGTAAGCCGAAGTACGCTTCCACCCCTCAAAGGCTCGGCTTGCCGCCGCGAGTGCGCGGTCAAGCTCGGCCTTTCCGGCGTGCGGCAGCGTGCCGAGAGGCTGTTCGGTCGCAGGATTGAGAACGATCTCGCTCCCAGCATTGGTCTCCTCGATCCATTCGCCGTCGATGAGGAGTGCAAGTTTGGTATACATCTTTTATTCCTTGAACGAGGTGAATTGGGCTCAGATGCTAGTAGCCAAGCCCGCCTGCATGGGCCTTGCGTCGATGCAGGTATGAAACGAGTCGTTACGTCGGTCGCGCCATGCAATTCTTGATTTGCAGCCGCTAGTTATCTGCACAAAATCCACCTCTTCCGTCGTCGGCGCCGCCAAAAACCCTCGACCTCTCCTGCGATCAGATAGGACCGCAGGTCGACTCTCCTCAAGCGTTGGCCCAGCGAGCAAGTCCGGACTCGGCGATGATCTTCGCGATGGCCGCTTTCTGCTCGGCTGCCAACGGGAGCAAGGGCAGACGCGGGCCACCGGCGTCGCGGCCAAGCTGGCTCATGGTCTCTTTGATGGCGGCGTAATAGGCGCCGGACTGGAAGCAACGGTAGAAGGCGAAGACGTCGCGCCCGAGGGCATCCAACGCTTTATCGCCAGTGAGCGCCTTGTCCCAGTAGTCCCGGATCAACGGACCGGCGATTTGGTGCGCCATGGCGACGACGCCATGGGCGCCAACGGCGCGGGCCGGAACGATCATGGTCTCGTAGCCGACAAAAACACGAATTCTATTGCCCACGCGCTGCACAAGCTCAGCTACCTGAGTAATAAGGCCGGAGCTGTCCTTGATGGCGACCACAGTTGGCAGTGCAGAGAGCTGCTCTACAAGAGCCGGCGTGATGTCAACGCCCGCGCGGCGGGGGCTGTTGTAGAGCATCAGCGGCAGCGACGTGTTCCGGGAGATGTACTCGAAGAAAGCAACGATCTCACGCGGGCTCGGCATAGCGTAGATGGGTGGAAGGATCATGCCGCCTGCGCAGCCCGCAGCGACCGCTGACTGACACGCTTCCAGTACGTCTTCTACACGCAAATCGGCGACGCCTGCCAGTACTGGCACGCGCTTGGCCACATGATCAACCGTCAACTTGTAGAGCCGCGCGCGCTCGGCCGTCGTAAGTGCATAAAACTCGCCAGTGCTGCCAGCCGCCACGATGCCCTGTGCGCCATTGCTAATCGCTTCGTCGATGAGCGCCTTGTATCGGGGCTCGTTGATGGAGCCATCGGCTCCGAACGGAGTGACGAGAACAGGGAAAATACCGCCCCAGTTTGTACCGGTCATGATCTGTTTTCCTTAGTTGGGAGATGTGAATGAAGGTGCGGCCGGCTGCACGGCGAGAGGGCCAAGCAGACGAGCCTGTTCTGTGAAACGTCCAACAAAAGCGGCGAGCCGCGGACTGGCGGCTGACAGCAGGAGGTCACGGGGAGCACCGCTGGCAGCAACGACTCCTTGGTCCATGAAGACAACGCGATCGGCCAATTCATAGGCGAACCCGATCTCGTGGGTAACGATGACCATGGTCATTCCGTCGGCGGCGAGCTGGCGGATAGCGGCGAGTACTTCTCCCACCAGTTCCGGATCCAGCGCCGAGGTCGGTTCGTCGAAAAGCATGATGGTGGGCTGCATAGCGAGCGCCCTGGCGATGGCGACGCGCTGCTGCTGGCCGCCCGACAATTGCGAAGGGTATTTATTCCCGGCGTCGGGAAGACCCATTCGGGTGAGGAGTTCGAGCGCTCGAGCCTCGGCTTCGGCACGCGGCACCTTCTTCACCACCAGCGGGGCTTCGATAATGTTCTCGAGCGCGGTGCGGTGGGGGAATAGGTTGAAGCTCTGGAAGACCATGCCGGTCTTGATGCGCACAGCGCTGACCTGCCTGCCGGAGAGCTTCAGCCGCTCGTCACCCGCGCTGCGGAATAGAGGCGCCCCCTCGATGACGATCTCCCCCTGGTCGGGCTCCATCAACAAATTCATGCAGCGCAACAGCGAGGTTTTGCCCGAACCGCTCGCACCAATCAGGCAGACCACCTCTCCGCGATGGACATCGAGATCGACGCCGCGCAGTACATGGTTCTTCCCGTAAGACTTCTCGATGCCACGCACGCTCAGTACTACTTCGGTGGATGTTGCAATCATCACGCGGCCTCCTTGCGTTCGAACCGGCGCGAAAGAGCGCTGAGGGGAAACAGCATGAGGATGAAGACGGCGCCGATAACGGTGTAGACCTCCATCGGCCGATAGGTGAAACTGGCGATGTAGCCGGCCTGATAGAGCAGATCAGGAATAGTCAGAACCGAGAGAAGGGTCGTGTTTTTGAGCTGCATGATGGTCTGCCCCATCAGTGGCGGCACCATGCGGCGCAGTGCCTGCGGCAAGATGATCCGCTTCATGCGCTGGAAGTACCCCATGCCCAACGCGATGGCCGCGTCGGTCTGGCCATGATCGATCGACTGGACTCCGGCGCGCAGGATCTCGGCATAGAAGCCGCTCGCGTAGAACCCGAGACCCAGAACGCCCGCGGTTTCCTTGCCGATCTGGATCTGAAGAAAAATTGGCAGGGCGTAGTAGGTCCACATCAGCAACACCAGCAGCGGGATGTTGCGGAAGAACTCGACCCAGACTCGCCCGCTCCATCGCATGAGTGGCCATGGGGTGAGCTGAAGCAGCGCCACAAGAAGACCGATCGCGAGCCCGATGGCGCAGGTGTAGATCGTGTATTTCAGGGTGACCAGCAGTCCGTAGGCAAGGATGTCCCAATTCGCAAAGACAATGGACGGATCGAATTTCATGGTGCTCTCCGTCAGGTGGGAAGGAAACCTGCGGGCAGCGGGTCGTCCGCTTCCAGCACAAGGGTGGAGAATGCGCTGATATGAGCCATACCTCGCACCTCCGGAATCACGGCGGGTTTGCCGTCACTCGCCTTAGCCAAGCCCACCACTTTGGCTTCGAAGGGAACGCCGAGGATGTTCTCTGCACGGTATGAGGCGCCTATTTCCAACTGTCCGCGGGAGTGGAGTTGGGCAAGCCGAGCAGAAGTACCCGTGCCACAGGGCGAACGGTCGAACTTGTTGGCGGCCAGAATGACCAGATGGCGCGCACCACCGTCGATGGAACGATGAAATAACACGCTATCGACCTGCGGCACTCCGCTGCGACCATTGAGGGCTTGCTTGATGGAGATGCCCGCGCGGCACCATCCGGTAGCATGGTCAATATCGAAGGGAAGATCGACCTGGTCAGCGTCGACAAGCGCGTATATGATACCGCTATACGCGATGTCGCACGCTACTCTGCCGACGCCTTCGATCTCCGAAATAACGTCGGAGGCAAGAACGTAAGAGGGTACATTCCGCAACAGGACGGCAGTGAGCCGGCCAGAATCGAACGTACCGGTCACGTGGACGATACCCGCCGGCGTCTCTATGGACATGCCATTTTGCTCGAAGCCCTGCGGGAGAGCTCCCATAGCCGCCAAACTGGCGATGTAGCCGATCGTGGCATGACCGCACATGTCGGCGTAAACGTAAGAGAAGATGAAGAACAGCCCCTGGTCCGCTTCGCGGGAGGGCACGGGCACCGCCGCCGCCATGGCGGCATGCCCGCGCGGTTCATGCAGCAGAAGCGTTCTCAAACCGTCATGGTTGTTGCGGAAATCATCCCGCTGCTCGCGCACACTCTGCCCGCGCAGCGGAGGAATGCCCGCCATGACCGTTCGGGTGGGATGTCCTGCGGTGTGACTGTCGACGACAGTGAACAGACGACTCGCACGCATGGCGTCAGCAATACTTGCCGGACTGAGGAACGACTTTCATGTCGATGCCGCGATCGAGCATGTAGCGAGTGATGCGCGAGCAGGCGAGGCCGAGAGAATTCTGCTGGGACATCCAGTTGGCCAAGAAGTTGGAGAACCCCTCGTTGCCAGCTTCGCGACGGATGCCGATTGTCGCCGGGTTGCGCAGGACCGGCGTGGGCACCACGGCCTTGCCGACGCCCTTGGAGTCGAGGAGTGCGGCGTCCTGGTCGGCCACGATAATCGCATCGACCTTGCCTGACTGCAATTCCAGCACTGCCTGGTCGCGCGTCGGCACTACGACGATGGTGGAGCTGGGAATTACGGCTTCAGCGATCACCTGCATGGTGCCGCCCTTCTGCACAGCGACGCGAACTTCCTTCTTGTCCATTTCACGCCAGGTCTTTGGCGCGAAGCCGGGGCGCGCGACAAGCGCCCAGATGCCTTCAACGATGGATCCCGGCACGTAGTCGATAACGAGCCCGCGACGCGGATTGGGGTTCAGCGCTACCGCGAGATCCACCTTGCCGGCCTGGAAATCGGCAGCAAGATTGCCCCAGGTCGTCTCATAAAATTCGATCTGAACGCCAAGCAGACTGGCAATGTCCTTACCCCAGTCGACGAAGAATCCAGACCATTCGCCGGTGCGCGGATCCTTGAGGTAGCCCGGCTCCTCCGCAACCATCACCGGAAATTTGAGCTTGCCACTGGCCTTGATCCGGTCGAGCACCAGGGAGGGGTTTTCGGCTCGAGCGGGCACGGAGGCCGGCCCGCACAGCGCAACCACACCTACAACAGTCGCGATGATCGCACCTATCCAACGACTCATTGACGTCTCCTTTATTGAACTATGTCAATTTCAGAATGACATATATCATTTTAGCTGATGGGTGCAAGATAAACTTGAGCGGCCCACCGGCTTTATCGAAGCCGATGAGGCGAGCTTGAAACGGACGCGCGTCGAGACCGGATAATGGCGGCCCCCTCGATCGAACCGGGTCAACTTATAATTGAAATCACTGATTGGCCCGCAAGACTAAACCACCTATCGCACCCGATAAGGCGCGCCTGAAATTCGGGGGGCGCGACCCGCGACGAGGTCGGATATCATCGCCGCGGTCATAGGGGCCCCGCTGATGCCCATGTGGCCATGGCCAGTGGCGAACAGCACAGTCGGGTGCCTTGGATGAGGACCGATGATGGGCAAACTGTCTGGCGTTGAGGGCCTTACGCCCATCCAGTCAGTTACTTTGGCAATGGATATCTCCGGCAGCATTGCGCGGGCATATGCGTGCAGCTTTTTGGTTTGCTTTGGGTCACGCGGCGCATTGGGTACGTCGAATTCGGCGATACCTACGATTCGCAGCCCCTCGTCGAGTGGCGTGGCAACGAAGGCCGAGGCTGCATCGGTTACGGGTCGGCTGATCGCACTGGAAATACCGGGCATGGTAATGTGGTAGCCACGCTCGCTCGCCAGCGACAGAGAAATTCCGAGGGAGCGCGCCAGATCGCGGCTGGCGATACCAGCTGCGATAACCGCTATGTCGCAGTGATGGGCCCCGCTGCTGGTCTGCAGCGTTACACCTTCGGCGCCGGGCTCTATGGATTGGACCCGCGCCACCCGAAGTGAAACTCCAAGCGTGGCGGCTCGATTCATCATCCCCTCCACCAGCGCAGGGGGTGAAATGACGTGGCCACTACCTGGAAAGAAGATCCCACGCTTGTAATCCTGCGACAAGGCTGGCTCTAGCTCGTGAAGCTGCTCGGCGTTGAGGCTCTCAAACGCGACGCCATGCTTTCTCCGCAGACTTTCCACCAGCATGTCTAGGGCTGTTGGTGATTGATCGCGCCAGACGTGGAGAGCACCGCTGGGGCGGAACAGCCGTTTCCACTCAGAGTCACCGAGCATATCGCGATAGAGGGAAGCACAGGGCTGGTTCAGAGCGTGCAGGGCCGCATATACCGTCTCCCAAGACTCGAGCCGTCCGGTGCGCAGGAAACGAACGAGCCATGGAAGGGTACGGGGCAGCTCACGCGGGGCGAGGCGCACTGGGCCGTTAGTATCAGCAAACCAGCGAAGCGCACGCCACAGGACACCAGGATGAGCCATGGGAAAAGCTGATCCCGCATTGTATTGGGCTCCGTTGCCCCAGGAGCAGCCGTAACCTACCCGGCCTTCCTCTACCACGGTGACGCGGTGCCCTTCCCGGGCCAGCATGAGCGCGCAGCTTACGCCAACTACGCCGCCGCCAACGACGGCAACCGTGCGAGGTTCAGCCATGCGATATCTCCTGTCCAAGCCGACTCGCGACTGAGGCCCGTTGCGCCCGCTCATTGCCGAGATGTGGGCTAATCTTCACGGTCACTCTGACTACCCCCAGATTGATCTAGTTCATTGAGCGATATTCCGCAGATTGACATGATACAAACACAACCAATGGAGGGATTCAATGGCGTCGCGACCTCGGCTTGACCTTGTCTCAGAAATGGCCGACGCGGTGCCCCGAGGCGGAGCACGACCGGACGGCTCTCAGCGCCTGAAGTCCCACGGTTCTGGTCCGGTGAGGTTCAAGAATTACGGTCGGTAGAGTCTCAATTGGCAGGAGAGTGCGAATGAGCGTCGCGATCGATCGCAACATGGTGGTGGAGTCAGTCCTGCTCTCGTTCAGGGCTTAATGAAAGAGCCGCTTCTTCGCTGGGCGATCGAAGCGCCCCAGGCATTGAAGCCTCCGCCCAGCGGTAGAGAAACTGACCATCAAGCGGTCGCTCGCATCGGTTGCCCTCCCGAGACGAAGAATGGGTTGGACATGCGCGGATCAGTCTCCGACTGAGCAGGTTACAGGCCGCAATGCGAGCATCCCGCGTGTCAAACGGGGCGATGTGGCCATTGTGACGATCATGCAAATTCGGTTCGAAAGGAATTGGGACAAGAAGCGCGTTTTCGACATCATTGTATATTGCATAGCCCGGTTCGAAGATCCGTCCTGTTCACCAGTCTAGACATCAACCTTGAAACCCAGATCGATCTCTGATGCGGGATAGCCACCTCTGAGTCCCCAATTCTCCGCCGGCACTTCAAGCAGGATGATCTTGATTTCAGTCGCCGGAACACCGAGCCCGGAGAGATTCGTGACGAGTCCCTTATAGAGCGCGCGTTTTGCTTCAAGTGATCGGCCCGAGAACATCACCACCTCAATACGAGTGTAGTGCTCGGAACGACCGGTCGGGACGATCCGAGCGGCAGCATCGCTGATGTCGAGGACTACATCACGGTCGTATTCAGGTATCTTCAGCGCAGAGAGGAGCGCTGACTGGACGGCTTCGATAATCTTTTGCTCGGTCCCACGAGCCCAGCCGCCCGTCGTGATCCGTTTACTTGGCGTTCGGAGATTCCCCTTGAGAGACTCGGCGTCGGATGTTTCAGCCTTAAGCAGGGAGGCTAGCACCTCCACTCACAGAGCGCTGTTCGTACAAGGCGCTTCGTTCCTTTCAAAATGTTGGCGGCGAGCACGCACTCACGACCTCGCATGGCTCTCCTCCGATGCACCTAAATCGATGCGGCAGACGGCTAGAGAAATAATATGCATCACCAGGGCCAAGTACGCGCCGTTGATCTTCAACAGTGATCTCCAGGCGGCCCTTAATGATAATACCACCTTCTTCACCGGCGTGAGTGAGCCTAACCTTTCCTGTATCGGATCCCGGCGCGTATGTTTCCTTCAGGATCTGAATTGAACGACCAACCATATTGTTTCCAATCTGAAGGTAAGAAATTCCGCCTTTGCCGATTTCCGTGAGCTCTTTGCTCCTGAAGAAGATCTGCTCCCCGCCAGAGTCTTTCAGCGAAAAGAAATCGGCCACGCTAATCGGAATAGCGTCCAATATGCGTTTCAGTGCTCCCACCGATGGATTAGTCTGCCCGGTTTCAATCAATGAGATGGTTGAGTTCACCACACCGGCCCTTTTTGCAAGCGCGCGCTGCGAGAGCCGATTGCGCTCTCTGAGCTGACGGAGGCGAGCACCGATTTCTTCGTTGAGACAATCAGTCATGCTAGGATTAACGGCTCGGCAACGTGAGTTCAGAAAAATAGACTTGGCAGTGACGTCTCAAGAAGCCGGAGTTGTGGCGCCGCAATTTCTTTGGGCGGGTACGCACGAGCGCCGAGTGTTTGCGACGCCATCACCTGAGCATAGCTACCTTTAAGGCCGAAAATCTTTAATCCCGATCCAATTTTGCAGAAATTGAGCGATCATCGGGGTGCTCTCCTTGCAATCACGCGAGATTGAGAAAACTTTTGCGTAGCTTTCAACTGGCGAAATCTATTTCGCTAATCCGTGAGGCTAACGTTCGTGCTGGTGTCGCTAATTTTCTGTGCCCTGGTCCAGCTAACCTCGTTCCGGCTTAGGTTGCGAGCTTATGAGTCGACGGGAGAGGCTAGCTAGATCGCCGGCACTCGATCAAACCAAGGTTGCGCGGTCTCCAATTGTGTGGCCAGGGTTAACAATGTTGCCTCCTCCCCGTAACGGCCCGCGAAATGCACACCGATGGGCAAGCCACAGTCCGTCCAATGCAAAGGTACCGCCATCGCGGGGGTTCCGGCAGCATTGTGTAGAGGTGTGACGCCCATGTATTCGATCGTCCGATCAGCATGCAGTTTAACGTCGCCACTCATATCGAAGTATCCGACTTTCTTGGGAGGGCCGCAGGTTGCAGACAAGATCACGTCATATTTTGCGAAGAAATCTGCTAGCTTCCGGCCGGCCGCATGAGCCACCGCGATGGCCTCGACATAGTCAACCGCGGTGATACCGAGCGCGCGCTGGTAAGCCGCCCATGTGACGGGTTCGAGATCATTGGGACTTGGCTCTCGACCGAGAGCTTTCCAGCGAGCGTTGCAAACGCGTGCAATATTTGCGGCCGAGATTCTGCGGTTCATGGGGTAGAGCTCGGCGAGGTCGATTTTGGGACTGTCTTCCTCGATGACATGTCCTAAATCGGCGCAAAGCTTTGCAGCGTTTTCAACGGCTTTATGGCAGTCGGGATCGAGCTTGGCGTCTCGATGATCCTTTAGCATGAGCGCGATCTTGAGCTTGGGCGCTCTTCGCTTAGTGGCGCTCAGGAAGCTGCCTTGGGGCACCGGTACTGTGTAGGGATCGCCAGGCTCAGAGCCTGCTGTGCAATCGAGTATAAGGGCAGAATCGCTCACGCTTCGGCTAATCACGTGGATCGTCGAGAGACCACCCCAGCCCTCGCCAGCATCTGGCGCCATTGAGACGCGTCCTCGCGAGGGCTTGAGGCCGAAAAGGCCGCAGTGTGCCGCCGGCATCCGAATAGAGCCGCCGCCGTCTGTCGCGTGCGCAACAGGCAGAATCCCCGCTGAAACTGCCGCCGCCGCTCCACCAGAGGACCCGCCGGTAGAAAACTCAAGATTCCAAGGATTGCGGCAAGGTCCATACAGACGCGGTTCGGTGCTGGGATTAATCCCGAACTCGGGTGTGGAGCTGCGCCCGATGATGACTAACCCGGCTTGCTTGCAGCGCTTTACATATGCCGAATCATGATCAGCAACAAAATCTTTGAATAACGCACTACAGATTGTCGCCGGTTCGCCGTTCTGGAACGTGCCTAGGCCCAAGTCCTTGATCAGATACGGTACCCCCCTCAGCGGAGCTTCGGCAGGCGCTGCGCTAAGAGCTTTGCGTCCTTGCTCATATTGCTTGTGCACGATCGCATTGATGAGTGGGTTGACCTGCTCGGCTCGGTCAATGGCGGCGTTCAGCACTTCCTCCGCACTGATCCTTCGCTTCCTAACGAGCTCCGCTAAACCAATCGCGTCATATCGACGGTATTCCTCAAACTTCATGGTTCGAATGTCCTGTCTTAACTGCGGTGTCGCACTTGTGTGAAGCTCCATTTGTGGATTTGATGGAGTCAGCTTCCGACAATGCCAATGCGGTCCGGCGAGATTCCTCGTGGTACCTTTGAGCTGTGCGCAAAGGCTATCGCGCGAAGCGTTCTCAACCCTGTGCCACACCCCAAATCTCGAGTCTCGTTTCCTGAGTGTGCAGCGCGGGAGTTGGGACGACCGTCAAGGGTGGAAGCGCCCCAGGTATGCAATCGGCGAGGGTCTTTAGGAAGGCGGCCGTCTCGGCCTCGCTTCCGGTCGAGGTGAAGTAGCAGACCAACAGCTTCAGATCTGCAAGCGTGCGGCCAAACGGACGTAGCAGGTCCTCGAGCAAGCTCATGACGACAGCGGTCTGGGGTGTGAGCTGGCCCTCCGCAACGCGCAGGCCGGAGTTGACGTAGGGGCGGCAGGCGCACTGGCCACCCAGCCACACTACGTTGCGCAGCCTGATGGCTTGTCGATAGGGCAAAGGAATCGGCCAGTCCCAAACGCGCTCAGGCCAATGATCCTCACGCGGAATGTATTTGTCGAACCCGCTTCGCAGCGTGCGCATGCCCATGAGTTCGATTTTGATTAGGGCTCCCTTCGGGTTGAGTCGGTGACAAGGCACCACGGTCGCTACCGGTCCTGGGTCGCGGAAGTGGTTCGCCCGAGCCTTGGCCAGCGGCATCCAATCTGCGCGCGTGCTACCGAAGTAATAACCTTCCATCTTGACGCTGTCCTGCGTAGAAGCACCGAGGCCAGCCAGCGTCTCCTCGTGCCGCTCCATGATGAAGTGTGTCTGACCCACACCGTCGTCCGGATGGTGCACCACACCATCGGCGTCCTCCGCCGTGCGGTTGGCCACCGCGATGAACTCGCCAGCGCGCAGACCTGCGGTGACGGTGCGGTCACCGAAGAGTGCCTGTTTGGGATGCGGCACACGGCGCGGCACCACACGTAAGTCGGCATGCTTGCGCCAACCACGCTGGGCAATGGCCTGGATCTGGATCGTCTGACCGCCAAACGGCTGGAATGGGTCTGGCACGGTGCTGATCACAGGCATGGGGTCCTTCCCGAAGAACCGAGCTAGCGCTGCAATGACGTCCCAGTCGTCGCGATCCGCGGTGAAATGCGCCTTCAACCGCACTATGTCGTCAAGCGTGCAGTTTTCAATATCGAGCGCGTCTTTTACGTTCGCCATCGCACCTTCAATCTGCTTGTCGAGATCGCCTGGATTGCGAATTCGCCCCGCTGCATCCAAGTCGCCCGCGCCGCCGACGAAGCTCAACGCGCCTGCGCTGGCGCACAGAAGGTGCGTCTTTGCAATTGGCAGATTCCAGATGAGCGGCGCCGTCATCTCCACTTTATCCTCCAAGTGTCGCCCTCCGATATTTTGTAGCAAGGCTAGGCTCGCCTCATGCAGACTTGCGCGAGGTTATCGTCGCCCTCGTCCTTGAAAAGACGTTTTCTTAGATCCTGTAACCTGTTGAATTGTATGGGCCGCGTTTTATAAATCGAACATCGTAATCATTTAGCCCGCGCTTTGCGCAAGACCTAGCGACCCAGCGAACAGCTGCGAACTTCGGGACACGGCTCCGCGGGAAACCGAACAGTCGATCACTGATGAACTTGGTTGACCGCGGCTGCACACTGCGCTTGGCGTTTTGTCAGCTCGAGCAGAGTGAACTTAACCTGTTGATCCCGCAGCCTTGGCGGAACCGATTGCGGCTGTCGACGCACTCAATAGCAAATAGCAGTAAACTAACTCGCCGTGCCGGATTTCCCTGAGGACCTTTGGCGCAAGATGCGCTCGAATATCCAGCGAAGTTGGAGAGCACGGTTCGGCGACCTCATCCGCACCGGTGCAGCGATCGCAGAGATCCCTAATCATTCATTGACGGTCCCCATTCTGCCCCATCGTGTCGCCGCTTGTAGCTTCTACTGGTACGAATAGTTCGCATCGTCCTCAATGTCCGCATGGGCGAGATCCGTCTACCCGAGCGGCTGAGCTTTTCGAGAGGACTGCACCCCTGCCGCGGGAGCTATTCTCGCAGATACCGCCCAAATACAAACTTACCAAGGCGATCCTTGCCAGTCTCCAAATCTGCACCGCCTGTTTTCAATTTTTGCTTGCTTTCATGGGGGAAGCCTCTCGCTGTAGGCTTTTCAGCAGTTCATGACCTGCAAGGCCTTCTTAATGACAGACGCGGCCTCCGTCGGCGCGATTTCACCAGAGCGTTTGCGCTTTCTCACTCGACGCTGACTGACAATCTTCTGGTCACGTCGGCGCGTTTCCCCGATGTTGCAGCTATCCATTTCCTGGGCACTTCGATCTCCTACCGCGACTTTCATAGAAAAGTGGAGCGCCTGGCCGGGAAGCACGGGAACCTAAAGCGCGGACCGCGTCGCATTAGCGCATTTCGGCGCTGCAAGCGGTCTCTGAGCGGCAATTCTCTATCTTCCGAAGCACATTTGCTGGCGATTGTCGCTGCACATCGTCCATGTTCCTGGGCATGGATTCCGCGAATCGAGGAAGTTAAGGTCGGAGACCAATTCGGCGCCTCCCCTTCAAGCTCCCAGGGCGGAGATCAACGCTGGCCTGTTCTCTTCGCGGAATTGCTAACGCCGAACACGTTATCCTGATCTGAAGCGAGGAGGATTTAATGCTGAAGAATACGAAGCCAGTTTGGGATCGCGTCGAGGCTCACAAATCCAAATTTTGCGGTCTGAGCGATCGAGTTTGGGACAGGCCCGAAGAGAACTATCAGGAATTCTTCGCCTTCACCGAACATCGGCAGGCGCTCGTCTCGGAGGGCTTTACAGTATCCGAAGCAGTGGCCGAAATTCCAACGGCGGTCATGGGCGAAGCGGGTGAAGGCGGCCCCGTTATTGCGATCCTTGGTGAATACGATGCGCTACCCGGGTTGAGCCAGGAAGCCGGTCTTGCGGAGCAGCGCCCTCTCGTTTCCGGAGGTTCCGGCCACGGCTGTGGCCACAACATGCTGGGCGCGGCCTCCCTCTTAGCTGCCGTGGCGTTGAAGGACTGGTTGGCTCAGGCCGGGCTGCCTGGGCGAGTGCGATATTACGGGTGCCCAGCGGAAGAGGGCGGATCCGGCAAAAGCTTCCTGGTCCGCGGCGGTGCGTTTGATGACGTCGATATCGCGATTTCCTGGCACCCCTCGGCCTTCACAGGAGTTTGGCCTGCGGCTTCACTCGCCTGCGTGGAAATGGAATTCACGTTTCATGGCCGTGCCGCACATGCTGCTGTGGCGCCGCACCTTGGGCGTAGCGCGCTTGACGCGGTGGAGCTTATGAGCGTGGGCGTGAACTACATGCGCGAGCATATGCCCTCTTCGGCCCGTGTCCATTATGCCCTTGTTAATGGCGGCGGTGTTGCGCCAAACGTGGTGCAGCCGCGCGCTGTGGTGCGTCATCTCGTTCGGGCGCTAAAACTTGACGAAATGTGGGGCCTGGTCGAACGGGTCAAGAAGATCGCCGAGGGCGCGGCCCTCATGACCGAGACCAGGGTAGACGTGAAACAGCTATCTGGCGAGGCAAACCTCGTTGGCAATGCCCCATTGGAAGAAGCAATGCAAACGAATCTGGAGCTGCTGGGTGGGGTCGGCTTCGACAGTTTCGATATGGAGTTTGCACGGCAGATCCAGACCACCCTCTCGCGGGATGACATCCTCACGGCCTACGGCCGGCACGGCCTGCAAGTCGGCTCAGAGCCACTGAGCGAGCAAGTCTATCCGTTGAACGGCCCACGCGCGAATTCCATGGGCTCTACGGATGTAGGAACGGTCAGCTGGGTTGTGCCGACGGTGCAGTGTCTGGTTTCCTGCTATGCGGTCGGAACGCCAGGGCATTCGTGGCAGCTGGTTGCGCAAGGCAAATCCTCTGCTGCGCACAAGGGAATTGCCTTCGCCGCAAAGGCTATGGCCGGCCTCGCCGCCGACGTCCTTTCGGATCCTGCTCTCCTGGCGGCGGCAAAGGATACCCTTCAGAAATACCGCAAGGATAACGACTTCAAAAATCCCATTGGGCCAGAAGCCGAACCGCCGCTTTCTATGGCGGCCAAATGAAGTGAACTTTGAAAAGCGTCCCGAAGGCCGCGAGGTGATGATCGCTGCGGACGACATGCCGACGTCCGACCTCACTCGAGCACCGCGTCTCGCCGCCTTCACCGGTCGACAACCGTCCGACAGGCAGTCCAGTTGCTTTGCCTATTTGACTCGTGCGTCGCAGCAAGTCGTCAGAAAAGATGGTAGCGCACGTTCGTACGCATATAGCACGAGAAAGTGACCTACCCTTGCTCTGAACTCATGGGTTCGTGACACGGCTCGAGACCGACACTGCTCAGGCGTGCTCGGTTATAGCTGCTGAGATACAACCGAGCGGCGCTCCCCTCCGTGAACCTCGGCTACCGACTGTGCCAGTCCCCTTCGAAGGGGGCGGCCATATCAGGAGCCGATATGCATTACCGCGCCCGCCCGCCGAAAATGGCTCGTCCTAGTGGCTGGCTTGGCTGCTTACCTACCGGTCAGGCCGCTGCTTCCGACGTTTCCTCAGGCATACGGCTCAGCTTACGGCGTCTGGAAGCACGTTTTGGGCTCGCGGCCTCGGCCGCCAGCCCGTCACGTACAGGACAAGCAGCCAGAGCAAAGGCAAAAGTATCAGCAGCGATGCCACAGCCGCGATTGTCGGATCGATCTGATTGCGTATGTTCTCCCACATCTTCAGCGGCAGGGTGCGAACCGAGAATCCGCTGACCAGCGATGTTTTGACGACCTCATCAAAGGAGTGGATAAACGCAAATAGAGCTCCGCCCATGACACCGGGTCGGATGAGCGGCAATGTCACCCTCCTGAAGGTCTGGAGAGGTCCAGCCCGCATGCTTTTCGCTGCCTGCTCGAGCCTACGGTCGAAATTGGCCAGCGTAGCTGAAACGATCACCACTACATAAGCAATGGCGCCGATGCTGTGGGTCAGGATAATCCCCGTCTTGGTACCGATCAGTCCGAGATTGAGCAGCCCAAAATAAGCAGCAATGCCGACAACAATACTAGGAAAAGTGATCGGCGCGAGTATGATCAAAGTCAGAAAACTGCGCAGCCGCGGAAAGGTGCGGTTAAGTCCGTATGCGGCGAGCGTCCCGACGATGGTCGACAGGACAGCGACCGCCACTCCAATCTGGATGCTCATCCAGGCTGCGCCGGTCCAGGAAGGATCACCGAAGAAGGAACTGTACCATTTCAGCGAGAGGGTAGAAGGCGGGAATTCCAGGAACTCCCCGCCACTGAACGACATGATGATGACTACAACGCTCGGAAACAGCAAGTAGAGCATGACGAGCAGGACGAACAACGTACCGAGGGTCGTCCACAAGCCGCTGCTGCCGCCAGCTTGGTAGAGCTTAGCCGTCCAGCGCTTCGCCCGATATGGACTCGCAAGCTCATTAAGATCCCGTGTCAAAGCACGGAATGAAGGCAGACCGCTGCGCCAGGATTTTCGCGCTAGCCGCGTCCCGTGGGTCTTCGTATCAGCAAGGTCGAGTCCAAGAACAGAGAGCATCACTGCGGCGATGCCGAGGAGGATAAAAGCCGAAGCTGCGGTTTGCGCCATATTGAAGGAACTTGCCACTTGCGCAGCGATGAGGGTCGATAGCATGGCGTCGCGTAGCCCGCCGAGGGCGGCAGGCGTGATGTAGAAGCCGAGGCAGAACACGAAGACGAGCAACAGGCCGCTGCGAAGTCCGGGCAGGCTGAGCGGGAGGAACACACGCCAGAAGGCGGCAAAAGGGGGTGCGCCCATGCTGCGAGCAGCCGCCACTAATGATTTATCGATGCCCATCATGACGCTGACCAACGGCAGAATCATCACCGGCAGCATTATATGGACCATTCCGATATAGACAGCCATTCGGCTGTAGATGAGCGACAGCGGGCTAGAGATCAACCCTGTGCTGAGCAGCAGGTTGTTAATCAATCCGCTGTCGCCGAGTATCACTATCCACGCATAGGTGCGCACCAAAAGACTCGTCAGATAGGGGATGATAACGAGCACGAGCAGAACCATACGCACGCGCTTCGAAGCGGCCGTAATCAGATAGGCCATGGGATAGCCGATGATCAAGCAAATGGCCGTCGCTACTACGCTGACCTGAATGGTTTGGAATAGTACGCGCACGTTTGCCGGCTGGCGCAAAAACGCTTGATAGTTGCTGAGTGATAACGCCGGCGCATTAACGCTGGTCAGGAAGAGCAGAACGATCGGTAAACCGAAAACAACTAGCAGGATCGTAAGCGCTGGTACCGTGAGCCCGATAGGCATTCGCCCGAGTTTCTGAAGCGTCTGCATGTGCCTTGAACCTCCCAGCGCCTCACGCCGCAACGAAGCGGATATCGGAGCTCAACCACTCGAGCCGAACTTCGTCGCCAGGTCGGAAGATGTCCTGTCCCGAAGCAACATGCTCGCGCACCATGAGCAAACTATTCCCAACGCGCACACGGTATTTGCGCAAAGGACCAGCATAGATCATGTCGTCTACCGTGCCGGTGACGGACTGGCGCTGGCCTGCATCGGCACGTTTGGTTTTGTCGGCAGGAAACACGCAGATACGTTCCGGTCGGATCATGGCGAACGTGCCAGGCGGCTGAGTTGCAACGAGTTCGCGGTCAAAACCAAGATTTTCGAGAATGTTGGCTTCGCCGAGAAAACTGGCCACAAAACGGTTTGCTGGTCGATCATACAGCGCTTCCGGTGTGTCCGTCTGCTCGATCCGGCCTTCTCTCATGACGACGATCCGGTCTGACAGCGTCAGTGCCTCCTCCTGATCGTGCGTTACGCAAACGGTGGTGATGCCAAAATCCTTGTGCAGGCTCTTGATCTCGACCTGCATCTGTTCGCGAAGATTGCGATCAAGCGCCCCGAGCGGCTCGTCGAGCAGAAGGACCGGTGGATCGGCGATCAGTGCGCGGGCAAGCGCAACGCGCTGCTGCTGGCCACCACTTAGCTGCGACGGCATGCGGTCGCAGAAATCGCTGAGATGCACACGCTCGAGGATGCGATCGACCCGCGCTGTCCTCTCGGTCGCCTTGATGCCGCGCATTTCCAGCGGAAATTCCAGATTTCTTCGCACCGTGAGGTGTGGAAAAAGCGCATAGCTCTGGAAGACGATGCCTTGGTCGCGCCGGTATGAAGGCACTGCGGCGACGGATTTTCCGGCAATCAGAATATCCCCCTTCGTTGGCGCCTCGAAGCCGGCGAGCAGCATCAATGTCGTCGTCTTGCCTGAGCCGCTTGGACCGAGAATGGTCAAGAACTCCCCGCGATGAACCGTCAGCGAAAGATCCCTGACAGCGGCAACGGGGCCGTACATCTTCGTGACGCGGTGAAATTCAATTTGCGTCGCCTGAATCAAGCTTTTCTCCAACACTTCATCCTCGGCAACTGGGAGTGGACTTGTGACACGCACAGTTAGCAAATTGTGCTCCAAAGTAGTCCGATTGTATATCTAGCCGGACCGGCGCACCCGATGTGAGGAACCTGGCGCGCTGTCCGGCTTACTCACTCATGAATAATGGTCATATCAGAGCAGAACCCACTCGTTCCAGCGCTGACGGAGCTGCTCGCCGTTTGTCAGGCCACCGGCGCCGATCTCGCTGTACCACTTCGCATTCCAGGGAAGGCTGATCGCCATGTAGTCGGGATGGCTGGCTAGTTTGCGCGCTACTTTCTCGGGGATCAGCTTGAAGGCATTACGATTAGTTGGGCCGTAATTCATCAGCTGGGCGAAGACGGCTTGGCGGTCAGCACGGGTGGCGAACTCAATGAACTTTTGCGCGTTCGCGGCATTCGGACTACCCTTCGGGATCGCCCAGTAATCCCATCTCAGCTTCGCCTGATTTCGATTGATCTCGAGCGGCGCGCCCTGGTTGATCAACTGGCTAGCCCGGCCATCAAAGGCATTCACAAGGTCAGCTGTCTTGTCGTGCATGATTTGCTGGATCTCGGACCCCACACCCCACCATTTGCGGGTATGCGGCTTTATCTTGTCCAAGCTCTTGAAAATGCGGTCGATGTCCATGGGATAGACCGCATTCAAAGGAACGCCGTCCGCCATCAAAGCTTCCTCCCAAGGGCCCTCAACGCCGCGCTGGCCGGTCGGCAGCACGCGGACGCCAGGAAACCTCTTCACGTCCCAGAACTCGGCCCAAGTCGTGGGCCGCGGCTTGCCAGCGGGAAACTTCTCCGTGTTGTAGACCATCACGTTCGCATACATGAGCGACCCGACGGCGAACGGTTCTTTGGCGAAGTCAAGGATGCCATCGAGCTCATCCTTTTTGTAGATGGAGTAATCAATCTGTTCGAGCTGGCCTCTTGGGCCTGCGATGGCAACCGAAGGCGCGCCCAGGTTGATCACGTCGAGGGTGACGTTTTTTGTGGTCACCATCAGTTCAAGCTGCGCTATCGTCGAATCGTCGGTGATTGGATTCACCTTGATTCCCGTTTCAGCTTGAAATGGTTTTACATACGCTTCGATGTTCGCCTTTCCCCATTCACCTCCGCCCACGGATACCCGTAGCTCATTGGAGGCCGCCCAAGAGCGGCCGGTGATAGAATTTAGTGTCCCCAGCATGAGGACGGACGAACTCGCCTGCACGAGGCGCCTGCGATTGATGGAAGAACTCATCATTCCCTCTCCAGCGTTCACTTGTCTCTCCTTCAGGTGACTTTTCTTGTTATTTCGAAATGAAAGTATTTGGTCCCGAAGGTGGGATTCTGCAAAGAATCGAGGTAATTCGCAACAATCCTGCATAATCGCCCGAGCAAAGGGACTTTTTTTGCGCCGGCGTCCCTTTTGCGTCTGGAAGAGCAATGGATCGAGCGGGGCGCTCTCGCCGAAAGTTGGCGACCTGCGTGGACGGATCTGCACATTGGCCGCCACTATCAAGGCACGATGGATTTGAGATCAGGCGCATCAGCAGAAGGAGGAGCTTGGACCTCATCACTTCGAAGGGCGATCATGGCAAGGTTCTTCATCGTCACATCCTAATGATTATGATTGCTTACGCCCTCCTGCAACGCCGTTCGCCTCGCACACGCGGCGCGGAAAAAATAATCAAAGGGGTCTCCGCCTCAACCGACCATGCCCGCAGTACGTCACGCCATCGTCGATCTCCTCCTTCGGCCGCTTTCTCAACATTGCCCATACTGCCGAAAACAAATCCTTGAAAAAACTAGCGCAAGTAGATTCTGCCAAAGTAGCGTCAGGTTCGACAGCCTGAATTTTGAGGTAGTTGGCACATTCTTCGGGGGTGAAGGTGTCCAGCGCGCGGCCGATGGCGGCGCAGACTGCGTCGACGGTTCGCCCGGAGCGTTGCTTGAGCTTGGCAACGACCTGTTCAATCGGGTTCAGATCGGGCGAGTATTTTGGCACGAAGAAGAGCCCGGCGCCGACCGAGCGGATGAGGTGGCGAACTGCCTTGCTCCTGTGGCTGCCGAGGTTGTCCAGGATGACGATGTCGCCGGGTCGAAGGACGGGGCGGGAGAACCTTCTCGACATAGGTGCGAAAGCTCACGCCATCGATCGGCCCTGCGATGACCCGTGGCGCATCGATCGGTCATAGCGCAAGGCCGCCAGGAAGGTCATGCTCTTCCAGCGGCATGAGGAGCCTTGGCGTGAACTCCATGTCCGCGCAGGCCCCCGCAAGGGCGGCATATCAGTCCTGGTCCAGATCTCGTCGGTGAAGACCCGCCGCTCAGCTTCGACGCTATCCTGGTACTTGTCCACTGGGCTCGTCGCCTCGCGACCTCGGATCGATCGCGTTCGCAGCCGCCACGCTTTTTTTGAAGCTGAGCTTCTCGGCATGCCCGAGGTCCCACACCGAGTGGTAGTCGAGCTTCAGGCCGCGACGGGCGAGCTCAGCAACGAAACCACGTAAATCGCCGTCCCTGATCCGCACGGACAGCCAGGCTGCGTGGTCTCCCGAAACCGCCTTTCGGCTTGTGGCTCCCATCTGGCCAAGCTCAACCCTGCCGTCTTTCGACCCGCTGCCTCTGACTCCATCCCGCTTTAGCCTATGCCGGTGAAAGGCCTACGTATCAAGCCACGAATAAAGAACTCCACCATAGAGGTAAAGTCGAAGACCGGAATGCCGGTAGCCTGTTGGACCGCCGCTGAGTAGGGCGGCAGCTCTGAGCATTCGAGGAGCAACGTCCCAATATCCGGGCGCGTCTCAAGCAGTGTCACCGCAGCCTCAACTGTTTCGCTCTCGACCGCGGCCATATCCAGATCGCCGTTGCACGACAACCAGGCTGCAGCAAAAGCGGGAGCATCCTCGAGTCCCGAAACCACAACTCGTTCAGAATTCGTGCGCAGCCCTGCCAGCTCCACCAAGTCCGGAGAGAGAGAGGATGCTTTTGCGGTGATGATGCCTAGTGCCTTGCCCCGGGGCAGCAGCCTTTCGAGGAAAGGACCGAGGAGCAGGCTGGACAGGAGAACCGGCACATCGACCGCACGTCGAACCGCCTCTTGGTAGCGAATCATGAACCCGCAGTTGGACGTGATCAATTGAGCACCTTCGTCTGCAAGTTCGGCCGCGGCGCGCGCAACGATCTCCGCTACATCGCCAACTTCAGGCCCAAGAATTCTGCTGAAGTTGAGACCGGGCATCGTTTTGTATCGCACAGGGACACTCCAAGTGCTGGCGTTCCCGACGCTTCCCGGAATGAATGGCCGGTCAAAGGAGTCGCGGGGACGCTCGAACATCAGAATGCCCACAGGCGCCCCGTAGTATGTCGGCTTTGGCTTCGGGGACGCGAAGTGCTGGTTAGCTCGAGCAGGAGCGGTCATCTGTGGCAGATCCCTTTCGCAGTAGGACGTCTGGGCAGCGGCAATGGTCGCTCAAAGCAATTCACTCGAAGCTCGCCATTAGCTCTTGAATGTCCTACGGGCGCTTCGACGCCTGATAACTGCAAAGACGAGCGACAAACTAGAGAAATACTGCTAACCATAAGTATTTTGCAACCGGCATCGTCATTTCTTGCTCCGCGATAGAATGGTCCAAGAACCTGAACTTTTTCAGCGCTTGGAATGTCGAATGTGTTGGATGCAAAAGAAATCCAGGCGCCAGAGAATGAATAGGCGCGTTCTGCGAAGATGGCTGAGCTGCTGGTCTCTGGTGCCCTTGAAAACAGCACCTCCTTCAGAGGCTCAATCTTGGCTTTACACCGGCCGGTTCAATTATCCCGACGCAAAAGCGCCAAGCATGGCGGCCGCCGCCCGATGGCAGTACACCTCGCCAGTACCGGCCCGGACCACTCATTTCAGCAGGATGGTCGTCACTCGGCGATTGCATAGCAAGATCGTCGGGGATCCGCGCCCCCCATAAGGAGGCATCCCTCCTTTCGGATCGCGTTCACTCCCCCCATGAGACGGGACCAGGCGTCTACTCTCTTCACGGCCCAGCCGGCTTTCGTCAGGGCAGCGTCCCAGCTCAAGGGACATCTGCTCTCGAGCATCACTTCTCGTCCGGTATCGTGCCGTAGACGAGGCCACTCGATGGCGCATTGAATGTCTACTTCCAGCTCGAAGTGGCGTCTCATGACCTGGAACAGTGACTGCGGCTGCCCATGGTCTCCCGGCGTAGCTATCGCAAGCTCCACGCCTGACTCGCCGGTCAGCAACGCCGGGCAAAGTGTGTGGAAAGGACGAAATCCGCCACGCAGACCGCGGACCGGATCATCATCCAGGCGTTCGAGCATGGCGCGATTGTGCAGTACGATGCCGTGACGTGGACACACGATGCCCGATCCGAAGGATTCGAATAGCGATTGAACCCAGGAGACTGCGTAGCCGGCAGCGTCGATGACGACCAATGTTGATGTATCACCACCACCCGCCGTGCTCATGGCGGGCTGGGAATCGAGTGATAACGTACTTAGACGACGGGACGAGAGGAGGTCAGGCGGGAGGCAAATTCTGCGTTGATCGGTACAATAAGTGTCGCGCATCGCAAACGCGACGGATTTGCGTGACAAATAAGCCACAGGATCAATCAGGGGATCGGAATTGTCAGAAGGCGGCGCAGGTGGTTGAGCTTCGGTCAGAGCCAGCATGGCGAGCAGTGCAAGACCTTGCGAATTGGGTGGAGCCACATGGACTCGTTTTTGTCGCCAGATCGTTGACAATGGCCGGTCGAACGAGGTTCGGTGGGCAGCGAGATCTTCGAGATCGATCAGAACACCCTGGTCTCGCGCTTGCGCAAGCCATTGCCGGGCAAGATCGCCCGAATAAAACGATCTCCAGCCCCGTTTTGCGATGATGCGCATGGTCTCGGCGGCCTCGGGCTGTTTCAAGCGCTCTCCGATGCGGCGCCCGCCGGCCGGACCGAATTTGTCTCTCAAGGCAGGAAATTCCTGTGCAAGCGTCGCGTATTCGATTCCGTTGAAGAACTCCACCGCCGAGACGTCCAGCGCAACTCCCTGCTCAGCGAGCGCGATCGCCGGCTCCAGAACTTCCGCAAGAGAGCGACTACCGAACCGATCCAGTGCCTCGCCCCAGGCTGCGACTACGCCCGGTACGGTGACTGGGACAGGGCCGCGCCGCGGCATTGCGTTCAGACCGCGGTTGCGCAGCGTACCGACTGACATCGCGCGTGGCGTCGCGCCGGAGCCGTTGATCGCGGTGACATCACCGTTCGGCTTCCCGTAAAGAGCAATCGCGTCTCCCCCGAGACCGTTCATGAATGGGATAGCGATAGCCAAGCTTGCGGCGGCGGAAATCGCTGCGTCCATCGCGTTCCCGCCGCTGCGCAGAATCGCTGCTCCCGCTTCGGACGCTTTGGGATGACCGGCCACGACCATGCCGCGGTCGCCCATGACGACGGGGCGATGCGATCTGAGTGTTTCGGCTTGAATGGTTGTGTTCACGGTCGATTACTCCACAAATCCGGATGCATTCATCAACATGCGTATGCGCTCACACGCGCTATGGAATTCCGGGTCGCGCAGCGAAGAGAAATCGCGCGGCCGCGGCAGCCCGATTTCTATGATTTCCTGGATCCGTCCTGGGCGGGGCGACATTACAACGACCCGATCAGCCAGCATGACAGACTCCGTAATGCTGTGCGTGATCAGAAGCACGGTTTTTCCTGTCTCCATCCATACCCGCTGGAGCTCGAGGTTCATCTGCTCGCGCGTCAGTGCGTCCAGGGCCCCGAACGGCTCGTCCATGAGGAGCAACGACGGATTGGTGACGAGTGCTCGACAGAGCGCCACCCTCTGTTGCATTCCACCGGACAGCTCGTAAGGCCTGCTATGTTCGAAGCCACGGAGGCCGACCAGCGCCAGCAACTCCGCGATTCGCTTCGGCTCTTTGCCGCAACGTTGAATGTCTAAAGGTAGCTGAACGTTCTGCTGTACCGTGCGCCATGGAAGAAGTACCGGGGTCTGAAACACGATACCGATGCCTGGACCAGGCTCCCTGACTACTTTGCCGCCGATCCTGACCTGTCCGTTCGTCGGCTCCATCAGGCCGCCGACGAGCCGCAGCAATGTGGATTTTCCGCACCCCGATGCGCCGACGATGGCGACGAACTCGCCGGCGCTCACTTCAAGGTCGATGTCCCGCAAAGCCTCAATGCTGCCCTTGCCGACTCCGAAGGCTTTCGAGACACCGTGTACTGTAATCGGTTGAGCCATGGCGCGCTCAGACCTCGAGCAATTCATTCGTATAGAGCTTGTTCAGTTGAACTGCTTTGGGAAGGCTTCCATATTTCAAAAGCAAGTCCTGCGTCTCGCGCCAGTCCTGCTCGGCCATGAAGCCAGGCGGCTTCCCCTTCGTATTGCGTGTATCCAAAGTGGGAAACGTCAACTCGAGTTGCCGGCGTAGAACGCTTCTGTTGCGCGCCTGTTGTGGCAATCGTTTGATGAGGAGGTCGACGGCCTTGTCGGGGTTCTCCTTAGATGCCCTGAAGGCGTCCAGCGAGGTACGAACGAACGATTTGGCGGCATCGCGATTCTGCTGAACCCAATTGGCATTGGCCACGAGTCCATTGTTCATCATTTCGACGCCGAAATCGTTGAACAGGAAATAGTGGAGCTTGGCTCCCTGGTCTTCGAGTTGTGCGACTTGCACATTCACGTTGGCCGGGATGGCATCGGCCCGCCCCTGCAGAAAGACCGCATTCTTTGCGCCCGTTGCTGGGTTGAGCACGTTGATCTTGCCTGCATCGACGTTGGATCGCTGCAACAGCGCGGGAAGCATCTGTCCAGTGCTCTCGGCGGGTGCATAGGCAACGACCTTGCCCTCCAGCTCCTTGGGCGCGCGAATGGGCGCGTCCGCATGACTGATGACGCACATGGCGTTCGAAATCACCCGTCCGATCGCAACCAGCGGAATGCCCTGTTCGATGGCCCTGATTGCGCTCGTGAAATCGATGAAGCCGATCGGGTCGTTGCCCTGCCCTACGATCTTGGCGACTGTGGCCGAGCCTTGGCCCTCGCCAATGCTGACATCCAGTCCAGCCTTCTCATACATCTTCTCTTCCAGCGCCAAATAGAATGGCGCATGCGACCCGTAAACTGCCCAATCGAGTCTAAAGCTGATCGGTGTCGATGCTTTCGCCCGCCGAATAAAGGGAGCCGAGAGGGCGAATGCCGCCGCTCCGAGTACGATAGTCCGCTTTGAGATCTTCATAGCCTCCACTCCTGCGTCGGTTGCGTGAGGAAGATCACGCTGTCACGTTCTGCAGACGTATTGTGCTGTGCCAGGGTATGACCAGCCGCTCGACAAATTCGACCGCGTAGTAGAACACCACCCCGATGATCAGCAGCACTATCAGAACTGCGAACAACAGCGTCGTATCCAGATTTGCATTCGCCTGCAGCAAGAGGTAACCAAGACCGACATTGGCTCCTACCCATTCGGCGATCACGGCGCCGACCACAGAAAGCGCTATCGGAACCTTCGTGCCGGCGAAGATATTCGGCAGGGCTACGGGGAGGCGAAAGTGAAAGAACATCTGGAGAGTATTGGCGCGGACAGAACTCGCGAGTTCAAGCATCTCACGCTCGATGCTCCGCAGGCCAACAATGGTTGAGATCAGAATCGGGAAGAAAGCGACCAGGAACGTAATCACGAACTTTGGGCCGAGCCCCAGGCCGAACCAGACCACGATGAGCGGCGCCAAGGCGACCTTCGGAAACGTCTGGCTCAGAATCAGCCATGGCATCACCGCACGTTCAAGCACCCGAGATGCGACCAGGACGATTGCGAGGGGAACACCAAAAGCAATCGACAGCAGAAATCCGCCCAACGTGATGTAGATGGTGATCCAGCTATGATGAAGCAGGAACCAGAAGTCTTCCCGCATGCGTTGGATCACGTCACCAGGCAATGGCAGGAGATACGGTGGGACCCGAAAGATCTTCACAGCGGCGTACCAAACCAGCAGTAAGGCGGCGAGCGTGCTGACGGGATAGAGGCACGATATGATACGGTTGAGCATCAGAGCAGGCCCGAAAACGTTGTCCTCGCACACGCATGATGAACGAGAGACACCAGATGCGTGAAATCGAATACCGGAAGGGAGATTTCGGCCTGTATCGCTGCGGCGTAGGGCGGGAGCAATGAGCATTCCAGGAGGAGAGCTCCTGTATCGGGAGCTTGGTCGACCAGTCGCTTGGCGACCGTAACCACCTCGCTCTTGATCCGAGCAAAGTCCAGCGTTGTCTTGTCGTCCCAAGCGGTTGCAGCGAACTCCGGGCAACCGTCCATCCCCACAATGTGAACCCGCGCGGGGTGGATAGCTGCCTCTTGAAGATGGCGTGAGGACAGGCTGGCTGCATCGGCGGTAATTACACCGACGCGACGCCCTCTTCTCAGGGTAGCGGCAATGAAGGGGACCAACATGAGCGATGACGCGAATACCGGGACGCTAACTGCCTCGAGCAAATGATTCTGAAATAAGACTGCGAAGCCGCACGACGTCGTAATGGCTTGGCAGCCCTGATCTTCGAGGCAACGAGCACCGTCGATCCAGGGCTGTATCGCCTCTCGGAACTGCTTGCTTTCCGGATCAAGACTGAGGAGATCGCGTACCGTCCGGCTGCCTGAAAACCCCTTTACGACGTGGTGCATCACCGGGAACGGGAATGATGATGCATTACCGATCGCACCGGGCGGCCGCGGAAAGCGGCCTTCGATCATCAGGATCCCGATCCGATGACCGTAGACGTTATGCCCGCCTCGCAGCAGATCGCTTTCCATTGCGAGCCTCAGGCTTTGCACAGCAGTTCGCGCGGAAAATCGGCAAAGACGTCGGCGCCTCGCTCCGTCACCGCGAACGTTTCTGAGATCACCACTCCGTAGTCTTCGGTCCAGATCGCCGGAATGCAGTGGAAGGTCATGTTTGGCTCAAGTTCAGTCCGATCTCCGGCGCGGATACTGGCCGTAAGTTCGCCCCAGGTCGGGGGGTATCCAATGCCCACCGGGTAGCCAATTCGGCTTTCCTTCTCGACGCCGTATCGCGAGATTACTGCTTTCCACGCGGCAGCCAGCTCTTCACACAAAACGCCTGGCCGCACTCTTTCCAGCACGGCGCTCAGGCCTTCCGCGATCACCTTAGCCGTGAAAGCCATGCGCTCTGTCGGCTTGCCAAGATAGATGCACCGCGAAAGAGGCGAGTGATAACGATGCCTGACGCCGCCGAGTTCGATATAGATAAGGTCGTTCTCAACGAGCGGTGCGTCGGTCCACGACAGGTGCGGAGCGGAACAATATTCACCCACCATCGCATTCGGCGGCTTGCACGGGAACGTTCCACCGAACTCAGGCAGTCCCGCCGTCGTCACTCGGTACACTTCGGCCATGACGTCGCACTGGCGAACTCCGGGACGCGCTGCATCGAGTGCTGCCTGCTGCGCTGCGGCAGCAATGCGACCCGCCTGGCGCATGTACTCGAGTTCGCGTTTTGACTTTACCATCCGGCATCGATTGACCAGCAGGAACGCGTCGACGAATTCGCCATTCGGAAGATTCTTTTTAAGGATCGCGTCCCACTTGGCTGTGTAATAGTAGTCGTCGGTCTCGACACCGATCCTGCCGCGATCCCATCTACGACGCTGAAGTTCCTCGCTGACGAACTGCATCGGGTGAAGCTCGGATGAGCTGACATACTTGTCCGGATAGGGAACGACGTTCTTCGGAGCGAGAAAGGCGGTAAACTTCGCCCCGACAGCATCCATGCCACGGCCGATCCAGATCGGCTCTTCTTGCTGCTGGCTGACCACCACCATCTGAGGCGTATAGAACGACCACCCGTCGTAACCCGTGAGCCAGAACTGATTTGCCGGCGAAGCCACGAGCAGAAGATCGATGCCGCGCTGCGCCATCTCTTTCTTCACTCGAGCAACACGCGCCAAGTACTCCGATCTCTCGAACAGCAGCATTTTAGGTCCTTCCGCCTCTTTGAAGTTCGTCCCAAGGGTTGCGCGCGGGAAACAGTCTGTCTAATGAATAGTTCTGCGAACTAGATAACCGGTCGGTAATGAGGCGGCTCAACCTAAGACTGCTCGAGGTGTTCAGGGTTGTGTTCGAGACGGGCAATGTAACAGTTGCCGCAGACAGGCTCGGAGTGACCCAGCCCGCAGTCAGCAAATCACTGATTGAGTTGGAGCAGGACGTCGGTTTGGTACTGTTCGGGCGAGAGCGGCGCCGGCTGATTCCCACAGAAGACGCCGTGCGCCTCTATGAGGAAACCTCGCGCCTTTTTACGCACGTAAAGGTCTTCGAAGATCGCATTGATGATTTCCGATCTGGATGCGACGGACAGTTAGCGATCGCTGCGATCCCGACGTTGGCAAGTTCTATCGTCGTTCAGGCCGCGGTGGCTCTGCAGAACAAAGCCCCGCTCGTCAAAGTCAGGATCGTAACAGTATCTCGTGCCGAGGTCATCAAGGCAGCGACGCATCATCAGGTGGATCTCGGGCTGTTGCATGCGCCTGTGGCGGACCGCGACCTAGACGTCGAGATAATCGGCGAAAGCGAGATTGTTGCAGCAGTCCATCGAGGTCACCTTTTCGAGACTTACGACCATGTCACGCCGCGCGATCTGGAGGGTCATCCTCTCATAGGTACATATATCGGCTCGCCAGCCAGCTACCTCGTTCGCGAATGCTTCGAGGCGGCGGGCATAAAGATGCAAGTGGCACTGGAGGTTAATAGCTCTTCAGTGGCCTTCGCAGCAGCTGCTTGCGGGGGGTACATAGCGTTGATCGATCCCTGGCCGAGCCAAGTCGTTCGTGATGATAGATGCGTGCTCGTCAAATTTCGACCCGTTGTACCTCAACGTATTGCGCTACTGACTTCAACTTTTCGGCCTCCATCACGAGTTGCCCAACTATTTGCCGAAGAGCTGAGGCACGAGATCATCAAGGCCGCGGCTTCCACGCCGTTCGTGAGAGGAATGATCAAGAGCAGCTGAGTTCTGTCGCGGGCATCTCGGCATGCAGATGTATGTGACTCCCATTTCGAGGGCTTATCCGCCAGCGCAACGATCTCGTTCTCGTGATCAAAAAGGTAGGATCGCTGCTAAAGGATCGAAGGCGCCTCTTTAGCGATGACCATGTTCTCTGTGACAACAGCAAGTGCTATAGATGTCGGTGCCACCTTATTCCTCTGCAATGAGGCGTGTGGCAGAAGACTGAGCTTGTGGGATGGGCCCACGGCATTTTTCTATCGACGTGTTTGCTCGTTCGGGTTCGAGCTGGCGGCGAACGCCACGCTGGGATTTGATGGACATTCCCTTGGCCGCTTTTAGAGACATGCTTGGAGAGCAGTGTCGAAAAGACCTGTTGCGCTCAACTGTCTCATATAAGAAAGACTGTTGCTCTCGGTTACGTGTCAAAGCGCAGCATTCAAACCTCCCCGGACATCCCGCAGGCTTGGCATTGCCATGCCTGCAGGTCTTCCGGTTCAAGTTTCGTTACGCAGAAATCTCGAAGAGTTCGCGTGGCAGCTTCGTGAACGATTCGCCGCCGGCATCAGTCACCCGAAACGTTTCGCTGATGACGTAACCAACATCTTCACCGATCCAGTTTCCCAGCATAAGGTGAAACGTCATGTTTGGCTTCAGAACGGTCATGTCGCCTTCCTTCAGGCTTGCCGTCGGTTCTGTCCAATCAATCCCGACAGCGTACCCACAACGCGACTCCTTCACGAAACCATGCTTCTTGAGCGCGGCGTTGAAAGCGGCGGCGACATCGCTGCAGGTCGTGCCGGTCTTGGCGGCATCGAGTGCGGCTTCCAAGCCAGCCACCTCTCCTTCGTGCAACCGACGTACTTGATCTGACGGCTTGCCGATGGACATGGTGCGCATCAATGGAGACGTATAGCCGTGGCGCACCCCGGAAAATTCGAGATTAATTTGTGAGCCCTCTTGGAGGACGTCCTCGGTCCAGCGAATGTGACATGTGGACGTTCGGGGCGTAGCGCACAGAAAGAAGCCGGCGAGGTCCGTTCCAGGCCTGCCGTTGGCGCCACGCACAAGCGTCGCAATGATTTCCGCAGACGCATCTGCTTCGCGCACGCCCGGGCGGATTACCTCCTTTGCTTTGAGCATCCCGGCATCGGAAATAGCGGCGGCTTCTCGCATCATCGCAATTTCCAGATCAGATTTCACGCCCCGGATCCAGGTGACCGCGTTGGTGCAATCAACGACTTTCGCATCTAATCGCGATCTGAACTTCTCCACCGTCACAGCCGGCAGAAACTTCGTTTCAAGGCCGATATTTTTGCGGCCGATCCCCTTGTCCAGGAGGAAATCGATTATTGCATCATATCCATCGCGGTCAGGATTAGCGATGAGCGCTTCTGGGTAGCCGATCACACGGCTTCGATCGACAAACATCTGATGAAGTGCCGCCGGTGCGTCCATGAGGCGCGTGATGAAGGTCGGCTCTTCATCGTCAATTGAGACTACCAGACCTTGGGGCACATATCCCGACTTCGAAGTGTATCCCGAAAGGTAGGTGATGTTGGCCGGGACCGTGAGCACGAGCGCTTCAATCTCGCGTCGCTCCATCTCCGACTTGACGGAGGACAATCGTCGAAGATATTCAGAACGAGGAAACACCTGCGCGGCTTTTGGGATCGTCATGATTTCTACTCCTTGGCTGAGATGATGAGTTCTTCTATTGCGTTTTGCGCTGGCGCGCCCGGTACAGCTTGGAGCCAGGCCAGAGAGCAATTCGATGCCGGCAGGCCACTCAATTGAGGGACATTCACGATCGATTTGGGTATCCTTTTGCGGCAGAGATTGACTGCCGAAGATGACACAAATTCAGCGACTCCAAGCGGCATTGAATTGCTGACCCTGCCGTCCGAACAAGCAGGACGTCGAATGCTTCTAAGGTCGACGTGTAGACGCCAGATCGGATCTGCCCAGAATTCCCGGATCCGCGGCCGAGTGCACCCATTATTCGGTAACTCCGGCTCGCGATGCATGGCATGACCCACCGCGATGACTGGGTCCTTTTCAACGACAGAAAGCAAGTTGTTCGCAATCGTTTCCATTGACGCCCTCGCCAGACCCGAGTTGCCGCGCAGGTCTTGAATAGCAAGCCCGGCTCGCCGCAACACAGCGACTACTCGTGTCAAAACGCAGTAATGCTGCAACTTTTTCCTCTAATACGCACATTAGCGGAGGTCCTTTCAGCTACCGCAGCCAATTGAATGCAACAGATCTGCACTGTCGGCCGGCACTGCCTGTCGGGCGTCCCTCCCCCGGTTTGAATATTTGAACGCCGATTCACAGCCCGCGGCACGAACGCCGGGAAAAGTGCCTTCCGCTACAATGTCGAAACAGGTTCGGTTTACATGCCCGACGCCTCGATCACTAAACACTGGCTTGGCGACCGTCCGGTGGCGATGAGCGAGCCGCCAATGGTGATCAAGCCTGCTACACCCATGGCCGTCACCGGTCTGACCGAAGGAGGCATCAAGAGGCACCGTTGAATCACCCTCAACGATCGTCGCCCCCATGGCATGTAGCGGACTTTGCGGTGCACCCAGGCAGGTAGATGATGTTCGACGCAACTACAACCGCCGTGACATCGATCTCACGTCGCCTCATTCCAACAGGTCCGCGGGTATCTGATTGCAGAAGCGCTTACCGCCTTTCGGCACCGCAATAATTTCAGCCTGTTATCTCGAACCTTGGGTTCTTGGCTCCGTTGCGGCCGATGATGGCGCCTGTGCTGGACCAGATCTTCATTTTCTGTCCGACGATCGTCAACGCGTCGACGCCAATAGGCTACCAAATCCATCGATCGAATGACGATAGCCCACGAGCCGAAGTGCATCCCAAGCCATTGCCTGGGAGCTGCTAACAACTGGTATGCCGATCTCTTTTTCCAGATCAGCGATATGCGGCACGACAGGGGTGGCTGTACACGAAACGAACAGCGCATCCGGCGACGCCGAACGAACGAGCGCTGTTGCAGCTTCAAAAATTGACTCGCGGCACAACTCTCCGATGTCGGCGTCCGTGGATTTCTCAAAGGTACCGTCGGCGGTGATGTCGAATCCATTCTCCTTGAAAAACGGAAGAAATGATCGGTGCACCTCACGTCGATATGGCGTAAGGAGCGCTATTCGTCTTGCTTTGAGATCGCGCAGCGCTGCGAGTCCGGCAACCGCGGGTGACGTGTATTTTAGGCCCGGTCTTGCATTCGCTAGCTCCGAGAGCAGGCTTTTTGCGCCCATTGCGACCGTACCACTGGTGCAGCTAAAGGCTAGAACGTCGACGCGACCCGCGGGCGGCAGGGTGCCCGCAACCTGAGCGAACGAGGTTGATAACGAGAACCCTCCCCCCCTATGGTCGTACGCCGTCCTCGTTGTAAAGACCGAGATTTCATTCTTGGGAATGATAGATGTGAACGCGTCACCACCGACCTCATCTGTCGACAGCAGAATAAGACCAATTCGCCCCATCAACTTAGACGCTCGAGGGGATCCATCGAATACTCTCGTGGAATTCTGGCTGTCCATTGTTACCTCTCCCTGCAACTCAACCTCGGTCATCCAACTGCCCGCGACTCCGCAAGCTCCTCAGAATTGACTGAGAATACCATCGCGCCAAGAGATGTTTCCATTGCATTAGACCCATCTGTCGATTTTTTCCTGCAAGTCGCACCGCTCCTTTTTGGTATTTGTACCACTTTCGAGAAATCTCCTTAGCAACCCCGCCCCAGCGCGGGGGGCCTCGAATGCGAGCGCGGCGTTCGTCAGCAGGATCTTTCGCGAGCTGCTTTGCGAGGCCCGGACCAATGGAGATGTACCGCGCCAAAGAGACATCTTTCCTGCCAGCGCCGATCTGAATCCAGGCTTTCGGTGAGCCGCGACTGCCCTGGGTAGATGAGCCGCATCAGCGTCTCAGTGCGAAGCACGTCGTGTGACGGCGCGACGATCGGGGTGGCGGCCCGAATGACGTCGTATGCACGAAGGAGCCGCTGGCCGAAGCGCGCAGCTGCCGAACCAAGGCAGATTGACGGTACGCACGTCACGTATGCCGAAATTGTCGCAACATGGGCGTCCTGTCCTGAACGAAGGCTCTCTGCCAGCCGTTCCCGGAGGAGCTTCCGGAACAGCTTCGCCATTTCGTTGATGACGAAGACCGCTGCACGAATGATGCATTCAGTCTGTCCAGGGTTAGCGGAGGCGGGCGACGGCCTCGGCGACTTGGCGGACGCGCTTGGACCGCAGCGCCCTCTGCTCTGAGTTGGCATCTCGAGTGTTCCTTCCCAACCTCGGCAATTGATATTTGTGGCCTCGCATCAGGAATGGTGCTGACGACCGCGCCGTCATCAACCGTAATTGCGCGAGGGACTAACTTCGCTGGCCAAGCGGGGCGGTAGTGATTGGCTGAGCAGTACGCCATCTTGCCAGTGGTGTTGAGGGTGAGTTGGTCGACAGATTTGGCTGCCGCGCCCTCTCTAACAGAATTCTCGTCTTGAACGGTGCGCGCACAAATGGGCTCCGCTTCCTCGGCCGATTGGAAGCACACGGGGACGTTTCGCGGCGGCGCATGGCAACCGCTCGCCACCAAGGTTTATCTTGGAGCTGGCATTGCAAAGCGTTGCGTGGCTTGATAACGGCGGCGCTGTCGGCATTTGAGATAAGGCTGTTGTTGCGAGAGCGTCATTGATGCCGGCGAGTGCAAACCTCCGCGACCACGTTGCGGTCGATGCTATGCGCCAGGACGACTATCAGTTCGAAGTTGAATAGGTGCGGCACCGATGGATGGTGAACAGCAGCGCGCACATCTAAATGGCCGCATTCGGAGATCGCGGCGCTTTAGCGATCGTACGTGATCTATCCGAGGAGGCCGCGCAAAATTGTCTCCTCCTCTTCAGGGCCGATCGATCTGAGGCGAAAGACGCTGGTTCAGCGACTCGGACGAATCCGGCTGATACTTCATGATGCACGGTTGGATACCGTCCTCGTACCAGCGCAATCTCAGGGGTAACGGCTTTGAAGATTTGGTCATCCGCAGGGGCTGGGCCTTGGGCTATACCGGGGATGAAGTCTGCGACAAATCAGAAAGGCCTCCGGCGGGCATGCCGGAGGCCTTCTTGGAGGTTAGAATAGTTTAAAGAGCCGTTCAGATTTCTCCTTCTAGTTGGACAGAAAAACTCACCAGTTGCGCTGAGCCCGGAGCAGCAGCGCTAGGCTATTCTGATCCTTCAGCTCATACGCAGCCCCAGGCTTGGCGATGCCGGCCTGAACCGGCAGCGTCACGGTGCTTCCGCTCGCATACTTCTGGTCAAGCATGACGTAACCAATTTCGGCCGTGAACGTCAGATTCTTGACGGGATTCCAACGCGTGGTGGCACCCACAACCGAGTAGTTGAAGTCAGGGTTACAGCCGCCGAGGCCGCTCGACAGCGCGAGCGTCGTCACAAAGGCGCCGCAGATGTAGCCCTTGGCAGTGCTGTTGTACCGGACAGCACCGAATCCGCCCCAGAGCGAACTGCTCCAGTTTGGGTTCCAGTTGTGGGTATAGCCGCCATTGAAGCCGTAAGTCGTGGTCAACTGCTGGCCAGCGCCAGCAACGAAAACGGAGTCCGAGACCCCGGCGACCCCGACGCTCTGGTAAGCTCCCGGCACGCCCGCACCGCCGTACAGCGCGAAAGTGGCGGGCCCGTACGATTGGAAGTTGTACCCCGACGCTCCGTTGGTATACACGCCTTGGACGTTGATCGTATCACCCGCTCCGGTTGGGACATTCTTGATCGACAAGGCAAGCTGTCCGGCCCAGCCCCACTTGTCGCTGGGGTGACCGGTCGTTTCGTCAACGCCATAGTAGCCAGCGTGATTATCATGCGCGGCAACTGACGTCTGGAAAAGCCCCCAAGCCTGGTCTACTCGAAGCGCTGCCACAAGGTCCGGAGCCCGCACGCCGCCAATGTCGCCAGCACCATACGAGCCTGTGGCAAGACCTGCCGCGGTTGCACCACTCACGTTCCAAATATTGGTCGTATGGCCGACAACCTGATCCTCAGCCGAGAAGCTGGCCGTGATGCCCTGCCCGAAATCCGCAGTGTAGGCGAACTGATTGACAGCTTCCCACCCGGCGCCACCCGGCAAACCATCGTAGCTGTTCGCCGGATAGTTGGTCCAGGGAGAGGCGAACTGCGACTGCGTCCTACCGAAGGTGAAGCCGGCAAACTGAATGAACGCGTAATAGACGGAAAGGTTACCACCGGAGATCATACCGCTGCCGCTCCCGGCAGGATTACTTCCATTATACGCAGTAGCGCCGTTTACGGCAGTGCTCCCAGCACCGCCATATCCGCCTGCAGTCCACGTAAAAGCCAACTCGGCGTACGTTCGAACGACGCCGTATTCAGTCGCAGTGCGGGTGTCGACGCCGAGATCAAAACGAGACTGGGCAGTGTAAGAGTTGCTGAGACGATTGTGCGCACCGCCGAGGCCGCCGGTCGGGGCGGCCCAGAGGCCCTGCGCACCTACCGCGGCTGCGGCGCGCACGTAACCACCCAGCTTGATGCAGGTGTCGGTGCCGGGGACGTAATAGAAGCCGGCTCCATACAACGAGCAGATTTTCACGTATTCGATTGCCTTGGCCTTGACGGGAAGATCGGCCGCCTGAGCCCCCGTGCCCGCAAACATTGCGGCAGAACCAAGAACTAGGCTCTTCATCAGTTTCATTTTTGAACCTCCAAGTTGGAAACGTCGTTTCCGTCCTTCAAAGATCCGCCGCTGCTAGCCTCACCTACTGGGCGGGTGCTTGACGGACGACGTCGAGGCGCCCCCTCTCCGTCAGTCCAAGGTCTAATTCGCACAATTAATTGTTGCAATTCATTAATCGCAGTAAGCATTCTTTGGCGGCTCACTGTGGCATTTCGGCGACAAATCCCGTTGCAATGCAGCCGCGACGCAAAAAAAGAACCCCCAGGGGGCATCCCGGAGGTTCTCCTTGGAGATTTTACATGATCGCTGAAGAGCTCCCCAAACGATCTAGGCATAATATTACCAAAAGTAATTGCGGATATCAATTGATTTTTTACATGGTACCCATGTCTTGCGCGCCTTTCAGGGGCGCCTAAAGCGAGATATCTGTAGGGAGGGTAAAGTCACGCCGCGGCTTTTCGGGCGTCGCTGAGGTTTGGCGGAACAACCAACATGGCTGAAAAACCAACAATGGACAGGGCCGTCAGAGACTTAATCTGGAACGTTGTCGAGATCCATTCCCAACTTGAGCAAATACATAAGAGCTGGGCGGAGCTACTAGGCTTGACTGAGCCGCAGTGGTTGATCCTCATGGCCATCGACGAGCTCGATCAAGGTCGCGGTGTCTCGGGAATAGCGGTTGCAAGCAAACTCCGAATTCATGCTGCGTTCGTTACCAACCAGACGAAAAAGCTAGAGACGATGGATTTTCTCGCACGGGAGCCGTCACCAGATGATGCAAGGTTCGTTCAAATGTTCCTGACTGAGAAGGCTCGGGCCCAGATCTCAAAGCTCTCGACCAAGAGGGAAGCTTTGAACTCGGCGCTATTGGAGGGGCTGGACGAGGCGTCACTAGACTACCTCAACAGGCGACTGACCTCGATCGCGAGGAATAGCCGATTGGCATCCCAAAAGCTGAGTATTGGCGTGTTGTAGGGCTGAATGGGTAAGGGCCGCATCGCTTGGCGGTTTCCATCATTTACCTCCAACCAAGATGACAGCTTCACTGCACCTAACGCCAGCGGCGGGCGGTCGAGCAGGCATTTCAGTCCATCTTGGCAGGCCCATCGTTTGGACTTCTCGGCCCACATCGCTTCCTCCACTGCACTGAGCACCCATCCAAGCCCCGCAGAACAATCGATTTCGCGGACGATTAGTTGGCCCCCGGACAACTCACGACTTGATGTGAGCTACTCCGACAAGGTCGGAGGAGAACCGCGCTAGCCGACGACTCGCTCTGGAGTTGGTTCGCGTGCGAGCTTCTGCTCCAGCCATCTGAAGGTGCAGGCGTCCGAGCTAACGAAGTTGTCAACCTCCTCGCACACCCCCCCTCGAATGAGCTGCGGCACGACCAAATCCACGTCGATGCGCGCAGCCATGCAATCACTCTGCAGTTTGATAGCCTCGGAAACGCTGACGACGCCGCGCCCGCCCGCTACCACGAGTATTGGGCAATTCGGCAGTCGAGCTAGCCGTGAACGATGCCCTGACTCCATGTTCCTTTCTGCGCCGTCATCGGTCGATGTCATCCAATCGATGGATTTTCGGGAGCGCGTCCAATTCCAAATGCCCCCATCACACACCGCCGCAGCAATGCGGCGATCGTATACGGCAAAATCCGTAGCTAAGGAGGCCGATAATCCGTCGCCATAAATGCCGATGCGACCACTATTAACGTCAGGTCGAACCGACAAATGATCCAAACAATGGGACAATACGATTTGGGATCCGCCGCGTGCCTGATTTGCGATGTGCTCGTGAGAGACAACCAGGACGGACATCCCCCGGCCAATCACCACAGGCAGGAGCCTGCCGAGCAACGTCACTCCCTTCTCTTCTTCGTTGCTGACGCAAATGACCGCCGGCGCCCGTGAATTGGGAGTTCCAGCAGGCAAATAGTAGGCGAGAAACGCCCCCAGATCGCCACACGCGATCTGTACACATTCGACCTCATGGCCGAAGCACAGTCCGATCCTCTGAAGGCAATTTTCGACTTTGGCTGAAACGTTCGCCCGTCGCGGATCATCGTCCGCAACTACTCTCCTGGCGACCTCGAAGGCAGTGAGGGCGCAAAGCCACGCCTCAGTGGCTTCATCGTACTCTTTTCTGCTTATGTTGAGGTCAGCAAGACGGCGGTAGGCATCGCCAGTGCCGGCCCAGGTTGTGCCCCAGTTCTGCCGAGCCAATTGGGCGCGATAATCCTCTGGCAATAGACCGTCCAGGAACGCCGAAGCGTTCTGTCGTGCGGACGCGAGATTCCCCCTCACATGAGGCCAAGCACCAAACTCCATCGATTTGCCCCTCGGTGAAGATCCTTACCCAGCATGCGCCCATAATTCAGCAGCTCCTACGGAGATCGGCTTTTTCGTGGAGAATTGCCCCTCAGAGTCGTGCTGTCTTCATCTCTTGTAATAAATTTAGCAAGAACTGAGCGCCGAAATATCCCATTGGAGAGGAGTTCAACTTGGAAATTCGGTGTCCGAGAGCAGGTATACGAGCTTTTTATGCGGGGTAATTCTCCGACGAGAGACGCCTTGCAGCGGACTGGCCTGATGGTTTGTCGCGCGCCATGGAAAACTGCCCCCCGCATTGCTCAGTAAAAATGTTACCGGACAACTTCGTGTCTGGGGCGGAGCTGCCGAATCAGTTCGGTGGCGGGTATGGCAGGGAAGATCAGCATGCGCGCAAATCGCGAAATCACATCAGCGCTGGTGGAGCGTTATCGAGCGAGCGGACGGCTCGAGAAGGCACGGATCCTGGACGAGCTGTGTGCCGTTACGGGATGGCATCGCAAGCACGCGATCCGAGCACTGTCGGTGGACGGGGCATCGGGATCGGCCGTGCCGCGGCGACGGAGCCGGACCTACGGAGCTTCCATTCGCGTTGCACTGATTGTGCTATGGGACGCCTCTGACCGGCTCTGCAGTAAGCGGCTCGTCGCGATGATCCCGTTTTTGCTTCCGGCGCGTTCATTCAGACGCTAACAATGGTGGATATCGCAACGGGGTGGACCGAATGCTTTCCGCTCGTCGTGCGTGAAGCAGCTCTTGTGGTCGAAGCTCTCGAGCGCGCGCAGAACCTATTTCCCTGGCCCGTTCGGGGCCTCGATTTCGACAACGACAGCGCCTTCATAAACGACACGGTCGGTGTCGTGGTGCCGTTCTCACGATGTCGAAGTCACTCGTTCCAGGTCCTCCAAGAAGAACGATCAGGCATTCGTTGAACAAAAGAACGGAGCTATCGTTCGCCGCCTGGTGGGCTATGGGCGGTTTGAAGGCATTGATGCCGCTCGCTCATTAGCTCGCCTGTTTGCGGCGGCACGGCTGCACATCAATTTCTTCCAGCCCTCGTTTAACCTGAAGGAGAAGCACCGCGAAGGTGCCAAGATGATCAAGCGCTATCTTCCTCCCGCTACGCCGTACGAAAGAGCATTGGTCCACCCGAGGCTCAATGAGGCATTCAAAGGTCGGCTGCGGGAGATTTACCGGACGCTTGATCCGGTGGCATTGCTGGCACAGATGCGGGACGCTCAGAATGAGCTGGGTAAGCGCGTCGATCAACGGGCTGGAAAGCCAGCGATGCCTGTCGCGCAGGGCATAGCGACTTAGCGGCCTTTGCCCGAGAGCTCGGCGATGGTTGGAAACAGGGTGAGCAGCGGGGCATTCATCGTCGTCGCTATGTGCGGCGCAAGCCTGTGCCACGTCGGCCATCGATGCTCGACCCCTACATTCCCATTATCGAGGAATGGCTCGCCGCGGCTCCGCACTTGTCCGCGGTCGATCTTCTCTCCCGGCTGGAAGCGCATACGCCCGGTCGGTGCAGCGGCCATCAGCGGCGCACGGTGCAGCGATTGGTGAAGAATTGGCGATCAAAGGCCGCTCGACAGCTCATCAGCAGCACAGAGATCACACTATCGGTCCAAGCTTCGCGCCTTCGTATTTAATCCTGACATGTTCTTTCGCCGAAGCACCGCAACCCGCTCGCTCGCTACGGCGCTCTGGAGGGCGCGCTTTGCGAGCGGCTTGCTCCCACTCGCGGCAGCCGATCCAGAAAGACACCAGGGTGCGCTTCGGCAACATTGTCATCTGAGGCAATATGAGGGGGCAGTTCCGGATGGCGTTTGACAGGTTTCTCGATCCCGGACGCAAGGCGTCGCCGGCGACGCCTGCCTTCTGCTGGGCGCACGGCCGGAAGGCTTTCTTCGAACTAGCCGATATCGCCCAGAACGTGCGTCGCGAACGGTCGACGACGGCGATCTCGCCTCTTGCGCTGGAAACACTCCGTCGGATTGACTAGCTGTTCGAGTTCGAGCGCGAGATCTATGGGCTGAGCGCCGAGGAGCCGCTGCAGATCCGCCGGGAGAGAAGCGCGCCGCTGCTGATCGACCTTGAGGCTTGGCTCCCGGCGGAATCTGCCCGGCTCCCGCATTCGTTCCAACGTGCTCAAGCCAATCAACTGTCTGCTCAAGCGATGGGACGGCTTTGCCTGCTTTGTCCATGACGGAAGGATCTGTCTCACCAACAATCCAGCCGAACGAGCGCTGCGCGGTTTTGTGCTCGGAGGAAAGGCATGGTTGTTCGCCGGTTCTGACCGCGGCGCCGAGCGCGCTGCCGTGATGGCCACGCTCATCATGACGGCGCGTCTCACGACATCGACCCGAAAACTTGGCTTGCCGACGTCTTCGCATCGCCGATATGCCGCAGAATCGCGTGCACGAGCTGCTGCGCGATGCTCGATGTGTTTGAGCGGGAACCGCTTCCCCATGACAGCCCGTTATCGGAGTGCCGAATGTAATAGCAACACGGCACATCTTGGGAAATCCGACAGGCTACGCGAATGCGAGCGTTTCCGACAATTGGGGAGAACATTCAGAGATTTCTGGACGGAGTGGCGCTAACCAATGTTGTGGATCTGAGCCGTGGTTATTGAGCTTGCGCTGCTCGGGTGCGTCTGGAAGAAGGCGACCATAAGTTTAGGATAGAGGATCAGAGGCGCCATTCTTAGTCCGTCGAGCGGAGACCACTAGCCTCCGTCAGGATCCGGACGCAATCACCTGAATTTCGGAAATAGGATTCGCTTGGATCATCCCATGAGACCAAGGACGATGAGTATACGCGATCAGAACTTTCGCACAGGAAGCTCGGCTAAAGTGACCACGAGCACGAAGGGCAAAATGAGATCACGATAATCCGGGACTGCAAATTGTAGGGAATCTCGGACCAAGCGCACAATTTCTGCACTGCGCCTTCAAAAATCGGAGATTTCCAACGCGGTGCGGCTGTTAGAACGACGGAGCATCCCTTCATAACTCTCCACGCTCTATCGTCCTAACTCTAATCGCACGGGTGCCAGAAAATATGATTTCTTTCGACCTGAAAGGCAAGGCAGCTCTTGTGACAGGTGCGGCAAGCGGCCTGGGACTGGGCACGGCAAGGATGCTCGTGGAGTCTGGCGCGACTGTCGCTCTTAATTTTCTACCAGACGATCCACGCGGACCGCAAGCCATCGAAGAACTGAGCTCAGTCGGGAACGTGATTGCAGCGCCAGGCAATGTGGGAGATGCGGCCTCGGCCGAAGCCATGGTCTCTAACGCAGTGTCCGCGCTTGGCCGGTTGGATCTCCTGGTGAACAATGCTGGAACGCCCGGTGTGAAGCAGCCAATCCCCGTTAACCGGCTTGATCTCATAACGGAAGAACTCTGGGCCACACTGCTTGACGTCAACCTGCTCGGGGTCTTCCGGTGTAGCAAGGCCGCAGCGCCAGCTTTGAAGGCGGCGAACGGGGCGATTGTCAACGTCGCCTCGACGGCTTCATTCAACGCGCGTGGCAGCACGATCCCGTACGCTGCCGCAAAGACAGGCGTGGTCGTGCTCACGAAGAACTTTGCGCGTGCGCTCGCTCCCGAGGTGCGAGTCAATGCCATTGCTCCGGGATTTATCGATAGCAACTGGATTGAATGGCCGGAAGAAATCCGCCGCACGTCTGCTGAGTCGACGCTTCTCAAACGTGTTGCTAAGCCGTCCGAACTAGCAGAAGTGATTCTCTATCTTGGCTTCGGCGCAAACATCATCACCGGCTTCACCGTGTTGGCGGACAACGGCCTACTGCTCAACTAAATGAGCAACTAACAGGCGGGTTGGTGACCACGTAGTCGCAGCGCTTACCCAGCAACAACGTGAATCCGCATTGAGCGCGACGTTTTGCGCGGCATCTTAGGACGTTTCCAGAGCGATACCGAGCATGTTCCAACCCGAATTATCTGACGGACATACGTTGAGGCTTAGTACTTGGCCGTAAGGAACCTCCCGAAGAGCTAGCGCGGACGACGACTCGTGGGCGGCGACCGTTCCAACTCCATCGGCGGCCGGGTAGTGTGCGGGAGGTTCTGCGAAAGCTGAGAGGCTGAAGCGGTCATGGTAAGTCCGGTGATTGCCAAGATCACCACTCGTAGAGAAGCTTGGACCCGCCATGACCGTGACAAAGGTTAGAACGGATGTCTCTGCCGTCAAAGAGTTGTTGAGGTCGGACAAGGAGTTCCTGAAGCCGCTGATCCAGGGGGCGGTGCAGGACATCCTCGAAGCGGAGATGACGGAGGCGCTGGGTGCGGAGAAAGGCGAGCGCGGGAGCCGTTCCCTTATCTGATCCTGGACGCCCGCTACGAGCGCGTCAGGGACGATGGCATCATCGCAAGCCAGGCGGTGCTGATCGCGATCCGGGTTGACTGGGAGGGCCGGCGCCAAGTGCTCGCGGTCGAACTCGCCAACCGGGAGAGCCGCTCGAGCTGGAAAGAGTTTTGGAGGGGTTGAAGGCCCCCGGCCTGCATGGCGTCGAGTTCGTCGTCTCCTACGATCATCCCGGCTTGAAGAAGGCGATACCGGAGGTCCTCACCGGGGTGTTCTGGCAGCGCTGTTACGTGCACTTCCTGCGCAACGCGCTCGACTATGTGCCGCGCAAGGTCGATGACGATTGCCTGCTCGAGCTGCGCTGGATGTACGACCGGCGCGATCTTGGTGAGGTGCGGCGCGATCTGGCCGCCTGGCTCGGCAAAACCGGCTGGGTGGAAGAGAACATCGACGAGACGCTGACCTACTTCCGCCTGCCGCTGGCGCACCGCAAGCACATGAAGTCGACCAACATGCTGGAGCGTCTCAACGAGGAGACCCGGCGACGCACCGTAAGCGCTGTTCTGACCCCACCTTCTCCTGGCGCGTGGGATGGACGAGTGTAACGATCTCTAAACAGGGATCGGCTTGTGTCTACGCTTGACCATACGCTTGAGCCGGACGTCACGGTGCGCCGGCTGGAAGTGATCACGGGAACGGGACGTCGTCGCCGATTTTCGGATGATGACAAGGCGCGGATCGTCGAGGAGACGCTCTTGCCGGGGGCGGTGGTCTCTGAGGTTGCTCGACGCCACGGGCTGATGCCACAGCAAGTGTTCACGTGGCGCCGGCAAGCACGTAGCCCCTCAATGACCAGGGCCGAAGCGCCACTGTTCGTGCCGGCAGTGGTGGATGCCGTGGCGGCAGCACCTGCTCTTTGCAAGGAGCGCAAAGCGCCGCCGCGGTGCAAGCCCAAGCCGGATGACGGCATCATTGAGATCCAAGTTGAGGGCATTACGATCCGGGCTGGCCGCGGGGCGGACGCCCACATGATCGCGGCCATCGTTCAGGCGCTGAAGGCAAACGGGTGATCGGTCCAACGGGTGCGGTTCGGGTGATGGTGGCGACCAGGCCGGTCGACTTCCGCAAGGGCGCCGAAGGATTGGCCACGTTGGTGCGCGAGGCGATGATGGCCGATCCGTTCTCGGGCGCGGTCTATGTGTTCCGGGCCAAGCGTGCGGACCGGATCAAGCTGATCTTCTGGGATGGGACAGGCCTGTGCCTGTTTGCGAAGCGTCTGGAAGATGGCGTCTTCCGCTGGCCAAAGATTGAAGACGGCGTGATGCGTCTGTCGGCGGCGCAACTCTCGGCGCTGCTCGAAGGGTTGGACTGGCGGCGCGTCCATGAGGCCCGGGAGACGACGACACCGACGCAGCCCGGATAGTTGCAGGCCAGGCTGCGGCGAAGTGAATCAGGAGCGCCGGGCTCGTCGCAAAGTGAGTGCGAATATGCTCTGATTTACGCGTGAGCGACGCCCTGCCTGACGATCCTGAGACGCTGAAAGCGATGCTACTCGCCGAGCGATGCGAGAGCGAGCGGCTACGCCAGATCATCCAGGAAATGCAGCGCCATCGCTTCGGCCGGAAGGCGGAGACGCTGCCCGAGGAGCAGATGCTGCTGGGCCTGGAAGATGTCGAGCAAGTCGCAGCGGCGGGCGAAGCCAAGCAGGACGAAGACGCGCCCGAAGGCCGCGCGGCGCGAGCTCGCAAGCGCCGCAGCAACCGTGGCGCATTGCCGGCGCACCTGCCGCGGATTGAGATCGTGGTCGACCTCGAGGACAAGACCTGTCCCTGCTGCCAGGGCGAGTTGCACCGGATCGGCGAGGACAAAAGCGAGCGGCTGGACCTGGTGCCGGCGCAGTTCCGGATCGTCGTCACCCGGCGGCCGAAATACGCCTGCCGATCCTGCGAGGACGGCGTCCTGCAGGCGCCAACTCCGGCCCGGCTGATCGAGGGCGGATTGCCGACCGAGGCCACCGTCGCCCAGGTTCTGGTCTCCAAATATGCCGACCACCTGCCGCTATACCGGCAAGCCCAGATCTACGCCCGCCAGGGCATTGAGCTGGATCGTTCGACGCTGGCGGACTGGGTCGGTCATGCGGCCTGGCACCTGCGTCCGCTGCACGAGCGGCTCCTCGCCAGGCTGAAGCAACGGCCAAAACTCTTCGCCGACGAGACGACGATGCCGGTGCTTGATCCCGGCCGCGGGCGCACCAAGACCGGCCAGCTCTGGGCCTATGCCGCCGATGACCGGCCATGGGGCGGCGCCGATCCACCGGGCGTCGTCTACGTTTATGCACCTGACCGCAAAGCCGAGCGGCCGATCGCTCATCTCGCAGGCTTCAAGGGGATCCTGCAGGTCGACGGCTATGCCGGTTATGCCAAGCTGGCTGAGCGCGGCGACGTCGAGCTTGCGTTCTGCTGGGCGCATATGCGGCGCAACTTCTACGAACTCGCAACGCCTGGTCCCGCGCCGATTGCGAGCGAGGCGCTCAAGCGCATCGCCGAGATCTACGCCATCGAGAAAGACATCCGCGGCCGCAGCGCCGAGGAGCGCCGGCTCGTCCGCCAGCAGAAAAGCCGGCCGCTCGCCGAGACATTCGAACAATGGCTGCGCGCAAAACTCGGTCTGATCAGCCAGAAGGGCAAGCTTGCAGACGCCATCCGTTATGCGCTCTCGCGCTGGAAGGGCATGACGCGCTTCATTGATGATGGCCGCGTCGAGCTCGATAACAACGCCGTCGAACGCGCCATCCGTCCGATCGCGCTGAACCGGAAAAACGCGCTGTTTGCAGGTTCGGACGGCGGCGCCGGCCATTGGGCCACCGTCGCTTCTCTGATCGAAACCTGTAAGCTGAACGATGTTGATCCGCTCGCCTACTTGACCGACGTCCTCACCAGGATCGTCAATGGCCATCCCAACAGCGACATCGACAAGCTCCTGCCGTGGGCCTACCGACGTCAAGCCCTCAAAGCCGTGGCCTGAAAACGACGCTTACGACGCACCTATGTGGTGCGAATCTTCCCCAATGCCGAAAGCTGTAAGGCTGGTGCGGGCGCTGACCGTCGAACGTCACGAGACCTGGCTCGAGGACCATCGCTATCTCAACATGGATCTGCAGAAGGAGCACAAGAAGGAGGCGTTACGCCGGGCGGCCTGACGATGCTCAGGCCCATCAGGGGGATGCACGCCACCCCTTTCCGCCGCCGTCGCTCGCCAGCGGCTCTGTCCTGCGCCGTTGGGACCTAGCCGGCCGGATCGGACTGATCAGCTACGCAACTCGCCGCCGAAGGGCACGATCGTTCCTTTCCCGAGAAGAGTCTTCGTCCGATTTTTTGATTTGCCATAATCCAAATCCAATCTTGGAAGCCTTTCTCCTCAGAGTGTGGGTTCCTCATAGCTTAGAAAGCGGCCTATTCGATCATTCAGCTGCGCCGCCGCCTGCGGCTCCGCCTCCGAGGCCACCAGATGGCCGCTATGGAACGGAAGGCGAATGAGTTCACATCGCTCGATCTGCTCCGCCGCCCAGATGCCTGATTCGATGGGATTGTAGAGATCGAGCGACGGCACAGCGACAAGGGTACGAGCTCGAATTGACGCAAGTGCTTTTTGTGTATCACCGCCGAAGCCGGTCGACGCGCCAACATCGTGCGCATCATACGCGTAGGATTGGTAGATCCAGTCGAGTGGATCAGATTGTTGCGCAGCCATTGAGCGCGCGCACGCAAGAAGCCACGCGACTGTGTCGTTATTAACATCCTGGTTAGCCGCGACGTCCGCAGCAAGCCGCGATGGCGAGCGCGCGAGCACGGACATCAGGGTTGTCCACGTCTCCCAGCGAGCTTCGGCTGTCGGCAGTTCGCGCGCGTTCGCGAGCGCGAGGCGCCCGGCGTGGTTGATTGCTTGCGACCATGGCGTAGTCTTCGGCATCGGGACGAGCGCAACGAGGGATCGAGCGAAATCCGGATAGGACACGCCCCACTGTAGCGCTTGCATACCACCCATCGATGCTCCAACGATCGCGGCTACAGCGTCAATGCGCAGGTACGAAGCGAGAACGCGTTGGCTCGTCACCATGTCGCGGATCGTGAAGCGCGGAAAGCGCTCGCCCGATTGGGTCTGCGAATTCGATGGCGAGCTTGACAACCCGTTGCCCAACGCATCGATGACGACGATAGTGAAGCGCGACGGATCAAGCGCCCGCCCCACACCGATCAAAAAATCAAGCCTATGATGCGTGCTTCCGATCGAGCAGACGCCGAAGATTACCGGTCTCGAGCGATCGTCGAGTGAACCGTGGACGACATACGAGATCCTCAGATCGTCGATCACTTCGCCTGATTCGAGCGGAAAGCGTCCGAGCGATACGATTTGATGCGGCGCATCTATCCAGCCTGGCGCAAGAGGCGGGTGTGCCATCGTCAGAACTCAATCACGGCGCGTATGTCCTCGCCGGCGGCGAGACGCGACAGCCCAACATTGACATCTTCGAGCGATATGGACGACGTGACGTACTCATCGAGCTTGAGCGAACCGTCGAGATACGCATTTGCGAGCCATGGAAAATCGTGCCACGGATCGGCACCGCCGTAACTTGATCGCACAATGCGTTTCTCGCCCATCAGCGCCCCCCAACGGAACGCCAACTCTTCATTCGTGGGCAGTTTGCCAAGCCACACGACTTGTCCGCCGACTCGCACCATTTCGACGCTCGCACGAAACGCCGCGCGAGTGCCAGCGGCTTCGATCACACAATCTGCTCCGCGTCCATGTGTGAGAGTCAAATGTGAGGCAACAAGCGAATCGTTGACGACCAGGGTATCCGTCGCGCCGACGACCTCGGCGAGATCGAGCTTTTCACGCTGCCTGTCGATTGCGATTACGCGCGATGCACCCGCCAGCCGCGCACCTTGAACTGCTGACAAACCCACCGCACCGCAGCCGATTACCGTCACTGTGGCGCCCTTCTCAATTTGTGCGATATGCATCGCCGCGCCGACGCCAGTCATCACGCCACAACCAAGTAAACACGCGCGGTTGAAGGGAATCTCGTTCGGCACTTTAACAGCGCAACTCTCGTCGACGACGCACACTTCGGAAAACGTGCCCAAATATGCCAGCTGATGCACTGGCGCACCACATTCGCTCTCTAGACGATGACGGCCGTCAAAGTGATACGACTTAGCGGCATTTGCTCGATATGACTCGCACAGGATTGGTTGATGACGCGCGCAATAGAAGCACTCGCCACAGTGAGGATTCCACGACATTACGACGTGGTCTCCGATCTGAACCCTTGTGACCGACCTGCCAATCCACTCGACAACACCTGCAGCCTCATGTCCTGGCACTATTGGCAACGGCACACCAAGATTGCCTTCAATCCCTTCAAGATCGGTGTGGCAGAGGCTCGTCGCCCGCACTCGGACAAGCACGTCGGTGTCGGCAAGCTGGGTGAGGCCAAGTGTTTCGATCTTGAGCGGCGCTCGAAACTCAGACAGGACGGCGGCTTTGAACTTCAAGGGATTTCCTTCGATATTGGAACACGATTTGAGCCACTTACCGCAAGCATTCGGCAATCCGCCGGTGGGAGCCTTGTGCAGCCGATATGACTCACACAATATGCTTACATCGATGCAAAAGAACGCAAAGTCCTGGGTGACTTCGCAGAAATCCTGCATGTCGTCCAAGGTCTTTGCGGTCAAGTCATTGTGCATGGAAAGCATGTCACTTAGCCGAAGAGCTAACGGCTCGTCCGCCATCGGTCCCTCCGTCGATGACGCGAAAAACAAGAAGACCGGCATGGCGATAAGGGTGGGCGTGTCCCAATATTGAAGCTGAACTAGGATGACCGGCCTCGCCGACCCGACCTCGATACACTAAGACAACAAGGATTTGATATTCACTGCTGGATTTGAGAGTGCCTCAACGTTTGGCGAAAGCCCTCTGCCGATCATCATCTCGGCGAAACGGATCTCCCTGGCGATCGCAGGCAGACTGCCAAAGCCGCAGGCGGCAACAATGCGTCCGTCCTTGGCCAGATAGAAAATGAGCAAGCCGTTCGGGCCGAGATCTCTAATAACTGGGTCGTCTTGCTCCCGATGTAAACCAACAACCTGAAGCGTTTGATCATACTGATCGGACCAAAACCAAGGGATCTTCTCGTAAGGGCTGTGCGCGCCCAACATGTTGGACGCGGCCGCCGCCCCCTGCTGCTGCGCGCTGCGCCACGCCTCCAGTCTTATCCTTTCATTGTAAAGGCGATGTGGGAATGAACAGCAGTCGCCGGCCCCAAAGATGTCTGGGTCTGATGTAGCTAAGAGCTCGTCTAGCGCAATCCCATTGTCAATAGCCAATCCTGCCAGTCGCGCGAGTTCAACATTTGGTACTGCACCGATCCCGACAATAACGAGATCTGCGAGATGTGCGCGGCCGCTGGTCAAGATCACCTTCGATCGGCCTTCAATCGCGTCCACACGCTCGATTGTGGTACCGAGCTCTAGGCGCACGCCTGAGCGCTCGTGCTTAGCTTTGATCAGTTCGGCCAAAGGCGCCGGGACTGCACGCGCCAAAAGCCGCGGTCCAGCTTCGATCACGGTTACTGAAGCGCCTCTCGACACCGCGCTGGCAGCTACCTCGAGGCCAATGAATCCGCCGCCTACAACAACAACTTCGGCACCTGGGTTGATTGCCCGTCTGATGAACAACGCATCGTCATACGTGCGAAGCGTTCTTATCCGAGCTCCTTGACCGATCAAGTTGCTCACCGGCCTGGCGCGGGCCCCGGTGGTCAGCAGAAGTCGTTCATAAGCCAGTCGCGCACCGTCCGCCAGTTTGACGGTATGCGCAGCTCGATCTATTGCGACAACCTCGCGGCCCTGGAGATATTCAATATCCAGCTCCTCGAGGCGTTCGGATGTCACAAGCGTCTTGGGCCCCGGCTCAACCTCTTCTGTCAAGTGCGCCTTAGACAGCGGCGGCCGCTCATACGGCAACCTCGTCTCTCGACCAATCAGTACTATCCGACCCCGCCACCCTTCTGCGCGAAGCGATTCCGCGGCGACCGAGCCGGCTATCCCGGCTCCGACTATCATCATCGTAGCTTCGCTGCTCATGGAGCTACGCCAAGATAAACAAGCATCGCGTGTCACGAGGCATCTGGTCGAGCACTCTCGTCATTGGAGACTTGATCGAAACGTCCCTTCGCCTGCAACCAGTTACAGCGCAAGTGCGTGCTGCCTTGGCACGAATTCGAAGTCTTTCGTCGGTCCAGTTAAAGTTTGATGAAGACCAAGTTATTCTCGACCTTAACATCATAGCTGCGCAAATCGATGCATACCGGCAGCGCACATGCCTCGCCGGTTCGATAGTCGAAGGTCCCGAAGTGTTTCGGGCATTCGATGATATGGCCGTCGACGATACCCCCGGCGAGATGAACCTTTTCGTGAGAGCAGTTGCCATCCATTGCGTGGAACGTTCCCTCTGGCGAACGAACGATTACGAAGGTGCGCGCGCCGTAGTCGAAACGCAGTGCTTCTTCGCGCTCTATGGCGTCGACGGGACAGGCAGCTACCCACTCCTCTGTTATAGTCAATGCAGTTTCCTCTACTTGGTCTGGTTAACAGCCAACCTCCGGGCTGACGCAATTTGCAATCAGTTAGCTGGAGCCAGCCGCCTGGGCAGCCAAAAGCAAGAGCTGCCGTCCGATCCGAATCTTAAGGTGACGGAGACGGAGCCGAAATGTGTTTATTGGCTTTGCTCGCTCTAAGGCGCTTGAACAACTGCTCATCAGCTTCAGGCGATCCATCGTGAGCGGTACCAAACCATACATCGAAGGGAATCGATCGATCGCTATAGTTCACCTCGAAGAGCTTGTGATGCAAATAGTGGAAATAGTTGTCGCTTGGAATAGCCTGCTCACCAACCACGACAAGCTTATGAAAGCCGACGTGAGTTTTTGCAGGCGACAGCGCGGCATTCATCAGCTCATATATTGCATGCAAGGGATGTGACGGCACCACAAAGTGGATCAGGACGTTCGTGAAGTATATGACGTGTTCAAATGTGTGCATCGACAGGCCAGACCACGGACCCGGATTGACGTTGTTGTGATGCACCTTGTGGATGATGTTATACAACGGGCCTAGATGAATTAGGCGGTGTATGAAATAGAAATGCGCCTCGCGCCATAACGGGATTAGGACAAGGACAGCAAAGAAGTAGATCGGGTGCTCAGCGAAACTAACGTATGGAACGTACTCGTTGGCGAAAAGCCACCATGTGAGAACTTCATAGGCAGTCAAGACCGGAACCCCGCTGCACATTGTCCAAAACACATTCTCTGCGGTCTGGTTGCCGAACAGGAATGTCGGATTACCAATATCAGGCCATTTAATGTTGTATTTGAAATCGGTCCCTTGCCGCCTCTGAATGTAGAGCAAGGCATGGAAGGTGCCATAAACCAAGAGCACCAATCCAGCATTGCGGGCTAAAATGAACGAAATCCAGCCGACACTAAACTGCCGCATCATCTCCAGCGGGGGCGTGAGATAGTACCAGACCCCCAGCGTGATCAAGAAATAAACAGTTGACCATGGCCACAAGTATCCCGGAAAGCCGAACAGGTAACGCAACCAAACCTGCGGCCTAGTCGGCTGGGTATGAATCGACAGCAGGAGCGGCCAATTGCTCGGTTTCCAATAGCCGCGCTTGTCACGCGTACCATACAAGGTGTCGTTCACCCTCTTCTCCATTCTTGCGTCAGCACCGATATATGTTCGAACTTTCTCGATCGACCATTTTGGCTTTGAACATCTTTCGCTAAAGACAAAAGCAAGACCTCCACGTGAGAGATGGTTTCGAAGCTCCCTTGCAGAGCACTCTCATGCCATGCTCATTGCCCTCTCTAGAGGCAACTGTAGATGGATTGGCCCGCGCAAAGACCGCCCAACTGGCCTCTTTATGCAGGATTACTGCAAAATGTGGCTAATGCCGCTGAAATTATGTAGTGGCTATTGCGGGGCAAGATCGTAGCCCCCCACAGAGCAACGCCGAGCTCAATTCAGCACCTCGGATGAAAGGCGCTTTCCTGTCCGACCCAAGAACAATGCGCTACGCCGCGCTCCTTTGCGTCTTCCATGATCATGTCGGCGCCCTTCTCAGCCACCATTAGCGTCGGCGCATAGGTATTTCCGGACGGCACCGTCGGCATGATCGAGGCATCG
>NZ_JADPKT010000015.1 GCF_023074075.1 Bradyrhizobium sp. 138 | reverse complement strand
ACCTCAAGCCGGTGCCCGAACAGAAAATGATGCGGGTCAGTGATCGTGACGTGAGACACGACCCGCTCGAGAATAGGGGTACTCTGACGTGTTCGGTGACGCCAAAATGACCACCGCGCTGCTCGACCGATTGACCCATCACTGCGACATCGTCGAGACCGGCAACGATAGCTGGCGGTTCAAGAGCCGAGACGACGATCACGCCACCCGCGCTCGTCTCGCCTCCGCTATCCCGGCCAGCTCCGACGAGACGAGCGCTACCAGCAAAGCTCGCCGCGCAAAGGGGTCAAAATTGGACGCCGATGAGGGGTCAAATTTGCAAGCCGATTGACAGCGCTTCGGCGCTACATCGACGACCGCGCCGGTGGAAAGGTGAGTGTGACAGCAGGATAAGCCTACTTGCGCATTTGGCTGTAGTGTACCCCCGTTGGCCCATGGTCGATTGGGTCGGGCGCCTGATGTGTTGCTTGTTCTGATGGGATGACGACTGTCAGATCGACACTGCGACAAAGCGTTAGCCTAGCTTGCGCGACGCGCGATAAGAAGCGCGGCCCCGAGTCCGCACATCACGGCTCCAGAGGTCTGTCTCGTGCGCGCGATAAACGTCGGTCGCCCGGCGAGTCGATCCCTCGCTTTGGCCGCCCAACGGGTCACGATCAGATCTACGCCAGTGTTCAAGGCGACGGAAATCGTGCCGAGCACAACGAACTGCAGAGCCACGTTTACGCTCGTGTCGACGAACTGCGGAATAAAGGCAAGGAAGAACGCGGCCGTCTTTGGATTCAGTGCCTCCACGACGATGCCTTCGTGCAGTGCACGGCCAGCGCCGGTCGTCTGGACTTCGGCCGGCGCGGGGACTCGCGCTTCCTCCAAGTCTTGATGCCGAGCCAGATGAGATAGAGCGCGCCGGCGATCTTCAGCGCAGTGAACGCTTCCGCGCTCGCCATCACCAGGGCCGAGATGCCGATTGCGCCGGCGAGCACGTGTACGAAACCACCGAGACCCAAGCCGACGCTGGATGCTAATCCCTCGGTCCGGCCGCCAGCCAGCGTGCGGGCGACGATGTAGAAAATGCCCGGCCCCGGCGTGACCGCCACGATCGTGGCGACGGACAAGAACAGCGCGAACGTCTGAAGCTCGAACATCGTACCTCCGAAAGCTAGACAGGTACGGGAATTTGAGGGGCCGCGGCACGATCCGCAGGATTCTCGCTGGCCGCCAAGCCCGCCGCGACGCCGACGCGATCGGCCTCTGGACGGTTCTGGCTCATCTTGCGCTTGCCTTCGAAGCGCACCACGGGGATGCGGATCCCGACGATGCCGCGCAACTGGCCGGCAATGAAATCCGCGGGAGCGTCCGAGACGGCCCATGGCTTCGCACGCGCTGCTTCGTGCTTCCGCGTCAGGCGAGTCACCACGTCGAGCAGACGCTCTGGATCATGGAAGAACTCGGCCGGTCCGAACGCTTGCACAGCGACGTAGTTCCATGTGGGCACGACCTTGCCGGTCTCCTGCTTGGTCGCGTACCAGGAAGGCGTTACATAGGCGTCCGGACCCATGAAGATCGCGAGCGCGTTTCCGATCGGAGGAACCCGCCACTGCGGATTAGCCTTTGCCAAATGCCCGTAGATCACGCCTTGCTCGCTCTCGCTTTCGTCGAGAAACAGCGGAAGCGGCGTCGCAAGCGGGCCCTCGGCAGTCGCCGTTACCAGATTGGCCAAGCGGGCGTCGCGGATCGTCGCGCGGATGCTCTCGACGTCTTCGTCCTTGAAGGCGGGAGGCGTGTACATGGCTTGTCTCCATTTCGGATCAAAGGTGGTGGCCGCTCGGCGCGAGCGATCATGGACCAGGGCTACTTGTCCGTTGTGAACTCCGGCTTGCTAGTCGCATCCGGCGCGAGACGACCGATCAGTCCGTGGATGTCGCCCAAGACCCACAGATCGCTCACCTTGTCGCCTCGAAACGTGAAGATCGGCGCACCGTACCACCACACGTGATGTCCGGTGGGCGCATGGCCGAACATTGGCTTCCGATGGATGCCGTGGAAGCGCAGCTTCCCCGAGACCGCATTGCCCTCCTCCAGGAGATCGAGGATATCAGACGTGTAGTTTTCCAGGGAGTCTGTCACCCATCTGACGTAGTCCGCGAACTGATCGAAGCCGACGAGGACAGGACCGAGGGAGCCCCGGAAGGTGAACCCGGGCTGAAATATTTCGGGGATTAGAGCAACGTCCGCATTGTCCCACATGTCCTTGTAGAACTTTCGGACGACCTCCTTCTGCGGGCTTAGAGTAATCCGAGCAAAGTCCATGGCGGTCTCGAGTCCTGGCGGCGGGGAAATCATGTTTGGCCTCTCCTTGACGAACGCGCATTGCGGCGAGCTAAAGACGGTTTAGGGACTGCTCGAGGTCGCCGAGCAAATCTGCCTCGTCTTCCAGACCAACCGACAGGCGAATCAGGTCATCTCCGACTCCCCTTTGAAGGCGCGCTTCGGGACGAACGGCGCGCCGGGCATGAACCAGGCTCGCGGGATGCATGATGAGCGTTTCAGCGTCTCCGAGACTGACGGCAAGCGTAATGAGCTTGAGGTAGTCGAGAAAACAGCGGGCAGCATCAAAACCACCACGAAGACCAAAGGACAGCATTCCGGATCCCGCTGACATTTGTCTCTTTGCGATTGCATGCCGCGGATGGGACGGCAGAAATGGATAATTCACCCACTCTACGGCCGAGTGGGCGTCGAGCATGCGCGCAATCGCGAGTGCGTTGGACCCGTGACGGTCCATCCGGAGAGGAAGTGTCTTGATCCCGCGCAAAATCAGAGACGAAACCATCGGCGAAATGACGGCACCGGTGATGTAGCGCAAGCCGCGATCACGTATTTTTTCGATCAGCTCGCTCCGTCCCAGGAGAGCCCCTCCGAGAACGTCTCCATGCCCGCTCATATATTTGGTAAGGGAGTGGAGCACGATGTCCGCCCATTGGAGAGGCCTCTGCAGGGCCGGAGATGCGAATGTGCCATCGACGATGACCAGGAGACCGGCCTGCCGAGCACATTGCGCAATGGCTTCGATGTCGAGCACGTCTCCTGTGGGATTGACCGGCGTCTCAAAGTAGACGGATCTACTGCGAGATGTGAGAACAGCATCCAGATTGGCGGGATCACTGAGATCGACAGGGATGGTCTTTATGCCGAAGCGAGGCAAGCCCTGTTCCGTCATGGTCGTCGTATTCGAATACAGGGTCCGATGGACGATGAGTTCGTCATCTTGGGATAGGAGCGAAAGAACCAAGGCACCGAACGCGGCCATTCCCGAGGCCAGTACGACGGCGTCTTCGGCACCCTCCAAGTTTGCCAAGCGGGATTCCAGCAATGCGGTCGTCGGATTGAACTCCCGCCCATACAGTTTGCCCCCCAATGCGGCCACCGCATCCAATTCGGCGACGCTGTCGAAGGCGAACGTCGACGTCATATGAATGGGATGGGATGGGATACCGCGCGAGAGTGATGGGCAGGGTCATACCCATGGTGGATCGCTCGCGTCGAGAACCCGAACCCAGGTCCATCCAATGCAATTCGTTCCGAAGCAGCCATATTGGGGATCTCCCATGTTTGCGCGAGCGGTCATCGCCTTTGGGTTTGCTTCGAGGCACGACCGCCACATCGCATCGCTCTACTTTTCGGTCGATGTCATCTATTGACGTTGACGATCGTGCGCCCGCGCACTTGGCCACTCACCAGGCGGCCAGCCGCGGCGACGACGTCGTTCAGACCGATCTCGACCGCCGTCTTCTCCAGATCGGCTTCGGTTAGCAAGGAAGCGAGACGGTCCCAGGCTTCGACGCGTTCTACCTTCGGGCGGGTCACGCTGTTGATGCCGAACAGCGCCACGCCGCGCAGGATGAAGGGGGCGACGCTTGCGGGAAAATCCAAATCTTGCGCCATGCCGCACGCGGCAACCGCTCCGTCCGCTTTGATTCCGGCGCAAACATTGGCGAGGGTATGGCTACCTACCGAGTCGATGGCGGCGATCCATCGCTCCTTCTGCAGCGGCTTGCCCGGCTGCGACAATTGTGACCGGTCGATGATCTCGGCAGCGCCCAGGCTCTTGAGATAGGGCTCCTCGGCCGGACGGCCGGTCGAAGCCACGACGCGGAAACCGAGCTTGTGGAGAAGCATGATCGCGATGCTGCCGACGCCTCCGCCGGCGCCGGTCACCAGTACGTCGCCCGCGCCGGGACGGATGCCATACTTCTCGAGGGCTACAACCGACAGCATGGCGGTATACCCCGCGGTTCCGATGATCATCGCGCGGCGGGAAGGCATTGAAGGCGGCAGCTTGATCAACCAGTCGGCCTTGACCTTTGCTCGCTGCGCGAGGCCGCCCCAATGTTGTTCGCCGACACCCCAGCCGTTGAGAACTACTCGGTCCCCCGGCGCGAAGGTCGGGACGGAGCTCGACGAGACCACGCCAGCGAAGTCGATCCCGGGCGCCAGCGGGAAGGATCTCACGATCGGGCCCTTGCCGGTAATCGCGAGGCCGTCCTTGTAGTTCAGCGTGCTGAACTCGACGTCGACGGTCACCTCACCGTCGGGCAGGCGGCTGTCCGGCAATTCGGCGACGTCGGCGCGATATCCCCGCTCGTCCTTCTCGATCAACACGGCTTTGAACAACTTGAACTCCTCTTCACGATTTTCTTCTGGACTTGGCCTTCGGCTCGTCCGGACGCGGCAGGCCGGCGACGAAACCGGCGATGAAGGTATCGAGCGGGAGGCCGTTCTTGACGAGGCGCGCCCGCATCACGGCTCCCTCCCAGCCGATCCAGAAGAACTCGGCCAAGGCATCGCAGTCCGCTGCGTCTCCGATCTCGCCGGCGTCGCGCGCGAGTTCCAGGCAACGCGCCACCTTCCGCTGCCAGCCCTTGATGATTCCGTCCAAAGCGGACCTGTAATCGTCGGGCAGCGCCTCGACCTCCTGGCTGAGGTTTCCGACGAGGCAGCCGCGCGTATAGCCGTATTTCGCCATGCCCGCTTTGGCATCTTCGACGAAAGCTCGCATACGCGCCAACGGCGCAAGCCTTCCGTCGTTCAGGGTGCGGTCCAGCTTGTGTCGGAAGAAGGAGTCGTAGGCCCTCATGATTTCGCGGCCGTAGTCGGCCTTGCTTTCGAAGTAGTGGTAGAACGAGCCCTTCGGCACGGTGGCACGGCGCAACAGCGCGTCCAGGCCCGTAGCTGCGAAACCTTGCTGGGTCATCACCTCCATTCCGCAACGGATCAGAACGTCACGGGTCGGCGCATAGCCGACGTTGTGTCGGCCCTGCACGTTTAGCTGGAGGTGATTGTCTGCAGATTTCGCCATTTGTGTCCTTATTAGACCGATCGTCTAGAACACAACCAGTCTAGTTTGGCAACCCTGGAACTCGGCTGCCGGACGGCAAAGTTGGACCAAATGTTGCTGTAAACCGCATGATGCACGCTTTTTTCGCAGCGTTTGCCGAGTCATTGTGCGCCTCCAAGTCGGGTCACGCTAGTTTCACACTTGACACAAAGTGTCCTTGGCTTGAAGGTGGATCGTCCTTCGAGGGGGAGATGCTGCATGTTTCGATCATTCCGAAGAGCCGCGTCGATTGCCGCCGGCGCCGCCATTTTTTGTCTCGGCTTGTTTGTTGAGCCGGTCGAGGCCGCCGATGCCTATCCCTCAACCACGATCAAGCTGGTCGTCGGATTCCCGGCTGGAGGCCCGACTGACATCATTGGCCGCGTCATCGGCCGTCTGCTCTCGAAAGAGTTGAACCAGACCGTCATCATCGAGAACAACGGTGGTGCCGGCGGAATGATCGCCGCGTCAAACGTCTCCCGCGCGAAGCCCGACGGGTACACGCTTCTCGTCGCGGTGGAGTCATCGAATACTCGCGCCAAGGCACTCTATGCGTCCGTGCGGTACGATCAGCAGAATGGCTTCACCTACCTTCGCAAGGTCGCGAAGCAGCGGAATCTGCTCGTCGTGAGCCCGAAATTTCCTGTGGCCAGCGTTCCGGAACTCGTCGCCTATCTGAAGGCGCACCCTGGAGAAGTAAACTTCGGCGGTACGTTCGGGGCGACGTCCCATGTCGGCGGCACGCTGTTCGACATGGCCTATGATACGAAGATGACGTTCATCAATTATTCGGGCGGCAATCAACCGATCGTCGATTGCATGTCGGGCATCCTGCAGGTGGGCTTCTTTACCGAAGCCACGATCGGTCAGCAGGTCAAGGCCGGCACCCTCAAGGCGCTCGCGGTGACGTCGGTCGAGCGGTCACCGGCCTTCCCGGATCTGCCGACGATCGAACAGGCGGGCGGCAAGCCTATCGATATCTCCCCATGGTTCGGGATCGCGGGTCCGCCGGGCCTACCGGCCGAAGTCGTCGCCAAGATTGGCGCCGCCCTCGACAAGGCTTCGAGCGATCCGGAGTTCCTGAAGCAGTTGGAGACGATCGGCGCAACTCCGATCGCTGGTTCGACGGTGGAGACCTTCACGGCCGACGTCGGAAAGGAAGAAGCCTACTGGAATCAGTGGGCCAAGGACATCGGAGCGCCGCTTCAGAAGTAGCTCGCCGAAGGATCTTCTATGGACTTCTATCACCAGTACGACGCTCAACTTTCCGCCGACGAGCGTGATCACGTGGCGAAGGCGCGGGCGTTCTGTGCTGGTGCCTTTTCCGCGAGCGTCTTCGCCGCGCACATGACGGGCGAGGCGTTTCCGGAAAAGTGGATCGCCGAGTGGGCGGCGCTCGGCATGCTGGGACTTCAGGCCAAGCGTGCTCACGGTGGACTGGAAGCGTCGTACCTGTGCAAGATTCGCGTGGCGCAGGAGATGGCGCGTCACGGCTTCGCAGCGGCGTTCTGCCTGAACCATCACCAAGGCGGAGCGACGCGTCTTTCCCAGACCGGTACGCCGGTCCAGATCGAGCGTCTCCTGCAGCCCGCGCTGCGCGGCGAGCTACTTCTGACGACAGCCATGACCGAGCCGGCCGGCGGCAGCGATGTCTCCGCCCTTACCACGACGGCCGTTCCGGTCGACGGCGGCTGGGCTCTGAGCGGCACCAAAGCGTGGATGACCGACGGCCTGCTGGTGGGTGGTCTCATCGTCCTGGCCCGCGTCGGAGACGCTGCCGGGGCGGGTGACATCGCCAGCTTTTACGTGCCTTTCGGCGAGGCCGAGACGGTGAAGCGGACCGAGATCGTTGTTCCCGGAGCGCGTTCCTTCCGTCTGGCCGAAGTGGCTTTCGACGCTCACTTCATTCCCGAGTGGTGTCTGATTGCAGCGCCGGGCGCCGCGCTCAAAGCTTCGATGGCATCGGTCAACGCGGCCCGCGTTCACGTGGCCGCCATGTGCGTGGCGACTCTGCATGCGGCGCTGTGCGAGGCGGTGGACTACTGCGAAGGCCGGCAGGCCTTCGGAAAGCCGCTGATTGGACATCAGGGCCTGCGCTGGGAGCTGGCGGAGGTGTCGGTCCGGCTCGAGGCCGCCAACGCGCTCGTCTTCCGCGCCGCCGAGCAGATCCAGATCGGGGGAAATCCGGTCGCGTTGGCTGCGCAAGCGAAGAAGTTCGCTGTCGACACTGCGCTTTGGGGCATCGATCAGTGCGTTCGAATCGTGGGCGCGACGGGCGCCGGCGCGGCCCACCGCCTGAACATGCATTTCGCCGAGGTCCGGATGGCGGCCTACGCCGACGGCACCAACGAGATGCTGCTCGACCGGGTCGGCCGCGGCCTGTCCGCGACGTACCCCAAATTCATCCCGTAGCAAACACGGCGGACGAAACGATGCGCAACGTAGTGGTTGAAGACGCGGCGGCGGCCGTGGAGGGCATCAAGGACGGCGACACCGTCATGATGGGCGGGTTCGGCGGAGCGGGTCTTCCGCTCGGAGTGGTCAAGGCGGTGCTCGACCGCGGCGTCCGCGACCTGACGCTGATATCGAACAACGCCGGCTCGACGGAGGACGATCTGTCGCTGTGGTTTGAAGCCAGGATCGTTCGCAAGATCGTCTGCTCCTATCCGCGCAGCGCTAAGCACTTCGCCGAACAATATCGTGCCGGCACGGTCGAGCTCGAACTCGTTCCGCAGGGCACGTTGGTGGAGCGCATCCGGGCGGGCGGCGCCGGTCTTGGCGGCTTCCTTTCTCCCGTCGGCGTCGGAACGGTATTCGCTGACGGCAAGGAGAAGATCGTCGTCGACGGACGCGAATTCATTCTTGAGCTACCGCTTCATGCAGATTTCGCTTTCGTCAAAGGTCATCTCGCCGACACGCTCGGCAACGTCACCTACAACAAGACGGCGCGCAACCACTGCGCGGTCATGGCAACCGCGGGCCGGACGGTCGCCGTGGAAGTCGACCGCGTGGTCAACGTCGGCGATTTGGATCCGGAAGCCATAGTCACGCCATGCATCTTCGTCGATCGCGTTTTCGCAAGGAGCTCCCGATGACCCCGCTTTCACGTGACGCGCTGGCGCGCATGGTCGCATTGCATCTTCCCGAGCAAGGATTTGTGAACCTCGGCATCGGCGCTCCGACGCATGTGGCCGATTACCTTCCGGCCGGTTCGGGCGTGATCCTTCACAGTGAGAACGGCATCCTCAACGTGGGCCCAAAGCCCGCAGCCGGCGAGGAGGACTGGGATCTCATCAACGCCGGAAAGATGCCGATTTCCCTGCGGAGCGGCGGTTCCTACTTCGACTCCAGCCTCTCATTCGCGATGATGCGAGGCGGTCATCTCGACGTCGCCGTGCTCGGCGCGTTTCAGGTGTCCAAGAACGGTGATCTCGCCAACTGGACGACCGGTGACAACGGGTCTCCGCCCGGTATCGGCGGAGCCATTGATCTGGCGGTCGGCGCCAAGTCGATCTGGGTAATGATGGACCACGTCACCAAGGATGGCCGCTCCCGCATCGTGGAGCGATGTGGATATCCGCTCACGGCGCGCGGAGTGGTGACCCGCATCTTCACCAACCTCTGCATCATCGACGTAACCGAGGATGGCCTGGCCGTTCGGGCCCTACTCGACGGCCTCGCGATCGAGGCGCTGCGAGATCGGACGGAGGCGCCACTGCGCGTCATGGGCGATCCCCTGACCATCAGGCAGGACGGGAGCGTCGCATGACCTATCGCGTCGCGGAACTCGTCGCGGACTGTCTCGTCGCGCACGGGGTGGACAGGGCCTTCGGCGTACCGGGAGAAAGCTTTCTGGCGCTGCTGGACGCGCTGCGCGACCGCAACGATTTCGATCTGGTGACCTGCCGGCACGAAGGAAGCGCGAGCCTCGCGGCGGTCGCGGACGCCAAACTCACGGGGCACGCAGGCGTCGTGATGACAAGCCGTGGTCCGGGCGCCTTCAACGCAGCGCTTGGGCTGCACGTGGCCGCCCAGGAGGCGATTCCGCTGGTAATGCTGGTCGGTCAAGTCGATCGTCCGAACCTCGCAAGGGACGCGGTGCAGGAGATCGACTGTGGCCGATCTTTCGACGGCGTGCTGAAGTGGTCGGTGCGTCTGAACTCGGCAGATCTCGTTCCAGAGATGATGGCCCGCGCGTTCGCCGTGGCCCATGCGGGAACGCCCGGTCCCGTCGCCATCGAACTGCCGGAAGATCTCCTCGAGGACACGGCCGAGGGATTTGCGGCCACAGCCAACGGAGCCGTGCGTCCGGAGCCGGGCGCTACGGCCGTTGAACAGGCGAGGACGGCGTTGACGGCAGCGGAGCGGCCGATCCTGCTGGTCGGCGGCGAATGCCGGACGGCATCGTTCCGCAAAGATCTGGTCGCGTTCTCCGAGAAATGGAACGTGCCGGTCGTCACTATGAACAAGATGCAGGACCAATTCCCGAACTCTCACCCGCTGTGGGCCGGTCAGTTCGGGTTCTTCACGTCTCAGCCTCATGTGAAACTGCTCGAATGCGCCGACCTCGTCGTTGCCGTCGGAACACGTCTGGGCGATCTGTCCTCGCTTGGCTTCGCATTTCCGAGACAGGCCGAGCCGCGCCAGCCGCTGGTCCACGTCTATCCGGATCCCGATGCAATCGGAAAGCGCGTCCGGACCGACGTCGCGGTCGTATCCGGATCGCACGCGTTCGTGTCGGCCATGCTCGCTGCGCCCGCGACGGCGCGGGCCCGCACCGAGTGGCTCCACGCGGCTGCCGCGGCGCGGACGGCCACGCATGGTTGGCCTCGGTTCGGCGTACCATCGGCCGACGTCTTCGGTCACGCGCTGGTGGCCATCGCCGCGCACTTCAGGCCCGATGGCATCGTCACGACCGACTCCGGCAATTTCGCCGGATGGGTCCATCGCATCTTCAGCCTCGAGCCGACCGCGCGGCTGCTCGGCTCGGCTTGCGGGGCGATGGGCAGCGGAGTCCCGTCCGGGCTCGCCGCAAGCCTTCGTTTTCCGGAGCGGCAAGTGGTCGCCTTCTGCGGAGACGGCGGCTTCCTGATGACGGGCAATGAGCTTGCGACGGCAGTCGCCAGAGGCGCGAACCTCACGATCGTCGTGTCCAATAACCAGTCCTACGGGACCATCCGGTCGCACCAGGAGCGGGCCTTTCCCGATCGTCCGTACGGCACCGATCTTTCGAATCCCGACTTTGCCGCTTTGGCGCGCGCCTTCGGCGCGACCGGTTTTGTCATCGAGGACGTGGAACGTGCCCCGGGGATCGTCGCGGAGGCGATGACGACCAAAGGACCGGTCGTCATCGAGGTGCGATCGGACGTGCGCCAGACGCTCGACAAATCGCTCGCCGCCTCACGTTGAAACCAGTTCGGGATTGACGCCCAAGGAGAAAACACGATGGACGCGATCGCAATCGATGAGCCCGAGGTCACGATGTCTTGGCAGGGCGTCGTTCGCTTCTTGCACAAGACCCCGCGCGCCTTTTTGCCGATGCGCTCGTTTCCCTCGCTCGAGCTCGTCGCTGGACGCGGTATCGAGGGCGATCGATATTTCGTCGGCCAGGAAACCGGCTTCTACTCCCACAAGCCGGAGGAGGGACGGCAGGTCACGCTGTTCGAGATGGAGACGCTCGAGGCCCTGCAACGCGACCACAAGATCGAGTTGCTGCCCGAGGAACATCGCCGGAACGTGACCGTCGAAGGCGTCCCGCTGAATCATCTCGTCGGCCGTCGCTTCCGGCTCGGAGAAGCGATTGTCGAGGCGACCCGCCTTTCGACGCCGTGCCGGCACATCGAGGAGATACTCGGCAAGGCGGTCTTCGATCCGTTGATCAACCGGTCGGGGCTGAACTGCAAGATCATCGCCGGGGGCACGCTACAGGTCGGCGACGCCGTGAGGCCGATCTAGATGGCGAAGGCGATCAAGACGGTCTCCACCGTTGTCTCGAAGGTCGAGGATCTCGGCAACGACACAAAGCGCTTCACGCTGGTTGACCAGGACGATTGGGAACTGCCGCCATTCCGACCCGGGGCGCACATCGATGTCCATCTGGGGAATGGTCTCGTCCGGACCTATTCGCTTTGCAACGAGCCGGACGACGATCGGCGCTACGTGATCGCGGTGAAGCGCGAACCCGAAGGCCGCGGCGGCTCGAACTTCATGCACAACCATGTGGAAGTGGGACAGCCGATTTCGGTCTCGCTGCCGCGCGGCGGGATCGCACTGGACCAGGTGGGATCGAACGTGTTCCTCGCGGGAGGCATCGGCGTAACCCCGTTCATCTCCGCAATTCGGCATCTCGAGCGCCGAGGGCGCTCGAACTACGTGCTGCACTGGACCAGCCGCGGACGACCGGTCCTGACTGACATGATCGCGCCGGCCATCGAAGCAGGCCGTGTCCGCCTGTACGACACGAACGCGCAGGCCAAGCCCGTCATCGCCGCGATTTTCGAGGAATTCGCCGGATCTGGTCTGGCGGCCTGCTGCGGACCCGCAGCGATGTTGAAGACCTTCGGAGATGCCGTTTCGGCCTGGCCGGAAGAGCGCAAACACATAGAGATGTTCACCCCGCCGAAGGTCATTGCCCGAAGCGACGTGCCTCCCTACGAACTCTATCTGTCGGCGAGCAACAAGCTGGCGACTGTCACGCCAGATGTTGGCCTTCTCGGAACTCTGGACGCGCTCGGCGTCGACGTACCCGTGTCCTGCGGCGGCGGCATCTGTGGTGCCTGCCGCACGCGCTGGACCGAGGGGCCTCCCATCCATCGCGATCGCGTGCTTTCGCCTGCTGAGCGGCAGAATGAGCTCATCGTCTGTGTGGGCGATTGCGCCGGACAAAGACTGGTGCTGGACCTGTGATCGGACGGGGGTCCCGTTCCACGGTTTGAATTGTCGATGGTTTGGTGCGAGATCGATGCAGGCAATAACTTCGAAAAAGAGCCGAGCGCAATGACACTCAACCTCAAATTCCTCCGCGTGCAGAGCGGCATGACGCTGGAGCAGCTTGCCGCCGATTCCGGTCTGACCCGTAGCTATCTTTCCAAGCTGGAACGCGGGCTCTCCTCTCCGTCGATAGGCTCCGCGCTCAAGATCGCCGAGGCGCTCGGAACGACCTTAGACCGCTTCTACGGCCAGCCGGACGACCACGACCCGATCACGATTGTCCGCGCGAAGAACGGGAAGGCTGGCGACGTGGACACGCACCTGTCGCTAGTCGCCGGACTGGCTCCCGAACGCACGATGCGCGCCTTTATCGTGCGGCCGACCAAGACGGCGAAACGCGGTCGCATCATGAGTCACCACGAAGGTGAGGAAATCCTGTTCATCCTCACCGGCCGGATCGAGCTCGTCATCGGAAAGCGCAAGGAGACATTGAATCCGGGCGATTGCATCCAGTTCGACTCCACGATTCCGCACAAGCTGACGCAGGTGTCTTCCGAACCGGCGTCGGCGCTCGTCGTGATAGCGACCAAAACCGCATAGAGGTGCCGAGATGCCGATCATGCTGCAAAAGAAGGACTTCTACGCCGGGCTGCTCATGGTGCTGCTGGGCCTGTTCTAGGAATCGTGGGAACGGATGTCGAGACCGGCTCGGAGCGCTTCACGTTCGGCATCCCGAATCTCCTTGACGGCATCGAACTCGTCGGACTCGCTCTCGGTCTATTTGGTATCGCCGAGTTCATGAAGAGCGTGAACCAATACTCCGAGGTGAACACGCGCTATTCGAACGTCGGCCTGCGCGATCTGCGCCCATCGCGCGATGAGCTCCGCCGCTCGATCCCCGCGACGTTGCGCGGCAACATCATTAGGAGCCTTTGCTCGCTCATTCCCGGAACGGGACCAACGATCGCTTCCTTTATCTCCTACGCGGCTGAGAAAAAGGTTTCGAAAACGCCAGAGGAGTTCGGCACCGGCATGATTGAAGGCGTCGCCTGTCCGAAGGCATCGAACGCATTCGTCCGTGCAGGGTGACTTCATCCCGACTATGAGCGTCGAGTCCCGGGGATGCTGTCATGGCTCTGATTCTGGGTGCGCTGATGATCCAGGGCATCGTGCCCGGTCCCCAACTGATCAAAGAGCACCCCACATCTTCTGGGGCCTGATCGCGAGCTTCTGGGTCGGCAACATCATGCTGGTCCTGCTCAATGTCTCGCTGATCGGGCTCTGGGTGAAGCTCCTGATGATTCCCTACAAATATCTCTATCCAAGTGCGGTGTTCTTCGTCGCGATCGGCGTTTACTCGACCAACAACGACATGTTCCAGGTCGGCGAGACCGTCGTCGTCGGGTTGACCGGCTATCTGCTGCTGTTGCTCGATTTCCACCCGGCCTCCATCCTGCTCGGCTTCGTCCTGGGGCCACGCGTCGAAGAGAACTTCCGCCGTTCGCTGCTGGTCTCGCGCGGTGACGCCATGATTTTCGTCGAGCGGCCGATCAGCGCGTTCTTTCTGTTCCTTTGCTTGACGCTTTTGGCGGCACAGGTCTACGTGCGCCTGCGCAAGCCGAAGGCCCTTGCGGCGCTCGACGTCGCGGACGGGAACGGCGTCGCGACCGCCCGCCCGCGGAGTGAGCTTTTAGTCGTTCAAGGGCCGATCGCTTCGCGGACCAGTAAAGATGAGAGACGGTCCAGGCAACAAGAGCTCCAAGCCAAGAAGTATTTCGACGAATGCGCCACCCGCGAGATGACGCAGAATCCGCACGCCAGCAAACGCACGGTGCAGGGTAGCCTCGCCCACCCTTGGCGGATACTGGCCATGCGTGCGCGTTCGGCTGGCTTTCTGGCGGAGCGACGATCTGCGGGCTTGTCGGTGACGTCGCCGTACGATCTAGTCGGGTGTCACGCCATGGGCTCGCTGGGATCGAATTGTCGGATTGCCTCGTAGACGAGGCCGCAGTGCTCTTTCCTCCGGGCGACGGCTTCAAACGTGCCATGACCGGTGTCGACGTCGCCCGAACGCTCGTCGCAGCCCTGTGGAATGATTGAGGCCTTGCTCGATCGCGCGCTGGCGGCCGAACGACCGACGACATGGGTCACCGCCTTTGGTTCGAAAACCATCGATTTTCAGGGCTGCAATGGCTGCTGGCGGACGTCGCGACGGATCTTCACGCCGCGCGGCTGTTGTTCTCTGCTGTAGCATCCAAGCTCGATCGCGGTGAGCGCGCTAGCGTTGACGCCGCCCACGCAAAAAGTTCGTCACGAGAGCCGCAATGAACGGCATCATACAGTATATGCAATCGATTGGCGCGAGAGCACTTTGACCCAGATGCCGATAGCGCGTCATGTGACCGCGGCAAAGACGGCCCAATATCTGGACGGAACGATCGAAATTCAGTATGTCGTGATCTCTCGCTCACTGAGGAGTCGAGTGAGGGACCAGCAGGAAGCGGACGATGTCAGAAATAGAGAACGAGAGGTTCACGAATGATCCGCGCTCGCTTTTTCGCTCCAATCTCGATGAACTTGAACAACGGATAAAGACGGCTTGCGTGCGGGCAGGCCGTCGCCGCTCGGAACTTCGTCTGTTGCCCGTTAGCAAGACGGTGCCAACCGCCGTCATCCGTATCGCGTCCGAACTCGGCCTCTCTAACTTCGGGGAAAACAAGGTTCAGGAAGCCGAGGGCAAGGCTCGAGATCTCGCTGATCTGTCGCTGAACTGGAGTATCATCGGCCACCTCCAGACAAACAAAGTGAATTCGATGATCAAATTCGCCAGCGAGTTTCACGCGCTGGACAGCATACGATTGGCCGATGCGCTCCAGGCCCGGCTCGGCGCCGAAGGTAGACGTCTCGACGTATTCGTCCAGGTCAACACCTCCGGTGAGGTGAGCAAATACGGTCTCTCGCCAAACGAAGTGGGCGACTTTGTGCGTCGGCTTCCCGACTATCCGGCCCTGATTCCTCGCGGCTTTATGACTCTCGCAATCTTCAGTGGTGACGCCGACAAGGTTCGCGGGTGTTTCAAGTTGCTGCGGCAGTTGCGAGACGCGCTACGCGACAGGGTATCGTCGCGACTTGACCTGCTCTCTATGGGTATGACAAGCGACTTCGAGATGGCAATCGAAGAGGGGGCTGACGTCATTAGAGTTGGCCAGGGCATTTTTGGGCCGCGACCGACGAAAGACGGACACTACTGGCCCGGGCTCCTTAGAGGGAACGAAGGATCGTCTTAATGCATGGTGCTTCGCGCGGCAAAAATCGCGAGCGCGGCCTCCCTTGAAGCGGTCCGCCGCTCCATGAGCAGAATCCGAGCCACAATGGGTGCGACGCCTATCAATCCGGAGATGGCAGCCCGGTAAGGGAAGCCCGCTTGCGGGGCTTCAGCGCAGCCGTAAGCTGGGTCCCACAGGGGCGACGCCAATTCTCGCTCTTTGCGCGGCTGGAAAATAGAGGAAATTTCCTGAAATTCGGTGAACGCGCCGCATTCGTTTGCTCGCTGGCATGAAATTTTTGATTCGTTCGTCCTGATCGATTCAGTAGTTTATTTGGACGGCCGTTTCGGTAGCATGCGATTCTGGCACATGTCCGGACTCACGGTGCAATACCTCGTGCTTGAACCTTGCGATCCGGCCCGGAACATGGCCCGTTTCTATGTGCTCACGATCGAGCCACCCCTGTTTGGCGACACTGCATTGTTGCGGGAATGGGGTCGTCTCGGCCAGCGGCCGCCGGCGCCTCGATGTGTTCGTTGGGCCCCGGGTGCAGGGCCGCCGAGGCGCTCGAGGCTTGGCTCGTGCGTAAAGCCCGTCGTGGCGACTTCCGGCGAAGCCCCACAGCTGCAGTGAGCGGTTCCGTCCACCGCAACACCAAAGTCGCCAGCAAAGCTGCAGCTTATGCGAATCAAGTCATACGCGGACGCTCGAGCCTGCGTTTCAAGCTACTGATGGACAGCTTGCTTCTCAGAAGGATTTTGAGCGGTAACACCGTCGTCGTTTGCGTGCAGTACGGCCGCGGACATTTCCGCGGACCTTCACGTCGATGCCGGCGTCCCTGGCGGTCTTCTCGACCGGTGCGGTGCCGCCGAGAACGATCAAGTCCGCCAGCGAGACCTTCTTCACGCCGGACGAGGCATTGAACTCGTTCTGGCCACTCCCATATCTGGGCGGTGTGGCGTCTCCGATCGTTGTTCATTCCCGAATAACACATGGTGATCCCAGGCGGCGCTATTCAAAGGCAGACGCGGCCGCGGATCACGCGGGTGAACTCGCTCCAGCACTTGAGCATGTTGTCCATCGCCTTAGCCTCCATCACCTTCGCCGCTGACGCCAACGTCTTCTCGATGATCCGCGCCTTATCATCTTGCCACCAGCGCCGCCGCCACTCCAACCCTTCCAACAGCTCGACCCGGCCGCCTGACGAGCTCAATGCGAGACCTAAGGTCAGCAGCTTCACGGCATAAGTTGCAAACAGGCTTGCCTTCTTCGGCCGCTATTGATCAACGCTCTGCCCTCTTGCCTAACCACCCGAATGCCTCCTCATTGAGAAATGGCAAGGCTTTCTCATCAGAGTAGTAGGTGCTCGCTTCAGGTTGTTGCCGCATGCTTTCACCATCTCGCCGGACACCATTCATAAAGATAGGACGCGTGCAGCAATGAAAGACTTTGCTCAATTCCTCGCACGTCTCGCGCTGCCGTCAACTGCATGAGGACGCTGCCGCCCAAACGGTATTAATGTTTCGATCGGATAATACGACTTCAACGAGTACGTCTCGATTTCGTCAGCATCTGCACCAATCAGGGCTTCATCATTCGCCTCGTCGGTGTGCTCATGTTGAGCGATGGATGGGCCGTCCAGCGGGCACGCAACATACCGGGAAACCGTCGCCCCGTTCAGCGAGGATCTGACGATCAGCCTCCCTGCTATCGCCAGGCAACCGGCCGGCTCTTTCCGATGAATCGCGGTCCGCCAGTTACATTACGGGGTGCGATACCAATTTGCAGTCAATCAGCCGTGCTACCCTCCACTTCTTGGCGGCAGTGGCAATCATCTTCCGCGAGATCACGCTCATCTCGATTTCTTCAATTCGGCAACGCGTCCTGATGCATGAAGATCAGGCGCGCCAGATGTTGCTTTGCCGCGAACAGCTGATCATTAGTGATGAGCCCGGTCTCGACGAGGGTGTCCAGAACCAACTTTGCACGCGCATTCGGAAGAGCAACATGCGAAGGTAGATCTAGTGTGGCGCATTTATCAGGCCGGCAAGCAGGGCTGATTCGCCAAGTTCGATATCCTGAACCTGCTTGTGGAAATAACTTTGCGCAGCTTCACTGACGCCGAAGATGCCGCGTCCGATCTGCACACGGTTTAGGTAGACCTTCAGGATTTCATCCTTGCTGAGCCGCCATTCGAGCCAAATTGCGACAAGCGCCTCCTGAATCTTGACCTCCAAATTGCGTTCATCTGAGGGGAATAGAATCTTCGCAACCTGGTGGGTAATGCATGAGCGCACGGCCTTTGTGCCCGGGCCGGCATGCAATGAGAGCGCGATCGCGGTAAGGTCAATGCCGAAATGGCTATAGAAGCGGCGATCCCCCAGTTGCCAGCGTCGCCTTGACTAGGACGTCCGGAAGCTCCTTCACTGAAATCGAGCTGTACGTCGCGCAAGCGCTGGTCAGACCCGTGCGGCATTCCGGCAGACAGAGTGTGGGATCGGCGCCCTTGCTGCATTCCTGATCACTTGTTTTTCTGAAAAAGCGGGGTTTGCCACGATCATTGATAGTATGAGGCTGATGAGCCCGAATGTTAAGGCCTCCGAAAGCGGATCGACGATCGTACAGCGCAAAGATCGGCGAACAAGCCTCGCACCGCGCATAAGCTTCGTTAGCATGCAGTCAATCAAATAGACACGCCTGGCTCCAGCCATCATACGATCCTGGATTGGGGTTCTTCTTCGCGGTATAGTCTGACTCGCTCGCGTTTCAAATTATTTGAACTTAGCGCGTCGAAACGCGTGCCGCTTGCGGCACGCCGCTCCGTTCGACGTCCCCGCCGAAGAAACGCATCTGTCGTAGTTCTGGAGCCGCGACACGGCGCAGCACGACGTAAGAACTCGCGCATCAGCTGCACCTTGCCGAGGGGCCGGCAGCGAATTCTGCAGGTGAGAAGAGATCCCAGGCGCGTGAATTGTTTAGCCCTCGCGGGCTATTGTCGAGCGCTTCTGATCCGCAAGATCTGGTTCTGGTTGCCAGCAGGCGGGTTGCTCGAGCGAGTTGCGCGACGGCGCGTGACTGCTGCAGCTCTCTGCGGAGCGGGCCGTAGCCATATGTAGCCGCGCGCGCTCTCGTCGGCTGCGAAAACGCCGAGTGCGGACGCCGTAGCTGGCCCCACCGGCCACAATCGAAAGGACAATAAGAGCTGCCACCATCATCTCAAGCGCGCCTCGCAGATCCTCAATGTGCCGCGCCGGCACCTTGAGCCCGGAATGTGTCTCGGTTCGAAGAATCGAACCGCTAGTTAGTACAACTGTACGCATACGACGAAGACCGCCTGATTGACGCATACGCGCGGGCACAGCGAGCTCTACGATGGCGTTGCTTGAAGATCAGGCGGCCTGCTGATCGGCGGGCTTGTCGGCTTGGCGCAGGAGCTTCCATTCCCAGGGCAGCAGTTCGTGCAGACGCGATGCGGGAAGATCTGCGATACGGGCGAGGACGTCGGCGAGCCAGGCCTTGGGATCGACGTCGTTGAGGCGACAGGTCGTGATCATCGTCAGCATGATGGCGGCACGGTCGGCGCCACGCTGGCTGCCGGCGAAGGTCCAGTTGCGCCTTCCCAAGGCGATGCCTCTCAATGCGCGCTCGGCACAATTATTGGTCAAGCAGATCCTGCCATCGTCGAGGAAGCGGGCGAAGTCATCCCAGCGCCTGAGCATGTAGTTGATCGGCTTCAGGACCTCGGAGGAGCGCGAGAGGTTTTCGCGCTCACGCAGCAACCAGACGTGCATGTCCTCGAGAAGCGGCTTGCTCTTTTCCTGGCGCACGGCGCGCCGCTCGTCGGCGCCGCGGCCGTTGATGGCGCGCTCGATCTCGAACAACCCATCGAGGCGTTTGACCGCCTCCAGCGCGATCGGAGAGATTGGTTTGCCCTTCTTACCTTCCCGAGCATTTTTCTCGATGTCAGCCAGCTCGAAGAAGCCCCGCCGCGCATGGGCAAAGCAAAACGCCGGCGTAATCGGCAGCACCTTCCTCTGCGGGTCGAACAGCGGCTCGAAGCCGTTGTAGCAATCGGCTTGCAGGATACCGGCGAAGGCGGCCAGATGCGTCTGGGGGTGCTCGCCCCGTCGGTCGCTCGAGGCGTAATAAACCGCCGCCGGCGGCGCAGGCCCGGCGAAGGGCCGGTCATCCCGCACATAAGTCCAGATCCGCCCGGTCGTGCACTTGCCCTTCGCCAGGATACGGATGGTGGTGTCGTCGCCATGAAGGCGCTCGGCAGCGAGCACATGGCCTTCGATCAAATGGAAGAGCGGCATGACGGCGAAGGTCCCGTGGCCGACCTGGTCGGCCAGCGTCGACAACGGCAGGTCGATCCCCTCGCACTTGAAGCGCACACTCTGGCGGTTGAGCGGGATATGCATGCCGAACTTGTCGAACAGGATCGTCGCCAGCAATTGCGGGCCGATGAAGCCGCGCGGCGTGGTATGGAACGGCGCGGGCGGCTGGCTGATCTTCTCGCAATCGCGGCAGGTGAACTTCTCGCGTACCGTCTCGATCAGCTTGAAGCGGCGCGGGATCTCCTCCAGCGTCTTGGTCACATCCTCACCGATCTTCGCCAGCCGCGATCCACCGCAGCAGGCACAGGTCGTTGGAGCCTCAATGACGACGCGCTCGCGTTCGATGTCATCCGGCCACGGTTTGCGCACCGGCCGCTTGCGCATGAAGGGGCGGACGTTCTGCGTCTTCGCCGCTGCGGCCTGCGCGGCAAGCTCATCCTCGCTCGCCGTGGTGACGAGTTCTTCGAGCTCCAACTCCAGCTGCTCGAGCAGCCGTGCCGTGCGCTCGGAGCGCTGCCCGTACAGTTCGCGTTTAAGCTTCTCGATCCGCAGCTCGAGATGCGCGATCAGTGCCTCGTTGTCCGACAGCTCCGCCCGCGCACTGGCAGCCACCGCCTCAGCTTGCAGCCGCGCCTCACGCTCGGCCTGCAGCGCCGCCAGGGCACTCGCAAGGTCCGATGGAAGATCGTCCGGCTCCGATATCATGGAGCCATTGAATCAGATCGAGCAGCAGATTCAAACTGTAAAACGACTATCCGACCCGCGTCGGACGCTGGGTTTCTTGAGGGGTGCGCCAATCAATTCCGGACAACAGGTAGCTCAACTGCGCCGGGGAGATCGTTACCGATTCACCGGCAACCGATGGCCAGATGAACCTTCCTCTCTCGAGTCTTTTGGTAAACAGGCATGCTCCCTGGCCATCGTGCCAGATCATCTTCACAAGATCGCTGCGGCGACCGCGGAAGACGAACAGATGACCGCTGAGCGGGTCTTTGCGCAGCACCTCCTGCACTTGGAGTGCCAACGACGGAAAGCCTCTGCGCATATCCGTGTAGCCTGTCGCGAGCCACACCCGCGCACCCGTCGGAACCGGGATCATCGGCGCACCAGAGCATCGAGAACGCGACGCAGCGCATCTCCATCAACGTCGCCATCGACCCGGATGCGGTGTCCGCTACCAAGATCGATCTCGATGATGCCCTGGCTCTTCCGTCGACGCGCCGGCGCCGTCGTCAATGGCGCTTCGGCCACATCCCGCGGCGGCCCAGACGGCTCAATCTCGACCGGCACGAATGGCGCTATACTCGTTTCACCGTGCTTGCAAAGCTCTTTGCGCCACCTGAACAGCTGGCTCACATGAAGGCCGGCCATGCGAGCCACCTCGGAAACAGTGGCTCCGGGCACGAGCGATGCTGCAACTAGCCGTTCCTTCTCATCCTGCGACCACCGCCGCCGCCGCTCGACCGATGTGATCACCTCTGCCCGCGAAATCGTCATAGCGCTTCTCCTAGGATTACCCCTAGGACCTGCAGCGCTCGCGTCCGTCAAACAAGGCGGCCCTCAACGGAGGAATACGTACAACTTGACGCTAGGTACGATTCAAGTCTGCCAAGGGCCAGCTCTCGATTCAGTCAGATGTCGGTTCTTATTGGTTGTGATAATTCAGCGTAGTGGGGCTTGTGAAAATCTCTTGCACCACGAGCTTGCATGACGGCGGCGTAACGATCGCAACCGTGGCTTAGATGGCGCAAATCATGCTCCGCGCTTCGCTATAAGCGGTGCAGCAACTAGGCCTTCGTTGGGAAGCTGCAAAAACAAACGGCAGCGCGCGAGTTCATAGAAGTGCAATTGTCAACCCACATCAAGATCGTCCCGATTTAGCTGATTTGGCGAGGAGCCCACATGCAGCGTCTTTTGTCCGACAAGAAATCCGCCTGGTGGACGAGGCATCCGACCAGTCCGGCTTAATCCGCCTGCAGCGACAGCCGGCGCGTCTGGCCCGCCCTTTGCTGTAGTGATGGACCCACTGTAGAGCTGAATGAAGCTGACAACCGATTTTCGGGGAGCTCGGTCCGGCGCGGTCTCACTGTGCGGTCGACAGCGCTTTCGATCGGGGAAGAGAGCTGTTCCAAGGTTGGGATACGATCCAGAGTTCTCGAGTTGTCGCGCCTGAGACGAGTTGCAGAGTTATAGTAGTGGGCTTTCGCCGCGCATTTAAGCGACGCGATCCCAGATAGGAGAGGTATGGATCGCATCGCTTGGGATAAAATCTTGCCAGAGCCCAACACGCAATTGTCTCATCTCGGTCGCGCGCCCGCTAAACACGCCGGGATGGTCAATGTTCCTGTCTATCGAGGTTCCACGATCGTTTCGGAAACCCTCGAAGAGTGGGATAGGCGCAAGCAGAATCCAGTGACGAACTACGGACGATTCGGCTCACCGTTGTCTCGTGCTCTCGAGGCTGCCATTTGTGAACTGGAGGGCGGGTATCGTTCGATCTTGTTCCCTTCGGGGCTCTCTGCGTGCTCCCACGCACTTCTCGGGATCCTGAAGGCCGGGGATCATGTTTTGATCTGCGATAACGTCTATGAACCGGTGAGGATGTTCGCGAACCAGGTTCTAACTAGATTTGGGGTCAAGGTGGAGTACTTCCATCCCACTCAGCCTTCGGATCTACTCGCGAAGATTGGGACAAAAACGCGAGCTGTGTACCTGGAATCCCCGGGGTCCATGACGTTTGAGGTACAGGATCTGCCCGCGCTGTGCGCGATCGCACATCAATCGGGTGCGCTCGTGCTCATGGACAATACTTGGGCGACGCCGCTCTATTTCAAACCCTTTCTCCATGGCGTCGACATCTCGATCCATGCCGCGACCAAGTATATCGTTGGTCATTCCGACGCCCTTCTTGGCATTGCTACCGCTAACAAAGAAGCGTGGCCGCTCCTGCAGCAAAGCGCTCATCATTTCGGGGAGATTGCTGGGCCAGATGACATCTATTTAGCTCTTCGTGGACTGCGCACACTAGCCGTTCGCATGAGGCAGCATTACGAAAATGGCCTCAAGCTGGCTCAAAGCCTGGAAGACCACCCGGCAGTGGGCCGGGTTCTACACCCTGCGCTCCAAAACCATCCTGGCTACAATATTTGGAAGCGGGATTTCTTGGGTGCAAGTGGCCTATTCGGCGTCGTTCTGAAGCCTATCTCCAAGGCCCAGCTTTCGGTTTTCTTCCAGAAACTGCGCCTTTTTGGAATCGGATTGTCGTGGGGTGGGTACGAAAGCCTTGTGCTGCCTGTCGATGGTCCTCAGCGAACGGAAGCAACGGTTTCATTTGATGGACCATTGATTCGTATTCACGCCGGCATCGAGGGACCGAGTGATCTCATTGCGGACATGCATCAGGCGCTGCAAGCCGCCTGCGAACACTGCGTGAGCGACGCTGCTTACCAGGATGAGAGCAGAGACGGGTGATTTCAAGGGCAGTATTGACGGCGCGGAGCAGACCGATAAAAGCGACGCTTGGGGGCGCTATGCTTACCGCACAACGAGCCACTATCGTCGCGAGATCACGCCCGAACTCGTCTCCGCCCGAAACGCGGCAACTGGAATCCCAGCAGAGGTCAGTACTGCAGACGGTCGCGAGTTCTGGGCATGTTGGCCGAGCGGACCGATGATCTACCATTTGTAAAGCGGATTTATGGCCGTGCATCTCCGAGGTGGAGCACCAGCCCCGTGCAGGAAGACCATGCGCACGGCTTCTATCTGTCAATGTGCGTGAGCAGGACGCCCATGATGGGCGGTCAGTTGAATGTCATTTAAGCCGCAGGTGCCATTGCCGTATTCGGATGATTCGCTCGCCCAAACATGTCCGGGTGCTTTTGAACACGAGCGCTTGGCAATACGCGATCGCGCAACCGGGGATCTCCAGCGTTGCGTTCGGTAAGGCGCGACCGCCATGGCAGACCGGTATCGCAGCGGATGCATGCCATTTCTGCGTCTAATTACCTTTGCGCCCTATGACGCGGGCGCTGGGCCTAGCTAGCTCGGCTGGCGCCCGAGGCAGAGGCGGGAGGCTGACCAACGCGTAAACGATCGTTCGCGTACTTGCCGATGCAAGATATATTCTTCAGCTAGCGCGAACAAGGTTGTCTCTCTTGCGACGAATGTCCGAATTCTAACAGTGAACGTTGCGTGCCCAGTTCTCCAGCACTCGTGCTTTTGCGGCACTGCTCCTGGCGCGTCAGCTGGTACGACATTTGCTGGACGCTTCAGGTCCGCCTCCTCCCGAAGAAGCGCATGCACAATGTTCTTTATCGAGCAACTATCCGATCTCAGCCAAATCGATTGACGAGAAGTATGATTGTCGCGTTCGGTCGAGCACTTCGCAGAGAGGAGGCTGAAGTGGCGCAGGGCCCCTGCCCAAATCGATCCACCAGCACCGGTTGCCTAAGTCGGTGGCGGAGGCACCAAATGGACCTATTTTGCTTCATCGAATGCGCAAAACAGAGTCGATCTCCCGAGGTGTTGTTCAATCTGCTTGTGAGCTGTTCGAGCGAACAGGGCTTCAGTCAAGTCGCTTATGGGGCGCTGACGGACGCGGAGCCGACCCGCCGGCCAGAGTATCTGCCAGCCGCCGTGACAGTAAACTTTCCTTCGGCGTGGAGCGAGCGCTATGCTGAACGCCGATACAATGCCATCGATCCCGTGGTTCGGCGTACGACGATGCAGTCGGCTCCGTTTCTATGGGATCAACTCGCTCACAAATTTCAATTGCAACCCGGCGAAATGCGTGTCTTGAACGAGGCCAAAGAGGCCGGTCTGAAGCACGGCGTAACCGTACCACTGTTCGGACCATTTGGACAACTATCTGTCGCATCCTTTGCATCCAGGTTCGACGATGTCGAACCCTGAGTATCGGCTCAGTCGTCTCAACGCATTGGCTTGGCAGTTTCATCATGCATTTGCAGAAATCGCGCCGTCATCGGAGGGCAGATGCCATATGCAAGTAGCCCTATCCGAACGAGAAAAGGATTGCCTCCGCTGGGTGGAAGAGGGGAAATCATCCTGGGAAATCGGAGTCATCCTGAGAGTCAGCGAGAATACCGTGAACTTTCACCTGAAGAACGCGATGCGAAAGCTAGAGACGAACAGCCGTACCCATTGCGTTGCCAAGGCGATTCGCCTCGGTTTAATCTGACGTTTGGCGCCGCTGCCCCGTATCGACCTATGCCGGAGTCACGAGCGAGCGATCTGACCAGCGTGACAATATGACAATAGCAGCGAGGACGTTCAGCCCAAGGTGCAGAAGATGTTGTTGCCGCGAATAGCTGACAAGCCTGTCACTCGATCATCTTCGGGAGCCTCGATGCGCATCCCGCCGAGGGTTGGTCGTGTCTTCATGGGTGAGAGGTTCGCACGATTGGCTAAATCCGACGTGGACTGGCATGACGGGAGACTATTCGCCGCATCGATGACGCGCGTGCGACAGTGATCTTCGCAAGCTGATTGGTTGTGGATGCTGCCACTCGTCCAATATGGGAGCAGTTTTTTGGGCTTGAATTGCGACAACATAGTCGCCTGGGACCCGCCCTCGCAAAAAACAAGCCCCGGCCATGGGCCGGGGCTTTCGATCCGCCGTTCGTACTGCGGATCAATATTTCAGAAGAAACGGGCCGCCGAACTTATAGTTGAGCCGTGCAGTCAGAAGATCGAGATCCTGGCGGATGCGATCGGTTCCGCCTGCGGGCGTGGGGAAGTGCACCGCTCCGGGCTGCATGAATAGGTGGTCGTACTCGAGGCTGACCGACCAGTTCGGCGCGAAACCGTACTCGATCCCAGCTCCCAATGCACCACCCCAAAAAATGTGGTCGCTCTTCCCAAGCTGCGCGCCCGTGAGGGTCGGGCTAATCTGATAGGTATTGCTTGTCACTGCGGCACCAGCTTTGGCGTAAAATAATACGTTGTCCACGGCATAGCCGATCTGCCCCGTTACCACGCCGAACGCATCAATCGTGGTCTTGTTGATATCCGCAAACGCGACGCTGTCATTCGAGCCAGTCAAATCAGCCCAGTTCCCCTGGCCTTCAACACCAAGCACGATCTGGCCCATCTGCCTTCGATAGCCGATCTGGCCACCCACAGTAGCGCCGGTCGCATCATGGCAGCCCTCAGGCGTGCCGCCATTGAAGTCCCAGCAATTCGAGCTTGCGCCCAAGCCGCCGTTCATGCCGACGTAGTAGCCGCTCCAGTCGTAGATCGTAGCCGCAACAGGCTGCGGAGCTTTGGTATAGAGAGGCTGGACGGGCTGCGCAGCCAGATCCGCGCCGAATGTGGGCGCCACCGCGCCAAGCGCCACAATGCTTACAGTCGCAAGCAACAAGTTCTTCATTTCTACTCTCATGTCTTGAGTGCCCCGAGCCTCGCGCGTCTTAACAACATCCGCGCGAATAGCTGTAGCTGCATCGCAACATTTGGGCCGAAAGGAATGCGTGAACCGAACCCTGCGTCAGGTTGCGGCGTTGCGGATCATCTTCAACTGCCCCGCTATGCTCCTTCGTGTGCGAACGTAGATTGCGTAGGCGTGGGCGAAAAGCGGGTTGCTGATCTCAGCGGATGAAGCGCACCGCTAGCCACACGACGCCCAGCCACACCGCAACCGAAAAGAGCAAAGCGCTTTGCAACGCCCTTGCTCTGATCCTGTGACGCCATCGAAGGAGCTGCGATGAGCAACCGGTGAAGCGCCGACCCCGTACAACAGCTGTCACTTCACCGTAATCTGCAAACCGGAAGTGAGAGCGATGCTTGCGAATATACGCCAGCCGCTCAGTGGGCGAGAGGCACTGTGCCCACACCTTCCCTGCCTCATCATCAAAACACGCGCTATTCTCAAGGACCTCGGCTAGGCGCTCGTCAGGTTTCATGATGTATCCGCTGTACTGACTATCGCGGATCGAGTTCTAGGATGGAAGCCTCACCTTCGAAACCTCTCAGTTTAGGTAGGCGAGTTCAGGGGAATCGAACTCGGCAGGTAGCATTTGTCACGGTCAATGCGGTGCTGATCCTGCGCGAGATGAAAGTCGAAGTCCGTGCGATAACTCTGGATCTCTCTTCTCGCCCAGTGCAGATAGCCACGGGCATCGAAGCGGCGTAGATGCCGCGGGAGAGTGAAAGGTGCTCCTTGTCGATGCTGTTGAAATCGTGCTCGCCGTCGCATTCAGTTCAAGCGCCAACTCGCGTGCCAGACATGTCTTCTCCGCGGTGTGCACCAGCGCTGATTGGAATTCGTACCGGCAATGGCTTCCGCGCATGCTCAGATCACACAAATGTACCTTGCAAGGTCCAGGGCCGGTTGCGAATGCACCGCCGCCGACCCGATCATCCGTGAACGGCCGACTCGCAGTCTTCACCGATAGCTGGCGGTTAGCTATGTGGATTTGGAGATTATTGGTAAAATCTATTGTTTTGATGCGAGGTATCCGTGCTGTGGATGGGCCAAGAGGGATCCATCAACACTGATTGCGTGAGCCGATCCTCTTGAGTCAATTGATCAGGCACATGCCGAAGAATGGCTCAGCATGCGACCGTCCATTCGGTGAAGGTCCTAGCCAGGCATCGAAGCCATCTCGGGAACGCGAATCATGATGCTTGAGCTGGATCAACTCAAGCGCTGCTTCCCACGAGCAGAGTCGAGCCTACGCCGCTGCCTAATGACCACACCTGGCCGGTCCTTTCGATGATCAAGTTACAGAGCTGAGGTGGACGCGCATATGGCTTGAAGCAGCGGACCATTAAAGATTGCCAGAGAAGCCTGGTTCGGGATGCTCGAGAAAAACAGCCTGCAGCATTTCGGCTGCTGCGCATCCAAGCTTGCTCCATTCCCATCAGCTTCATAGCTGCTCAGGAGCTCAATCGAAGCCGCTCGGCTAACCAACGCTGCAGAGCAAAGTGTCCGAGCAAACGCTCGCTGGAGCGGGGCATGGATCAATGCATCTTGGGATGTGCGCTGCAGATACCGACTTCCTTAAAAGGTCCTGAGGGCGGCTCGGTTCTGGTCATGAACATTTTCATTGCAAAGTCGAGCGACCTGTATGCTCGATCGCGCACCGCCGGAGGCAAACCAGGAGTTGCGTCAATCGCAGCGCGCGCGTCGCTCATAATCTTATCTTTTGCGGAAAGAAGCTTTGCATCTAATATTACATGAAGCGTCTCTCGAACTTCAGGTGAGATCGAGCTGTCGCCATCGATCAATTCTCGAAGTTTCCAAAACATGCGCTCGACTGCTACCATCGACCCGAGGACTGACATCAGTCTTGGTGACATCATTGGCTATCTCCTTCTAGATTCTGGCGACCGTCCCAGCGAAATCAGACCTGTCCCCTTTGACACCGGCGCGCTAGACGACCCTGAACAGGCGAATGACTGGGATACATGTCCGCTGCTACGCCGCAGCGGGCGTGAGACGGACGTTCAAGATATGCTCAGGGGAACTCACAAACTGTGCGATTTGCGAGCAAGGGCATTTATCTTTCCTGTGCTCCAGGCCGTGACGCCGGTAGTGTGCGGTGGCTCACGTGCAAAACTGACATGGAGGGTGTGCGCCGCTGATTTGCCACAACCATGCAGCGGCATCGGGGTTGGACTTCTGCCGCGCATCCGTGCTCTTCCGCTTTCTCACTCGGATCGCTCTGTTGACGAGGCCGAATTGAATGAGTGATCCCGGTTACGCAAGGTGGTCATCCGATATCCCGGTGCTCGGGGCGCCCACCCCGGTTTGTGATTGCGTGGGTGCATCGAGATCGAGCCTGCCGATCTGGCGATGGTGTGTTGGTCGTGCGCCACGTCGACCTCGATCGATCTCTCAAGTCTCCACCGGCTGTCCGGTCGAGCTCAGAAAAGCTAGCAACTTAAACGCGCAGATCATTTCCATGTGCTGGATTCCCGATCTCGGATTGGTTCATTTCGTCTGTCTTACTGTCCTCGCCACTGCACGGCTATGCTGTGCAAGCCGTGCATTTCACCCACCAGCGGCCACCGCGCTTCTCCGCGCGCAACTTGCCGCGGCGGATCCGAGAGAGCACGCCTTCGGGGCTTATGTGGTTCATCGCTGCGAATCGCTGAACAGTGAGGTAGTCCTCATGCAGAGGTGGAGGGGTGCTAATTCCGTGCGCAGCCAGCAGAATGCGCAGCGAAGCCAACTCCGCCAGCACGATCTCGAGCTTACGCGCGATCTCCTCCGTCTGGTCGGAGCGCTGCCAGGACCGCGTCACGACAGGCCAGCCCGGGCGATAAGCCAAACCTTGGATTCGTGTGGAATGCAATTGACGAACTGGCGCGCCAAAGCGGGATGAGCGTGAGCCAACTCACCTGTCCAAGCAAACCACTGCTCGGGCAATGTCAACGCACGCAAACTGGGAGGCAGGGCATTTATTGCCGTTGAGCCTAGTGTTTGGTGATGTAGTCGAAAGGGTCTCATGCGCGTAAGAGCCATTTGAACCCATAAGAACGGCCTGACAAATGCATCCGGCTGCAGTGCTCATGGGCCTCGGTGTTGCCATTTATTGCCTGGTCAAGGACGAAGTTATTGGAATCGATGTTGGGTCACCGTCAGTGCTCTGCCGCTATGAGCTCGGAGTGAATCGCAGTTGCTGTGCTGAGGCAGGCATCCAGTGACAGAGATCCAAAGGCGAGCTGGCAAAGGAGATAGTTGGCGCCTGCCTCTTCCACATGATCGAGAAGAGTTTGGCGCACCGAAGCGCGCGTTCCGACAACGCACAGTTCACTCTCAATTGCGGCATCCAAGGTTAGGGGCAGGTTGGATGGAGGCGGGATGTCATTGAGCTCGTACAGGAACTTAAAGCTCTTGAGCCATGTTTCGTAGGCTGGCGCGGCGAGGGAGCGGGCAGCTGCTTCAGAGCTGGCAATTACGACCATGCGGAGTAACGCGAGAAATGGTGCTGAACCGTTGGCGTGATGCTTGACGTTTTGATGAGCGCGATAGCGATCTGTTACCTTGCGAACGGCAGAAGAGGGCCCCATGCACGCCAGATTAGCGCCATTCGCCGCCGCCCAATGCGCGGACTCTGGCCGATTTGTAGCAATCCATGTCGGCGGACAAGGACGCTGGTGAGGTGAAAGCGTCAAAGGAACGTCGCTCAGCGCGAAATGTTGCCCTTCGTACGAGAGCGGGCCGCCATTCATCGCGTTAACGAAGATTTGGGAAGCTTCCTCGTAACGGCTTGAGGCAACATCGGCCCCAACCCCAAAATAACTCAGTTCGATTGGTAGGGAGCCGCGACCAAGACCGACCTCGACCCTGCCGCTGCTCAGGTGATCCAACATGCAGATCTCCTCGAATGCCCGCAACGGGTGGTAGAGGTTGAGCAGCATGACCAATGGACCAACGCGAAGTCGCCGTGTGCGTTGTATGACGCTTGACAGAAACAAGTTCGGCGACGGACTGCGTCCATGGGGGGTGCAATGATGCTCCGCCAGATGATAGGCATAGAAACCTAGCCGGTCGTAGGCCTCCGCCAGCGCGAGGCGGTCCGCGTATTGCCGGGCGATATCGGGGCCGTCCTCGTCAAGATGATCAAAGATGCCGCAGGTCAGGTTTGAGGGAAGAACGTTTCTCACTCAGTTATCTCCTATAGAGAGGACCGGACTCCGCCGGGTTTTGGGGTGCAAGAGGTGCTCGCTGGCACTGCGGTGCATATGCTGCGAAGCCGTTCTCAATAGCTCGCAATGCGCCGATCGGACAAAATTGACTCCGGCTGCGTCGCGAAGCTGCATCATGTGTTGGTCCGGATCGATGACGAACGGGCATCTGTGACCTGAGTGGAAGGGGTCACTAGCCACGGCATCCCACTTTCTTAAGAATGCTGCCGACAGCCGCAAGAAACGCATCCATCTGGCGCGTTGTACCGATGCTAACCCGAATGCACTCTTGCAGGCCGGCATCCGGAAAGAAGGCAACGAGGATGCTCTGGTCTTGCAATGCCGCCTGCCACCATCTGCCACCCTGGCGTACCGGCACACGGGCGAGAAGGAAGTTCGCGTGGGAAGGCGTTACGGAGAACCCAAATTCCGAGAGGGCGGCCGCTACGCGCTGACGTTCAAGCCTTACGTGGCGATGGTTCTCCTCGTAGGCGTCGCGATGCGCAAGGACGCTCATGCCTACGGCATGAGCGACCACATTCATGTTGAAAACATTCTGGATGTTGCGAAGCCGCCCAATCAGCTCGGGATGGCCGAAACCGAAGCCGACGCGAATGCCAGCGGCGGAATAACTCTTGGAAAACGTGCGCAGGACCAGAAGATTCGAATGGCGCTCAACGAGGCGTAGGCCGTCCTCAGGTGCGAAATCGACATAAGCTTCGTCCAATACGATCAATCGGTCAGATCGTATAACAAGGCGCTCGATCTCAGCGAGCGGAACAAAGCTTCCGGTCGGATTGTTCGGATTGGCCAGCAGAATGAACTTGGCATCTTTAGCCTGACCGAAAAGCAGCTCGTCCATCGGCAAGCAGTCGGGTTCAGACCAGGGAATTTCAATGAACCGGGCCCCTTGCAACATGGCAAGCTTGCGATTGAATGAGAAGCCGGGCGACATCATTGCGATGCCGTCGCCCGGGGCAAGAAAGGCTCTGTAAATGAGGCTGAGGAGTTCAGACGATCCATTGCCAGCCATCACGCGATCAGTGGCAACCCCATAAGCCGCTGCGGCCGCTTGCCTCAAGCTGACATTATCGTCTTCTGGATAGCGGTATTGCACCTCAAGAGCTGCAATTGCGCTTCGCATCACGATGGCTGGCAAAGGAAATGGGTTCTCATTCGTGTTCAGTTTCACGCAAGTATTATCCAGGGTGGGTCGCCCGGACGGCAGAGCATCCAATTCGCGGGCCACCGGCGAGAGCGAGGAAAGCATAGTTTGCAGTTTTGCATCCAATTTGGTGTTCTCCCTTTTGTCGGCGAGAGCAGTTGACGGCCTTCATCGAGCCTACGTGATGCGCGCGCTGTGTTCGGAGCCGGGAAGCGCAAGGCGTGCATGAATGTGAGGGGTGGGGTGCCATAGGCGGGCTCAGATCTAAGCGCCGCACCGGATCAGAGCCCGTCTCAAAGTCCGGCAGCGATCAGCACGGATCAGGCGGCGCGCGGCGTTATTCCAGCGAATACCTGTTTCACGAGGGGAGGCAACGCCACGTCCACTCGGCCGAACAGCGCTGCTAACGCTTGGCTTGAACTCGCGTAATCCGCAGACAGACTGCGCACGACTGACATCTTGCCACAAGCTACGTTCCTTCTAAAGAGGTCCTGGCAGCTCACTCCCGAGAGCGAGGTGCGCATCAGTTTCACTAGCTGGAAGAAGTCACCGATGTTCGTCGGCCTTACGAATGTGGAAATGATGCTCACTCTAGTGGCACCAGGCGAATGGGAACGTACTCTTCGGGCGGCCGTTCGGGCGTGCACGACAGCTTTGATAGCATTGCCGCGAGGGCGAGAAATGCTGCGACTGCGGCGACTGCGACGCACGTGAGCAGCGCGTAATCGCTATGTCGAGGATGGTTCATCATTCGAACGCTCCGTGCGGTGTTGGTGCGGGCGGTCAGGTCTGCGCGACCGCTTCGACGGTATTGTCGCGCCAGCGGTAAACGATGACCCCAGAAGCGGCATTGTCTCCCTTGAAGTCGAATCGAACCGTGGCAATGGCCGTGTCGATTGAGCCCGAAGTAGGGACCGCAGCGACCCGTGTGGCTTCGAAGGTGCCCGTCCGTTTGACCGCGCCTGCCCATGCTTGAACTGCGGCATCTAGAGCGTGCAACCGCGGCAGATAGGCTCGTACCCTAGAGCTTGGCGACAGCGGCTGCCCCTGCAGCATTCGTCGTCGAGTCCGGCATAAAGGTAAAGAGCGTGCCATTTGCGCAGTCGCCGGCGCTCTCACCGGGAATTTCCGAAAGTGATGCTGATCATTGGAGTCTCCGTCGGCCTAGCCGACGCTCTGTCGGTCGCCCCGCCGCTGCGTCGATACGTTTAGAAGGTACAATGTGACGCTACGTGCGAATCAAGTACTTCGAAGGGTGCTCGTCGAGGGCGATTGCCAAAATCCACAGAGCGAAGAACCCCAAAGAGTGCCGACAACGCAGATTCGCAGGCGAATTGCTACGGGCCAACGATCCTCAGTCAGACAAGGATCAGCATCACTTCATTGGCGTTTAGAGACATTGCAGTAACCGAGTCGCGGGCAACCGCGTGCGTCAACTCTTTCCCAGCTGGTCCTCCAGCGCGGCGAGAGCGAGATCCAGGTATCGCATGAGGCTCGCATCCCAGCCGGCGAGATTGTGTGGTTCGGTCAATCGCGTCAGCACCTTAAGTATCATCGAGACAGTCGAGTCAACTCCTGCGATCTCAGTCAGCAGCGAACGGGCCTGACGCGCGACCGCATTTGCCCGCTCACTGCATGGAGGCTCGCCCCGATCCATGCAGCTACGCAGCTCGTCCCGAATCTTCCGCCACCGATCTTCGCGGCTAGCGTTAGAGGCACACGTGCAGATGGCCGAGGGGGTACGCTCCTCAATTCGCGACATTGCATCTAACGTGGCCGGCAGCTCGTCGACACTGACTTCTGTCTCACCTTGCGTCGTCATATTGCGCAATCGATCCCGTAATAGTGTCGCCCGCGCGACTTGAACTTCAATTCGCTCCAGATGGTTGCGCAATAGGTCCGTGAGAGATGTCCGCCCCTCGATGGCTTTGCGGATCTCAGGAAGCGAGAAGCCGAGCTCACGTAGCGCGCGAATCTGAGAGACGCGTTGTAGGCTTTCACGATCGTACATGCGGTGACCGCCATCGGTACGTTCCGAGACCGTCAACAACCCGGTATGTTCGTAGTGATGCAGAGTGCGTACCGTTACGCCGGTCGCCTCTGCAAGTTCTCCAATGCGCCATCGGCGCCGTCGTGGTGTGGCGTTTGTCATGGTCCTCAATTTGCAAGCCTACAACCTGACGTCACGTGAGAATCAAGTTATTTCAATGATCTAGATGATGGTCTCTCGCTGCGAACCCCGGGAGGACTGAGCGCATGCTGTTGATCAAGCGGCCGAGACAAGTGCAAGCATCAAGTTCGCCAGCGACGCCAATTCGTCCCTCGCTGCGCGTTGCATCACAAGTCTGGCGATCGCCACGCGATTCTCGCTGGTTCGCATGCACGTTGGTAAAGACGCGATTGCTCGATCAAAAAGGTTTCCCAAGCTCGCGAGATCCTCCGGATCGTAGACTCCGCTCGGCTTATCCAAGAGTAAGCTCCTTTGATTGTCGCACCGGCGCCGCACGTGACGAAGCCGTTTGGCTGTGGTGCGGCAAAAAGGAGACGGAGCGGCGACGTGCGCGAAAGAATGTGACAGGACGTTCGTGTGGTGCCGTTGTGCAACACGGCGTTTGCTTCCCTTTTGTCCAACACTGCCCTAACCGAAACTGTGCAAGTTCTGCTGGATGCTACCGCAGCAGTGGGCATCTGCTGTCTGATCGCCACGCGAAAGCGAAAGCAGGTACATGCAGCCCCGCTTGCTCTTGAGCCACAGCTTGACGAAGGGCGGTCCAGGCACAGTACTGATCCGATCAGATGGTCCTCTTCCGGTCGAATCCTTGCTGTGATGTCTATGTCGAGCCGGGCGTTGATTGATCAATCATCGCAGATTAGTCGTACCACCACATCGTGGCGAGGCCGCCCGATCGGCGCCTAACAGCGTTTTCGACACGGCGCGGGCGCGAAGGCGTTGTTCGCGCATGGCAACATCGGGTTTTGGAATGCCACAAGATGATTGCTGCTCTTCAACGGCGCAAGTCTGCGACGCAAAGCATCGGTAGAATGAGAGAGGCGGGCCGCAAAACCATTCCCGGCATGGATCTCAACGTAAGCGCGCCTCGCGCGGCTGGCGAAACGTCTTGCGATTGAGGACCGAGCCTCGAAGGATCGCTCTGGTATCCGTTGGACGTGGAGGCGCTCAAAGCGGGTCAACAGGCCGCCGGCGCCGCGCGGCCGCGAAAACAACGACGTGCCATAACTCCTACAGCAATAACTCGCATATCCAGACGTGAGCCGGATCAGTGTTGCGAGCACAGTCCAGCTGTCGCGGGTAATGGCTTGCTCGTCCACACTTTCATCCTCGAACAGTATCGCTTTGGTGTGCGAGCGCTGGACATAGATGCTTTGGGTAAGATAGGCAAATCATGTTACCGCACCGAAGTAGCTCTTCGAGGTCAGCAGAGGGGCCGCAACTCGGGACTAACGGCGGCGGCATCCCGCGCGCCACGACACTTTCGACAATAACACGACTGTCGCGAGATCCGAAAGGATGACCCTGCACCCGCGATCCGATGTGGCTGGATTGACCATATCGCCCGAAACGATCAAAAGTTGTGGGTGGAGCAGGGCTTGGCGAATGGGAGCGGCGAGCCATTCCGTGCGCCGGACATTGGCATAGTTGCCGTCCTCTCATCATAAAGGCTCATCCCCCCAGCACGCGCAGCGGGACAATGCCGCGAGCTCACGGCGGGTGGATTCAGGTTGATCCTGCGATCAGCGAGTTTGCGGTTGCGCTCCGTCATGCCGGGTCGAGTACAACAAGAGTAAGACAAGCGCCGTTGAGATGACGTGTCCCAACCTCCATGCCAACCTTGCGCAGACCTCTCACCTGCAGGTTCCGCTCTCCCGAGTTACGCCAGCTCGCGTTGCGCTTTCCGGGCGACTGTGGACAGCGTTGGCGTTCGGCAGAACTAGTTGGTTCGACGCGAACGAGCCGGCATCGGCCCTGTGGGGCGGCCCGCCAAGAGGCGTCTAGCTACTGGCGTGCTTCGGCATTACTGCTGCGATCGCCGGGACATTAGACGGCAAGGAGAATGCCCACCGGCAGGCGAAGAGCGGTGCGGGTGCGCTGCCAGTGCCCACGTTTGCAGCCTCGATCGCAGGTCTTGGTCTACAACCTGATGCGGTGAACGATTCAAGGGATTTTAGTGCCGAGGCCCGACCTCGTTCACCTGACTGGCCGGATCATTTCGCGAGCTCTGAGCTCAGCTCATGTAGAACAGTGCGATGCAGCCCGTCGGATCAGCGGAAAGTCATTGCGGAGCGCCTCCGAATGAGCTGTATGACCCGCAAGATCGTCACGCCAGCGCGACTATCAATAGCGCCGCCGACCCGATCAAACTACGCTCAAGCGCGCCAATCCGAACACCAGCGAGGACCGGAGCTTCGAGCCTGGCGTAGATCTGGTTAACGAAGAGTAGGTCGCAAACGGCCGAACAATCCTAGAACGATCCGTGACATTGGTTGGTCTCGGACGGAGAGACCATCATGGATGCCTCTTGGAAGAACATGTTGCGCATCCAAATGCTTGCAGGATCAGTATTGTGAATGGCGGGCCATTGGACGGCCTCGGTGAATGTGAGAAGTCGCAGCGGAGGTTCGATGACCCGCAGGGGCATCGTGTTTGCGAAATGGCTGACCAATCTTGAGGGCATACTCGCTATACGATTGGTGCCCAATATCATAGGCGGAATCATACCAAAACCCTGCACAGCGACCTCGGTGCGTACCTTGAAACCATGCTCGAGCAAGAGCCATTCGTGGAAGGAGGGCCTCAGGGAGCGCCCGAACTGGGCTTCCACGTGTCCGATCGACATGTACTTCTCGAACGTAAGTCGCGGCGCCAGCTGCTTGTTCATCGGGCAGCCCACGCAAACGAAAGTGTCCTCGAACAGTGCCGCCTTGGGATGCGCACTTGACATGAACATCTCCGGATACATGAGGAAATCGACTTCACCGCGCCGGAGAAGTTCATCGGGTTCCTCTACGGGCGGCAGCAACTCGAAATTGATTGTCGGAGCTTCCCGCGCCACGCGGTCCACGATTCGTCGAAGAAACACGACAGTCATGAAGTCGGACAGGATGATTCTGAATCGCCGATTCGATTGAGACGGAGCGAAGCCGTCCGGAGAAATGATGGAGAGCTGAATGTGAGCGAGAGCCTCGCGAATCGGGACTGCGAGCGCTTGAGCCCGCGGCGTTGGGACAAGCTTCCGGCCCCTCATCGTGAATAGCTCATCGCGAAAGTAAGTGCGAAGCCGCGCGACGGCAGCACTCATGGCAGGTTGACTGAGGTTGATGCTTCTTGCCGCCGCAGTGAGATTGCCTTGCGTCACCAGGGCGTCGAACGCGACGAGGAGATTCAGATCGAGGCCCTTGAAACGCATAATCTTGAGTGATCCACGGTATGAATGTGTTCGATCGATACAATCGATTTTACCATTTGTACCGAATGAGGATAGCAAAGGATAGTTTAGCGAGATGTCAGATCTATCAGAATGGTTACAAATCTTAGCGCGTCTCAGCCCAGCGCCAGGGATCGATCAAGACATCTGGACCGTGCGGTCGCAGTTTCGCGCGTGTTGCGCAAGTCATATCTCGGCGAGCTAGCACGGTGGGGATCCGCAAATGTGCGTGGCCGTATAGGACGAGCAAACGTTCGTATGGCTTCGCCAACCCATTCTATACCGGCCGTGTACCGCCGTAGAATTGAGCGAACGCTCAACCTGGCCGTAGATTTCCCTCCAGTTGAACCCCTTCGGTTGCGAGTGCCAAATGTGTTTTGGTCGCATCCGATTACGTCCTTGCTGCGGAGAAATCGTGCGGAACATGCAGGCGAAGGCGTCCTTGGCGAATCTGATGCGAGTTGCGCACACGCTCGACGTCGTATCCATTGTGAATGCAGATCGGTCAGTGCGTGAAGCTCTGACAGATATGGTGTTTTCTGCGGGTTACGTACCCGAACCCTTCGAGAGCGCAGACGAATTCTTGAAATCGGGCCGCCGTTTGATCACGTCGTGCTTGATCGCGGACATGCAGTCGAGCGTGATGAGTGGCTTTGAGCTTTTCCATCATCTGGCTGCATCCGGAGGCGCGATTCCCACCGTTCTGCTCACAGACAACTCCGAAGACGACATGAGGCGAGTCCTGCAAGCTGGAGTCCAGTTCTTGAGCAAGCCTTTCGAGCGTAGCGAACTGCTGGCCTGCGTCAGGAGCCAGATAATGAATAGGAATTACTCTCTATGAAAATGATCGCGCCCGGATCCACACGAGGTGTTTCGGCGCGCCATCCAGTTCGTTGGAGGCTGTGCTGGGAGAATGAGCTTCAACTTGCTGACCATATTGAATTGTCCGACTTCTTCCGGAAGACCTATGGTCCGACCGGGGCATTCAATGCAAAGCCCTTTGAAGATCATCGAAGCTGGGCCGGCGCAAGGCCTGAGATTCGGGCAATCGGCTACGATGATCGTGGCGTCGCGATTCATATCGGCGCACTGCGCCGCTTCATAAAAGTTGGTGAGGTCGATCTGCTTGTGGCTGAACTCGGATTGTACGGGGTACGCCCGGATCTCGAGGGGCTCGGCATCAGCCATTCCATCCGCGTGATGTATCCCGTATTGCGAGATCTTGGCGTGCCGTTCGGCTTTGGCACGGTCCGATCCGCCCTGCAGAAACATATTACCAGGCTGCTCGGGCGACAGGGATTGGCGACTGTTTTGCCAGGGCTCCGTGTCCGGTCCACTCGTCCGGATATCTATCTCACTGTGCCTCCGACGCGCGTGGAGGACGTGGTCGTCCTCGTTCTGCCGATCGCGAGGCCAATGAGCGAATGGCCGGCCGGTGAGATGATTGAACGAAACGGGCCAGAACTGTGACGTTCGCAGACGACGAAACTAAAGCGCGGAGCGACTACGCCGACCCCGGCGGAGAGCACTGCGTCTATCTGACATTTGATGATGGGCCCAACCCGCATTGCACGCCGGCTATCCTAGATGTGCTGGCGCAGCATCGGGCCCCCGCCACCTTCTGCGTGATCGGTGGATATGCAGCAGGTCAGCCGGAGCTCATCCAGCGCATCATTGCAGAAGGGCACGAAATCGCAAACCACACAATGACGCACCCGGATTTATCCAAATGCATGCCGGATGAGGTGGAATACGAGATCCTCACGACGAACAAGGTCATCGGAATGGCCTGCCCCCGAGCCTCTGTGCGGCACATGCGTGCGCCGTATGGGATATGGACCAAGGAGGCCCTCGCTGCTTCGGCGAAGGCCGAACTGGTAGCCCTGCACTGGTCAGTCGACCCGCAAGACTGGTCTCGTCCTGGCGGCGAGGCAATTGTTGCCGCGGTGCTGGCCTCGGTCCGGCCGGGGGCAATCGTGCTCCTGCACGACGGGTGCCCTCCCGACGAGTTGGAACGCTGCCCTTACTCTGGTCGGCGCGACCAGACTGTGACGGCGCTCGCCCAGCTCATTCCAGCACTGCGTGACCGTGGATTCGCAATCCGGTCGCTTCCTCAAACTCACTGAATAGATCAATTCCCATGACCCTGCTTGCCACCATCAGCACCGTTGCTGTTGCCTCCTACGCGTTGCTCTCCAGCGTCCATAAGAGCGCGCAGGCGCTTTATGCGCTGCGAACCGACGCCTCACTGCCGCCGTACGACCCGGTCGACACCGGTGCTCTGCCCAGCGTGGATGTCATCGTGCCCTGCTTCAACGAGGACCCGCGCACGCTGGCGGCCTGCCTGAAGTCTCTCGCAAGCCAGGACTACCCAGGGCGATTGCAGGTCTATGTGGTCGATGACGGCTCTGCAAATGTGGCTGCAGTGGCCCCGGTCCATGGGAGCTATGCATATGACCCGAGGTTCAACGTCATTCTGCTGCCAAGCAACGTTGGAAAGCGCAAGGCGCAGATCGCAGCGATACGCCGGTCGTTCGGCGATCTCGTGCTCAATGTCGATTCCGACACGGAACTCGCCAGCGACGTGGTCAGCAAGCTCGTACGCAAGATGCAGGATCCGGCCGTCGGCGCGGCCATGGGGCAATTGACGGCCAGCAACCGGAACGACAGCTGGCTGACCCGATTGATCGACATGGAGTACTGGTTGGCTTGCAACGAGGAGCGCGCGGCGCAGACGCGCTTTGGTGCCGTCATGTGCTGCTGCGGGCCGTGTGCCATGTACCGCCGCTCCGCGCTGCTGTCGCTGCTGGACCAGTACGAGACGCAGTTCTTCCGGGGAAAGCCGAGCGACTTCGGTGAGGACCGCCATCTGACGATCCTCATGCTCAAGGCAGGGTTTCGAACCGAGTACGTTCCGGACGCCATCGCCGCCACGGTGGTCCCGGACAGGCTCTTGCCGTATCTTCGGCAACAGCTCCGCTGGGCGCGGAGCACTTACCGCGACACGCTGCTGGGTTTGCACCTGTTGCCCGGCCTGGACCGGTACCTTACGCTCGACGTGCTGGGACAGAACCTCGGGCCGCTGCTGCTCGCCATCTCATCGATTGCCGCGCTCGCTCAGCTCGCGCTCACCGGCACCGTGCCCTGGTGGACCGGTCTGACCATCGTCGGGATGACCATGATTCGATGCAGCGTGGCGGCCCTTCGTGCCGGCGAGCTTCGATTCATCGGCTTCTCGCTGCACACCCCGATCAACATCTTCCTCCTGCTCCCGATGAAAGCCTATGCGCTCTGTACCTTGAGCAACAGCGACTGGCTCTCGCGCAAAGTAGCGAAATCATCACACGTTGACGAATCGAAGGCCTCGATCGAAGACGCCACAACTGGACCAAGCCTTAACCCGGCATCGGAAACGCCTGGCTCAATTCGCGGGGCAGGACTTTCGCGCGCTCCCTCGCAGCTGATCACGTCTGATAGCATTGCGGCCGAGACTGACTGACAGCTTTGTTGGGGATTGAGTGGTGAGCGTGGACAAGACATATCAATCGTTGCAACGGGAGCTGACTAACGATGACCCGTGGCGGCTTGACGACAATCCGTTCGAACGTGAGCGTCACACCCAATTGCTACGGCTATCGCTGTCGAACGGCACCGTCTCAACCGGCCTCGAGATCGGGTGCGCGGCCGGTGCATTCACAGAGAAGCTTGCTCCTCACTGCAGACGGCTCACCGTCATCGATGTTATGCCGCGAGCAATCGGTCGAGCGGTCCAGCGGACCAAGAGGTGGTCGCATATCAGCTGGGCGGCGACCGATATTCTGCAGTTCTCGACCGAAGAGCTGTTCGATCTGATCGTGGTCGCCGAAGTTCTCTACTATCTCGAAGACATGAGACGGATGCGTACCGCAATCGACAAGATGGTGAAAATGCTTGCTCCAGGTGGGCATCTGATCTTCGGATCTGCACGTGATGCCACCTGCAGGCGATGGGGGCATGTCGCTGGCGCCGAGACAGTCATCACGATGTTGACTGAAGCGCTTATTGAGGTCGAACGCGTGCAGTGCCAGGGGCAGTCGGCTGACGAAGACTGCTTGTTGGTCCGCTTCCGCAATCCGGAGCGATCTTCGATCCGTCCTAACGGCCGAGCTTGAAAGGAGCCACTATGCGTATCTGCGGTATCAAGTTGACGCATGACGGGGCAGTCGCTCTGATCGAGGACGGCCGGGTGGTGTTTTGTGTCGAACAGGAGAAGCTGAACAACAATCCGCGTTATCAAACCATTGACAACCTGGATGCCGTTGTTAGTGCCTTGGCGGAGCACGGGCTGGATCCGAGCGATGTTGATCAGTTCGTGATTGATGGCTGGGATGGAGAGTTCGAGTCGCAGTTTGAAGTCCTTAGTGGGACGACGACCATCAAGCTCAAGGGCGCGCCGTATGTCGAACGGCAAGGCGATAGCCCCCTGACGTCCCGCGATCGCATCGGCCTCATGCTTGATGGGAAGCTATATCCCTATCAAAGCTATCCCCATGTCACCGGGCACGTAGCATCCGCATACTGCGCCAGCTCGTTTGCCAAATCCGCACAATCTGCTTTCTGCTTGGTGTGGGACGGCTGCATGTTTCCACGCCTCTACTATGTCGACCCCCACGGCATCCGGTTCATCGAGTGCCTGTTTCCGATGATAGGTCACGCCTATGCGACGGCAGGACATCACTTTGGACCTTACAGGCGGGCAGACCGGACCAGCTGGGATCTCGGTATTGCCGGCAAGCTGATGGCCTATATCGCGCTGGGATCGCCCGACGAGAACAGCATTAAGACGTTTCAGGAACTTTATGAGGCGCACTTCGTCACGGATGCTGAGCGCGCTTGTCCTGAGCTTGAAAAGGTCAACAGCTCACAAACGCCACTTGAAGCTCTGCACGACTTCTTCGATGCGTGCGCAATGCGATTGAAGGAAAAGAAAGCCGAAGACGTCCTTGCGTCATTTCACGTCTTTCTAGAGCGTCTGCTGGTTCGCACCATTGCTGATGTTGTGGAGCGGCATTCGGATCTTGCGGGGGCGCGTAACCTCTGCATAGCCGGCGGCTGTGGCCTGAATATTAAGTGGAATAGTGCATTTCGTGCGACCGGCCTGTTCGATGTCGTGTGGGTGCCGCCCTTTCCGAACGACAGCGGCTCAGCCATTGGTGCTGCTTGCTCTGGACTGGCGGCACAGCAAGGCTTTAGAGCTCTGGAATGGTCGGTCTACAGTGGACCGGCGGTGCGTCCCAGCGAAGTCCCGCCCGAATGGGAGGCCGCGCCCTGCACTATGGGCGAACTTGCGGCAATCCTCGCTTCCGACAAGCCGGTGGTCTTCCTTGCCGGGCGGGCCGAGCTCGGACCACGAGCCTTGGGTGGCAGAAGCATTCTCGCGGCTGCGAGCTGGGAAGGAATGAAAGATCATCTCAACGACATCAAACTTCGTGAGCATTTCAGGCCCGTAGCGCCGATATGCCTGGAGGATCGTGCGGCGGAGATTTTTAGCCCTGGAATACCCGATCCGTACATGCTGTTCGATCACCAGACGCGACCGGAATGGCGAGACAAAATTCCCGCCGTCGTGCATCTCGATGGATCTGCTCGTCTACAGACCGTTTCCAGAACCTCTCAGCATAAAGTGGCCGAGCTTCTCGTCGAGTACGAGAAGCTCACAGCCATTCCGCTGCTTTGCAATACCAGCGCCAATCTGCATGGACGCGGCTTTTTCCCGGATGCTGCCGCCGCGTGCCAGTGGGGACGCGTCGATCACGTATGGTGTGACGGCCTGCTTTGGACAAAAAAGCGCGGGAGCGAGGAAGCGGCGCGAACAACGTCCGTCGCGATAGCGTAAGCAAATGTCAACCGCGGCAGTCGACCTTTTCCAGGTGAGCAAGTTCTATGACGACAGGGTCGTCGTGGACGCTCTTTCGTTTACGGTCTCGCCGGGAGAGTGCTTCGGTCTGCTGGGACCAAATGGCGCGGGTAAAAGCACGCTTGCGCGTTTGATCCTGGGCGTTGCATCGCCCGACGCAGGTAAGATATGCGTGCTCGGCGAGCCAGTGCCGGCAAGGGCGCGCTTGGCGCGCCGGGGGATCGGGGTTGTCCCACAGTTCGATAACCTTGATCTTCAGCTCACGGTGCGCGAAAACTTGCTCGTTTTCGGGCGCTACTTCGCCATGAGCGCGGCTGAGGTGAAAGCGGTCACGCCGTCACTGCTCGAATTCGCGCGCCTGGAGAACAAGGCGGATGCCCGCGTCTCCGAACTGTCCGGCGGCATGAGGCGACGCCTGACGTTGGCACGGGCCCTCATTAACGACCCGCAGCTCTTGGTGCTTGATGAGCCGACGACCGGCCTTGATCCGCACGGCCGTCACCTGATCTGGGAACGCTTGCGCTCGCTATTAGCGCGCGGCAAAACGATCCTTCTCACCACCCACTTCATGGAAGAGGCGGAGCGATTGTGCGACCGCCTGTGCGTGCTTGAGCACGGCCGTAAGATCGCCGAAGGTCAGCCTCACGCGCTGATCGAGCAGCAGATCGGCTGCCAAGTAATCGAGATTTACGGCGGTAATCCGCATGAACTGCTGCCGCTGGTCAGACCACAAGTGCAGCGCGCTGAGGTGAGCGGGGAGACGCTCTTCTGCTATGTCACGGATCCAGAGCAGGTGCGCCTCCGGCTTGCCAACCGCACGGATCTCCGCTTTCTGCAGCGTCCTCCAAATCTGGAGGATGTCTTCTTGCGGCTAACCGGGCGAGAGATAAAGGACTGAACGATGTGGCAACGTTTTGCGCCGGCGCTCCCTGCTAATCCATGGAACTGGATCGCGGTATGGCGCCGCAATTTTTTGGTCTGGCGGAAAGTCGCTCTGGCATCGATTCTTGGGAATCTGGCCGAGCCGATGAGCTCTCTGTTCGGTCTCGGGTTTGGCCTTGGAATGATCATAGGTGGTGTTGAGGGGACCTCATACATCTCGTTTCTGGCGGCTGGCATGGTCGCTACAAGCGCGATGGTCTCCGCAACCTTCGAAACGATCTATGCGGCTTACGCTCGCATGCAGACAAATTGCACGTGGGAGGCAGTGCTCTGTACGCCCCTTACGCTCGGCGACATTGTTCTCGGTGAAGTGGCATGGGCAGCGAGCAAGGCCTTGCTCGCCGGGACAGCGATCACGATTGTCGCCGTCGCGCTGGGTTACGCAGAGTGGTCATCTATCCCCTATGCGTTACCAGCCATCGCCCTCACTGGCGTTACTTTCGCGAGCCTCGCAATGGTCGTTTCAGCACTTGCACCAAGCCACGACTATTTCATCTTCTACCAGTCGCTCATTCTCACGCCCATGATGTATTTGAGCGGGACCATCTTCCCAATGAGCCAGTTGCCCGGTTCATTTCAACGCATCGCGGCCTTATTGCCGCTGACTCATTCCGTCGATCTCATTCGTCCAGCAATGCTTGGTCGACCGGTCGACAGCGTCGGATTACATGTGGGCGCACTTTGCATCTACGCAGCATTTCCCTTCCTGGTCTCGGCCGTGCTGCTTCGGCAGCGCCTGATGCGGTGAGAGGAACAAAACCTAAAGCGAAGCATCGCGTGTGCGAGATGGGATATCGGGCGCAGCGAACTTCCAATCGCGTGCGACGCTTATAGGCGTCTCGTCAGCTAGCGATGCCTGATCGGCCCCGCGGCAACGTGCGGCCTACTCCCAAAGCAAGCGATACGAAATAGGCCAACAGGCCTCTCAGGATTAACGGAGAACAAAATGCTGTGTCTAGGATTGAGTGGCGGCCTCGACAGGGTCTATGAAAACCCCCTCGGACTACCGAACACGTTTCTGCACGACGGCGCCGCGGTACTTGTCAAGGACGGGCGCGTGCTCGCTGCCGTGGAAGAGGAGCGCCTCAACCGGATCAAACATTCAAACAAGCTCCCGAGCAGTGCGATTGAATACTGTCTTGCAGCCGCGGGTGTGGAGCTTCGCGACGTCGATCGTATTGCGTTCTACGCTACTGAAGCCTATTGCAATGCGATGCTCGAACGGTTGTTCATCTCACAACCGGAAATCTCAATTCCGCTAGATGCCAATCTGCTGTTACGGCACCTTCTAGCCACGGAGTTCGGTACCCAAGTTGATCCTTCGCGGGTGTCATTCGTAGGCCACCATCAGGCCCACGCCGTGAGCGCTCTGGCGATGTCGGGTTTTGAAGAAAGCCTGGTCCTCGCGATCGACGGTTGTGGCGACTTCCTGTCGGGTCTGTTGGCGGTCGGGTCGGGCACCGAAATGACCGAGCTTATGACGTTTCCAGAGAATAACTCTCTCGGACTGTTCTATCTGGAGACGATCCGATATCTCGGCTACGGCCTGTTCGACGAGTATAAGGTTATGGGACTGGCTCCTTACGGAGATCCCGCACGCTATCGCGAGCTCTTTTCCCAATTCTATGAGCTTTCCGCAAACGGTGGCTACCGCGTTCACCTCGACCGTATCGGTCCGGCATTGCTGCGCAATATTGAGGTCCGGCGAAAGGGGATGCCGTTCACGCAACAGCATCGAGATGTGAGCGCATCGTTGCAGGAGGCGCTGGAGCGGATCGTGTTTCACATTCTTCGGCATTACCGTGAGTCGACTGGAATGAAACGGTTGTGCCTGGCTGGCGGGGTGGCTCACAACTGCACGCTGAACGGAAAACTCCTGTATTCAGGCCTGTTCGAAGACATCTTCGTTCAGCCGGCTGCGCATGACGCCGGATGCGCATTGGGCGCGGCACTGATGGTGTCGAACGAGGCCGGCCAGCCTGCGCCTCGCGAGCGACTACAGGCGGTTTATTGGGGGCCAGATGTCGGCAGCGACGACAGCATCGAACAGGAACTGAAGGGATGGGCCGGACACCTCGAGATTGAACGGACCTCTGACGTCGCAACCAGAGCAGCCGAGTGGATGGCTGATGGCGCCGTGATCGGGTGGGTACAGGGCCGATCGGAGTTCGGCCCTCGTGCGCTCGGCAACCGCAGTATTCTTGCCGACCCGAGGCCCGCGGCGAACAAGGACCGGATCAATGCGATGGTCAAGAAGCGCGAGAGTTATCGACCATTTGCGCCATCGGTTCTGGAGGAGGATGCGGGCGCGTTCTTTGAGTTGCCGGATGGTCGCGCAGAATATCCCTTCATGAATTTCGTCGTTCGCGTGCGCGAATCCAAGCGTGCTTTGCTAGGCGCGATCACGCATATCGATGGTACGGCTCGGCTGCAGACGGTTTCCCGCACGAACAATGCCGCCTATTGGGAACTCATCAATGCGTTCAAGAGCCGGACAGGCGTCCCGATTCTGCTTAATACGTCCTTCAACAACAATGCCGAACCGATCGTAGATTCCGTTGCCGATGCGATTACGGCGTTTTTATCGACCGAGCTGGATGGTCTTGTAGTCGGGTCATTCCTCGTCAAGAAGCGGGCAACAACGCTCGAAAGCTGGACTGCACTCGCCGTATCACTGCCGCCCCATGTATCTCTTTACCGGGTTCGCGCTCATGCGGGCCGAGAACACCAGGAGACAGTCTGCGAGATCCGCATGGGTCACTCCAGCCAGGACAGCGTGCGCGTCTCGCATGACCTGTTCGACATGCTGATGCAAATTGAGAAGGAAGCTGTTCTTGCCGATCTTCTCGCCAGGGTCACTTCTGACAGGACTAGGCGAGAAGCTCTCGTGAACGAACTGCGCGGGCTCTGGGATCTGCGCCGTATTCGGCTGCATCCGTCACAGACTGCGCGGTCGTAAAAGGTGGGCAATGCGGAAGAGGGCTCCTTGGACGCCTCTTGCATGACCTGCCAATCGCGGTGCCGTGGAGGAGGGCTTCCGGGTTGATCGCCTTGCGTCCAGGTGACCAGCCGTCCATTGGCGTGGATCGGAATCGCAAGAGTAGGTGCGCCACACAAAACTAATCTTGCGCAACGAGAAGGGTTTGATAACTTGACGAAGGAACGCTTTGTTATTTCGCGCAGGCGTACCGGCTTTGGTGACTGCCTCTGGTCGCTGGCGTCAGCCTGGTCGTACGCGCAGCGGACCGGGCGGACGCTCGTCGTTGACTGGCGCGGTTCCTGCTACATCGACCAACCGTTCAGCAACGCCTTTCCGGTGTTCTTCGAGCCGCTTGAGGACATCGCTGGGGTCCCGGTGATTTGCGATGACCGGATCAACCAGCTCTCGTTTCCCGGACCGTTTTTCCCGCGGTGGTGGAATAGGCCATCGATCGACTGCATCAATCGTCCGGATGAGCAGATCTTCAAAGAACGTGACGAACTGACCGAGCTGTTCCAGGCAAGAGAAGATAACGAAGCCAACACCATTGTCTGTGACGCCTGCCTGATGTGGCGTTGTGGCGAGGAAGCCGAACGACTGATCTTTCGGAACATCAAGCTCAGGTCTGAGATTCAAGCGCGGATCGACGCCTTGTATGAGGAACACTTTAACGGCCACAGCATCATTGGCGTTCATGTTCGGCATGGCAATGGCGAAGATATCATGGAGCATGCGCCGTACTGGGCCGATTCGGAGCTCGCCCTTCGTCAGGTCTGCATGGCAATCCGTAAAGCCAAGGCTTTGCCATATCCAAAGCCTGTAAAGGTCTTCCTGTGCACGGACAGTGCACAGGTGCTCGATCGACTATCGGGTCTGTTTCCCGATGTCTTCGCCGTACCAAAACGGTTCCAGGCCGATCGGGCAGGGCCGTTGCATAGTGCGGAAATGGGAATTGAAGGTGGAGCTTCCGCTCTCATCGACATGTATCTTCTTGCGCGATGCGCTACAGTGATCCGCTTTCCCCCCACCAGCGCCTTCACGCGCTATGCCCGTCTGCTCGTGCCACGGATTATTGAATTCGACCAGAGCAAGCCGGAGCACTTGACCATGATCGATAACCCATACGAGCATTTCGCGGCTTCATGAAGCGCCAGAATGTGAGCCTGAGCAATGGAGGGCTAGATCATCGGTCTCCATACTGCTGGCTTCGACACCATCGCGTTTCGCAACGTCTCGCAGGATCGGTGGATGGCGACTTCCGTCCCGCAAGCGGCGGCTGACCGGCGCACCACCACGAATGCGGTGCGGTGGGAGGGCGAACACCTGCGAAGCGTAAGGCCAATGCCCGCGGGCGCCGGCGGCCTTGCCCCGCAATGCTTCGGGCCCTCCTGTGTAAGTCGAGCCGCGCGGAAAGGTTATGGTTCTGTCATCCACCAGCCAAATCCGCCATCGCTGGCCAGACGGTGAAAAGCAGGGCAATGGCGGTCCGGGGAAATCTGACGTAACAGACAGTCACGTCAGAATGTCCCAGCAGCAAGGAGGCGCGTCCGGTAGATGGATCGCCTTTGCTGGGCAACCCTTTTGCGGTCAGCTCGTTTTCTGAACGACGGCCTTGTTCATGCGCCGCTCTCAGAGTCCTTTCGGCCGGACGTGTGATGAACCGCGCGGCCGGCGGCCCATCGATATTGCTCAAGCGCCGCATGCGCGTACCATGGCCGACAGCAACTTGGACGAACTGGCCATTAAATCCTGATCTCCGCCAAAGGCAGCTAACCTATCTCGTCCAGCCCGCATGACCCACAGACCACTCATGGAGGACGAGGCAGTCAGCTCGCGCTGGAAACACCAGCCTCTCGGCTCGAAGGCTTAGCGCACGCAATGGGCAGCACACGGGAGCTCGACGACAGCCATTGCTGCGTTGCTTGTGTCGAAAAGCAAACAGGCCAGATGTTCGGAACCTGCCATTTGCGTCCTACAAGCGCGCCACCTGGGCCCTGCATCGCTCTGGCCCGGATCCTGCACCAGGTGTACAGGCGAGGGGGAGCGGAGGGGAGTCGCGTGTGAATCTAGGTCTACCAGATGACAATGCGGTCACAGCTCAATCGTCGGAAACGGACGCTCGCGGTCTAATTCACGCCGATGGAGGGGGCTGTCCGCTGCGTGAGCGGAAAACGCTGGTATTGACCGGGGCATCGCGCGGTATCGGTCGCGCCACCGGAAGATTGTTTTCGGAAGCCGGTTGGCGCATCATTTCTTGCGCGCGCCAACCATTCGACGCGGTGCGCTGCCCATGGGACTCAGAGGGGGATAGCTATATCGAAGTCGACCTGAGCGATCATCGGACGCTACCGCGCGTGATTGCCCAGATAAAGGAGCGCCTTGCCGGCGCACCGCTGCAGGGACTGATAAACAATGCCGGAAACTCACCAAAAACGCCAAACGGTGCCCGGCTTACGTCGCTGGCGACCTCAGTCGATACCTGGATGAGCGTGTTCCACCTCAATCTGGTGGCGCCCATCCTGCTCGCTCAGGGTCTGTTCGATGAGCTAAAAGCGGCTTCAGGCTCGATCGTCAATGTGACTTCGATCGCCGGAGCGCGGGTGCATCCATTTGCAGGCACGGCATATGCCACGTCGAAAGCTGCGCTCGCTTGTCTTACGCGCGAAATGGCGCACGATTACGCCTCACATGGCATTCGCGTCAATGCGATCGCGCCCGGCGAAATCAAGACGGACATTTTGTCGCCTGACACGGAAGCGTATCTTGTGCCAAAGATCCCACTACGCCGGGTGGGTACACCCGAAGAGGTCGCCAAGGTCATTTTCTTCCTATGTTCAGATGCGGCGAGTTATGTCACTGGCGCCGAAGTGCCGATCAATGGCGGGCAACACTTGTGAGTGAATCCGTCCCTGGCGAACCCGGCTAACTGAGCTTCATCGATGGAAGCCATGTTGGTCGGGGCGAATCCGCGAAGCGAGTTGGAAAGAATAAAGCGGAAAATCTAATCCCTGTAAGTGCTGCCGGCGTGCCATGAAGAGGCGTCATCTCTCGCCCGCGCCCTGAGAACTGGATGTCAGATCGAGGCAGGCATGCAACACGAGTCTAACAAGTCCGATCGAGGTGATGGGGAGGATCAAGAAAAGAACGGAGAAGTCACTATGCTGGACAGCGTTTCCCTGCGCGAAAGACCAAACTCAACCTCCGACGCGGGCCCTTCCGCTTCTGCGGGCCCTTCCGCTTCTGTTCTGCCGTCGCAAGAGAAATCGCTAAGCACGATCTTTGAAATAGCGCACACGCTCACCGGCCTATGCCGGCTCGAAGCCAAGCTGGCGAGCGTCATCGAGCGTCTGCCATCGCTCGTGCAGATGCGGCGCGGCATCGTATGTTTGTTCGAACATGACGGGGTGCCCCAGATCATCGTAGACGACGGCCGGAGCGCAGGGCGCGACGCGCGTTGCGGGGGGCGCTTGCCGCAAGGAGCAATTGATCAAATTGTGGCGACGGGGCGGCCGCTCATCGTCGAGAACGTAGCGCTACAGCCGATCTTCAGTTCTTCGGACGTCGAGATGCTAGACGCCGCCGGTAAAACGTGTGTTGCGTTCATCGGCGTTCCCATAGAGATTGACGAGAAAGTTGTGGGTACGCTGAGCATCGACCGCATCGCAGACAACGGGACGCATGCGCAGCTCGACGACGACCTCCGCCTGCTGACGATGGTCGCAAGCCTTCTGGGCCAGACGGCGAAGCTGCATTGCATCTTTGTGCGCGATCGCGGGCGGCTTTTGGACGAGGAGTTCCGGCTGCAGAAGCAGCTGTCGTCCGAGCTCAAGCCTCATGAGCGGGAGCATAAGAAGGTCCAAGTCGCGGGAATTATCGGCGACAGTCCGGCGCTGCGAGCGATGCTTGAGAAGATCGAGCTGATCGCAAAATCGAATAGCACCGTTCTGTTGCGTGGCGAATCGGGTACCGGCAAAGAGCTGGTCGCGAAGGCTATTCACGAGCGTTCAGCGCGCGCCAAACGCCCGTTTATCAAGCTGAATTGCGCAGCCCTCACCGAGACAGTGCTGGAATCCGAATTGTTCGGTCACGAGAAGGGGGCGTTTACGGGCGCATTCAACGCGCGGAAGGGGCGCTTCGAACTCGCCGACAAGGGAACGTTGTTTCTGGATGAGATTGGCGAGATTTCGGCCTCGTTCCAGGCGAAACTCCTGCGCGTGCTTCAGGAGCAGGAGTTTGAGCGGGTGGGCGGCAATCAGACGATCAAAGTCGACGTCCGCTTGATTGCAGCCACGAATAAGAATCTTGAAGAGGCGGTGGCAAGGAAGGAGTTTCGTGCCGATCTCTATTATCGCATTAGCGTGGTTCCTCTGCTACTGCCGCCGCTGCGCGATAGACGCACTGATATTCCGCTTCTCGCCGCTCGATTCTTGAAGAACTTCAACAATGAGAACGGCCGTGCTCTGGTCTTCGATTCAAGTGCGGTTGACGTTCTTATGAATTGCGGATTTCCCGGTAATGTCCGCGAGCTGGAGAACTGTGTGCAGCGGACCGCGACCCTGGCGCACGGATCATCGATCGGAAGAGACGATTTTGCCTGCTGGCACGGGCAATGCCTGTCGGCCACGCTATGGAAGTGCGGGCCGGAGCAAGTGGCGCGACAGCCGAGCCCGATAATCTCACTTCCCACAAGGCTGAGCATGCCGCCGACACAACCTGTGGCACACGATCAGCCGGTCGGTACCGAACTGACGCCGCTAGAGCCACCCGGCCGACCTAGCATAGGTGCCGCCAAGGTCACAGATCGCGAGCGCGTAGTCGCGGCGATGGAAAGGTCCGGGTGGGTACAGGCCAAGGCGGCGCGCTTGCTTGGACTGACGCCGCGCCAGATTGGCTATGCCTTGAGAAGGCACGGTATCGAGATCAAGCGCTTCTGAATAAAGAGTAGGCTCGCGTGTCTCTCGCTCGCCCGGGCGCGGTAGGAGAGCGTGCAAGAGGCGGTACTCTGGTCCATGAAGCGGATACGAAACCGATGTGCTCTGCTTAGGGGTGGCCATGCCGGTAAGCGTAAGCCCTCTTCGCGTCAGCCGGTGCTGGTCATCGTCCGCTTGCAATGTATTCGCCCTATGAGAAATGATTAGGTGTCGAACTAGCGCAAGATCGCGGCCGCGCCGTTTATGGCGCAGCTCAGATCAGAGAGATCACGTCCGCTTTACGCAGCCCGTCGCAGTCCCCAACGGTCTCACCGTCAGTCGCCAGCCGTTGCATTCGTCTCTCATAGGCGAAATGCCTGGGCTGGTATGACAGTTGCTATTCGTGGGGAGCCTGCTCAACATCTTAGGAGAAGCATATGCACAGCATCGTCTGCATCAAACAGGTCCCCGACTCCGCACAAATCCGCGTGCATCCTGTCACGAATACGATCATGCGTCAGGGCGTGCCGACAATCATCAACCCATATGATCTGTTCGCACTGGAAGCTGCGCTCGAGCTACGAGACAAGTTCGGCGGCGAAATCACTGTTCTCACAATGGGGCCGCCGTCGGCCGAAGAATCTCTCCGAAAGGCGCTGACATTTGGTGCCGATCGTGCTGTCCTGCTCACTGATCGTAGTTTCGCGGGCTCCGATACGCTGGCGACGAGTTACGCGCTGGCGTGCGCGATTCGCAATATCGGGAAGGAATATGGCCCACCAGACGTCATATTCACCGGCAAGCAGACTATCGACGGCGATACGGCGCAGGTGGGACCTGGCATTGCGAAGAGGCTCGGGGTCCAGCAGCTTACTTATGTTTCCACAATCAAAGCGTTGGACTTCAAAGTACGCACGATCGATGCGGAACGGCGCTGCGAAGGAGGAGTCCAGGTGCTGCGTTCCAAGCTTCCTTGTCTCATCAGCATGTTAGAGGCAAGCAATCAAATTCGCCGCGGTGCAATGATCGATGCCTTGCGTGCAGCCCGTGCCTCAATCGTAAAATGGAGCGCTCAAACTGCCGGCGTGGATGACATGGCCAAATGCGGTCTGAGGGGGTCGCCGACCGTCGTCAAGCGTGTCTTCGCGCCCTCCGCACGAGCGGAGAAGGCGACGTGGGTGGAAGCGACCGAGCAGCCGGCCCAAGCGTTGATCGACGCCATGTTCAAGCGCAACCCTACGCTCGAGACGGAGCTCGCACAGCTTGCGCGTGGTACCTCATCCGCGCAAACTAGCGGTGCGTGAAGTCGCGGCTGATCGAGCGGAGCCAGAGATGGCCCGGGTCGTGGTCATGCATGGGCCCGTCGGTCGGTCACTAGGCACGATTGAAAGCTTTTCGACCGCTCGCTGAGGTTTGCGAGCTGCGATACACCGGTCCACTGGGGAATTCATGCAACCTCAAGACGTGCCCGTTAAGTTTGCTTGGCAGCGCACGTGAAGCTCGCGCGAGGGATGTATCTCCCTCGCGCGAGCTCTGCCGTGTTTCACGTAACCGCAAAGTGCGAGCATTATCATCGCGCCGCTCGACCACAGAACGAATCGAGCGTGGCGATAGTGCTCAGCCATTCCCGTCAACATAAGCCACGGCTCGTCCCGATACTGCTCGACTCGCATATGAAGAACCGTGACCCGCAGAGTGGCACGTGGACCACCGCGAGGACCGCCACGCACCCCGTTCAGTTCAGTCTTGGACGTGAAGGTCCCCCCGTGAGCGCGCTGCTAATGCGTGGTAAATTGCGCGCTTACGGCCCGGTTAGACCGCTCGGATCGCGACAGCTTCGCAACTCTCTTGGTGTTTCCTGGATAAATCGTGAGCGCGGCGATAATGCCGAGCAAAGCTGCAAACATCAACCAGAAACCCGGCGAAGCCTTGTCGTCGGTCCGATCGATCAGCCAAGTCGATGCGAGCGGCGTAAAGGTGCCAAAGAGAGCTGCGGCGAGTGCGAAGGCCAAAGAAAAGCAGGTTGTGCGAACGTGCTTCGGCACGATTTCGACCAAAGCGCCCAACATGGCGCCGCTGTAGGTGCCAAAGTAGAACGAGAACATCATCTCCACTACCAGCATCTTGCCAAAGCTTGGGTCGGTCACAAGCCAAGACAACGCCGGATATACAGTCACCAGGGCAAGGCCGGCAATGGTCAGCAAGACCGGCTTCCGACCGATTCTGTCAGAAATCGCGCCGCCAATTGGGTTCCAGATGAAGTTCGTCACGGCGACCAAAAGCGTCACCAAGAGCGTGTTCTGCGAGGACAGCTGCAATACGTGCTTTCCGAAGGTAGGCGTGTACACTGTGACGAAATAGAAGGTCGTGGTCGTCAGCATCGCGATCATCATGCCGAGAATGACAATGCGCCAGTTCGCAACTGTGGAGGCAAAGACCTCGCGGGCCGTTGGGTGGGTCTTCATGACCAGAAACTCCGGAGTTTCCTCCAGCGTCCGGCGCAGGAAGAAGATAAGCGGAACGATCAAGCAGCCAAGGAAGAATGGGATCCGCCAGCCCCAGGCCGCAACCATTTCGGCCGGAAGTGCTTCGCTCAAAAAATACCCGATAAGAGCCGCGACAAAGATCGCAACCTGCTGGCTCGAGGACTGAAACGATGTGTAAAAGCCGCGGTTGCCCGGAGTGGCAATCTCGGAGAGGTAGACGGAAACGCCGCCAACCTCAACGCCGGCAGAAAAGCCCTGCAACAAACGTCCGAACAGCACGATCGCGGGTGCGGCAATGCCGATTGTTGCATAGCCGGGACAAAAGGCGATGATGACGGTGCCAACAGCCATGATCGAAAGCGTGATGATCAGGCCTTGCCGACGGCCAATCTGGTCAATATAGGCTCCAAGCACAATCGCGCCAACCGGTCGCATCAAGGCCCCCAACCAGAACACACCGAAGGTGTTAAGCAGTGAAGCGGTTTCGCTTCCTGATGGAAAGAACGCGTTTCCGATGGCACTGGCGTAGAACCCGAACAAGAAGAAGTCGAACTGCTCGAGGAAGTTGCCGCTCGTCGCACGTAAGATGGCGCCAATGCGCGATTTGGCATTTGACGCATGCGCGATGGACGCTGGTGACATGGCGAGTTTCCTCTCGGTTTGAAATGGCCGGTTCCGGAGAAAATCTCACGCCAGCCGAGTGCAGTTTCATGGCCGCGAATCTGCCATCAGGGCACTATCGACCAACCTGTAAGCGCCTGACGTTTCCGGCATATTTTCGGCAATTGCCGCAAAATCGCACAGTTTTTCGGGCGTTATTCCGCTCGCACGGCAGGAGTGACTCTCAAGCAACTGAAACCTCGGGCAATTCTCGGTGACAAGGTTGTTGTCTGTGGCGTGGCCGAATTCGCTCATTGGGCGCACCGAACATGCAATGAAAAGGAAGGACGAGATGCATGGCATTCGAGCGGCAGGCAAGAGCTCCGTGAGATGTCGTGCTAGACCAGCTCGCGAGCCTGCGATTGGGGCCGAGGTGCGTTAGCATCTCACCCCGACGTCCAGCGATTTGGCCTCGAGTTGCTCAAGTTAACCTGAGGTTTGACGGAAAACGTTTGGTGAGCGTGCTGGCGATCGAGCCCGTCCGATAGCGCCGATTGCCATGCTCGGCAAGTGCTACGTTGTCCTTCGAAGCGAGGCGCGCCTCATACTTCGAGGGCCGCTGCGGTCCCAAATGCGGTCCAAAACCCGCGCTGAGGGGGAGAAACATAGCGGGCCACCTCAGCGATAACGAGCATTCGTTTGGATCAATCGGTCAGGTTCATCTGGCTTCCACGCCGTATGAAAAACCTGGATGTTTGTCACGAATTATGACCAGGTCCAAGCAATCGGAATGCCGTGATAAGCTTTTCGCGACTCCTTGCCTGCCGGAGGCAACGCCACGCCGGCCTCGCAACCTGATTGGCCGTAGATTTGCACATGAGTCTCAGCCTCCGTAAGCAAGGGCTATGAACCGGCACAATCCATGCGGTGGCATCGGGCCAGGAGCCGGGCGGCACATCGTAATTCGATCTGACCGAGGCTTGTGCGCATTCGGTGACCACGACAATGCCAGGTCGCATCACCTTGCCTTATTCGACGGTTACGGATTTCGCGAGATTTCTGGGTTGGTCGACGTCCGTGCCCATCAGGATGGCCGTGTGGTAGGCCAGAAGCTGCACCGGAATCGCATAGACAATCGACGTAAACGTCGTACCCATCTCCGGCAGCACAATCGTCGCGAGTGAATCCATGGATACCTCTGCGGCTCCCCGAGCGTCAGTTATCAAGATAATCTTGCCGCCGCGTGCGGCGACCTCCTGCATGTTCGAGATGGTCTTTTCGAACACCCGGTCGCAGGGAGCAATGACGATTACGGGAACGCTCTCGTCGATCAAGGCGATCGGCCCGTGCTTGAGCTCTCCGGCCGCATAGCCCTCGGCGTGGATATAGGAGATCTCCTTTAGCTTCAGTGCCCCCTCCAGGGCCAGTGGAAACGACGTGCCGCGACCAAGATATAGCACGTCACGCGATTTGGCGATGTCGCGTGCGAGCTTCTCGATCTGCGGCTCGCTGGCAAGCGCCGCTGTAACGAGCCGCGGAATTGCGATCAGCGCTCGCACGAGATCGACCTCGTCGCTCTCCGGCAATTCACCGCGCGCCTTGCCAGCAGCGACAGCAAGCGCCGCCAGGACGACGAGCTGGCATGTGAACGCCTTGGTCGAGGCAACGCCGATTTCAGGTCCGGCGAGTGTCTGCAGCACTGTCCCGCTTTCGCGCGCAATGGTCGAACTCAGTACGTTCACGATCGAGAGGGTATGCAGGCCTTGCGATTTGGCATAGCGGAGCGCGGCCAGCGTATCGGCCGTCTCGCCGGACTGCGAGATGAAGATAGCAAGATCTCCCTTGCGCATCGGCGCCTCACGATAGCGAAATTCGGAGGCGACATCGAGCTCGACCGGAATACGAGCCAGCCGCTCGAACCAGTATTTGCCGATATGGCCGGCGTAGCCTGCCGTACCGCAAGCCGTGATCGAGATATGTCCGATTTCGTTGAAGTCGAACGGAAGCTCCTGCGGCAGTGCCACGCTCTGGCTGGCGACATCGACATAATGCGCCAGCGTCTGCCCGATCACCTCTGGCTGTTCGTGGATTTCCTTCGCCATGAAGTGGCGGTAGTTTGCTTTGTCGACGACAACCGACGACGCGGCAGATTTCATCACCTGCCGGCGGACAACTGTGCCTTGTGCGTCGTAGACCACGCTGAAGTTGCGGTTGAGCACAGCCCAATCGCCGTCCTCAAGGTAGGTGATCAAGCCGGTAAGGTGCGCGAGCGCGATAGCATCCGATCCGAGATACATTTCGCCTTCGCCATGCCCGATCGCGAGTGGTGAGCCCTTGCGCGCACCGATCATGAGGTCGTGTTGACCCTTGAACAGGATTGCAAGCGCAAACGCGCCGACTAGCCGCGGTAGCGACGCTTTTACTGCCTCCTGCGGCGAGCAGCCATCTTTCAGATAAAAGTCAATGAGGTGCGGCACCACCTCGGTGTCTGTTTCAGAGGCGAAACAGGCGCCATGCTGTTTTAGCTCCGCTCGCAGCTCGCGGAAATTCTCGATTATGCCGTTATGGACGACTGCAACATTGTCCGTTGCATGCGGATGAGCATTGTGCTCCGTCGGCTTGCCATGAGTAGCCCAGCGCGTGTGCCCAATCCCGATATGGCCTGAGAGCGGATGGCAGCGAACGCGTGTCTCAAGGTTCCTCAGCTTGCCCTCGGCGCGTCGAAGCTCGATATGGTTTCCTTTGAGCGTCCCGATGCCCGCTGAGTCATAGCCGCGATATTCCAGTCGCTTCAGTGAATCGATGAGACGATCCGCGACAGGACCGCGCCCCAAGATGCCGACAATTCCGCACATTTAATCAGTTTACCTCAAGTTCAAAACAGAGCGTCCCGCAAGGCGCGCCTGACCAATTCGCTCGCTATAGTTATCGGCCAGTCTAGCCGTGCCTGCCCTTCATCGGGCACGCGGCGCCCGGAGGTGCGCGAGCTCCAAGCAACACGTGGAGCCCTGTCGAATTCGCCGGAAGATCCTAAAGCAACTTTCTGGCAATCGCCCAATGAGCGCCGTCAGCAGTTATCAGCTGCATGAGTCTCTCGTTTTGTCCGATGTACTCGATACCGCCAAGAAGGCCTGGTAGGTCTGCCGCATTCCATCTGCAAGCCATGTCCTCGCGCGCCAGCCGAGGCTTGCGAGACGGCTAACGTCGAGCAGCTTGCGCGGCGTGCCGTCGGGGCGCGAGGTGTCGAAGGCGATCTCACCGTTGTAGCCGACGACCTCGGCGACCACGCGGGCGAACTCGGCGATGGTGATGTCCTCGCCGGTGCCGATATTGATCGGATCCGCGCTCGAATAGCTTTTCATCAGGTGGACGCAGGCATCCGCCATGTCGTCGACGTAGAGGAACTCGCGCCGCGGCGTGCCGGTGCCCCACACGGCGACGCTCCTTGCGCCCGCGACCTTCGCCTCGTGGAAGCGGCGGATCAGCGCGGCAACGACATGGCTCAGTTCGGGATGATAATTGTCGCCGGGACCATAGAGATTAGTTGGCATCACGCTGATGAAGTCGCTACCGTACTGGCTGCGATAGGCCTCGGCCATCTTGATGCCGGCGATTTTTGCAATGGCATAAGGCTCGTTGGTCGGCTCCAGCGGGCCGGTCAGTACGGAATCCTCGCGCAGCGGCTGGGCGGCCTGCTTCGGATAGATGCAGGACGAGCCCAAAAACATCAGCTTCTCGGCGCCATTTTTATGCGCGGCCTGGATCACGTTCGCGGCGATCGCGATGTTGTCGTAGATGAACTCGGCACGCAGCGTGTCGTTTGCGACGATGCCGCCGACTTTAGCGGCGGCGAGGAAGATCACTTGCGGCCGCGTTTTCGCGAACCAGTCGAACACGGCGGCCTGGCTGCAGAGATCGACCTCGCGCCTGTCGACCGTGACGAGTTGCACGTCCTCCCGCGCGAGCCGGCGCATCAGCGCGCTGCCGACCATGCCGCGATGACCTGCGACGTAGACGCTTTTGCCCTTCAGCTCAAACGGTGCGTTTGCCATGGGCCGCCTCCCGTTTTGCTTCCGCCAGATCGCTTGCCATCATCTCCTCGACGAGCTGGACAAAGGTGCGCTTCGGCTTCCAGCCGAGCACCTGTTGCGCCTTGCTGGCGTCGCCGACGAGGAGATCGACTTCGGTCGGACGGAAGTAGCTCGGATCGATCCGCACCACGGTCTTGCCGCTCTTGGCATCGACGCCCGTCTCGTCGACGCCCTCGCCGCGCCATTCGATGCGGCGGCCAACTTGCGCAAAGGACAGCTCGACCATCTCGCGCACCGAGCGCGTCTCACCGGTCGCCAGCACGAAATCGTCGGCCTTGTCCGCCTGGAGGATCTTATGCATGCCCTCGACATAATCCCTGGCATGGCCCCAGTCGCGCTTGGCCGAGAGATTGCCGAGATAGAGCGTCTGTTCGAGCCCGACCTCGATACGCGCGACGCCGCGCGTGATCTTGCGGGTGACGAAGGTCTCGCCGCGGATCGGGCTCTCGTGATTGAAGAGAATGCCGTTGGATGCGAACATGCCATAGGCTTCGCGGTAGTTCACCGTGATCCAGTAGCCGTAGAGCTTCGCGACGCCATAGGGCGAGCGCGGATAGAACGGCGTGGTCTCCTTCTGCGGGGTCTCCTGCACGAGGCCATAGAGCTCGGAGGTCGAGGCCTGGTAGAACCGCGTCTCCTTCTCCATGCCGAGGATGCGGATCGCCTCGAGCAGCCGCAGTACGCCGATCCCATCGGCATTGGCGGTGTATTCGGGGCTCTCGAAACTGACGGCGACGTGGCTCTGGGCTGCGAGATTGTAGATCTCGGTCGGCCGGATCTGCTGCACCAGGCGGATCAGATTGGTCGAGTCCGTCATGTCGCCGTAGTGCATCAGGAACGGCACGTCCCCGAGATGCGGGTCCTGGTAGAGATGGTCGACCCGCGCAGTGTTGAACGAGGACGAGCGCCGCTTGATGCCGTGCACGACATACCCGAGCGACAGCAGATGTTCGGCGAGATAGGCGCCGTCCTGTCCAGTCACGCCGGTGATTAGCGCGACCCGCCGCTTGCTCTCTTGGTTTGACAAATCGTTGCTCTGCGCAGGCTAATGTCGGTCCCCGATCGACGACGTCGATCGCGTCTGGCCTCTTCGAATGCGGAAGCGTCGCGCTCTCGAACTGCCGAGTTCTGGACTCTGTATAGGCATTGCATCAATCGCTCAACTGTACGGAGGTAACCTTCCACATCGAAAGGGTTTTGAAGGGCTATACGAAAGTTTGTAGTCCGGAAGATTTCGTTCGGCCCGTCAGGCGTTTCTCTATTGCGCGGGTGCGACTAATGAAATTGTGGCGCCGATGGGAGGTAAGCAGACCAGTTTGGCCGAGAAGCGTTCCACAGTCCCTGCGTGGTGAACTCGCGCGTTGAGCCAGCGAGTTTCCCTCATTTCGTATCCTCGCCTAAGAGTTTTCCAGTCTTGCTGTCCATCCAGTACAACCACAAGCAAGCCGGGCACAAAGCATTGAAATTCGTTCTCTGTCGCGCACTACTTATGATCACCGATCCATTTCTGAACAATCAAGTTGGTGATCTGGCAAACAAAAGTGAAGGCGCGCATATTAACTCTGTGCTGTTTGAGTTCACAGAAAAGCGCTGCATGAATGAGGCCAGTGCTATATGGGACCTCAAGGGATTTATCGCGACGATCAGTGTGCCCTGCGCCCCCGAATGACGAATTCAGTAGCGAAAAGCATCTGGCGGTTCATTGCCACGCGAGTGGTCACGGAATCAACAACAATGGTGCGCCTAGCGCGCGGACGAGGTGAGTGCTCGGTTCGGCGACCGTTCGGCCGGGGGTGTTTTCCGCGCTCGCAAGCATGTCTTTGGGCCGGCCGTAGTATGACTAGGCAAAGCCCGCATGTGCGTGAATAGGCCGCCTTGAGCACGTGCCGCTGCCATTGAAACTGGCGGTTTGCTGGCCCCGAGCGCCCCTTCTCTTATGGATGCCCGCGCAAAGTCCCGGTTCTTGAGCAAGCATTCTGCGGACAGCAGCCTGAGCTGACGGATCAACTGCGTTCTACCTCAATTATCACATTTGATTTGCCGCCCCTCGGCAGAAAGAATTCGGATGAGCTGCTCGTGGAGAGGTCGACCCGGGCCTTTAAACCACGTGCCACCCGCTCGCATGCGCCGAAAGCAGCGTAAGCTTTAGAGGCGCGCCCTCGAAATGGATCGCCGGCTTATCGGCTTCGAACGCGGTGTTGCCTTCAATCAAGGTGCCGAGATCAATCTTCAGTCCCTCGCGGGTATAAACTTCCCCATCATTTCTGATCCAAGGCGCTCACATGAGCTTCTCAATACTCGTTCATCAGGTCTTGATGGGCCTCATTGCCTGGATCGGCGTTCGGCCCTGGGGCAATCGTCAGGCCTGCACGTCGCGCAGATCCAGCTCGCGGATCTATCGGCAGCTCTCTTGCTCCCGCGATGAGCGCTGCCCATGCCTAGCAATTGCGCGCGCTCGTCTCGGATTACTGTTGGTCATCTAATCTGCTTTCCTTCAACGACGGTGCGTCCGTCCGACCATGGCATGACGTGCATTCGGGAATGGTGATAAGCGCACCATGATGACAGCTTTTGGCGAGGTCCCATCACAACGGGTTCGCCGCACATATATGCCGTTCCAGGATCGCCATTCTTGAAGCCAACAATGGCCCGGCATTGGCCCTCACAGTGATCGACGAGCAAGACTCTGTTGGATCCATCGGGTCCTCTCACAGGTCCGCTCCGGGATAGCGCATCAATCTCGCTGCGGCTGGTTGGGCACTCAGTGCCCGCAAACGTATTTCGAAGCCTCCAAGGCTGGATTGGTCCTTCTTACATGTGGGCGATCTTGTCTTCATACAGGCCGGCGATCTGCGTGGACAGGACAGAAACCGCGTTCTTCGCAGTGAGCGCGATCCTCAGCCGCTTTGGCAGAAAATGTCTCATCGCAAAGCGACCGGCCTGCTCCGCTTTAGCACAGGAATTCGGAAGTGACCGAACATTGGTGCTCCCTAGCTGTGCATTCTACAATCTGACGCTACGTACGATTCAATCCCCCTGCGGGCTTATCGCGTGAATATGTCGAAACCGTCTTCGTTCGCCAGGAGCCAGCCGCATGACGAGGAGGGCGGGAGGCGCTTCACCAAGGCAGTTGGCTTTCTGTATTCGTCGTCTGCGGAACGCGCAGCTCGGGTCCACTCGAGTGTGCGCGCATAGCTACGCCCAGCTGTGAGGCTGCTCGTCGCCGGCCACGAGTGATCAAGCGAATCAGTCAAGCTTACTTGAATGTGTGGATAGGAGCTGCCTCGGCACCGGAATCAATCGTCCATGGCTGAATGCTCTCTCGAGTCTGTGCGAATTGGTTTTGTCAATCCAGCCGAGCTCTCCCGCTGTCACCATCATAATAGGGCTGCTTCCCGGGAGTTGTCGGTGCCGTGGCGGCTGAGCAGAATAGGAAACGAGATCAATCGGCAGCGCGTTAATCTGGTCAATGAGCCAAACTCCCGTCAAGACACCTCACAGTGACTTCGCCGTTCTAGATAACTTTGAACTATGGACTTCGAAAGGCGCCGTCAGGTGCAGGCCACGCCGGGTTGATCATCGCGCGTTCGATACTTGTGGGAAGATCTGCCGGGCGTCACGTTGGAAGCCCGCGCCTAAGCGGTACTCAGCCCTGGTCCCGTTGAGAGCGTCGCGGCTCGTGTCCAGATTGGCGCGTTTGCTACAATCGTTGTTGGTATCAAAGAGCTGCTATGCCGACTACTCCAGGTCGGCCAGGGGACAGACGGCGTTTTGAAGGCAATCAAGTGGCTGTTGGAACGAGCGGCGCAGTTGGCCATGCTCTCTGATGGACGGGCGGGGCCTTGTAGCGGCGCCGATCGGCGTTCCTCCCATTCATCTTGAGGCGCGAGCGATTATTAGGCCGGCATTCTCCAGCACATCCAAAATCCTGTCAGCAACCGCCCGCGGATCTCGCTGGTCCTCTTTGCTCACGTTACAGGCCAAGGTAGCTGCGATGATCGCGTGCGCTGCTTTGCGCTGCAGGCAATCGTACTCGGCATATTCACCGCAAGTATTGCAGTTGATCACTGGTCGGCCGCTCCAGGGATCGTGCATTGCGATCTCGCACCAGTTATCTGTGTGACATTTCGGACAGGGCATAGATCGAGAGTTCCTTGTGGTCTGACCTCGCGCGCTCCATGGCCGTCTATTGAACGACTGCTTGGTAGCCACAGCTGCAGAAGTCATTGCTACTCCGGAGGCCGTGTTGCCCGTCTTTGGATACGAAAAACATGATGGAGGCGGCGGCGGAGTCAATCCAGGCACCCGAAGGGGGCTCCGGCATGAGCGACCAGTCGACGGATCTGTGGCGAGAATGCTGGCAACCGTGTATGCCTACAGCTACCTGTTTCGGCGTGAGCAAGCTATTGCAGGTTCGCCGCGGCCGCATCACGGCTATGTAAGATGAGTATGGCCTCCAACTTCCATTCCACTCTGAGCTGCGAGGCCCCGATCTCCGGACCGCGACCTCTGCGTGAGCAATCTATCAAATCGGGCAATCGCCACGCGACGATGCTGCTGCGATCTTAGAATCCGGTTCTCCTGCAGCCTGGCTTCATCGCCCCACGTTGCAATGATTCGCCGAGGCGGCCTCACTGCGGCGTCCGGGACAACGCGGGCGTTCTGCAATCTTGGCTCGCCAAATGACACACTCGAAATTGTGTCGCCCGGAAGCTGTTGTACGGTCAAGCACGCTCGCCAGCTGTAAGAAGACCCTACAATCTGACGCTACGTACGATTCAAGCCCTAAATGTCGAGAGTCGCGCATTTCGCGCCCCTCGCCGCGCTTGCTGCGAGCGGCTTGTCGCATCCCAGACATCAACAGAGCGGTCGGCAGATAACGGCAAATGAGGTGCTTTTGCGAAAGCCAACCTACGGGATCTTACGTAGGGCATGTGTCGCATTTCCTTGATCTAAACATTGCATCGTCTTCCGCATGAAGCAAAAAAACCTGTTCTCAGACGCCAAACATTGGCGAAGCCGTGCTGAAGCGACCCGAAGAAAAGCGGAGTCGCTCGAGGACGACACATCCAGATGCAGGCTCATCAAGGTCGCTGAGGAATATGATAAGCTGGCTCGCCTCGCGGAGGGGCGGCAAAGAAATGAGGTTGACGGGCAGTTCTGATCGACCGGGCGGACGGTTGCACCGATCGTTAATGCTTGTGACCCCGGCGCGGGGTGTTTCTCCGTTGGAGCTCACAGCCCACTAGGGCTGAACTGCGAAACTGCATCATGCGGTAAGGCCAATGAGCGAGGCTGCTGAACGAGTGCGGACCGCGCGTGCGAGCCTGTGACCATGAATCCATTCTGAGTCACGGTGGCCGGCCACATAGATGACGCATTGACGGTGTCTCAGGCGGCAAGCCGGCTAACCGCTAGACATGAAGGAATGAGATGAAAGTCCACCGCCTGCGACGTTTGTTTGGGTGACAAAGTGCCGGTTCGCCGGATCATGCCACGCGAATTAGCTTCCGCCGCCATTAAGCGTTTCAGTCGAATTCTGGCATCTTGCACCAAGCACGGCGAACTCAACGCCATACGTTGCGGATTTGTTCAGGCGACGAGGCGAGCAGAAGCTCCTGCTGGCACGGCTTGCCAAGACAAGCCATCGTAGATGTCTGCGCAGATTGTCTGCATGAGGCCAAGTTCGCAACGAACGCGGCGAATGACGAGAAAGTTTAAGAGAGCTCAGATGTGGAAAGATAAACCCAAGAGAACTCCCCGGTGAACGATGCGGGCAGAACCGATGTTCTTCATCCAAGTAAGTCGGTGCAGATGATCAGCGGCAGTTGGGGCCGCCCATGCCAGGGTACCAGCCGTTCGATGTACGAGTCGGACAACACGGCTGGTGCCGGATGCAACTCTATCGGCCAAAACGAAGAAGGAGGACGCATGAGGAAGCAAAGTGTAGAAAGACTCGAAGCGGGGCGCGTCCGCGATGGCCGATTCGCCACCGCACCGGGGTCTGGTCCTTCCGGTCTCTTCTTCGTGCAGGGGCCTTGTGGCTGCCAACTCAAGATCGTCGGCTTCGTCCGTCCGGGATGGGAGCATGTCTCTGTGTCGACGCCACGGCGATCTCCAAACTGGGAGGAGATGTGCTTCGCCAAAGATATGTTTTGGGATGAAGAGGAATGCGTGATGCAGCTGCATCCTCCTCATTCGCAGTATGTGAACAATAGTCGCTACTGCCTGCATCTCTGGAGGCCGACCCGTCAGGTCATTCCGATGCCTCCGGCAGCTTTCGTGGGCATCGTCGGGCTCGGGCCGTCTGAAGCGGCAATTCTGTTTGCGCAGATGAGTGCGACGTCTTAGCAGATCTCGCCGCGTCGTGCCAAGTCGGGCGGCGACGACGTGATCGAGAGTCCAGCGGAGTTGCTCACCACAGCCAGGGCGACGAGCGCAGCGGCGAGCAAGCCTAGGTGGCCAAGGGCGCGCCGAGCCGCTACTCTGCGCCCCAGAGCCCAACCCGCTGCGCTTCTGGAGGCGGCGGGAGGTAACGCTCGCAGAGTCGGCTCGTCCGGGCCACCGCTTATTGTACGGAATGTGACGCGCATAACCACACCATCGTGGAATCGGCCAGGTGAGCAGATTCGTGGATCCGTTGTACATGGCGCGCGGCCAAATACATTTGTATCAGGAGAGGCTCCTACGGGGCGCAACTACCGTACGCATCGGCTAGTTACCTGAGTGAGGCGCGTCGAGGAGCGTTGTTGCGCTTGTCTCGGCCTCGCGAGGAAATCCTGCGTGAGGGAGCGGCGATTAGCCTGATAGGAGCGCCATGCCCGCGCAACTCGGCGATATTTCTCGTTCAATACAGGGCAAGAGTGTTGCTTTGCGAAGCTACGCACGACGGTGTCGCCTGTATGATCGACCGAAAATCTTGGGGGTGCTGTGGAAGTCGAAGGCAATAGCGGCCGCAACGGCGCGCCGGTCCGCCGCGACTGGGAACGTGCCGAGGCGGAAGGGGTTTACGCGCAGCCATTTGCCGAGCTCCTATTCCAGGCCCAGACCGTTCATCGCGGCAATTTTGACCCAAACCACGTCGAAACCGCAAGCCTGCTCAGCATCAAGACGGGCGGCTGTCCCGAAGACTGCACCTACTGCGCACAGAGCGTGCTACGACACTGGCCTGAAGGCGACTCGCTTGATGGATCGCGCTGATGTGGTCGCCGCCGCGCAGCGCGCCAAGGCGGCCGGGGCGAATCGCTTCTGCATGGCCGCGGCGTGGCGCAGTCCAAAGGACCGCGATCTCGATAAGATCTGCGACATGATTGCCGCCGTTAAGCGTGTCGGCATGGAGACGTGCGTAACGCTCGGCATGCTCACGCCAAGGCAAGCCGCACGGCTCGCCGACGCCGGCCTCGACTTCTACAATCATAACGTGGACACTTCGCCGGAGTTCTACCGCAGCATCATCACTACGCGGACCTTGCAAGATCGGATCGACACTCTTACGCGCGTGCGCGAGGCGGGGGTCAAAGTCTGCTGCGGCGGCATTATTGGCATGGGTGAGCACGTCGATGACCGTCTTGGCATGCTGGTACTGCTCGCCAATCTTCCCAACCATCCGGAAAGTGTACCGATCAACCTGTGGAACGAGGTGGATGGCGTGCCGGTGAAGGGCACGGCGGAGCGTCCCGATCCGATTGCACTGGTGCGCCTGGTGGCGACCGCGCGGATCATGATGCCCAAGAGCGTCGTACGGTTGGCCGCCGGGCGCCAGTATATGACTGATGAACTCCAAGCCCTATGCTTCTTGGCGGGTGCGAATTCCATCTTTGTCGGCGATGTGTTGCTGACTACCAAAAACCCGCAACTTGACCGTGATGCAAGTTTGTTAGCCCGGCTCGGCATTACGTCTGGACTCGCTTAAGTCATCAGAACAACGGCGTGCTGCTCGCAAGCCATCAGCGTAGGTAAGAAATGCAGATTGTCATGATGAAGGGAAAGATTCATTGCGCCTCGGTAACTGAATCCGACCTGCACTTTGAAGGCTCGATCTCGATTGATCGCGCACTGCTGGACGCGGCCGGTATCCTGATTAACGAACGCGTCGAACTCTACAACCTCGAGACGGGGGCACGCTTTGCAACGTTTGTGACGGAAGCGCCACAAGGGTCCGGCACGGTAGACGTGAACGGTGCGGCGGCGCGACTGGCGATGCCCGGCGATAAGCTAAGTATCGTTGCATACGCCTCACTTGACGAGGCGGATGCAAGAATCTTCAGGCCGCGCATTGTGCTGGTTGATCGACAAAATCGCATCGTGCCGGTTTGAATCCAACAAGCAACCGCCGTAAGACCCTGTCATTGGCGACCAGTTGGGAGTTTTGCGGCCTCCATCCTTGCTCAGCGAGTGAAGAATGAATTCCATCATTGCGGGTAAAGTCGCCAGCTATGCGGCAGGCTTAGATGCGCTTAAAAACGACGACCGCCTGCGGAGTCTCAGGCCGCGCACCGGGATTGACTTTTCATCAAACGATTATCTGGCCCTGGCGAGCGCGCCGCGCATGAAAAAAGCCATCGTCACCGCCCTCGAAGGGGGTACTCCGATCGGAGCCGGCGGATCACGGCTTCTGCGCGGCAACTGCGAGGAGCACGAACGCCTCGAAGCAGCAGCGGCGCGGTTCTTCGGCGCGCAGACTGCGCTCTTCTTCGGCAGTGGTTATGTCGCAAATTTTGCGGTGCTGACAACGTTGCCGCAACGGGACGACCTGCTGGTCCTTGATTCCCTGGTTCACGCCAGCCTTCACGAAGGAGCACGAGCTGGCCGAGCCGCGTTTCGAATCAGCGCCCATAACGACCCCCAGGTTATCGAAAGCGCAATTTGCGACTGGCGTGCCGCGGGCGGAGCGGGGCGGGTCTGGATCGTAGTCGAGAGCCTCTACAGCATGGATGGCGATTTCGCACCGCTTGAAGACCTGCTCGCGATCGCGGACCGGCACGATGCGTTCTTGGTTGTGGACGAAGCTCATGCCACCGGCGTTTACGGCGAGCAGGGGCGAGGGCTCACAGCGGCCTATGAAGGACGCGAAAATCTCCTGGTTATTCATACCTGCGGCAAGGCGCTGGGAGCCGCCGGCGCGCTTGTCACCGCCTCTGGCGTGCTGCGCGACTTCATAATCAATCGCTGTCGCCCGTTTATCTTCGCGACCGCCCCTTCGCCGTTAATGGCGGTAGCCGTACGGGAGGCTCTCTTGATCCTGCAGGAGGAACCGGAGCGCCAACAGCGGCTGGCGAGGCTTGTCGCGTTCACGCATCGGGAGATGGTTGCGCGAGGCGAGAGAAGTCCTTCGAACTCGCAGATCCTGCCCTATATCGTTGGCGAGAATGCCCGCGCCATGAGGCTAGCGTCCGCGCTACAGGCTCGCGGATTTGACATCCGAGGAATCAGACCGCCAACGGTGCCGGCCGGCACGGCCCGTTTACGAATTTCACTGACGCTCAACGTCGGAGAGAATGAGGTGCGTGCGATGCTCGATGCCCTCGCTGAGGAGACGAGGGGCGGATCTCGATGAGTCAGCGGATCGTGGTGACCGGCACAGATACAGGGATCGGCAAAACTGTCTTTTCAGCAGGCCTTGCCCATCTTCTCGGCGCGAATTACTGGAAACCAATTCAGGCCGGTGTTGAAGGAGAGACCGATAGCCAGCAGGTCGCACGACTGAGCGGTCTTCCGGCCGATCGGATCGTTCCGGAGCGTTACCGCCTTAAAACGCCCGCTTCGCCGCATCATGCCGCCGAAATAGATGGAATTCGCATCGACCCCGATTCGCTCGTCCTGCCGCATACCGGGGAGCGACCGCTCGTCATCGAAGGCGCTGGCGGGCTGATGGTGCCGCTGAATTCTAGCGCACTCTACATCGATATCTTCCAGCGGTGGCGACTCCCCGTCGTGCTTTGCGCGCGCACGCAACTCGGGACCATCAATCACTCGCTGCTCTCGATAGAGGCCTTGCGAAAGCGCCAGATCGACATTCTTGGGATCGCATTCATCGGGGAAAGAAATTCTGAAACTGAGAGCGCAATTTGTGACATCGCGCGGGTGCGTTGGTTAGGACGGCTGCCCTGGATTTCTCCTTTGACGGCAGACAGCCTAGGGGATGTCTTCAAAGGCTCGTTCGTTCCCGGCGATTTCAAGCCATGAAGCCAAACAAGAGGTGGCCAATTTGGCATCCATTCACGCAGCATGCTCTTCACCACGAGATGACCAAGGTTGTGCGTGGCGACGGTGCTTATCTCTACACTGCGGATGATCATCGAATCATAGATGCAATCTCATCCTGGTGGGTCGTCACCCATGGCCATTGCCATCCGCAGATCGTGAGCGCGATTCAGGAACAGGCCGGCAAGCTGAACCAAATCATTTTCGCCGGCTACACGCATGATCCGGCCGAGGAGGTCGCTCGGCTCCTTTTGAAACTCACACCCCGAGGCTTGGACCACGTGTTCTACTCGGACAGCGGCTCAGCCAGCGTGGAAGTCGCCTTGAAGATGGCGCTGGGTTATTGGCACAATATAGGCGAACAGCGAACACGCATCGTTGTCATGCAGCACTCCTATCACGGGGACACGTTCGGTGCGATGTCAGTTGGTGCCCGCGGTGTCTTCAACGTGGCGTACGGACCTCTCCTGTTCGACGTGACCTCAATCCCGTTCCCTGCGAGCGGTCGTGAGCAGACGACGCTTGATGCGCTTGAGTCAGCATGTCGGAACGAAAATCCCGCAGCCTTTATTGTCGAGCCTCTGGTGTTAGGGGCAGGCGGAATGCTGATGTACCCAGCTTGGGTGCTAAGAGAGATGAAGCGGATCTGCGAGGCGTCGGACGCCCTGTTCATTGCCGATGAGGTCATGACGGGCTGGGGCCGCACCGGAACAATCTTCGCCTGTGAGCAGGCCAATGTTGTGCCAGACATAGCGTGCTATTCGAAGGGTCTCACGGGAGGGGCGCTGCCGCTCGCGGTAACACTCTGCCGGGCGGAGATTTTCGATGCCCATTATTCAAAAGACCGTACGCGCACATTCTTTCACTCGAGTTCGTACACGGCAAATCCGGTGGCCTGTGCCGCCGCCAAGGCTAACCTGGATCTGTGGAAAGACCAGGAATGTCACCGGCGCATCGCTGCGGTTGCAACCATGCAGGAGCACGCAATTGAAGCATTCCGCGCCCATCCGCGTTTTGCAAACGTTCGCCGTAGCGGCACCATCACAGCACTCGATCTGAAGACGAGAGATACCGGCTATCTCGCAGGCATCGGCCCGAGGCTTCACGCCTTCTTTAAAGACCGTAATCTCTTGCTGCGCCCACTCGGTAAAACGATTTATGTAATGCCGCCATATTGTGTAACGGCAGGTGACCTGGACGAAATATATGCAGGCATCTGTGACGCTGCCGATGCGCTGGCCTGAAGACGCGCGCGCCAGCGCAAGATCAAGGATCCTGAGCTGTCGTCGGCTTCCCGAACGACTTGAGAGAGCCTTGCCAGACCTACGAAATGGACGATTGTGACCTCGCATCTGCAATGTGGGAGCTGCCGGCCGGGCGAGATCGCGGGCTTCGCCGAGCCGGTCCACAGTCTCATCGCGAGTTCGGTTTCAGTCCGACGTCTCAGGTTCAGTACTTCAGTACGGCGCTCGAAGAAGCATCTCGCCAAGTGTGATTGGATTAGGTTCGATCGCCAGATCTGGGTCGAAACCCGGCGGCTAGACGACTGGTGCAGCGAAGCTAATCTCACGACAGTCGATCTTGTTTGGACGGACGCAATGGGCTGAGTTCGCCGGTGGCATACAAACCCTGAGCAATACACGCTTCGATGGGGTTGATCTTATGCCGATCACCGGCTCGACCGGCGGCACGCCGTCGCCGCCGGATCTGGGTTCGAACGCTATTTCGGCGGCGTCACAAGCAGATGCTATCGCCATACCCTGCCGCTACTCAAACAATCAAATGCATACAGCTAGTTAATTGCAGGTTTGGCTTGCGGAAGACCTGAGCGTGGCGGCATTCCAAGGACGAGCTGCGACAGATATGGAACGCCGCGAACAATCGAGCGCACCGTTAGCGCAATCGCAATAATGGCGGCACCGAGCATACCCGCGATGATCAACCGGGTCGTGAGATCCCAAAGTTCTCCGAACTGTACGAAATCCATGAGACGGAACACGGTACCCTGGACCAGGTAGAGCAGCAACGTGGTCTGGCCCAACTCCACAGCGATAAAGCGGGCCATTCGATTTGAACGGCCAACGCTCCAGCATTGCAGCAGGAGTTCGATAGCGACTGTTGAGGCAGCTGCAGAGCCAACAAACATCAGAAGCACGTTTTTGGCCGACCGAAAATCGTGAATTACCCCAAGATTATTGTAGACATAGGTATCCTTGCCCCAAGCTACAAAGCATACGCAGGTCACTATCGAGAGAAATAAAATCAGGAGCGGCTTGTGATGTCGCGATGTACGCGTCCATCGTTCTCTCGATTGAGCAAGCAAGAAGCCGAAGCAGAAGAACGGGTAAGTGAATCTGATCAGGGGTGATATGGAAAATGTCAGAGGTGTGAGTGCTACCAGTATGGCTAAGCCAGATATGACCCACGATTGGTGGTTTAGCCTGGTAGAAATCTTGAGAAGAAGGTAGGAAACAAACGTGGCCCAGATGAACCAGTATGTGCCCGCGAAATCGTCTACAAATTCCAAAAGTCCGCTCGTTAGGCTGGTCGCGCGCCACAATGCCGCCAGCTTAGCTGTCTCCATGAACGTCCACCAAAACAGCATCGGCAGCAAGAGCTGCTTCGCACGGTCGCCGGCGGCTCGAGTGAACGACTTTTGCAGCAGCGATCGAGAAGAAAGATATCCGCTTATCGCCATAAAGAGTGGCATGTGAAACATATAGATCGATTTGTAGTACGGCGAATACCAAAACCCGTCGTCTCGGTAGATGACATACTGAATCAGGTGCCCAACGATCACCAAGACAATGAGCGCACCTTTCGCGAAATCTAAGCTTAGATCTCGATCGTTTGCCTCTGTCGTGCGCGAGCTCGGCGCGATCGTTCCAGTCACGCGTAGCAATGTATCAAACATCTAGATATCTGTTGTTGATGAGCCGGCGGTCCGTTGTCCGCTTCTTCTGCCTCATTTTTGATCCAAACGAAAGGTGATGGCGGGAATTTTTGGAACGGGAATAGTCCGGCCTTGAAGATGGAGCTGGCCGAACGTCTCTGAATGCCTCGCGGAACTTTGTGGCAGAGCAGATATCTAATTTGAGATATTTGTGTAGCAGTACGGGCACGGCATACTACTTGCAGACGCGGTTCTGGGAGGAAGACTGTCGCACTCAGTCTTCCACTCAGCCCGACGCATCTCGGACCCGGCAGATGCGTCGGGCTTCTTCGGTTGGCCCAGCATAGTTGACATTTGGTCCGTCACCTCCGCTTGCCGCCGAGGCGCTCACGCCAAATAGGGGCTTCTGATAGCTGAACTCGGGCACTCGCCCGCACTTCCGCAAATGCTTCGTCCACAGCGCCGGTCACCGGCCAACCAGTAGGTGTAATCTCTCGTCATGGCGTTGCTCTCCTTTGGAATCAGAACCCCGAGCCTACCGGCTCAAGGTGACAACGCCGACCTCTTCAGAAATTCAACAGAACCCGGACATCCCCGCCGCTCGTTCCTTGACGGCTTTCGTCGCAAAGCCGGCCGCCGGAGTGATTATTGCTGCACCTATGCTCTAAACGGCTCAGGCTGGATCGCTGCTGCACAATCTACGGTCCTAAACAAAGTCTGCACCCGTGCGGATGGGCACGTGGCCACCAAGAAGCCATACCACGCCATTCGACTCCCTTCCGCTGCGAGCTCACGTTCGGCAGACCTCAGAGTGGAACTTAGATAACCAGCTCGACCAAAGTCGCTCGCGACTGCGAGGTTCAAAGGTGCTGCTCGCACTCTCGTGCCGTGGACCGAGATAGGCAGCAGGCGTTCTCCACGCATCAGCCGTCTCGGCGGATCACAGATAGCCTTGGCGTTCAGGCTTCACCTTCATGATCATGACCTCAAAACTCGTGACCATTTCGGCGGCAAGCGAGAACACACGCCACTGACTTGTGCGGCGATGCGGTCGCTAGCAACAGTTTCTCTCGTGCGCCTACAAGTTTAGCTTGCTCGGGCTGAATCTAATGTTTCGGTCAATGACTCCTCGAATATGTCTAGGCCTTGTCCCAACGTTTCTTGCTCGATCGTAAGTGCAGGCAAGAACTTTACAACCTGATCGGTCGGTCCGCATCGCTCGATAATCAATCCCTTCTCAAACGCTCTATGTGACGTCGCCTCTGCGATTTCGGTCGTTTTGCAATCGAATCCGCATACCATGCCCCGTCCACGAACAGCAAACCTGTGTCCGTGCTGATGCGCGATAGCATCGAGCCGACGCCGCATAAATGCGCCCAAGCGTCGGACCTGTTGCGAGAACGTCTGGTTGCGCCAATACAGATTCAAAGCCGCTTTGCCAGAGACGAGTGCAAGGTTGTTTCCTCGAAACGTCCCCGTGTGCTCGCCTGGTTCCCATGCGTCAATCGCTTCTTTGATCAGGAGCATCGACAGTGGCAAACCGTACCCACTCAGCGATTTCGACATTACAACAATGTCTGGCGACAACGCAGCGAGCTCGAAACTGAAGAACTCGCCTGTACGGCCACAGCCCATTTGGATATCGTCAACTATGAAAATAGCTCCGACCTCTTTTGCCAAAGCCTGAATTGACTGCAACCATTCCTCGCCGGCGACGTTAATGCCTCCCTCTCCTTGCACGGTTTCGACGAGAATGGCGGCTGGAAGATCAGTGCCACTGCTCTCGTCCATCAATACCTTTCGCACGTAATCCGCCGCACTGTGAGCGGAGCCAAGATACCCATCATAGGGCATGAATGTTGTGCCGGATAAGGGAATGCTGCTGCCTTTGCGGTAAAAGCGGTTACCGCTCGCGGCTATGGCTCCCAAACTTTGGCCGTGATATCCATTCGTGAAAGAAATGATGTTGTGACGTCCTGTGATCTTACGCGAGAGCTTTAGAGCTGCTTCAATAGCGTTAGCTCCCGTAGGGCCCGTAAATTGAAAGCGGTAGGAAAGATTCCGTTCACGAAGGATGACAGAGCTAAAGGTCTCCATGAATTCGACCTTTGCTGGAGTGGCCATGTCCAAGCCGTGGACGACCCCGTCCGACTCCAGATACTCGCTGATTGCCGATTTGATCTCCTGATTGTTGTGGCCATAATTTAGCGCTCCAGCGCCGGACAGAAAGTCAATGACCTTTCGGCCACCCTCTGCGAACATAATGGAGCCGCGCGCCCTGCTGAAGACAGCAGGAAAGGAACGCGAGTACGCGCGCACGTTGGACTCTAGCTTTTCGACTGTCTTCATTCTGTGCGGCTCGTGTCCTCCAACCATGTGGTCGTCTCCTCGACAAGAAAATCTGCCCGACGAATAAGCGCGCGGCCAACATCGTACAGGATTGGCAGACCAAGAGCGCACGGTTCCGGCGCCTCTCGGCGTCCTTTGGGCTATGCGTAGGGCGTCTGAAAATCAGCTCCAACGGCTTACCCGAGAACCAGGCGGAACAAAGCTACTATGTTTAGTAGTCTCGTCCTCATCCAGCGAGGGCCCCGGCTAAGTCGTCCTTCGCGGGCAGATTTGCTTAACCGCGCGCGATTGAAGAATTTGCGCATACTGCGCGGTTAGCTTGGAAACGGGGAAGTATGTGGGCCGAAAAGTTCATCGCGACCAGAAGGCCCGATGCGCTCCCGGCGACGGCGGAGCCCGCCAGCCGGAAGCGTGTGTTGGAGGCTCACGCTCACGGTCCCGGCGAGTAGAAGGGACACGGCCGCCGCAGATCTGGCCCGGCGCGCGGGTTTATCGTAAGCCTCCGAGGGAAGACGCCTTGCGGCGGGCTGGCCTGATGGTTGAGAGCTGCACGTATGGACAGCCATACGATCAGTACGTTGAATCGACTTGAAGTGGTTGATACAGGCCGGCGGCGCCGCTCGTCTGAGGAGGAGAAGGCGTGGATTGTCTTGGAAAGCCTATCCGAGCCGCGCCTGGTTGCGGCGACAGCGCGGCGATACGGCTTATCACGTTCTCTGCTGGTGACCTGGCGAAGAGCCTTCGCAGCGAACCGAACCAAATCCGAGGCTGGGTTTGTCAGGGCATTTATGGCCGAGGTCGGGGCCGTGACGTCGGTGGCGGCCTCATCGGAGAGCGCGACCGCGCATTCGACGAAGCGTCGGATTGAGATCGAGCTGGCTGGCGGACGGCGCGTCATTGTTGATGCGGGCGTCGACGTTGAGGCGCTTCGCCGGATTATCGAGGCTCTGGATCCGCAATGATTCCGGTCCCTACGGGAGTTCGGGTGTGGCTGGCGACGGGCCACACCGACATGCGCAAAGGCTTCGCCTCATTGTCGTTGCAGGTGCAAGAGGTGCTGCGCCGCGATCCGCTGAGTGGTCATTTGTTCTGCTTCCGTGGACGTAGGGGTGATTTGTTGAAAGTGATCTGGCATGGTGTGCTGCAGAGCACGAAGGAGGTGAATGACCGAATTTGATGCGTACAGCTTTATGAGAGATGGGGGACGGCCCTCCTGCATCGGCGTTCCTGGCGCAGATGCAAAACCACGACACTATGGCTTCGCTTAAAAGGCGCGGTCATCAGCAAGTGTTCCAAAAGTCCCGGGTTTACGGGGCAGGTAAGTATCCAGAAGGCGAGCGAAAGCGAATCTTCCGATGACGCGTCGAAAATTACTAAGGCGTCGCCAAAATCAGGGGCGCGCGCCATCCCTGAGATCAATCCGTGAGGCGCCTGGATTACTGCGCGGATGGCGACCGGCGTTTAGGGGACGCGATCTGGATACAGGCTCTTGTAGAGAACTGCAGGAACCAGTCGTTGTGATGCTAAGGGAGAAGTTCAAGCGGCGCACACCGCGAGACGAGAGTACCGAAGCACAACACTGGAGCGGATCGGCTCGTAGTAGTGATGAAGGTGCTGTAATGCAACTGGAGCGAAGGGGCCGAAACAAGTGGGTTGCGCCCATATGCAACTGTGATGAGCAGGAGGACATGTGAGTGTAACCGGACGTAAGCAGTATGATATCAACAAGCAGACAGTGATGAAGGCCTACAAACTGGTCAAAGCCAATGCGGGCGCGGCCGGCGTGGATAAGGTGTCGCCCGAAGCTTTTGAGAAGGACGTGAAGGGCAACTTTTACAAGGTCTGGAATCGAATGTCTTCTGGTAGCTACTTTCCACCTGCCGTTCGGGCTGTCCCCATTCCCAAGAAGAACGGCGGACAACGCATTCTAGGCCTGCCGACAGTAGCAGATCGCGTGGCGCAGACGGTCGTCAAGCTGCAGATTAAACAGGCACTCGAGGAAATCTTCCTTCCCGATTCCTACGGCTACCGGCCCGGAAAATCCGCCCTGGACGCCGTCGGCGTCACCCGGCAACGGTGCTGGAAGATGGACTGGGTTGCTGGAGTTCGACATCAAAGGCCTGTTCGACAATATCAGCCACCAGTTGCTTATGAAGGCGGTCAGGAAGCATGTGCAAGACGAATGGGCTCTGCTCTACATCGAACGCTGGCTAACAGCGCCGATGCAAGACAGAGACGGAGCGATCACCGCTCGCGACCGGGGCACGCCCCAAGGCGGCGTGATCAGTCCCGTCCTTGCCAACTTGTTCTTGCATTATGCGTTCGATATATGGATGGCGCGGAACTTCCCGCAGTCACCGTGGTGTCGATACGCGGACGACGGGCTCGTTCATTGCCGAACCAAGGCTGAAGCGGAAGCCATCAAGGCGGCGCTACAAGCAAGGTTTGAGGAATGCGAACTCGAAATGCATCCGCCACGCGCTTAACATGCGGCCGCAGAAGACGTTCGACCGCCGCGCTGTTGCCTGTCACCTCGATGACTACTTCATCATCCCGGCTGAGCGTCTTGGCGAAGGCGATAAGCGGATCGTGGACGAGATCGACGCGAAGCTGTCGAATTATCGCGCCATCCTCCAATATCGCCACCTGGGCGAAGGACCGGTGGATGTCCATGCCGACGATTCTCATGCTTGGTTCTCCCTTGTTTAGGAGCCAGTGGCTTGCACGACATCTACGGATCCGCGCTCACAGCGCAGCCGGGCAAGTCGTAGGGGCGGCCAAGTAACAACGCGAGCTCGCAGCTCATGGACAAGACGGCCTGCCACCGTTTCGTGCTCCAGACGCCCCTATCCCGGCTTCGACAGACTAACCCCGAAAGATCAGCCTCACCACCGAACTTGAGGCGCCGGCAACATCATGCCCTTTAACAATGCGGCCGAGCGAGCGCTACGCGGCTTTGCGCTGGGAAGAAAGGCATGGTTGCGGATTCCGACGATCGCGCGCATGTATTCCGATCTGATGCCGCGCAGCTTTCCGATCTGATCGCGCGCAGGTGGAGCACCTGATCGTCGTGGCAAGA
>NZ_JADPKT010000097.1 GCF_023074075.1 Bradyrhizobium sp. 138 | reverse complement strand
GCCTACGGCCAACCTTGACCGCTCCTCGCCTCGGCGCCCAAGACCGCCTCCAACAAACGACGCCCTCTTGACAACTCATTCCCCATACAAGGATGACGGGACTATTGGCTTTGTCCTGGCCACGACGATACGGTGACGTAGCGCGAGGTCGGCCCCTCAAATATTCGCGGCGAGGTCCACGAGCTCGTCGAACAGCACGCCTGATGCCTTCAGCATCTGCTCGATCTCGTCCGCCGCCTCGGCCACGGTCCGCTTCGACGTATCGATCACGAGCTCGGCCGCTTGCGGCGTCTCGTAGTCGTTGCCGATGCCGGTGAACGAAGCCAGCGCGCCGGCACGGGCCTTCTTGTAATGGCCCTTGGGGTCGCGCTCCTCGCACACTTCAGCAGGTGCTGCGACATGGATCTCGCGGAACGCGGTGTCGGCGATGCGGCGCGCGGTCGCGCGATCCTCGCGGGCCGGCGAGACCGCGGCGACGATGGCGATGTGGCCGTTACGGGCGAGATGCGTCGCGACTTCTGCGAGGCGGCGGATGTTCTCGCTGCGATCGGCGGTGGAGAAGCCGAGATCGCTGTTGAGCCCGGCGCGCAGCGTGTCGCCGTCGAGCAGGATCGGCGAGCCGCCATTGGTGAACAACCGACGTTCCAGCGCTTTTGCCAGCGTCGACTTGCCGGAGGCCGGCAGGCCGGTGAGCCAGACCACGGCGCCGTTGTGGCGGTAGCGCGCGGAGCGCTCGTCGGGACGCAGCGCCGATTCCACCGGCACGATGTCGACGGGCACGGCGCGCTGGCCGGCATCGACCGACAGTACCAGACCGCCGCCGGCGATGCGGCCGGAGACTTCGATCACGAGGCGGCCCGTGCGCGGGTTCTCGGTATAGGGATCGGTGGCAATCGGATTCGACAGAGAAATGTCGATCTCGCCGACATGGTTGCGGCCGATCGCCTTGTTCTCGCTGCTCGAGAGCTCGCCGGGATCGACCGCCTTCTCGATCGCGACCACGGTGGCGCGGCTTTCCTTCGGACCGCTGCGCACCAGGAGCTGATCGCCCTTGGCGAGCGGCTTGTCGTGCAGCCAGAAGATGCGCGCGCGCAGCCGCCGCGTCTCGCGAGGCGAGCTGCCGGAATGCGCGATGATGTCACCGCGCTCGATGAACAGCTCGCGGTCCAGCGTGATGCCGACCGAGCGGCCGGCTCCTTGCCGTCCTGCGACCGGCGTCGTCGGCCAGCTCTCGACCGTCTTGATCCTGGCGATCTTGCCGGCCGGCATGATCACGATCTCGTCGCCGGCTTTGAGGCTACCGGATTCGATGCGGCCCGCCACGATGCGGCGATCGTCGAACTTGTAGATCGCCTGAACCGGCAGGCGCAGCGCCAGCGCTTCCAGCGGCCGCGCCGGCTCGAGGGCGTCCAGCGCCTCGACCACCGTCGGTCCCCTGTACCAGGAGATGCGGCCGGTGCGCTCGGCAACGCCGTCGCCGTCACGCGCGGAGATCGGGATCACGGCCGTCGGCGTCACGCCAAGGCCATTGAGGTGCCCTGAAATCTCGTCGCTGATCTCCTTGAAGCGGTCAGCAGAGAAGTCGACGCGGTCCATCTTGTTGACGACAACCGCAACCTGCTTCACGCCGAGCAGATGCAGGAGATAGCCGTGCCGCCTGGTCTGGTCGCGCACGCCTTCGAGCGCGTCGATGATCAGCACAGCGCCGTCGGCCTGCGAGGCGCCGGTGATCATGTTGCGGAGGAATTCGGCGTGGCCGGGAGCGTCGATCAGCACGATGTCGCGCGAATTGGTGCGAAAGCGGATCTGGGTGGTGTCGATGGTGATGCCCTGGTCGCGCTCGGTCTGGAGCGCATCGAGCAGGAACGACCATTCGAACGGCATGCCGCGCCGCGCGCTGACGGCCTTCAGCATGTCCAGCTTGCCGTCGGGCAGGCTGCCGGTCTCGTGCAGCAGGCGGCCGACCAGCGTCGACTTGCCGTGGTCGACATGGCCGACGATGACGATGCGCACCTGCGGACGCGTGGTGCCGTTCGGGGTGGCGGGCGAAGTCGGGGTGACGATCATGTTCATAACGCGCTCGCGTCCTTGATCAGAGATAGCCGGCGACGCGAAGGCGCTCGAAGGCATCCTCGGTCTCGTGGTCGAGCGCGCGACCGGCGCGCTCCGGCACCTTGGTCTGTTCGAGCTCGATCAGGATCTCGTCGATGCTGGATGCTGTCGAGGCGACGGGGTTGGTGATGTCCTGATCGCCCAGCGAGCGGTAGCGCTTGCCGTTCTGCGACAGATAGAGCGGGATGATCGGGATGTTCTCGCGCTTGGTGTAGGCCCAGATGTCGGCCTCGGTCCAATGCAGGATCGGATGGATGCGCAAATGTGCGCCTTGCGGCGGCGAGGCGTTGAAATGATCCCAGAACTCCGGCGGCTGGTCGCGCACGTCCCAATTGCCTTCGAGGCCTCGCGGCGAGAACACGCGCTCCTTGGCGCGTGTCGCTTCCTCATCGCGGCGGATGCCGGCGATCAGGCCGTCGAAGCCGAACTTGCCGAGTGCCATCTTGAGGCCTTCGGTCTTGCGCGCGGCGGAACGGGCGGCCGGCGGCAGCGTCGGGTCGACGGCATCGATCGGCGGGCAGGGCTCGACGCGCAAATCGAGATCCCACTCCTTGCCGTAATGATCGCGGAAGCGATACATCTCCGGAAACTTCTTGCCGGTGTCGACATGAAGGGCCGGGAACGGCATCTTGCCGAAGAAGGCCTTCCGCGCCAGCCAGATCATGACGTTGGAGTCCTTGCCGAGCGACCACAGCAGCGCGATCTTCTTCAGGCGGGCGAAGGCCTCGCGGAAGATGTAGATGCTCTGCGCCTCGAGCTGGTCGAGATGGTCCATGCTGGGCGCAACATCAGCAGAAAATTCTTGCGAGCCCGACCGTCCGACGGGGGCCGGGCTGCTCACTCCGACTGCAGCGGAATCGTCCTTGAGAAGATGCATCTCTGCCACTTTGCGTTTGGAGGCGAAAATTCTATAGTCGCAGCGCAAGGGAGAAGAAAAAATTTTCTCTTTGCGCGCTCGAAACGACACATATATAGAAAATAATTCCAGTCAACCCCGTATTGGGGGAAGCGAGTATCGTATGCGGTTCTTGCCGGTGTTTCTCGATCTCAAGGCCGGTCCGGTGGTCCTCATCGGCGCGGGCGAGCTTTTGCGCGCCAAGCTGCGCGTGCTCGCCTCGGCCGGCGCGCGCATCCGCGTGCATGCGATCGACGGCAATCGGGATTTTGGCCTCGGCTCCGACGACGCAACGCGCATCGAGACCGCCACCAGTGATCCGCTCACCGCCGATCTCTCGGGCGTCATCGCCATCGTCTGCGCAGGAGCAGGCGACGTCGGTGTTGCGATGTCGGCGCGGGCCAAGGCGCTCGGCCTGCCCGTCAACGTCATGGACGATCTCGAGCATTCCAGCTTCATCTTCCCGGCCATCGTCGATCGCGGCGATGTCGTGGTCGCCGTCGGCACCGGCGGCACCTCGCCGGTGGTGGCGCGGCGCGTGCGCGAGAAGATCGAGGCGCTGCTTCCGGCACGCATCGGCGAGCTCGCCGAGTTTATCGGCACCTTCCGCAAATCCATCAACGAGCGCATCGCCGAGTTTCCGCTGCGCCGCCGGTTCTGGGAGCGGGTGATCGACGGCTCGATCGGCGCCGCCGTGCTCGCCGGCCGCAAGGCCGAGGCGGATGCGGCGCTCAAGGCCATTTCCAATCCATCTGAATTCGCGCGTGCGGACAAGCCGGAGGGCTCGGTCGCGCTGGTCGGTGCCGGCCCCGGCGATCCCGATCTGCTCACCATCAAGGCGCTGCGCGCATTGCAGGACGCCGACATCGTCTTCCACGACGAGCTTGTCTCGCCTGAAATCCTCGATCGCATCCGCCGCGACACCACGCGCGTTGCGGTCGGTCGTCGTGTCGGCAAGCCCGGCATCGGCCAGGACGCCATCAACAAGCGCATGATCGAGGCCGCGCAATCTGGCCAGCGCGTGGTGCGGCTGAAGGGCGGCGATCCCTTCGTGTTCGGCCGCGGCGGCGAAGAGGTGGAAGCGTTGCGCGCCGCCGGCGTTGCCTATTCGGTCATTCCCGGCATCACCGCAGGGCTCGGTGGCGCCGCCGATTTCGAGGTGCCGCTCACCTATCGTCATGAAGCCACCCGCATCACCTTCCTCACCGCGCACAAGGCGCGCGATGCGGAAGTCGTGGACTGGTCGACATTGACCGACACCAAGATGACCGTCGTGGTCTACATGGGCATGACCGCCGCACCTGCGATCCGTGCCGGCCTATTTGCCGCCGGCCGCTCGCCGGAGACGCCGGTCGGCGTGTTCGCCCGCGTCAGCCGTCCCGACGCGCAGGGCGCGATCGGCACGCTGCGCGATCTGCCCGAACTGGTGCGACGGACCCAAGGCGGTCCCGCCATCCTCATCATCGGCGAGGTGGTCCGGCATGCCGGCTCGCTTCGCCGCCAATCCCCAAAGCAAATCATCTCTGACCTCCTGGATGCAGCCGAATGACCTCCCCGCTTGAACAGAAGAAGATCAAGATCGCCGGCCCCTCGATCGTGACCGCCAACCGGACCTGGGACGGCATCGTGGTGTACCGCACCGCTGCCAAGAGCTGGTCCGTGGACCTCTCGGAAGCCGCGATCGTGCGCAACTCCGACGAGGCCAAGGCGTTGCTTGCGGAGTCCGTCGCCGATGACGTCGGCGCGATCGGCCCCTATATCGCACCGGTGCAGATCGGCGACGACGGCAAGATCGTTCCCGGCAATCTGCGCGAACAGATCCGCCGCACCGGCGTCACCATCGGACAGCCGGCCCAGGTTTAAGGCACGCACTTATGTACGCTTACGACGAAATCGACCGCACGCTCGTCAACGAGCGCGTCTCGGAGTTCCGCGACCAGGTGAAGCGGCGCCTCTCCGGCGAGCTCACCGAGGACGAGTTCAAGATTCTCCGCCTGCAGAACGGCGTGTACTTGCAACTGCACGCCTACATGTTCCGCGTCGCGATCCCCTACGGCACGCTGGCGACGAACCAGCTGCGGGCGCTCGCCCATGTCGCGCGCAAATATGATCGCGGCTACGGCCATTTCACCACGCGGCAGAACATCCAGTTCAACTGGATCAAGCTCGCCGAGCTGCCGGACGCGCTGGAGGATCTCGCCAAGGTCGGCATCCATGCGATGCAGACCTCCGGCAACAACATGCGCAACGTTACCTCGGACCAGTGGGCCGGGGTTGCGCCCGGCGAGATCGAGGATCCCCGCATCTGGTCGGAGCTGATCCGCCAGCACACCACGCTGCATCCGGAATTCTCGTTCCTGCCGCGCAAGTTCAAGATCGCGATCACCGCCTCGGACCACGACCGCGCCGCGATCAAGATCCACGATATCGGCCTGCGCCTGATCAAGAACGAGAAGAACGAGACCGGTTTCGAGGTGCTGGTCGGCGGCGGCCTCGGCCGCACGCCGTTCATCGCCAAGACCATCAAGCACTTCGTGCATGGCCGCGACATCCTCAGCTACATCGAGGCGATCCTGCGCGTCTACAACCAGTACGGCCGCCGCGACAACATCTACAAGGCGCGCATCAAGATCCTGGTGCACGAGCTCGGCATCGAGAAGTTCTCCCGCGAGGTCGAGGACGAGTGGCAGCACATCCGCAACTCCTCGCTCCAGATCGACGACGAGGTGATCGAGGACATCCGCTCGCGCTTCACCTATCCGGCTTACGAAAAGCTGCCGCACATGCCGGACGAGCTGCGTCAGGCCGCGGCCGATCCGGATTTCGAGGCGTGGCGCAAGAACTCGGTGGCCCCGCACAAGGTGCAGGGCTACTCGATCGTCACGATCTCGCTGAAGCCGATCGGCGCGCCTCCGGGCGATGCCACCGCCGAGCAGATGGACGCGCTTGCCGATCTCGCCGACAAATATTCCTTCGGTGAGATCCGCGTCGGCCACGAGCAGAACCTGGCGCTGCCGCATGTCGCCAAACGCGACCTGCCGGCGCTGTGGAAGGCGCTCGACAAGCTCGGGCTCGCGACCCCGAACGTCAATCTGATCACCGACATCATCGCCTGCCCGGGTCTGGACTATTGCTCGCTGGCGAATGCGCGCTCGATCCCGATCGCGCAGGAATTGACGCGGCGCTTTGCCAATCACGAGCTCGCCAATTTGATCGGCCGGCTCCACATCAACATCTCCGGCTGCATCAATGCCTGCGGCCACCACCATGTCGGCCATATCGGCATTCTCGGCGTCGAGAAGAACGGCGAGGAAGTCTACCAGATCACCATCGGCGGCCGTGCCGACGAGAACGCCGCGCTCGGCACGCTGATTGGGCCCGGTGTCAAATTCGACGAAGTCGCCGATGTCATCGAAGACGTCGTGGAGGCCTATCTGGCACTGCGTGAGCGGCCGGAGGAGCTGTTCATGGACACCGTAAAGCGCCTCGGTGTCGAACCCTTCAAGGAGCGCGTCTATGCCACTCGTTAACGGCGGAAAGATCGCCGACGACAGCTTCGTCAAGCTGGCCGTCGACACGCCGCTGCCCGAGGGCGGCGACATCCTGGTGCCGGCCGAGCGGTTTCTCGGCGAGGCGGATGCGTTGCTCAAGCGCGCCGGCAAGCTCGGCGTGATCTGGCCGAACAGTCGCGATATCGCCGAGCTCGTGCCCTATCTCGGCAAGCTCGCGACGGTCGCGCTGGTGTTCCCGACGTTCCGCGACGGCCGCGCCTACAGCCAGGCCCGCCTGCTGCGCGAGCGTTACAACTACCGCGGCGAACTGCGCGCCACCGGCCAGGTGCTGCGCGACCAGTTCGTGTTCATGCTGCGCGCCGGCTTCGATTCCTTCGAGGTCAAGAAGCAGGCCGACGCCGAAGCCTTCATGCAGACCGCCAAGCGCTATTCGGTATTCTACCAGCCGACCGGCGACGGCCGCATCACGGCGCTGCACCGGCGCATGCAGCTCCGTCACTCCGAAGGTGTCGGCACGTGAACGCGATCGCGCCTCAGCTCTCGACGACATCCGTGTCCGCGCTGCCCTCGGCGGACGAGCTTGATAGCGCCCTGCGCGATGCCTCGCCCGCGGAGATCATCGCCGCAGCGCTGAAAACGGTCGGGCGCGACAAGCTGGCGCTGGTCTCGTCCTTCGGCACGGAATCGGCAACGCTGCTGAAGGTCATGGCGGACGTCGATCCGGCGATCCCCGTGGTCTTCCTCGACACCGGCTGGCTGTTCGAGGAGACGCTCGCCTATCGCGACACGCTGATCGCGACGCTGGGCCTGAAGGACGTCCGCTCGATCAAGCCTGCGGAAGAAGCGCTGTCGCGCGAAGATCCCGACCGTGACCTCTGGTTCTCCGATCCCGACGCCTGCTGCCGCATCCGCAAGGTGGAACCGCTGGCGCGTGCACTCAAGCCGTTCTCGGCCTGGCTCAACGGCCGCAAGCGTTTCCAGGGCAATGCGCGCGCCGACATTCCCGTGGTCGAGGACGACGGCGCTCGGTTGAAGTTCAACCCGTTCGCCAACGTCTCGCGCGAGGAACTTGAGGCGATCTTCGTCCGCGCCAAATTGCCGCGTCATCCACTGGCCGCCTCCGGTTTCCGGTCGGTCGGGTGTATGCCTTGCACGAGCAGAACGGCCGAGGGCGAGGATGAACGCGCCGGTCGCTGGCGCGGCCGAGCCAAGACAGAATGCGGCATTCACACGATGAAGACTTCGTAGCACAGTCAGGCTGCGTCATCGCGAACAAGAAAATCCGGTTCCGTTGACTTAAGCGCGTTTCGACCCGAGTTATGCCTGCACGCCTTCGCTGACACCGATGTCATCGAAGTGAATGGAGATGGACATGATGCGCCGTATCGTTCCGCTCGCTGCAGGCCTCGTCTTGACGGGTTTCTTGGCAAGCGCAGCTCTCGCCGCTGATATCAATCTATTGAACGTGTCGTACGACCCGACGCGCGAGCTCTATGCCGAGTTCAACAAGGCGTTCGCGAATGCCTATCAGAAGGAGACCGGCAAGAGCGTCGAGATCAAGCAGTCGCATGGTGGCAGCGGCTCGCAGGCGCGCGCGGTGATCGACGGCTTGCAGGCCGATGTGGTGACGCTCGCGCTCGCCTATGACATCGATGCCATCGCCGCCAAGGGCCTCACCACGGCCGATTGGCAGAAGCGGCTGCCGCAGAATTCGTCACCCTATACCTCGACGATCGTCTTCCTGGTACGCAAGGGCAATCCCAAGGCGATCAAGGACTGGGACGATCTGATCAAGCCCGGCGTCGCCGTGATCACGCCGAACCCGAAAACGTCGGGCGGTGCACGCTGGAATTATCTGGCGGCCTGGGGCTTTGCGCAGAAGAAGTTCGGCTCGGCCGACAAGGCCAAGGATTTCATCGGAAAACTCTATCAGCAGGTGCCGGTGCTCGATACCGGTGCGCGCGGTGCCACCGTGACCTTCGTCGAGCGCGGGGTCGGCGACGTGCTGCTGGCCTGGGAGAACGAGGCGTTCCTCGCGCTGAAGGAGTTCGGCGCGAACAAGTTCGAGATCGTGGCGCCGCCGCAGTCGATCCTCGCCGAGCCGCCGGTCACCATCGTCGACAAGGTTGCCGATAAAAAAGGCACCCGCAACGCCGCTGATGCCTATCTCCAATACTGGTACACCAAAGAGGGGCAGGAGATCGCCGCGCGCAATTTCTACCGCCCGCGCGATGCCGAAATCGCCAAGAAGTATGAAAATTCCTTCGCCAAGGTCGAACTATTCACGATCGACGACGTTTTTGGTGGTTGGACCAAGGCTCAGAAGGAGCATTTTGCCGACAGCGGTATCTTTGACCAGATCTACAAGAATTGATCTGGCGCAGTCTTAATGGGCTTTTAGCAGGGGGCCTGGTGAGCGCATTCGCAGCACGACGCCGGACATTGCCGGGCTTCGGTCTCACGATGGGACTGACGCTGTCCTGGCTGTCCGTCATCATCCTGATTCCGCTCGCCGGCCTGTTCCTGAAATCGCTCGAGCTCAGTCCGGAGCAATTCTGGAACATTCTCACAAGCCGCCGCACCCTGAACGCGCTCCGCGTCTCCTTCGGCCTCGCCTTTGCAGCGGCCTGCGTCAATCTCGTGATGGGCAGCATCATCGTTTGGGCGCTGGTGCGCTATCGTTTCCCGGGCCGCCGCCTGTTCGACGCCATCGTCGATGTGCCCTTCGCGCTGCCGACCGCGGTCGCCGGCGTTGCGCTGACCGCGCTGTTCGCCGAGAAGGGCTGGCTGGGGGCGCCGCTTGCCGCCGCCGGCATCAAGGTGGCGTTCACGCCGGTCGGCATCTTCGTCGCCATGATCTTCATCGGCATTCCCTTCGTGGTCCGTACCGTGCAGCCGGTGCTTCAGGATCTCGACCCCGAGATCGAGGAGGCCGCGGGCAGCCTGGGCGCCAGCCGCTGGCAGACCATCATCCGTGTGATCCTGCCCTCGCTCGCCCCGGCGCTGCTCACCGGGCTCGCGCTCGCCTTCGCGCGCGCGGTCGGTGAATATGGCTCGGTGATCTTCATCGCCGGCAATCTGCCCAACGTGTCCGAGATCGCCCCGCTGCTGATCGTGATCCGGCTCTCCGAGTTCCGCTACGCCGACGCGACCTCCATTGCGGTGGTCATGCTCGTCGTGTCCTTCGTCATCATCTTCGCAGTCAACCGGCTCCAGCGCTGGGCGCAGAGCCGGATCCCGGCGCGCTGAGGGCGGACCATGACGATGCAGATCGCAGACTCCGTTTCGCTCTCGGCCCCCGATGCCAGGGCTCGCGCCCATGCGGCTGCGGCACGGGACAACCTCCGCACCGAGCCGCGCGCGGTGCGTATCGTCATCATCGCGCTGGCGGTGCTGTTCCTTTCCGTCTTCGTCGTGCTGCCATTGGTGGTGGTGTTCGCCCAGGCCTTCTCGAAGGGGATCCTCGCCTATTTCGCCGCGCTCGCCGAACCGGAGGCGCTGGCTGCGATCAAGCTGACGCTGCTGGTTGCGGCAATCTCGGTCGGCCTCAATCTCGTGTTTGGCCTCGTCGCCGCCTGGGCGATTGCGAAATTCGAATTCCCGGGCAAGACCTTCCTGATCACGCTGATCGACCTGCCGTTCTCGGTGAGCCCGGTGATCTCCGGCCTCGTCTTCGTGCTGCTATTCGGCGCACAGGGCTATTTCGGCAGTTGGCTCAGGGATCACGACATCCAGATCCTGTTCGCGGTGCCCGGCATCGCGCTCGCCACCACCTTCGTCACCTTCCCGTTCGTGGCGCGTGCGCTGATCCCCCTGATGCAGGAGCAGGGCACGCAGGAGGAGGAGGCCGCGATCTCGCTCGGCGCCTCGGGTCTGCAAACGTTTTTCCGCGTCACGCTGCCCAACATCAAATGGGGCGTGCTCTACGGCGTCCTGCTCTGCAATGCGCGCGCGATGGGCGAGTTCGGCGCCGTCTCCGTCGTCTCCGGCCACATCCGCGGCGAGACCAACACGATGCCGCTGCTGGTCGAGATCCTCTACAACGAATACCAGTTCGTCGCCGCCTTCGCGATCGCCTCGCTGCTGGCGATGCTGGCGCTGATCACACTGATCGCCAAAACCGTTCTTGAACGTCATCTCGACGAAGGACACGACGCAAGTGACCATTGAAGTCAGAAATCTCGTCAAGAAGTTCGGCAGTTTTGCAGCCCTCGACGGCGTCGACCTCAAGGTCAATGACGGCGAATTGCTGGCGCTGCTCGGGCCCTCAGGCTCCGGCAAGACCACATTGCTGCGTATCATCGCCGGTCTCGACTGGCCCGATGCCGGCGAGGTCTCCTTCAACGGCGAGGATGCGCTGGCGCAAGGCGCACGCGAGCGCCACGTCGGCTTCGTGTTCCAGCACTACGCGCTGTTCCGCCACATGAGCGTATTCGAGAACGTCGCCTTCGGCCTGCGCGTGCAGCCGCGCGCGGTGCGCAAGGATGAAGTGGCTATTCGTGCGCGCGTCAAGGAGCTGCTCGACCTCGTGCAGCTCGACTGGCTCGCCGACCGTTATCCGAGCCAGCTCTCCGGCGGCCAGCGCCAGCGCATCGCGCTCGCCCGCGCGCTCGCGATCGAGCCGCGCATCCTCCTGCTCGACGAGCCGTTCGGTGCGCTCGACGCCAAGGTACGGAAAGAGCTGCGCAAATGGCTGCGCTCGCTGCATCACGAGATCAACGTCACCTCGATCTTCGTCACCCACGACCAGGAGGAGGCGCTCGAAGTCGCCAACCGCGTCGTGGTGATGGACAAGGGCCGGATCGAGCAGATCGGATCGCCCGCCGACGTTTACGACAATCCGGCCACGGCTTTCGTGCACGGCTTCATTGGAGAGTCCATCGTGCTGCCGGTCGAGATCGACAATGGCGCGGTCCGGCTCGGCGACCGGCTGCTGAACCTGATGGCTGACGGGATCGCGCCTGGCACGTCAAAACTGTTCGTGCGGCGACACGACATGCTGGTCCGTCCGTCCGGCAGCGGCGCTTTCGAGGGCGCCGTGCAGCATGTCCGGAATTTCGGCCCCGTGCAGAGGGCCGAGGTCGCATTGTGGGGCGGCGAGACCATCGAGATCGACGCCCCCCGCGACAAGGAACTGCGCGCCGGCGACACGATCGGGCTGGAGCCCCGCCGCTACCGGATATTTGCGGGCGCCTGAGCTGCCCTGCTGGGTCGAATTTTCCTCAAAATTCACCTTTCAGCCACGGTTGGTATGCAACAACGGCCCCTCATTCGGGGGCACCTCTCTATGCGCGCTGCGGCCGCAATTCTCATCACTTTGCTGCTCGCCGGCTGCGCCGGCAACGAGGCACCGGTCCAGCAGCCGTCCATGTATGCCGACATGGCGGTCCCGGGCGCCAAGCTCGATGCGCAGGCGGCGGCGATCATGATCTCGCAATACCGCCAGAACAATGCCCTCGGCACCGTCGTCATCGACCCCGATCTGACGCGGCTTGCCGAATCCCAGTCCAATGCCATGGCGGCTGCCAACAAGATGGACCACGATGTCCGCGCACCGCTGGCCAAGCGCCTGGCCGCCGGCGGCTATCCCGCGACAGTGGCGGTCGAGAACGTCTCGGCCGGCTATCATACGCTGGCAGAAGCGTTTTCCGGCTGGCGCGACTCGCCTCCGCATCGCGCCAACATGCTCAAGGGCGGTGTCACAAAATTGGGCATCGCGGCGAGCTATGCTCCGGGCACCAAATACAAGGTGTTCTGGACCATGATCCTGGCCTCGACCGAGCCACGATAAGCCAGACTTGATCCTGGGATGGATTGACGCCGCGGCGGGGTGTCGCCACGGTGGCCAGCCTTTTGCTATTGTTCCCGTATGACAGATCATAGCCCGGAATCCCCCAGCATCCCCGCGAATGCGCAACGCGTCCTGGTCCTGCAGGGCGGCGGTGCGCTCGGCTCCTATCAGGCCGGCGCCTTCCAGGCCCTGTGCGGCTACGGCTTCGAGCCGGAATGGGTCGCGGGCATCTCGATCGGCGCCATCAACGCCGCCATCATCGCCGGCAACGAGGGCCGCACCCGCGTCGAGCGGCTCAAGGAATTCTGGGAGATGGTCTCGGCGCCGGTGCCGTGGAAGCCGGTCGGCAAGAGCGACCACAGCCGCGAGCTGTTCAACTCGACCAGCGCTGCGCTGATCGCGACCTTCGGCGTGCCCGGCTTCTTCACGCCGCGCATTCCCCCGGCGCCGCTCTGGCCGCCGGGGCATCGCGAGGCGGAGAGCTATTACGACACCGCGCCATTGAAGAAGACGCTGGAGCGTCTGGTCGATTTCGACCGCATCAACGACCTGAAGACGCGCCTGTCGGTCGGCGCGGTCGGTGTCACCTCCGGCAACTTCAAATATTTCGACAATTACGAGTTCAAGAAACTCGGCAAGAGAATCGGCCCCGAGCACATCATGGCTTCCGGCGCGCTGCCGCCCGGCTTTCCCTCCGTGATCATCGACGGCGAGCATTATTGGGACGGCGGCATCGCCTCCAACACCCCGCTCGACTATGTGCTCGACGCCGAGGCCGATCGCGACATGCTGATCTTCCAGGTCGATTTGTTTTCCGCGCGCGGCGATTTGCCGAACTCGCTGCTCGAGGCCGCCGAGCGCGAGAAGGACATCCGCTATTCCAGCCGCACGCGCATGAATACGGACAAGAACAAGCAGATCCACAATGCGCGCCGGGCCGTGCGCGACCTGATTTCCAAATTGCCCGATTATCTCAAGAACGACCCTTCCGTCGAATTCCTTGCCAAGGCATCTCGTGAGAGCACGGTCACCGTGGTGCATCTGATCTACCGCAGCAAGAACTACGAATCCTCGTCCAAGGATTACGACTTCTCGCATGTCGCCATGGTCGAGCATTGGGAGGCCGGCGTGAAGGACGTGCATCTGTCGATGCGCCACAAGGATTGGCTCGAGCGGCCGCAGTCCGGCGAGACCATGGTGACCTACGATCTCACGGGGGACGTCTCCGCGCCCCCGGCAAAAAGGAGCGAATAGAATGGGTAGTCTGTCAGGCAAGAACGCCGTCGTGACCGGGTCCACCAGCGGTATTGGGCTCGCCTATGCGCGCGCGTTCGCCGGCGCCGGTGCCAACGTCGTCATCAACGGCTTCGGCTCGCCGGAGGACATCGAGAAGGAGCGCGCCAAGATCGAGTCCGAGTTCAAGGTGAAGGCGATCTACTCGCCGGCCGACATGACTAAGCCCGCCGAGATCGCCGGGATGATCGCGCTCGGCGAGAAGACCTTCGGCTCGGTCGACATCCTCGTCAACAATGCCGGCATCCAGTTCGTCTCGCCGATCGAGGAGTTTCCGCTCGAGAAGTGGGATCAGATCATCGCGATCAACCTGTCCTCGGCCTTCCATGCCATCCGCGCCGCGGTGCCCGGCATGAAGAAGAAGGGCTGGGGCCGCATCATCAACACGGCGTCCGCGCACTCGCTGGTCGCCTCGCCCTTCAAGTCGGCCTACGTCTCGGCCAAGCACGGCATCGCCGGTCTCACCAAGACCGTGGCGCTGGAAGTCGCGACCCACAAGATCACCTGCAACTGCATCAGCCCCGGCTATGTCTGGACGCCGCTGGTGGAGAGGCAGATCCCCGACACGATGAAGGCGCGCAACCTGACGCGCGAGCAGGTCATCAACGACGTGCTGCTCGATGCGCAGCCGACCAAGGAGTTCGTCACCTCCGAGCAGGTCGCAGCTCTCGCGCTGTTCCTGTGCGGCGACGATGCCGCGCAGATCACCGGCACCAATCTCTCCATCGACGGCGGCTGGACCGCGGAGTAGGGCGGTGCCGTAGGGTGGTCAAAGGCGCACTTGCGCCGTGCCCACCATCTTGCGCGATGGAGAGAGAGGGTGGGCACGCTTCGCTTTGCCCACCCTACGATTCCGTCGCCTGGTCGCGGCCTAATGCCCCCAGGCCAGCGCTGTGACGAACGCCGAGGACAGGTGCAGCTCGGCAAACATGATCTTGCCGGCGACCACGAACAGCACGCTCGCAAGCGTCAGGCGCAGCACCGTCTCGGGCACCCGCGTCGCGCTATAGCTGCCGACGATGATGCCGGGCAGCGAGCCCATCAGCAGCACGCCCATCAGCGCCCAATCCACGTCGCCGAGCGCCCAGTGTCCGATGCCGGCGACCAGCGTCAGCGGCACCGCATGGGCGATGTCGGAGCCGACGATGGTCGCCATGGGCAGGCGGGGGTACAGCAGCAGCAGCACGGTCACGCCGACCGCACCGGCGCCGACCGACGAGATCGAGACCAGCACGCCGAGCACGATGCCGGTCACCACGGTCGCAATCGCGGTGGTGCGCGCGTCGACCCGTTCGAGCCGGCCGCGATAGCGCTCCATGATGGATTTACGGAAGATCAGCGACGTCGCGGTCAAGAGCAGCGCGAAGCACAGCACCAGATTGACCAGGTTGCGCTCGGAATCGCTTTTGAGGTCGAGCTTCCACAGCACCAGCAGCGTCAGCGCGCTCGCCGGAATGCTGCCGCAGGCGAGCCGCAGCACCGCCGGCCAGTGCACGCTGCGCGACCAGCCATGCACCACGCTGCCGCCGGCCTTGGTGGCGGCGGCATAGAGCAGGTCGGTTCCGACCGCGGTGGAGGGATGAACGCCGAACAGCAGAATCAAGAGCGGCGTCATCAACGAGCCGCCTCCCACGCCGGTCATCCCGACAAGCAGGCCGACGCCGAATCCAGAGGCGACGTAGAGTGGATCGAACATGTGAGGGGAATCTTAGGTTGATCTCGTCGGCTAGGCAATACGACGTAGAATAAAGTTCCCCTAATGCGCAACCGCTTGGGCAGAATAAGAAAAGTTTTGCATCAGATTGAACAAGGAGAGGCGTTTTGCCTCGTTTCCTTGCGTGCTCTGACAGAGCCGTTCCCCGCGGAGCAGCAAGCACGGCAGGCGCGCAGCGCCTATTTACCGAAAGCCAGCACGTGCAGGCCGAGCCGCTGCCGTACGATCCAGAACAAGAGCACCGTCTCGAAGGTGAGGGAGATCGAGGTTGCGGCCGCAGCGCCATGGCCGCCGTAGCGCGGTACCAGTGCGATGCAAAGCACGACGTTCATCACGAAGGCCAGCGCATAAGCGAGCGCGCAGATGTTCTGCTGACCGAGCATGTTGAGCAGCCGCTCGACTGGCCCGATCGCGGAGCGCACCACGAGGCCGATCGCGGCGACGAACATGATGTCGTAGCCGATCACGAATTGCGGCCCGAACAGCCACAGCAGGGGCTTGCCGAGCGCGAGTAGCACGATGGTCGCCGCCAGCGACGGCCAGAACGTCCAGTTGATCGCATGCGCGACATAGGCCGACAGCCGCGCCTTGTCGCCGCTTGCGTTGTATTCGGCGAAGCGGTGCGCCGTCGTCGCCGACATCGCGTAGTGAATGAAGGAGACCAGCGCCAGCGTCTTCACGACGGCGAAGTAGACGCCGACCTCGTCGGAGGGGCGGAATTGCTGCAGCACCAGCACGTCGGTGTAGGACAGCAGCAGGTAGAAGCTCTCCACCAGCAGGATCGGCAGCGAGATGGCGAGCCAGCCGCCGATGTCGTAGGTCTTGGGGCCGGGCGCGATGTGATCGGCGAGCTTGCGGTTCAGCACCACCATCTGCCCGGTCATCGCGATCCAGACCGCGCCGGCGCTCGCAACCATCGCGGCGACCGCGCCGAGATGATAGCCGAGCAGGAAGGCGGCGCCCGTGATGCCGATGATCAGCGCCTGGCGGATGATGAATTGCGGCATCAGGCCGAGCTGCATCCAGTCATGCGAGCGCGCGATGCCGTCCTGGGTGTTGGCAACGACGAAGGCCGGCAGCGTCATGCAGCCGATATAGAGCGGCAGCTGCTCGGCCGGGTCGATCCAGGGTGACAGCAGCTTGACGATGCCGGCAAGGGCGAGCGAGACCAGCGTGGACACGGCAAAGGTCAGCCAGCGGCTGCCGGAGAGAAAGCCGCGCAGCAACGCCTGCTCGCCTCTGGCGCGATATTCCGGAATGATTTTCTGCGCCGAGGCCGAGATGCCGAAATCCATCATGCTGCCGAGCAGCAGCACCCAGGTCCAGACATAGACATAGATGCCGTAGTCGGACGTGCCCATCCAGCGCGCGAGCAGCACCTGCGAGACATAGGCAAGGCCTGCGCTGATCACGCGGATGATGAAGATGGTGCCGGCAAGCCGCCGCGTCAGCGATGCCTCGCTTGGGCCCCCCGTCAGCTTGGCCCGCAGCCGCGCGATCAGCCCGGCCGGTCCGGTCGTTGCGGGTTCTGCATCCATCACGGCCACGAAGAATCCCCAGGGCGTCCCGCGTGCTGCGGCAGGCCTCGGACTTAGCAACCATTCGTTAAGATTGGGTTGGGCGTCTTCGTCGTCCCGGCGAAAGCGAGACGACGACTATTCCAGATTCGTATTGAACTCGTATGACTTCTCCGGCCCGACCAGCGTGAATTTCAGCGCAGCCCCGTCGGGCTTGGCGCCCGGCGGCAGGCCGTCGAGCTCGAACGAGAAGCGCTTCACGCCAGCCGGGCTGTGTTGTACCGGGGCCGGAATCGGCAGCGCCCAATCGGGGGTCGGGCCTTCGACGAACAGATTGACGTTGCGGCTGTCCGGCGTCACCACGTCGACCACCACGTTCTTGGGCCCATCGCGCTTGACGTCGCGGATGGTGAGCGGATTGGGATCGCCGATATTGGCGGGCTTGGGCACCGTGTCGAGCGCGGCACGCAAATTGGCATCCTCGGTCGAGGCGACGCTGTTGAAGCCGAGCTCGGCGCGGGCCTCGACCGGAATGCAGAGCTTCTCGCACACCGCGTAATTGATCTCGGCGCGCAAGGTTACCGGCTTGTCGGCCGCCTTGGCGACGATGCGCAAGGGCAGCACGACCTGGTTGTGATAGCCGATCGAATGGCCGCCCGCGCCATCGTCGAATTTCAGCGGCGCAGGCCACATCACCGTCACCGCCTCGACATTGTCCGACTTCGAGAAGTCGAACCGCGGCGGAACGCCGGAGTCCCCGGGACTGCGCCAGTAGGTCTTCCACCCCTGCTGGAGCTGGAAAGCGATACCGCCGAGCAGGACGGCGCCGCTGCGCGATCCCGCCAATAGCCGCACCGCGGAATGCCCGTCGCGCTGCCACGGCGACGCGTCATCGGCGCGGACTGCGATGGCCAGCGACGACGCAAACAGGATGGTCGCGACGCCTATCGCCGCACGCAGGGGAACTCTTGTGAGCATGGCACGTCTTTACAGGGTCACCCCAGGGCAAACCATTGAATTGCTTGTGATGGATGCACTGGAATCGGGGTCCCTGCAGGCCTTGATTTGACAGCAGCTAGGTCCGACATCAGGATAGGAATTGAAACCGGAGTGCTTCACCGATGGCTCCCACAGGCAAGAGGACGGGCGAAAGCACCCGCAAGCCGGGCCCCGGGCTCCCCAATTCGGCCGGTTATCTCGACGGCCGGCTGCTGATCGCGATGCCCGTGATGGGCGATTCCCGCTTCGAGCGCTCGGTGATCTATCTCTGCGCCCATTCGGCGGAGGGAGCGATGGGTATCATCGTGAACCAACCGGCCGGCAGCATCGACTTCCCCGAGCTGTTGGAGCAACTCGGCATCATCAAGAAGGGCGAGCATATCAAGCTGCCGGAGAATGCCGAAAGCATGAAGGTGCTGCGTGGCGGCCCGGTCGATACCGGCCGCGGCTTCGTGCTGCATTCGAGCGACTTTTACATCGAAAATGCGACGCTGCGGATCGATGACGGCGTCTGCCTCACGGCGACCGTCGACATTCTGCGCGCCATCGCCAACGGCTCCGGCCCCAAGCACGCCATTCTCGCGCTCGGCTATGCCGGCTGGGCGCCGGGCCAGCTCGAGACCGAGATCCAGAGCAATGGCTGGCTGCATTGCGATGCAGACGCGGATTTGATTTTCGGCGACGACGTCGACGACAAATACAACCGCGCCCTGCAGAAGATCGGCATCGATCCCGGCATGCTCTCGAACGAGGCCGGGCACGCGTAATTTGTTCAGGCGCTAGCGCCACTCTTGGTGTCGTCCCGGACAAGGGCGCCTCAAGCGCGCGTAGATCCGGCACGACAGCGGAGTATGTCGCTATTCCGCCGCCTGCTGCTGCACCGTCGGCTCCGTCCCCGCCACCGTCGCGCGGCGCATGTCGCGGGGTTGCGACTGATCGTAGCGGCGGACGCGATGCATGGTCTGGCGGTTGTCCCACATCACGAGGTCATGCAGCTTCCATCTGTGCACATAGACGAACTCGGCCTGCGTCGCGTGCTCGTTGAGATCGCGCAGCAAGAGCCGCCCCTCCGGCACGCTCATGCCGACGACCTTGCCGGCATGCGATGAGAGATACAGCGACTTGCGGCGATGGACCGGATGGGTGCGCACCAACCGTTGCAGCACCGGTTTGAACATCTCTTTCTCTTCATCGGTATATTCGGTGAATCCGAGCGATCCCCGCGAATACATCAGCGAGTGCTCGCAGACGAGGTTATCGATCTCCGCCTTGGTGTCGTCGTCGAGCGCGTCATAGGCGGCGCGCATGTCGGCGAATTCGGTGTTGCCGCCCTTTGGATTCACCACGCGTGCCGACAGCAGCGAGAACTTTGCGGGGATCGGGCGGAACGAGCTGTCGGAGTGCCAGAGGCAATTGCCGAGATTGAACAGATTGGCGCGGCTGTCCTTCGGCAGCGGCTTGCCGTCCTTGCCGAGGTTGGAGACGTCGTTCAGGCCCGAGGTGAGGCGGTATTCATCGGCCTTGGTGATGTTGCCACCGCGCGCTTCCTCGCGCTGGCCGAAATTCAGCGCGAACGCCATCTGCTGCTCGTCGGTGATGTCCTGATCGTGAAAGACGAGCACGGCGTATTTGTCCATGGCGGCCTCGACCTCGCGCGCCTCATCTGCCGTGAGGGGCTTGCGCAAATCGAGGCCGGAAACCTCGCCGACAAAATGTTTTTGAAGCTGCCGGATGGCGATCGTCATGACGTTCTCTCCCGCGGGTCGCGAGCGGTTGGTCCCGCTCTGTCGAGGAAAAAGCTACTCTTGCATCCGCGGTTGTCAACGCTCGGTGTGTATGGCAGCCAGACAGGTCAAACAAGCAAGACAAAAGGGAGGCCGCGATGGCGAACGAGCTCGATTTCTCAGGCAAGCAAGTGCTGGTCGTCGGCGGTTCGAGCGGGATCGGCAACGGCATCGCGCAGGCTTTTCGCACCAGGGGCGCGGAGGTCGCGGTGAGCGGCACGCGCGCTCGCGCAACGGAATATTCTGCGCAGGAAGGCTCCGATCTCACGGGCCTCGCCTATGCGCAGCTCGACGTCGGCAGTCCCGGTGCGATCGAGGCATTCAAGCCGCCCTTCGACAGGCTCGACGTGCTCGTGCTCGCGCAAGGCGTGGTGCTCTATCGCCGCGGCGAATTCGAGATGAGCGGCTTCCGCAAGGTGGTCGAGGTCAATCTGATGAGCCTGATGGCCTGCGCCACGCGATTTCATGCCATGTTGCGGGATTCGAAGGGCGCGCTGATCATGGTGTCCTCGACCGCGGCCTATCATTCCACCATGGGCAATCCCGCCTATAACGCCTCGAAGACCGGTGCGGTCGGATTGACGCGGACGCTGGGCGAGGCCTGGGCCGAGGACGGCATCCGCGTCAACGGCATCGCGCCCGGACTCGTCGACACCAAGATGACGAAGGTGACGACCGACAATCCGAAGCGGCTCGAAGGCGCGCTCGCGCGCATTCCGCTGCGGCGATTGGGCACGCCGGCCGACATGGCGGGCGCGGCGCTGTTCCTGGCCTCGCCGTTATCGTCCTACATCATCGGCCAGACGCTGGTCGTCGATGGCGGGCTGATCTTGTAGCTCGGATTCCTCTGCTTCCACCCGGACGACACTTTCGTCATGACGAGGAACCGCGCCGCGCTTGATCGGTTACTTGGGCTGACCCCCGAGGAGGAGCATCATGGATACGGATCGGATTGTTGGATCGGCCAAGGAATATGCCGGACGCGCGGAAGGCGCGATCGGCGACGTGGCAGGCGATGCGAAGACGCAGGCATCGGGCAAGGCCAAGGAAGCTGCCGGCGCCGTGCAAAATCTCTACGGCCAGGCCAAGGACGCCGTGCGCGATGCCACGGACACCGCCGCCGGCTACGCCAAGGACGCCTATGAGAACAGCGGCGAAACTTTTCGCGATGGGACACAGGCGCTGTCGAAAAAAGTGCAGGACAATCCGCTCGGCGCGCTGCTGGTCGCCGGCGGCATCGGGTTTGCGCTCGCGCTTTTGATGTCGCGGCCCGCACGCCGTCCGCCGCCGCGCTGGCGCTATTACGGCTGAGCGACAAACACGCATCCCGTGCCCCGGACGCAGCGCAGCACGCAGTGTTGCGCTGCTGAGCCGGGGCCCATTTTTTTTGAGCATCGTGAGAGGACAGGGTCCCGGCTCTGCGTCGCATCACCAAGAGGTGCTGCGCCGCGTCCGGGACACGTCAGCGATTACCGGAACATCTCGGCCGAGCGTCCGACGTTTCCAGGCGGACGTGGGACCCCCGGATTGAGATTCGGATTGCGCGGCCCGGGCGCCGGCGCCAGCTGACGTGGCGGCGGTGGCTGCGGAGACCCGAAGCCGAAGAAATCGCGGAACGAGGGACTAGCCTGCACCGGCTGCTGCGGCTGCACCGGCGGCTTCTTCGGCGCGAGCTTTGGCGGGGCGATCGCAGCCGCGGCACCCGGTGTGCCTGGCGCGGCACTGCCCTCAGGCGTCGTCGCAGCCATCGGCGTATCGCCCTTAGCCTGCTCGCGCCCGACTTCGCGGCGCGGCCAGACATAATCGTCGGCGCGGCCGGCCGGAGCGGCCAGCGGCTCGCCCTTCACCATCGTCTTCGCCGCGAGCGCATCGACGGCGGCGGGACGCGAGCCCGGTCCGCCCAGCAATTGATCGGTCGAGATCGAGGCCGCAACCAGCGGCACGATCGGCCCCGCCAGCGGCCGCGGCGCAGGCTTGCCGGGCTCCGCGCTGGTGTCGGGTGTCGCCGGCTCGCTCGGCAGCGCGATCGGGCCCGAGCGGCCCGCAAGCAGGCGCGTGATCTCGCGCTCGACATAGTGCGCGAGCTTGCGCGCGCCCGGTTTGGTGAAATAGACGCCGTCGGAGCTGCGGAGCTGACGGATCTGGCCTTCGAAGTCAGGACCCTTCTGCAGGAAGCGGCCGGCCTCGTCGACAAAGCCGTCCCAGACATCGACATAGGTGATGCCGGCCTTGGCCGCGCCTTCGCGATAGAGCGAATCCAGGAACAGCATGTCCGCCGTGCCCTTCTGGCCGCGAATGGCGGGCAGGCCGACCCAGAGCACCGGCACGCCCTTGGCCTTGAGCACGCCTGCCAGCTCCTCGATCTTCTTGCCGTAAAGCTCGACCCAGCGATCATCGCGGAATTCGTAGAGACCGTTCGGATTGCGGGCCGTCTTTTCGGGCGCGGCCGCAGGCGTATCGGCGTTGTCGGCATCATCCTGCGGCAGGTCGGCGTCGGCAGGCTTGTCGTCAGGCTTGGCGGCCGCATCGTTGCCGGGCTTGGTCTCGCCGGGCTTGCCCGGTTGCTTGGCGCGCGCGCCCTTGTCGTTCTTCTTGTCTTTGTCGGCGGTCGCCTTGTCCGTCTTGTCGGCGACAGGCTCGCGGATCGCGGTGCGATCGTTGAGGCCGAGCATGACGACGATCACGTCAGGCCTCTCGGTCTCGATGATGCCGCGCGCCGCAGCCGCCCAATCCGAGGGCTCACCCTTCGGCTGGTACTTGATCAGGCCGGACGTCGTCTTGTGCTTGCGGATCACGCCCATGTCCGGCTGCTCGGTGTAGGCGTCTTCCAGGCCATAGGCGAGCCAGTCGGCCATGGCGTCGCCGATCACCAGCACGTTCTTCTCAGGGATGGTGTCGCGTTTCGCCGGCGCCGGCGCGCGCGAAAAATCCTGGCGCGGTGCCTGTTGCTGTTGCTGTTGGAACGGCGCGAAGAAATCGCCGCCGAACCAGCCGCCGCCACCTCCACCGCCGCCCCGTTGGGGTGGCGGAGCCGAGCGCTGCGGCGGGCCGCCGAAGCCGGGGAAGTTGAAGAACTGCGCCGAGGCGGGCCCCGCGACCGAAACCAGGATCGCAAGCGCCGTCCCCAGCGCGATCAACGGGCCGGTCTCGGTCAGCGCCTTGAACAGGGACTTCTTCGACATGTGATCTCGGGCACGCGCAACGGGGATCGGAAGCGGCTCAATATAATAACGGAATCCGGCGCCAAACGGGCAAATTCCGTTGCAAATTCTTGTCCCATACACCGGGGAACAGCCGCCTCCGTCAAGGCTGCCTGCCAAAATCCCCGTTCAAGGTTACTTTCGGCGCGATTTTACCGCCGGCGCAGCCGGTCCAGCACGTCTGAGGAGGCAAAGCCGTCGGCGGGCGCCCCGATCGAGGCCTGGAAGTTGCGCAGCGCTTCCCGGGTCTGGCCGCCGAACTGACCGTCGGGGGTCCCCTTGTAGAAGCCGCGCTGGGCCAGCAGCTGTTGCAGTTCCAGCCGCTCGGTGCGCGACAGCTCCCGTTCCTGCCGCGGCCAGGGCTGCACGAAGGGCTGTCCCCCGCGCAGGCGGTCGGCGAAATGTCCGATCGCCAGCGCATAGGCCTCGGCGGGGTTGTATTTCATGATGACGCGGTAGTTCTGGAGCATCAGGAAGCCGGGCCCCTGCGCGCCGGCCGGCGCCAGCAGGTAGGCCTTCTCCGCCGGATGCGGGAAGGGCTGGCCCGCCGGGCGCTTGAGGCCGAGCTTCTCCCACTGCGCGATCGTCATCGCCTTGGCGCGGTCGGCCAGCATGTAGTTGAAGCCCTGGGGCACCACCACCTCAAAGCCCCAGGTCTGGCCGGCCTGCCAACCGTCCTTTTTCAGATTGTTGGCGGTCGAGGCGATCAGGTCGGTGGGATTGTCGACGACGTCGCGCCTGCCGTCACCGTCGCCATCGACGGCAAAGCGCTTGAACGCGGTCGGCATGAACTGGGTCGGTCCGAAGGCGCCGGCCCAGGAGCCGCGCATCTGCTCGGGTCTGAGATCGCCACGGTTGACGATCTCCAGCGCCGACAGAAACTCGTCCTTGAAATAGGCCTGGCGGCGGCCGATGCAGGCGAGCGTCGCGGTCGATTGCAGCACGCTGCGGTCGCCCATCTGCGTCGAGTAATTGGACTCGATGCCCCAGATCGAGGCGATGATGTAGCGGTCGACGCCGGTGGCCTTTTCGGTGGCGTCGAACTGCGCCTTGTATTTGGCGAGGATCTCACGGCCCTTGGCGAGGCGGTTGTCGTTCACGAGGATGTCGAGATAGTCCCAGATCGATTTGGTGAACTCCGGTTGCGAGTCCATCAGGTCCATGATGCGCAGGTCGGGTGAGAGCCCGGCCGTGAAGCGCTGAAAATTCTCCTGCGTGATGCCGCGCCGTGCGGCATCCGGCCACATCCCGGCGACGCAATTGCTGAAATTGCCGGCGGCCTCGCGGATCGCCGCGGCCGTCATCAGCGGATGGCCCGAAGCGCCGTCCTCGCCGCTCCAAGGCAGCGGTCCCGTTGGCGCGCCACCCGGGCTGGGCGCCGCTTGCGAAGGCGCCGGGTTTGGCCCGGAGAAGATGCCGCCGAACAGGTTGGACAGGCCGTTCTGCGCCTGGGCGTGCGCGCTGGCAGGCAGCAGCAAAGCCGCCGCAATCATCATTGCGCCGGTCGCGGATACCGCCCGTCCTGCCTGCCCTGCCACCGGTTGCATCATGTCCACCCGTCCGCCTTAGGAAATCCGCCATCAGGAGGCCTGGTTACGGTTGCCAATAGCTTAACAAAGGTGAAATTTTGGTGGCGGCCTTTTTCTTAACTCTGCGCGGATGAGGCCCCACAACCGCCTTTGTTGGCGGCTGCAAACAGGCTAGCAAGATGCCATTGCTCCGTCCCCATGTGCCCCCAGGTATTCGAACAATCACATGAAAATTCGCAAAGCCGTATTCCCCGTCGCCGGCCTCGGCACCCGTGTCCTGCCCGCCACCAAGGCGATGCCGAAGGAAATGCTGACCATCGTCGACAAGCCGCTGATCCAATACGTCTATGACGAGGCGCGGGAGGCCGGCATCGAGCATTTCATCTTCGTCACCGGCCGTAACAAGAACGTCATCGAAGATCATTTCGACCGGATGTTCGAGCTCGACGCGACGCTAAGCCAGCGCGGCAAGAAGGCCGAGCAGGACATCCTGGCGCAGAACCAGCCCGAGGCCGGCGCGGTCAGCTTCACCCGCCAGCAGGCGCCGCTCGGCCTCGGTCACGCGGTCTGGTGCGCGCGCGATATCGTCGGCAACGAGCCGTTCGCGGTCGTGCTGCCCGACGAGCTCGTGCTCAACACACCGGGCTGCCTCAAGCAGATGATCGAGATGGCATCCTCGCTCGGCGAGAAATCCAATCTGGTCGCGGTCGAGGCGGTGCCCGACCATCTCACCCATCAATACGGCATCTGCGGTGTGGGAAAACGCAGCGGCAAGATGTTCGAGGTCGACGGCATGGTCGAGAAGCCGGCCAAGGGCACCGCGCCCTCCAACCTCTCGATCACCGGCCGCTACATCCTCCAGCCCGAGATCTTCAAGATCCTTCAGACGCAGGAGCGCGGCGCCGGTGGCGAGATCCAGCTCACCGACGCCATGATCGGGCTCGCCAAGTCGCAGAAATTCTACGGCGTCGAGTTCGAGGGCGAGCGCCACGATTGCGGCTCCAAGCCCGGCTTCCTCCGCGCCAACATCGCCTACGGCCTGAAGCGCCCCGAGCTGCGTGACGGCCTGATCGCGGAGATGAAGAAGTATCTGGGGCAGTAGCGCCCCTCGTCATTGCGAGGAGCGAAGCGACGAAGCAATCCAGAATCTTTCCGTGGAGAAGGCCTGGATTGCTTCGTCGCAAGAGCTCCTCGCAATGACGGGGAAAGAGCTCGTCACGCCGCCAGCGATAGCTGCGGCACGCTCGCAACCACCGACTGATTCCGTCCGCCCGCTTTCGCGGCGTAGAGCGCCTTGTCGGCGGCGGCGACCAGGACCGACCAGTCCATGCCGGCGGTGGGAATGAGGCTGGCGACGCCGCAGGACACCGTCAAAGTCACAGGGTCGTCGGACCAGCCCTGCACCTTGGCGCGGATCGTCTCAGCGATCTTGAAGGCATCGATGGCCGAAGTGGTCGGCAGCAGCACGGCGAATTCCTCGCCGCCATAGCGAGCGGCGCAGTCGCCGGCCCGGCTCACCGAATCGGAAATGCAGATGGCGATGCCGACCAGGACCTGGTCGCCCGCCTGATGGCCGAACGTGTCGTTGTAGGCCTTGAAGTGATCGGCATCGATCATCAATAGCGCGACCGGCGCCTTCTGGCGCATGGCGCGCCGCCATTCGACGTCGATGACGGAATCGAACTTGCGGCGGTTCTTCAGGCCGGTGAGCGCGTCCGTCGTCGCCATCTCCTCGAGCTTGCGCTCGGCCTCGGCGCGCCGGCCGATCTCGCGCGCGAGCACCAGCGTCGATCCCAGCACGAACAGCGCGAGCACCAGCACCACGGCGCCGATGCGAAGCGCTTCCTTCTGCCAGAGTGCGAACACCGCGGCCAGAGGCTTGCCCGCCACCACGAACAGTGGTCCGCTGCCGCCGCTGCGGACATAGAGCCGCGCCGTCGGATCGACCGGGCCCTGTCCCGAATAGGAGGCGCCGATCGGGAGATTGTCGGGCTTCCAGGCCCGACGGTCGTTCAGATTCGTGCCGATGACGTCGAGATCGAACGGCCGCCGCATCATGATGGTGCGGTCACGCTTGAGCACCGTGATGGTGTCCTCGGGATCGAGGCTCAGCCGCTCGAACAATTCGTGGAAATAGCTGAAGCGGATCGAGCCGGCGACGACGCCCAGGAACCCGCCGTCGGTGTCGCTGATGCGCCGGCTCAGCACGATGGAATAGGCGCCGCGAAACAGCCTGGGGCGGCTGATGAAGAGCCCGGCCTCGGCATTATCGCGATGGACCTTAAAGTAGTCCTCCTCGCTCCGGTTCTCCGGCAGCGGATCGAGCGTGGATGCGTCGATGGCCAGCCTGCCCTCGGAATCGAACACCTGGATGGCGCCGAAATGCCTGGCCGTCGTCGCGTGGTCGAACAGAATCAGGTGACGAATCGGCTTCGAGACCGTGGCGAGCTCGGGCAGCAGCATGTTGCTGGCGACGGCCTTCAGCGACAGGTCGTAGATCTCGATGTTGCGGCTGACGTCGGACTCGATGCTCGTCGCCAAATTCTCCAGCGTCTGGCGGGCGAGCGCCTCCTCGCCCCGGCGCATGTCCAGCATGACGTTGACGCAAATGGCGGAGAAGCCGATCACCGTCACCACGGACGAGATGATCAGCAGCTTCGCCGAAATCCGCCACGGCCGGCGGGCCGTGACTTCGCGCCATCCAGACAACATCATTTGCTCCCGACATTAGTGGATGCGCCCGAAATCTTGAGCAGTGTTTAAGGCGGGACGCCGCTGTCGCAATGAGTTAAGGATCGGTTTACACGGCCCACGGTTTTGGGCAGACCGTCGATGGGACGGGCCGGGGTTCGGGCGAGAGGACTGACGTGAACGACTACGACGCGTTGCGCGACTATCTGATGCGGCAGAAGCAGGCCGAATTCGTCCTGAGCTTCGAACAGATCGAGGAGATCATCGGGGCGGCCCTGCCGCGCGCGGCCAATCGTGCCTCGTGGTGGGACAGTCTGCGCAGCCCGGACATCCAGATGCCGCAACGCGAAGCCTGCCTCGCCGCCGGCTTCGTCGCGACACGGATGCCGGATGGCCAGAGCGTGCGGTTCACCAAGAAGAAGAGCGACCGGCGGCGGTGACGGCGTGCGTTCTTCCCTTCTCCCATTTGTGGGACAGGGTGGCGCAAAGCGCCGGATGAGGGATATCTCTCCGTACATTCAGGTATCGTAGGGTGGGCAAAGCGAAGCGTGCCCACCACCTCTGAATGGTGGGCACGGCGCAAGTGCGCCTTTGCCCACCCTACGATACCGAATTCAAAGGGACGAGCGATCAGCTCGCTGCTTCCAGCCGCACTTCCGTCAGCAAGCGCATCGCGGCATCGGCGTCCATCGGCTCGCCGAAGGCGAAGCCTTGCGCGTATTCGCAGCCCATCTGGTAGAGCTCGACGGCATCCGAATCCGTCTCGGCGCCCTCCGCCACCACATCCATGCCGAGGTCGTGCGCGAGCGCGATGATCGACTTCAGGATCACCGGCCGCGTGCCGCGGTTGGTGGTGCGCACGAAGGACTGGTCGATCTTGATGGTGTCGAACGGGAAACGCTGCAGATAGGCCAGCGAGGAATGGCCGGTGCCGAAATCGTCGAGCGAGAGCCCGGTGCCGAGCTCGCGGATCCGCGTCAGCATCTGCGCCGCGTGCTCCGGATTCTCCATCACCAGCGATTCCGTCAATTCGAGCTTGAGCGTGCCGCGCGCCACCGAGGAGCGCGACAGCACGGTGCGGATGTCGTGGATCAAATCGTGGCGCAGCAATTGCCGCGAGGAGACGTTGACCGAGGCGAAGATCGGCTCGCGCGAGCGCATCGCGCGCTGCCAGATCGAGAGCTGCTTGGCGGTCTGGTCGAGCACGAACATGCCGAGGTCGACGATCAGGCCGGTCTCTTCCGCGATGGTGATGAACTCCGATGGCGCCATGCGTCCGAGCTTGGGGTGATCCCAGCGCACCAGCGCCTCGAAGCCGGCGACCGAACGATCCTCCAGCCGTACGATCGGCTGGTACAGGATGGTGAGTTCCTGCCGCTCGATGGCGCGGCGCAGCTCGCTCTCCAGCGTCAGGCGGTCGGTCTTCCGCGCCCGCATCGCGGGCTTGTAGACGTCGATGCGGTCGCCGCCGATGCGCTTGGAATGATACATCGCCAGCTCGGCGTCCTTGATGATCTCGTCCGTGAGCTGAACTTGCGGATCGGACAGCGCAAGGCCGATCGACGCTGTGAGGAAGATCTCGCGGTCGTTGAAGGCGATCGGCGCGCGGATGGTCTTGCGGATGGTTTCGGCGAAGGCGGTGATGCGGGCGGGGTCCTGCTCCGAGAGCAGGATCAGGCCGAACTGATCGCCGGCCATGCGGGCCAGCGTGTCCTGCGGCTTCAGGATGCGGGTGAGACGGCGGGCCAGCGTCAGCAGGATGGAATCACCGACCGCGATGCCGACGGAATCGTTGACCTGCTTGAAGCGGTCGAGATCGATCACCATCAGCGTCGGCCGCAGCGTCGGCATGGTCTTGGCGAAATGCGCGACGGCGCCGAGCCGGTCCATGAACAGCTTGCGGTTGGGCAGGCCGGTGAGGTTGTCATGCACGGAATCGTGCAGCAGGCGCTCCTCGGCATTGCGCAGCTCAGTGACGTCGGTGAGCGTGCCGACGACGCGCGAGACCTCGCCGTCGGAGCCGACCACCGGGCGCGCCTTCAGCGCGAACCACATGAAATGGCCGTCGGGCGTGCGCAGGCGGAAATCCTGCACCAGGCGGCCGCGGCGCTGGTCGAGCACGCTGTCGAGCGCGGCGCGGAAGCGGTCCTGGTCGAGCGGATGCAGCACCTCGAGCCACGAGGCCGCGGGCCCTTCGAGCGTGCCGCGCTTGAGGCCAAGCAGGGCCTCGGTCTCGGGGCTGGTAAAAACCTTGTCGGCGGAGACATCCCAGTCCCAGATCAGATCGCCGGAGCCGGCCAGCGCCAGCGCTCGCCGCTCGATGTCGGAGACGACCCCGGTGCTGGCGCCGCCGCCGGCGAAGGCGTGCTGCATCACCGTGAAGCCGATCAGCATCACGATCAGCACGAGGCCGCCGAGCAGGGCAGGGCCGACGATGTCGTTGGTGACGGAGCCGGCAACCGTCATGCCGGCCGCGACCACCCAGACCACCAGGAGGAACCAGGTCGGGATCAACAGCACGGCACGGTCGAAGCCGTGGGTGGAGAGATAGACGATCAGCGCAAAGCCGGCGAAGGCGATCAGCACCAGCGAGATGCGCGCGATGCCGGAGGCCACCGCCGGATCGAACAGTGCGAGTGCGACCAAGGACCCCAGGAAGGCCAGCCAGCCCACGGTGATGTGCGAATAGCGCACATGCCACCGGCTGAGATTGAGGTAGGCGAACAGGAACACCAGCAGCGTCGCCGCCAATATCGCTTCACCCGCCGCGCGCCAGATGCGCTCGGCGTTGTTCGACATGTCGAGCACCTTGCCCCAGAAGCCGAAATCGACCCCGATATAGACCAGCACCGCCCAGGCCAGCGCCGCTGCGGCCGGGAACATGATGCTGCCCTTCACCACGAACAGGATCGTCAGCACCAGCGCGAGCAAGCCGGAGATGCCGATCACGATGCCCTGGTACAGCGTGAACGAGTTGACCTTGTCCTTGTAGGCTTCCGGCTCCCACAGATAGAGCTGCGGCAGCTTGTCGGTGCGCAGCTCGGCGACGAAGGTGAGGACGGCGCCGGGGTCGAGCGTGACACGGAAGACGTCGGCGGTCGGACTTTCCTGCCGCTCCGGCCGGTCGCCGGTCGAGGGCGTGATGGTCGCGATGCGCGACAGGCCGAGGTCGGGCCACAGTAGCCCCGAGGAGACGATGCGGTAATGCGGAGCGACGATCAGGCGGTCGAGCTGGTCGTCGGTGTTGTTGGCGAGCGCGAACACCACCCAGTTCTGGCCGCCTTCGCGGGCGCGCACCTCGATGCGGCGGACAATGCCGTCGGTGCCGGGCGCGGTGGAGACCTGGATGCGATCGGCATCGCTGCGCTGATGCTCGATCACGCCGGTGAGATCGATCGCGGGCGCGTCACTGCGGACGCTGACGGCGTCGAGCGCGCGTGCCGGGGACCCGGCAACGAGCATCATGAGGCCCAGCGCGATGGGCGCGAGGCACCTGATCAGACGCAAGGTCAGTTCTCCGCGTTCGACGCAAACTTCGAGTGCAAGGGGACTCTACAAGACGATTCCAAAAGGCGATTTCAGACCGAACGGAAGCGGTTCGGTGCGTCGCGATAGATGCCACGAAAGCGAGGAAAATCAAAGGGTTTCCGCCCGGCCCTGTGGGCCGGCGGCCTACACCTCCAACACAATTTTGCCAATATGTGCGCTGGTTTCCATGCGCCGGTGGGCGTCGGCTGCCTTTTCCAGCGGGAAAGTGCTGTCCATCAGCGGCTTGACGCGGCCTTCACGCAAAAGCGGCATCACTTTCGCTTCGATCGCCGCCACCATCGCCGCCTTGTCCGCATTACTACGGGGGCGCAGGGTCGAGCCGGTATGGGTGAGGCGCTTGACCATGACCTTGGCGATGTTGACGCTGACCTTGGGGCCATTCAGCGTCGCGATCTGGACGATGCGGCCATCGACCGCGGCGGCATCGTAGTTGCGATCGACATAGTCGCCGGCGACCATGTCGAGGATCAGATTGACGCCTTCCTTGCCCGTCTCTTCCTTGACCACCGCGACGAAGTCTTCGTTCTTGTAGTTGATGGCGCGGTCGGCCCCGAGCTCGAGGCAGGCATCGATCTTGTCCTGCGATCCCACCGTGACGAACACCTTGGCGCCGAACGCCTTCGCCAGCTGGATCGCCATGGTGCCGATGCCCGAGGAGCCGCCATGGATCAGCAGCGTCTCGCCGGCCTTGAGGCCGCCGCGCTCGAACACATTGTGCCAGACCGTCATCAGGGTTTCCGGCAGCGCGCCGGCTTCCTTGATCGACAGCGCCGGCGGCACGCTCATCGCCTGGGCGTCCTGGGCGATGCAGTACTGCGCATAACCGCCGCCCGCGACCAGCGACATCACCTTGTCGCCGATCTTGTGCCGCTTGGCGTTGCTGCCGACCGCAACCACTTCACCCGCGATCTCGAGGCCCGGCAGGTCGCTGGCGCCGGGCGGCGGCGGATAGGCGCCGGAGCGCTGCGCGACATCCGGCCGGTTGACGCCCGCGGCCTCAACCTTGACCAGGATCTCGTCCGGGCCGGGCTGCGGCAGGCTGCGTTGTTCCGGCACCAGCACCTCCGGTCCGCCAGGCTTGGAAATGGCGACCACGGTCATTTGCGCGGGCAGCTTGTCCATGATGTGTCCTTGAGCAAAGGTGCGGGAGGAGCGAGGCCATTGCTTAGGCCAGCGCGGCCCATGCTGGCAACCGCCTCGGCATTGTGCCCGCGAAACTTTGGGAGGAACGAGGATGGCGACGGAAGACGATGACCGCCCGCGCAAGAAGATCAGCCATGAGATTGGACAGGATCTCTCACTGTTGTCGGTGGAGGAATTGACCGAGCGCGCCCTCCTGCTCAAGACCGAGATCGCAAGACTGGAAGAAGCCGCCACCAAGAAGCGCGCCTCGCGCGATGCGGCGGATAATTTTTTCAAGAAGTAAGTGTTGTTCGTGTCCCGGACGCGGTGCAGCGCATAGCGCTGCTCCGCTGAGCCGGGACCTAATGCCTCTCCAAACGCCTCAGCCAAAGAGCTGGGCCCCGGCTCAGCAGTGCAGCACCATAGCGCGTCGAAGACGCGCGTGATCCCGCTTACGGCGCCGCACTGTGTCCGGGGCACGCCGGTGGCTCGGCCACTGGCCGACATGGCTAACGAACTCTCAAAAAATTAGCTCGTTTACTTCAGATTAAGCTTTCGGGTTTATGACTGGAACTGTCCTCGTTTGGACACCGAGTGGCTCCTGTCCACTCTGTTTGACGCCTCCCTGTTATCAACTTTCAAAGCCGCCGGTCTCCGGCGGCTCTTTTTTTGCGTTTTTGCATCACGTTGCGGTTGAATTCCCGGGAATGACCCGCGGAAACCATATCCGCGCTTGTCACTGGACTCGGCGCTCCCAGCGCGCAATGATTTGTTCATCATAAGCCGGCGCCAAAGTCGGATCGTCAAACAGTTGCGTAAGAGGCGTTAACCATGGAACGTTTGCAGGCCGACGGCGCTCTCGTTCAACTCAGCGAGCGGTTCACCAATTCTGCGGCGTTCGGCGTCCTGTTCCGCGAGGGCATGGACCTCGTCGAAGAGACCGCCGCCTATCTCGACGGCGCCGGCCGCACCGAGGCCAAGGCGCTCGACCGTGCCGTCAGCCTCACCTACGCGACCGAGAGCATGCGTCTCACCACCCGCCTGATGCAGCTCGCCTCGTGGCTGTTGTTGCACCGCGCGGTGAAGGAAGGCGAGATGACGTTGAGCCAGGCCAATCGCGAGAAGACCAAGGTCAAGCTCAGTGCCGCCGATCCCGGCCCGGTCGACACCATCGAGAAGCTGCCCTCGCAGCTGCAGGACCTGATCCATCGCTCGATGAGCCTGCAGACCCGCGTGCGCCGTCTCGACACCACCATCCACACCCCGCCGGCCGAGCATGTCGCGATCGGCAATCCGCTGGTGCCGCACCTCAACGCGCTGAAGGCCGCGTTCGAGCGGTAAGCTCCCAGGTGCCGTAGGGGCACGCTGCACTAGGGTGGGCAAAGGCGCGAAGCGCCGTGCCCACCATCATCTCTCTCGATAGCGAAATATGCGTGGGCACGCTTCCGCCTTCGCTCTTCGAGCTATGGCGGACAAGTCGCTTTGCCCACCCTACGAAATCTCGGCCTTGATTAGGCCCCCGCACAAACAAAAACGCCCCCGGTTCTCCGGGGGCGTTTTTCGTGTCCACCCTGCGGGCGGATCAATCCTTTTTGAGAAAGCCCGAAAACTTCTTCTGGAAGCGCGAGACGCGGCCGCCGCGGTCCATCAGCTGCTGGGAGCCACCGGTCCAGGCCGGGTGCGACTTCGGGTCGATGTCGAGGTTCAGCGTGTCGCCTTCCTTGCCCCAGGTGGAGCGGGTCAGGTACTCGGTTCCGTCGGTCATCACGACCTTAATGGTATGATAATCCGGATGAATTTCGGCTTTCATGGCAAATTCCTCGGCGCCCCGGCGCCTCTTTGGTGGCTAGCGAATGACGGATTTGGGCGGCTCTATACCTCACGATATCAGGTAAAACAAGCCGGGGCTTGCGCGGCTGACCGGGTTTGCCCCTAAGGGACATCCCGGATTTGCCACTACTCTTGCACCGGCCTATTGGGAGCAAACGAATGCAATGGGCCAGATCTCATGAGCGCAGTGGAACGGCTTGATGACCAGTATGTCGATCAGCCCGGAATGAAGGCCGCGGACACAACCTCGATCGAGGCCGATCTGATCGAGCAGCCCGCCAAGGGTCGCGCCAAGCTGCGGCCGCTGCTTGCGCTGGCGCCCTATGTGATCCGCTATCGCGGCCGCGCGGCGCTCGCCTTCGTCGCGCTCACGATCGCGGCCCTGACCACGCTGCTGGTGCCGGTCGCGGTGCGCCGGATGATCGATTTCGGCCTGACGCCCGAGGGCATCGAGCTGATCAACAGCTACTTCTCGGTGATGCTCGCGGTGGTCGCCGTGCTCGCGGTGGCCAGCGCCGCGCGCTACTACCTCGTGATGACGATCGGCGAGCGGATAGTGGCCGACCTCAGGCGCGATGTCTTCGCCCATCTGCTCTCGCTGTCCCCAGCCTTCTTCGACTCCGCGCGCAGCGGCGAATTGATCTCGCGGCTCACCGCCGACACCACCCAGCTCAAATCGGCCGTCGGCGCCTCCGTGTCGATCGCGCTGCGCAATTTGATGATGTTCCTCGGCGCTGCGGCGATGATGGTGATCACGAGCCCGAAGCTGTCGGGCTTCGTGCTGCTGGCCATCCCTTTGATCGTGCTGCCGCTGGTCGCCTTCGGCCGCTGGGTGCGGCGGCTGTCACGCAATGCGCAGGACACGCTCGCCGACGCCTCGGCCTATGCGGGCGAGCTGGTCGGCGCGATCCGCACCGTGCAGGCCTATACCAGCGAAGGGTTCGCCGAGAAGCGTTTCGGCGGCGAGGTCGAGCAGGCCTATGAGGCGGCGCGCACCTCGACCCAGGCCCGCGCCGTGCTCACGGCCATCATCATCTTCATCGTGTTCGCAAGCGTGGTCGCGATCCTCTGGATCGGCTCGCATGACGTCCTCACCGGCGCGATCTCGCCGGGCCGGCTCGGTCAGTTCGTGCTGTATGCGGTGTTCGCCGCAGCCGGCCTCGGCCAGCTCAGCGAGGTCTGGGGCGAGGTTTCGGCGGCATCAGGCGCGGCCGAGCGCCTGTTCGAGATTTTGCACGTCGAGCCCGGCATCAAGGCGCCCGCGTCCCCTCGCGCGCTGCCGGTGCCGGCGCGCGGCGAGGTCGGTTTCGATCAGGTCAGCTTTGCCTATCCGGTGCGGCGCGACGTCAATGTGCTCGATGCCGTGTCATTCACGGTGCGCCCCGGCGAGAAAGTTGCGATCGTCGGTCCGTCCGGCGCCGGCAAGAGCACCATCTTTCACCTGCTGCTGCGCTTCTACGACCCGCGCAGCGGCGCGATCTCGCTCGACGGTGTGCCGGTCAAATCCGCCGATCCCAGGGATTTCCGCGCCCGTATCGCGCTGGTGCCGCAGGAATCCAACGTGTTCGCGGCGAGTGCCCGCGAGAACATCCGCTTCGGCCGGCCCGATGCGACCGACGCCGAGGTCGAACGCGCCGCCGAGCTCGCCCATGCCGCCGACTTCATTCGCCGCCTGCCCGAAGGTTTCGACACCCCGCTCGGCGAGCGCGGCGTGACGCTCTCCGGCGGCCAGCGCCAGCGCATCGCGATCGCCCGCGCCATCCTGCGCGATGCGCCGCTCTTGCTGCTCGATGAAGCCACCTCCGCGCTCGATGCCGAAAGCGAGACGCTGGTGCAGACCGCGCTCGAAGAGCTGATGCGCCACCGCACCACGCTGGTGATCGCTCATCGCCTCGCCACCGTCCTGTCCTGCGACCGCATCCTGGTGATGGACCAAGGCAAGATCGTCGAGCAGGGCACGCATGCCGAGCTCGTGGCCGCGAACGGACTTTACGCGCGGCTGGCGCGGCTGCAGTTCGAGGGGGCGTGAGGCATCGCCTCATCCGCAGTGCCGCAGCGCGCAACTTAGTCCACGGACACTATTTGCACTTCGGCGAGAGCGCCGGCACGTTCGGCCACGACCAGTTTTTCCAGCTGCCGTCCGCGCCGATGCAGGCCGATGACGCAGGGCTGCTCGTATCGGGTTGCGTCGCAAAGCGCTGGTCGACATAGATCGTCGACAGATATCCGGCGACGACGACGCCCAAAAAGACCGAGGAACCCTTGGCCAGATCGCGCAGCTTCATCGATCGTCTCCATCCGCTTATCGTCGCTGCTCCGGCATCAACGATTAGCGGACGCTGTGGGGTCCCGGCGTGATGGCCCTCACGCCCGCCATTCCATCCTCAGCACCGGCCGCCCCGAGGTCGGGTTCACATCGTCGCCGGCATGGGCAAAGCCGTTGCGCTCGTAGAAGCGGATGGCGCGGCTGTTGTCCTTGTTGACGAGCAGCGTGATGCCTGATGGTGACAAACGCTTGGCCTCATCGACGAGCAACCGCGCGGCATCCGAGCCCCAGTGATCGGGGTCGACCACGAGCTGGTCGAGATAGCCTTCGCCATCGATCGTGACGAAGCCGATCGGTGCGCCATTCAGTTCCGCCACCACGATCCGGGCCTTCGGCACCAGATCCTTGCGCCAGCGCTCGCGCCACCAGTCCAGGCGGGCCGCAAAATCGATCTGCGGATAGGCCTGCTGCCAGGTGCGATGCCAGAGGTCGATCGAGGCCGCTTCGTCGGAGGTCGCGTAGGGGCGGAGTTGGAGGGCGCTCACTACCGCTCCGTCAGCTTCAGCTCGATGCGGCGGTTGCGCTTGTAGGCTTCTTCCGTGTTGCCGGGATCGAGCGGCTGGAATTCGCCGAAGCCGGCGGCGACGAGGCGCTGGGCAGGCACGCCGAGCGAGATCAGATATTGCACCACCGAGATCGAGCGCGCCGCGGACAGGTCCCAGTTCGACCTAAAGTTCGCACCGCTCACCGGGCGCAGATCGGTATGGCCGTCGACCCGCAGCACCCAGGGAATCTCGCTCGGGATCTTCTTGTCGAGCTCGATCAGCGCGGTCGCTAAGGTGTCGAGCTCGGCGCGGCCCTCCGGCAGGAGCGTCGCCTGGCCGGTATCGAAGAACACTTCGGACTGGAACACGAAGCGGTCGCCGACGATGCGGATGTCGGGCCGGTTGCCGAGGATGGTGCGCAGCCGGCCGAAGAACTCCGAGCGGTAGCGCGACAATTCCTGCACGCGCTGCGCCAGTGCGACGTTGAGGCGGGAGCCGAGATCGGCGATCCGGTTCTGCGATTCCTTGTCGCGCTTCTCGCTGGCGTCGAGCGCCTCCTCCAGCGCGGCCAGTTGCCGGCGCAAAGCGCTGATCTGCTGGTTCAGCACCTCGATCTGCGCCAGCGCCCGCGCCGAGACCGCCTTCTCCGAATCCAGCGCCTTGCCGAGCTCGGAGGACTTGCCTTGCGCGTCGTTGCCGGCGGCAGCCAAGCCGTCATAGAGGCCCTTGATGCGGTCGCGCTCGGTCTCGGCCGAGGCGAGGCCGGCCTTCAGTTGCGAGACCTGGTCGTCGAGCGTGAGCTTGCCGAGCTTTTCCAGCGACAACAGCTCGTTGAGCTGCGCGATCTTGGCGTTGAGCTGCTCCAGCGCCTTGTCCTTGCCGGTGACCTCCTGCGACAGGAAGAACTGCACCACCAGGAACACCGACAGCAGGAACACGATCGACAGCACCAGCGTCGACAGCGCGTCGACGAAGCCGGGCCAGTAGTTGAAGGCGCCGTCGCTGCGGCGGCCGCGCGCTAGAGCCATGTCGTCGATCTCCACACTCGTGTCCCGGACGCGGTGCAGCGTGCCACGCTGCTCCGCTGAGCCGGGACCCATATTGTCCCTGATGCTGGGCCCCGGCTCAGCGACGCATCATTTCATGCTGCGTCGCGTCCGGGGCACGACACCGTCTCAACTCTTTTCCGGCTGGCGGGCGATGCGCTCCAAGAGGCGCCGGATCTCGCGGTTCTGCTCGCCCTGGCCGTCGGCCCATTCGCGGATCATCTGCTGCTCGGTGCGCATGTGCGAAACCAGCGCCTGGATTGCTTCGGCAAGGCTCGCCATCGCCGCCGTGGTGCCGCGGCTGGTGCCGCCTTCCTCGAGCACGGAGCGCAGGCGTTCGACCGCGGCCTGCAGCTCGCCGCTGGCGACGGCGCCGCCGCCGGAAGAGACCGCGACGTCGCCGCTGCCATACTCCCGCACCGTGGTGGCGAGCCAGTCTTCGAGGTCGGTGTAGAAGCGGTTTTGCGCCTGGCTCGATTGCAAATCGAGAAAGCCGAGGATCAGCGAGCCGGCGAGGCCGAACAGGGAGCTCGAGAACGAGATGCCCATGCCGCCGAGCGGGGCGGCAAGGCCCTCCTTCAGCGTGTCGAACAATGCGCCGGAATCGCCGCCGACCTTGAGCCCGTCGATCACTTTGCCGACCGAGCCGACCGTCTCGATCAGGCCCCAGAAGGTGCCGAGCAGGCCGAGGAAGACCAAGAGGCCGGTCATGTAGCGCGAGATATCGCGGGCTTCATCCAGACGGGTCGCGATCGAATCGAGCAGGTGCCGCATGGTGGTCTGGGTGATCGACATCCGCCCGGAGCGCTCGCCGCCGAGGATCGCCGCCATCGGCGCCAGCAGTTTCGGGTGCCGGGCCGGCGCCAGGCCGGGATCGGCGATGCGGAAATTGTTGACCCAGGACACCTCAGGATAGAGCCGGATGACCTGGCGGAAGGCCAGGATGATGCCGATGAAAAGCACCGCCCCGATCAGGGCATTGAGCCCGGGATTGGCGAAGAAGGCCTGGATGATCTGCTTGTAGAGCACCACGCTGACCAGCGTGCACAGCACCAGGAAGACCAGCATCCGCACCAGGAAGACGCTGGGCGAGGATAGTTTGGTGTACTCGATATCCATGGTGGAGCGGGAAGTGCCAGGCGGCATGGCCGGTATCATCCATTACGAAAGCTTGCTTGCGGCGCGCACTATGGCACAGCGCCAGCTCAAAAAAAGCGCCGGATGCGCCGATTTCGGGGACAGCTCGGGGAACCCGGACCGGAAGCGGCGCTTTGATAGCCAGGTATCTGCAGAAGCTCGCCTTCGGGGGGCGCATGAGCGTCGTTTCCGCGATCATCGGGACTGCCGAACGCGTGCCGCTGCCGGACGTCGTGATCCGCGCCGCAATCCAGCGCCTGTGCTCTCGCACCTCAACCCGCCTCGCCGCACATGACGCGGCCACGGATGCCGCTTTCGCCGGTCGGATGATGCTGCGGCCGATCGCCGAGGATGCCGAGGCCGGGGGTGGCGAAGTGCCCGCTTCGTTCTTCGCTGAAATGCTCGGCCCCAGCCGCAAATGTTCCTGCTGCTTCTACAAGACCGATGCGACCACCTTGCAGGAGGCGGAGGAGGAGGCGCTGCGCCAGACGGTTGAGCATGCCGGTCTCGCCGACGGCCAGACCATCCTCGAGCTCGGCTGCGGCTGGGGCTCGCTGTCGCTGTGGATGGCGCGGCAGTTTCCGCGCGCCAAGGTGACGGCGGTGTCGACCTCGCAGGCGCAGCGCGCCCATGTCGAGGAGCAGGCGCAGCGGCGCGGCTTGCTGAACCTTCGCGTGGTCACGGCGGACATGAACGTGTTCGCGCCCGACGGTCAATTCGACCGCATCGTCTCGGTCGAGATGTTCGAGCGGATGATGAACTGGCGCAAGCTGATGACGCGCGTGCGGTCATGGCTCGCGCCCGAGGGGCGCTTCTTCATGCAAATCGTCACCCATCGCTCCGGCTCGCAGCTGTTCGACCGGCTCGATCGCGACGACTGGATCGCGCAGCACGTCTTCACGAGCGGGCTGATGCCGAGCCATCACCTCGTCAGGCAATTCGACGACATCTTCACGGTCGAGAAGGAATGGTGCTGGAGCGGCACGCATTATCAGCGCACCGCGAACGACTGGCTCGCCAATTTCGATATGCATCGCGACACCATTGAGGGATCGTTGCGCAAGGTCTATGGCGAGGAGACCGCACTTTGGCTGCGGCGCTGGCGCTGGTTCTTGCTCGCGACCTCGGGCCTGTTCGGCTACGCAGACGGAACCGAATGGGGCGTTAGCCACTATCGAATGAAGGCCGCCGAGTAATTGCGCTGTTCCGTCGCAGCACGCGGCGATGGAGCCAAACTCACGATCAAGTGACACGGCAAAAGCCGTCTAAACTCAGTACGATACGTTATGTGACAATGAGCCGCCTGTGCCATGCGTTGCATCGCAGCAGGTGCGCTCTATTTTGGCGGCATCAGCCGCGTGCGAAACGGCCCAGAACGGGCCACGCGCGGAGCGTGATCAGTTTCAACAATATCGGGGCACCCCACTTCATGTCAGGACTTCGTGCGCGATCGGCATGCGTTGCAATGATGCTCGCGGCCTTGGCGCCGCTGCTCGCGGGCTGTGACGAATCCAGCTCCGCCGTGTCCGCCGCTCCGCCGGCTCACCCTGACGTCAGCATCGTGATCGTCAAACCGCAGTCACGGGCCGTGGTGCGCGAGTTGCCGGGCCGTATCGCGCCGACGCGGGTCTCGGAGGTGCGGCCGCGCATCTCCGGCATCGTGGTCGAGCGTCTGTTCCGCCAGGGCAGCGAGGTGAAGGCGGGCGATCCGCTCTACCGCATCGATCCGCGTCCGTTCGAGGTCGAGGTGATGGCAAACGAAGCTGCGCTCGCCAAGGCGGAGGCCGCGTTGATGCAGGCGAAGCAGCAGGCGCACCGCATCGCCACCCTCACCAAGGATCGCGCCGCGCCGGAAGCCGAGAACGAGAAGGCGATTGCGGCCGAGCGCCAGGCCCATGCCGAGGTCGAGGGTCGCAAGGCCGACCTCTCGCGGGCAAGACTCAATCTCGACTATGCCACCGTGCGCGCGCCGATCGACGGCGTGGTCGGTGCGGCCCTTGTCAGCGAGGGCGCCCTCGCGGTGCAGAACGAGACCAATCTCGCCACCATCCAGCAGCTCGATCCGATCTATGCCGACTTCACCCAGTCGGTGACCGAACTCAACCAGCTCCGCCGCGCCTTCGAGACTGGCGACCTCGAGCGCATCGCCCCCGATGCCGCCAAGGTGCGCCTGGTGCTCGACGACAACACCATCTATTCGCTCGACGGCAAGCTGCTGTTCTCCGATGCCAAGGTCGACGCCCACACCGGGCAGGTGACGCTGCGCGGCGAGTTCCCCAATCCCAAGCGCGAATTGCTGCCGGGCATGTATGTCCGCGTCCGCATCGACCAGGGTCTCGATTCCGATGCGATCGCGGTGCCGCAGCAGGCGATCCAGCGCAATGGCGGTGGCGGCAGCGAGGTGTTCGTCGTCAAGGATGACAACCACATCGCGGTGCAGGCGGTGCGAACCGGGTCTGTGCAGGACGGAGTCTGGTTCATCACTGAGGGCCTGAAGGCCGGCGACAAGGTCGTGGTCGAAGGGTTCCAGAAGTTCGCGGCCGGCGACAAGGTCAAGCCGCAATCCTGGTCGGAAGCGGACGCGACCGCCGACAACCGGCACGCGCAGAAGCTCACGCGGTAACGCGCTATGGCGAGCTTCTTCATCGACAGGCCAATCTTCGCCTGGGTGGTCGCGCTGTTCATCTGCTTGATCGGCGCGATCGCCGTGCCGCTGCTGCCGATCGCGCAATATCCGATCATCGCGCCGCCCTCGATCTCGATCTCGACCAGCTATCCCGGCGCCTCGCCCGAAAACCTCTACAACAGCGTCACGCGGTTGATCGAGGAGGAACTCAACGGCGCCGCCAACATCCTCAACTTCGAATCGACCAGCGACTCGCTCGGCCAGGTCGAGATCATCGCCAACTTCCAGCCGGGCACCGATACCAGCGCCGCCTCGGTCGAGGTGCAGAACCGCATCAAGCGCGTCGAGGCCCGCCTGCCGCGCGCGGTGATGCAGCAGGGCATCCTGATCGAGGAAGCCTCCAGCGCGGTGCTGCAGATCATCACGCTGAACTCGACCGACGGCAGCCTGGATGAGGTCGGCCTCGGCGACTTCATGATCCGCAACGTGCTAGGCGAGGTCCGCCGCATTCCCGGCGTCGGCCGCGCCACGCTGTACTCGACCGAGCGCTCACTTCGCGTCTGGGTCGATCCGGCCAAGCTCGTCGGCTATGGGCTGACCGCGGACGACGTCAACAAGGCCATTGCCGCGCAGAACGCGCAGGTCGCCTCGGGCAGCATCGGCGCCGAGCCGTCGACGTCGAGCCAGCGCACCTCCTCGCTGGTGCTGGTCAAAGGCCAGCTCTCTTCGCCGGATGAATTCGGTGCCATCATCCTGCGCGCCAATGCCGACGGTTCGACCGTGCGCTTGCGCGACGTCGCGCGCGTCGAGGTCGGTGGTCTCAGCTACCAGTTCAACACGCGGCTCGACGGCAAGCCGACCGCGGGTCTCTCGGTCCTGATGTCGCCGACCGGCAACGCGCTGGCGACCGCGAGCGCGGTCGAAGAGAAGATGAAGGAGCTGTCGCGCTTCTTCCCGGCCAACATCTCCTACGAGATCCCCTACAACATCACGCCCGTGGTCGAGGCCTCGATCAAGAAGGTGCTGACGACGCTGGTCGAAGCCGTGGTGCTGGTGTTCGTGGTGATGTTCTTATTTCTCCAGAACATCCGCTATACCATCATCCCGACCATCGTGGTGCCCGTGGCGCTTCTGGGCGCCTGCACCACGCTTCTGCTCGCCGGCTACTCCATCAACATGCTCTCGATGTTCGGCATGGTGCTCGCGGTCGGCATCCTCGTCGACGACGCCATCGTCGTGGTCGAGAACGTCGAGCGCATCATGTCCGAGGAAGGCCTGCCGCCGAAAGAAGCGACGCGCAAGGCGATGTCGCAGATATCGGGCGCCATCATCGGCATCACGCTGGTGCTGATGGCCGTGTTCGTGCCGATGGCATTCTTCCCGGGCTCGGTCGGCATCATCTATCGCCAGTTCTCGGTGACCATGGTCGCCGCGATCGGCTTCTCCGCCTTCCTTGCGCTGTCGTTGACGCCGGCGCTGTGCGCAACCCTGCTCAAGCCTGTCGCGGCTGGTCACGGTCACGCGAAGAAGGGCGTGTTCGGCTGGTTCAACCGCCTGCTCGAAGGCGTCAAGGAACGCTATTCGCGCACCGTCGGCTTCTCGCTGAACCGCACCGGCCGCCTGATGCTGGTCTATGCCGCGCTGCTGGTCGGCCTGTCCTGGGCCTTCGTCAACCTGCCCGGCGGCTTCCTGCCCGTCGACGACCAGGGCTTCATCACCACCGACGTGCAGACGCCGTCGGATTCGTCCTATGCCCGCACCGAGGCCGTGATCGAGAAGGTGGAAAAATACCTTGCCGCACGGCCGGGCGTCGACAACGTCACCTTCCTGACCGGCTTCAGCTTCTCCGGCCAGGGCATGAACACCGCGCAGGCCTTCATCACCTTGAAGGACTGGTCGGAGCGCGGGCCGAAGGATTCCGCTTCAGCGATCGTCAACGACGTGAACCGCGATCTGGGCTCGTCGATCCGCGACGCAAAAATCTCGGCGCTGCAGCCGCCGCCGATCGACAATCTCGGCAACTCCTCGGGCTTCTCGTTCCGCCTCCAGGACCGCGGCCAGAAGGGCTATCAGCAATTGATGCGCGCGGCCGACCAGTTGATCGCGGAGGCCAATGCGAGCCCGGTGCTGCAGAAGGTCTATATCGAAGGTCTGCCCGAGGCGGGCGTGGTCAATCTCATGATCGACCGCGAGAAGGCCGGCGCCTTCGGCGTCACCTTCGAGGACATCAACAATACGATCTCGACCAATCTCGGCTCGAACTACATCAACGACTTCCCGAACCGCGGCCGCATGCAGCGCGTCGTGGTGCAGGCCGACGCCCGCGACCGCATGAGGACCGAGGACATCCTCAACTACAACGTCAAGAACAGCCGCGGCCAGCTGGTGCCGTTCTCGTCCTTCGCCACGGTGGAATGGGCGCGCGGGCCGACGCAGATCGCCGGCTTCAACTATTATCCGGCGGTGCGCATCTCCGGTGAAGCCAAGCCCGGCTTCACCTCAGGCAACGCCATCGCCGAGATGGAGCGGCTCGCCGGCAGGCTGCCGCGCGGCTTCGGCTATGAATGGACCGGGCAATCGCTGCAGGAGAAGCTGTCTGGCTCGCAGGCGCCGTTCCTGCTGGCGCTGTCGGTGTTCGTGGTGTTCCTATGTCTCGCCGCACTCTACGAGAGCTGGACCATTCCGCTCGCGGTGCTGCTCACCGTGCCGCTCGGCATCGTCGGCGCGGTCGCTGCAGCGACGCTGCGGAGCCTGCCCAACGACGTCTATTTCACCGTCGGCCTGATCACGATCATCGGCCTTGCGGCCAAGGACGCGATCCTGATCATCGAGTTTGCCAAGGATCTGCGAAAAGAGGGCAAGCCGCTGGTGGAAGCCACCATCGAGGCCTGCCGCCTGCGCTTCCGCCCCATTTTGATGACTGGCCTTGCCTTCATCTGCGGCGTGCTGCCGATGGCGATCGCCCACGGCGCCGGCGGCGCCAGCCAGCAGGCGCTCGGCAGCGTCGTGATGGGCGGCATGATCGCGGTGGTGATCCTGGCGCTCTTGATGGTGCCGGTGTTCTTCGTCTCGGTGCAGCGCGTGCTGGCGGGAGACCGGGAGCCGAAGGCGGCGAGCGAAGGCGAGGCGTATGGGCCGCCGGCGCGGGCAAGGCCCGGCCACTGAACGCCGGATCGGTCCTGATCGCTTGAGAGCTGATGCCAGTGGCGCGTCAAACGGGCGTTCGGCTTGCTTTCGCGCGAGTGCCGATCCAGACTGCATCCCTGGATTGAGCGAATGTGTATTCCGCACTGCACCGCGAATGCACATGGCCTGCCGATTGAAAGCATGTGATGCGTCCGACCGACATTTCGATCTCGAACTATCGCTCCATCCGTCGGCTCTCCATACCAATCCACCCCTTGTCCGTGTTTGTGGGCGAGAATGGTGTCGGCAAATCCAATCTCTACAAGTCCTTGTCGCTGTTGCGCGACGCGGCGACCGGGCGGATCACGCGCACGATCGCCGACGAAGGCGGACTGAATTCAGTCTGCTGGTCCGGCACGCGCAAGCGCGGCGAAGATGGGCGATTGCGGTTGTCGGCCAAGTTCGACCGTCTCAAATATTCCATCGAGATCGGATTTCCCGCCCCGCTTGCGGCGGCGTTCTCCGGCGAGCCGATGATCAAGTCCGAAAGTATCGAGGCAACGGAAGGCAGGCGAACGGTTCTGCTGATGGAGCGCAAGAATTCGCTCGTCAGCATCCGCGGCGAGAGCGGCGCATGGAGCAGCCACAAGGATGCGGTGCTGCCGTCCGAGACTGCGCTTGCGGGCTTTTCCGACGGCAGGGAATGCCCCGAAATCGATCTGATCAGAAACGCAATGCTGGGCTGGCGGTTCTATCACGACTTTCGCACCGATCCGGCGTCACCGACAAGAAAGCCGTGTCTGGCGATCACGACGCCTTCGCTCAGTGCCGATGGCAGCGATTTGGCTGCGGCCCTGGCGACGCTTTATACCATTCGGGAAGACGCCACCGACCTGCAGGACGCAATCCAGGATGCATTCCCGGGCGCTGAACTCCGCGCATGGGAAGAAGGCGGTTTGTGCGAATTTGATCTGCAGTTGGAGGATATGCCGCGGCCGTTTAGGGCTCATGAACTATCCGATGGGACGCTGAAATACATTTGTCTGCTCGCGGTGTTCATGGGCTATCGGCTTCCGCCGTTCATCGCGCTGAACGAACCCGAGACCAGCCTGCATCCCTCGCTGCTGGCGCCATTGGCCCGGCTGATCGCCAAGGCATCACGCCGCGCCGACATCTGGATTGTCACCCATTCGGAACAGCTGATGGAGGCTTTGCGAAGCGAGAGCTCTGTCCCGCTTCGCCGCGTCATCAAGTCGAAAGGCGCCACAGCGATCGAGGGCCTGACCCTCGGCGGCGAATATCGCGACGACGACGAATCGGACGACGACGAATCCTGATCGCTGCACATGAGGCGTCGTATGACTACGCCGGCTTCCGCAAAATCTTCACCAGCTCCCCGTGCACGTACTCATTGCCGCACACCACGTGCCCCGTGACCAGCGGGTCGCCGGGCGTCGCGATATCGCTCACCGTCCCACCCGCTTCGCGCACCATCAGCATCCCCGCCGCGATGTCCCAGGATTGCAGGTTGCGTTCCCAATAGCCGTCGAGGCGGCCGGCGGCGACGAAGGCGAGGTCGAGGGAGGCGGCGCCGAAGCGGCGCAGGCCTGCGACGCGGTCCTGGATCGCGGTCATCTCGCGGCGGAATTCCTCGTGGTCGCCGCGGCCGATATGGGGCAGGCCGCAGGCCACCACGCATTCGTTGAGCTGGCGGCGGCCGGCGACACGCAAGCGCTGGTCGTTGAGGAAGGCGCCCTTGCCGCGCTCGGCGATGTAGAGCTCGTCATTGGCGGGGTTGTAGATCACGCCCGCAATGATCGTGCCTTCGCGCGCAAGGCCGATCGAGATCGCAAACTGCGGGATGCCGTGCAGGAAGTTGGTGGTGCCGTCGAGCGGGTCGACGATCCAGGTGTGGCTCTTGTCGGTGCCCTCGCGCTGTCCCCCTTCCTCACCGATGAAGCCGTAGCCGGGGCGGGCCTTGGCGAGGTCCTGATAGACGATTTCCTCGGCGCGCTTGTCGGCGAGCGAGACGAAGTTCGCCGGCCCCTTCAGCGAGACCTGGAGATGCTCGATCTCGCCGAGATCGCGCTTGAGACTGCGGCCGGCACGGCGCGCGGCCTTGACCATGACATTGATAGTTGCGGAATACAGCATGAGGTTTCGGTCTTGATCGGGGGGAAGGACGCAAAATCGCGCCTGTTTGAGGGATTGGGTGCCCTGCAAGGGCCCCGAGGTCAAGTCATTGCGTCAGGTCATTTGCTCCCGAGCCATTTTTTGGCGGCGGCCTCTACCTTGGCCCGGTCCTCGGCGGGCAGGTCGGATAATTGCTTGTCGAGCTCCAGGTCGCCCTTGCCGGCGGTCTTGGCCACCAGGTGCCATTTGAAGCCCTCGATCTTGTCCACGGGCGTGCCCACGCCGTTGATCAGCACCCATGCCAGCCGGTTCTGCGCGATCGCACTGCCCTGGCGGGATGCCTTGCGAAGCAACGCGACGGCAGCCGGCTGGTTCTTCGGCGTGCCGGTGCCGTTGAACATGGCGATGGCATATTCGACCTCGGCGTCGACATTGTCGGCGAGGGAGGCGGCCTGCAGCAGCCGCACCGCGCGCTCCGGGTCCTTCGGAACGCCGGTGCCTTCCTTGTAGAAGGTCGCGAGCGCGTATTGCGCCTCGGGCAGGCCGGCATCGGCGGCCTGGCGCAGCAGCTCGGCCGAGCGCCTGACGTCCTGCGGCAAGGTCTGGCCGTCGAGGTAGAGCAAAGCGAGGTTATAGGCCGCCTTGGGCTCGCCGAGCTTGGCGGCGGACGCCATCAGCTTGACCGCCTCGCCCTTGTCGAGCGAGCCGCCGCGGCCCGAAATGCGCAGCATGGCGAGCGCGAACATCGCTTCGCGGTCGCCGGCGTCCGCAGCGCGCTTGTACCATTCGGCCGCCTTGGCGTAGTCGCGCCGGATGCCCATGGCGTTGGAATAGAGCTCGCCGAGCATGGTCATCGCCTTGGCATCGCCTGTTTGCGCGCGGGCGGTGGCGAGGTCGAACGCCGTCTTGTACTGGCCGCGCTGATAGGCGCCGTACACCAGATCGGCGCCGGAATTATCGCTCGGCGGCGCCGGAATCACGGTCGGGGTCGGCGTCGGCTTGGAGGAGGGGGACGGCTTGGGCGAAGCCGAAGGTTTTGGCGCCGGCGCAGCCTCCTTTTTCTTGGCGGGCGCGGGCGGCCTGGCCTTTTGCTTCTCAGGCGGCGCGCTCGGCGTTGTCGCCGGCGGGGTGATCTGGAGCTGCGCGGCCGCGGGCACTGTCAGCAGCAGCGTAGCCAGCATGGTGATGCAGGGGAGCTTCATGTTGGGCGCTAGCCGTGCTCGCTGCCCGCAGGATTCTGGCTAGCCGTCGCCGTCGCATGGGCCTTCTTGGTCGCAGCGTCCGCCTCGATCAGCGCGGCCTTGGGTCCGCGCGGATCGGACCAGATGAAGTCGCCGACCAGCACGAAATCGGCGCCGCTGGCGGCGAAGTCGTGGGCCTCTTCCAAGGACGTCGCAAAGCCGACGCAGGGCGGCTCGAACAGCTCGGCCCACCAGTCGAGCCGCTCGGCAATCGCTTGCGCCGAGGGCCGCTGTCCCTTCGCATCGGGCTCGCCGAACAACACGTAGTCCGCTCCGATCTCGCCCGCATCCATGGAATGGTGCCGCGTCGTCAGCCCGCCCACACCGGCGATGCGATCGGGCTTGAGCGACGGCAGCGCCTCTTTCAGCGCGGCGATGCCGGGTAGGTGCGCGCCGTCGGCGCCGCCGCGCGCCACCAGCTCGGCATGGCCATCGACCAGCAGCGCGGCGCCCGCCTTCTGTACCAGCGGTGCCAAGGCCTTGATGCGCGAGATCATGCCGCGCTGGTCGGTCTCCTTCAGCCGCAGCAGCACGGCCGCGACATCGGCAGCTGCGAGCAGGCCTGGCAGCTCGGCTTGAAGCGCAGCGGGATCATCGACGACAGGCGTCGCAAGATAAAGACGCGGCGCCGGGCGCGGTGGAGGCGGTTTGTTCGACAAGATCTAGGCTGCCTTCTTTTCCAGGCTGCTTTGCCATTCGCCCTTGGAGGCGAGGCCGTTCATCCGGGCGCGATGGCTGAAGGCGCGCTGCCCGGCCGCGACGTTCTCGGCCTTGCCGGACCAGGCCTTCTGCGGCGCGGCCTGGAGCGCGCGGCCGTAGGAGAAGGTCAGGCCCCAGGGCAGCGGACCGAGCCTGTGCATGGCGTTGAGATGGGCGGTCGCCTCTTCGTCCGACTGGCCGCCGGAGAGGAAGGCGATGCCGGGCACCGCCGCGGGCACGCAGGCCTTCAGCAGCCGGATCGTCTTCTCCGCAACCTCTTCGACAGAGGCCTGTTTCGCGCATTTCTTGCCTGAGATCGCCATGTTGGGCTTGAGCACCATGCCTTCGAGCGCGACGCGCTGCACGCGCAATTCCTGGAACGTCTTGTTGAGCACGCGTTGGGTGACCTCATAGCAGCGATCGATGTCGTGGTCGCCGTCCATCAGCACCTCGGGCTCGACGATCGGCACGATCTGGGCGGCCTGGCACAGCGCGGCATAGCGCGCCAGCGCATGCGCGTTGACGCTGATCGCGGTCATAGAGGGTATATCGCTGCCGATGTCGATCACCGCGCGCCATTTGGCGAAGCGCGCGCCGCGCTCATAGTATTTCTTCAGCCGCTCGGCGAGCTTGTCGAGCCCAACGGTGACTGTTTCCCCCGGGCACATCGGCAGGGCTTGCGTGCCTTCGTCCACCTTGATGCCGGGAATGGCGCCGCTCTGTTCGATCAGCTTGACCAGCGGTGTGCCGTCCTTCGCGTCCTGCCAGATCGTCTCGTCGTAGAGGATCACGCCGGAAATATACTGGCTCATGGCGTCCCTGGAGCGGAACAGCATCTCGCGATAGTCGCGGCGGTTCTCTTCGGTCGATTCCACGCCGATCGCGTCAAAGCGTTTCTTGATGGTGCCGGAGGATTCGTCGGCGGCGAGGATACCCTTGCCTGGCGCGACCATGGCGGTCGCGATCCCATTGAGCTCAGTCAGATTCATCGAGAGGTCCTCCCAAAACGATTCTGCCCTTGCCCGTGAAAATAGACCGTTCTCGGGCAATTGCCGAGTTAACGTTCGTCGCAGGGTAAAGGGGGGAGGCGGCTGGGTCCAACACCTCTCCCGTAGGGAGAGGTCGGCGCGAAGCGCCGGGTGAGGGGCTTAGCCCTATCGAGGACCTGAACCTCACCCGATTTGCTTGCGCAAATCGACCTCTCCCCGACGGGGAGAGGTGCTCCGAGTTCGTGGAGGCAGAAGTAGATACCTTTACGTCCCCGCGCGTCGCTTACGCCACCGCGCGATCGCTTACGCGACGCGGGGGTCCAGCTCGCCCTTGGCGTAGCGCTTGGCCATCTCGGCGGTGGTCAGGACCCGCTTGATCTTGGAGGCCTGGCCCGCGGTATTGAACTCCTGGAGCCGCTGCTTGCACAGCTTGGTCATGGCTTCCATCGCCGGCTTCAGGTACTTGCGCGGATCGAACTCTTCCGGGCTGTCCTTGAGCACTTTGCGGATCTGGCCGGTCATCGCCATGCGGTTGTCGGTGTCGATGTTGATCTTGCGCACGCCGTTCTTGATGCCGCGCTGGATCTCCGCCACCGGCACGCCCCAGGTCGGCTTCATCTTGCCGCCATTGGCGTTGATGATCTCCTGCAGGTCCTGCGGCACCGAGGACGAACCATGCATGACGAGGTGCATGTTCGGCAGCTTGCGGTGGATCTCCTCGATCACGTTCATGGCGAGAATGTCGCCATCGGGCTTGCGGGTGAACTTGTAGGCGCCGTGCGAGGTGCCCATCGCGATCGCGAGCGCGTCGACCTTGGTCTCCTGGACGAACTTCACGGCCTCGTCGGGATTGGTCAGGAGCTGGTCGTGGCTGAGCTTGCCTTCGGCGCCGTGGCCGTCTTCCTTGTCGCCCATGCCGGTCTCGAGCGATCCGAGCACCCCGAGCTCACCCTCAACCGAGATGCCGCCGAGATGGGCCATGTCGGTCACGGTCTTGGTGACGCCGACATTGTAGGTCCAGTCGCCGGGGGTTTTGCCGTCGGCCTTGAGCGAGCCGTCCATCATGACCGAGGTGAAGCCGGCCTGGATCGCGGTCATGCAGGTCGCCGCTTCGTTGCCGTGGTCGAGATGCACGCAGACCGGGATGTGCGGATAGATTTCGGTGACCGCGTCCATCATGTGCTTGAGCATGATGTCGTTGGCGTAGGAGCGCGCGCCGCGCGAGGCCTGGATGATGACGGGCGCGTCGACCTGGTTGGCCGCGTCCATGATCGCCAGCGCCTGCTCCATATTGTTGATGTTGAAGGCCGGTACGCCGTAATCGTTCTCCGCCGCGTGGTCGAGCAGTTGACGTAACGTGATCCGAGCCATCTGTCTTTTTCTCCCGTTTGGGCCTGCATAAGGCCGCTCAATGTTTGCCGATTGAAGCCTACTTGACGCGCAGCACCTCGACGCCGGGCAGGGGCTTGCCTTCCATCCATTCAAGGAACGCGCCACCGGCGGTCGAGACATAGGTGAAACTGCCGGCGACGCCGGCCTGGTTGAGCGCCGCGACGGTGTCGCCGCCGCCCGCGATCGAGATCAGCTTCTTGGCCTTGGTGCGCTCGGCAGCGTGCTTGGCGGCCGCGACCGTGCCGCGGTCGAACGGTTGCATCTCGAACGCGCCCAAGGGGCCGTTCCAGACCAGCGTCGCCGCATCGTCGATCGCGGCGTGGACGCGGGCGATCGACTGCGGACCGACGTCGAGGATCATGCCGTCGGCCGGGATCGCGTCGAGCCCATAGGCGTGCGACGGCGCGTTGGCGGCGAAGTGATAGGCAACGGTGGCGTCCACGGGAAGGATGATGGCGCAGTTGGCGGCGTCCGCCTTCTCCATGATGCGCAGCGCGGTGGCGGCGAGATCCTTCTCGGCCAGCGACTTGCCGACGCCGACGCCCTGGGCGTGCAGGAAGGTGTTGGCCATGCCGCCGCCGATCACCAGCGCATCGACCTTGCTGACGAGATTTTCGAGCAGGTCGATCTTGGTCGAGACCTTGGCGCCGCCGATGATCGCAATCACAGGCTTGGTCGGCGAGCCCAGCGCCTTCTCCAGCGCATCCAGTTCGGCCTGCATGGTGCGGCCGGCATAGGCCGGCAGCTTGTGGCCGAGGCCTTCGGTCGAGGCATGGGCGCGGTGCGCGGCCGAGAATGCGTCACTGACCCAGATGTCGCCGAGCTTTGCCAATTCCGCGACGAAGGCGGGATCGTTCTTTTCCTCTTCCTTGTGGAAGCGGGTGTTTTCGAGACAGAGAATGTCGCCGTCGTTCAGGCTGGCGACCGCCTTGGCCGCGGGCTCGCCGATGCAATCGTCGGCGAAGGCGACAGGCTTCTTCACGACTTTCGACAGCGCCTCGGCGACGGGCTTGAGCGAGTCCTTGGCATCGCGTCCCTTCGGCCGGCCGAAATGCGCGAGCAGGATGACCTTGCCACCCTTGTCCGAGATTTCGGTGATGGTCGGCGCGACGCGATCGAGCCGGGTCGTGTCGCTGACGCGGCCATTGTCCATGGGCACGTTGAGATCGACGCGCAGCAGCACGCGCTTACCCTTCACGTCGACGTCGTCGAGGGTGCGGAATTTGTTGGTCATCGGACACTCTCTCTTGTCCCGGGCGCATTGCGGCGCGAAGTGCCGCTATGCTGAACCGGGACCTACGCGGGGAGACATGGGTCCCGGCTCTGCGGAGCAGCGTAAGCACGCTGCACCGCGTCCGGGACACGAGACCTACTAGTTAGATCACCTTCGCGATCGCGGCGGCGGTGTCCGCCATGCGGTTCGAGAAGCCCCACTCGTTGTCGTACCAGGACATCACGCGCACCAGCGTGCCGTTCTGCACCTTGGTCTGGTCCTCGTGGAAGGTCGAGGAGTGCGGATCGTGGTTGAAGTCGATCGAGACGTTCGGCGCGTTGGTGTAGCCGAGGATGCCCTTGAGCTGCTGCTCGCTTGCGCGCTTCATCGCCGCGTTGATTTCCTTGGCGTCGGTGGCGCGCTTGGCGACGATCTTGAGGTCGACGACCGAGACGTTCGGGGTCGGCACGCGGATCGCGACGCCGTCGAGCTTGCCCTTCAGCTCGGGCAGTACGAGGCCGATCGCCTTGGCCGCGCCGGTCGAGGTCGGGATCATCGACATCGCCGCCGCACGGCCGCGGTAGAGATCCTTGTGCATCGTATCGAGCGTCGGCTGGTCGCCGGTATAGGCGTGGATCGTGGTCATGAAACCGGTTTCGATGCCGACGAGATCGTTCAGCACCTTGGCCACCGGCGCGAGGCAATTGGTGGTGCAGGAGCCGTTCGAGATGACCAGGTGATCTTTGGTCAGCGTGTCGTGGTTGACGCCGTAGACGATGGTGGCATCGGCGCCGTCCGCGGGCGCGGAGACCAGCACGCGCTTGGCGCCGGCGGTCAGATGCGCGGACGCCTTGTCCTTCGAGGTGAACATGCCGGTGCATTCCATCGCGATGTCGACGCCGAGATCCTTCCAGGGCAGCTTCGAGGGATCGCGCTCGGCGGTCACCTTGATCTTGCCATTGCCGAGGCTGATCGAGTCGCCATCGACGGTGACGGTACCGGGGAAGCGGCCATGGACGCTGTCGAAGCGGAGCAGATGGGCGTTGGTCTCGACCGGACCGAGATCGTTGATGCCGACGACCTCGATGTCCTTGCGGCCAGACTCGGCGATAGCCCGCAGGATGTTGCGGCCGATGCGGCCAAAACCGTTAATACCAACGCGGACTGCCATGTTTCGTCTCCTTCAATGACCGTTGTCATCCCGCACAACACGCTACTAACGCGCCTGCGAGGGTTTTTTAGGGGCGGGCGCCCGGTTCGGCCGGGCGGTGCTTGATCATATGGGAGATTACGTAGTCCTTTTTTGGGGCAAGCTCAACTCTCAGGAAACGCGCTTCAGCACAGCGTTAACCGCGGCCTCGGCGGTAATACCGAAATGCTTGTAAAGCTCCTTGGCAGGGCCGCTTTCGCCGAAGGAATGCATGCCGATGAATTCACCGTCCTGGCCGATCACGGCATCCCACCCCCAGCGCACGGCCGCCTCGATCGCCACCTTCACTGGCGCGTTGCCGATGATTGCGGCGCGTTTTGCCTCTGGTTGCGCTAACAACAGCTCGAGCGAGGGAACGGAGACAACGCGCGAGGCGACGCCGCGTTCCGCGAGCTGCTTCTGGGCGGCGACCGCGATCTCGACCTCGGAGCCGGACGCGAACAGCGTCACCTTGGCTTCGCCCTGGGCTGCGACCAGTTCATAGGCGCCCGCCGCGCACGGATTGTCGTTCGGTGCGGTGGTCCGCAGCTGCGGCAGGTTCTGGCGCGTCAGCGCCAGCACGGTCGGACCGTCCACGCGGTTGAGCGCGAGCTCCCAGCACTCGGCGACCTCGATGGCATCGCACGGGCGGAACACGCGCATGTTCGGAATGGCACGAAGCGCGGCGAGATGCTCGACCGGTTGATGGGTCGGGCCGTCTTCGCCGAGGCCGATGGAATCATGCGTCATCACATAGACGACGCCGGAGCCCATCAGCGCGGCAAGCCGCATCGCGGGCCGTGCGTAGTCGGTGAACACCAGGAAGGTCGCGCCGTTCGGTGCGAAGCCGCCGTGCAGGAAAATGCCGTTCATCGCGGCGGCCATGCCGTGCTCGCGAATGCCGTAATGGATGAAGCGGCCCTTCGGCGTCTTGGCGGAGAAGGCGGTTGCCGATTTCGCCTTATTGTTGTTGGAGCCGGTGAGGTCGGCCGAGCCCGCGAGGAATTCCATCGGCATCGCGCCGGCGATGACTTCGATCACGGCTTCCGAGGATTTGCGGGTGGCCGCAGTCATCGGCTTTTCCAGCAATTCTTTCTTGTACGCGCGCACGGCCTTTGCCAGCGAGGCCGGACGTTCATGACGCAGGCGGCGCTCGAACTCGGCGCGCTTGCGGCTGCCGAGTTCGCCAAGCCGTGTTTCCCATTCCTGGCGCGCCGCGGCGCCGCGGCTGCCGGCTGCACGCCACGCCTTCAGCACGTCGTCAGCGACCGCGAACGGCTCGAGCGAGATGCCGAGATTCTCCTTGGCCGCCTTGAGTTCGTCGGCCCCTAACGCCTCGCCATGCACCTTCGCGGTGCCGGCCTTGTGCGGCGCGCCGAAACCGATGGTGGTGCGGCAAGCGATCAGCGTCGGCTTGTTGGATTTCTTCGCGCGCGTGATGGCATCGGCAATCGCCGCCTGGTCTTGGCCGTCGATCTTCTCGGCCGCCCAGCCCGCCGACTTGAAGCGCTTCACCTGGTCGACGGAATCGGAGATCGAGGTCGGACCGTCGATCGAGATGCCGTTGTCGTCGTAGAGCACGATCAGCTTGTTGAGCTTCCAGTGCCCGGCCATCGCGATCGCTTCCTGCGAGACGCCTTCCATCAGGTCGCCGTCGGAGGCGAGCACATAGGTGTGATGGTCGACGATCTTCTTGCCGAACTCGGCCGCGAGCATTTTCTCGGCGAGCGCCATGCCGACGGCGGTCGAGATGCCCTGGCCGAGCGGACCGGTCGTGGTCTCGATGCCATTGGTGCGGAAATTCTCCGGATGGCCCGGGGTGAGCGAGTTGACCTGCCGGAACTGCTTGATCTGGTCCAGCGTCATCTCGGAATTGCCGGTCAAATAGAGCAGCGAATAGAGCAGCATCGAGCCGTGGCCGGCCGAGAGCACGAAGCGGTCGCGGTCCGGCCAGGCGGGCGCGGCGGCGTCGAATTTCAGGAACTGCGTGAACAGCACGGTGGCGATGTCGGCGGCACCCATCGGCAGGCCCGGATGGCCGGACTTGGCCTTCTCGACCGCGTCCATCGCGAGGCCGCGGATCGCATTGGCCATGCGGGTGGCATCGACCTGCGTATGGGCCATACGGGTGGCATCGAGCTGCATCATGATGAAAATCCGTCTGGAATGAGGTGCTTGATGGCCGTGTGCGCCGCGCTGGATCGAGCCTGGCGGTCACGGGAGGTTGGGGGCTGGGATAGCACCTCGGTTCCGGGAGTCCAAGGCAATCAAACGCCGGTTTGGCCGTAAAAGTTGCCTGTGTGGAGATCGGTTTTCCGCCGGGCTCGTGCGTCGGGGAGGAACGGGCGAATCGGGGCCACCTCCTTCCGATCTATCGGTGCATAGTTTCGCGGCGGCGTTGCGCTTGGCTAGCTTGCCACGTAAATTTCTGCTTCTAACCGCTTGCCGAACCGAGTCTTTTGCCGGGCGGCAAGCCCCAGGAAAAGGCCACTGGGCAAAGGCCGCCAGGTTCCACCGCTGACTGCATGAACGATCGCGTGTCCAACAGTTCCGCCATGACGGAGTCCTCCGCGGTCGAGATTGAGATCGCGACCCGCAGGCTGATGGCGGCGCTCGACGCGCTCGAAAGCGCGGTGGAGCGGCGGCGCGATGCCGATCGCGACGAGAACGAGCTCGCGGCGCGGATTCAGGCGCTCGGCGCCGATCGTTCGCGGCTTGCCGACGAGCTCGATGGCGCGCTGGTGAAGGCGCGCAAGCTCGAGCGCACCAATCGCGAGATCTCCGACCGGCTGGATTCCGCGATCGTCACGATACGCTCGGTGCTCGATACCGGAGAGGATGGATGAGCCACATCAACGTCACCATCAATGGCCGGCAATACCGCATGGCCTGCGAGGAGGGCCAGGAGGTGCGGCTGCTCAAGCTCGCCGAAAGCCTGGAAACTCGCATTCAGTCGCTGCGCGGAAAATTCGGCGAGATCGGCGATGCGCGCCTCACCGTGATGGCGGCGCTGACCGTCTGCGACGAACTGGTCGACGTCGGCAACCGTGTCCGCACCATGGAGCAGGAGCTGACCGAGCTTCGCGATTTCCGCAACGCCGCCGTCGAGCGCGCCAGGATGACGCAGACCGCCGTGGTGAACGCCCTGAACGCGGCGGCCGAACGCATCGAGAAGTCGACCCAGGTCCTGAACCGGACCGTGGGCAACGGGATTGCGATCGGCTGACGGTGGTTGGAACGAGCGGTGCGAGCCGGCGACGGTCTTCACCTCTCCCAAAGGGAGAGGTCGGATCGCATCGAAAGATGCGATCCGGGTGAGGGCTTACGGTCCCACTGAATCCCGCGGCCCCTCACCCGGATTGCTCAGGCGCGCAATTGCGCGCCAAACCAATCCGACCTCTCCCCGCTGGGAGACGACAACGAAGCCGCCGGTTGGGCTGGCGATTCGTCAGTATCGTTGTTACATTGCCCGAGCGAGGCTGCGACGCGCGTCAGGAGCCATATATCCCCGGGGCCTTATCGATCCTTTAGGGAACTGTCCCTGGCCGGGTCCGTGGGCCCGGACATATGGTGCCCACCTACTTTCGTAGGGAACTCCGGGATCGAGTGCTTCAACGGCGTCCGCGGCTTCGCACTTTTGTTTGCTTGGTTTGTGCTTGTTGAACGACTGCGGCCAGTTCGACAGGTGTCGTGCTCCCCTGGTTGCGCATTGGCGCTCGAGGGCGGGCATCCAGTACGCCGCGGCCTTTGTGTGAATCACGACCGCCTCTGGAATACTGGATCACCCGCATCAGTGCGCAAGGGCGCACAAGGCGAGTGATGACGTGGGGGACCAACGCGCATGTCCAATACGAAAGCCGAACTCCGTGCCAAAGCCCTCGCGGCACGTGACGCGCTGAGCGAGAAGAAGCGCAGCGCCGCCGCTGCCAAGCTCGCCAAGCGCGGGCTGCCGTTCGACCTGCTGCCGGGCAGCATCGTCTCCGGCTATTCGCCGATCCGCAGCGAGATCGATCCGATGCCGCTGCTCACGAGGCTCGCGGAGCAGGGGGCCAAGCTCGCGTTGCCTTGCGTCACCGCACGCGGCCAATCGCTGATCTTCCGTCTCTTCCATCCGAACGATCGCCTGATGCTCGGTCCGCTCGGCATTCCCGAGCCATCGCCGGCAGCGGCCGAAGTCATCCCCGACGTCATGCTGACGCCGCTCGCCGCGTTCGATCGTCTCGGCCACCGCATCGGCTACGGTGCGGGGCATTACGATTTCACCTTCGCGCATTTGCGCAAGACCAAGAATATCGTCGGCATCGGGCTTGCTTTTGCAGCGCAGGAGATCAAGGCGGTTCCGGCATTGGCGCACGACGTCGCGCTGGATTATGTGCTAACGGAATCCGACGTGTTCGATTTCCGGAGTTCTGAAGTTGCGCATTCTCTTCGTGGGTGATGTCGTCGGCCGCAGCGGCCGCAATGCCATCGCCGAATATCTGCCCGGCATGGTCAAGGACTGGTCGCTCGATTTCGTCGTCGTCAACGGCGAGAATTCCGCCGGCGGCTTCGGCATCACGGAAGCGATCTATCAGGAGTTTCTCGATGCCGGCGCCGACGCGGTGACGCTCGGCAACCATTCCTGGGACCAGCGTGAAGCATTGGTGTTCATCGAGCGCGCCGAGCGCCTGGTGCGTCCGGCAAACTATCCGCGCGGCACGCCCGGCCGCGGCGCCGCTTTGGTCGAGACCAAGAACGGCAAGCATGCGCTCGTCGTCAACGCGCTCGGCCGCGTCTTCATGACCCCGTTCGACGATCCCTTCGCGGCGCTGGAGCGCGAGTTAGGGGCCTGCCCGCTCGGCGTGGCCGCCGACGCCATCGTCGTCGATTTCCATTGCGAGGCGAGCAGCGAGAAGCAGGGCATCGGCTTCTTCTGCGACGGCCGCGCCAGCCTCGTCGTCGGCACCCACACCCACGTGCCGACCGCCGACCACCAGATCCTCAACGGCGGCACTGCCTACATGACCGATGCCGGCATGACCGGAGACTACGATTCCATCATCGGCATGCAGAAGGAAGAACCGCTGCGGCGGTTTACGTCGGGCATTCCGTCGGGGAGATTTGAGCCGGCCGCAGGTGCTGCGACGCTCAGCGGCGTCGCGGTGGAGACCGATGACGCGACGGGACTTGCGCTGAAGATTGCACCGGTTCGTGTTGGCGGAAGGCTGGAGCCGGCAACGCCGAAGTTCTGGTTGAGCTGAAGCGCGAAGCTATACTCTATACTCGCGCGACATCAACCTCTATCGTGAGACGTGGACCAAGATGTCGCCGCTAGGCTGGGCCCCGCGGGCAGCGGCCGCAAAAATCTGCCTTTCGGTCATTGGAAGACCACGACCTTGATCCCAGCGCTGCGCCACGACCTATTGAGGAGCTTTGTCCAAGCGTGCTGACAGCGCGTCGAGAGCTTCTGAAAGCTTTTTCACATCATTTTCCAACAGGGAGGTCCGACTGGCTAACGATGTTTTTTCGACAGTTAGCTCTTGAATCTTCTTCTGAGCGTCCTCCAGCTGACTGACTATTGGATTTATGTCTTGGGTCAGCGGGCGCAGCTCCATGCACGTCGAACCGCCACCTTGAAACTGGATCCATGGTTGGTTTCCTCCGCATTTCCCAGCTCCACTTGACACCAGCGCGACAGAGTTTTGGGCTGAGGCCGGAGGCGTCGCAGCGAGTAGACTGCAGCTAATCCAAAACCCGGCAGCTGCGGCGTATCTCAAACCGGGCTTGTGGAGCAATGCGACTATACAGCAAACGACTTTCTTACTCATTGGAGGTCCATCATGGATAAAGGCGTCCTGAAGCAATAATTCTTCATCTATTGGCTAGATCGTCGACTCGATTGGTTAGAGCGTCAATTGTTTCTGAAAGAGTTTTGAGATTCTGCTTGAGTTGTGCAATTTCGGCGTCTGTTTGGGCCTTGAATTGCTTTATGGCCGGATCGTCCCCAATTTTGACGCTGGGCAAGCACGTTGCAATACAAAGTGGTCGATTATCGACCGTGACCGGTCCGCATCCGCTGGATACGGTGAAGTCCCCAGGCTTGCATGCGTCACGATTAGTATACTGCTGCGCACCCAGATAAGTAAGTTCGTCGGCGATCGCTTCGCCATGTATACCAGAAAGTCCCGCCAACGTAGTGACGACGATTATATGATTACGCACTGCTCGCCTCCATCAACTCACTCGAACCTCGGACACACACTTGGCAGAAGTTTTCGTCCAGCGATTCATTGCTTTGATTTCTCGCGCCCGTTCCAGGTCCACGCCTTACCCAGGAATTGCGAGGCCAGCGCTGCCCTTTGAAGTTCCGATGCATCGGCCACGCTAGCCTTGAAAGTGCCAGCGATTGTACGATCAAGGAAAGCTTGTGAAACTCTGTCTCGATAAGCAAGAGCGAGACGGAGGCCGTCCGTTTGCTCGAACGCGCCGCGAGCCAACGTCATCGGCGATGGAACTTTGATGTAGAAATCGGCGAGACCTACGCTAACGCCCGCGCCTAGTCCCGGACTAGCCTTGTCGTCTGAGATGATCTCGCCTACCTCGAGCGGGCAGTCCTTCTTTCGACCAGATTTGTGGTCATCGGTCGTCGCACGATACTCAAAAACAAAGTTCGGGAACATGTCCGTCAATTTTTGCTTCGTGAACGGAAGCCCTCCACAAGTATCTGCGCTGATGTAGTCACTTAAGCCGAGCCCAAAAAACGTTTGCTGGTATGACACGGCTTGCGCTTTCGCGGCACCGCCCTGTTGGTCCTCAACAGCATGTCTCATGGCTAGCATCAACACGTTGCGCGCTAGAACTGGATTTGCCTTCATTGCGGCAAGGCCAAGTTGTACGAGCGTCTTACGTTCTGGGTCCTGCGGATCTGTCACGAGAGCCTTCTTCTCAGGATCGTACAGACATTGCTCGATCAGCAGCGCGAGATAGTCTCCGTAGATGAGCGACTGTTGCAGAAGAGCAGCATCCGACAACCAGCGCAGCTTTCCAAGTAATTCAACGCCTTTGCCTTGACCGAGAGCTGTTTTCATCTCGGGCGACGGCCCTGTCGAAACGAATGTAGTCAAGCGCTCAGGATCGACAAACCGGAAAGTCCCGTCATTACTGCGATTGGCGAATTCCACCACCGTCGAAAGGCTGACACCCATATCTAGAAGCCAAAACGCATTTGGCCCGATAAGCGGTGCTCCTAATATATTCTGCAGTCGGCCTTTAACGGGTGCTTTGGCCGAATGGGACAGGACGCCCACACAAAGGAGATCGACAAGAGGTGCAGCTAAAAGGTCCGCATCGTTGCATTTGAATGCGTTGAATCGATCAACAGTTTCCCCTTTGAACAAAACGTTGTTCAGTTTTAGCGCCCCATTCACGTCGACGGTGGGTTGCATAAGCCGAGCGAGTACTAAAGCCTGCGGCGGAGAACCGGGCGCCTGCAGCGCTCGGAGCAAGAAAGCCCGAGCCGTCGAATAAGCCCTGTCTTTTTCTGATTGATAGGCCTTCATGGCCTTCTGTAGCTCGGCGTCGCCGATAATCTGCTCAGTCGGGAAGTCGTTTGCCGCTATGATATCGCCCGCCCAGTTCGCCGGCTTGACATTCGCGTCGAGGAAGGTCGTGAAGGTGCGATAGCAATCTGCTGTCCACGTTGATAAGTTGTTTGTCTTCAGCAAGCTCACCAGATCGGCCCGAGTGGGAATCAAGAACTGTCCGTTCAAAGTGGAGCCGTAAAACAGAGCGTAACAGCCACTCCACCGTTGCAAGACGATACTTTGCAGCATTTGCTGATTCTGGAGTACGGTGAGTTCTATCCGGTCGAGTTGGCGGGTTACTTGTTGCCTAAATTCCTCCTGAGCTTTCGCCAGAGTGACGATTGCCGTAAGAGTCCTAGTTTGGAGATCGATGATCTCGTCGAGTTTTTTGTTTACTTGGGCGAATGCCTGCCGCAAATACTGCATAGTCTCCGCATGCCGTTGAGCAGCAGCATCAGGAGCGCCTAGCCCTACGAGAGATGTTAACCCCGCAACACCGCCAAGAACATCTCCGGTCGCGAACTTTGCGACGCTCCCGGCGACTATCTGCGCACCTTGAAGTTTTTGGACTACATCTGATGAAACCCCGAGGTTGCCAGCGATAGTAGCTAGACTACCAAAGCTACTCGCTGCCAATTGAACATTGGCCACCGCTGACTCGAATGACTGTTGTGCTTTAAGGGACTCGGTGAGCTTTGTTCGCGTCTCACCGGTAATTTCCGGAAATAGGCCGCTTTGCACAGCTTGTAGCTTTTGATCCGTGCTCCAACCGCTATACGAAACAGCAGCGAGACTTTGAATAGCGGCAGTATTAGCCCCAACTTGCTGTTTGAGCTCGTCGATCTTCACATGAGCAACGCGAGCACTCTCAGCTACAGCACCAAGACCCTTCTCTATGGTAGTCAGACGACTCGTCATGGCGTCTTGATATTCTTTAAGGTTTTTTTGCAGCGCAGAAACCTTACTCTTTACTGCGTTAACGTCGGCACCGATGGCTGTACTTCGAGCCAAGGCCTCGACGCCGATATTGGTTGCAAGGTCTACGCTTTCGGCTTCGAGCATTGACAGCGCTTGTGGATTATCCGCTAGGATCTCCCGCATCTTGCGGCCACCGATTTGAAAATCGCCTACCTTTGCGCGGAGTTGCTCGGGCGTCATCGCGCGTAACTGATCGTTGCTGAGTTTGCTTTGCTTTAGACCCTGGGCCAAAATGCTGCGAGCCTGCTCTTGTGCCTGGTCCAGCATGGACTTCGTTATGGCGTCACCCGCAAGTTTTGAGCCCCATGCAGCAACGGCAGCAGTCCCCTTCGAGAACGGTTCGGGATCCAACGCGGCAGCGTAGGTCAGCGCCGTTGTCTGCATTGCGAAGTAGCTGGCGACGACGTTTGAAGATGCTCTACCTTCGTTGATCTTGGCTTGCACTCGTAGCGCAAGCTTACTGAAGGCGTCGGGCGCTGTTTCGATCTTACGCTTGTCTTCAGAGGTCGTGTAAAGAAGGCTGCCTACCGAAGCTCCATATTCGATACCCGCTAGCGCGATCGACAATTCGTCAGCAGCGCTCGCTGGTGAAACGAGATAGGAGGCGATTGCGGTTGTGCAGAGTAGTCGGCGAATCACTGAGGAGGATGCAACTGTAGTCGCAATAATTTGTCGCATGTGTCACCAATCATCACTTTTGGCCTAGTTTGCCGAAGCGCTCTTTTAGCTCGTCAAGGGACGAGCTCAGAATTCTTATGTCGTTCTGAAGCATCGCGTTCTGCGCGATTAAATCTTTGATCCGTTGTTCGTGAGAAGCCATGGCCTCTACTTGCTGCTGAATGGCTTGATGAACTCTATCGTTCCCAAGGACGACCGTCTGGATACAGATCGTCTTTCCTCCTACTTGGGTCGTCGGAGCTGTTTGTAACGCAAAAGTTGTACCTGGAGGACAATTTGGAGGTCCCTCACCTTGACCGACTGCATCACTTGGATTGGCGAGGTAAGTCTGCGCGAATGCTTCTGCGGGGGAGACGCAGATCGCAAGCGAAGCGATCAATGCTTGAGCCGCCGAGGTCCTCATTCTCTCGTTTGAGCTGAGGCAATGATTCACCGTTGCTCCCTCTTCTGACTGGTGAGTCGGGATAATGTATCTGCCGTGACGAAGCCTATCCCGCCACTACTCTAGACTGTTAAAATGCGTGTTGTCATCAGAAAGATGTGTTGCGCTGCCTTCGTGCCCTGCTGCTTGAGCTCGAAAACTCCGATCAGGAAAACCAATTCTTTGCGATCCCTGCGGTTGGTTGGTCTGCAAATTCAGTTGGGATTAGACTTGTCTAAACGCGCGCATAATGCGTCGAGCCCCTCAAAGAGCCGTCGGTCATCGCTTTCCAGTATTCTTCGCGGTCAGGTCTCTCACTTTCTATCAAGTGCTGGGGTGTCCTGAATGTTTTTGCGAGGATCTTCTGTCGCTGTAAAGCTCTCTAACTCTTGGGAATTGAAGCAGAGGTGCGGATTTTCAATCCATTCAGAGTAGCCCGCAAGACATTCGGCGAGACCGGCCTCTCACCGCTCAAGACGTGGCAGCTGGCGCAGAGCTGGCCAAAATTTTTCTGCCGCGCGCGCCGTGAAGCCGTCCTTGTGCGAGGCGGCTGTGGCCGGCGCGGTGGTGACCGGCAGGTCGGGCGAGGGCTGCGGCGGCACGCTGCGCAAGTAGGCAACGATGCTGCTGATATCTTCGGACGCGGAGCTGGCTTAAGCTGTAGCCGACCTCTTCGTCCATCGGACCCGAGCCCGAGCCGTAACCCTGCGCATGGCCGAGCGACAGATCGGCGACCGGGGCTTTGTCATGCCAATTGCCAAGGCCATTCGCCTTGTAATCGTTTATTTTTGCAAACCATATTCAGCCATCCTTGCGGCATGTGTCTCTGGATCAAGTATCTCGTATGCTCGCACCATCATGCTCAGAAAATCTCTCACGTCGTTGAAGTAATTCCGGAATGCAGATTTCATTTCTTCGACGTTTCTGGCGCCCACCAAAACAATATTGTCATCGGGAAATTCTTTCTCAAGTTCGAGGAGCCGGGACGATGCCTCCAATTCCAGATCAAACTGGTAGAGTTTGAATCCATCTTTTTTAGAGATGCGTAAGATGATGTGGTCCGCTTCTATGTGATCACCGACCCAATCGTTAATGACTAGGTTTACCAGCATATGCATAACGCCGATTTCGCGATTTAATGCCTCAAATTCCGCATACAAATGCTTATTGCTCTTATCAGGAAATAAGCGCGGCGGGATACCTTCAATCGCTCTCGCCAACATTTCACTCGAAAGGCGAAACAGTTCGATGTAACGCCTGTCACCGCGATCAAATTTCGGCTGGTTTTCAGTTACCTCGGTCACAACCTCGACTGCGGTTGCCCATGCATGCTGAACATTGGTACGGTACTGAATCTCAATAAGAAGTCCGTCGCACTTCGGATTCCCCTTCTTAGACTTGGACCTATGTTCGTAGATGTCATGAATGCCACGGTAGCCGCGATCCGAAGGCCTTTCTATATAATCGTACTTACTTTTTTCGTTTTTGCGAATGTGTTTGAATTTTGCGTGATGGAGCTTGGAACGAAATTCGTGGAGCGCTTTGATACTTGGAAATATCAGTCGGCAACCAGCAACGTCGTCCATGCGAGCAAGCTGCATTCCGTCATGGCGGGACAGTTTGTCTATAATCGTTGAGCGGCGCTTCAATCGCTGCGCCACCTGCACATCCAAGTTCTTGGCTCTGGCTCGCAAGAGTGACTGAAACGAGTTGATCACATCACGATGGGCCATCCTCCACGATTCCAAGATATCCGACTGGCCCGGACCTAGCTTCCTCGCACGTAGCGCGGCGCCTGCGCGATTGATCGCGCCCTTTGATCCCCAATGGGGCAAATCCGTCTTGTTAGCCATAGCTGCCAGCGCCGCTTCGATGGACCCACTTTCGGTCCACTGCCGGAGGGCATCTAGGGGGACGCCTTCCCCGTGTGGAAAGCGTCTTATAAACCTATGATCATGTGCAGTCACAGTGATAACTCTCCTCCAAGGGAGGGTAAGAGCAGAGCACTATTCCGCCGTCTGCTTCCGCAGTTCGGCCACGTCCTTCGCCGTCAGCTTAGAGCCCTTGGTCCGAACCGCGCCGTGACATAGTTCGCCACGGCCGCGATCTCGTTATCCGTGTAGGCGCTACCGGGAATCGGCAGCGGTCATCCGGCGCATGCCCGCTTGGTGCCTGACAGCACGATCTGCGCGAGGTTGGTGGACGACACCGCACCAGAAGCCCGTAGGTACCGGCAGCGGCTCGGCAGATGCAGGCTTACGCGGGTGAGGGGCTGTCTCCGCCTGTGCAGGATTTCGGAATAATAGTATTCTACCCCTGTTTTGCCCGACGAGTCAAAACGCGCCATGGCTTGCCGGCCTAAGCCATTGATTCCGCACACCCCGGCTACTGTGCATGGGGTTGTTTTCGAACTTTTTAGTTTGAGGACGTGGAGTGCCGATCCTCAGCTCTGCCGAAAACCCATTCGGAATGCGCCCCAGTGCTTGCCGCGGATCACGATCGGCGAGGACAGGTCCTTCATCAGCACGAACTGCCCGCCGCCCATGTCGCGGCGGTAGGTCTGGAGCAGGAACGGCTTGGTGTTCGCAGCGACCTTCTGCACTGCGCGATCGGTGAACAGGCGGCGGTTACGGCAGTTCGCGTTATTCCAGACCGGGTCCTTGCCCTGTGGCAGGCGGTAGTTCGGATTGTGGGTCGGCAGATAGCCGCCCTTGGCCCAGGCGACGCAGAACACGATGCGGGGATCGGATTTCTGGATCGGGTCCTGGATCGCGGGCAGCACGCGATCGGTGAAGTCGACGTAGTTGGTAAGGTATTGCTTTGGATCGGTGCCGGGAATCTCGCGGTAGGTCTCGTCCATGAGCCGGTCGAGCGTGATATCGCCGCGGTCGATCGCGGCCTCGAACTCGGCCGAGATGCGCTTCGCGGTCTCGACGACGATTCGGATCAGCGGTGCGTCAGATGTCTCCACGCCGCTGTCGGCGATCAGCGCGATCAGGCCCTCTGATGTATCGAGCAGCTTTGTCACGCGCTGATCGGCGCTCCTGAGATCGCGCGAGGAGAGGTCGACGCCCTTGGCGAGTTCGTTGAGCTCGCTGATGACGGTGTCGCAATGTCCGAGATTGGAGGTCGCCGCGCGCGTGACGCTGCCGATCTCGGCCTCCACGGAGGCGAAGCCCTGCTGGACCCGTGAGATGATGCCGGAGATCTGCTGGGCGCCTTCGCCGGCGGTCTTGGCGCGCTGCGAGGCGTCGCTGCTTTCGCCGATCAGGCCTTCGATCTGGCCGTCGAGATCGCGCACGGTGTCGGAGATCTGATGCGTGGCCTGGCGGGTGGCTTCCGCAAGGTTCTTCACCTCGCTTGCGACCACCGCGAAGCCGCGGCCGGCGTTGCCGGCGCGGGCGGCCTCGATCGTTGCGTTCAGCGCGAGCAGATTGGTCTGCTTCGCGATCGCCTCGATCGAACCGGAGACCTTCGCGACCTGCGTCAGCGCCGAGCCGACGGCGCTGAGGCGCGCTTCGATGCGCTCCACCGCTGCGACGAGCTCGGAGATGTGGCTGACCGCGGTGTCGACGGCGCTACGCGACTGCGCGATCTCGCCGACCGCCGCGGACGTGGTCGTCTGCACCGCCTGCGATGCGTTGGCGATGTCGTGGTTGGCCGCGACCATCGTCTCGGCCGTCTTCTGCAAATGATGGAACCGTTCCGACTGGTTTGCGACGCGGTTTGCGACCTCCTGAACGTTGCCGGCGATGTCGGCGAGTTCCACGCCGAGGCCGCCGATGCGGTCGGCGAGCTGATCAATCAGCCGTTCGGCCAGCGTGCGGTTGGAGCCGGCGTCCATGACGGCAAGTTGTGCGGCGGACATGTTCGACGAGTCCTCCAGTCAGAGCCGTAGGCCGGCTCGCGGCGGCATTCTCCATTCCAATTTCGATCTTAAGGGATGATTCGCGCCCGGCGTCTTGCCTGAGCGTGCACTACAGCTTGTAGGCGGTCCGGAATCCGCCCCAGTGACGGCCCTGCACGCGGATTGGGACGTCGATCTCCCGCATCATCACGGTGTTCCCGTTGCCCATGTCGCGCGCATAGCTCTGGACCAGATACGAGCGCAGGTTGCGTGCGGCCGCCAACCCCGCCGGATCGTTGAATATCCGCCGGTTGCGGCTGTTGGCCGTGTTCCAGGCGACGTCGCCCGGTCGCTGCGGATGGGAATAGATCTTGTTGTGCACCGGCAGGAAGCCATTGCGGTCGACCATGGCGCAGAACGCCATGCGCTGCTCCTTCGCCAGAAAGGCCTCTTGGAACGCCGGTAAGGCGCGGTCGGCCCAGTCGAGATATTTCGTGCGGTACTGCTGGGGATTGGTTCCGGCGATTTCGACATAGTCAGTGTCGAAGAGGTCGTCGATCCCGATTTCGCCGCGCGCAACCGCCTGTTCGAATATTTTCGTCAGCGCGTTGCCAGCCTCCATGGCGCGGGTGACGAACTCCGTGTTCTCCTCGTGGATCGACCAGAGCCTGTCCTCGATCTTTTCGCGGAGCTCGGCATTGGGACCGACGAATTGCGCGCGGGCGCCGGCCTTGGATTGCTCGATCACGCGCAGACGACAGGCGCCGACGTTTTCGAGGCTGCCATCGATCATCGCTTGCGGTGCGAGCCGGCTTGCGTCCGCGCCGCCGATCAACACGCCATCCATCGAGATTTCATAGACCGGCATCACGCCGCGCGCGCTCTCGAACTTGAGATGGCAGGGCAGTCGTTCGGTCTTGCGGCGGTCGTCGTGCTCGCTCTGGCGGAGCAGCACGGCGCAACGCGATTTCAGCTTTTGAGCAAAAGTGGTGACGGCCTTGCCGGCACTGGCGACGTTCTCGCCATGACTCTCGGCCGCCTTGGTCGCGGCATCGATCTCGGCCGCGCTCTCGCCGACCGAGACGATGAACTCGGAGGCGCTGGCGGCATTGCCGGAAACTTCGCTGGTGGTGGCGTTCTGCTCGGCCACCGCGCCGTTGACGGTTTCGAACACCGGGCGGATCGCCTCGATCGCCTGCGAAATGCGGTGCACGGCATCCGCAGAGCCGGCGGCGTCGCGCTGCAGTGCGTCGATCTTCTTCGTGATCTCCTCGGTCGCGCCTTGCGTCTGCACCGCGAGGGCCTTGACCTCGGTGGCGACGACCGCAAAGCCCTTGCCGGCAGCGCCGGCACGCGCGGCCTCGATCGTCGAGTTCAGCGCGAGCAGCGTCGTCTGCCGTGCGATCTGCGCGATCAGATTGACGACGTTGCCGATGGCGGCAGAGGATTCGCGCAAGCGATCGACATTGGCGCGGGCTTCCTGCGCCGCGGCGCTTGCCTCGTCGGCGAGCTTGCTGGCCTCGCGGACCTGCGCCCCGATGCCGAGCGCCGACTGGGTGAACTTGTCGGCGGCATGGGCGAAGGTCGAGGCGTTTGATTGCGCGGCGTTGGTGCGGCCGGTCAGGGCGTCGGTGCGGTCGCGAATAGCGGCCAGCGTCGTGGCGGTTGCCTCGGCACCGCCAGCCACCGAATTGGCGGCGCGTTCGAGCTGGCGGATCATGGCGCCGAGCTCGAGTTCCAGCAGCTCCAGGATTTCCTTGGCGGAATCGCCCTCCGTGGCCGGGGCGGGCTCGGCCACCGGCTGCGCAGCCTGCGGGGCTGGCGCAGGCGCGGCTGCCGCCTCCGGCAGACGCTTCCGAAATAGTGCGAACACCATCACGTCTCTCTTGTCATGGAACGGGCGGACACTATTTTCGCAAGTCGGAATGAAATCAGGGTTAACGATGCCCGACTTCTAGGCACGGACCATTCCGGCGGCTACCTTTACAGTGCTACCTTAAGGCCACCAGAGCCCTTTGATTCCGACGGGTCGGCGGCCTATAAGGCCGCGCCTCCCACCCCATCGGCGACCGATTCCAAAGACCATTCAAGAGACCACGCATGGCCGGACATTCCCAATTCAAGAACATCATGCACCGCAAGGGGCGGCAGGATGCGCAGAAGTCGAAGCTGTTCGGCAAGCTGGCGCGGGAAATCACGGTCGCCGCCAAGCTGGGCACGCCGGACCCTGCCATGAACCCCCGCCTGCGCGCGGCCGTGATTGCGGCGCGCCAGGAGAACATGCCGAAGGACAATATCGAGCGCGCCATCAAGAAAGCGCTCGGCAGCGACGGCGAGAACTATGACGAGATCCGCTACGAGGGCTATGGCCCCGGTGGCGTCGCCGTCATCGTTGAGGCGCTGACCGACAACCGCAACCGCGCCGCCTCCGACATCCGCTCCTTCTTCACCAGATCCGGCGGCAATCTCGGCGAAACCGGCTCGGTCTCCTTCATGTTCGACCGCACCGGCATCATCGAATACGACCGCAGCGTGGCCTCCGACGACGCCGTGCTGGATGCGGCGATCGAGGCCGGCGCCGACGACGTTGTCTCCGGCGAAGGCGGCCACGAGATCTACGCGTCGACTGAAGGCTATCGCGACGTCGCCAAGGCGCTGGAAGCCAAGTTCGGCGAGCCGCGCAAGGCCGCACTGATCTGGAAGCCGCAGAACACTGTTACGGTCGACGACGAGACCGGCGAGAAGCTGCTGAAGCTGATGGATTTGCTCAACGAGCATGACGACGTCCAGCACGTCTACGCCAATTTCGAGGTCTCGGACGCGCTGATGGCGAAGATGGGCGGGTAGGGGCGCCTTTCCCCTGTTACTTCTGTTCTGTTTCTGTTTCGCTATCATGGGCCAACCGCTATCACTGGCCTATGACCGCGCTCCCGATTCGCCACCCCGTCCGTATCATCGGCATCGACCCTGGCCTCCGCCGCACCGGCTGGGGCGTGATCGAGGCCGAAGGCAATCGCCTGATCTACGTCGCCTGCGGCTCGGTGGAACCGTCGGACGATTTGCCGCTGGCGAGTCGGCTGCTCGCGATCCATGAAGGGCTGGCTTCGGTCCTGTCCAGCCACCAGCCGATGGAGGCCGCGGTCGAGCAGACCTTTGTGAACAAGGACGGCGTTGCGACGCTGAAGCTCGGCCAGGCCCGCGGCGTCGCCATGCTGGCGCCCGCAATGTTCGGCATCTCTGTCGCCGAATACGCGCCCAACCAGGTCAAGAAGACGGTGGTCGGCGCCGGTCACGCCGACAAGCAACAGATCGCGATGATGCTGAAGATCCTGCTGCCCAAGGCCGAGCCGCCGTCCGCGGATGCCGCCGACGCGCTCGCCATCGCCATCACCCACGCCCATCACCGCCAGAGCACGGCGCTCAGGCTGAAGGTGGTGGGGATATGATCGGCAAGCTCAAGGGCCTGATCGATTCCTACGGCGAGGATTTCGTCATCCTCGACGTCGGCGGTGTCGGCTATCAGGTGCATTGCTCCTCGCGCACCTTGCAGCATCTGCCCTCGCCGGGCGAAGCCGCCGTGCTGTCGATCGAGACCTATGTCCGTGAGGATCAGATCAAACTGTTCGGCTTCCGCACCGACCAGGAGCGTGAATGGTTTCGCCTGCTCCAGACCGTGCAGGGCGTCGGCGCCAAGGTGGCGCTGGCCGTGCTCGGCACGCTACAGCCTTCCGATCTCGCCAATGCCATCGCGCTGCGCGACAAGGCGGCTGTGGCGCGCACCCCCGGCGTCGGGCCCAAGGTTGCTGAGCGCATCGTCACCGAATTGAAGGACAAGGCGCCGGCCTTCGCCAATGTCGATCCGGCCGTGGTGCACCTCGCCGGCGCCGTCGATGATCGGCGCGCCCCGCGCCCCGTCGCGGATGCGATCTCCGCGCTGGTCAATCTCGGCTACGGCCAGCCGCAGGCTGCCGCGGCGATTGCATCGGCCTCGCGCAGCGCGGGTGAAGGTGCCGAGACGGCGCAGCTCATTCGGCTGGGATTGAAGGAACTCGCGAAGTGAGTGCGTCAATGGTCAATCTCGTAGGGTGGGCAAAGCGAAGCGTGCCCACCATCTTTCGAGTGATCGAAGACATGGTGGACACGGCGCGAAGAGCGCCTTTGCCCACCTACGAGGAGTTCGCTGAGTGAGCGATCCCAAGGCCAACCGCATGGTTTCTCCCGAGCGCCGCAGCGATGATGTCGGCGACACTGCGCTGCGTCCGCAATCGCTGTCCGACTTCGTCGGCCAGCAGCAGGCGCGCAAGAACCTCTCCATCTTCATCGAGGCAGCGCGCAAGCGTGGCGAGGCGCTGGATCACGTGCTGTTCGTGGGTCCGCCCGGCCTCGGCAAGACCACGCTGGCGCAAATCGTGGCGAAGGAGCTCGGCGTCGGCTTTCGTGCCACGTCGGGTCCTGTCATCGCCAAGGCCGGCGATCTTGCGGCCCTCCTCACCAATCTCGAGGAGCGCGACGTGCTCTTCATCGACGAGATCCATCGCCTGAGCCCGGCGGTGGAAGAGGTGCTCTATCCCGCGATGGAGGACTTTCAGCTCGACCTCATCATCGGCGAAGGCCCGGCGGCGCGCTCGGTGAAGATCGAGCTGTCGAAATTCACCCTCGTCGGCGCCACCACGCGCGCGGGCCTGCTCACCAATCCCTTGCGCGATCGCTTCGGCATTCCGGTGCGGCTGAATTTCTACACGATCGAAGAGCTCGAAAGCATCGTCAGCCGCGGCGCGCGCGTGCTCAATGTCGGCATGAGCGCGGACGGCGCCAACGAGATCGCCCGCCGTGCCCGCGGCACGCCGCGCATCGCCGGTCGTCTCCTGCGCCGCGTGCGCGATTTCGCCTCGGCGGCCGATGCCGACAAGATCGACCGCAAGATCGCCGACCACGCGCTGAGCGCGCTCGAGGTCGACGCCGCGGGCCTGGACGCCATGGATCGCCGCTATCTCTCGACCATCGCGATGAACTATGGTGGCGGCCCGGTCGGCGTCGAGACGATGGCCGCAGCACTGTCCGAGCCCCGCGATGCGATCGAGGACATCATCGAGCCTTATCTGATCCAGTGCGGCTATCTGCAGCGCACCCCGCGCGGCCGCCTGCTGACTTCGCACGCCTTCCGCCATCTCGGCATCGCCGAGCCCTCGCGCGATGCGGCGGCACAGTTCGGCCTGTTCGGCACGGACGAGAGCGACGACTGATCTGCGCTAATGTAGCGCGCTCCTTCTCTCATGAATTTCCGGTAATCTTGTGCAGACGATCTGCACGAGCGCACCCCAATTCCGCTTCAATCGGACCGCATCGAGAAGCTGCATCAGAAACGGGCTTCCATGATCACCCGCCGTCATCTCATCCGTTCCATCGGTGGCCTCTCCGCCCTTGGCGTCTCGACCGCCGCCTATGGCGTTGCCGTCGAGCCGGTGCTGCGGCTCCGCGTCACCCGCTATCATCCGACGCCGCGGCAGTGGCCGGCGGATCTGCCGCTGAAGATCGCCGTCATTGCCGACATCCATGCCTGCGATCCCTGGATGCCGCTGGACCGGATCGAGGCCATCGTCGACCGCACCAACGCGCTGAATGCCGACATCATCGTGCTGCTCGGCGACTACGTCGCCGGCCTGCATCAGGTCACGCGCATCATTCCGTCGAGCGAATGGGCCCGCGTGTTGGCCGGCCTCAAGGCGCCGCTGGGCGTCCATGCCGTCATGGGCAACCACGATTATTGGGACGACAGGACGGTGCAGCGGACCGGGCTCGGGCCGACGATCGCGCATCGTGCGCTGGAAGCCGCCGGCATTCCCGTCTACGAGAACGAGGTCGTACGGCTCACCAAGGACGGCCGCCCGTTCTGGCTCGCCGGCCTGGGTGATCAGCTCGCCTTCCTGCCGGCGCGCCGGTTTCGCAGCATGACGCGCTTCGGCGCCGACGATCTCAGCGCGACGCTTGCCAAGGTCACGGATGATGCGCCGATCATCCTGCTCGCCCATGAGCCCAACATCGCGCCGCGCGTGCCCGCACGCGTCGCGCTGCAGCTGTCCGGCCACACCCATGGCGGTCAGGTCCGCCTGCTGGGCTGGTCGCCGGCCGTGCCGCCGCAGCAGGGCATCCGGCTCGCTTATGGTCATGTCAGGCTGAAATGCGACGTCATCATCTCCGGCGGCCTCGGTTGCAGCATCATGCCGCTCCGCGTCGGCGTGCCGCCGGAGATCGTCGAGGTGACGCTGGGCAGGACGGGAGCAATTGTGTCCTAGCTGCGCTTGCGCGACCGCCCGTTTTTGCGCAAAACGGGCTGGTGACCGACAAGCGAAGAGGCACGCGACGTGACTGCCCATCTCGACGGCGAGATCCGCGACGGCCGGCACCACATGCAGGTCCGCGTCTATTACGAGGACACGGATTTCCCTGACTTGCCATTGTCGTAGTAGGCAAACGTGCTGATTTCTCGCTCCTTGCTACGGTTTTCAGAGAAAAGCTTCTTGCCGTAAAGCGCGGAGCTGTTCAGGTAGGGGGTATATTCGTAGGGCATCCGCTTGGGAACCGGATGCACTACTATGCATTCAATCAAGTTGCGGAAAGCGACGCGAGTTTCGATCGCCTTGGGATTCGTCTTGAGCGCGGTGACCAGCCTTCTAACCTCCGAACGGTATCCGTCACTGAATTTCGAGTGATCGAAGCCGATGACATTTTCGTCGCCACCGCCCAGCAGCCGCAAGCGCTCTTCAACTCTTTCCCGCTCCACGTCGCACTCATCGATCCGCTTGAGCAACTCGTCCGGCTTCCGACGGCTATTTGCGATGGCATATGACAGGCGTTCGATCTCGGTAGTCAACACACGGCGTCGACGCTCTAGCTTAGCGTGTTCGCTGCCCTTGTTCCGATCGTTTTTGCGCTCCTCCTTCCAGGCACACATCGCCTCTTCAATGGCTTTCGGCGAAAGCAATTTCAGTTGGATTTTGTCGGAGGCATCCTCGAGCAGAACGTCCATGTCGAAGCTGCGGGTGTGCTCGCAGGTGCCCCGCTGATGCGCGTTCGCGCATGCCGCGCGCGGTGCACCGTTACGCGAGGATTGAGCGATTCGCATGTGGCCATTGCAGACGCCGCACCGGAGCACACCGGCAAGCGGGTGCTCATTGTTGCGCGGGATCACGGCGCGACGCCGCGGCTTGCCAGTCGGTCCGAACATAGATACGGCGCGCGCGCTACGAACCTCCTGCGCTCGATTCCAGAGCACTTGCGGAACGATCCGTAGCTCCGGCTTTTTGACTATGATGTGGCGCTCTTCTGGATTGCGGCGCTTCTGTTTCTTCTGGGTCTCCGGGTTGAGAATTGTCGAGCGAACGTTCCAATGTATCTCGCCGATATATAGATCGTTGCCGATAATGCCGCGACCATGCCGACCGCCTGTGATGCACTGATGATTCCAGGTGGTACGACCAGCCTTGTTCTTGTGACGAGTTGCACCGGGTGAGGGCACGCCTTCGCGGGTGAGATCAGCGGCGATAGTTCGGGTCGAGCGGCCCGCTGCATATTCGGTGAAGATGCGGAGCACAATCTTTGCTTCGTTCTCATCGATCACGCGTTCGCCCGGCGCGCCCGGCCTCGGTCGATAACCATAGGCGTATGAGCCAGGAATTCTTCCGTTGGCAACAGCGTTGTCATGGCCGCGCCGAACCTTTTCGGCGAGCTGCGGCTTGTAAATCGTGTTGTAGAGACTTGCAATGCTGATGTCAGTGGCGGTCGCATAGACCCCTTTCTGATCCATCAGCTCGACGCCATTGAACTCGAAAACCTGCTTGAGACGCTGGATGGTTGCGGGATCACGCGACAAGCGGTCGAAATGTTCAACCACGACCACGTCAAAGTCCTGGTTTCGCACCCCGTTGAGCAAACGTTGATAGCCGTCCCTCGCACCTTCGGTAAGACCAGATTTTGCGGCATCCACAAACTCGCCGATGACATCGAGGTTGTTGCGCAATGCGACCTTCCGGCAGAGCAATAGCTGACCGTCAATCGAGGTCGCCTTTTGCATGTCGCTGGAATAACGGGCGTATAGTACGGCCGTTTTCTTCGATGACGCTGTCGTCATGCCGGTCCTCTATCGGCTGCCCCGAACCGTGATGTTCATCCCGTGCGAGCTGACGTCCGATAGCACGCGCCAACTCAAACCAGATTTCGTCATTGTCCGGATTATCCCAGCTCTGACGATGGGAGGGGGCAAGCGGTCGAATGGTCGCTCGTTGTCTTCGGAGAGATCGGATGCGGGCACGCATTTGCAAACTCGCAAGCAGAAGCTAGCGTAAATTTCTGCGCCGCGCTACAGCCAAGCCGCAGCGATTACTCGCAACGCTTCGCTCATGCTGACCTCGGCAGCGTCGAATGAAAATGAATTTCTTGAAGTGCCGCGGCGCGCGTGAGGGCATTCCTGGCGATGAGGCGCGTAGTCGAGAGCAGATGTGCTGAGCAAAGCGGAGTAAAAATACTTACGGGTGACGGCGGCGTAAGTCTGTTGCTGGGGCCGGTGCATAGCGGACCCGTTCTCGGTTCACGCGGCTTCTCGTGCAGATGTGTAGTGGCTGCCGCGGAGCGCCGGCTCGTCCATCAATAAAATTTGGCCGGTGGCGGCGAATTGTAGCGCACAGCCCAGACGCGGTGGTCCGCCCCCAAGGAGCCGTCGCTGATTGGGTCTTTCTTATTCCGCTGGTTCGATCACCCCCTTGCGTCGAGCCTCCCAGAGCAAGCATTCGCGTCTGCGTGAGCTCCGTAATCGCGCGTCGAAAGCACTGTCAGAGAAACGCATAGTTCTCATAGAGTGCTCCCGCTCCGATAAGGAGTTCAAAATTGAACTCGCTGCCCAGGTCCGTCCGGCGTCTGGATCCTCATGGATTTCCTCCATGTCGGCTTCGGATGATGCCCCGTGGCGCCTCACCAGCGCTGGCGAGATACGCGAACCGCTGGCCTGTGGTGGGAGGTGCACGCCGAGTCTGCCGCCTCGGCTAAGATCGGGTTGGGCAGATACGGTTCGCCGTTTTCCACGAGGAATCAGCCAGCCCACAACGGGAACCTCGCTCCGTCCAGGCGTTAGCATAGCCGCCCCGGTGCGTCGGAGTGGTGTAAATTATGTTTCTTCCTATTTTAATGAATGTTGTCGGGCTTAGCGTCCATGTTTTGCGGGAACGGAGACCGCGATGCCAAAGCATCAGACCTCGCTTGAAAAGATCGATCGGCGAGCGCGTGGCGGTGACGGTTGCGGCCGGCGACGTGCGCATCCGCCACGGCATGCGCGAGGTTGCGGTCCATAAGCAATCGGAAGGTCGCCGGCTGCGGATCATCGATTCCGCCCACCTCGACGGGGTTGCCGGTCGCACTGGCGCCTTCTGCCGACCGGCAATCGCGACACCGACAGTGCCGGCGCCTTCTCCACTGCCCTCGCTGTTGCGTCCTCTTGGCGAATACGAAGCAGCGATCGGAGGGAGCTTCTGATGGCGCGTACAAAAAAAGCTACCGAAGCGCCAATCGATCGGCTCGAGGCCATGCTGGTGCGATTGCAGCTCTCCGGCATCCGCGACCAGCTCGACAACCTGCTCGAGGAGGCGGCGCGCGCGAACCTGTCGGCGCGTGAGACGCTGATCCTGCTGCGCGAGCGTGACATCGCGCGCAAGGATCATCACGTCTACGAGGATGAGCCCTACAAGTTCACGCTGCTCGAAGCGTCAAACGTGTGCAGCTCGCCGAATCCGCACTCAAGAGCTGGTAAGGAGCGGCGCTGGATCGACGTCGCCCCGACCAAGGCCTGAGGTCTATTGCACAAGTGTCGATGTCTGTTGAGCCGTCATTGCGAGCGAAGCGAAGCAATCCAGAATGCCTCCGCGGAGACAGTCTGGATTGCTTGGTCGCGGAGTTTAGGTCCGGCCGGCCGAAGGCCGAACCGGGTGGCTCCTCGCAATGACGGGGAGAGGTCCGAAATCATGAACAGGCCCGTCCAGCCGATGTCCTCATTGTCGCTCAAGCTGCCGAATGCCGATCGTTCGATCGAGAATTCCCCGCAAAGCTCGAAGGTCCGCTCAACTGCATCGCGTTCTCGGCCGTGCACATTGTCGCCGATGCCTTTGCGACAACGATCCCTGGCTCTCGGTCGCGGTCGATTGGGACAAGACCATCGCGTTCCGCGAGCACGTCTGGGATCTGGGGCTTGGTGTCGCCGAGGCCATGGACAGCGCGCAGCGCGGCATGGGCCTGGACTGGCCGACCTCGCTGGAGCTGATCACGCGCTCGGTGTCTGCCGCGAAGCGGCGCAATGCGCTGGTGTTTCCGGGCGCCGGCACTGATCGTCTTGCGTGGAGGATGCCAAGACCATCGACGACGTGATCCGCGCCCATGAGGAGCAGATCTCCGCGGTCGAGAAGGTCGGCGGCCGCATCATTCTGATGGCATCGCGCGCTCGCAAAAACTCGGCCGGACGCCGACGACTACGCCAAGGTATATGACCGCGTGCTGCCGCAGGTTCGAGAGCGCGTGATCATCCACTGGTTCGGCGGCATGTTCGATCCGGCATTGACGGGATACTGGGGCACACAAGATCTCGACGAGGCGATGGACACCGCCGTTGCCATCATCAACGGCAACGCCGCCAAGGTCGATGGTGTCAAGGTCTCGCTGCTTGACAAGCAGCGCGAGATCGACATGCGACGGCGCCTCGACAAGCGCATCAAGATGTACACCGGCGACGACTTCAATTATGCGGAGCTGATCGCCGGGATGAGCGGGGTTTCTCGCACGCGCTGCTCGGCATCTTCGACGCGATTGCGCCGGCGGCGTCCTACGCGCTGTCGCGATTGGCCGCCGGCGACGAGGTCGGCACGACGTGCTCGGGCCGACGGTGCCGCTGTCGCGCCACATCTTCAAGGCGCCGACGCGCTTCTACAAGACCGGCGTCGTGTTCATGGCCTATCTCAAGGGCCACCAGGACCATTTCACCAAAGCACGGATGCGAGCGTCGCCTTCAACGGTGAGCACGCGATCTTCATCGGCGTGCAGGCGACGCCACAGGGCAACCCGCTGACGCTGGTCAAGGGCGTGCGCGCACTGTTCCCCGAACTCGAGCGCAATCTGCCGCCGTCGATGAAGATGAAGGTCGCCTACGACTCGACCAAGTTCATCCAGTCCTCGATCGACGAGGTGGAGAAGACGCTGGGCGAAGCGTGATCATCGTGATCGTGGTCATCTTCCTGTTCCTGGCCTCGCTGCGGTCGGTCATCATCCCGGTCGTCACGATCCCGCTGTCGATGATCGGCGTCTGCACCCTGATGCTGGCGCTGGGATTCAGCTTCAACCTATTGACGCTGCTTGCGATGGTGCTGGCGATCGGCCTCGTGGTCGACGATGCCATCGTCGTGGTGGAGAACATCCATCGCCATCTGGAGGAGGGCAAATCGCCGGTCCAGGCGTCGCTGCAAGGCGCGCGTGAAATCGTCGGTCCGGTCATCTCGATGACCATCACGCTCGCCGCGGTGTACGCGCCGATCGGCTTCCTTGGCGGCCTCACCGGTTCGCTGTTCCGCGAATTCGCCTTCACGCTGGCGGGCTCGGTGATCGTGTCGGGCGTGATCGCGCTGACGCTGTCGCCGATGATGTGCTCGGTGCTGCTGAAGAACACCGAAGAGGGTCGTTTCGCAAAGGTCGTCAACAAGGTGTTCGGCGCGCTGACGCGCTGGTATGGCCGCAGGCTCGATCGCTCGCTCGACTACAAGGCCATCACGGGCCTGTTCGCGATCACCATCCTCGGGCTCGTCGGCTTCCTCTACATGCACACGTCGAAGGAGCTGGCACCAGAGGAAGACCAGGGCATCGTGTTCGCGGTGACCAAGGCGCCGAAATACGCCAACATCGATTATGTCGATTTCTACGGCGAGAAACTCGACGAGAAATTCCAGCAGTTCCCCGAGACCGATCTGCGCTTCGTGCTGAACGGCATCAACGGCCCGCAGGGCGGCATCGCCGGCATGCTGCTCAAGCCCTGGGACGAGCGCAAGCGCTCGTCGATCCAGCTGAAGCCGCTGGTGCAGGCCGAGCTTTCCAAGATCGAGGGCGTGCAGGCCTTCGCCTTCAACCTGCCGCCGCTCCCGGGCGGGCCGGGCGGCCTGCCGGTGCAGATGGTGATCAACTCCACCGCCGGCTTCCGGACGGTCTATGAGCAGATGGAGAAGCTGAAGGACGCTGCGCGCAAGAGCGGCATGTTCATCGTCTCCGACAGCGATCTCAACTACAACCAGCCCAACGTGAAGGTGACGATCGACCGCAGCAAGGCTCAGGACCTTGGCGTCAACATGCAAAACCTCGGCGCCACGCTCGCGGTGCTGCTCGGCGGCAACTACGTCAATCGCTTCAATCTGGAAGGCCGCTCCTACCAGGTGATCCCTCAGGTGCCGCGCACCAAGCGGCTCTCGCCGGAATCGCTCGGCGGCTTCTATGTGACGACCAACACCGGCCAGCAGCTCCCGCTGTCGACGGTGGTGTCGATCCAGACCAGGACCGATCCGAACTCGCTGACGCACTATAATCAGCTCAATTCGGCGACGTTCTCGGCCGTGCCGATGCCCGGCGTCACCGTCGGCGCGGCGGTCGACTTCCTCGAAAGCGAGGCCAAGAAGCTGCCGCAAGGGTTCAGCCACGACTATCTCGCGGACTCCCGGCAGTACGTGCAGGAAGGCAACCAGCTCGCGATCACCTTCGGTTTCGCGCTGATCATCATCTTCCTGGTGCTGGCAGCGCAGTTCGAGAGCTTGCGCGATCCGCTGGTGATCATGATCTCGGTGCCGATGGCGATCGTCGGCGCGCTGATCCCGCTGTTCTTCGGCGCAGCGACCATGAACATCTACACCCAGGTCGGTCTGCTCACCTTGGTCGGCCTGATCACCAAGCACGGTATCCTGATGGTGGAGTTCGCCAACGAACTCCAGGTCAACGAGCGGCTCGACCGCCGCTCGGCCATCGAAATGTCGGCTCGCATCCGGCTGCGGCCAATCCTGATGACGACGGCTGCGATGGTGACCGGCCTGATCCCGCTCCTGACTGCGACCGGCGCGGGAGCAGCCAGCCGCTTCTCGATCGGTCTGGTCGTCGTCGCCGGCATGTCGATCGGCACGCTGTTTACTCTGTTCGTGCTGCCGGCGGTGTACGTGGTGCTGGCGACCGACCACCGCGCCGCGGCTGATTCCGAGCGGAACAAGCAGGTCAACGATCTCGATCTCGATCTTGGCTCCAAGGCGCTGCGGTCGACCTGAGGCGGGTTCAATCGAAGCCGAAAAGCGGCAATGGCAATCGCTGTTGCCGCTTTTTTGTTACGCCGTGCTAGTCTCCCGCCGGGTGTCGTTGTGCCCCGGCACGGCCATCATGATGAGGCGCCGCGAATTCCTGGGCGGGCTCGGTTCTGTCACGCTGCTGCGGCCGTTTGCGCGGCAGCAGCGCAGGCGGGCAAGGTCTATCGGCTCGCGACAGTGACGCCGAACGCCGCGGCCACCGAAATCAGCCCGGCGGGCCAGATCCTGATCAAGGTGTTGGGCCAGCGCGGTTTCGTCCTCGGTCAAAACCTGACCTTCGAGCCGCGCGGGGAGAGGGGCGATGTCGCAAAGCTTCCCGGGCTGGTTGCCGAACTGAAGACGCACCACGCTGATGTCATCGTGATCATCGGCTAGCCGACCGCAATGGCTGCCAAAGCGGCGGGCATTCCCACCGTGACGGCCAGCGGTCGCTTCCGTCCTTGAACAGGGAAGCGTGGTTGGGCGTACATTGCTCGATGGCAAGACGGTCCACGTCCCGGATGTGCAGGCCGACCCCGAATTTGCGCCCTCGTCCGCGCGGCTCTAACCTACGTACGATGCTTGGGGTGCCTCTGCTCCGAGAGGGGCTTACCGATTGGGGTGTTCGTCCTGCCGATCAGGAAGTCGGCAGTGAGATACCGATCAGCGAAATCGCCTGGAATAATTTGGCCAGCACGGTGCCGCGCTTGAGCGCCGAATAGACGCCCATCAGGATGCCGAAAACCATTGCAAATACGGTCGCGCAGATCGCAAGTTCCAGTGTTGCAGGCATACGCTCCATAAATAGCGTCGAGACCGGCTGGCGGAATTGATAGGAGACGCCGAATTTGAACTGCGCGGCATTGCCGAAATAGCGCATGAACTGCACCGGAACGGGGTCATCGAGACCGAGCGATTTGCGCACGGCTTCGCGTTCGGCCGCCGACGTATCGATCGAGACGATCTGGTTGACGGGGTCGCCGGCGAAGCGGAACATCGAGAACGCGATGATGCTGACGGCGAACATGACGCCGATGGCCTGAACGGCGTGGCGAAGAGTGAAAGCGAGCATTCCTTCCACCTTCCTTGGGTGTGTGTCTGGCTGACGTCTTTGTCAGCCGGAAAAGGAAAGGTCCCGGAAGCCTGACGCAGCCGGGACCCTGGGTTCAACTGGCGCTATTCCTGCTTGGTCGCCCAGTGGAACATGACGAGGTTGTCGGCGCGCTGCGGCAGGTTGACCTTTTTCGATACGCCCCAGGCCAGCGCCTGCTGGTGCAGGGGGATGTAGGCCCAGTCCTTGATGCTGATCTCATACGCCTGCTTGATCAGTTGATTGCGTTTGGCGGTGTCGGTTTCGACCAGCACCTTGTCGGTAATGGCGTCAAACTCATTGCAATAGCCACCAAGATTGGCCTCGCCACGCGAGGATTTCGCATCGTCACGGCACCCCATGTGTCATTCAGCACATTGTGGGAATCCATCGTGCTCGGCGTCCAGCCCAGCATGAAGAACGAGGTCTGGTAGCCACCTTGCTTCAGCACCTTGGCGAAGTACTGCGCCTTGGGCTGTGCCAGCAGATTGATTTTGACGCCGATGCGGGCAAGCATGCCGACCACGGCCTGGCAGATCGCGGCATCGTTGACATAGCGATCGTTCGGACAATCCATGGTGACCTCGAAGCCGTCGGGGTAGCCGGCCTCGGTCAGGAGCTTCTTGGCGCCGTCCAGATCGAATTTCGGCGGCGTAAAGTCCTTGGACCGTGCGAACAGCTCCGGCGCGATCATCAACGCGGACGGCGTCGACAACCCTCGCATCACGCGCGTTGATCAGCTCGATGTCGAGCGCCTTGTAGAAGGCTTCGCGGACCTTAACGTCCTTAAAGGGATTCCTGCCCTTGATTTTGGAGTAGAGCAGCTCGTCGCGGGTCTGATCGAAGCCGATGAAGATGGTGCGCAGCTCCGGGGCCTTCAGCACCTGGGCATTTGAGCTGGAATCGAAGCGGGAGATGTCCTGGATCGGCACCGGGTCGATGACGTCGACCTCGCCCGAGAGCAACGCGGCGACACGGGTCGCGTCGGAGGCGATCGGGGGTGAAGATGATCTCCTTCAGGTTACCTTCCATCTTGCCCCAGTAATTGGGGTTGGCCTTGAACACCGTCTTCACGCCGGGCTGATGTTCGATGATGAACGGACCGGTACCATTCTCGTGTAGCGAGGCGTAGCTCGGCGAGGTCGCGGACACCGGCGTCGGCTCGACGGCCTTGTTATCCTCCGCCCATTTCTATCCAGAATGTACCAGACATCCCATGCCGAATTCAGGATGGGATTGGGCGAGGGCAGGATGAAATCGACAGTGTACGCCGCATCGAGATGGCGCGGACACCGCACACTTCCCGGCCGTGAAGGAGCTTGCGAGCTTCGACTTCGAGGCGCAGCCGTCGATCGATCCAAAGCAGATCCGTGACCTGGCCGCGTCACGATAGATCGCCAACGGCGAGAACGTACTGCTGCTCGGGCCGCGCGGCGTCGGTAAGACGCACCTGTCCATTGCACTCGGGCGAGAGGCAATCCTGGTCGGGTATACGGTGCAGTTCACCACGGTGACGACGCTGGTCGCTGGCCTCGCCAAGGCGCACGGCGAGCGACGCCTGGACGAGAAACTGCTCGCGTTGTCGAAGCCAAAGCTGCTGATCGTCCTCGAACTCGGCTACCTGCCGCTGGAGCCCGACGCGGCGCATCTGTTCTTCCAGCTAGTTAGGTTAGCCGCCGCTACGAAACCGGCGCCATGCTGATCACGTCGAACCGCAGCGTTGCCGAATGGCGCACCCTGTTCGTCGAGCCGATGACTTCATGATGCCTCCTTCTTCGAATGCTTGGTGTGTCGTACCCGATTACGCAGCTGACTAATTTGTTCGTCTGAGAGCTCGATCTGCC
>NZ_JADPKT010000086.1 GCF_023074075.1 Bradyrhizobium sp. 138 | reverse complement strand
ATGGGGCCGCAGGTGGCGGCGGAGGCGGAGGCGGCGCCGCTGGGCGCGGCGGTGCGGCCGCGGGCGGCGGCGCGGCGGGCGGATGGGGCGGTGCAGCCGCGGGCGGCGGTGCGGCCGGGCGCGCGGGCGCAGCAGGCGGCGCGGCCCCTGGACCCTTCGGCGGCTGCTTCGGTTTTCCGTCAGGGCCCGTCTCTTGAGGCTGGGCCTGCGCGACCACGAGCGGCGGCGCACTTTGCGCTTGCGATGCGGAGCTTGCGAATTGCATCGCGGTCAGAGCCGTCGTCGCAAGCAGCACGAAACGAAGATTGGTCATGGTGGTGAACTTCCCCGGAAGGTTCTTTGACGATGTGTTGGGATGAACAGCTACGCGTTAGGCCGGATTGTGGCGGGCGAAGCGATCGCGGCCCGATTTATTTCTGCACGGAAATCACATCACTACGGCGACGTTCATTGCGCATTCAGACGCTGGTTGCAATTGCCTCACATGTGATGAGGCGTATCATGCGCAATCCCGCGGCGAATTTGCATCCGTCGCTGGACTTGGTGTGCGCGGTCCATTGGGCCCGCGAGGTGGAATCTCTTCAGGGATGCGGCCCGGTAATTCGTCGGGCCGTGGTGGCGAGCCGGGCTCGCGCACCGGCGGGGTGATCTCAGGCTGCGGATTGCCGGGCGGAATTCCGGGCGGTGGCTCGACGGGAGTGCCGGGCGTCGACGGAGGAATCTCGGGCGGTTCGATCGGCATCGGCATCATCGGGATAGTTGTCCGGAGAAAGACAACGATGATGCCGCGCCGATGTTCCGCATCGCATCGCGCCGGGCCTGCCTTATTCCGGGGTGTGGCAGACGGCCTCGATGTTGTGGCCGTCGGGATCGAGCACGAAGGCGCCATAATAGTCCGCGTGATAATGCGGGCGGACACCGGGCGGGCCGTTGTCGCGTCCGCCCGCCGCGATAGCCGCCTTGTAGAAGGCATCCACGGTAGCGCGGTCCCTGGCCGCGATCGCGATGTGCACCGGCTTGTTCATCGCGCCTTCGCCGCCGAACCAGAGATCCGGCTTGCCGTCGGCGCCGAAACCCGCGGCCGCAGCGTGACCGGTCTGCTCCGCCGTGACTTCCATGATCAGGCCGTAGCCGAGCGGCGCCAGCGCCTTGGCGTAGAAAGCCTTGGCGCGCTCATAGTCGGAGACGGAAAAACCCAAATGGTCGATCATCGCTAGCTCCGTTGTGCGTTCTCGTCAGCGTGACAGGAACGTATTGCTGCGCGTCTTGCGCACGATCGCGTAACCACGCGTGACCATATCGGCGATACAGTCCTGCTGCCATTCGTCTTGTGACAGGTGCTCGATCACGACCGCGCGCGGCCACAGCGATTGCGGCGCATCGCGGAAGAAGCCGATCAGCACGCGGTCCTCGAAGCCTTCAACGTCGATCTTGAGCGAATCGATTTGCCTGACGCCGGCCTCGTCGAGGATCCGCGTCAAGCGAAGTGACGGCACCTTGATCGCATCAGCGCTGGCGGTGCCGGTGACGACGTGGGTGGCGCCGAGATTGCCCCCGCCGCTCTCGATCATCAGCTCGCCGTCGCTGTCGCCGGCTGCCGCCTGCACCAGGCGCACCTGCGCAGCTTTCGATGCGGCTTGATTGAAGGCGAGCCGGGCAAACGTCATCGGATGCGGCTCGATTGCGACCACCTTGCCTGTGGTGCCGACCTGTTGCGCCATCACCAGCGCAAACGTGCCGACATTGGCGCCGACGTCGACGAACACGCCACCCGCGGCAGTGTGCTGCCGCAGGAAGTCGAGTTCGTCGAGATTGTAATCGGGATTGAACAGCGCGCCGCGCTCGGTCGCACTGCCCTGGTGATAGAGGCGGAACGAGGCGCCCTGATATTGCACGTCGAGCGGGCCGCTGCGAAGCAGGTTGACCAGCCGCGACATCCAGGGCCGGAATGCGCCGCGCTTCAGCCCCGACCGTGTCGCAAGGCGGATCACCGCAGCCTGTGCCGCATTGGGCGCAAACGCGCCGAACGGCGCGGACGAAGGGGTGTTGTCGGTCGTCAAGCAGCAGGTCCTCGTTGCAAGCGGCGCATGCATAGCCGGTTTTGCGGAGGACTCCAACGTTGTATCACAAGTGGCGTCCCGAGGCGCGAAGCGAACCCGGGACGACGAGGGGAGAGAGCTCGCAACTTACGACGCCTCACGCCGCCTTCTTCGCCGCCGGCTTCCGCTGCCTCAGAAATCGCCCGAGCAGCTTGCGCTTGCCCTTGCGTGGGATCAGGTCGATGTCGCTGACGAGTTTTGCGCCGCCCTTGCGGCGCTCCAGCACGATCTTGCGGCTGTGAAAGGCCTCGAGCTCCGCACGATGCGCGACGCTGATGATGGTCGCCTTCGGCAGCTCGTCGGTGACCATCTTCATCATCTTGTCCTGGCTCTTCTCGTCGAGCGCCGAGGTCGCTTCATCGAGCACGACGATGTCGGGGGTGTGGAGCAAGAGCCGCGCGAAAGCGAGGCGCTGCTTCTCGCCGCCGGACAGCGTCTGGTCCCACGGGCCCTCATCCTCGATCTTCTCCTTGAGATGATCGAGCCCGACCTTGTGCAGGGCCTGGCCGATCTCCTCGATGGTCCAGTCGTCCGCGGCGCCGGGATAGGCGACCGCGCGGCGGAGCGATCCGGAAGGCACGTAGGGCCGCTGCGGCAGCATGAACAGCCGCCGGTCGGGATGGAAATTGACGCCGCCCTCGCCCCACGGCCAGAGCCCGGCGATGGCGCGCACCAGCGTGCTCTTGCCGGTACCGGATTCGCCGGCGACGAGCAGCCGTTCGCCCGGCTCGATCATCACCTCGGTCTCGCCGACCACCGCCGTGCCATCGTCGAGCGTGACGGAGAGATCTTTCAGCTCCAGCATCGCGTCGTTGCGCGTCTCGCCGCGCTTGATGCGGCCGAGGCCGTCGCCCTGCTCGGCACGCTCGAGCGCGTCGAGCGACATCATCAGCGAGGCGATGCGGCGCGCACAGGCGTTCCAGTCGGCGAGCCGCGGATAATTGTCGACCAGCCAGCCGAACGCGCTCTGCACGATGGTAAAGGCGGAGGCGGCCTGCATCACCTGCCCCAGCGTCATGCTGCCGTCGAGAAACTTTGGCGCGCAGAGCAGGAGCGGCACGACGGGAGCAACGAGGCTCGATCCTTGCGACACCAGCGTGGTGCGCATGTGCTGGCCGGCCAATCGCGCCCATTGCCGCAGCACGCGGGTAAAATTGCGGTCGAGGCCGTCGCGCTCCTCGTCCTCGCCGCCGAGCAGCGCGATGCTCTCGCCGTTCTCGCGCACGCGCGTCAGCGTGTAACGGAAATCGGCCTCGGCCTGGTTCTTGCCCTCGGAGACCTGCACGAAGCGGCGGCCGATCACCGTAATCGAGCTCGAGGCAATTGCGGCATAGAGGATCGCGGCGACCACGAGGAAGCCGGGAATGGTGATTGAGGATCCGCCGAGCGGGATCGTGAGCGCGCCGCCGATGGTCCAGAGCACGACGATGAAGGTCACGGCCGACAACAGTGCCGAGGTCACGCCGGCGAGGAAATCGACCGGCGCGTCGGTTGCGATGCGCAAGTCCTCGGCGATGCGGTATTCGGGATTTCCGTGGTCGCCGCCGACGAGGTTGAGCTGGTAGTAGCGGCCGTTGGCGAGCCAGCGCGTCAGCACGCTCGCCGTCAGCCAGGCGCGCCAGCGCCGCTGAATGCCCATGCGCGCGAACACTTGGGCGACGCCGAGCACGATGCTGCCTGCCGCGAGCGGGAAGAACACCGCACTGAGATGGAAGACACTCGTCGCATCGCGCTGCTCGATGGCGTCGAAGATCGCGCGGTTCCAGACGTTGATGCCGTATTGGAAGCCGACGGTCATGACGATCAACACGCCGAGGCCGATCGAGAGCGGCCAGGCGAGGCGGTCGCCCTTGCGCCCCCAGAAGCCGCGGGCGCTGATCCAGAAGCGTGTCAGCAGATAGTCCTTGCGGACCTGCTCGGCCTCCTCGGGTGACAGTTCGGGATCGGGCTCGAGCAGCTCCGGAGGCGGCGCCGCCACGGCATCGCCGTTCTCGCCTTTGATCTCGACAATGGGCGGCTTCTTGACCTGTTCGCGCTTTGCGGCCCGCTTGTGCATGAGCGGACAACGCAAAGGAAATCAAACGGTTCCCTTCGGTTCCGATCGCCTGATCACTCGGCGGCGCCGTCCCGGACGCGCCTGATACGGGCCGCCCGATGCAGAACGCGCGACAATTCCTCGATCGAATAGGGCTTCTGGACGAGATCGAAGCCGGTCACGCCATCCTGTGACAGCGCCTGGCTGTAGCCCGTGGTCAGCACGATCGGCACGCCGATGCCGCGATCGCAGATGGCTTGCGCCAGATCGAGCCCGGTCATCCCTGGCATGACGACGTCCGAGAACACGACGTCGAAGCGATCAGCGTCCACGACGAGCTCGGCGAGCGCGTCCGTGGCATTGTCGACCAGCGTGATGCTGTAGCCGAGCTCGGTGAGACCATCGGCGGCGAAATTGGCAAGCTCGATATTGTCCTCGACCACCAGCACCGACATGCCGCTGCCGGTCACCGCCGGCGCCGTGTTGGGCGCCTGCCGCTGCGGCAGCAGGTCTGGCGCCACGCGCGGCAGATAGAGCGAGAAAGTGCTGCCGTGCCCGACTTCGCTCGTCACCGTCACCTCGCCGCCGGATTGCCGGGCGAAGCCGAACACCTGGGACAGGCCGAGGCCGGTGCCGTGGCGGACCTGCTTGGTGGTGTAGAACGGCTCGAAGATGCGTCCGAGCCGGGCGGCGGGAATGCCGATGCCGGTGTCGCTGACGGTCACGCTGACGAAGCCATGGTGTCCCGAGATCGGGCCGTCCGGGGCGCCGGTCAGCGTGTCCGGAACGATCGTCGCGGTCTCGACCTTGATGGTGATCCTGCCTTTGCCCTGCATGGCATCGCGGGCGTTGGTGGCCATGTTGATCAACGCCGTCTCGAACTGGCCGGCATCGGCACGGACGAGGCAGGGCTCCGTGGGCAGGCGCATGACGATCTCGATGGCCGGCCCCAGCAGGGGCGCAAGCATGTCGTGCAGCGCCTGCATCCGTTCGCCGACGTCGAACACCTCCGGCTTCAGGGTCTGACGCCGCGCAAAGGCGAGCAGCTGCGAGGTCAGCTTGGCGGCGCGGGCCACGGCGTCCGCAATGGCGGTGATGTAGCGCTGGCGCCGCTCCTCCGTCAGTTGCGGCCGGTTCAACAGGTCGACCGAGGCGCGGATCACCGTCAGCAAATTGTTGAAATCGTGCGCGACCCCGCCGGTGAGCTGTCCGAGCGCCTCCAGACGCTGGCTGTGCTTGAGGGCCTCCTCGGCCTCGCGCCGCTTTGCGGCTTCGGCCTGAAGGTGCTGGGTGCGCCGCAATGCCAGCGCCAGCAACAGAAACAGAAGTGCGGTGGCGGGAATGCCGAAAACCAGATGCTGGCCGATGGTGGCGAGCCAGCGCGCGCGGATTGCCGAGGTCTCGAGCCCGGCGCTGACATAGATCGGGTATTCGGCGACACGCCGATAGCCGATGCGCCGCTCGATCCCGTCCGACGGCCAGGCGACGGTGATGAGGCCGTGCTCGGGGCGCGCCGCGATTTCCCGGCCGACCGGTCCGGTCGGATCGAGCCGAAGGTCGCGGTCGAGCCGCGGGAAATGCGCAAGCAGCACGCCGTCGGTGCGTCCCATCGCGAAGAAACTGCCGGCATCCGAGCCGATGCGCGCATAGAAACTGTCGAAATATTCGGGGAGGACCGAGGCCTGGATCACCCCGATGAAACTGCCGTCGTCGGAGTCGCGGCGGCGGCTCACCCCGAAAAAGCGGGCGCCCTGATAGGGCGGGCGGGGCGTCAGGGCCGTGCCGATGAACGTGCCGATGCCCTGGTCGATATGGGAATAGAAGTAATCGCGGTCTGCAAAGCCCAGCGCCGGCGGCGGCGAGGCGAGGCTGTTGACCAGCGCTTTTCCGTCCGCGTCGAAGATCCAGGCCGATTTCAGCTGCGGCAGCGAATCGGCCAGCCGCTTCAGGCGGCGGTGCAGCGCCGGCTCACGTGCGCGGATGGTGTCGTCGGGAAGGCCGCGAACCACCTCGTTGAGCTCGGCAAGGCTGCGATCGATGGTCTCGAACACCTTGAGCGCGTGCTCATGCACGACGTCGAGCGTGCGCTCGATCTCCCGGTCGGCGATGTCGCGGGTCGATGTGTAGGAGATCGTTGCGGCGATGGCGAATAGAGCGACCGGCAGCGCCAGGGATGCCGCCATCATCCACTGCAACAGTCTCAGCGAATTGCGTTGCGCCCTCTGCACAGTCGCTCCGGTCCCTGACGGGAGCTTAACTGAATCGCGCGCGGGGAAGGAAGCAGCTTATGCCGGAACCGGTGGTTGCGAGCTGGAAACTTGCGCGCACCGCGGGCCGGGCCGAATTCTACCCGAATTGGAAAATTCTACTCGAATTGACGACGATCTCAGAATGTCCCGGCCGGTCTGGCCGGGACGCGAAGCATGGCTTCGTCTCAGATCTGCCGTTCGACCATCTTGAGCTTGAGCTCGGCGATGGCTTCCGCGGGGTTCAGGCCCTTCGGGCAGGCCTTGGCGCAGTTCATGATGGTGTGGCAGCGGTAGAGCCGGAACGGATCCTCGAGATCGTCGAGCCGCTCGCCGGTCGCTTCATCCCGCGAATCGGACACCCAGCGGTTGGCCTGGAGCAGGGCGGCGGGGCCGAGGTAGCGTTCGCTGTTCCACCAATAGCTCGGGCACGAGGTCGAGCAGCAGGCGCAGAGGATGCACTCGTAGAGGCCGTCGAGCTTCTCGCGGTCCTCGTGGCTCTGGCGCCATTCCTTCTGCGGCGTCGGCGAAGTCGTCTTCAGCCACGGCTCGATCGAGGCGTATTGCGCGTAGAAATTGGTCAGATCGGGGACGAGATCCTTCACCACCGGCTGGTGCGGCAGCGGGTTGATCTTCACCGCGCCGTCCTTGACGTCATGCATCGAGCGGGTGCAGGCCAGCGTGTTCTGGCCGTCGATGTTCATGGCGCAGGAGCCGCAGACGCCTTCGCGGCAGGAGCGGCGGAAGGTCAGCGACGGGTCGATGTGGTTCTTGATCCAGATCAGGCCGTCCAGCACCATCGGACCGCAATCATTGGTGTCGACGTAATAGGTGTCGACGCTCGGATTCTTGCCGTCGTCCGGATTCCAGCGATAGACCCGGAATTCGCGAACCTCTGTCGCGCCCGCGGGCTTCGGCCAGGTCTTGCCGCCTGAAATCTTGGAGTTCTTCGGAAGTGCGAATTCAACCATTTCGATAGGGCCTTCGCTGTTCGCTCAGTACACGCGCGCCTTCGGCGGGATGTACTGCACGTCGTTGGTCATGGTGTAGTCGTGAACCGGGCGATACTCGATCCTGACCTTGCCGGTATCGTCCAGCCAGGCCAGCGTGTGCTTCATCCAATTCTTGTCGTCGCGCTCGGAGAAGTCCTCGCGGGCATGGGCGCCGCGGCTCTCGGTGCGGTTGGCGGCGGAATTCATCGTCACCACCGCCTGCGAGATCAGATTGTCGAATTCGAGCGTCTCGACGAGGTCCGAATTCCACACCAGCGAGCGGTCGGACACGGCGATGTCGGTGATGCCGCTGTGGACCTTCGCGATCAGGTTCTGGCCTTCGCTCAGGACCTCGCCGGTGCGGAACACCGCGCAATTGCTCTGCATCACGTGCTGCATGCCCTCGCGCAGTTTTGCGGTCGGCGTGCCGCCGGAGGCGTAGCGGTAATGGTCGAGCCGGCCGAGCGCGAGCTCGGCCGAGTTCGCCGGCAGTTCGGGCTGCTTGGCGTTGGGGGTGAGCTTCTCGGCGAGGCGGAGCGCCGCGGCGCGGCCGAACACGACGAGGTCGATCAGCGAGTTGGAGCCGAGGCGGTTGGCGCCGTGCACGGAGACGCAGGCGGCTTCGCCGATCGCCATCAGGCCGGGAATCACCGCGTTGTCGTCGCCGTCCTTCTTGGTCAGGACTTCGCCGTGATAATTCGTGGGGATGCCGCCCATGTTGTAGTGCACGGTCGGCACGATCGGAATCGGCTCGCGCGTCACGTCGACATTGGCGAAGATCTTTGCGGATTCGGAGATGCCCGGCAGCCGCTCGGCCAGCACGGCCGGGTCGAGATGGTCGAGGTGCAGGAAGATGTGGTCCTTCTTCTTGCCGACGCCGCGTCCCTCGCGGATTTCGATGGTCATCGCGCGCGAGACGACGTCGCGCGAGGCGAGGTCCTTGGCCGACGGCGCATAGCGCTCCATGAAGCGCTCGCCCTCGGAATTGACGAGATAGCCGCCTTCGCCGCGCGCGCCTTCGGTGACGAGACAGCCCGAGCCGTAGATGCCGGTCGGGTGGAACTGGACGAACTCCATGTCCTGCATCGGCAGGCCGGCGCGCAGCACCATGCCGCCACCGTCGCCGGTGCAGGTGTGCGCCGAGGTGCAGGAGGCGTAGGCGCGGCCGTAGCCGCCGGTCGCCAGGATCACGGTCTGGGCGCGGAAGCGGTGCAGCGTGCCGTCATCGAGCTTGAGCGCGATGACGCCGCGGCAAGTGCCCTGGTCGTCCATGATCAGGTCGATGGCGAAGAACTCGATGAAGAACTCGGCCGCGTGGCGCAGCGACTGGCCATACATCGTGTGCAGCATGGCGTGACCGGTGCGGTCGGCGGCGGCGCAGGTGCGCTGCGCCTGGCCCTTGCCGTAGTCCATGGTCATGCCGCCGAACGGACGCTGATAGATCTTGCCGTCCTCGGTGCGCGAGAACGGCACGCCCCAATGCTCGAGCTCGTAGACCGCCTCGGGCGCGTTGCGCACCATATATTCGATCGCGTCCTGGTCGCCGAGCCAGTCCGACCCCTTCACGGTGTCGTACATGTGCCAGCGCCAGTCGTCCTTGTGCATGTTGCCGAGCGAAGCCGAGATGCCGCCCTGCGCTGCGACCGTGTGCGAGCGGGTCGGAAACACCTTGGTGATGCAGGCGGTGCGCAGGCCCGCCTCGCTGCAGCCGACCACGGCGCGCAGGCCGGCGCCGCCGGCGCCGACCACGACGACGTCATAGGTATGGTCTTCGATCGGATAGGCTTTGCCGTTGGTGGCGGGAGCGCCGTTGCCCGAGCCATTCGTTGTGGTGGCCATGGGTTACACTCCGGATGACAGTTTCAAGATCGCGTAGGTCGAGGCGAGCGCCACGGCGAACGAGAAGAAGTTGTTGAGCATGATCGCGGTGAGCTTCAGCTTCTCGTTATGGACGTAGTCCTCGATCACGACCTGCATGCCGATCTTCATGTGCCAGGCGCTGGCGAGAATGAAGAGCAGCAGAATCACCGCGACGGGAATGGAGCTCAGGGTCTGCGCAGCGTAGACCTGGTTGCGACCGAGCAGCATCATGATGATCACCAGCCCCGGGATCATCAGCAGCGTCATGGCAACGCCGGTGATGCGCTGGCGCCAGAAATCGGACGTGCCGGAATGCGCGGCGCCGAGATTGCGGACGCGGCCGAGCGGAGTGCGCATGCTGCGCTTGGGCGTATCGCTTCCGCTCATCGTCCGCCTCCGATTGCATAGGCGATGATCCAGACCAGCACCGTCAACGCGATGCCGCCGATCAGCGCGCCCCAGGTCAGGGCTTCCCGCTCATTGGCCTTGAAGCCGTAGCCGAGGTCCCAGACGAAATGCCGGATGCCGCTGAGCATATGGTGCATCAAGGCCCAGGTGTAGCCGAACACGATCAGCCGGCCGATGATGCTCCCCGAGAAGGCCTGGACGTGGGCATAGGCGGCCGGGCCGGAGGCCGCGGCAACCAGCCACCAGACCAGCAGCAGGGTTCCGACATAGAGGGCGATACCGGTGGCGCGATGGACGATGGACATGGCCATCGTCAGGGTCCAGCGGTACACTTGCATGTGTGGCGAGAGCGGTCGTTCGATCCGTGCGGTCATGGGCTTTGATGTTGTATGGCGGCCCAGCAGGGGGCGCGCGGGGATCGGAAAGGTCGGCTCTATTTACGGAGTCGACTTCGCTGGCGCAATCACCAATTCGCCATAAATCGAACGTCGGTTCAGCTCTAGAGCCTTGATGAAACAAGGCCAATCAGCGGCTTGGTATACCAGAGCCTAGGTCCGCCAGATAACCAATGAATCAAATTTCACTTCTTTTGGTGCATCGAGGCACATTGAAATTACTATTGGAACGCCTCTAAGCGAACTGGCTCGCGCGTCGTTCGAACCAGTGAGCTCATGATGTCGGAAGTCGCCTCGACCAACCCCAATGCGGTCGCCAATTCCGCCATGCGCACTGATTTTCCGCGCGGCGGCGGATATGCGCCACCTGCATCCCACCCAAGCCGGCAGGCGCGCCGTGTCGACCCCGGCAAGGCAGATCTCCTACAGCTGGACCTGTAGCCAAATCCGAGCCGACCTTTCGGCGGTGCTGCCGGGGCAGGCCGGGTGATTGCAGGTCTTGATATCAAAGAGATCATCGAGCTCGCGCTGTTGCTGATCGCAACGGGCGCGCTCTCGGGCTTTCTGGCCGGCGTGTTCGGCATCGGCGGCGGCGCGATTCTGGTGCCGGTGCTCTACGAATGCTTCCGCATCGTTGGCGTGCCCCTGGAGGTGCGGATGCCGCTCTGCATCGGCACCTCGCTTGCCATCATCATCCCGACTTCGCTTCGCTCGTTCCAGGCGCACTACCGGCGCGGCGCGGTCGATATGGCGATCCTCCGCCTCTGGTGGCTGCCGATCGTCCTCGGCGTCATCGCCGGCAGCGTGGTGGCACGCTACGCGCCGGAGCGGCTGTTCAAGATCGTCTTCGTCTGCGTCGCCTACGCCGCTGCGGCGCGGCTGATCTTCGCGCGTGAGACCTGGAAGCTCGGCGGCGACATGCCGCAGGGATTGTTGATGCGCGCCTACGGCTTCTGCGTCGGCATTCTCTCGACCTTGATGGGAATCGGCGGCGGCTTGTTCTCGAACCTGTTGATGACCTTCTACGGCCGTCCGATCCACCAGGCGGTCGCAACCTCGTCGGCGCTGGCAGTGCTGATCTCGATTCCCGGCGCGGTCGGTTACATCTATGCCGGCTGGCCGGCATCGGCGACCTATCCGGCCGTCGCCGCGCTGCAAATCCCGTTCGCGCTCGGCTACGTCTCGCTGATCGGCGCCGTGCTGGTGATGCCAATGAGCCTCGTGACGGCGCCGCTGGGCGTGAGAGCCGCGCATGCGATGTCGAAGCGCACGCTGGAAGTGGCGTTCGGGTGCTATCTATTTATCGTCGGCAGCCGGTTTGTGGTGAGCCTGGTGGGTGGGATGTGAGCGTGACCTCGTAGGGTGGGTTAGCTCGCGGCTGTGCGAAGCACAGTCCGCTAGCGTAACCCACCACTTCTGTCACCGCGGAGACTCAAGAGGTGGGTTACGCCATCGGCTAACCCACCCTACGAATTAGGAGCCCTCACTTCTTCGCGTAAATATCCTTGTACGTATCCCGCAGGATGTTCTTCTGCACCTTGCCCATGGTGTTGCGCGGCAGCTCGTCGACGACGAAGACGCGCTTGGGCATCTTGAATTTTGCCAGACGGCCGTCGAGCGCCTTTAGGACCGCGGCTTCGGTGACATCCGCGCCCTTGCAGACCAGGACGGCGGTGACGCCCTCGCCGAAATCGGCATGGGGCACGCCGATCACGGCGGATTCGATCACGCCCGGCATGGCGTCGATCTCGCTCTCGATCTCCTTGGGATAGACGTTGAAACCGCCGGAGATGACGAGATCCTTGCCGCGGCCGAGGATATGGACGTAGCCCTTGGCGTCGATCTTGCCGAGGTCGCCGGTGATGAAGAAGCCGTCGTCACGGAATTCGGCCTTGGTCTTCTCCGGCATGCGCCAGTAACCCCTAAAGACGTTCGGGCCCTTCACCTCGATCATGCCGATCTCTTCACGCGGCAGCTCTTTTCCCGTCTCGGGTTCGGTCACGCGCACGGAAACGCCGGGCAGCGGAAAGCCCACTGCGCCGGGCACGCGCTCGCCGTCGTAAGGATTCGACGTGTTCATGTTGGTCTCGGTCATGCCGTAGCGCTCGAGCACGGCGTGTCCGGTGCGCGCCGACCATTCGCGGTGGGTCTCGGCCAGCAGCGGCGCCGAGCCCGAGATGAACAGCCGCATATGCTTGGTCGTGTCGTGCGACAGCGCCGGATTTTGCAGAAGCCGCGTGTAGAAGGTCGGCACGCCCATCAGCACGGTCGCGCGCGCCATCAGCTTGATGATGAGATCCGGATCGAGCTTCGGCAGGAAGATCATCGAGGCCCGTGCGAACAGCGTCACGTTGGTCGCCACGAACAGGCCGTGGGTGTGATAGATCGGCAGTGCGTGGATCAAGACGTCCTGGTCGGTGAAGCGCCAATAACCGACGAGCGAGAGCGAGTTCGAGGCGAGATTGTCGTGGCTGAGCATCGCGCCCTTGGAACGGCCCGTGGTGCCCGAGGTGTAGAGGATCGCAGCAAGATCGTCGTTCGCGCGCGGCACCGTCGCAAACTCGCTGCTGGCCTTCGCGGCGGCCTCCGTCAGCGAGCCTTTGCCGTCGGGTCCGAGCGTCTCGACCTTGGCCTTCACCTTGGCAGCGATCGGGGCGAGCCCTTCCGCCTTCGAGGGATCGCAGACCACGAGTGACGGCTCGGCATCGCCGATGAAGTAATCGAGCTCGTTCAGCGTATAGGCGGTGTTGAGCGGCAAATAGACCGCGCCGGCCCGCACCGTGCCGAGATAGAGCACGATGTTGGCGACGGATTTCTCCACCTGCACCGCGACGCGGTCGCCCGGCTTCACGCCGCGCGCAACCAGCACGTTTGCCATCTGCCCCGCCCGCGCGATCAAATCGCCATAGCTGATATGAGCGCCGTCATGCGTCTCGATTGCGAGGCGTTTGGGATCGTCCAGGTCGTCGAACAGGCGGGAAAACAGGTTGGCGTTGGCAGCTGGGTTCATGCAACATTCCTCGCCGGCGAAGGCCGGTCAAAACCGAGGGCTGGATTAGCAAAAACCGCCCCGATGAAGCAACGGAGACAGTTTGCATGACCAAAAACGGGAAACGCGTGGCCTGGGTGACGGGTGGTGGCAGCGGGATCGGAGAGGCCGGCGCCGAGGCGTTAGCGGCCGACGGCTGGACGGTGGTGGTGTCCGGCCGGCGAAAGGACGCCCTGAATACAGTGGTTGCGAAGATCACCGGGGCTGGTGGGGCGGCCGAGGCCATTGCGCTGGACGTCTCCAACGCCAGTGCGGCCCAGAAGGCCGCCGATCAGATCGTCGCCAAGCACGGCCGCATCGACCTCCTGGTCAACAATGCCGGCATCAATGTCCCCAGGCGCAGCTGGAAGGATATGGAACTGGAGGGCTGGGACCAGCTGGTCCAGGTCAATCTCAACGGCGTGCTCTACTGCATGCGCGCGGTGCTGCCGACGATGCGCAAGCAGCAGGACGGCGCGATCATCAACGTCTCGTCCTGGGCCGGGCGCCACGTCTCCAAGATGCCGGGCCCGGCCTACACCACGACCAAGCATGCGGTGCTGGCGCTGACCCATTCCTTCAACATGGACGAATGCGTCAACGGCCTGCGCGCCTGCTGCCTGATGCCGGGCGAGGTGGCCACCCCAATCCTGAAGCTGCGCCCGGTGGTGCCCAGCGATGAGGAGCAGGCCAGGATGCTGCAGTCCGAAGATCTCGGCCGCACCATCGCGTTCATTGCCAGCATGCCGGCGCGTGTTTGCATCAACGAGGTGCTGATCAGCCCGACGCACAATCGCGGGTTTATTCAGACGCCGAACAACAGGGATTGAGGCGATACTGTCTCAACGGGCACACTGCCGTAGGGTGGGCAAAGGCGCGAAGCGCCGTGCCCACCATCTCTCTCGATCACGACAACTGCGTGGGCACGCTTGCGCTTTGCCCACCCTACAGCACCGTCCGCTTGGCGCTCGCCCGCATCACACGAACATCCCCGCGCATAGTTTCACGCATCACAAAGAATTTTTCCCCGAAACCGCATCGCGAACCCTCCCGTAGTTCGGTCCAACGACGGCACTGCTGCATCACCCTCGACTGTCGCAGTCGCCGTTGTTGCCCCAACTCAACGCTGGCTATCGCCGGTACCAATTCAATCGGGAGACTTTCCATGTCGAAGCGCATTGCCTATCTCGCCGCCGCCGCCTTCAGCGCCCTGGCCATCACCGCGACCGTCGTCGCGCCCGTCAGTGCCGAGGAGAAGACCGTCATGGTCGGCGGCGCCGCGATGTTCCCGTCGAAGAACATCGTCCAGAACGCGGTCAACTCGAAGGACCACACCACGCTGGTGGCGGCCGTGAAGGCGGCAGGCTTGGTGCCGACGCTGGAAAGCAAAGGTCCGTTCACGGTGTTCGCGCCCACCAACGCCGCCTTCGGCAAGCTGCCGGCCGGCACCGTCGACAATCTGGTCAAGCCCGAGAACAAGGCCACGCTGACCAAGATCCTCACCTACCATGTCGTGCCCGGCAAGCTCGAAGCCTCCGACCTCACCGAGGGCAAGAAGCTGAAGACCGCCGAGGGCGAGGAACTGACGGTCAAGAAGATGGACGGCAAGACCTGGATCGTCGACGCCAAGGGCGGCACCTCGATGGTGACGATCTCCAACGTCAACCAGTCGAACGGCGTCATCCATGTGGTCGACACCGTGCTGATGCCGGCGTCGTAACACCACGCGCTCCTGTTTCATCCCCGGAACAGGATGCGTCGAGACGGCGAGCCGGGGGTGCCCGGCTCGCATTATTTTGACCGAGATAGCCCGCCGGCATGGATTCGATAGCGGATGGGCGTAACGAAAACGGAAGTCCCGGCGTATAATTGCAGTCACACGACGTTCAGGACGGAACCACCATGGCGAGCCTCACAGTCACCGACGAGCAGGTCGGGGCCACCAAGGCCAAAGTGATCCAGCCGGCCTGGGTCCGGATCATGCACTGGGTGAACGCCCTTGCCATGATCCTGATGATCCTGTCGGGCTGGCAGATCTACAACGCCTCGCCGCTGTTCGGCTTCACCTTCCCACGCGAGTACACGCTGGGCGGCTGGCTCGGCGGCGGCCTGCTCTGGCATTTCGCCGCGATGTGGCTGTTGATGATCAATGGCCTTGCCTATCTCGTCACCGGCTTTGCCACCGGTCGCTTCCGGAAAAAGCTGTTCCCGATCACCCCGTCAGGCGTGCTCCACGACGTCAGGGCTGCCCTGACCTTCAAGCTCGGCCACGATGATCTCACCGTCTACAACTACGTGCAGCGCCTGCTCTATGCCGGCATCATCGTGGTCGGCGTGCTGATCGTGCTCACCGGGCTCGGCATGTGGAAGCCGGTGCAGCTCTATTATCTCGTCGCGCTGTTCGGCGATTATCCGACCGCGCGCTACATCCACTTCTTCTGCATGGCCGCGATCTGCGCATTCCTCGTCATTCACGTTCTGCTCGCGCTGCTGGTACCGAAGAGCCTGCGCGCCATGATCATCGGTCGCTAGAGGAGGAGAATATGGCCAAGCGTTCATTCCTGATCCCCGGCGTCGACAAGCGGTTGCTGATCAAGGACTCCATCAAGACCATGCCTGATGTCACCCGCCGCCGCTTCATCGCGGGCGGCGCCAGCTTGGGTGCGCTGACGCTGCTGACCGGCTGTGACGTCATCGATTCCTCGTCGGCCGAGGAGATGCTGAAGCAGGTCTCGAAATTCAACGACGCGGTGCAGGCCTTCATCTTCAATCCCGACGCGCTGGCGCCGACCTTCCCCGAGAGCGCGATCACAAAACCGTTCCCGTTCAACGCCTATTACGATCTCGACGACGCGCCCGACGTCGACGGTAAAGATTGGAAGCTTGAGGTTGGCGGCCTCGTCGACAACAAGAAGTCCTGGACGCTGGACGAGCTCTACAAGTTGCCGCAGGTCACGCAAATCACGCGGCACATCTGCGTCGAGGGCTGGAGCGCGATCGGCAGCTGGACCGGCACGCCCTTGCGCGATTTCCTCAAGCTGATCGGCGCCGACACGCGCGCGAAATATGTCTGGTTCCAGTGCGCCGACAAGGACGGCTACAATTCGCCGCTCGACATGCGCAGCGCACTGCATCCGCAGACCCAGATGACGTTCAAATATGCGGGCGAGATTCTGCCGCGTGCCTACGGCTTCCCCATGAAGATCCGCGTGCCGACCAAGCTCGGCTTCAAGAACCCGAAATACGTGGTGTCGATGGAAGTCACCAACGATTACAAGGGCGGCTATTGGGAAGACCAGGGGTATAATTCGTTTAGTGGGAGCTGAGGCACGCTGCCGTAGGGTGGATTAGCCTTGCGAATGCGCGAAGCGCACTTCGCGAGGCGTAATCCACCTCTTTGATGTCCGCAGTGACAGAAGTGGTGGGTTACGCCGAGCAGATGCGCTTCGCGTATCTGCAGGGCTAACCCACCCTACGGCACCGGTTGCTTGGCCGGCCCCACCTTGCGCTGGCACAACGCCGCCACCGCGCCGAGCGCCAGCAATGCGGCCGAAACATTCAGCGCGTAACCCAAGCTCCCCAGCGCGTCCGTGATGGCGCCGACCACGATCGGCCCGAGCGTCTGGCCGACACCGAACGAGATCGTCATCGCCGCGATCGCGGTCGGCCATACCTCCGGCGGATAGTTGAAGCGCACGAAGGCGGTGGTCGAGCCGACCACGGCGAAGAAGGCGACGCCGAACACCAGCGCGGAGACCGCCAGCCAGGCCGGCGAATGCCCGAGCATCGGCAGGGCCGCACCCAGCGCATTGGTGCCGAGGATGATGGCGGTGGCAAGCCCGCCGCGGTCGAGCGCCAGCACGCCGCGCCAGGCCCAGGGCGTCGCGAAGGCGGACAGGCCAATCAGGCTCCAGAACGCGGCCTGTGCCGCGGCGCCGCCGCCGCCATCGCGCACATAGGCGATCATGAAGGTCATGTAGGCGATGTAGCCGGCGCCGAACAGGAAGTAGCCGGCGAGATAGATCAGCACGGGCAAAATCGCGAACGCGGCGTGGCCGCCTTCCGAGAAGCGGACGCTGCTTTCGATGCGGATCAGGAACAGCGGGATCGTCATCGCGACGGACAGCAGCGCCAGCGCCCACCAGACGATCCACCATGAGCCCGGCCCGAAATATTGCAGCGTGAACGGGGCGATCAGCCCCGAGGACAGAATCCCGATGCCGGGCCCGGCATAGAACAGGCTCAGCAGGAAATTGGCCCGCTCCGGGCGTGACTGGGCGATGGTCGCAGCCAGCGCGCCGCCGGCGACGAAGCCGGCCGCAGCGCCAAGACCCAGCACCAGGCGGGCCAGGCTCAGCGCGACGAAATTCCCCGTCAGCGCGCAGGTGGCGAGTGCAGCGACGCAGGCGAGGGTTCCGCCGCGGATCGCCGCCGCCCAGCCGACACGCTGGATCAGGCGGGACGCCACGAGCGCGCCGACGAGATAGCCGACGGCATTGATGGTGTTCATGAATCCGGCCGCCGAGTAGGACCAGCCGAGGTCCTCCCGCATGTCGGGCAGCACCAGGGCATAGGCAAAGCGGCCGATGCCGAGCCCGACGGTGGCGGCCAGCGACAGGGTCAGGATCAGCCGCGCGAGATGCGCCTGTAGCGGGGGGCGGTCAGGGGCGTGCAAGGGGGTACTCCGGCGGATCGCAGTGTGGCAGGCCCCGCCCGCCTTGCACAGCGGCGCGGCGGCAATGGTGTCTTGCCAAGTGCGCAACGCCGCTCTAGCACTCCCGCCGAAATTCGATCTCAGAGGAAACGACCATGGCGACCCACAAACTGCTGCTGCTTCCCGGCGACGGTATCGGCCCCGAGGTGATGGGCGAGGTGAAGCGGCTGATCGACTGGCTCAATTCGGCCGGGATCGCCAAGTTCGAGACGGACAGCGGCCTCGTCGGCGGCTCCGCCTATGACGCGCACAGGGTGTCGATCTCCGAGGGCGACATGGCCAAGGCGCTGGCCGCCGACGCCATCATCTTCGGCGCGGTCGGTGGCCCGAAGTGGGATGCGGTTCCTTACGAGGTGCGTCCCGAAGCCGGCCTGCTGCGCCTGCGCAAGGATCTCGCTCTGTTCGCGAACCTGCGTCCCGCAATGTGCTACCCGGCGCTTGCGGAGGCATCGAGCCTGAAGCGCGAGGCGGTCGAAGGCCTCGACATCATGATCGTGCGCGAGCTCACCGGCGGTGTCTATTTCGGCGAACCCAAGACCATCACCGATCTCGGCAACGGCCAGAAGCGCGCCGTCGATACCCAGGTCTACGACACCTATGAGATCGAGCGCATCGGCCGCGTCGCCTTCGAGCTTGCCAGGAAGCGCAAGAACAAGGTGACGTCGATGGAGAAGCGCAACGTCATGAAGTCGGGCGTGCTCTGGAACGAGGTCATGACCCAGGTCCACAAGCGCGAATATCCTGATGTCACGCTCGAGCACCAGCTCGCCGATTCCGGCGGCATGATGCTGGTGAAATGGCCGAAGCAGTTCGACGTCATCGTCACCGACAATCTGTTCGGCGACATGCTGTCCGACATCGCGGCGATGCTGACGGGATCGCTCGGCATGCTGCCCTCGGCCTCGCTCGGCGAGGTCGACGTCAAGAGCAAGAAGCGCAAGGCGCTGTACGAGCCCGTGCACGGCTCGGCCCCTGATATCGCTGGCAAGGGCCTCGCCAATCCGATTGCGATGATCTCGTCCTTCGGCATGGCGCTGCGCTATTCCTTCGACATGGGCGCGCTGGCCGACAAGGTCGACGCCGCGATCGCCGCGGTGCTCGCCAGCGGCCTGCGCACCGCCGACATCAAGTCGGAAGGCACCACCGCCGTCTCGACCACGCAGATGGGCGAGGCGATCCTGAAGGAATTGCAGAAGCTGCACGCGTAAGGCTTGCACCGCCATCGTAGGGTGGGCAAAGCGCAAGCGTGCCCACGCATTTTTCGCGATCGAGAGAGATGGTGGGCACGGCGCAAGGGCGCCTTTGCCCACCCTACGGCACTTGCTTGTGGAGCCGCCTCATGGACACACCCCGCCCCAAGATCGCGGAAACCATCGTCCATGAAACGGTGCGCCTGCGCGAGGCGCAGATCGGGCGCCGTTGCGAGGTGCTCGCGAATACGCGCATCGAATATGCCTCGCTCGGCGACTACTCCTATCTCGGCGAGAATTGCGACGTCGCCGACGCGGTGATCGGCAAGTTCACGGCGATCGCCAATTCGGTGCGGATCGGCGCGCCGAACCATCCGATGGGCCGGCCGTCGCAACATCGCTTCACCTATGTCCCGGAATATTACGAGGCGGGCGTGACGCGCGACCGCGACTTCTTCGCCGACCGCCGCGGCGACCGCGTGATCGTCGGCAACGACGTTTGGATCGGCCACGCCGCCATCCTGCTGCCGGGTGTGAAGGTCGGCGACGGCGCGGTGATCGCCGCAGGCGCAGTCGTCAGCCGTGATGTCGAGCCCTACACCATCGTCGGCGGCGTTCCGGCGCGTCCGATCCGCAAGCGCTTTGACGATTCCGTTGCGGCAAGCCTGCGCCGCATCGCCTGGTGGGATTGGCCGGATCAGCTGATCTTCGCGCGCCTCGCCGATTTCCGCTCCGAGGCGATGGAAGAATTTTGCCGGCGCTATGATCCTGCGGCGAATGTGTGAGGCCCACGCATCTCAGCCAAGCAACAGGAATCGTAGGTGGGCAAAGCGCAAGTGTGCCCACGCATTTTTCACGATCGAGAGAGATCGTGGGCACGGCGCAAGGGCGCCTTTGCCCACCCTACGGCATCTCCTGAAACAAAAATGGCCGGGCATGAGCCCGGCCTTTTGATTCGAAGATATGTCCGCTCAGTACAGCGGGAAAGTCTGCGGATAGCCGCCGACATCGCTCGGCGGCGAGAGCGGCTGGCGGTCGATTGGGCGGTTGAGGTTCTCGCGGGCGAAGGACGGGTAGCCCACGGCCGGCGGGAAGGCGTAGTCGGAGAACTTGCGGTCGCCCGGATTGACCTCGGTGCCGCCGTCGAGCCAGGAGCGCTTGCTGACATAGATGCGGGTGCGGCCTTGCTGGTACACGGCGTTGGGACCGCTCGGGCCGTAATAGGGGCGGCCGCGCTCGTCATAACGCTTGGTCTTGGTGTCGGCCGAGGCCGGTGTCGCCAAACCAATGGCAGAGGACATGGCAATCACGGCGCCCGCTGCAAACAAGGTCGCCAATTTGGCAGAGAATTTCGAGCTCATCACGTCCCCTTCAAGCGGCGCACCGCCAGTCGATTTCACCCCATACTAGCCCGGCCGGGGTGAGCGCAACTAGGTCTATTGGGTCACACCGGCTCGGAATAATCGTGCGCGCCGGCAAAAGTTGCATCAATACCAGCCACTTGGCTTGATGCGGCTTACAGCGTCCCGCGCAATTGCGCGTTTGCGGCGCCGAGCAGCCAGTCCGGCGAACCCGCGAGGTCGCAAGGACGGCGCTTCAGCTCGGCATGGGCGAACAGGTCCGCCAGCTTCGGCTCGTTGCCCGAGGTCAGCAGCGTCAACCGGTTCAGCGTACAGGCGATGGCCGCGCGCTGGGCGGGCAGGGTATCGCCCTGGCAGGAGAAGCCGGAGATCTGCAAGGCGGGCTCCTCGCTGCGCTTGAGGTAGCCGAGGCAGGCCTGCGCTCCCTTGCTTGCTGCGACCGGCCGGAACAGGGCGACGGGGCCGAATTTGGTCTCGATCAGCCCGGCCTGCTCGAGCGGGCTGGCCGCGCCCAGGCCCATCTGGACGGCGAGGTCCGCGGTCGCCGGACGTGTGACGTCGAATTCGCCGCCCTCCCGGTAAATCTCGAGCTCGGCCAGCACCTGGTCTGCGGCGCTGGTCCAGCGCATAACGTCCCTGCGGCCGCCCTCGGGATGCCTGAGGATGGTGTAAGAGGCTGTTTTCTCTGTCGAATCGAGCTTGCTGAGGGCGAAGGCCGGGCGCGAGCGGTCGGCCACGCTCCAGTCCGGTCGCGGCGTCGGTTCATCGTCGCGCCAATCGGGCAGCTGGCCGAGCGCCGCGAGGCCGAGGATGCAAAGCAGGGCGAGCGCCCCCACATAGGCGAACAGGCGCGCCAGCGTGCCGACGACCTCGTCGGCGAAGGCTGCAAGCGCCAGATGGATCTGGGTGGGGCTAACGGCCGTGCTGGCCTCAGGCGACTGCATCCATGGCCTTCAGGCATGGTCCAACGTTGTCTTGAGGCCGGTTCTCGCATAGAAGCGCTGCTCTTCCTGTTTAAGCGTCAGCTTCAGGAACGGGCTTTTTCATCGGAGAGTGAACGATGGGTTACAAAGTCGCAGTCGTCGGCGCGACCGGCAATGTCGGACGGGAAATGCTCAACATCCTCGATGAGCGCAAATTTCCCGCGGACGAGGTCGTGGCCCTGGCGTCACGCCGTAGCGTCGGCGTCGAGGTCTCCTATGGCGACCGCACCCTGAAGTGCAAGGCGCTCGAGCACTACGACTTCTCCGACGTCGATATCTGCCTGATGTCGGCGGGCGGCGAGGTGTCGAAGGAATGGTCGCCGAAGATCGGCGCCGCCGGCACTGTGGTGATCGACAATTCTTCGGCCTGGCGCATGGATCCGGACGTGCCGTTGATCGTGCCGGAAGTGAACGCTGCTGCGACGGAAGGCTTCAAGAAGAAGAACATCATCGCCAACCCGAACTGCTCGACCGCGCAGCTCGTGGTCGCGCTGAAGCCGCTGCACGACAAGGCGACCATCAAGCGCGTCGTGGTCTCGACCTATCAATCGGTGTCCGGCGCCGGCAAGGATGGCATGGACGAGCTATTCTCGCAGACCAAGGCCGTCTACACCAACCAGGAGCTGGTCAACAAAAAATTTCCGAAGCGCATCGCCTTCAACGTCATCCCCCACATCGACGTCTTCATGGAGGACGGCTACACCAAGGAAGAGTGGAAGATGATGGCGGAGACCAAGAAGATCCTTGATCCCAAGATCAAGCTCTCCGCCACCTGCGTGCGCGTGCCGGTGTTCGTCGGCCACTCCGAGGCCGTCAACATCGAGTTCGAGAATCCGATCAGCGCGGACGAAGCGCGCGACATCCTGCGCAAGGCGCCCGGCTGCCTCGTCATCGACAAGCAGGAGCCCGGCGGCTACGCCACGCCGTATGAAGCGGCCGGCGAGGACGCGACCTATATCAGCCGCATCCGCGAGGACGCGACGGTGGAGAACGGCCTCGTGCTGTGGTGCGTGTCCGACAATCTGCGCAAGGGCGCCGCGCTCAACGCGATCCAGATCGCGGAAGTCTTGATCAACCGCAAGCTGATCAGCGCGAAGAAGCAGGCGGCCTGACGCTGCCGTAGGGTGGGCAAAGGCGCGCTCTTCGCGCGCCGTGCCCACCTTCTTTCGATTGCGACAGGTGGTGGGCACGGCGCGTCGCGCCTTTGCCCACCCTACAAGAGGTGGCTTACGCCTCGCGCACGCTCTTGAATTCCTTCGCGACCTTGTCCAGCACGAACAGCGATCCCTCTGCGACGCCGAAATAGGCGCCGTGGGTCTGCATCTGGCCGCTCTCCACGGCCTTGCGCACGAACGGGAACGTCATCAGATTTTCGAGGCTGCGGAACACCGCGGCTTTCTCGATGCGCTCGACGAACTGCGCCATGGTTTCGTGCTCGCGCTGCTCGACCACCTCGCCCGGCTTGATGAACATCTGCATCCATTTGCCGATGAAGTCGCCGGGCGTGAGCGGTTCGATCTTGTCGACGAAGGCGCGGATGCCGCCGCATTGCGCATGGCCGAGCACCACGATGTGCTTCACCTTCAGCACCGTCACGGCATATTCGAGCGCCGCCGAGACGCCATGTGCGTTCTCGTCGGGCTGATAGGTCGGCACCAGATTGGCGATGTTGCGGACCACGAACAGCTCGCCCGGGCCGACGTCGAAGATCACCTCGGGCGAGACACGGCTGTCGCAGCAGCCGATCACCATCACTTCCGGCGACTGTCCCTTCAGCGAAAGTTCGCGGTAGCGGTTCTGCTCGGTCGGCAGCCGCTGGGTGGCGAAGGCCCTGTAGCCTTTCAGCAAATGCTCTGGGAATGAGGTCATGGCCTATGCCTAAACATATACCGTCGGGGCGAACAAGCCTTTCGAATAGGCAGGCCAGGTGCTATCGCCTTCGGTCAAGAGCCCGCTCGAGGAAACCGGAAGGAACGCTTGCATGACCCGCCCGCGCCGCAGCCATCTGTTCATGCCCGGCTCCAACCCACGCGCGCTGGAAAAGGCGCGCAATCTTGCCGCCGACGGCCTGATCCTCGATCTCGAGGATTCCGTCGCGCCCGATGCCAAGGCGCTGGCACGCGACGGCATCGCCGCTGCGGTTGCGGCCAAGGGTTTTGGCAGGCGCGAAATCCTGATCCGCACCAACGGCCTCGACACGCCGTGGTGGGCCGATGACGTCGCGATGGCCGCCAAGGCCTCACCGGATGGCATCCTGGTTCCAAAAGTTTCAAGCATCGAGGATCTCGACGCGATCGGCCGTCGCCTCGCCGAGCTCAGTGCGGCGCCGACCGTGAAGGTCTGGGCCATGATCGAGACCGCGTGCGCCGTGCTGCATGCCGAAGAGCTGGCTGCAGCCGGGCGTGATCCATCGCGGCGCCTGTCGGGTTTCGTGTTCGGTCCGAACGACATCTCGCGCGAGACGCGGATCCGGATGCTGCCCGGCCGCGCCGCGATGATCCCGATGATCACGCATTGCATCCTGGCGACGCGCGCCCATGGTCTCGAAATTCTCGACGGCCCCTACAGCGACATCGCCAACTCCGACGGCTTCGCCACCGAATGCGCGCAAGGCCGCGATCTCGGCTTCGACGGCAAGACGCTGATCCACCCGTCGCAGATCGACGCCTGCAACGCCATCTTCACCCCGCCCGAGGAGGAGGTTGCGCGCGCGCGAAAGATCATCGCGGCGTTCGAGCTGCCGGAAAACGCCTCGCGCGGTGCGATCCGGCTCGATGGCGCGATGGTGGAGCGCCTGCACGCCGACATGGCGCGGCGCACGATTGCAATCGCGGACGCGATCGCCGCGATGGGCAAGGGCTGAGGGGTGGGCCCAGCTCGTTCCGTCCTGCTCGATCTCGACGGAACGCTGATCGATTCCCGGCCGGGCATTGTCGCGAGCTGCTCAGCCGCATTGCGTGCGCTGGGACATGATCCCGACGGCGCGCTTGACATAACCATCGGGCCACCGCTCGAAGACATCTTGCGGGCTTTGCTTGCGGCGTACGGCGACGACCGGGTCGATGAAGCCGCCGTCGCCTATCGCGGGCACTATGGCGACACCGGTCTGCTCGGAAGCGAGGCTTATCCCGGAATCGGCGCAGCGATTGCGGATATGCGACGCGCTGGGTTGCGGATCTATCTCGCCACGTCGAAGCGCGAGGCTTTCGCGCGACGAATTTTGGAAAATCTCGATCTGGCGGCGCATTTCGACGGCGTCTACGGTTCGGTGCCGGGCGGCAAGCTTGATCACAAGCCGGAGCTGCTTGCCCACATCCTGTCCGAACGGGACATCTCCGCCTCGCACAGCCTCATGGTCGGCGATCGCCGCCACGACATCAATGGTGCTCACGCAGTCAGGATGCTTGGCCTCGGTGTGCTCTGGGGATATGGCAGCCGGGACGAGCTCGAAATGGCGGGCGCGGATCATTTGGTGGAGCGACCAGCCGACCTCGCGCGCATGGTTCTATCGATGTTGAGTGGATAGGCCCGTCTCGTGCCGACCTCAGTGCGGCGCCTCCGGCGCGGCCTCGAGATCGCTCGCGATCCCGTCGAAATCGGCGCGATCGTGTTCGAGCCTCCGCGCAAAGCGGCACATCGCAAAGGTGATGCGATGACGCAGCGGCACCAGCCTTCGGCGCGAAGTGAAAGCGAAGCGTCGAACGAGACGCGCGCCGCATCAACGTCACATCAATTACGCTAGACCCATTCTAGTTGGCTCGGTCCGCTCTGGCAGATATGCCATGCCTGTCCCCACTGCGGGGCATCAAGAAGAAAAGACTCCGGGAATAATATGCTTAGCGACTTGGGTTACTCGCGCGCATTTGGGCTCGCGTGCGTATCGATGCTGCTCGCCACGACCTCATCACTGGCGCAGCAGTCGGACCGCCAAACATCGACCGCTTCTGGCCAGCCACTCCCTCCGGTTACCGTCTCTGCACCGGAACGTCGTGCCGCTCCCGTTCGGAGGCACCGCTCGTCGAATTCACCGCGCTCTGCAACAACACGGCAGGCGGGTAGGCGCGAAAGCACGCCGATTGCGCCCGCGACGCTTGGTGCACAAAGGGCGGCGCTGCCGGTACCGTTTGTCGGTGGGCAAGTGGCGCGTGGCGGACAAGTCGGCCTGCTCGGCAACAAGGACTATATGGATACGCCGTATAGCCTCACGAGCTATACCGAGAAGACCATCCGTGATCAGCAGGCCACCAGTGTCGCTGAGGTCTTGACCAATTCCGATCCGTCGGTCCGCGCCGCAATCGGCAGCAGCAATCGCTATGACGCTCTGACGATTCGTGGCTTCCGGGTCGAAAACAGCGAGATCGCTTTGAATGGCCTGTACGGCCTCGTGCCGGCCTACCGAATCAACCCTGCGCCGATCGAGCGCATCGAGTTGCTGAAGGGACCCGCGGCTTTCCTCAACGGCATGGCGCCGTCGGGCAGTATCGGTGGCAGTGTCAATGTCGTGACCAAGCGGGCCAGTGAAGACTTCACCCGACTTACTGCCGGCTACATGTCCAATGCGCGGTTTGGCACTGAGGTCGATGTGGCCCGTCGCTATGGTGAGCAAAGGGAATGGGGCGTGCGGTTCAACGGTGGAATCGACGGCGGGAATACGACGATCGACCGTCAGTCGGTGCGCGACGGAATCGGTTCGCTTGGCGTTGACTATCGCGGCGAACGGTTCAGGTGGTCGGCCGATATCATCTATCAGGACGACTGGATGAAGGCCGCCGCACGTGGCTACACGCCCGTCACCGGCATCGCAGTCCCCAATGCCCCGGACCCTCGGATCAATCTCGCTCAGCCATTCGACTACGCGCGAGCGAAGAGCCTGACAGGGCTGACGCGGGCTGAGTATGATCTCTCGAACAATGTCACGGTCTTTGGGGCGATCGGCGGAAACCAGTTCAGCTTTGACAAGCGGGAAGCGCCAGGCGCCACACTTCTCAACACTGCGGGCGACGCGCTCTCGACCTCACGCTTCCAGACCGGAAAGTCTGAGAGCGTGTCGGGCGAAGCTGGTGTGAGGGCCCGTTTCGACACGGGGACGATTAGTCACGAGGTGGTTGTCAGCGGCAGCGCTCTGAACCACACCGATTGGCTCGGTCAGACCAACTACGGAAACTATCTCACCAAAATCTATACGCCGACCATTCTCGCGAGCCCGGGGGCCGCGGTATCCTCGTTTCCGGAAGGGAAGTCGGCCTTCCTTGGGCTCCGAAGCGTTGGCGTCGCTGATACTCTGTCCATGATGAGCGGAATGCTCCAGGTCATCGTCGGCGCCCGGCAACAACGGGTGATCGCGAACGACTATGACACGGTGAGCGGGCTGGAAACGACCCACTACGATCAAAGCGCCACGTCACCCTCCGTCGCGCTGTTGGTGCGACCGATCAGGGAAGTATCGTTCTATGCGAGTTATATCGAGGGCCTGACGCCCGGGCCAACGCCTCCGTCCGGTGCAGCCAACACGAACGCCGTGTTTGCGCCCTTCAAGACCAAGCAGTACGAGGTTGGGACCAAGCTCGATCTCGGACGCTTCGGCGCTAGCCTGGCGGCATTCCAGATCAGCTTGCCGAGCGGCGTCATTGACCCGATCACCAAGATCTACAGTCTTGACGGCGAGCAGAGGAATCGCGGCATTGAACTCAACACCTTCGGCGAGGTGACCACAGGTCTCCGCGTCTTGGGCGGTGTGACCTATCTCGATGCGCGGCTCACGAAGACCGATGGCCACCTCCATGACGGGAACCATGCGATCGGCGCGCCAGGATGGCAGAGCAATCTCGGCATCGAGTGGGATGCGCCATTCCTGCCCGGATTGACGGCCACAGCCCGCACCATTTACACCAGCAGGGCCTATGTCAGCGCTGATAACATTCAAAGCGTGCCGGCTTGGATCACCTTTGACGTTGGCGCGCGCTATGCGACCAGCTTGGCAGGGCGGCCCACCACGTTCCGGGCTGCCGTCACCAATCTGTTCGACAACCGCTATTGGATCGGCAATCCGACCGGCTACGTGATCAGCGGCATGCCGCGAACGCTGTGGCTATCGATGTCCGTGGACTTCTAGAGCGGAACGAACTTTTGGTTGGCCGATGGCCCAGAACGCCTCTCCCCGCTGGCGACTAGGGGTAGGTGGTGCACCGCGGACAAGGAATTCTCACGCGCCGCCTCAGCGCGGCGCGAGATCCGCGCGATCGAGCGACTCCAGGGTCGAGGCATTGGCGCAGAAGCCGTGGTAGTTCTCCGCGGCGGTGCCGGCGGCCAGCTCGCGGTCGCATTGTCCCTTGTGATTGCAGAGCGAGCAGACGCGCTCCAGGTCACGCAACAACAGCGGCTGCGCGCGGCCGAGGCCTTCGGCGTTGATGCCGAGCTGCTCCAGCATCTTCGCCAATTCGTCGGCGGCGTGCTTGCCGTGACGAACCAGCTCCTCCAGATCGTCGGGCGCGATCCTGAGATCGCTGGCGATCCGGTCGAAATCGGCGCGATCGAGCCGCCGTATCTCGTTCATCTCGCGGCGATGCTTCAGCCAGTCGGCAAAGGAGTCGATGAGGTCCTGGAGGACGGGATAAGGCCTGCTTGCGGTGCTCATGGACAGCTCCTTCGGACAGCGGAATTGGAGCGAATTAAGCACAATGATGCAGGAGCGCGTTGCGCTGGATCAAACTGGGAAGCGCTGTAAAGCTCGTGTCCCGGACGCGCCGCAGCGTGCAACGCTGCTGCGCAGAGCCGGGACCCATCTCACCGCTATGCTGGGCCCCGGCTCAGCGGCGCATCACCAAGGGGTGCTGCGCTGCGTCCGGGGCACGAGAGCTAAGCGAACCGCTCCGCCGCCCACGCATACAGACTGCCCGGGATCGGCTTCTCGCCGCCGCGGCCCTTGGGCGAGATGTGCAGGCCGATGATTTCGGGGTCGGTGACGAGGCCGAGATAGCTCGAGGGATCGAAGAACAGTTTCGGTTCGGCATGCACGGCGTAGAACGACTGCTTCGGCAGCGCGCAAGCGAGCTCGCCGGTGCGGCGCGCCAGCGCCGTGAGCGCTGCCGGGCCATAGATCGCAACGCGGATGTCGGAGAGGCGGCTCGAGCCGCCACGCAGGCGGCGCATCATGAAGGTGATGCGGTGGCGCACCGACAGCCAGTTCGGCGTCAGCTCCTCCTGCTCCATCAGCTCCTCGAAGGCGGCGATGATGCCGTGTTCGGCCGGCAGATAGATCACGGAATTGCCGAGCTGGCGCGGCCGCTCCCAGGCGAAATAGGGTTTTGCCGGATCGATCTCGACGGGCCTCAAGAGCAGCACGTCGGCGTCGAGCCAGAGGCCGAGGCCCTTCGCCATCAGCTTCATGCGGAAGAAATCGCTGAACTGAAGCGTGGTCCAGTCGCGCCAGCTGCCGTCCGGCTGCGGTGGCCGCAACCGTTCGGAGAATGCGTGCGGCAGGATCGCTTCGGCTTCCGCGTTGGCGACGCCGGCGGGAAGGCCGGGAATGGTGTCGAAGCTGTAAACCGTGACCCTGTGGCCGGCCGCCAGCTGCGAGCGCAGACAGGTCTGGCGCAGCGCGTCCATCGGGCCATGCCAGAAGGTGACGATCTCGGGGCGCATGCTCGAACACTAGGAGATAATCAGGACAAAGAAAAAGCCCCGGCGCTGACAGCACCGGGGCTCGAACCAAAAACTGCGATCAGGCCCAGGCGCGTTCGCGCTTGAGCTTGTCTTCGTAGGTATCGATCGAGGCTTTCTTCTCCATCGTGAGACCGATGTCGTCGAGGCCGTTGATCAGGCAGTGCTTGCGGAACGGGTCGATCTCGAACTTGACCTTGCCGCCGTCGGGACCGCGGATCTCCTGGTTCGGCAGGTCGATTGTCAGCGTCGCGTTGGCGCCGCGCTCGGCGTCGTCGAACAACTTGTCGAGGTCTTCCTGCGAAACGCGGATCGGCAGAATGCCGTTCTTGAAGCAGTTGTTGTAGAAGATATCGCCGAACGAGGTCGAGATCACGCAGCGGATGCCGAAATCGAGCAGCGCCCAGGGCGCGTGCTCGCGGCTCGAGCCGCAGCCGAAATTATCGCCGGCGACCAGCACCTTGGCATTGCGATAGGCCGGCTGGTTGAGGACGAAATCCGGGTTCTCGCTGCCATCGTCCTTGTAGCGCTGCTCGGAGAAGAGCCCCTTGCCAAGGCCGGTGCGCTTGATGGTCTTCAGGTACTGCTTCGGAATGATCATGTCGGTGTCGACATTGATGATCTTCAGCGGCGCCGCGACGCCTTCCAGCGTGGTGAACTTGTCCATGGTTGCGCTTTCCCGGATAGGTCTAGGGAACAGGTATCTATCGCGATCGGGGCGGGAATCCTAGGCCGAATTGGGCAGATCTACTCTGCCTTGGCCTCAATCGCGGCCATATCGTCGTCCGAGAGGCCGAAATGGTGGCCGATCTCGTGGATCAGGACGTGGCGGACGATGTGGCCGAGGCTCTCGTCGTGCTCGGCCCAATAGTCCAGGATCGGTCGGCGGTAGAGCCAGACCATGTTGGGCAGCCGCGCCACGTCGCCAAGGCTCTGCTGCGGCAGGCCAATGCCCTGGAACAGCCCGAGCAGGTCGAACTCGCTCTCGCACTCCATCTCGTCCAGCACTTCCTCGGTCGGGAAGTCGTCGACGCGGATGATCACGCCCTCGCAGAGCTTGCGAAATTCCGCCGGCAGGGCCTCGAAGATCTCGTGCGCCGTCGCTTCCATCTCGGCCAGCGAGGGAGCTTTCAATTCCGTCCACATGCCACCCTCTTAGCGCGGGTTCCTTGGCGATGCATCCCGCTTTATAAGCGCGGCGAGGTTGACGGGCGCTTCCAAAACGGGGAGCGTGGGGTCTCGAACGGACGTTTCAGGTGGGCGGAAAAATGCGAGCGAAAACAGCGCTGACGCTACTGTGCATGGGGTTGTTTTCGCAGTTTTGCGTTGGCGCCGAGGCCCAGACGGCGAGCCCCGGGATCCGCCTCGCCCAAGCGGCCTCGCCGGACGATGTTCCCCGGCCACGCAAGCGACCCCCGGCGCGCTTGCGCGTCACGCCCTATTACAGCCCGGACGGCGTCTATCCGCGCTACAATCCGGGTCCGGATGCGGTCCGCGTCTGCAACGCCACCTATGTGCAGGAATTCCGGCCGAGCGGCACGGTGATCGTGCCGCGCGTGAGCTGCTACTGGCGCCGTGGCTGAGGCCCGGCTCGATGCCCCGCCAACGAAATAGCGTGGCACTGGCCGTCGCCGTCGCACTTGCCGCTGGCCTGCCTCGCGCGTTCGCAGCGCCGCGGGTGACGGTGCCGGAGGCCTCGGCGGGGATCGCGGTTTTCGACGCGCGGCGACCAGTGCGAACCCATCACATGGCGCGGCCTGCTGTACGTCGCGATCCACGCTATTACGCGCGGCCCGTCTATTACCGTCCCTACCCTTACGGCGTGCCCGCACCGTTCGTGTTCGGCTACGGGCCGTTCTGGTGACGCCTAGCCGGCGGGCGCAAATCCCTTGACCAGCAGCACGGTCGCCGGCCTTGCGGTCACGCGAGATCTCTTCGTATTCGGGCGAGTTCGAGAAGGCGAGGAAGGCGGCCTCGTCGGGAAACGACATCATGACAAGCTTGTCATGCGGCCATGCGCCTTCCAGCACGCGCGGGCGCTCATCGGCGGCGAGCAGCCGCCCATTGTACTTCCTGAAGACATCGAAGAACCGCGCCTGATAGCGGTCATAGGCCGCGCGGTCCGTCATCTTCAATTGCGCAATCGCGTAGACTGTCATTCCAAAATTCCTTCCATCGCGGCACTGCGCCGCAGCGCCGGGCCCGGCGTCGTTCATTCATGGCGCGTTCACATCGCTGTCCGCAATTTAATCCCGGGAGCGACCGCAATGAACAGGGATGACGCGGGCCGGGAACGAGCATCGCAACTCCGCTGTTAGGATTCAGGGAGGATTCCATGCTGAGGAGTTTGGGTCTCAGGGCAAGCCCGATGCGCTTGCTCGGGATTGCGGCAGCCACGACGCTGATGCTGTCGGCCGGCACTGCGCGCCGCGCTGAAGCGCTGACCTTGATCAATCCGGCGACGTCACCCGCGACCAAGGCTGCGGCCGACGACCTCGTCACGCAGGTTCGCCACGGCGGTGGTGGACATGGTGGCGGACATTTTCACGGCGGCGGAGGCTTCCGCGGTGGCGGCTTCCATGGCGGCGGAGGACATATCGGCGGTTTCCGCGGCGGCGGATTTCGCGGTGGCCATATCGGCGGCTTCCGCGCCGCGCCGGCCTTCCATGGCGGTGGCTATCGCTATGGTGGCGTTCACCGCTATGGCGGATTTCATCGCTACGGGATCTATCGGCCCCACTACGGCCATCGCCACTTCCACCGACGCTATTATGTCGGCGGCTATTACCCCTATTACCACTATCCGCGCCGCTGCCGGATCATCTGGACCTATTACGGCCCGCGCCGCGTCTGCCGCTGGCACTATCCCTACCGGTATTGGTAAGGACGATCGAAGCGGAAAGGGCGCCTTAGCGGCGCCCTTTGTTCATCCGGTGACCTAAAGCCAATCCTTCCGCTTCCACGACGCGGACTTCCACCGCATCAGGTTCTCGAGCTTCCACTGCCTGAACATCGCCGCCGGCCAGCGGCTGAGCTTCGAGGTTTCCGCCAGCTCCGGCTTGGCGACAATGCGCAAGCGCGGCGCGCGCCGGCGATGCTGGCGCGTGGCCTCGCTGATCAGGTCGACATATTCCGGCTTGTTGGCCATGGCCCCGCGTCCTCGCGAAATCCTCGCGAGGGCGCAATGTCGGCGATGCGCATTAACGGCGGTTTGCCGCGATCGCTACAATTGCAGGAAGCGGCTTAGCGCCAGTCCCTGACGTCGACGAAGTGACCGGCGATCGCAGCCGCTGCCGCCATTGCCGGCGACACCAGATGGGTGCGGCCCTTGAAACCCTGGCGACCCTCGAAATTGCGGTTCGAGGTCGAGGCGCAGCGCTCTTCCGGCTTCAGCTTGTCCGGGTTCATGGCAAGGCACATCGAGCAGCCCGGCTCGCGCCATTCGAAGCCGGCCTTGATGAAGATCTTGTCGAGACCCTCGGCCTCGGCCTGCTCCTTCACGATGCCGGAGCCCGGCACGACCATGGCGTTGACGTGGGCCGAGACGTGCTTGCCTTCAGCAATCTTTGCCGCCGCGCGCAGGTCCTCGATGCGGCCGTTGGTGCAGGAGCCGATGAAGATGCGGTCGACCTTGATGTCGGTGATCTTCGTTCCCGCGGTCAGGCCCATGTATTTCAGGGCGCGATGCTTGGAGAGACGCTTGGCCTCGTCCGCGATCTTGTCGGGGTCGGGCACGATGCCGGTCACCGAGATGACGTCCTCCGGGCTCGTGCCCCAGGTCACGATCGGCGGCAGCTTGGCCGCATCGAGGCGCAGCTCGTTGTCGAAATGCGCGCCGTCGTCGGAGCGCAGCTTCTCCCAGTAGCGCATGGCCGCATCCCAGTCCGCGCCCTTCGGCGCCTTCGGGCGGCCGCGCAGGAAGTCGAACGCCTTCTGATCGGGCGCGACGAGACCGGCGCGGGCGCCGCCTTCGATCGACATGTTGCAGACCGTCATGCGGCCTTCCATGCTGAGCGCGCTGATCGCGTCGCCAGCATATTCCAGCACGTAGCCGGTGCCGCCCGCGGTGCCGATCTCGCCGATGATGGCCAGAATAATATCCTTGCCGGTCACGCCGTCGGGCAATTTGCCGTCGACGGTGACGCGCATGTTCTTGGCCTTCTTCTGGATCAGCGTCTGTGTCGCCAGCACATGCTCGACCTCGGAGGTTCCGATGCCGTGTGCGAGCGCGCCGAACGCACCATGCGTCGAGGTGTGGCTGTCACCGCAGACGATGGTGGTGCCGGGCAGCGTAAAACCCTGCTCGGGGCCGATGACGTGGACGACGCCCTGGCGCTTGTCGAACTCGTTGTAATATTCGATGCCGAATTCCTTGGCGTTCTCGGCCAGTGCCTTGATCTGCTCGATGCTTTCAGGATCGGGATTCGGCTTGGTGCGATCGGTGGTCGGCACGTTGTGGTCGACGACGGCGAGCGTCTTCTCGGGCGCGTGGACCTTGCGTCCCGTGACGCGCAGGCCTTCGAACGCCTGCGGTGAGGTCACCTCATGCACCAGGTGGCGATCGATGTAGAGCAGGCAGGTGCCGTCCTCGGCTTCGTGCACCAGATGGTCGTTCCAGATCTTGTCGTACAGGGTGGTCGGCTTGGACATGAGCTTGAGCTCCGAAGAATGTGTGTCAGCGATGAGCGCGGCAGAGCGCGCGGGCAACAAAATCGTCAGCGCAGCTGTTAGGCTGCGCGGCTAAGCTCTGACGTTGCCGAGGTCGCGAAGCGTCCGAAGAACCGGCCAGGCAGCCGCGAGCGATCGTCGATGACGATGCGCTTGACGGGGACGAGGCTGGTCCGATCTGGAAACATTCTAGAAGCTATATAGCATGCAGCGGCAAAAGCGCGAGAGTTTCGGCTCGTCATTGCGAGCGCAGCGAAGCAATCCAGAAATGCATCCGCGGAGACAGTCTGGATTGCTTCGTCGCAAGGGCTCCTCGCAATGACAGTGGCGCGCAACAAAAAAGCGCGGAGCCGAGCCCCGCGCTTTCGAAAACTTGCCTGGTGGGCGAAGCTTACTCGCCGACGGCCGCTTGGCGGTCCTGCTTCTCGACGATACGGGCCGACTTGCCGCGCAGTTGACGCAGGTAATAAAGCTTGGCGCGACGCACCTTGCCGCGGCGCACCACTTTGATCGAGTCGATCATCGGCGACATCACCGGGAACACGCGCTCCACGCCCTCGCCGTAGGAGATCTTGCGCACGGTGAAGCTCTCGTTGAGGCCACCGCCGGAACGGCCGATGCAGACGCCCTCATAGGCCTGCACGCGAGTGCGGTCGCCTTCGACGACCTTCACGTTGACGATCACGGTGTCGCCGGGACCGAATTCCGGAATGTCCTTGCCGGCGGACAGCTTGTCGAATTGCTCTTGCTCGAGCTGCTTGATCAGGTTCATGGGTAAATCTCCATCGGCGCGCCCAGCCCTGGAAACGGGGGGCTGCGCAAAATTCGTCTATCCAGCCATTGCGGATTTGGCCGCTGCTATAAGGCAAGCCGGAGCGTTTGTCACCCGTCTGTCTTGTTTTTTGGCGTTTTTTGGCGACCGGGTCGATTCGCCGGCTTGGGTGGGATCTGGGCCCACAAATCGGGCCGCCGGGCCGCCGTCAGGGCCTCGGATTGCGCCCGCCGCCAGCTGGCGACCTTGGCGTGGTCGCCGGAGGTCAGGATCTCAGGGATCGGAGTCCCCTCGAACAGCTGCGGACGGGTGTATTGGGGGTACTCGAGCAAGCCGTCCGAAAAACTTTCCTCGGTTCCCGAGGCCTCCTTGCCCATCACCCCCGGCAGGAGCCTGACACAGGCGTCGATCAGCGCCATCGCGGCGATTTCGCCCCCAGACAGCACGTAATCGCCGATCGAGACCTCCTCCAGGCCCCGCCCGTCGATCACCCGCTGGTCGATCCCCTCGAACCGCCCGCAAACGATCAGGGGGCCGGGGCCCCGGGCGAACTCCCTAACCCGGGCCTGGGTCAATGGCCGACCACGCGGGCTCATCAGCAGGCGAGGCCGCTCCGGGCCGATTTCGGCAGCATCGATCGCAGCCGCCAAAACATCCGCTCGAAGCACCATGCCCGGACCGCCGCCGGCCGGGGTGTCGTCAACGCTGCGGTGGCGGTCGGTGGCGGAAGCCCGGATGTCCCGCGCTTCGATCTCCCAGAGGCCCGAGGCGAGCGCCCGGCCGGCGAGGCTCACGCCGAGCGGTCCCGGAAACATCTCGGGGAAGAGCGTCAGCACCGTCGCGCGCCAGGGTGAGGGGTGGGTCATGATCGCTGGTTAGGGCATCGTGCGCGCCAGGTCGAGACCCGGCATGGGGCCGCATTCAAGTGGCAATCTTCACAGCCGCGGCGTCTCGTTACGTCTGCTTCGATTCCGTTGCTCTACACAATTCTTCCAGTTCCGTACGTAGCGCGGACGCATTTGCTAGACTCGCCAGCGCAATCCGGGCGAAGGCGTTGGCGTCAGCCAGATTGCCAATCGATTGCCGCATGAGCGCCAATGAGCGCGCCATTCGAACCTTCGTGGAGCCGAAGCCCGAAAAGCTATACTGGCCGGCCTCGAATTGTGCAGGCGTGACCTTCTGCAACGGAGATTCTGGTCCAGACACCTCGGAGAATAGATTTCGACCAATTGTCGCGTAGACCAATGCCGCCGCCCGAACGGCCGCGTCCATGCTCTCAATTGACCCTTCGTGTTCCCACCATTGATCGCTTTTTGCTTCGGACAGCCTTCGCCGAAACTCGCAGAGCTCTTCTCGGATTTTCGTTGGATCGGGTGAATTGCCAGCGATATCCGGAATCGACCGAGGCTGGATGCCGAGGTTTACGGCGAACTCGCCGCCGAACCGCGATCCTTGAACCTGAACGACGTGGATAAGATCTTCCGAGACACGACGAAAAGTGCGGCCGGAGCCGACGAATCCATCGCTCTTGAGCATTGGACTCAGGTGATTTTTGATTGAAGATTCGAGGCGAGGCGTCGGTCCGTTCACATGTCTCTCCGAACCTTTGCTCTCAGTTCCGCTGGCCGGCGCGCCCAGGAATCTCCTGCGCATTTCACGCGCGACCTCTGCGCATGAACTCAGGCCAGAAGTTATGACGATGACTTCTCGTCGTCGCCCTCGATCTCCTCCGGCAGCGCGATCACCACGCGGCCGCCGGCAATATCGACTTCCGGCACCACCGCATTCGAGAACGGCAGCAGCAGCGTCGCACCCTTGAGCGGGGCGATCTCGATGATGTCCCCGGCGCCAAAATTATGGATCGCGAGCACGCGGCCGAGCGCATCGCCGTCCGTGGTGACGGCGGCGAGCCCGATCAGATCGGTGTGGTAATATTCGTCCTCATCCGTCGCGGGCAGTTTTTCGCGCGCGACGTAGAGCTCGATGCCGTTGAGGCGCTCGGCCTCATCGCGGGTGGTGACGCCCTTGAACGTCGCGACCAGATGATCTTTGGCCTCGCGCGCCGTTGCAACCTCGAACTGGCGCTTGCCATCCTTGGACAGCAGCGCACCGTAGCGCCTGACGGCAAAGGGATCTTCGGTGAAGGTCCACAGTTTGACCGCACCGCGCACACCATGCGCGGCGCCGATCCGCGCGACGCAGACCAGCGCCGACATGGTCTAGCCTTAGCCCTTGGCGGCCGCTTCGGCCTGCGCCTTGCGCTCCTTGCGCGGCACGGCCTTCTGCGGGTTGTTGCGGGCTTCGCGCTTCTTGACGCCGGCAGCGTCGAGGAAACGGGCCACGCGGTCCGACGGCTGCGCGCCCTTGGCGACCCAGGCCTTCACCTTGTCCATGTCGAGCTTGAGGCGCGCCTCGTTGTCCTTCGGCAGCAGCGGGTTGAAATAACCGAGACGCTCGATGAAGCGGCCGTCGCGCGGAAAGCGCGAATCGGCAACGACGACGTGATAGACGGGGCGCTTCTTGGTGCCTGCGCGGGCGAGGCGGATGACGACGGACATCTAGTTCTCCTTCAAAGTACAGTTTGTTCGGTTGATTGGTATTTTCGCGCCGCGCGAGATGCCTACGCTCCCGACGCGACGAATTCCTCATTTCTTCTTGCCGGGGAAACCGCCGAGCCCCGGAAGGGTCGGCTTGCCGCTGAGGCCCGTAAGCCCCGGCAAATTCGGCAGGCCCGAGCGAAGACCGGGTGGCAGATCCTTCGGCAGGCTGGGCAGACCTTGTCCACCGCCGGCCTGCATCTTCTCCTGCATCGCCTTCATCTCGTCGGGCGAAGGCATCTTCATGCCGCCGCCGAAACCCATGGCCTGTGCGATGCCGGCGAGCGGACCGCGCTTGCCCGAGCCCATCGCCTTCATCACGTCGGCCATGTTCCGGTGCATCTTAAGCAGCTTGTTGACCTGCTCGACGCTCTGGCCGCTGCCGGCTGCGATACGCTTCTTGCGGCTGGCCTTGAGCAGGTCGGGGTGACGGCGTTCGTCGCGCGTCATGGAATCGATGATCGCGACCTGGCGCTTCAAGATCTTGTCGTCGATGCCGGCCGCCGCGATCTGGTTCTTCATCTTGGAGATGCCGGGCATCATGCCCATCAGCCCGCTGATGCCGCCCATATTGGCCATCTGCGACAGCTGCTCGCGCATGTCGTTGAGGTCGAACTGACCCTTGCGCATGCGCTCGGCGGTGCGCGCGGCCTTCTCGGCGTCGATGTTGGCGGCGGCACGTTCGACCAGCGAGACCACGTCGCCCATGCCGAGGATGCGGCCGGCGATACGATCAGGATGGAAATCTTCCAGCGCGTCGGTCTTTTCACCGGTGCCGATCAGCTTGATCGGCTTGCCGGTCACCGCGCGCATCGACAGCGCGGCGCCGCCGCGGCCGTCGCCGTCCACACGAGTCAACACGATGCCGGTGAGGCCGACGCGCTGGTCGAACGAGCGCGCAAGGTTCACCGCGTCCTGGCCGGTGAGGCTGTCGGCGACCAGCAGCACTTCGTGCGGATTGGCGGCAGCTTTGATCGCGGCTGCCTCCGCCATCATCTCTTCGTCGAGCGTGGTGCGGCCGGCGGTGTCGAGCAGCACGATGTCGTAGCCGCCGAGCTTGCCGGCCTCCAGTGCGCGCTTCGCAATCTGCGGCGGCTGCTGTCCCGCCACGATGGGCAAGGTCGGAATGTCGAGATCGCGGCCGAGCACGGCCAGCTGCTCCATCGCCGCCGGGCGATAGACGTCGAGCGAGGCCATCAGCACCTTGCGCTTGTCGCGCTGGACCAGCCGGCGGGCGAGCTTTGCGGTGGTGGTGGTCTTACCAGAGCCTTGCAGACCGACCATCATGATCGGCACCGGCGGCACGGAATTGACGTCGATGGTCTGGCTTTCGGCACCGAGCGTGTTGATCAGCTCGTCATGGACGATCTTGACCACCATCTGGCCGGGGGTGACCGACTTGACGACGGTGGCGCCGATCGCCTGCTCGCGGACGCGTTCGGTGAAGCTGCGCACGACTTCGAGCGCGACGTCGGCCTCCAGCAGCGCGCGTCGCACCTCGCGCATCGCGGCGTCGACGTCCTTTTCGGTCAGCGCCCCGCGCCCCGTCAGACGATCGAGAATGCCACCAAGCCGTTCCGACAGATTGTCGAACAATGCCGTTGTCCTGTTTTACCTCTCCCCGCAAGAGCGGGGCGAGGGAGAAGAAAGTCCAAACACCTTTGCGCCCGAGGGCGCACAGCGCTGTCGGGCGTTGACCTCCGGTCCTAAGGCCGGTCGGCGGGTCGAAAAGAAAGCCTTTCCGAGAAAGTGGCGGGGTTAAACGCCGCCCACGCCCAAAAGTCAAGGAAAGTTAGGGCGTCGGGATGCCTTCGCCAAGGCAAGACCCTGAAAACAGGGCCGTTTTGGCGCCCGGTTCCTTTTCCTGCGGGACCGCCCATATTAAAGAGAATGACCCGCCTCCATCACCATCGCTGAAGCCGCCCGTGCCGATCACCCGCCGTCGCCTGTTCGGACTGCTTGCCGGAGCCGGCGCGCTGGTCGGCGTGCCCTCCCTTTGGATCTCTCGCATGAAAACCTATGACGGCCCGGTCTCCGATCATTTCGACGGCCTGACCTTCTTCGATCCGGATGGTGCGCCGCCAAAGTCGCTGCGCGAGGTGCTGCGCTGGCAGCTCGGCGGCAGGCGGAAGCGCGCCGAATGGCCCGACTGGACTCCCAGCCCCCATGTCGATACCCCGCCGGCGCGGGTCGACGGCGACAACGTGCGGCTCTCCTTCGTCGGCCACGCCAGTTGGCTGATCCAGACCGGCGGCCTCAACATTCTGGTCGATCCCGTCTGGTCGATGCGGGTCTCGCCGGTCGCCTGGGCGGGGCCGAAGCGGCACAACGATCCCGGCATCGCGTTCGAGAAGCTGCCGAAGATCGATGTCGTGCTGGTCTCGCACGGCCATTACGATCACCTGGACATTGCGACGCTGTCGCGGCTCACCAAGAATTTCGCCCCGCGCGTGGTCACCCCGCTCGGCAACGACGTCACGATGCGCAGCTGGGATCCCACCATCAAGGTGGAAGCCTTCGACTGGCACGACCGCGTCGAGCTCGGCGGCGGCATCGCCGTGCATCTGGTGCCGACCCGGCACTGGACCGCGCGCGGCATGTTCGATCGCAACAAGGCGCTGTGGGCGAGCTTCGTGCTGGAGACGCCTGCGGGGAAAATCTACGTCGTCTGCGATTCCGGCTATGGCGACGGCACGCATTTTCGTCGCGTCGCCGAGAAGCACGGACCGCTGCGTCTGGCGATCCTTCCCATCGGTGCCTACGAGCCGCGCTGGTTCATGCGCGATCAGCACATGAATCCGGAGGATGCCGTAAAGGCGCTGGCGGATTGCGGCGCGCAAGCCGCGCTCGGGCATCACCACGGCACGTTCCAGCTCACGGACGAAGCGATCGACGCGCCGGCGAAGGCGCTGGTCGAGGCGCTCGATGCGGCGAAAATTTCGCAGGAGCGGTTCGTGGCGATGCAGCCAGGGCAGGTTGTGGAGATCTAGCTTCGCTCTCGCCCCACATACAACTCGTGGCGAGACTTATTGCTCTTTCGCCTTGATCGCCCAGCTCACATTCACCGTCACCGACAGCGTCTCCTCGCCTGGTGCGACCGCAGCAGGCGCCGCCATCGGCGCCTTCGCCATCCGCGCCTGGAACAGCGGCATCGGGGTGCCGCCCTCGGAGATGCTGAGCGGCGCGCCCAGCGTGACACCGGTGGCCTTGGCGTAAACTTCGGCCTTACGCCGTGCATCGGCCACCGCCTGCTCGCGGGCATCGTCGAGCAGCTTTGACGCCTGCGTCACCTCGAACGAGATATTGCCGATGTCGTTGGCGCCGGCGGCGACCAGCGTGTCGATGATACCGGCGACCTTGGTCACGTCGCGAATCTTCACGGTGACACGGTTGGAGGCGCGGAAGCCGACCACCGGGGATGCGCCGGTGGATTTGTTCTGGCCATATTGCGGCTGCAGCGACAAGCGCGAGGTCTGATAGTCCTTCTCGGCAAGGCCGGCGCCCTTCAGCGCCAGCAGCACCTTGCCCATCGCGGCATTGTTGGCGTCGGAGGCTTCCTTTGCCGTTTTGGCGTCACTGGCAACGCCGGCATCGATCTGCGCGAGATCCGGCGCCACGGAAATATTGGCCTCGCCGCTCACCGAAATGGCGGACGGGAAATCATCGGCGAGCGCAGGCGCTGCCGGCAGCGTGGCCGCGAGAACGGCGGCAAGGGAAGTAACAAATACGGTAGGCTTTTTCATCATTCTCACTTCAGCGGCACGAAAACGTTGATCACGAGCTTGTCCTCAGCGGTCTTCAGGGGATCGGTGAGATATTCTTCGATGAAGGTGTCCTTGGCTTCCAGTCTCTTGTCGTCGAGATGATTGGTGATCGCCTCGTAGGTGTTGTCCATGTTGTCGTAGGAACCACGATGGACGAATTTCAGCGCCTTGCCCTCTGGCGATTTGCCGATGCTCATGTCCTTGGGCAAGCTCTTGGGATCCTGGTCGACCGGGATCTCGGCGAGAAAGGTGAAGCCGGTGTCGTCGGTCGAGGTGTAGACGATCATCGAATTGCCGGCGTGCTTGATGCCCTGCTTGTCCAGCAGCGCGTTCAGCGCCTTGAAGGCGTCGACCAGCGTGTCGAAGGCCGAGTCCCAATTGGCAGTGCCCTTGACCATCACGACCTTCCTGGATTCGAGCGTGGTCTCCAGGCCGAACGGATCGGCGGTCTGCACCGGAGCAGGTGTTGTGGCCGCAGCGGGTGGCGGTGTCGCCGGGCTGGGTGAGGCGCTGGCTGCGGGAGAGGGCGACGTTGTCGGGGTCGGCGAAGCGCTGGCCGCAGGCGATGGCGCCGGTGAGGGCGTTGCCGCAGGCGCAGGCGAGGCACTGGCGGCCGGGGAGGGGGAAGCCGACGGGGCCGGCGAGGGACTTGCCGAGGCGGCCGGTGCCGGGCTCGGGGTTTGCGCCAGAACCTCAGGCAGGCCAAACGACAAGGCCGCTGCCGGGATCAGCGCGGCCAGAGCGAGACGACGAAACCTGAACATTTTATTCTCCCCAAGGCCTTAACCAAACAAGGCCTAAAACCGTCTTTGCGCCCGGCCGCGCCCCCGGCTCGCGCGAACGCGCCGTTCTAACACGCGAGCGCCAAATTCGTCCCATGACAGATGCGTCATGGCAGACCTCTGGCGACTGGTGGCAAAACACTGGCCAAGCCGGCAAGGATCGCCATATAAGACGGGCGAAATTCGGGAATTTTCATGAGCGCGCTGGCCAACCACGCATTTGCCAAGATGAACGGCATCGGCAACGAGATCGTCGTTGTCGACATGCGCGATTCCACCGCAAAGGTGACGCCGGACGATGCGCGCGCGGTGGCGTCCGCGAACGGCGGCGTGGCCTACGACCAGCTCATGGTGCTGCAGAAGCCGCGGCTCGACGGCACCGAAGCCTTCATCCGCATCTACAACAATGACGGCTCGGAGGCCGGTGCCTGCGGCAACGGCATGCGCTGTGTGGTGCGGCGCATTTTCGAGAAGAACGGGCAGACCACCGCGACGTTCGAGACGGAAGCGGGCCTGCTCAATGCCTGGCAGGGCCCCGCGCCGGATCTCTACACCGTCGACATGGGTGCGCCCAAGTTCGGCTGGCAGGATATCCCGCTGGCGGAAGAGTTCCGCGACACCCGCTACATCGAATTGCAGATCGGGCCGATCGACAATCCGATCCTGCATTCGCCCTCCGTGGTGAGCATGGGCAATCCGCACGCGATCTTCTGGGTCGACGACGTCGACGCCTACGATCTCGAGCGTTTCGGTCCGCTGCTCGAAAACCATCCGATCTTCCCGGAGCGCGCCAATATCACACTCGCCCATATCGTCGATGACAAGCACATCACGATCCGAACGTGGGAGCGTGGTGCAGGCCTGACCAAGGCCTGCGGCTCGGCGGCCTGCGCCACGGCGGTTGCGGCGGCCCGCCTGAAGCGGGCCGAGCGCAATGTCGAGATCACGCTGCCCGGCGGCAAGCTCGGCATCGAATGGCGCGAGCGCGACGACCACGTGCTGATGACGGGCACGGCGACCTTCGAATATGAAGGCAGATTCGATCCGGCGCTGTTCGCGCCGGTCGCCTGATGGCCGTCGACATCGTCACCTTCGGCTGCCGCCTCAATGCCTTCGAGGCCGAGGTGATCCGCCGTGAGGCCGAGGGCGCGGGTCTTTCCGACACCATCGTCATCAACAGTTGCGCCGTCACCAACGAGGCGGTGGCGCAGGCGCGCCAGTCGATCCGCAAGCTGAAGCGCGAACGGCCCGGTGCGCGCATCGTCGTCACCGGTTGCGCGGCGCAGACGCAAAGCTCAATGTTCGCCGATATGACCGAGGTCGATCGCGTCGTCGGCAATGACGACAAGATGCGTGCGTCTGCGTGGCAGGAGACGCGGAGCGCTTTCGACCTCGGCGCCAGCGAGAAGATCGCCGTCAGCGACATCATGGCGGTGAAGGAGATGGCGCCGCATCTCGTCGACGGCTATGCGAGCGGCCTGCCGCGCGTGTTCGTGCAGGTGCAGAACGGCTGCGACCATCGCTGCACCTTCTGCATCATCCCGTTTGGCCGCGGCAATTCGCGTTCGGTGCCGATGGGCGCGGTGGTCGAGCAGGTGCGGACGCTGGTCGAACGCGGCCATGCCGAGATCGTGCTGACCGGCGTCGATCTCACCAGCTACGGCGCCGACCTGCCCGGCGCGCCGAAGCTCGGCATGCTGACGAAGCAGATCTTGCGTCACGTGCCGGAGCTGCGGCGCCTGCGCATCTCGTCGATCGACTCGATCGAGGCGGATGCGGACCTGCTCGATGCCATCGCTGATGATGCGCGGCTGATGCCGCATCTGCATCTGTCGCTACAGTCAGGCGACGACATGATCCTGAAGCGCATGAAGCGGCGGCATTCGCGGCAGGATGCGATCGCATTCTGCGACCAGGTGCGCCGGCTGCGCCCGGACATCGCCCTCGGCGCCGACATCATCGCGGGCTTCCCGACCGAGACGGATGAAATGTTCTCGCGTTCGCTCGATCTCGTCGAACAATGCGGCCTGACATTCCTGCACGTCTTCCCCTATTCGCCGCGTCCCGGCACGCCGGCTGCGAAGATGCCGCAGGTTGCGGGGGCGCTGATCAAGCAACGCGCCAAGCGGCTGCGTGCGGCGGGCGAAGCAGCACTGCGCAAGCGGCTGCAAGCCGAGATCGGCGCAACGCGCGATGTGTTGATCGAGGGCGACCGGCAGGGCCGCACGGAGCACTATCTGCCGGTGGCGATTTCGGGCGGGCAAGTGGGAACCGTCGTGCCGCTCAGGATCGCCGGCAGCGATGGCGAGCGGCTCACCACATCATAAGGCTGCGAATAGTGCGCGGCGCTCTATCCTCGACGTCGTCCCCGCCTAGTGCGCAATTGCGCACGGGGCAGGGACGACACTGAGAGTGTTGATGCGCCGTGCCTTAGACCGCCCGTTTACGACGCCCTTACCTGCCAGAATCGCAGCGTCCGCCGCGCATTCTCCGGCGTCATGTGCGCATAGTGGCCTTGCGCCCGCGCGAGATCCGCAGGCTTCATCGCGCCGGTCGCAAAACGGCTTTCGAGCACGGACACGGTCGTGTCCCAGCTGAGCTGCGCTGCCTTGCACGGCACCAGCAGGCCGTCGTCGCGCAGGCTCTGCATCAGCGGGCGAATGACTTCGACAGTCGATCCGGACATGGCTGCCAGGGCCGCGGCGGTCTCCTCGTAACGTCGCTGCTTGGCGAAGCCGAGCAACGTCGCCTCATTGAGCTGGCCGGTTGCCTTGAGCATTGCAATCGCGCGTTTGGCGCCTTCGAAATCGCGGACGCTCGACATCTCGCGCTCGACGCCGACGGCGATGGCCGCGATCGCGCTCTGGATTTCCTCGAACAGATGCGGCGGCGCGCGCGATAGCAGGCGGGCGCGCACGGCATCGGTCGCCGAGTGCAGCAAGCGGCGGCGGAGCTCCGACGGCAGGTCCACGCGGACGCCGACGCTGACGGCAAGCTCGGGATCCGACTCGGCTTGGGCGACCATCACGGCGAATCCGTTTCCGGAGACGCGCGCGCCGGGATTGGCGGCGAGCCTGCGGCTGACGCTGGGATAGCGGCGCGCCAGCAACGCGTCGGTGACGATCTCCTTCAGCCACCAGCGACCAGCGATCGCGAGCAGATGCGGCTCGCCTTTGGATGATGCGATCTTCACCAGCTCGCCGTCGTCGAGGCGGGCGGATTCCTGCAGCACGGGACCGGCGATGCGGATCTCGTCATTGCTGGCGAGGCGGCGGATCACCGAGGGCGGCGCCTGAGCCACCGGCGCCAGCTGCGCGCTGATCTCGGCGAGCGCGATGCGTGCGCCCATGTCGGCAAGCGCGCGCAGCTCGATGGTGCCGATCAGGCGATCGAGCACCTCATCGAACAACGCGATCTGTTCGTCGTCGAAACTGCCGGCGGAGGAGAGGAACAGGTCGGTGACGCGGCGGGCCGTTGCCAGGCCCTTTTCCGGCGAGCCCGCGCGAATCGCGGATTCGACCTCGTCGATGATCGATAGCCCGGCCGTGGACATGACGCGTTGCTCGTCCTGAGCGGTTACAGAAGCTTGTTCTAAGCAACCGCTATCATTAGAGGCGAGCACTGAAGGTTTGGTAAACCATGGGCTTGATGGTCTGCCTCTTCCGCATCCGCCAAGGCTTCGGCGGACAAGAGCGCGAGAGGTGAACTCCAGCAGCAGCTATTCCCCGTTCCACCCGCAGGCGCGCAGCTTCTCGTGCATATGGGGCGGGGCCGGCGCCACGACCCGGACGGGTTCCTTGTTCCGGGAGATCGGGATCACGATCTCGCGGGAATGTAGGTGCAGCTTCGGCTCGCCGAAGCGCGGGCCGTTGCCGTAAATGTTATCGCCGAAGATCGGCCAGCCGGTCGCGGCCGAATGCACCCGCAATTGATGGGTCCGCCCGGTCACCGGTTCCATTGCGAGCCAGGTCAGGCCGTCGCCGCCGCGGCCCATCACTTTCCAGTTGGTGATCGCCTTCTGTCCCTCGGGATCGGGCTTCTGCCACCAGCCGCGCTCGGCATTGAGCCGGCCGAGCGGCATGTCGATGATCCCTTCGTCCTCGGCCGGTCCGCCCTCGACCACGGTCCAGTAGGTCTTGCCGATCTTGCCGTGCTTGAAGAGGAGGCCGAGCGATGCGGTCGCCTTGCGATGGCGGCCGAGCACGAGGCAGCCGGAGGTGTCCTTGTCCAGCCGGTGGGCCAACACCGGCGGCCGCGGCAGGCCGAAACGCAATGCGTCGAACGAGGCCTCCAGATTGGCGCCGCCCTTGGGGCCGCGATGCACCGGCAGACCGGACGGCTTGTCGATGACCAGCATCAGCCCGTCGCGATGGAGCACGCGCGCCATGATCTCGTCGGCGGTCAATTGGGGAACATCGGGCAATTGCAGGACTTTCGGTCAAGACTTTCGTTTGGAGGCCGGAACGGCTAACACACCCCCGCCATGAACGATACCACGTCAGATCCCCCCAAGCTGAGCTGGTGGCGCCGCCTGTCCAACGGGCTGAAGCGCACCTCGTCCTCGCTCGGGACCGCGGTCGCCGACCTTGTGACCAAGCGCAAGCTCGATCGCGCCATGCTCGACGACATCGAGGACGTGCTATTGCGCGCCGATCTCGGCACCTCCGTCGCGGTCCGCATTGCCGATGCGGTCGGCACCGGCCGCTACGACAAGGCGATCTCGGCGGACGAGGTCAAGGATGTCGTCGCGACCGAGGTCGAGAAGGTGCTGGCGCCGGTGGCAAAGCCGCTCGAGATCGACACCGCCAAAAAGCCGTTCGTCATTCTCGTGGTCGGGGTCAACGGCTCCGGCAAGACCACCACCATCGGAAAGCTCTCGCAAAAATTCGCCTCCGAAGGGCGCAAGGTGATGCTGGCCGCCGGCGACACGTTTCGCGCGGCCGCGATCGAGCAGCTCAAGGTGTGGGGCGAGCGGACCAAGACACCCGTCATCGCCGGGGCGCAGGGCTCGGACTCCGCAAGCCTCGCCTTCAACGCGCTCACCGCGGCGAAGGAGCAGAATGTCGACGTGCTGCTGATCGACACCGCCGGGCGCTTGCAAAACAAGGCCGAGCTGATGAACGAGCTCGAAAAGGTCGTGCGCGTCATCCGCAAGGTGGATGCGACTGCGCCGCATGCGGTGCTGCTGGTGCTCGACGCGACCGTCGGCCAGAACGCGCTGTCGCAGGTCGAGGCCTTCCATCGCACCGCCGGGGTCACTGGCCTGGTGATGACCAAGCTCGACGGCACCGCGCGCGGCGGCATCCTGGTCGCGCTCGCGGAAAAATTCAAACTGCCGGTGCATTTCATCGGCGTCGGCGAAGGCGTCGACGATCTCGCGCCGTTCACCGCGCGCGATTTCGCCCGCGCCATTGCCGGAATCGAAAGCTAGAGCATGGACAAGACCCAGCCGCATCCGCTGTTCAAGCTTGCGACCGAGCTCGGTCCGCTGCTCGTGTTCTTCTTCGTCAACGCCAAGTTCAATCTGTTCGCCGCCACCGGCGCCTTCATGGTCGCGATCGCGGCGGCGATGGCGGCGTCCTATGTGGTGACGCGCCACATTCCGATCATGGCGATCGTCACAGGCGTGATCGTGCTGGTGTTCGGCACGCTGACGCTGGTGCTGCACGATGAGACCTTCATCAAGGTCAAGCCGACCATCATCTATGGCCTGTTCGCCGCGATCCTCGGCGGCGGCCTTTTGTTTGGCCGCTCCTTCATCGCCGTGATGTTCGACCAGATGTTCAATTTGACGCCGCAGGGCTGGCGCATCCTCACGCTGCGCTGGGCGCTGTTCTTCGCCGGCCTGGCGGTGCTGAACGAGATCGTCTGGCGCACGCAGAGCACGGACTTCTGGGTGAACTTCAAGGTGTTCGGCGTGACCCCGCTGACCATGATCTTCGCCATCGCCCAGATGCCGCTGACCAAGCGCTACCATCTCGAGCCGGTGTCGCTGGAGGCGAGCGAGGCCGAAGGGGGGGATGTCAGGAAGGGGTAGTCGGTCTCGTGTCCCGGACGCGCGAAGCGCGAGCCGGGACCCAGGCTCTCTCCAAACCGTCGTCGCGGTGACATTGGTCCCGGCTCTGCAGCGGTGCGCAGCGTCCGGGACGCGCGACCGTTCTACGACCCCGCCTTCAGCGCCTTCTCCATCTGCGGCAATAACACCTTCTGCAGATTGTCCGGCGTGACCGGACCGACCAGCTTGTAGACGATGGTGCCTTCGCGCCCGACGACGAAGGTCTCCGGTACGCCGTAGACGCCCCATTCGATCGAGGCCCGGCCGTTGGCATCCACGCCGACGCGGCCGAACGGGTTGCCGTAGCGCCCCAGGAAGCGGCGCGCATTGTCGGCCGCGTCCTTGTAATTGATGCCGACGAGCTGGAAACGCTTGTCCTTGGCGAGCTCGGTCAGGAGCGGGGCTTCGTCATGGCAAGGCACGCACCAGGACGCCCAGACATTGACGAGGCTGACCTTGCCCTTGAAGGCGGCCGGATCGAGCCCCGGCACGGGCGCATTGTCGGCCAGCAATCCCTCGAGCGGCGGCAGCAGCGTTTGCGGCGCCGGCCGCCCGATCAGCGCGGACGGAATTCGCGAGGGATCGCCGCTGCCGAGCCGGAACCAGAACAGCAGCGCAAGGGCAATGAAGGCGATCAGCGGCAGCACCATCAGGAAGGTGCGGCGCTGCGGCGCTGCGGGGGTCGATGGATCGCTCATGGGGCGTCCACCGCGCTGCGGCCGGAGCGGCGGGTGATGCCGCTGCGGTCGAGCTCGCGCAGGCGCTGCGTCTGGTTGCGATAATCGAGCACGATCCAGCCGACCAGGATCGCGACCACGACGGCCGCTGCGGCATAGGACGTCACGATGAAGGATGCATAAGGACCGAGCGACATGATCATGCGGCCCCGACTTCGTTCGACGCGTTTTGTCCGCGCGAACCGGAGCCCGCTTCGCTCGAGAACGCCGCGCGGCTCGCCTGCATCATTTGCAGGGAGCGGACCCGGCGGCGCAGGATTTCGTTGCGCATCGCCGCCAGATGCAGCGTGACGAACAGCAGCGTGAAGGCGATCGCCATCACCAGCAGCGGAATCAGGAACGATTTGTCGAGGGCCGATCCGCCGATGCGCATCACCGAGGCCGGCTGGTGCAGCGTGTTCCACCAGTCGACCGAGAACTTGATGATCGGCAAATTGATCGCGCCGACCAGGGTCAGCACCGCGGCGGCGCGAGCCGCGCGCGAAGGATCGTCGACCGCGCGCCACAGCGCCATCAGGCCGAGATACATCAGAAACAGGATCAGCACCGATGTGAGCCGCGCATCCCATTCCCAATAGGTGCCCCACATCGGCCGGCCCCACAGCGAGCCCGTGAGCAGCGCGAGGAAGGTGAAGGCGGCGCCGATCGGCGCTGCGGCTTTGGCGGCGACGTCGGCCAGCGGATGCCGCCACACCAGCGTGCCCAGCGAGGCGATGCTCATCACGGCCCAGACGAACATCGACAGCCACGCATTGGGCACGTGGATGAACATGATTTTGACGGTCGCTCCCTGCTGATAGTCGTCTGGCGCGTTGGCAGACTGGTAGAGGCCGATCGCGAGCATGATGACGGTCGCGGCCGCGAGCCACGGCAACACCCGCGCTGTTAGCGCGAGGAACCGGGTCGGGTTGGCGAGGTCGATCAGTGACATGGTACCCTGATAATCATCGGTGGCCGCTCAGGCAATCAGCACGAAAGTCCCGAGCGAAAGTTGATCGGGGTCAAGGCCCATCTCAATCAAGCCCATGCCGCAGGCTCGCTGCGGCTGCGAACGGGCCGACCACGAGGCTGACCAGGGACAGCGCGCACAGGATCGAGAACGGCGCACCGAACGTCATCGGGCCGACGATCACGGCCTGCGAGGCCGCCACGCCGAAAATCAGGACGGGAATCGACAGCGGCAGCACCAGCACCGCCATCAGCAGCCCGCCCCGGTGCAGCGTCACCGCCAGCGCCGCGCCGATCATGCCGGTGAAGGTCAGGGCCGGCGTGCCCGCCAGCAGCGTCAGCGCCACGGCGCTGGTCGCGACCATGTCGAGATTGAGCAAGAGGCCGAGCACAGGGGTTGCGACAATCAGCGGCAGGCCGGCGGCCAGCCAATGCGCCAGCGCCTTGGCGGCGCAGGCGAGTTCCAGCGGCGTCTGGCTCATCGTGATCAGGTCGAGCGAGCCGTCCTCGTGGTCGGCCATGAACAGCCGGTCGAGGGTGAGCAGGCTCGCCAGCAGCGCGCCGAGCCAGAGAATGGCCGGCCCCAGCCGCGACAGCAGCGCCAGATCCGGCCCGACCGCGAACGGCATCAGCACCACCACGGTCAGGAAGAACAGCACCCCGATCAGCGCCCCGCCACCAACCCGAAGCGCGATCCGGATGTCCCGGCGAATGAGGGCGGATAGGGCCGTCATGAAGTGGGGGCCCTTCCTGCGGAATAGGGTCGTCCAACGGCTTCGAGCCGCTTGGAAAGCTGAGGGTCCGCCGAAATCACGCCGCACCCCCGATCCGCAGCTCCCGCGATTCGATCCCGAGCGGGGCGTGCGTCGCGGCGATGATCAGGCCGCCGCGGGCGAGGTGCTCGCGCATCAGGCCGCCGAACATGTCCTGGCCGGCCACGTCGAGCGCATTGGTCGGCTCGTCCAGCAGCCAGACCGGGCGGCGGACCGTCAACAGGCGGGCCAGCGACAGCCGGCGGCGCTGGCCGGCGGACAGGAAGCCGGCGGGCAGATGGGTGGCATGGTCGAGCCCGACGGCGGCGAGACTTTTGGCCGCGTCAAGGCGCTCGCCGCCGAGAAAATCGGCCCAGAATGTCAGATTTTCCGCCACGCTGAGGGCCGGCTTCAGGGCATCGCGATGGCCGAGATAGTGGCACTGCTCGGGCAGGGTCAGCTCGGTATCGCCGCCCTCCAGCGCGATCCTGCCTCCCGCCGGCACGAGCAGCCCCGCGATCAGCCGCAGCAGCGAGGTCTTGCCCGATCCGTTGCGCCCGACGACCGCCACGGCTTCGCCGGCGACGGCTGCGAAATCGAGCCCGGCAAACACCTCGCGGCCGCCGCGCACGCAGGTGACCCCGCGCCCGGAGAGCTGCATCTCGCCTCGTTTCAAGTCACTCAATTCGAGGCCTCAGGAAAACTTGGGGTAGCGCATGGGAATTTTTGGCTCGCGATTGCTGCGGGCACGATTGTGGCTGTGGCGGCGCGGTTAGAAAGCTTCTATAAGCCCGGAACTACTTGATGCAGCAAGCCAACCCGCCCCTGGCAAGCGGCCCAGCCTGATACGCTGACGGTGTTAAAATACCCTGCCGGGTATAACTAACAATTGGGATCTCCTACATGACCTCGCTCGACAGCTTCAAATGCAAAAAGACTCTCAAGGTCGGCGCCAAGACCTATGTCTATTACAGCCTGCCCACGGCCGAGAAGAATGGTCTGAAGGGAATTTCCAAACTTCCCTATTCGATGAAGGTCCTGCTCGAGAACCTGCTGCGCAACGAGGACGGCCGTTCGGTCAAGAAAGAGGACATCGTCGCCGTCTCGAAATGGCTGCGCAAGAAATCGCTGGAGCATGAGATCGCCTTCCGCCCGGCGCGCGTCTTGATGCAGGACTTCACCGGCGTGCCCGCGGTGGTCGACCTCGCCGCGATGCGCAACGCGATGCAGAAGCTCGGCGGCGATGCCGAGAAGATCAATCCCTTGGTGCCGGTCGATCTCGTCATCGACCACTCCGTGATCGTGAACTTCTTCGGCGACAACAAGGCTTTCGGCAAGAACGTCACCGAGGAATACAAGCAGAACCAGGAGCGCTACGAGTTCCTGAAGTGGGGCCAGAAGGCGTTCTCGAACTTCTCCGTCGTGCCGCCCGGCACCGGCATCTGCCATCAGGTCAATCTCGAATATCTCTCCCAGACGGTCTGGACCAGGAAGGAGAAGATGACGGTCGGCAAGAAGACCGGCACCTTCGAGGTCGCTTACCCTGACTCGCTGGTCGGCACCGACTCTCACACCACCATGGTCAACGGTCTCGCCGTGCTCGGCTGGGGCGTCGGCGGCATCGAGGCGGAAGCCTGCATGCTCGGCCAACCGCTGTCGATGCTGCTGCCCAACGTCGTCGGCTTCAAGCTGAAGGGCGCGATGAAGGAAGGCGTCACCGCGACCGACCTCGTGCTCACCGTGACGCAGATGCTGCGCAAGCTCGGCGTTGTCGGCAAGTTCGTCGAGTTCTTCGGCCCCGGCCTCGACAATCTCTCCGTCGCCGACAAGGCGACCATCGCCAACATGGCGCCCGAATACGGCGCGACCTGCGGCTTCTTCCCGGTCGATGCCGCCGCGATCGATTACCTCAAGACCTCGGGCCGCGCAGCGCCGCGCGTTGCGCTGGTGCAGGCCTATGCCAAGGCGCAAGGGCTGTTCCGCACCGCCAAGTCGGCCGATCCGGTGTTCACGGAGACGTTGACGCTCGACCTCGCCGACGTCGTTCCCTCGATGGCCGGTCCGAAGCGTCCCGAAGGCCGCATCGCGCTGCCGTCGGTCGCCGAAGGCTTCTCGCTTGCGCTCGGCACCGAGTACAAGAAGGCCGAGGAGCCGAACAAGCGCTTTGCCGTCGAGGGCAAGGACTTCGAGATCGGCCATGGCGACGTCGTCATCGCCGCCATCACCTCCTGCACCAACACCTCGAACCCGAGCGTCTTGATCGGCGCCGGCCTGCTGGCGCGCAACGCCGCGGCGAAGGGCCTCAAGGCCAAGCCGTGGGTGAAGACCTCGCTCGCCCCGGGCAGCCAGGTCGTCGCGGGCTATCTGGCCGATTCCGGTCTGCAGAAGGATCTCGACAAGGTCGGCTTCAACCTGGTCGGCTTCGGCTGCACCACCTGCATCGGCAATTCCGGTCCGCTGCCTGAGGAGATCTCGAAGTCGATCAACGACAACGGCATCGTCGCGGCGGCCGTGCTCTCCGGCAACCGCAACTTCGAGGGCCGTGTCTCGCCGGACGTGCAGGCGAATTACCTGGCCTCGCCGCCGCTGGTCGTCGCCCACGCGCTCGCGGGCAGCGTCACCAAGAACCTCGCCACCGAGCCGCTCGGCGAGGGCAAGGACGGCAAGCCGGTGTACCTGAAGGACATCTGGCCGACGACGAAGGAGATCAACGCCTTCATGAAGAAGTTCGTGACCGCGTCGATCTTCAAGAAGAAGTATGCCGACGTGTTCAAGGGCGACACCAATTGGCGCAAGATCAAGACGGTCGAGAGCGAGACCTATCGCTGGAACATGTCTTCGACCTACGTGCAGAACCCGCCCTATTTCGACGGCATGAAGAAGGAGCCGGAGCCGGTCACCGATATCGTCGAGGCGCGCATCCTCGCCATGTTCGGCGACAAGATCACCACCGATCACATCTCGCCGGCCGGCTCGATCAAGCTCACCTCGCCCGCGGGCAAATATCTCAGCGAGCATCAGGTGCGTCCCGCCGACTTCAACCAATACGGCACGCGCCGCGGCAACCATGAAGTGATGATGCGCGGCACCTTCGCCAACATCCGCATCAAGAACTTCATGCTCAAGGGCGCCGACGGCAACATTCCGGAAGGCGGCCTCACCAAGCACTGGCCCGACGGCGAGCAGATGTCGATCTACGACGCCGCGATGAAGTACCAGCAGGAGCAGGTGCCGCTGGTGGTGTTCGCCGGCGCCGAATACGGCAACGGCTCCTCGCGCGACTGGGCTGCCAAGGGCACCCGTCTGCTCGGCGTGCGCGCCGTGATCTGCCAGAGCTTCGAGCGCATCCATCGCTCCAACCTGGTCGGCATGGGCGTGCTGCCGCTGACCTTCGAGGAAGGCACCTCCTGGTCATCGCTCGGCCTGAAGGGCGACGAGAAGGTCACGCTGCGCGGCCTCGTCGGCGACCTCAAGCCGCGCCAGAAGCTGACCGCGGAGATCGTCTCCGGCGACGGCTCGTTGCAGCGCGTTTCGCTGCTCTGCCGCATCGATACGCTGGACGAGCTCGACTACTACCGCAACGGCGGTATCCTGCACTACGTGCTGCGCAAGCTCGCGGCCTAAGCGCGGATTTGTGAACGGTGGCTCACTGCGAAGTGAGTAGAAGGTTAAATGAAGGCGGCCTATCACAAGGCCGCCTTCATGCGTTTGCGGCATGCTCCAGATGGGCCCGCCCGGCGGAAAAACCTTCCTTTGGACGGTTTGCCTGGACGGTCGAGTGTGCCGCGCCCCGTAAGACTACGGTGACCATCCGGCGATAAGATCTCCCTTCCCACGAGCAATGGTGTGCGGCGTTCGACATGACAACAATGACGGCTTCTCATCTGGTTTCACGTTGGTCCGGTGCCCTCTGGTCGGGCGCCCTCGGCATCTGTGCGATCGTCGCCGTCATCCGTCCCGCACAGGCTGATCCCCGCGCCGTTGTCGAATTGTTCACCTCGCAGGGCTGCTCCTCATGTCCGCCCGCCGACCAGATCATCGGCGATCTCTCCAAAGACCCGTCGATCATCGCGCTGAGCATGCCGATCGATTATTGGGACTATCTGGGCTGGAAGGACACGCTGGCGGATTCGCGCTTTTCTGCACGCCAGCGTGCCTATTCGCGCATGCGCGGCGACCGCGAGGTCTACACGCCGCAGGTCGTGGTCAACGGCTCGACCCACGTCATCGGCAGCGACCGTACCGGCATCGAGACTGCCATCGGCAAAGCTGACAAGGGCAAGGGCGTGATGAGCGTGCCGGTGACGATGTCGCTCGCGGGCAAGCAGATCAACGTGTCGGTGGCCGCGAGCAACGAGCCGGCAATCTCGCATGGCGAGGTCTGGATCTGTTCGATCGCCCGGTCGGTCCCGATCGCGATCACCCGCGGCGAGAATCGCGGGCAGCAAGTCACCTATCACAATGTGGTGCGCAACGTGCTCAAGGTCGGTGACTGGACCGGGCGTCCGGAAAGCTGGACGGTGCCGATCGAGAACCTCACGCGCGACGGCGTCGACGGCGCGGTGGTCTACGTCCAGGATGGCAGCCGGGAGAAGCCCGGCCCGATGCTGGGCGCGGCTTACACGTCGCTGCACTGAAGCGCGCGCGCTTCGAAACTTCCGACTCGAACGCACTCTCAACCCTCATGGTGAGGAGGCGCGTCAGCGCCGTCTCGAACCAGGCAGACCCCTGCTGGCGCGGCCGGGCCTTTCATCCTTCGAGACGCCGCGCAAGGGCGTGGCCTTCAGGATGTGAGAGTCTTCGCGCGGATGTTTGGAGAGACGGTCGGTCGGCGGCAGAAACATCCCGACACAAACAAAAAAGGACCAACTTGCGTTGGCCCTCCTTGTCGCGCGTACAGACCCGATCCTGTTCGACCCCGGGGGGCTGGGGGCTGAGGAATCCGGAACCGAAAGGACCGGGTCAACGCACGTGAGTCTTTTCGCAATGCAGGGCGGCAGTCGATGGGCGGAAAAGCGGCGAGACTATGATTCCTGCTAACGATCCCGTGACGGTTTGCCGCGAGGAAGTTCCACCCATGCGTGTGCCTTGATTCCGATAAGTTGAGCCAGCGAGTTCCATCAAGGGGCCTTGCGGCGGGGAACGGTTGGCGCAATCATATCACTGTCATGATGATCTGCGGTTCCGGGGACGGTCTTCGCGGACGCGGGTCATACCGTGCGATGAGGAAGCGCTCCATGAGTCTGTCGGAGGATGCCGATCCGAGCGAGCAGCGCGCGGCGGCGCGTCACGCCGCTGCGACGACGCAACCGAGCCGGGTGACGTTCAACCGGCTCGAGCTGCACCGTATTCTCAATCTCTACGGCCGCATGGTCGCCGACGGCGAGTGGCGCGACTATGCCATCGATTTCCTCAGGGATCGCGCCGTGTTCTCGGTCTATCGCCGTGCCTCGGAAGTGCCGATCTATCGCATCGAGAAGGATCCGCGGCTGGCGCGCAAGCAAGGCATGTACAGCGTGATCTCGGCGACGGGCCTGATCCTGCGCCGTGGCCACGAGCTGGAGCGCGTGCTGCTGGTGATCGATCGCAAATTGGCGGTGGTGTAGCGGCACGCACGGTGCCGGAGGGTGGCAAAGGCGCACTAGCAAATTGGCGGTGGTCTAACCTTACGATCGGTGCGGTAGGGTGGGCAAAGGCGCAACGCGCCGTGCCCACGACCTTTCTCCATCGCCACAGACCGTGGGCACGCTACGCTTTGCCCACCCTACGAGACCTATTTTGCCGGCACCGTCTTCGCGCCCTCGCCGAGGTCGCGCTGCATCATCACCGTATCCAGCCAGCGGCCGAATTTCAGCCCGACATTGGGATGCGTGCCGATCATCTTGAAGCCGCCCTTGGTGTGCACGCCGATCGAGCCGGCATTGGCGGAGTCGCCGATCACCGCGATCATCTGGCGAAAGCCGCGCGCCTCGCATTCGGCGACCAGCCGCTCCAGCAGCCTTGAGCCGACCCCGCGGCGGTGGAACGAGGGATCGAGATAGATCGAATTCTCGACCGTGAAGCGATAGGCCGGCCGCGGCCGGTAGGGGCCGGCATAGGCATAGCCGGCCACGCGGCCGTCGAGCATGGCGACGAAATAGGGATAGCCGCCGTCGACCAGCGCGCGATAGCGCCGCGTCATCTCCGAGAGGTCAGGTGGCTCCAGCTCGAACGTCGCGGTGCCCTCGCGGACGGCCTGCTGGTAGATGGCGGTGATGGCGGGAAGGTCGGCCTCGGTCGTGGGCCTGATGTCAGGTGCGGTCATGGGGGAAGATTAGAGCCTTCCCGCGGTGGCCGGAAGAGGCAACGGTGTTGCCATAGCCTCCGTCTTTGCGAGGAGCCCTTGCGACGAAGCAATCCAGAAATGCATCCGTGGAGGCACTCTGGATTGCTTCCGCCCTTCGCCAAGGCTGCGGCGGACAAGTCGCTCGCTCGCAATGACGGGGAGAGGCCACGCCACCCAAACAAAAACCCCGGCCTCTCGGCCGGGGTTCGTGTCCGTTCGCTCTGGTCTGGCGCTTAGTCGCGCTGACCGAGGAGCTGCAGCAGCAGCGTGAACAGGTTGATGAAGTTCAGGTACAGCGACAGTGCGCCGGTGATGGCCGCACGCTCTGCGATGTCACCGCCGGCCGAGGCGTAGCCGTAGATGTAGTCGTTCTTCAGCCGCTGGGTGTCCCAGGCGGTGAGGCCCGCGAATATCAGCACGCCGACCACCGACACGATGAACTGCAGCATCGAGCTCGCCAGGAACAGGTTCACCAGGCTCGCGATGATGATGCCGATCAGGCCCATGAACAGGAACGAGCCCATGCCGGTCAGGTCACGCTTGGTGGTGTAGCCGTAAAGGCTCAGCGCACCGAAGGTCGCCGCGGTGATGAAGAACACCCGCACGATCGAGGTGTGCGTGAACACCAGGAAGATCGACGACAGCGAGATGCCCATCAGCGCCGAGAACACCCAGAACAGGATCTGGGCGGTCGAGGGTGCGAGACGGTTGATGCCCGCCGAGATCACGAACACCATGGCGAGCGGCGCGAGCATGAATAGCCACTTCAGCGGGCTGACGAACATCGCGTAGCCGAACGGCGTCAGGAACAGCTTGCCGACGCGGACGGCGTCCGCCGTCGGAACGTCGGTCACGGCGGCCATGTAGACGCCGAGCGCGGCAAGGCCGGTGATGGCCAGGCCAATGCTCATGTAGTTGTAAATGCGCAGCATATAGGCGCGCAGGCCGGCATCGACCGTCGCGGCGTCAACACGCCCGGCGGCCCTGCCGAAAGGAGAAGCGTAGTTACGGTCTAGGTCCGACATGGTCGAATTCCCGTTGGTTGGTCCGGTCCGGCACGAGGGTCGCCATGCCGCCGGTTCGTCAAATTCTATCTCGGATACCGATGCCAACCGACTAAATTTTGGCTAACAATCGGGGCTCCGAACCCATTCGATATGTGGGAAACTAACACATTCGCTGCAACCTTCCACGCGCGGCTGAATGTCGCCCTTGGCGGCTATTATGACGCGAACCTGACGAGCAGTCGTGGTTAATCGCAGGAATCGTGCGATTTCGCACCCGCGCGGCCAGCCGCTACCATTTGTCACAAATTCCGCAACACCGTCGCGGGCTTTTTGTTCAATGCCAGCAGCGTGCCGGCAAGCCCGAGCCCGACGGTGACGACCAGGGCGGCCGCCACCACGCCGGCCGCGCTGCCGGCCTGCCAGACGAAGCTCAGCGTCATCAGCCGCGTCACGATCATCCAGGCTGCGACGCTGCCGGCGATCACGCCGAACAAGGCGGTGGCGAGCCCGATCAGGAGGTATTCGAGCGCATAGGCGCCGAGCAGCCGCAACCGCGTCGCGCCCAGCGTCTTCAGGATCACCGCATCGTAGACCCGGTGGCGATGGCCGGCGGCGAGCGCCCCGCCGAGCACCAGGATCGCCGAGATCAGGGTCACGGCGCTGGCGCCGCGAATCGCCAGCGCCAGATTGGTCACCACCGAGCCGACCGTCTGCATCACCTCGCGCACACGCACGCTCGTCACCATCGGATAGGCGTCGGCGACCTGCTTGATGATCTTGCCGTCGCCGGCCGCATTTCCGCCCGCTTCCGTCAGCGTCGCGATGTGGGTATGCGGCGCGCCCTTGAAGGCGTTCGGCGAGAACACGAGAACGAAGTTGATGCCGAGTCCCTGCCAGTCGATGGTGCGCAGATTGCCGATCCTGGCCGGAATGTCGCGGCCGAGCACGTTGACCACGATTTCGTCGCCGAGCTTGAGGCCCAATCCGTCGGCGATCTTCTTCTCCATCGAGACCAGCGGCGGGCCGGAATAGTCCGCGCTCCACCATTCGCCCTCGACCACCTTGGAGCCCTTCGGCAGCTCGCCGGTATAGGTCAGCCCGCGGTCGCTCTGCAGCACCCATTCGGAATCGGTGGTCGGCTTGAGGTCCTCGGCGCGAACGCCGCGCGCCGCGACGATGCGCCCGCGCAGCATCGGCACGTCCTCGACCTTCGCATCCGGCGCGATCTGGCGCAGATAGAGGTCGAACTGCTCGGCTTGTGCGCTTGGGATGTCGATGAAGAAGAACGACGGCGCCTGATCGGGCAGCGCTGCGAGAAACTGCCGGCGCAGATTGCCGTCGATCTGGGTGATGGTGACGAGCACCGCGAGCCCCAGGCCCAGCGACAGCACGACCGAGGGTGTCAGCGCGCCCGGCCGGTGGATGTTGGCGATCGCAAGCCGCAGCATCGGCAGCCGTGTCCGCGGCAGCCGCCGCGCGGTTCCCATCAGCAGGGCGGCGATGCCGCGCAGCAGGGCGAACACGACGACCGAGGCCGCCACGAACACCGCCGCGATGCGCTTATCGAACGACAGCCCGATCACGACCGCGATCAGCAGCGCGATCACGACACCCATGAACACGAGATAGCCCACGCGCGGCCGGTGCCATTCGGAGCTGATGGTGTCGCGGAACAGCGCGGCCACCGGCACGTCGTGCACTCGCCCGAGCGGCCACAGGCCGAAGGCGAGCGCGGTCAGGAGGCCATAGACGAAGGACAGCGCGAGCTCGTCGGCATGCACGGCCGGCACCACCGGTAGCGGCAATAGCTTGCCGAACAGGCCGACGATGGCGAAGGGCATGGCGGCGCCGAGCGCAAGGCCGATCATCGAGCCGATGCCTGCGAGCAAGAGAACCTGCGCAAGATAGATGCCGAACACGTCGCGCCCGGTAGCGCCGACGGCCTTGAGCGCCGCGATCACCTCGAGCCGGCGGTCGATATGGCTCTTCACGGCATTGGCGACGCCGACACCTCCGACCAGCAGTGCGGCGAGGCCGACCAGGGTCAGGAACTGGGTGAAGCGGTTGATGTTGCGCTCGAGCTGCGGCGACGCGTTGGAGCGGCTGCGGATCTCCCAGCCGGCCTGCGGCGCGGCATTGCGCGCATCCGCGATAAAGGTTTCGGTGGCGCGCTCATTGTTCGCGGCATCGGGCAGCTTCACCCGGTAGACCCAGCGCACCAAACTGCCGGGCTGGATCAGGCCGGTGGCCCGCAGGCCCGCCTCGCTGATCAGGAAGCGCGGGCCGAAGCCGATGCCGCCGGCGAGCTTGTCGGGCTCGGCTTCGACGGTCGAGCGGATCTGGAAGGTCGCGGAGCCGATGGTGACGCGATCGCCGGTCTTCAGCGACAGCCGCGCCAGCAGCGTCGGATCGGCGGCCGCGCCGAATGCGCCGTCGCGCTCCGCGAGCAGATCGGGCATCGCCAGCTGCGGCGCCAGCGTCAGCTGACCCAGCATCGGATAGGTGTCGTCGACCGCTTTCATCTCGACCAAAGCGAGCTGGCCATCGGCCGCGCGCGCCATGCCGCGCAAGGTGGCGGCGGTCGACACGGTGCCGCGCGAGCGCAGGAAGGCGACTTCCTCAGGTTTCGCCTCGCGCTGGAACAGCACGAAGGAGACGTCGCCGCCGAGCAGCGTGCGGCCCTCGCGCGCAAGGCCGTCGGAGAGGCTGGCCGAGACCGAGCCGACGCCGGCGATGGCCATCACGCCGAGCGCGATGCAGGCGATGAAGACGTAGAAGCCGCGCAGGCCCCCGCGCAATTCGCGCAGCGCATAACGCAGCGACAGCGCAACGCCGCCCGGCTTCACGAAAGATTCGGCCACCGCGCTCATGCCGGCGCAGACTGCGTGTCGATGCGGCCCGAGCGCAGGCGGATCACGCGATCGCAGCGATGCGCGAGTGAGGAATCATGCGTGACCAGCACCAAGGTCATGCCGCGTTCGGCATGCTTGCTGAACAGCAGATCGACGATCTGCTTTCCCGTCGCCTCATCCAGATTGCCGGTCGGCTCGTCCGCGACGAGGATGGCGGGATCGGGCGCCAGCGCGCGGGCCAGCGCAACCCGCTGCTGCTCGCCGCCGGAAAGCTGCGTCGGGTAATGATGCAGGCGATCGCCGAGCCCGACCGATTGCAGCTCCTGCGCCGCGCGCTTTGCTGCATCCGGATTGCCGGCGAGTTCGAGCGGCACGGCGACGTTCTCCAGCGCCGTCATGGTCGGGATCAGATGGAAGGACTGGAAGACGATGCCGACCTGGCGGCCGCGGAAGCGGGCCAGCGCGTCCTCGTCGAGGGCATTGAAAGGCGTGCCTGAGACCACCACCTCTCCGCTATCAGGACGCTCCAGCCCCGCCATCACCATCAGCAGCGTGGATTTGCCCGAGCCTGACGGGCCGATCAGGCCGATCGCCTCGCCCGAGGCAACCCGCAAGCTGATATCCTTGAGGATGTGAACGCGTGCCGCGCCGGTCCCCAATGAGAGGTTGACGTTGGAGATGGCGATGGTGTCCGCGGCAGCGGCGAGCGAAGAGGTTTCGATGCGAGTGTCCATGGTCCGGTCATATGGCAACTCCGATAGCGCGGTCGAGAGGCGTTACGGATTGTTCATGCACATAGCCGTGTTGATGCTCGCTTTGATGACGATTGCGACAAGCGCGTTGGCCCAAGCACAGCCGGCGGCCAAGCCGATCAAGCTGGTGGTTCTCGGCGATTCCTTAAGTGCCGGCCTCGGCCTCCCGGCCCAGCAGGCGTTCCCCCAAAAGCTTCAAAAAGCCTTGCAGGCCAAAGGCATAGCGGTCGACATGACCAATGCCGGGGTGTCCGGCGACACTGCTTCCGGCGGCCGCGATCGGCTCGACTGGTCGGTGCCTGAGGGAACCGAGGGCGTCATCGTCGAGCTCGGCGCCAACGATGCGCTGCGCGGCATCGATCCCGGTTTGACGCGCGCCGCGCTCACCGACATCATCCAGCGGCTCAAGGCGCGCAAGATCGCGGTGATGCTCTGCGGCATGCTGGCGCCGCCGAACTACGGCGCCGATTACGCCGCGCGCTTCAATTCGATTTATCCGGAGCTTGCGAAAACATTCGACGTGCCGCTCTATCCATTCTTCCTCGACGCCGTCGCCGCCGATGCCAAGCTCAACCAGGCCGACGGCATTCATCCGACCGCGGCCGGCGTCGACATCATCGTTGGCAACATCATGCCCACGGTGGAGGCATTCATTGGCACGATCGTTGGGCAGCGGCGTTGAAATGCAGGCAGCGCCAACCCTCATACCCAGGGTTTTCCCGGGGTAAGGCGGGCCAAGCTTCGCAGAGTCACACAAACGCGATAGGAATCAGGGTACCGGTGATTCGTCGCCGGCTCTAATTTGGATATGATCCTGCTCAGGGATCGTACCCAAGCATCGGGAGTGCGAAACGATGCCGCGTTTGTTCACGGGTCTGGAAATTCCGGCCGAGATCGGCCAGTCGCTTTCCAACTTGAGGGGTGGCCTTCCCGGCGCCCGGTGGATCGATCCCGAAAATTATCACGTCACCTTGCGCTTCATCGGCGATATCGACGGCGTGTCCGCCAACGAGATCGCCTCGATGCTGTTTCGCGTCGACCGCAAGCCGTTCGAGGTGAAGGTGCAGGGGCTGACGAGTTTCGGCGGCCGCAAGCCGCGCGCAGTCGTTGCGACCATCGCGCCGAGCAAGCCGCTGATGGAATTGCAGGCCGAGCTCGAGCGCATGATGCAGCGGATCGGTCTCAACCCCGAGGGGCGCAAATTCATTCCGCATGTGACGCTCGCCCGGCTGCACGATGCCTCCGATCGCGACGTCGCCGATTATCTCTCGCTGCGCGGCTATTTCCCGAGCAAGGCGTTCATGGCGGAGCGGTTTGTCTTGTTCTCGTCGCGTGCGTCGACGGGCGGCGGGCCGTATGTGGTCGAGGACGCCTACGAGCTGTGTGAGTAGCACCGCTCTCGTGCCCCGGCCGCAGAGCCGGGGCCCAGTGCTCCACGATGAACGAAATTTGCCGCTGAGCGAAACGGTGGGTCCCGGCTCTGCACGGCGTCACACCGGACGATGCTTCGCATCGCCGGGAGTGCCGCAGCGCGTCCGGGACACGGAACGCATAGCGCCCTGCACCAATTCCCGGCTTGCAATTTCCGCCCGTCTCTGGCGGTAAAGGGCCATGCTCTCGACCCCCAGTTCCCCATTCAGCGAGGCCTATCAGGCCGAGATCGCCTCCGGCGCGATCGAGCCCGACGCGGCGCAGGCCGAGGTCGCCGAGGCCTATGCGGCGCTCGACCAGCGGCTCGCGAGCTATACGCCGCAGCGCAAGCAGGGCCTGCTCGCGCGCCTGTTCAGCAGCGACAAGGACGAGGCCCCGCGCGGGCTCTACATCCATGGCGAGGTCGGCCGCGGCAAGACCATGCTGATGGATTTGTTCTTCCAGCACTCGACCGTCGAGCACAAGCGGCGCGCGCATTTCCACGAATTCATGGCGGACGTGCATGAGCGCATCTACGACTATCGCCAGGGCATCGCGCGCGGCGAGATCGCCGACGGCGACGTCATCGCGCTGACCGCGAATGCGATCTTCGAGGAGAGCTGGCTGCTCTGCTTCGACGAATTCCACGTCACCGACATCGCGGACGCGATGATCCTGGGACGCCTGTTCGCCAAATTGTTCGAGCTCGGCACCGTCGTGGTCGCGACCTCCAACGTCGCCCCCGACGATCTCTACAAGGGCGGCCTCAACCGTTCGCTGTTCCTGCCGTTCATCAAGCAGATCACCGACCATATGGACGTCGCGCGGCTCGATGCGCGCACCGACTTTCGGCTGGAGAAGTTGCAGGGCGTGCCGATGTGGCTGACGCCGGCCGATGGCGATGCGGACGCCGCGCTCGACCGCGCCTGGTCGAAAATGACCGGCAACGCCAAATGCAAGTCGCGCGATATTTCGGTCAAGGGTCGCATCCTGCACGTGCCGTGCTCGGCACATGGCGTGGCGCGGTTTCCCTTCTCCGACCTCTGCGAGAAGCCGCTCGGCGCATCGGATTACCTCAGGCTGGCGCACGACTATCACACTATCCTGGTCGACCATATTCCAGTGATGGACTTCGCCCAGCGCAACGCCGCCAAGCGCTTCATCACGCTGATCGACACGCTCTATGACAATGCCGTGAAGCTGATGGCTTCGGCCGACGCCAACCCGATCTCGCTCTACCTCGCCCATGAGGGCGTTGAGGCCATGGAGTTCAAGCGGACGGCCTCGCGCCTGATCGAGATGAGCTCGGAATCCTATCTGGCGCTGGCTCACGGCCGCAAGGATTCCACCGCAAGCGGCTCCACCAAGGGTCTGGTGGAGACTTAAGTCCTATTCTCCGATGCTTCCATTCCGGGGCGCGCGAAGCGCGAACCCGGAATCTCGCGGTCCCAATCTCGAGATTCCGGGTTCGCCCGCGCAGTGGCGCGGGCGCCCATGAATGACGGCTTTGGGTTGCTGGCCGGAAACGCGGCAAGCCCGACAAATGGGCATCCACCGACTTGAACGGGGAAGGCGAAAGGGATAACCACCCTCTCAGTTTTCCCCTCCTTACGTGTCTAAAGGACAGGCTCACATGGCGCGCGACAAGATTGCTTTGATTGGCTCCGGTCAGATCGGTGGAACGCTGGCTCACCTCATCGGCCTGAAAGAACTGGGCGACGTCGTGATGTTCGACATCGCCGAGGGGGTGCCGCAGGGCAAGGCGCTCGACATCGCGCAGTCCTCGCCGGTCGACGGATTTGACGCGCATTACACCGGCGCGAATTCCTATGAGGCGCTCGACAACGCCAAAGTCTGCATCGTCACCGCCGGCGTGCCGCGCAAGCCCGGCATGAGCCGTGACGACCTTCTCTCCATCAACCTCAAGGTCATGGAGCAGGTCGGTGCCGGCATCAAGAAATACGCGCCCGACGCGTTCGTCATCTGCATCACCAACCCGCTCGACGCGATGGTCTGGGCGCTGCAGAAGGCTTCCGGTCTGCCGCACAAGAAGGTCGTCGGCATGGCCGGCGTGCTGGATTCGGCCCGCTTCCGCTACTTCCTGGCCGATGAGTTCAACGTCTCGGTGGAAGACGTCACCGCCTTCGTGCTCGGCGGCCATGGCGACACCATGGTGCCGCTGGTGAAGTACTCCACCGTCGCCGGCATTCCGCTGCCCGATCTCGTCAAGATGGGCTGGACCTCGCAGGCGCGCCTCGACGAGATCGTCGACCGCACCCGCAACGGCGGCGCCGAGATCGTCAATCTGCTCAAGACCGGCTCGGCCTTCTACGCGCCGGCCGCGTCCGCGATCGCGATGGCCGAGAGCTATCTGCGTGACAAGAAGCGCGTGCTGCCGTCGGCCGCCTACCTGAACGGCGAATACGGCGTGAAGGACATGTATGTCGGTGTGCCCGTCGTGATCGGCTCCAAGGGCGTCGAGCGCGTCGTCGAGATCGAGCTCGCCGGCAAGGACCGCGAGGCCTTCGACAAGTCGGTCGGCGCCGTACAGGGCCTGGTCGATGCCTGCAAGAAGATCGCCCCCGATCTTCTCGGCCGCTAAGGCGCAACCAATCCCGCCGAAGATCGAAACCCGGTCTTCGGCGGTTTCATTTCCGGGGCCCGGTTGTCCGGGCGGGGCTCCGGGTTCGGCAGTCCAGAGATCGAGTCAAAGAATCCGGGTTGCAGTTCCTGTGGTATATGGTATGCCAGCCACAAGACTGAGGTGGGCCCTAGAGGTCACCGCCCGCGGGTTCAGGGAGCGACCAAATGAATATCCATGAATATCAGGCCAAAGCGCTGCTGAATGAGTTCGGCGTGCCGATCTCCAAGGGCGTGCCGGTCCTCAAAGCCACTGACGCGGAAGCCGCCGCCAAGGCGCTGCCCGGCCCGGTCTATGTGGTGAAGAGCCAGATCCATGCCGGCGGCCGCGGCAAGGGCAAGTTCAAGGAGGCCTCGGCCGGCGACAAGGGCGGTGTCCGCATCGCCAAGTCGGCTGCGGAAGTCTCCGAATTCGCCAAACAGATGCTGGGCGCAACCCTCGTGACCGTGCAGACCGGCCCCGCCGGCAAGCAGGTCAACCGCCTCTACATCGAGGACGGCTCCGACATCGACAAGGAATTCTACCTCTCGATCCTGGTCGACCGCGAAACCTCGCGCGTGTCGTTCGTGGTGTCGACCGAAGGCGGCGTCAACATCGAGGACGTCGCGCACAACACGCCCGAGAAGATCGTGACCTTCTCGGTCGATCCCGCCACCGGTGTCATGGGCCATCACGGCCGCACAGTCGCCAATGCGCTCAAGCTCTCCGGTGACCTTGCCAAGCAGGCGGAAAAGCTCACCGCGCAACTCTACGCGGCCTTCGTCGCCAAGGACATGTCGATGCTGGAGATCAACCCGCTGGTCGTGACCAAGCAGGGCCAGCTCCGCGTGCTCGACGCAAAAGTGTCGTTCGACGACAACGCGCTGTTCCGTCATCCTGAGGTGCTCGCGCTGCGCGATGAGACCGAGGAAGACGCCAAGGAAATCGAGGCGTCGAAGCACGACCTCAACTACGTCACGCTCGATGGCAATATCGGCTGCATGGTCAACGGCGCCGGCCTTGCCATGGCGACGATGGACATCATCAAGCTCTACGGCATGTCGCCCGCCAACTTCCTCGACGTCGGCGGCAGCGCCAGCAAGGAGAAGGTGGCAGCCGCCTTCAAGATCATCACCGCCGATCCCAACGTGAAGGGCATCCTGGTCAACATCTTCGGCGGCATCATGAAGTGCGACGTGATCGCCGAGGGCGTCACGGCCGCCGTGCGCGAAGTGGGCCTCAGCGTGCCGCTGGTGGTCCGCCTCGAAGGTACCAATGTCGAGCTCGGCAAGAAGATCATCCGTGAATCCGGACTGAACGTGGTGCCCGCCGACAATCTCGACGACGCCGCGCAGAAGATCGTGAAGGCCGTCAAGGGAGGCTAAGGCCATGGCCCAGGACCATCTCGCCGCATCATCTCCGCTCCCCGAGCACGCGCGTCTCGCCGCGTTCGCCGGCGAATGGGATGGCGAAGAGGTGGTCTTTCCGTCGCGCTGGAATGCCGGCGGGCCGGCCACCTCGCGCATCGTCGCGCGCATGGACCTTAATGGGTTCTACCTGATCCAGGACGGCGTCCAGATGCGCGACGGCAAGCAGGTCTTCGCCACCCACGGCCTCTTCACCTACGACCGCGACGACCGGACCTACAAATTGTTCTGGTACGACTCGCTCGGCTACACGCCGCCCTCGCCCGCTTCCGGCGGGTGGGTCGGCAAGACCCTGACGCTGGTGCGCGGCTCGCTCCGCGGCAATGCGCGCCACGTCTACGAAATCATCAATGAGGATTCCTACTCGTTGAAGATCCAGTTCTCGCCGGATGCGGAAGGCTGGGCCGACGTGCTCACCGGCGTCTACCGTCGTGTTCACTAGAGTTGGGTATGGCCGGATATCCGATATGGGACGCAGCAACGACCTCGGATCAAATGCCGGATACGTGCCCCTTCTCAATCGAGGAGATGCAGCAATATCTCTTCGTCAACCACTATCACTGGTCCCGTGATGAGGAGCCAACGACATTCCTCGTCAGGGGACCACATGCTGAGACAGTCAAGGCCGAACGGAGCTACTGGCTGTTTGAGGCGACAAAAGATCGGTCATCTCGGCGCGAACGCAAGCAGCTTTGGTGTTCGCTCTGCCAGAAGCCGCATGTTCTCGATGCGCTTCACGACCATAACCCCGTCGATGAGGGCCGACAGTGGTTCGTCGTCGTCGGGTCGGGAAAGTTTGGACGCGAAAAGATGATGCGTTGGATGTACGCCCAGACGAATGATGATGGCCTGTCACCGGACCAATTCCTCGACAAGGTTTATGAAGAACAACTCGCAGAAGATGCTCGGAGCTAAGTAAAAATGTCCATCCTGATCGACAAGAACACCAAGGTCATCTGCCAGGGCTTCACCGGCAAGAACGGCACCTTCCATTCCGAGGCCGCGATCGCCTACGGCACCAAGATGGTCGGCGGCACCTCGCCGGGCAAAGGCGGCGCGACCCATCTGGGCCTGCCGGTGTTCGACACCGTGCGCGATGCGCGTGAGAAGACCGGCGCCGATGCGTCGGTGATCTACGTGCCGCCGCCGGGCGCGGCGGATGCGATCTGCGAAGCCATCGACGCCGAGATCCCGCTGATCGTCTGCATCACCGAGGGCATTCCCGTCGTCGACATGGTGCGCGTGAAGCGCTCGCTGGCCGGCTCCAAGTCGCGCCTGATCGGGCCGAACTGCCCGGGCGTCATGACCGCCGGCGAGTGCAAGATCGGCATCATGCCCGCCAACATCTTCAAGACCGGCTCGGTCGGCATCGTCTCCCGCTCAGGCACGCTCACTTACGAAGCTGTCTTCCAGACCTCCCAGGAGGGCCTCGGCCAGACCACCGCCGTCGGCATCGGCGGTGACCCGGTCAAGGGCACCGAGTTCATCGACGTGCTGGAAATGCTGCTCGCCGACCCCAAGACCGAATCCATCATCATGATCGGCGAGATCGGCGGTTCCGCCGAGGAGGATGCCGCCCAGTTCCTCAAGGACGAGGCCAAGCGCGGTCGCAAGAAGCCGATGGTCGGCTTCATCGCCGGCGTCACCGCCCCTCCCGGCCGCCGCATGGGTCATGCCGGCGCGATCATCTCGGGCGGCAAGGGCGACGCCGGTTCCAAGACCGAGGCGATGAAATCGGCAGGAATTACAGTGTCCCCGTCGCCCGCCCGCCTCGGCCATACGCTTGCCGAAAAGTTGAAAGGCTAATTCACTTCTTCGTAATTTTCCGGGCGAAGTTTCGCAGCAAATAGGGTAAAGGGTGCCTGTCGCGCCGAGCCTCTGCCGGGGAGCTCGGCGTCAGCGCCGTTTGTTATGCGCGAACCGAAATCGCCAGGAACTCCAGTATGTCTCGCCAGGACGCGAACGCAGCCTTTGCCTTGTCCTCCTTTTTGCAGGGCACCAACGCCACCTACATCGACGAAATCTACGCCCGCTACGAGAAGGACCCCTCCTCGGTCGACGCCGAGTGGCAGGAGTTCTTCAAGAGCCTCAACGACCAGCCTGCCGACGTCCGGAAGAACGCCGAGGGCCCGTCCTGGGAGCGCGCCAACTGGCCGCTGACGCCGCAGGACGACCTCACCTCCGCCCTCGACGGCAATTGGGCTGAGGTCGAGAAGGCGGTCGGTGCCAAGATCGCCGCCAAGGCGCAGGCTAAGGGTGCCGACATCTCCTCCGCCGACGTGCTTCAGGCCACGCGCGACTCCGTCCGCGCCTTGATGCTGATCCGCTCCTACCGCATGCGCGGCCACTTCCATGCCAAGCTCGATCCGCTCGGCATCGAAGCCCAGCGCAACCGCGAAGAGCTCGACCCGCGCACCTACGGCTTCAGCGAAGCCGATTTCGACCGCAAGATCTTCCTCGATCACGTGCTCGGCCTCGAATACGGCACGCTGCGCGAGATCACCGCGATCTGCGAGCGCACCTACTGCCAGACGCTCGGCGTCGAGTTCATGCATATCAGCAACGCGGCGCAGAAGGCCTGGATCCAGGAACGCATCGAGGGACCCGACAAGGAGATCTCGTTCACTCCTGAAGGTCGTCGCGCCATCCTGACCAAGCTGGTCGAAGCCGAGGGCTTCGAAAAGTTCTGCGACACCAAGTTCACCGGCACCAAGCGCTTCGGCCTCGATGGCGGTGAAGCGCTGATCCCCGCGCTCGAGCAGATCATCAAGCGTGGCGGCAATCTCGGCGTGAAGGAAATCGTGCTCGGCATGCCGCATCGCGGCCGCCTCAACGTGCTGACCCAGGTATTGGGTAAGGCCCATCGCGCACTGTTCCACGAGTTCAAGGGCGGCTCCGCCAACCCCGACGCGGTCGAAGGCTCGGGCGACGTCAAGTACCACCTCGGCGCCTCCTCGGACCGCGAGTTCGACGGCAACCGCATCCATCTGTCGCTGACCGCCAACCCCTCGCATCTCGAGATCGTCGATCCCGTCGTGCTCGGCAAGGTGCGCGCGAAGCAGGACCAGCACGGTGATCCGCCCGACATGCGCATCTCCGTCATGCCGCTGCTGATGCACGGCGATGCCGCGTTCGCCGGCCAGGGCGTGGTCGCGGAATGCTTCGGCCTGTCCGACCTGAAGGGCTACCGCACCGGCGGCTCCGTGCACTTCATTGTCAACAACCAGATCGGCTTCACCACCTATCCGCGTTATTCGCGTTCTTCGCCTTACCCGTCGGATGTGGCGAAGATGATCGACGCGCCGATCTTCCACGTCAACGGCGACGATCCGGAAGCCGTGGTGTTCGCGGCCAAGGTCGCGACCGAGTTCCGGCAGAAGTTCCACAAGCCGGTCGTGATCGACATGTGGTGCTATCGCCGTTACGGACACAACGAGGGCGATGAGCCCGCGTTCACCCAGCCCGTGATGTACAAGCGGATCGCGGCCCATCCCTCGACCCTCACTCTTTACTCCAAGCGCCTGATCGCCGACGGCGTGGTCACCGAAGGTGAGGTCGACAAGCTGAAGTCCGACTGGCGCTCGCGGCTCGATGCCGAGTTCGAGGCCGGCACCTCCTACAAGCCGAACAAGGCCGACTGGCTCGACGGCAAGTGGTCCGGCTTCAAGATTGCCGACCAGGAAGAGGACGCGCGGCGCGGCGTCACGGGCGTCGACATCGCCACGCTGAAGGATATCGGCCGCAAGATCACCAAGGTGCCGGACGGCTTCCGCGTTCACCGCACCATCCAGCGTTTCCTCGATAACCGCTCCAAGGCGATCGACAGCGGCGCCGGCATCGACTGGGCGACCGGCGAGGCGCTGGCGTTCTGCTCGCTGCTCAACGAAAACCATCACGTCCGCCTGTCCGGACAGGATTCGGAGCGCGGCACCTTCTCGCAGCGCCACTCGGTCCTGATCGACCAGGAAGACGAGAGCCGCTACACGCCATTCAACCATCTCGGTCACGAGCAGGGCCATTACGAGGTCATCAACTCGCTGCTGTCGGAAGAGGCCGTGCTCGGCTTCGAATACGGCTATTCGCTCGCCGAGCCGAACACGCTGACCCTGTGGGAAGCCCAGTTCGGCGACTTCGCCAACGGCGCGCAGGTCGTGTTTGACCAGTTCATCTCCTCGGGCGAGCGCAAATGGCTGCGCATGTCCGGTCTCGTCTGCCTGCTGCCGCACGGCTACGAGGGCCAGGGCCCGGAGCATTCCTCGGCGCGCCTCGAGCGTTATCTGCAGATGAGCGCGGAAGACAACATGCAGGTGGTCTATCCGACCACGCCGGCGAACTACTTCCACGTGCTGCGGCGCCAGCTCCATCGCGAGATCCGCAAGCCGCTGATCGTGATGACGCCGAAATCGCTGCTGCGTCACAAGCGGGCGGTGTCGCGCATCGAGGAGCTTGCGAAGGGCACGACCTTCCACCGCATCCTCTATGATGACGCCCAGATGCTGCCGAACGAGGCGATCAAGCTCGTCCCCGACGAGAAGGTCCGCCGCATCGTGCTGTGCTCCGGCAAAGTCTATTACGACCTCTACGAGGAGCGCGAGAAGCGCGGCATCGACGACATCTACCTGATGCGCATCGAGCAGCTCTATCCGGTGCCGTTGAAGGCGCTGGTGGCCGAGCTGTCGCGCTTCAAGAAGGCCGAAGTGGTGTGGTGCCAGGAAGAGCCGCGCAACATGGGCGCCTGGCACTTCATCGAGCCCTATCTGGAATGGGTGCTGAACCAGGTGAACGGCGTAAGCCGGCGTCCGCGGTATGTCGGCCGCGCCGCTTCCGCTGCGACCGCCACGGGTCTGATGTCCAAGCATCAGGCGCAGCTGAAGGCGTTCCTGGACGAAGCACTGAGCTGAACTTTTCGAACTGCGTCATGCCCCGCCTCGTGCGCAACCAGCGCACCGGAGCGGGGCATCCAGTACGCCGTGACGTCCGTGCCCTGTACGAGCGTCCGGTTTGCTGGATGGCTTGCTTTTCGCAGGCGATGGCATCCGCACTTATGACCGCATTGGCGATCCCTAAGGACAAAGACCATGACTGAAATTCGTGTGCCGACGCTCGGCGAATCCGTCACCGAGGCCACCATCGGCCGCTGGTTCAAGAAGGCCGGTGATCCCGTCGCCGTCGACGAGCCCTTGGTGGAGCTCGAGACCGACAAGGTCACCATCGAAGTCCCGGCGCCCTCCGCCGGCACGCTGAGCGAGATCGTCGCCGCCGATGGTGCCACCGTCGCGGTCGGCGCACTGCTCGGCCAGATCACCGATGGCGTCGGCGCTGCCAAACCGGCCGCTGCGCCTGCCAAGCCTGCAGCGGCTCCCGCGGCTGCTGCTGCCGCACCGGCCCCGGCTGCGAAGGCGCCGCCGGCCGATGCCCCGCTCGCGCCTTCCGTGCGAAAGCTGTCGGCCGAGAGCGGCGTCGATGCCTCGACCGTTCCCGGCTCCGGCAAGGACGGCCGCGTCACCAAGGGCGACATGCTCGCTGCGATCGAGCGCGCGGCCTCCGCGCCGACCCCGGTCAACCAGCCCGCCGCCGCCGTGCAGGTCCGCGCGCCCTCGCCGGCGGATGATGCCGCCCGCGAAGAACGCGTCAAGATGACCCGGCTGCGCCAGACCATCGCGCGCCGCCTCAAGGACGTGCAGAACACCGCGGCCATGCTGACGACCTTCAACGAGGTCGACATGACCAACGTGATGGCGCTGCGTGCGCACTACAAGGATGCGTTCGAGAAGAAGCACGGCAGTAAGCTCGGCTTCATGGGCTTCTTCACCAAGGCGGTGGTGCAGGCGCTGAAGGACATCCCGGCCGTCAACGCCGAGATCGACGGCACCGACCTGATCTACAAGAACTACTATCACATCGGCGTCGCCGTCGGCACCGACAAGGGCCTCGTCGTGCCCGTGGTGCGCGACTGCGACCACAAGTCGATCGCCGACATCGAGAAGGGCATCGCCGATTTCGGCCGCCGCGCCCGCGACGGCCAGCTCAAGATCGACGAGATGCAGGGCGGCACCTTCACCATCACCAATGGCGGCATCTACGGCTCGCTGATGTCGACCCCGATCCTGAACGCGCCGCAGTCCGGCATCCTCGGCATGCACAAGATCCAAGATCGCCCGATGGTCGTCGGCGGCAAGATCGAGGTCCGCCCGATGATGTATCTGGCGCTGTCCTACGATCACCGCGTCATCGACGGCAAGGAAGCCGTCACCTTCCTGGTTCGCGTCAAGGAGAGCCTGGAAGATCCGGCGCGTCTGGTGCTCGATCTCTGATCCCTGATGCTCTGCGAGCGCCGTCGCCGTTCGCGACGGCGCATGTCGAACCATGGAGGCGCGCGTGACGGATAAAGTCGTTGTCATCACCGGCGGCAGCCGCGGCATCGGGCGGGCGACCGCGATTGCGGCGGCCGCGCGCGGCTTTCGCGTCGTGGTCGGCTATGCCAGCAACAAGACCGCCGCCGACGAGGTGGTCGCGCAGATCGAGGCCAGCAACGGCAAGGCCATCGCGGTGAAATGCGATGTCGCCGAGGAAGGTGACATCCTCGAACTGTTCAAGGCGGCGGACAAGTTCGGCACGCTCGGGGCGCTCGTCAACAATGGCGGCATCGTCGGCCAGAGCGGCGTGCGCGTCGACGAGATGTCGGCCGAGCGCATCCAGCGCGTGATGGCGGTCAACGTCACGGGCTCGATCCTCTGCGCCCGCGAGGCGGTGAAGCGGATGTCGACCAAGCATGGCGGCAAGGGCGGCGTCATCGTCAATCTCTCATCGGTCGCCGCGAAGCTCGGCTCGCCCAACACCTATGTCGACTATGCGGCCTCCAAGGGCGCGATCGATTCCTTCACCATCGGCCTCGGCTATGAAGTCGCAGGCGAAGGCATTCGCGTCGCAGGCATTCGCCCCGGCCTGATCGACACCGAGATCCATGCCGCCGGCGGCGAGCCCGACCGCGCCCATCGTCTGGCCCATCTGGTGCCGATGAAGCGCGTCGGCACCGCGGACGAAATCGCCAACGCCATCGTCTGGCTGCTGTCGGACGAGGCCTCCTACGTCACCGCAGCCACTCTCGATGTCTCCGGCGGACGCTAACGCACCGGCAGACGCTGACGCATCCTCATCACGCTAAACTCACGGGACTTTCTCTCATGGCTACCTACGATCTCGTCGTCATCGGCACCGGACCGGGCGGTTATGTCTGCGCGGTGCGCGCCAGCCAGCTCGGCATGAAAGTCGCCGTGGTCGAAAAGAACGCCACCCTCGGCGGCACCTGCCTCAATGTCGGCTGCATGCCCTCGAAGGCGCTGCTGCACGCCTCCGAAATGTTCGAGGAAGCCGGCCATTCCTTCGCGAAAATGGGGGTGTCGGTCTCGTCTCCGAAGCTCGATTTGCCCGCGATGATGAACTTCAAGCAGCAGGGCATCGATGGCAACGTCAAGGGCGTCGAATTCCTGATGAAGAAGAACAAGATCGACGTGCTCAAGGGCACCGGCAAGATTTTGGGCACCGGCAAGGTGGAAGTCTCCGCCGACGGCAAGTCGCAAGTCGTCGACACCAAGAACATCGTCATCGCCACCGGCTCGGACATCGCGCGTCTCAAGGGCATCGAGATCGATGAGAAGCGCATCGTCTCGTCCACCGGCGCGCTGTCGCTGGACAAGGTGCCCGGCAGGTTGCTGGTCATTGGCGCCGGCGTGATCGGGCTCGAACTGGGTTCTGTGTGGCGCCGGCTCGGATCCGAAGTCATGGTGGTCGAATTCCTCGATCGTATTCTGCCCGGCATGGACGGCGAGATCGCCAAGCAATTCCAGCGCATCCTTGAAAAGCAGGGATTTGCATTCAAGCTGGGTTCGAAGGTCACTGGCGTCGAAGTGAACAGCAAGGCGCTGCTTGCGAAAATCGAACCGGCTGCGGGTGGTGCCGCCGAGACGATCGAGGCCGACGTCGTGCTCGTCTGCATCGGCCGCGTGCCGTACACCGACGGTCTCGGCCTGAAGGAAGCCGGCGTTGCGCTCGACGCGCGCGGCCGTGTCCAGATCGATCCGCATTTCGCCACCAGCCTGAAGGGCGTCTATGCCATCGGCGACGTCGTCGCCGGCCCGATGCTCGCGCACAAGGCCGAGGATGAAGGCGTTGCGGTGGCCGAGATCATCGCCGGCCAGGCCGGCCACGTGAATTACGATGTCATCCCCGGCGTCGTGTATACCACGCCGGAAGTGTCCTCCGTCGGCAAGACCGAGGAGGAACTGAAGCAGGCAGGCACGGCCTATACCGTCGGAAAGTTCCCGTTCACCGCCAACGGCCGCTCCAAGGTTAATCAGACCACAGACGGTTTCGTGAAGATTCTCGCAGATGCGAAAACCGATCGCGTGCTCGGCGTGCACATTATCGGCATTGAGGCCGGCGAAATGATCCATGAAGCCTGCGTTCTCATGGAATTTGGCGGCAGTGCGGAGGATCTCGCCCGCACCTGTCACGCCCATCCGACCCGCTCAGAGGCCGTCAAGGAAGCCGCGCTTGCAGTCGGCAAGCGGGCCATCCATATGTAGGCACGCGCCCAGATCCGAATCGGGCGGGAAACACATGCTGCGCCGCCTTCTTCAACCGGTCTGGGTCCTGCTTGCGATCGTCTTTCTGATCGAAGCTTGGCTGTGGGACCATCTCGAGCCGATCGTCGCGCGGATTGTCGCGGCCGTCCCGCTGGCGCGCTTCAAGCAATGGCTGACGGAGCGGGTCGACGCGCTGTCGCCGGCCATGACGCTGATCGTATTCGCGGTGCCCGTCGTCCCGCTGTTTCCGCTCAAGCTGATCGGGCTGTGGCTGCTCGCGCACGAGTACTGGACCAGCGCGGTGTTCACGATCGTTTTCGCGAAAATGCTCGGCGTCGGCGTCACCGCCTTCGTGTTCGATGTGACGCGCGACAAGCTCCTGGAGATGCGCTGGTTCGAGCGGATCTACGATCTCGTGCTGAAGGTGCGGGCCAAGGCCGCCGAGCTGGTCGACCCGGTCAAGCGCCGTATCCGCGAGCTGATCGCCGGCGACGGGGAGGGCTGGTCCTCCCGCACGCTCCGCCTGATCCAGCGCTTCAGGAAGAGCGTGCACGAAGCGCGGTGATCTTCGCCACGACGGCAGTCACGTAGCCCGGATGGAGCGCAGCGCAATCCGGGACAGCCCTCCCCGCATTCCGCTACGCTTCATGCGGGCTACAAGTCTCAATGCAAATGCAAGAGATGCGGCCACCACAGGCCGAGCGCGGTCATGAAGAGGCCGGCGATCGTCAGCACGCCGCTGACATAGGCGAGCGCGAGCATGCCGGTGATGATGGTGGCCGAGGCCAGCACGATGCCGATCTGGAACGCGGCCGACGCCAGCTCGAAATGGTGGTATTTCGCGGTCGCCTCGTCGCGGTCGTGCTCGGCGTGCTTGGCTTTCTCCGCGAGCTGCTCGGTGCCTTCGCCAGTCTCGGGCTCGGAGCGGTAGCGCTGCGCGGTCTTGGTCCAGTCGTCGACCTGCTTCTGCACCGTCGCCTTTATGGCATCGTCACTCGTGCCGCCCAGCGTCAGCTTGCCCTGCTCGGCCGCGGTCAGCACCACGGTGCGGCGGATGCTCTTGGCCTGGAAGAACGCCCAGAGATTGGCGGCCTCGACGTTCTTGCTGATCGATTCGGTCTGGGCGCCCTTGCCGAGCGTCTCGGAGATCGCCAGGAACAGCGCCAGAACGGCGATCAGGAGCGCGATCTTCTTGTTCGAGCCGGACGCGTGTTCGGCGTGCTCGGCGTGCTCCATGCTTTCATGTGCGCTCATAAATCTCTCCTGCCTCGGTTCCGCAACGATTGACCGAACCGCGGGCGCCGCGCAAGAGGCACGCGAGCTATGACGAGAGTGTGTCACGCTGTCGGCTGGTTCACCGCACCCTTTCCGCCGGAAATTCGACCGCATCCCCGAAGTCGGGCCTGTCATCATACGGCGTGAGAAAGAAGCGCGGATGACGCGGTTCGAACACGGCGCCTGTCAGGCAGGCAAAGACCAGCGGAAAGGTGTCGATCAAGGTGATGTCTTCGGGAGCCGCCGCGCGGCATTGCTTCGGCAGCCGAAGCGCATCCAGAACGGCGAATCGTTCGTGGAGATCGGCATCCGACCAATCGGATGGCGGGCGATTGGTCTGGCCGCGGAAGCCCGTGCCATGATCCGACTGGAGGATGATCAGTGCGTCGGGATCCGACGTCACGATCTTGTCGACAAGCGTCAGCGTCTGCGCGTTGGCGCAGCGGAGCTGGTCGAGGAAGGCCGGACGGCTCGCCGGGATCCAGCGCTGGAGGTCCGGGGCGGCAGGGCGGAAACCGCAGTCCGCCGTGAAACGGAACGGCACATGCGGCACCAGGATGTGTGCGTAGAGGAAGAACGGCGACGGCGTCGCCCGGACTTCATTCAACAGATGGGTCAGGTCATCCACGCCGCCCCACGCAAACGGCGACTGCCGCCGACCGATGATCAAGTCGATCACCGGTGTGTTGGAGAGGATGGCGACGTCCATCTCGTCCAACCCGACATTTCCGCGCAGGCATCTCGGCGCGTCGGATGCGCATTTGGTCAGGTTGTCATAGCCGTTTTCGAAGTGGACATAGCTGTATCCGGCCGAGGTGAGCCGGGCCACCGTCCGGTTCTTGCCGCGCACGATCGGATACAGCCGCTCCATCGGGAAAGCCTTGAGGTTCTTGCCTTCGCCCTCGACGGTGTAGTCGGCGTTGGCCGTGCTCGATATCGAATTGGCCGTGGCCGGAAAATTCGAGCGGGCGTTGCGAAAAACCGTAAAGTCCTTCGAGCCGAGCGACGCGAGGAAGCCGCTGTTGTCGAATGAAAAGTCTTCCTTGAGGACGTCCTGCCTTGGATAGGCATCGAGCACGATCCAATAGATGTTCGGAGACATCGTGAGCTTCATCGCCGGCTCATCGGCGCCCGCGACCGGGCGCGGCACGCGCTGCTCGTTCGCAAGCGCGGTCGCGATGCGGGCGGCAGGCGGGGCGGCAAACGCCAACGACGCCACCAGCGCGACCGTCACGAGTGCCGGTCGGCGGATCACGATCAGGGCGCCGATGCCGGTGGCGACGGCCATCATGGTCCAGGCGATCGCGGCCCAGTCGCCGAAGCGGCCCTTCATCTCGTACTCAACCAGCTCGACGCGATAGGCGAAGAAGACGAAGATCGTCAGCCCGACCGCCAGAACGATGCGCCATGGCGGGACCTTGCGCAGCAGCAATGCGAGACCCACGGAGAGGGCTGCCGCGATCGCCACGATGCCGGCCGCGTATTGCATGACACGCGACGGACCAGCCAGCGCGCTCATGTTCGCTGCGTAGAAATTGAGGAGGGCCATCGTGGACAGAAGGACGGCCGTCGCGACCGCGCGGAGCAGGACTATTCTGTCGTTGGATCGGAGCGGCATTTCGGTCTCAATCGATGTGTCTTGCAAATTCATACAGCGTGCGGCCACCCGGGGTGAGGTCGAGCCGCCGCACGATCGTTGCATGGCGGGTCAAGGCGCGCTCGAATTGGTCGGCGTCATAGCCATCGAAAATGTCACGCCTCAGCCGCAGCATGCGCTGGATCATCGGGTCGGACTTCGGAACGAACTCGATCACGCCGCGTGGCGCCAATCCCACGAGCCAGTCCAGCACCGACGGCAGCGGAATGTTCCGGCCGATGGCGAGATGGTGCACGATCGCGAGCGCGATGACGGCGTCCGCCTTGCTGCGCGAATGCAGCCCCGAACGCTCGGTCTCCGCCCAGCCCTGACCGGGGCTCGGATTTGCGGCATCGCTGAACAGGGGGAGAAAGTCCAGCTTGTCCGCGGTCGCGCGCGCCACCGCAACGTCGAGCGCGTTGAGATCGGCGTCGAACCCGATCACGGACCGGACCCGGCTTTGCAAAAGCGCTTGCGAATATCGACCGGTGTTGCAGCCGATGTCCCACGCACAGGCCGGCGTATTGTCTTGCGCGAAGCGGCTGACGAATTCCTGCTTCCTGCTTTCCTCGGTGCCGGAATATGAAAGATTGCCGCGCTCATATTGCTGCCATTCGGTCGGTCCGACGTCCTTCGGCGCGAGATTGGAGATCCAGCGCCGCAAGCGGCGCAACATCATCTGAAGCGCGGCTTTGGGGAGCGGCTTCGGCGCGCGTGAGGGCTGATCCGGAGCGCGGCGTGCCCGTCGCTGGAAGCGGTCCGGAAGCGTGATGTTGGTCATGACGTCCGGGGAGAGCCACCGCTTGGGCCATCCGATCAGCGCCGCCATGTCGGCGGTCGGAATGCCCTCCAGCGCGCCCCGGTACCAGGAATTGTGAGCGACGCCGAGCAGGGCGCGCATCAGCAACGGGTTGGCGAATTGTTCGACGAATTGCCGGTGGCCGTCCCAATAGTCGCCGTCCCGATAAGGCACGAAAGAGGAAGTGTCGATGAAGACCGGCCGGATTCCGATGAACTGAATATTGTACGCGGTCGCATCCGACAGCGTCAGACCGAAGTCGAGCGCGAGCAGATGGACATCGATGTGAAGCAGCGCGGCGCGCTTGAGCAGCTCGAACGGCCATTCATAGGGATAGGAGATGAACGGGACCCTTGGATGCTCCAGAACTTTCCGCTGGCTGGCTTCGGCATGAACCAGAATCTGCGTCGCCTCGTCGGAGCCTGCATCCTCCGCGGCGACGATCCATCCTCTTTCGATCAGCGCATCGTAGGCGCCCGACGATTTCAGCAGCAGGAAGTTGCGATACGCTTCGTCGTCGACCGCGCGAAAGACCCGGCCAGCTTTGGTGAAGACGTAGCCTGAGGGATCGCGGAACGATCCGGGATCACGCATCGTGGTCCGATATGGATCTGTTGATCGCAATCTCCGGCGACGATTTCGAGCGCCGGAAGAAACCCATCACCCGCTTTCCGTAAGCGCGAATGGCGATCAGGCCGCCGGCGATGCCGGCAAGCAGCGCCTGCACGGCGAAGGCGCCGCTCCCCGGGTCCAGATAGGCATAGGCGCTGGTCGGCATCAGCACGGCGAGCCCCACCAGCACCGCCACCGTCATTCCCGAAGAAGTCCTATTCATTTTCCACAAGCCCCAGACGATCGTCGCGGGTTCCCAGATGCCGCCTATTGGTCTTTTGTACCATCCACCTAGGCGCGTAAACCCAAATCCGCTCCATTCCCCGGTCGTCAAAGGTTCTTTCTGCTGCTGCGATGCGGTGGAATCGTTCGCAGCCTCAGCGCCGCGGATGCGCGCTGGCATAGACCTCCAGCAGGCGCTCGGAATCGATGCCGGTATAGACCTGCGTGGTCGAGAGCGAGGAATGGCCGAGCAATTCCTGGATGGCGCGTAAGTCCCCGCCGCGCGAGAGCAGATGCGTTGCGAAAGAGTGGCGGAGCGCGTGCGGCGTGGCGCTGTCGGGAAGTCCCAGCGCACCGCGCAGCCGCTCCATCGCGAGCTGGATGATGCGCGGGCTCAAGGGACCGCCGCGCGCGCCGACGAAGATCGGCCCTTCCGCCGGCAGCGGATAGGGGCACATCGCGACGTATTCCTGCACCAGCTCCAGCACGTTCTGCAACACCGGGACCATACGGGTCTTGTTGCCTTTGCCTGTGACGACAAGCACGTCGCCTTCGCCCGGCCGCGGCACTTCGTGGCGCTTCAACCCCAACGCTTCGGAGATGCGCAGGCCCGAGCCGTACAACAGCCCCATCACCGCGGCATCGCGCGCCAGAACCCAGGTCTCGCGATCCTCGCCGGCGCGCTCGTCGGCGTCCGCAAGACGCTTTGCAGATGCCATCGGCAGCGGTTTTGGCAGGCTCTTTGCGACTTTCGGCGCGCGAATGGCGGAGAGCGCGCCGACCTTGCCCTTGCCTTCGCGCTCGAGGAAGCGGCCGAACGAGCGCAGGCCCGCCAGTGCGCGCATCAGGCTGCGGCCGGCAATGTCGTCGGCGCGGCGCATTGCCATGAAGGCGCGCACATCGGTCGCTTCCAGCGCGGCGAAGCGCTTGAGCGTGACGCGCTCGCCCCAATGGGCACAGAGGAAATCCAGGCATTGCCGCAAGTCGCGGCCATAGGCCTCCAGCGTCTTCGGCGACAACCGTCGCTCGGCGCCGAGATGCGACAGCCAGCGCGTCATCTCCTGCGCGATCGAGGGATCGGCGCTGGCGAGCTCGATCTGTGGGACGGCTTTGCTCATGCGCTCTGGACGTGGTGATTCCCGACAGTATATCGCATCACACTCGTTTATCGTTCGCTAAGGCCGCCCCAGGGCGCTAGCCTTGAAGCCCCGGGTTCCGATTCTCCGTTCATGGACCACACGCCGCGCAGCACCACCGCCCCCACCAACGCGACCGGCATGGTCGACGTGCTGGTGCCGGTCGCGCTCGACCAAACCTATTCCTACAAGGTGCCGCGCGGGATGGAGCTGAAGGCGGGCGATCTCGTCGCTGTGCCGCTTGGGCCGCGCGAGGTGCTGGCCGTGGTCTGGGGCGAAAACGCCAATCCTGATCCGCGCCTGCACAACCGTCTCAAGGAGGTCAGCGAGAAGCTCGACATCCCGCCGCTCAAGCCCGAGCTGCGGTCCGTGGTCGACTGGGTCGCCAATTACACGCTGAGCCCGCGCGGCATGGTGCTGCGCATGTGCCTGCGGATGGGCGAGACTCTCGGCCCCGAGCGGGTGCGCCCCGGCGTGCGCCTGGTCGGCGATCCGCCGCGACGGCTGACGCCGGCACGGGCGCGCGTGATCGAATTGCTGTCGGACCGGCTGCTGCACGGCAAGTCGGAGGCCGCCAAGGAGGCAGGTGTCTCCTCAGGCGTGATCGACGGCCTCGTCGATGAAGGCACGCTCACGGTCGAGCCGATGCCGCCCCCTCCGCCGCCACCAGCACCTGACCCGGAATTCGGCCGGCCGGATTTCTCGCCGCTGCAGCGTGCCGGTGTGGATGCGATGCGCGCGCTCGCGGCCAACGGCACCTTTCACGTCGCATTGCTCGACGGCGTCACCGGCTCGGGCAAGACCGAGGTGTATTTCGAGGCCGTCGCGGAAACCATCCGCCGCGGCAAACAATCACTGATCCTGATGCCGGAGATCGCGCTCACCGGCCAGTTCCTCGACCGCTTCGCGCAGCGTTTCGGCGTGCGGCCGATCGAATGGCACTCCGAGCTCACCCCGCGCACCCGCGCCCGTAATTGGGCGGCGATCTCCGCAGGGACTGCGCCGGTCGTAGTCGGCGCGCGATCGGCGCTGTTTCTGCCCTACGCCGATCTCGGCCTGATCGTGGTCGATGAAGAGCACGACCAGGCCTACAAGCAGGACGAGGGCGTGCATTATCACGCCCGCGACATGGCGGTGGTGCGCGCGCATATCGCAAAGATCCCGGTCGTGCTGGCGTCTGCGACGCCCTCGGTCGAATCCGAGGTCAATGCGCGCAAGAATCGCTATCAACGCATCGCGCTGCCCTCGCGCTTCGGCGGCCAGCACATGCCGCATATCGAGGCCATCGACATGCGCCGCGAGCCGCCCGCGCGCGGCCGCTTCATCTCGCCGCGGCTTGCCGGCGAGATCAGAGCTGCGATCGAAAGGCGCGAGCAGGCGCTGCTGTTCCTCAATCGCCGCGGCTATGCGCCGCTGACGCTGTGCCGTAGCTGCGGCCATCGCTTCGCCTGCACCATCTGCGATGCCTGGCTGGTCGATCACCGGTTCCGCCAGCGCCTGGTCTGCCATCATTGCGGCTTCTCGATGCCGCGCCCGCATCTCTGTCCGAACTGTTCGGCCGAGGAATCGCTGGTCGCGGTCGGCCCCGGCGTCGAACGCCTGCAGGAGGAGGCGGCTGCGCTGTTTCCGCAGGCGCGCACCATGGTGCTGTCGAGCGATCTCATCACCTCGATCGAGACGATGCGCAGCGAGCTCGCCGAGATCGCGGAGGGTCGCGTCGACATCATCATCGGCACCCAACTCGTCGCCAAGGGCCACAATTTCCCGCGGCTCAATCTGGTCGGCGTGGTCGATGCGGATCTTGGTCTATCCAACGGCGACCCGCGCGCGGCGGAGCGCACCTGGCAATTGCTCAACCAGGTGATCGGCCGCGCCGGACGCGAGCAGGGCCGCGGCGTCGGATATTTGCAGACGCACCAGCCCGATCATCCCGTGATGAAAGCGCTGATCGCCTGCGATCGCGAAGCCTTCTACGACAGCGAGATCGATCTGCGCGAGAAGACGCTCTATCCGCCGTTCGGTCGGCTCGCGAGCCTGATCATCTCCGCGGGTGACCGCCCGAGCGCCGAAGGTCTCGGCCGCAAGCTGGTGGCACTCGCGCCGCGCGACGAGCGCGTCGTGGTGCTCGGGCCGGCAGAGGCGCCGCTCGCCGTCATCAAGGGCCGCTACCGCTTCCGCATTCTGGTGAAATCCGCGCGCGGCTTCGATCTGTCGGATTATTTGCGCAACTGGCTCGCGGTCTGCCCGAAGCCGACGGGCAATCAGAAGCTCGAAGTCGACGTCGATCCGCAGAGCTTTTTGTAAGCCTCGAGCTTTCGTAGGGTGGGCAAAGTCTGCGTCTTCGTTCGCAGAACGAAGGCGCAGGCGTGCCCACCACTGGATTTGGTGGGCACGCTCCCGCCGCCGCTCTGCGAGCGCCGGCGGATGCTTTGTCCATCCTGCGGCTGCGATCGCGATGACGCCGGGCATACAAAAAGCCCGCGGTCCCCCAAGACCGCGGGCTTGTTTCACGCGCATCAAACTGATGAAAACTGCGCGTGTGATCCGAGGCGCGAACGCCTTAGGAGACGACTTCCGCGGTGACGCGGCCGACGCCGGCGCCGGTGAGGCCGATGGCGCGGGCAGCGCCGGTGGAGAGGTCGAGAACCCGGCCGCGAATGAACGGACCACGGTCATTGATGGTGACGATGACGCTCTGGCCGCGGTGGGTGACGCGCAGCTTGGTGCCGAACGGCAGCGAACGGTGCGCCGCGGTCATGGCGTTCTGGTTGAAGCGCTGGCCCGAGGCAGTCTTGCTGCCGGACTCGTTGCCGTAAAAGGACGCGACGCCGGAGAAGCTGTGACCGGAGCCCGAGGTCGGCGTCATCGACGCATTGGCGTTACGCCAATCGGAGGTCGCGTTGGTGTCAGCCTGGGCGTTGTGGCGGTGATGGTGGTGATGCCGGTGATGCCTGGATTTGGCGGAAGCTTCGGTGGCAGTTCCACCGATGAGGAGAGTTGCGGCAACGAAAGCGATCGCCGTGCGCGGCCGGGTCACAGAGCCCAGCGTCTTCAAAGACAGCATTTAGTGGTCCCTAAGCTAGTATTGCCACATATGTGGCTAGTGGAGCCCCCATCAGTTTGTGAGCGGTTTGGCGTTTCGATTCCCAATGCGGCGTGAATTGGGCAGTAAATCCATTCTGTGTCGTCATGAAATATCTTGTTACCGCGATGAGATATTCAGCCGATGTTCCGTAATCTTCGCCTTTAACGATTTATTAATCTGACGATTACATGCGAATACTGTAAACTGAAGTTGTCGTTCCCGATATTTAGAATTGAGTAAGTATTCAGCGTGTGGAGCTGAGGAGGTCGGGAATCACGCCTCGGCGATCCGTGTTCATGGCCGCTATGCGCTGAGGGCGGGAACCAAGACGAGGAAGAGGCTCCGCGAGGTCTGTGACATTCCGTGGCCGGGAGGTCGTCATCCGATCCTTGATCCAATCGTTGGATCAGGCCGTCATCGACGGATCGCGGCGTGCGACGAACTGGCGACAGAACCTCGTGCCTTTAATTTGGCGTCATGTTGCACCTGCGCGCCTGCTATGTTAGCAAAGCCGCGATTTTAACGAGCCCGGCACGTCCCGTGCTGGTCGAAAATCGAAGTCCCGCTTGAATTCCAAGGGCTTGGATCGCTAGGCGCCGCTTCGTGGCGACGGTTTTTCCCTTGCGAGTTTGACAGCAAAAAGAGCGCGTCTGTGGCTGCAGAAGATACGTCCGTTTCCGGTGTGTCGGGCCGTTATGCAACGGCCTTGTTTGAACTGGCCCGCGACCAGAAAGTGGTCGATGAGGTCAAAGCCGATCTCGACAAATTCGAGGCCTTGCTGAACGAGAGCGCCGATCTGAAGCGTCTCGTCCGCAGCCCGGTATTCGCGGCCGACGCCCAGTCCAGGGCCCTGTCGGCCGTGCTGGCCAAGGCCGGTATCGCCGGCATCTCCGCCAATTTCCTCAAAGTGCTGACCGCCAACCGCCGCCTGTTCGTGGTGACGGACGTCATCCGCGGCTATCGCGCCCTCGTCGCCAAGTTCAAGGGCGAGACGACGGCCGACGTGACGGTGGCGGAAGCGCTCTCTGACAAGAATCTCGACGCCCTCAAGGTTGCCCTGAAGTCGGTGACCGGCAAGGACGTCGCGCTGAACGTGAAAGTCGATCCCGCGATCATCGGTGGCCTCGTCGTCAAGCTGGGCAGCCGGATGATCGATGGTTCGCTTCGCACCAAACTCAATTCGATCAAGCACGCGATGAAAGAGGCAGGCTGATGGACATCCGCGCCGCGGAAATTTCCGCGATCCTCAAGGACCAGATCAAGAATTTCGGCCAGGAAGCTGAAGTCTCCGAAGTCGGACAGGTGCTGTCCGTCGGCGACGGTATCGCCCGCGTCTACGGTCTGGACAACGTCCAGGCCGGTGAAATGGTCGAGTTCGAGAACGGCACCCGCGGCATGGCGCTGAACCTCGAAACCGACAACGTCGGTGTCGTTATTTTCGGCGCCGACCGCGAGATCAAGGAAGGCCAGACCGTCAAGCGCACCCGCGCCATCGTGGACGCGCCGGTCGGCAAGGGCTTGCTCGGCCGCGTCGTCGACGCGCTCGGCAATCCCATCGACGGCAAGGGCCCGATCCAGGCCGACAAGCGCATGCGCGTCGACGTCAAGGCGCCCGGCATCATCCCGCGCAAGTCGGTGAGCGAGCCGATGGCGACCGGCCTCAAGGCGATCGATGCCCTGATCCCGATCGGCCGCGGCCAGCGCGAGCTGATCATCGGCGACCGCCAGACCGGCAAGACCGCGATCGCGCTCGACACCATCCTGAACCAGAAGCCGCTCAACGCGCAGCCGGACGAGAACATCAAGCTGTACTGCGTCTACGTCGCGGTCGGCCAGAAGCGTTCGACCGTCGCCCAGTTCGTGAAGGTGCTGGAAGAGCAGGGCGCGCTCGAATACTCGATCGTCGTTGCCGCCACCGCCTCGGATCCGGCGCCGATGCAGTACATCGCGCCGTTCACCGCCTGCACCATGGGCGAATTCTTCCGCGACAACGGCATGCACGCGGTCATCATCTATGACGATCTGTCCAAGCAGGCCGTCGCCTATCGCCAGATGTCGCTGCTGCTGCGCCGTCCGCCGGGCCGCGAGGCCTATCCGGGCGACGTGTTCTATCTGCACTCCCGCCTGCTCGAGCGCGCGGCGAAGCTCAGCAAGGACCATGGCTCGGGCTCGCTGACGGCGCTGCCTGTCATCGAGACGCAGGCCAACGACGTGTCGGCCTACATCCCGACCAACGTCATCTCGATCACCGACGGCCAGATCTTCCTGGAAACCGACCTGTTCTTTCAGGGCATCCGTCCCGCGGTGAACGTCGGCCTGTCGGTGTCGCGCGTGGGTTCGTCGGCGCAGACCAAGGCCACCAAGAAGGTCGCTGGCAAGATCAAGGGCGAGCTCGCGCAGTACCGCGAAATGGCGGCGTTCGCACAGTTCGGTTCCGACCTCGACGCCTCGACCCAGCGCCTTCTCAACCGCGGTTCGCGCCTGACCGAACTGCTGAAGCAGCCGCAGTTCTCGCCGCTGAAGATGGAAGAGCAGGTCTGCGTGATCTGGGCCGGCACCAACGGCTATCTCGATCCGCTTCCGGTCAACAAGGTGCGCGCGTTCGAGGACGGTCTGCTCTCGCTGCTGCGCGGCAAGAATGCCGACATCCTCAACACGATCCGCGACAGCCGCGATCTCTCCGACGACACTGCTGCCAAGCTGAAGTCGGTGGTCGAAGGCTTTGCGAAGAGCTTCGCGTAATTGCGACGTGGCCGGATCGTCCGGCCACGACCGCTTCGCGAGAGGCAAACAATAAAGTGCATGCCCGGCGCCCGGCCGGGTTTTGCGGTAGGGACAGGCTAGCAGTCCGACGTAGCGTCGAACTGCCGGGGTGAACGAAGAATGGCGTCACTTAAAGACATGCGCGTCCGCATCGCCTCCACCAAGGCGACGCAAAAGATCACCAAGGCCATGCAGATGGTCGCGGCCTCCAAGCTGCGCCGCGCGCAGACCGCTGCGGAAGCTGCACGTCCCTATGCCGACAAGATGAGCGCGGTGATTTCCAACATCGCCAGCGCCGCGGCGGGCTCGCCCGGCGCGCCGGTTCTGCTGGCCGGCACCGGCCGCGACCAGGTCCACCTGCTGCTGGTCTGCACCGGCGAGCGCGGCCTGTCCGGCGCCTTCAACTCCTCGATCGTGCGTCTTGCCCGCGAGCGCGCCCTGGCGCTGATGGCGCAGGGCAAGGACGTGAAGTTCTTCTGCGTCGGCCGCAAGGGTTACGAGCAGCTCCGCCGCCAGTTCGACAAGCAGATCGTCGAGCACATGGACCTGCGCAGCGTCCGCCAGCTCGGCTTCGTCAATGCCGAGGACATCGCCAAGAAGGTGCTGGCGCGTTTCGACAACGGTGAATTCGACGTCTGCACGCTGTTCTATTCGCGCTTCCGCTCGGTGATCGCGCAGATCCCGACCGCCCAGCAGATCATCCCGCTGGTGGTCGAGGAGGGCGGTGCCGCCAACACGACGTCTTACGAATACGAGCCGGAAGAGGACGAGATCCTCACCCGTCTTCTGCCGCGCAACCTCGCGGTCCAGATCTTCCGCGCGCTGCTCGAGAACAACGCCTCGTTCTACGGCGCGCAGATGAGCGCGATGGACAACGCGACGCGCAACGCCGGTGAGATGATCCGCAAGCAGACGCTGGTCTACAACCGCACGCGTCAGGCGCAGATCACCAAGGAACTGATCGAAATCATCTCGGGTGCCGAGGCCGTCTGACCAAGGCGCTTCAGTACCCATCACACGCAACATCCCGGTCAGACTGACCGCGGTTTAGAAGTTCGGATCGAAGGAGACATTCAATGGCAGCCCAGGTCGGTCGCGTCACCCAGGTCATCGGCGCCGTCGTCGACGTGCAGTTCGAAGGCCACCTCCCGGCCATTCTCAATTCGCTCGAGACCAAGAACGGCGGCAACCGCCTGGTGCTCGAAGTCGCCCAGCATCTCGGCGAGTCCACCGTCCGCACCATCGCGATGGACACCACCGAAGGTCTGGTCCGCGGCCAGGAAGTGACCGACACCGGCGCGCCGATCCGCGTTCCCGTCGGTGAAGGCACGCTCGGCCGCATCATCAACGTCATCGGCGAGCCGATCGACGAAGCAGGTCCCGTCAAGTCGGACGGCCTGCGCGCGATTCACCAGGAAGCGCCGACCTACACCGACCAGTCGACCGAGGCCGAAATTCTCGTCACCGGCATCAAGGTCGTCGATCTCCTGGCTCCCTACGCCAAGGGCGGCAAGATCGGCCTGTTCGGCGGCGCCGGCGTCGGCAAGACCGTGCTGATTCAGGAGCTGATCAACAACGTCGCGAAGGCGCATGGCGGTTACTCCGTGTTCGCCGGCGTCGGAGAGCGTACCCGCGAGGGCAACGACCTCTATCATGAGTTCATCGAGTCCAAGGTCAACGCCGATCCGAAGAAGCCGGACGAGGGCGTGAAGTCGAAATGCGCGCTGGTGTTCGGCCAGATGAACGAGCCGCCGGGCGCCCGCGCCCGCGTCGCGCTCACGGGTCTGACCATCGCGGAAGACTTCCGCGACAAGGGCCAGGACGTGCTGTTCTTCGTCGACAACATCTTCCGTTTCACCCAGGCCGGTTCGGAAGTGTCGGCGCTGCTCGGCCGTATTCCTTCGGCGGTGGGTTATCAGCCGACGCTCGCCACCGACATGGGCGCGCTGCAGGAGCGCATCACCACCACGCAGAAGGGCTCGATCACCTCGGTGCAGGCGATCTACGTTCCGGCCGACGACTTGACCGACCCGGCGCCCGCGACCTCGTTCGCGCATCTTGACGCGACCACCACGCTGTCGCGCTCGATCGCCGAAAAGGGCATCTACCCGGCGGTGGACCCGCTCGACTCGACCTCGCGCATGCTCTCGCCGCTGGTCGTCGGCGAGGAGCACTACGCGGTCGCCCGTCAGGTCCAGCAGGTGCTGCAGCGTTACAAGGCACTCCAGGACATCATCGCCATTCTCGGCATGGACGAGCTTTCGGAAGAGGACAAGCTGACCGTGGCCCGCGCCCGCAAGGTCGAGCGCTTCATGTCGCAGCCGTTCTTCGTCGCCGAAATCTTCACGGGTTCGCCGGGCAAGTTCGTCGACCTCGCCGACACCATCAAGGGTTTCAAGGGCCTGGTTGAAGGCAAGTACGACCACCTGCCGGAAGCGGCCTTCTACATGGTCGGCACCATCGAAGAAGCCGTCGAGAAGGGCAAGAAGCTGGCGGCGGAAGCCGCCTAAGCTGGCGAATAGCGAATAGGGAGTGGCGAATAGCTGCTCCCTGTTTCAACCACTCGCCATTCGCCACTCACCATTCGCAGGTTTCTTATGGCCACCTTCCACTTCGATCTTGTCTCTCCGGAAAAGCTCGCCTTCTCGGGCGAGGTCGATCAGGTCGACATCCCCGGCGTCGAGGGTGATTTCGGCGTGCTGGCGGGTCACGCACCGGTCGTGGCTGCGATCCGGCCCGGCATTCTGACCGTCACCACCGGCGGCCGCCACGAGAAGATCATCGTGCTCGGCGGTCTCGCCGAAGTCTCCGAAAACGGCCTGACCGTGCTCGCCGACGTCGCGACGTCGCTCGCCGAGCTCGATCGCACGCAGTTCGCCGAGACGATCGCGGAGATGGAAGAGAATCTGAAGGAGCACGAAGGCAGCGAGCTCGATCAGGCCATCGAGCGGCTCGACCACTTCAAGAGCATCCAGCACCAGCTCAATTCCACGGCTATGCACTAAGCCCCGGGGCACCGCTCCGGGGCTCGAATAAGACATTCCTGCAAAGGAATTCCTGAACAGGTTCAGCGCTCGTCACCACCGTGGCGGGCGCTGAAACTGTGTTGCACCGCGCCGCCGATGGCGGCATTCTGCCCTCGCGGATTTGTTCCTGGGGCTGGCGCAAATGAAACGCAAGATCGCGGCGATTTTCGCGGCCGATATTGCCGGTTACTCGAGGCTGGTCGCGGAAGACGAGGAGGAGACGCTGCGGCGTCTGGCCTCCTATCGCGAGGTCGTCGACGACTTCATCGCCAGGGCCGGCGGGCGCATCTTCAACACGGCGGGCGATGCCGTGCTGGCGGAATTCCCGAGCGCGGTCGATGCGGTGCGCTGCGCCATCGACATCCAGGAATCCCTGCGGACCCGCAACATGGCCTATCCGCCGAGCCGGCAGATGTCGTTCCGCATCGGTATCACCATCGGCGACGTCGTCGAGCGCAACGGCGATCTCTTGGGCGACGGCGTCAATATCGCAGCAAGATTGGAGGGGCTCGCCGAGGTCGGCGGCATCTGCGTCTCTCGTGCGGTGCACGAGCAGGTCGCCAACAAGCTCTCGGTGCAGTTCGCCGATATCGGCGCGCAGGAGGTCAAGAACATCCCGACGCCCGTGCATGCCTACATGGTGGCGATGCGGCGCGAGAACGGGACCTATAGCAAGCCGCAACTGAAGAAGCCGGCCTCCAAGCTGGCCGCTGCCCCCGTGTGGATGTGGCCGCTGGTGGTCGCGGTGGTCTCGATCGTCGCCATCGGCGTCACTGGCTTTCTCTACAACACCAAGCTCAAGCAGACGGCCAGTGTCGCACCGACGCCGGCCGTGACACCAAGTGCCGCGCCGACGGCAAATGCAGCGGCGCCGAGCCCAATGCCGACCCAGCTTGCCAAGGCGCCGATGACACCGATGGCGCCGCAAAATGCCGGGGCTGCCATGGCCCCGATGCCTGCCCCGTCGCCATCGGCCGCGCCGATGGCCGGCAAGCTTGCGGCCGACAACGTGCCCTTCATCAACGAGCGCGTGCGCAGCTTCCTCGCCGGCGACTATTCCACGGCCGGCGACTACAAGGCCTTCGCGCTCAATGTCGGCGGCTTCTCCGGCTCGTCGCTGAACCAGCCGAGCGAGGAGGCCGCGCGCAACGCCGCGATCGAGCAATGTCAGAAGCGCGCCGACGCCGCGCAATCGCCGCGGCGCTGCGAGCTCTATGCGGTCGGCAACACTGTCGTTTACAGCCGCGGCAAGCCGCCGATGCCGCCATCGCCGTATTTCCGGCATGACGCCATGACGGAGCGAGCGTTCGCCTCAAAGGACTTTCCGATCGTGCGCGAGCCGCAAAAAGTCCGGCTCGAGAACATGTTCGTGCCGGCTGCGAAATCGCGCTCGGTCGCGCTCGGGCCGGGCGGACAATATTTCATGGTGCTCGGCGCCTCATCCGCCGAGGATGCGGCACGGCGGTCGCTGGAATCCTGCGGCGCCATCGCCGGCGTGGCGTGCCTCGTGGTCGCGATCGACGACAATTTCGTCGTGCCGATCCCGACGCTGTTCAGGATCACCGGCTTCTTCAATGCCGCCTCCAATGCCTCGATCGTGGCCGATGCGCGCGGCGAAGTGGTGCGCAAGCTCGGCGATGCCGTGGGCTGGAATGCGGTTGCCGTCGGCACCGCCGGCCGGCCGGGTCTCGGCCTCAAGGCCGCCGACGAGCAGGCCGCCGTCAATTCCGCACTCGCCGACTGCGCCAGGCGCGACAGCGATTGCCACGTCATCGCCATCGGCCCGTTCACGGTGGGACCGATGAATTAGGGCGCGCTGAGATTAGGCCCGACGGGCGCGCAGCAAATGCTGCGTTCCCTTCCCCGCAAGGGCCCGCAAGGGAGAGGGAATGAGAGAGCGAGCGTCCCTTACGCGAAGATTCTCGACAAAAATTCTCCAATCATTTCAAACCCCACTCTACTGTGCATGGGGTTGTTTTCGCGGTTTCAGTTTCCGAAGGCCGCAAACTGCCCAGCCACTGCGCGATAAACCTCACGTCGGAACGGCACCACGATGTCGGCGACACGATCCAGGCGCTCCCAGCGCCAGGCGTCGAACTCCGCCGGCTGGTCGTTGCGCGGCGTCAGCGGGTCGATCTCGTCATCCTTGCCGGTGAAGCGCAGCGCGAACCATTTCTGACGCTGGCCGCGGAATTTCGCTAGGCGATGCGTCTGCGGGCCGTCATAGGGCGGGAATTCGTAGGTCAACCAGTCGGTCTCGCCAAGATAGTCGGCGCTGACGACGCTGGTCTCCTCCCAGAGCTCGCGCATCGCGGCGTCGCGTAAGTTCTCGCCCTCGTCGACGCCGCCCTGCGGCATCTGCCAGTCGAGCCCCGGCAAAATGATCTCGGGGCCGTCGCCCTTGAAGCGGTGGCCGATCAGCACGCGGCCATCGGCATTGAAGAGGGCAATGCCCACGTTGGGGCGGTAGGGCTTTTCATTGGTCACGCGGGCATCTCTCATCGTCATTCCGGAGATGCCTTAGCATCAACCCGGAGCGACAATTTGATTCATTCATTCGCCAGCGCGGAAAATTCCTGCACCACGCGCTCATAGACCGGGCGCTTGAAGGGAATGATCAGCCCGGTCAGATTCTGCATCGGCTCCCAGCGCCAGCTGACGAACTCGGCCTTGTGGCCGCCGCCACCGGGCTTCTCGACGTTGATCTCGCTGTCCTTGCCGGTGAAGCGCACCGCGTACCATTTCTGGCGCTGGCCGCGATAGCGGCCCTTCCAGGCGCGCCCGGCGACCGTGCGCGGAATGTCGTAAGTGAGCCAGTCCGGGACCTCACCGAGCCGCTCGACCGAGCGCACGCTGGTCTCCTCATAGAGCTCGCGCTTGGCGGCCTCCCAGGTGTCTTCGCCGGGATCGACGCCGCCTTGCGGCATCTGCCAGACATGGGTGTCGTCGACATGCTCGATGCCGCCGGCGCGGCGGCCGATGAACACCAGGCCCTTCGTGTTGATCAGCATCACGCCGACGCAGGTCCGGTAGGGCAGATCCTCGTAACGCGCCATTCCGCCAGACCTCTCGCATGCTGTCGGTAAGGCACGAAGTGGCCGCGGGGACCCGTGCCGTACCAATTCGTTGATTTAGCTGGATTTTGATTTCAGCATCACGGTTGTCAATGGCACCAGAAGAATACCCCGGTCGCCCAATGTCTTGGTCCAGGCGCCGATGCGCTCGATCGAGACGGGCAGGGCGGAAGCCGTGCCGACAGCCGCGCCGCGCTCGCGTGCCGCCGATTCGAGCTTGTTCAGGGCGCGGTCGATCTCGGTCGCCGTCGGCACCGCGTCGATCGCGATGTCGCCCTTGCCGAACGGCATGGTCTGGTTCGCTGCAGCCTGGGGCGCGATGCTGCGGGGCGAGGAGCCGTCGTCGAAGAAGCCGAGGCCGCGCCTGGCCGCCTCGCGGATGATCGGCTGCATCGCCGGCTCCGTCGCGATGAAGCGGGCGCCCATGAAATTGGTGATGCCGGCATAGCCCTGCATCCGGCTCAAATGCCAGTACAGGCGGTCCGTGTTCTGGTCGGCGCTGAGCGAGGTCAGCAGCGTCTGCGGTCCCGGATCGTTGTCGGGGAAGTCGTAGGGCTCCATCGGGACCTGCAGGAAGATCTCGTGGCGCTGCGCCCGGGCCCGCTCGGCGAGCTTGCCGGGATCGGCGCCGTAGGGCGTGAAGGCCAGCGTCACCGCTGCCGGCAGCTTCATGATGGCATCGGTGGTCTTGGCGGCGCCGACGCCGAGGCCGCCGATCACGATGGCGACCACCGGCATCTTGGCGGCCTTGGCGCGGTCGGCGTCTGCCGCGTAGACGTTGAATGGCTTCAAGTCGCCGGCGACCACCGGGATCATGCCGTAGCGTGACTTCTCTAGCAGTTTTGGATTGATCCCGGCCATGACGGGAGGCGGCGCTGATGCTGAAGCATCGGCCTTGTCGGCGGCTTCGCCGGCACCGATGACCACGTCGTGGCGGGCGCCGGTGGAGCCGTCGATCATGGTGACGGTCTTCTGCTCGCCGGGAGCGGCCTGCTTCGGCGCTTCGTTGGTCTCGTGCTTGCCCTCTGGCTTGGTTTCGGAGCCATGGCCTGCGGCGACGGGCTTCTCGTCCGGTGCCTTGTCCGCCGGGTTGATCGCGATCCGCGTCATCGGCTCGCCGCCGAGCGGATCCTTGTTCAAGATGGCGAAGCCGGCAAAGGCGGCGAGGAACAGGCCGAGCAGGACGGCAAGCAGCTGCATAGCCGTGAACGGCAGCCGCAGCCGGCGTTTCCGGCGCGGCTTGTCCTGTCCGAGCGGGGCGCTCAGATCATCGGCCGTTTCAGTCATGCGCGATCCCGAATCACTGCCAATGACGATACCACGCCGGGGTCAAGCGGCGGCAGGCCGGGATAGGCCGGGGATGCCAGGGGTTCCAAGCAAAAAGGGCGGCTCGAGGAGCCGCCCTTTGTGTTGGATCGCGTGGTGCCAAGACCTGACTTGACAAGACCTGACTTGACAAGAGCTGGCTTGAAAAGACCTAGTTCGCCGCCTTGGGCTTGTCGGCGGCGGCCTTGTTGTCGCCGCCAGGGGTGGGCGCGGCGGAGGCGCTGTTCTTGATGCCATGGAGCAAATCGTCGGCGAGCTTGAGCGCCTTGTCGTCCTTGGCGTCCGGCGGGACGTAGGACTGCGAGCCGGTCTTCTCGTCGCCGTCGTTCTTGAGATGGCCGCGCAGCGAAGCTTCGCCCTTGGTGTCGGTGCGCGCCTTCAGCTCGTCCGGCACGTCCTGCAGCACCTCGATGTCGGGCACGATGCCCTTGGCCTGGATCGACTTGCCCGACGGCGTGTAATAGCGCGCCGTGGTCAGGCGCAGCGCGCCGTTGCCGCTTCCGAGCGGAATGATGGTCTGCACCGAGCCCTTGCCGAACGAGCGCGTGCCGACGATGGTCGCGCGCTTGTGGTCCTGCAGCGCGCCGGCGACGATTTCCGACGCCGAAGCCGAGCCGCCATTGACCAGCACGATGACCGGCTTGCCCTTGGTGAGGTCGCCCGAATGCGCGGTGCGGCGTTGGGTCTCCTCGGCATTGCGGCCGCGGGTCGACACGATCTCGCCCTTCTCCAGGAACGAGTCCGAGACGGTGACAGCTTCCTCGAGCAGGCCGCCCGGATTGTTGCGGAGGTCGATGACGTAGCCTTTGAGCTTGTCGCCGATCTGATTCGAGAGGTTGGCGACCTCGCGCTTCAGGCCTTCGGTGGTCTGCTCGTTGAACGTGGTGATGCGGATATAGCCGATGTCGTCCTGCTCGACACGTGCGCGCACCGAGCGGACGCGGATGTTGTCGCGCACCAGGGTGACGTCGATCGGATTGTCCTGGCCCTTGCGGATGATCTTGAGCTTGATCTTGGTGTTGACAGGGCCGCGCATCTTCTCGACCGCCTGGTTCAGGGTCAGGCCCTGCACCGCCTCGTCGTCGAGATTGGTGATGATGTCGTTGGCCATGACACCGGCGCGCGAGGCCGGCGTGTCGTCGATCGGCGAGACCACCTTGATGAGGCCGTCCTCCATCGTGACCTCGATGCCGAGGCCGCCGAACTCACCGCGGGTCTGCACCTGCATGTCGCGGAAGCTCTTGGCGTCCATGTAGCTCGAATGCGGATCGAGACCGGTGAGCATGCCGCTGATGGCGGATTCGATCAGCTTGGTGTCGTCGGGCTTCTCGACATAGTCGGAGCGCACGCGTTCGAAGACGTCGCCGAACAGATTGAGCTGGCGATAGGTGTCCGCGGTGGCAGCTCGCGCGCTCGAGCCCATGAACACCGCGCGCGGCTGCGTCACGAACAGCGTCAGCGCCGCACCGGTAGCTGCGCTGAGGAGGATTACTGAAGTCTTGCGCATCATCCGCGAACCTTCTCGCCTTCATTTGCGGCCCACCATGGGCCTGGATCGATTGGAGTGCCGTCCTTACGGAACTCGACATACAGCACAGGTTGACTCGCGTTCGTCGCGAGAATGGAAGCGACCTGAGAGGTCGACCCCATGGTCGCGACCGGCTCCCCCGTGAGCACAAACTGTCCGATGTTGACCGAAATGCGCTCCATCCCGGCGATCAGGACATGATACCCGCCCCCGGCATTGAGGATCAAGAGTTGTCCATAGCTGCGGAAGGGGCCGGAATAGACCACCCAGCCGTCACACGGCGTTGTGACCTGGGAGCCGGGCTTGGTCGCCAGCGAAATGCCCTTCTGGACCCCGCCGACCCCGTCGGAACCGCCAAAATCCCTGATCTTGTTACCGTTAACCGGAAGCGGCAGGAGACCCTTGGCCGAGGCGAAGGCGATGGCGGGGGTGGTCCGGGAGCGATCCTTGAACGCAGCCGGGCCGGACTTGGCGCTGGCGGCCGCGTTTGCCGCTGCTGCCTTGGCCTCCTTGGCCTCGGCCTGCCTGGCGGCCTCGGCGGCCTTCTCGGCTGCCTTGGCGGCGCTCTGCAGGTCCTGCTCCATCTTGGTGATCAGCCCCTGGAGATCACCGACCTGCTTTGAGAGCATGATCGCGCGCGAGTTCTCGGCGTCGAGATCCTTCTCGCGCGCCGCCTGTTGGCGTTGCCGCTCGTCGACAAGGGCGGTGAGCCGGGTCTGGTCGCTGCGGACCCGGTCGTGGTCAGAGGCGAGCTGGTCGCGCTCGGTGGCGATGGTCTTGCGCAAGGCTATCAGCTCGCCGAGCTCGCTTGCGATCTTTTCGGCGCGGCCGCGCAACTCCGGCACCACGGCGCCGAGCAGCATCGCGGTGCGCAGCGATTGCAGCGCATCTTCGGGCCGCACCAAGAGCGCCGGCGGCGTCCGCCGCCCGGCCCGCTGCAATGCCGCCAGCACTTCGACGATATCGGCGCGGCGCGAATCCAGCGAATTGCGCATCTCCTGCTCGCGGCCGTTCAGGTTTCGCAGCCGCGCTTCGGTGGCGTCGATCTTGGTCTCGACGCTGCGCACATTGGCGGCGGTGTCGATCAGCTGCTGGTTGAGCTGGGTGCGGTCCTGGCCGAGCGCGGTGATCTCGGCCTTGAGCTTGGCCTGTGCTTCCTCCGCGCTCTTCTGCCTGGCGCGGGCGGCTTCCAGCTCCTGCTCGCGCTGCTTGATGGCATCGGGCGAGACGGCTGCGGTCTGCGGCGCCGGATTTGCCGTCTGAGCTTGCGCGAGGCTTATGTACGCTTGCGCGAGGCTTGCGCCGGCAACGCTTCCGATCAGCAACAGGTTGAGGAGCGGCGCTCGCATCGTGTCGGCAAAGGTGCTCGTTGTGGCGCGTGTCACGCGCGGTGATAGGGGTGGCCCGCCAGAATGGTGGCGGCCCGGTAAAGCTGTTCCAGAAGCATGACGCGGACCATTTGGTGCGGCCAGGTCGCAGAGCCGAACGCGATCGCGAGCTTGGCCTTACGGCGCAATTCGGGCGAAAGTCCGTCCGCTCCTCCGATCACGAAGATAGTATGTCCGGCCCCCTCGTCGCGCCAGCGGCCAAGATGCCGTGCGAATACGGTGGATTCGAGATTCTGGCCGCGCTCGTCCAGCGCCACCAGGATCGATTTTTCCGGAATATGGACGGAGATCGCCGCGGCTTCCTCGGTCATCCGCGTCGCGGTGTCCCGCGCGCGGCTTTCGGCAACTTCGTAGACACTGAGCCCGCGGAATCCGAGCTTGCCGCCGGCTTCGCTGAACCGCTCGAAATAGCGGTCGGCAAGCTCCCGTTCGGGGCCCTGCTTCAGCCGGCCCACCGCAATGACAGCAACACGCATGATATCTTCAGGGCCTGATATCTTCAGGTCGCGTTTCGAGACCGCGCGCAATAAGCGCGCGCACGACGCTAGCATGCGCGTCAGCCGATTCGAAATCGGCCCGATGAGCCTAGATCGCCTTCGCCGCCCCTGGGCCCTGCGTGTACAATCGCTCGAGATTGTAGAACTCGCGGACCTCGGGTCGGAATACGTGCACGATCACGTCGCCGGAATCGATCAACACCCAGTCGCAATTGGGCAAGCCCTCGACATGGATGTTCTTGATGCCGTTTTCCTTGAGGCCCTTGGCGACGTTTTCCGCGATCGCGCCAACGTGCCGGTTCACCCGGCCGGTGGTGACGATCATGTAGTCGGAGTACGCCGATTTGCCGCGAAGGTCGATTGTGACCGTCTCTTCCGCCTTCATGTCCTCGAGGCGGGAGAGGATCAGGCTCAGCGTCTTGTCGGCGTCGGGTTGCGCCTTCAAGGCCGCAGCTTTGGTCGATGTTTTACGCGCCGGCTTGGCAACCTTGGGTAAAACAGACTCTGTCTTGGACAATACAGATGCGGTCAGGGACCATTCCTTTCACTGTATCGCGAACGCCGAATCCGGCGCTCACCGGTTACACTACATCATGTGGGGTTAAGGGTTTCAATATGCCAGAGAGCCCCAGGCCCCCACATGTCCGCACGGTCTGACTCACTTCGTACCTTTCCAGCTTCCATCCGGGTTCCGTAAGCCGGTTGAAGAGAGATTTAGCTTCATTCCTGTCAGGAAAACCCAGGCGGGCGCCGGTCGGTCCGCGAGCAGGGCTGCCTCATTCTCCGGCACGCGGTACCGCCGGAGTGCCTGGGCAGCGGGGGAGGCGAGGGCGCGAAAGCTCTGCGGCGGGCGATCGATGACCGCAATCGGCACCTGGCCGGCGATGCGCCGCCAGTGCTGCCAACGATGGAATTGAGCGAGGTTGTCGGCGCCCATAATCCAGACAAAGCGCAAGCCGCTGAGGCGGCGGCGCAAGGTGTTGATCGTGTCGATAGTATAGCGGGTACGAATGACGGATTCGAGACAGCTGACCTCGATCCGCGGGTCGTCGGCAACGTCGCGCGCCGCCTGCATGCGCGCGCCGAGCTCATGCAGCGTGCCGTTCTCCTTCAGCGGATTGCCGGGGGTCACCAGCCACCAGATGCGGTCAAGCTGCAATCGCTTCAGCGCGAACTGGCTGATGGCGCGATGAGCCTGGTGCGGCGGATTGAACGAGCCGCCGAGCAGGCCGATGCGCATGCCCGAGGTGTGGGTTGGTATGGCCTGCGCGAAGAAACGTGGCGCGACGAAATTGTTGCTCAATGCCCGCCCCGCGACGTTGCTTACGGCCGCGTTTGCCCGGTGCCGCGAACGCGATATTTGAAGCTCGTCAGCTGCTCAGCGCCGACGGGGCCGCGGGCATGGAAACGCCCGGTGGCGATGCCGATCTCGGCGCCGAAGCCGAACTCGCCGCCATCGGCGAACTGCGTCGAGGCGTTGTGCAGCACGATCGCGGAATCGACCTCGCTCAGGAACTTGTTCGCCGCACGCTCATCCGCGCTCACGATCGCGTCGGTATGATGCGAGCCGTGGTTCTGGATGTGCGCGATCGCGCCGTCGACGCCGTCCACCACCCTCGCCGCGATGATCGCGTCGAGATATTCGGTGTCCCAATCCTCTTCGCCGGCAGGTTTTACGCGCGTGTCGGTCTTCTGCACGGCATCGTCACCGCGCACCTCGCAGCCGGCATCTAGCAGCATCTCGACCAGCGGCTTCAGATTTTTACCGGCAGCGGCGCGATCGACCAGCAGCGTCTCGGCCGCGCCGCAGACGCCGGTGCGGCGCATCTTTGCGTTCAGCACGATCGACTTCGCCATGGCAAGGTCGGCGCTGGCATCGACATAGACGTGATTGACGCCTTCGAGATGCGCGAAGACAGGCACGCGCGCTTCCTGCTCGACACGTGCGACGAGGCTCTTTCCGCCGCGGGGCACGATCACGTCGACGGCGCCGTTCAACCCTGACAGCATCATGCCGACCGCCGCGCGGTCGCGCGTCGGCACCAGCGTGATCGCAGCTTCGGGCAGGCCGGCTTCGCGCAGGCCCTGCACCAGGCATTCATGGATGGCGCGGCACGAGCGGAAACTGTCGGAGCCACCGCGCAGGATCACGGCATTGCCGGACTTCAGGCACAGCACGCCGGCGTCCGCTGCGACGTTGGGCCGGCTCTCGAAGATCACGCCGACGACGCCGAGCGGCACGCGCACGCGCTCGATCGTCATGCCGTTCGGCCGCTGCCAGCTCTCGGTGACGATCCCGATCGGATCGGCAATGCCGCGCACGATGCTGATGCCCTCGGCCATGCCTTCAACCCGCGCTGGGGTCAGCGTCAGGCGGTCGATGAAGGAGGAGGTGGCATTGCCGGAAGCACGGGCTTCAGCGACGTCCTCGGCATTGGCGGCGAGGATCGCCGCAGCATTGCCGCGGATCGCCCGTTCCATGGCTTCGAGCGCCCGGTTCTTCTGCTCCGGCGGCGCCAGCGCCAGCACGCGCGCGGCAGCGCGGGCACGAGTCCCGAGATCGGACATCAGCGCCTGGAGATCGGCATTGCCGTCTACGGCTTTGAGGGGGGCGGCCATGGGTCAAAACCTTCTGCTAAGGCGGTGTCCTAGCACGGAAATCCCGCATTTGCGAAGGCCGGGGAGGGTATGGCTGGGCTTCGGCCGGGTGGGACGAGGCCTGGACGACAGACCGGCCCCGGCGTCATTCCGGGGCGATGCGAAGCATCGAACCCGGAATCTCGAGATTCCGGGTTCGGCGCTGGCGCACCGCCCCGGAATGACGGAGGCGGGCCCCTACCCGCCCACCACCAGATCGTCGCGGTGGATCATCTCCGACCTGCCGCTAATGCCGAGGATCGCCATCACGTCCGGCGAGGAGCGGCCCTTGATCCGCTCGGCGACCTCTGCGTCATAGGCGATCAGGCCGCGGCCGACCTCGCTGCCATCGGGGCCGCGCACGATCACGGCGTCGCCGCGGGCGAACTGGCCCTCGACCTTGATCACACCGGCCGGCAGCAGGCTGGCGCCGGCGCGCAGCGCCGTCACGGCGCCGGCATCGATCGTCAGCGTGCCCTTCGGCTCAAGCGTGCCCGCGATCCAGCGCTTTCGCGAGGTGATGGGATTGGCCGGTGTCAGGAACCAGGTGCAGCGGCCGCCATCGGCGATCGCCTGCAGGGGATGCTCGATCTTGCCGGAGGCGATCAGCATATGCGTGCCGCCTGTCGTCGCGATCTTGGCAGCCTCGACCTTGGTGCGCATGCCACCGCGCGACAGCTCGGACTCGGCGTCTCCCGCCACGGCCTCGATCTCCGAGGAGATGCTCTCGACCACCGGAATCAGCTTTGCGTTCGGGTTGTTTTTCGGCGGGGCGTCGTAGAGGCCATCGATGTCGGACAGCAACACCAGGAGGTCGGCGCTCGCCATGGTGGCGACGCGCGCGGCGAGGCGGTCGTTGTCGCCGTAGCGGATCTCGTTGGTCGCCACCGTGTCGTTCTCGTTGATCACGGGGATGGCGCGCCATTCCAAGAGCTTGCCGATGGTGGAGCGCGCGTTGAGATAGCGGCGGCGCTCCTCGGTGTCCTGCAGCGTCACCAGGATCTGGCCGGCCCCGATGCCGTGGGCGCCAAGCACCTCCGACCAGATCCGCGCCAGCGCGATCTGGCCGACCGCGGCAGCGGCCTGGCTCTCTTCCAGCTTCAGCGGACCGCGCGGCAATTTGAGCCGGCTGCGGCCAAGCGCGATCGAGCCGGAGGAGACGACGAGAACGTCGCGGCCCTCGCGGTGCAGCTTGGCCATGTCGTCGGCCAGTGCGGCCAGCCAGGACGCCCGCACCTCGCCCCTGTCGGAATCGACCAGCAGCGCGGAGCCGACCTTGACGACGATGCGGCGGAATTGACTGAGTTCGGGGCTGGCCATAGTGCGCCTGGACGATCTGCTCTGCATTGGAAACGGCGGAGCGAGAGAGCGGCGCCGATAGGCCCGCTTTTGCAGCAGGACGATGGCCGGCGCAAGGCAGCCGGCATGGTAAACGGCGCATCTCGGCCTTGTGTCGGGCGTCCGCTTGGCTCTAATTGCGGCCAACGATAACAAGCCGAAAGAGGAAACGAATGGATCGCCGCACATTCATGGCCGGATGCTTGGGGGTGCCGCTGCTGGCGCAGGCGGGCGAGGTGCAAGCGCAGGCCGGGCTCACAAAGGTCATCTTCCCATTCGCAGCCGGAGCTGGCGGCGACACGCTGTGCCGGCTGATCGCGCAGGAGATGGCGCCGGTGCTGCAGCGAACTGTCGTGGTCGAGAACCGCACCGGCGGCGACGGCCTGATCGGCATCAAGGCGGTGAAGGGCGCAAGCGCCGACGGCAGCATGGTGCTGGTGACGACGGGCCCGACCATGTACCTGCTGCCGATGGTGGAGACGACACCGAGCTTCGATGCCGCCAAGGATTTCGTGCCGGTGTCGCTGCTGGCGCGGTTCGAATTCGCGCTGGTGATCAACCCGTCGGTCGACGCGTCCGATTTCAAGAGCTTCGTGACGTGGCTCAAGGCGCATCCGGACAAGACGTCGTTCGGCGTGCCGAGCAACGGCACCATTCCGCACTTCATGGGCTCCAGGCTCGAGAAGGACCTCGGCATCCCCCTGACCCGTGTGCCCTATCGCGGCAGCGCGCCGATCCTCAACGACCTCGTTGGCGGTCACATTTCTTTTGGGATCACCACGCTGGCCGACGCGCTGCCGCAGCATCGCGCCAAGGGCGTGAAGATCATCGCGGTGTCTAGTGCTGAGCGTTCGCCGTTCGCGCCCGACGTTCCAACGCTGAGGGAGAGCGGCATCGATCTCGTCGCTGATGCCTGGTACGGCATGTGGCTTCCCGCCGGCAGCCCGCCGGAATTTGCCGCAAAGCTCGGCGCCGCCGCCAGCGCCGCGCTGGCCAAGCCCGAGGTGAAGGAGAGGCTGACGGCCATCGGGCTCATTCCGGTCGGGTCGACACCGGAAGGCTTGACCAAGGAGCTCGCCGCCAACATCGCGTTATGGCAGCCGATCGTGAAAGCGACCGGATACAAGATCGAGAATTGAGGGCGGTTTTAGCACCCCACAATCCGTCGTCATGGTTGGGCTTGACGAACTGAGACAGCGGCGCGCTCCCTCGTTCTCCTCATCCTGAGGAGCCGCGAAGCGGCGTCTCGAAGGATCGAGGCCTTCGCTGCAGCAGCTGGGCCTGCATGGTTCGAGACGGCGCTTCGCGCCTCCTCACCATGAGGGTCTACATCTTCGCGCGCTGCGCGATGCCGTCCTTGATCGCGGCAAGCTCGGCCTCATCCCAGATGCCGATCAAGACCCCACCCTTCACCTGCAGCTGGTTGTCCGCATAGGCCGCGATCTTCTCACGCGGCGTGGTGATGTGGTCATTCGGATGCAGCGCCCAGTCGAACAGCTCGGCCTGGAGCCGCGCGATGATGCCGGCGCATTCGGGATCGTCACCGCGGTCCAGATACTCTTCCGGATCGGTTTCGAGATCGTACAGCATCGGGCGGAAGCCGGAGGCGTGGATGTATTTCCAGCGGCCGTCGAACACCATGAACAGGCGGCAACGCTCGAGCGGCTGGTTCAGCTTCAGACGTACGTCCTGCATGGCGTAGTCGTATTCGGAGAACGCGACCTTGCGCCAATCCGGCGGCGTGGAGTCGCGCAGCAGCGGCAGCAGCGAGCGTCCTTCGAGGATGTGGCCCGGCACCTTGCCGCCGAAATAATCGACGAAGGTCGGCGCCAGATCGATGGCCTCGACCAGCGCATCGCTGCGTGTGCCGCGCGTCGCGTCGGCCTCTTGCGAGGGGTCGATGATGATCAGCGGGATCTTCGCCGACTGTTCGTGGAACAAATCCTTCTCGCCCATCCAGTGATCGCCGAGATAATCGCCATGATCGGAGGTGAACACGATCATCGTGGTCTCCAGCAGGCCGCGCGCCTCCAGAAACTTCATCAGCACGCCCATCTGGTCGTCGATCTGCGTGATCAGGCCCATATAGGTCGGGATCACCTTCTCGCGGGCATCATCGCGCGCCATGTTGCGGGAGTAGCGCATGTCCATGTAGGCGCCGAACACCGGATGCGGATTCTGCCGCTCGCGCATCGAGCGGATCACCGGGATCATGTCTGATGTCGAGTACATGCTGGCGTAGGGCTCGGGCGCGATATAGGGCCAGTGCGGCTTGATGTAGGACAGGTGCAGGCACCATGGCCTTCCGTCGGTCTCGGCCTCGCTGATGAAGTCCATCGCGCGCCGCGTCATGTAGGGCGTCTCGGAATGCTCGTCCGGCACGCGCGCGGCCTTGTCGGCATGCACCAGCAGCCAGCCGTTCTGCAAGCTACCGTCTTCCGCGGCGCCCGAATTGGCCCAATGCTCCCAGGGATTGGCGGCCTCAAACCCTTGGCTGCGTAGATAGTCATCGTATTTCGGCCGCGGCCGCCCCGTCGGATGCAGGCCGTCGTCGCGCTCGTAAGGTTCAAAGCCGCATTCGGCGACGTGCACGCCGATGATCGATTCCGGGGGAATGCCGAGCGCCTTCATGCCTTCGATATCAGGCGCCATGTGGGTCTTGCCGACCAGCACGTTGCGCACGCCGATCTTTTTGAGGTGATCGCCGAGCGTGGGCTCGCCGACGCGCAGCGGCCAGCCGTTCCAGTGCGAGCCGTGCGAGCGCATGTAGCGTCCGGTGTAGAACGACATCCGCGACGGGCCGCAGATCGGCGATTGCACATAGGCTTTGGTGAACAGCACGCCGCGCTTGGCCATGGCGTCGATGTTCGGCGTCTTCAGCGTGGGGTGGCCGGTGCAGCCGAGATAATCATAGCGAAGCTGGTCGCACATGATCCACAAAACGTTCTTCGCCCGCGCCATGCGTCTCGCTCCACCCTTCGTTTGCCGGATATTGCGCTATTGATGGCGCGAAGAAAACCTCTCCCGGAGGGAGAGGTTTAGAGCGAGCGACGCTTCCTTCAGGCCGACCAAGGCTCCGCTTCGGCGGCGCTCTTCGCCTTGGCCGACACCGGGGCCTCGCCGATCACCTCGGCCAGCGCGCGCAACGCTTCCTTGACGCCATCGCCGGTGATACCAGACAGCAGCAGCGGCGTCTTCTTGGCGGCACGCTTGAGCCGGTCCTTCTGTTTCTTCAACTCGTCCGGCTCGACCGCGTCGATCTTGTTCAGCGCGATGATCTCGATCTTGTCGGTGAGCTGCCCGCCATAGGCGTCGAGCTCCTTGCGCACCGTCTTGTAGGCCTTGCCGGCATGCTCGCAGGTGGCGTCGACGAGATGCAGCAGCACGCGGCAGCGCTCGACATGGCCGAGGAAGCGGTCGCCGAGACCGGTGCCTTCATGCGCGCCCTCGATCAGGCCGGGAATGTCTGCCAGCACGAACTCGCGGCCGTCGGCGTTCACGACGCCGAGCTGCGGATGCAGCGTGGTGAAGGGATAGTCGGCGATCTTCGGCTTGGCAGCGCTGACCTTGGACAGGAACGTCGACTTGCCGGCGTTGGGCATGCCGACGAGACCGGCATCGGCGATCAGCTTCAGCCGCAGCCAGATCCAGCGCTCTTCGCCCGTTTGACCGGGATTGGCGTTGCGCGGCGCGCGGTTGGTCGAGGATTTGAAATGCGCGTTGCCGAAGCCGCCATTGCCGCCCTCGGCCAGCACGAATTTCTCGCCGACCTTGGTGAAGTCGTGGATCAGCGTCTCGCGATCCTCGTCGAAGATCTGCGTGCCCATGGGCACCTTCAGCACGATGTTCTTGCCGTTGGCGCCGTGGCGGTCCGAGCCCGAGCCGTTCTCGCCCTTCTGGGCCTTGAAGTGCTGCTGGTAGCGATAGTCGATCAGCGTGTTGAGGCCGTCGGCGACCTCGATGATGACATTGCCGCCGCGGCCGCCATTGCCGCCGGAGGGACCGCCGAACTCGATGAACTTCTCGCGGCGGAACGCCACGCAGCCGTTCCCGCCGTCACCGGAGCGGATATAGACCTTTGCTTCGTCGAGGAATTTCATGGGCCATAGGTAGGCCAGCAGGTCCCGCGCGGCAACCCGGATCGACCCGCAAATCGGCCGAATCTCCGCGAATTGCGACCCTTGCTTAACCCCGGACGACTTCAGAGGGCCGGCGCCGGATCAGGAACTTCTGCGTCCCCTCCAGCACCAGCTCCTTGCGCTGGTTGAACACGGTGCTGCGAAGCGTCACCGTGCCGGTCGTACGGCCCGGCACGAGCTCAGTGACCTCCAGTGTCGGATAGAGGGTGTCGTCGGCGAACACCGGCTTGAGAAACCGGCTCGATTGCTCGAGGAAGCCGACCAGGGATTCCTCGACCATGAACGGAAACAGGCCGGCGCCGGGCGCGGTGTGGATCAGGGTCTGGAAGCCGTGGGCGAGCAGGTGCGGCATGCCGCGACTGCGGCAATATTCCAGATCGTAGTGCACCGGATGGGTGTCGCCGCTCGCGGTCTGGAACGCCGCGAAGATCGCCGAGGTCTGGGTCCGGCTCGGCAGCACGAAGCGTTCGCCGACGACGAAATCCTCAAACCAGCGTTGCGTGGGGATCATGCGATGCTGGCTGGGATCGAAATCGGTCATGTCAGTGCTCTCTTGTCGGTGCGGCCTCTACCGCTACCGCGATGCGAAGAGTGCGACAATCCGTTCAATTCGGCGTTGCAGGCTTGTCCAGCGCGCCCACGTCATTAAAACGACCGCAAGCGACTCTATTCGCCGGTTTCCGCCGCTGTCTCCCCGTCATTGCGAGCGCAGCGAAGCAATCCAGACTGTCTCCACGGAAAGATTCTGGATTGCTTCGCTGCGCTCGCAATGACGACCGCTCACAGTCCGATCAATGCCCCTGTTCAAGAACCTCTCCGCTTATGATGATCGCTCCGCGCGCCTCGCCGGCATCGGGCTCATGGTGCTGTCGATCTTCATGTTCTCGTTCGGCGACGCCATGGGCAAGTTCCTGGTCGGGACTTATTCGGTGGGACAGCTCTTGTTCCTGCGCGCCTGCGCGGCGCTGCTGCTGCTGTCGCCGCTGATCTGGAAGCAGCGTCATCAGTTCCTGCATCTGGAGCGGCCGGGCCTGCAGCTGGTCCGCGTCGTGCTCTCGACGCTTGAAGTTGCCGCCTTCTTCCTGGCCACGGTCTACCTGCCGCTCGCCGACGTCATCACCTATTATCTGGCCGGGCCCATCTTCGTCACCGCGATGTCGGCGATCTTCTTAGGGGAAAAGGTCGGCTGGCGGCGCTGGACCGCGATCCTGATCGGCTTTTGCGGCGTCCTGATCGCGCTGCGGCCGTCGGCGCAGACCGTCAGCCTGCCGGCGCTGATCGCGCTCGGCGGCAGCCTGTCCTTCGCAACCCTGATGCTGATCACGCGCAGCCTGCGCAAGACGCCCGACATCGTGATGGCGTCAACGCAATTTGTCGGCACGTTCTCGCTGGGTGCGGCGCTGTCCGCGTTCCACTGGGTGCCGCCGACCTCGGGCAGCCTTGTGATCTTCGCTGCCGCCGGCCTCGTTTCGGTAACGGCGCTGTTCTGCGTCAATCGCTCGCTCAAGCTGGCACCGGCGAGTGTCGTGGTGCCCTACCAATATTCGATGATCGTCTGGGCCGTGATCTTCGGCTTCGTCGTGTTCGGCGACGTGCCGTCAATGGCGACGCTGATCGGCGCCGCCATCATTATCGGTGCGGGATTCTATATCTATTTGCGCGAGCGCGATCTCGGGCGTGAGAGTGCAGAGGTGAATCCGCCGGCGTAGCCCTTACCCTCCAGGGGAGGGTAAGTGTCGCCTACCTCATCCTCCTTGCGCTGCTCCAGCTCTTCAGCGAGGCCCACACCCCGCGCGACAAGCGGAAGCAGTCGACCGGCGTCGACGAGCCCAGCGCGAGGAAGCGATGCAGCTGCACGCCGCTCCACTGGAAGCCGCACTTCTCCAGCACCTTGCGCGAGGCCGGGTTGGTGACGCGCGCGCCGGCATAGAGATGCTCGTCCTCGAACTCCTCGAAGAAGAAGTCGATCGCGCCGCGCGCGGCCTCGGTGGCAAAGCCCCGGCCCCAATGCTCGACGCCGAGCCAATAGCCGAGCTCGGCATCGCCGGGCCTGGAGCAGTCGATGCCGACCATGCCGACCGGCCCGGTGTCGTGCTCGATCAGGAACACGGTTTCGCTGCCGAGCGCGGCGGTGGCGCGGACGAATTCGACGGCGTCGTCCTGCGAATAGGGATGCGGCAGGCGGCGGGTGTTTTCCGCGATGCGGCGGTCGTTGGCGAGCCGGGCGATGGTCTTGACATCGGCAAGCGTCGGCCGCCGCAAGGTCAGCCGCTCGGTGGCGACGACGCTCGGTCTCGCCTCAGCCACGGTCACGCTCGAGAAATCCTGCAACATGTCCGGCTCCGTGAAAGTCACTAAGTCAAAGTGAGCAAGTCAAAAGAAAAGGGGAGGCCGGTTTCCCGCCTCCCCTGGAGCCTTCGATCTCTTGTGATCTGGACTCCGCCGGTTCAGTGGGACCGGCGGACTCCAATTTGGTCCACCGTCTATTCAGCAGCCTCTGCGATCGGGAGCACCGATACGAAGGTGCGGCCGTTGGCTTTGGCTTGGAACGCGACACGACCTTCGACCTTGGCGAACAAAGTGTGGTCCGTGCCCATGCCGACATTAAGGCCGGGGTGCCAGGTGGTGCCGCGCTGACGCGCAATGATGTTGCCGGGAGTGACGATCTCCCCGCCGAACGCCTTGATACCGAGGCGCTTGCCCTTGGAATCGCGTCCGTTACGCGATGAACCGCCTGCTTTTTTGTGAGCCATGGCCCGTCTCCGAAATCCTGCGTATTTCTAGATCAATTCCTTGACGGAATCATTTCAAAATTTCTCACGCATCAATTCGTGAATTGGCGTGATCAATTCTATTTATTCGGCGGCTTCCGCTGCCGGCTCCTTCGCCACCTTCTCCCGCTTCGGACGCGGGCCCTTGGTGGGCTTGGCGCCGTCAGTCAGGATCTCGCTGATGCGAAGCACCGTGATCTCGTCGCGATAGCCGCGCTTGCGGCGCGAATTCTTGCGGCGGCGCTTCTTGAACGCGATGACCTTGGGGCCGCGCTTGTGGTCGAGCACCTCGACCGCAACGGACGCGCCTGCGACCGTCGGAACGCCCAGCACCGGCGTGTCGCCGCCGACCACCAGCACTTCATTCAACTGCATGATCGAGCCGACTTCGCCTTCGATCTTGCCTACTTCGAGAACATCATCCGGCTCGACGCGGTATTGCTTGCCGCCGGTTTTGATGACTGCGAACATCGTTTTTTCTCCGTGTTCAATCCCGGCCTCGCGACGGATTGTCGGGGCCGGCTTTTTGCCAGTCGCTATGGGTTTATGCGAGTTTTGTGCGGGTGGGAGTTATCCCTTTGAAAACCCACGCAAAAACAAGCGGCGCGAGAAACGCCCCGCGCCGGTTGCGGGACTTATAGCCGCCGGGCGCGAAGAGTCAAGGAAAACCGCCGGGATTTGAAGGATTTGGCTGCCTTCCAAGGCATCGGCCGAATCCGCGGCCGGTTTGCAACCAACGGGTTCCCTCCCCGTTGTCCCGGCAAATCGGACATTCGGGCAAGGGCTATCATGGCAACGGACGAATTGGTCAAGTCGACGGGCATCGCCCAGCACGGGGCGGACCGCCTGCCCTCGGTCGACGTCGACAGTTTCAACATCGAGCTCAAGGACGACGACGGCTTTCTCGGCGACCGCGCCAGCAAGGGCGCGTTTCGCGACATCCTCGAGGAGTGGCGCAAGCCGCTGCGCAAGAGCGGCGAGGATCCTTTTGGCGAGGAGCCGTCCGACAAGATCAGCAAGAAGGCGCTCGATGCCGTTCTGGTCGGCGACAATACCGAGGCCACAGCCGTGGTGCACAGCGCGATCGAGGATTTTGCGCAGGAGCTCGCTTACGTCACGCGGCGGTTTCTCAAGACCAAGGCCTGGGCCAAGACCGAGTGCATCGTGGTCGGCGGCGGCTTTCGCGCTAGCCGGCTCGGCGAAATCGCCATTGCCCGGGCCGAGATCATCCTCAAATCGGACGGCTTCAAGGTCGATCTGGTGCCGATCCGCTTCGATCCTGACGATGCCGGGCTGATCGGGGCCCTGCACCTCGCACCGTCCTGGATCTTCGAGGCCTATGACAGCATCCTCGCGGTCGATATCGGCGGCACCAACATCCGCTGCGGCATCGTCGAGACCCGTTGGAAGAAGGCGGCCGATCTGTCCAAGGCGATCGTGTTCAAATCCGACCTGTGGCGCCATGCCGATGACGAGCCGAGCCGCGAAGCCGCGGTCAAGCGGCTGGTCAAGATGCTCGAAGGCCTGATCGAGGACGCCGAGGCCGAAGGCTTCAAGCTCGCACCCTTCATCGGCATCGCCTGTCCCGGCGTGATCAACGCGGACGGCTCCATCGAGAAGGGCGCGCAGAACCTGCCGGGCAATTGGGAGAGCAGCAAGTTCAACCTGCCGGCGAGCCTCGTCGAGGCCATCCCCGAGATCGGCGAGCACGACACCGCGGTCCTGATGCACAATGACGGCGTGGTTCAGGGCCTGTCGGAAGTGCCGTTCATGCAGGAGTTCGATCGCTGGGGCGTGCTCACCATCGGCACCGGCCTTGGCAATGCCCGCTTCACCAACCGCCGCAAGGAGAACAGCAACGGCAAGGACCGTGATTCCACGGAGAACGGGAAGAAAAAAGGTAAGAACGACAAGGAGTAACCTTGACTGGTTAGGTTAAGGGGCGGATTGCGTTGCATGAAGCGGGCCGCACGCTACGGTCAAATCGTCGCCTCGCCTGGCCTGCGAAGCCGCCCTTCCCGGCCAGAGTTTCAATGAGCGGCACGGGACCGCCAGTGTTTACCGCGTCTGGCGGTCCCACCCCATTTTTCAACTCCAGCCCACACGCTGAAAAAACCCCGCGATCTCCGCGGCTGCGCGATCCGGATCTTCCCGATGCGGGAAGTGGCCGACGCCGGGAAACATCTTGAGATCCAGCGCGCTGAACGTCTCGGAAAGCCGATCCGTCCAGGCATAGGGAAACAGCGGGTCGTGCTCGGCCCAGCGCACGCAGGTCGGCACCGTGATCGGCGGCAGCCTGACGGCTTCACCCTTGATCATCGCGACCCGCCCCGCATGTGACGCCCGGTAATGCGCAAAGCCGCCGGCGAGATTGCCGTCTTTGAAGAAGTTGTCGGCGAAGGCATCGAGGACGTCATCGAAGGCGTTCTTTCGATGCGCCCAGCCCTTGAGGAAATGGCTGATATAGAGCCGGCAGCTTTCGCGGCTGGCGCCAACGAGCGGCACGGCCATCTCCATCTGGTGGAAGGACTGGTACCAGATGTGATTGAGCCGATCGGGCGCCGCCATGCGCGGCCCGATCCCGGGATAGACGAAATCGAACAAGAACAGCCCGGCGAGCCGCTTCGCCGCCTGCCGCGCCAGCGGCTGCATCACGGCGCCGCCGACATCGTGGCCGACCACGCCGAATCGGTCGATGCCAAGCCCGTCCATCAGCGCCAGCATGTCCGCCGCATGGCCGTCCGGCCCGTAAGGCCCATCCGGCTTGTCGCTGTCGCCGAAACCGCGCAGGTCGGGCGCGATCAGGGTGAAGCGGTCCGAAAGCCGGGCCATCACCGGCTCCCAAGTCAGCCAGAATTCCGGCCAACCATGCAGCAAAAGCAGCGGTTTTCCGCTTCCAGCGCGAACCAGGTGGAAGCTTGTGCCATTGGCCGAGATCGTCAGATGCTCCATGGCAGTTCCTCCGAGGGCCTGGACAAGGGTGAAAGAGGCAGCGGATTTTCCTCTCCCGCGCCTTGTCTGGCCCGCCATCCTCGCCTATTAACGCCCCAACCACAGGGGCCGCAGCTCCTATATGGCGCCTTCAGGAGAGGTGGCAGAGTGGTTGAATGCACCGCACTCGAAATGCGGCATAGGTGCAAGCCTATCGGGGGTTCGAATCCCTCCCTCTCCGCCATAAATCTCATCAACGGGCCTTCAATTCCTGCCTGGATTTTTCCGTCGCGGCGATCGCCCGGATAATGATGCCGATGGCACACTTCAGGTCTTACTGGCCTCACGGTGCTTTGGGCCGGCATAGGCAATTAGGCGCATTTGGATATTGGCCTCCCAACCTTGATTGAGTGGCCAAAATGTCGAAAAGTCGCGTGATTCGGTCGGGACAACTTGCAAGAGATGTCGGCCACAAGCGCCAAAGATCGCTTTGGGCGCCTCTTTGATTTGGCGCGCGCGGAGCCGCGACTGTTGAGGAGCAGGAGCACGGGCGACTGGTCGTCGTGGTGACGGTCGTTGAAGAATACGAGAAGCTACAGAGAGCGCGAACGCGGCTGGTTCATCGAGACGGCGCGGCAAGCGGTCTGGGAAGTCCGGGGGAGTCAGTCAGGGAATGAGCAACGGTGATCTGAATTGGATTGCGAACTTCATCTGGGGTATCGCCGACGATGCGTTGCGTGATCTCTATGTACGCGGCAAATACCGCGATGTGATCCTGCCGATGATGGTTCTGCGCCGTCTCGATGCGGTGCTGGAGCCGACCAAGGCTGCCGTACTGTCGATGAAGAGCAATCTCGATAGCGCCGGCGTCGCTAATCAGGATGCGGCGCTGCGCCAGGCCGCGGGGGAGGCCTTCTACAACACGTCTCCGTTCAACCTACGCGATTTGCGCAACCGCGCCTCGCAAGCCCAGTTGAAGGCGGATTTTGAAGCTTTCCTCGATGGCTTCTCACCGAACGTGCAGGTGATCCTCGACAATTTCGAATTCCGCAACCAGGTGCCGAAACTGTCGAAGGCCGACGTGTTGGGCACGCTAATTGAGAAATTCCTCGACAGCTCGATCAATTTAGGTCCGAAGCCGGTGCTGAACGGCGACGGCTCGGAGAAGCATCCCGGCCTGGACAATCACGCGATGGGCACGGTTTTCGAAGAGTTGGTTCGCCGCTTCAACGAGGCTAACAACGAAGAAGCGGGCGAACATTGGACGCCGCGCGACGCCGTGAAGTTGATGGCGAAGCTTATCTTCGTGCCGATCGCCAACCAGATCCAGTCTGGCACCTATCTCCTCTATGATGGCGCGTGTGGCACTGGCGGTATGCTCACCGTCGGAGAAGCAACGCTGAAGGAACTGGCTCTGCAGCATAGCAAGCAAGTATCCACCCATCTGTTCGGGCAGGAGATCAACGGCGAGACATATGCCATCGCCAAAGCCGATTTGCTGCTCAAGGGCGAGGGCGAAGAGGCCGACAACATGGTCGGCGGACCGGAATGGTCAACGCTTGCGAATGATGCTTTTCCGTCGAGGGAATTCGATTTCATGCTGTCGAATCCGCCCTACGGCAAGAGCTGGAAGAGTGATCAGGAGCGTATGGGAGGCAAGCTGGGCTTGCGCGATCCACGCTTCGTAATCGAGCATGCTGGCGATCCGGAATACAGTCTTGTCACCCGATCCAGCGACGGGCAGATGATGTTTCTGGCGAACATGCTGTCAAAGATGAAGCACGATACGCCGCTAGGGTCGCGCATCGCCGAGGTGCACAATGGTTCGTCGCTATTTACTGGCGATGCAGGCTCCGGCGAAAGCAATGTACGGCGCTGGGTGATCGAAAACGACTGGCTGGAGGGCATCGTCGCCCTGCCGTTGAACATGTTCTACAACACGGGCATCGCCACCTATGTCTGGGTGCTGTCGAACCGCAAGCCCAGCCACCGACGCGGCAAGGTGCAATTGATCGATGCGACCCAATGGTCCAAGCCGCTGCGCAAGAACCTGGGCAAGAAGAACTGTGAACTGACCAAGGCCGACATCGAACGAATTCTCGCGGTCTTCTTGGCGTTCGAAGAGACCGAGCAATCGCGGATCTTTGACAATGCAGAGTTTGGCTATTCCAAGGTTACGGTCGAGCGACCCTTGCGAGCTAAAGGGATCGAGGTGATGCGGGCCTACACGCCGAAGGAGATCAAGGCGCTGAAGGAGGAGGGGCGCATCGCCGAGGGCGGCGCGCCGGTGATCCGCAGGATTCACAAAGCGGGTAAGGTCGATCCCGATCCGATGCACGGACTATTCCCGCTCACCATCGACGGCAAGGCCTGCGTGGTCGAATACGAGCCGGATGGCGATCTGCGGGACACCGAGACAGTGCCGCTGCAGGAGTCGGGCGGGGTCGAGGCGTTCATTCGCCGCGAAGTGCTACCGCATGCATCCGACGCTTGGGTCGACCAAGCCAAGACCACGATTGGCTACGAGATCAGTTTCACTCGACATTTCTACAAGCCGCAGCCTCTGCGTCCGCTCGAAGCCATCCGCGCCGACATGCGGGCGCTAGAACGCGAGACTAAGGGCCTGATGGCCGACATCTTCGGGGCCTCCCGATGATCGAGGGACTTCGCCCCTATCCGGAGATGAAGCCGAGCGGCCTGTTGTGGATTGGTGACGTGCCGACCCATTGGGATGTCTTCCGCAGCAAATATATCTTCCGGGAAGTCGATGGTCGTTCGATGACGGGTGAAGAAACCCACTTGTCAATGAGCCAACGTCTAGGACTTGTACCAGCGAGCCAAGTTGAAAAGTCTCTCGTCTCTGAGAGTTACGTCGGAGCGAAACTCGTCGAAAAGGAAGATCTCGTTCTGAATCGTCTCAAGGCGCACCTTGGGGTGTTCGCGTGTGCGAAGCAATCTGGCTTGATCAGTCCGGACTATACGGTGTTGCGACCGAAACCGCGTGCCAACGTCAGATTCTTTGAATATGTCTTGAAGTCTGCCGCTTGCCGCACCGAGCTTCGAGTAAGGGCCAAGGGCATCGTCGAGGGATTTTGGCGCCTTTACACAGATGACTTCTATGACATTCGGCTACCGGTGCCGCCGCTCGAAGAGCAGCGGCTTATTGTGCGGTTTCTGGATTGGCATGGAGCGCGGGCCACGAAGCTGATCCGAGCGAAGAAGAAGGTCATCGCGCTCCTGGACGAGCAGAAGCAGGAGATCATCCACGGCCTCGTCACCCGCGGCCTCGATCCCAACGTTAAGTTCAAGTCCTCTGGAGTGTCTTGGGTGCGTAGTGTCCCCGAACACTGGCAGATGCTTCCAAATCGCGCATTTCTGAAGAAGCGGAAGTCGCTTGTCGGCGACGCTCATAATCAGTTTCAACTTCTTTCGCTCACAAAGAAGGGTGTGATCGTTCGCGATGTTGAAAGCGGAAAGGGAAAGTTTTCTGCAGATATGGGAACTTCCCAGATCGTGAGTGCGGGAGATATCATCTTCTGTCTGTTCGATATCCCTGAAACACCCCGAACGGTTGGTCTATCTCGCTGCGAAGGGATGATCACGGGAGCGTACACAGTTTTTTCGTTTAAGGGCTCGATCGATCCGGAGTTTGTCGAGCTATTTTATATCGCGATGGATGATCGAAAGCTGCTTGGTCCGCTCTACACTGGTTTGCGGAATACCATTGCCCCATCTCGATTTATCGGGATCAAAATGCCGGTTCCTCCGATTGAGGAGCAGATTGCTATCGTAGAGGCGGTTCGTGCCGCCACCGCAGAAATTAATGCTGCCATTTCCAAAATCGTTAGTGAGGTGTCGCTGATCGAGGAGTTTCGGGCTCGCTTGATCGCCGACGCCGTCACCGGCAAACTCGATGTCCGCACCACGGCTGCTAGTCTGTCCGATACCATCGAAGTTGAGGCCGTCGACGATGTTGCCGAGGACGATGACATCATGGAGTCTGAGGTCGATTCTGAAGATGAGGCTGCGTGATAACATGCCTGCCATAGACGCAGCTGATACCAGTCCTGTCCTGCCGATGCAGTGCGCCGAAAGGGACTAAGAAGTGCCCAATCGTCCCGCAATACCGATCGCTGTTCAGCGCGAAGTCTTATTTCAAGCTCGTCACAGGTGCGCCGTATGCTGCGAACCGACACCGTTGGAGCGAGCGCATATACGTGCGTGGAGCAAGTCAAAAAACCATGGCGCAAATAATCTGATAGCGCTTTGTGCGAACTGCCATCAGAGGGCCGACAATGAAAAGTGGGGGGAGGCAACTCTCCGGGCCTACAAGAATGATCCTTGTGCGTTGAAGAATCCACCGCCAATTCTGGCGTCGCCGGAACAGCAGGTTCTGATCGACTTCATCCTAGCTCTGAATCCTGATGAGATGACGGAAGGCCAGCGAACGAGATTCGTTTCGATGGCGGCCGCATACGCCGGAGTGCGCGTATCCGAAGTTTCGTTTGTCTCGGTCTCGCCGGCGAACAGTATTCGAGTCCGCTTGCTCATGCCCCCGAGTGGAGCGGAGAAAATAGTGGCCGGGCTTGAATCGCAAGACAAGAACTTAACTGCCTTCTTTGAAGACATTCCGGTCCTGCGTGCAGAAATTTCCCCAAGGGCAGAGAAGGCCGATGTTAGTGAGCGAGGTTTAGAGACCCTCATCGTCGCTGACATGACCGGCCGCAAAGCAGCGGCTGGTGGCGGACTTGACGAGAACCCCGAGCCCTTTGTTGGCCTCCATAACTGGCTCCTCGGCGATCCCAAGGCCTATGATCGCGCCTGGACCGTCGATCTCGTACAGCTGCGTGCTTTCATCGGCGCGACCCAGCAGCCGCTGGTGGTGGCGTTTGACCTCGACCACGACAGCCCGACACGGCAGAAATTCCTGGCCCGGCTTCAGGGCGAGATAGGCAAACGCGGCGCTATCGACGTGCTGCGCAAGGGGGTGAAGCACGGCGCGCACGATGTCGAGTTGTTCTACGGCACGCCGTCACCAGGCAATCCCAAGGCCGCTGAACGCTTTGCGCTGAACCGGTTCTCGGTCACCCGCCAGCTGCGCTACAGCCGCGCCGACACGGCCCATGCGCTCGATCTGGCACTGTTCATCAACGGCCTACCGATCGCCACGTTCGAACTCAAGAACAGCCTGACAAAGCAGACCGTCGAGGACGCCGTCGAGCAATACAAGCGCGACCGCGATCCACGCGAAAAGCTGTTCGAGTTCGGCCGCTGCATCGTGCATCTCGCGGTCGACGACACGCAGGTCAAGTTCTGCACCCAGCTTAAGGGCAAGGCGTCATGGTTCCTGCCCTTCAATATGGGCTGGAACGACGGCGCCGGCAACCCGCCGAACCCGGCGGGGATCAAGACCGACTATCTCTGGAAGGATATTCTGACACCGGTAGGCCTCACCGATATCATTGAGAACTACGCGCAGATCGTTGAGCGCAAGGACCCCAAGACCAACCGGACCAGGCGCGATCAGCTGTTTCCGCGGTTCCATCAGTTGGATGTGGTTCGCAAGTTGCTAGCCGACGCCAAAGCCAAAGGAGCAGGGCGGCGGGTGCTGATCCAGCATTCGGCCGGGTCTGGCAAATCAAACTCGATCGCTTGGCTCGCGCATCAGCTGGTAGCGCTTGCGAACACTGCCGGCCAGGTGTTCGATTCAGTGATCGTCGTGACAGACCGCCGTATCCTCGATCAGCAGATTCGCGACACGATCAAACAGTTCGCGCAAGTCGGCGCCACAGTCGGCCATGCCGAACGCTCAGGCGATCTTCGCCGCTTTATCACTGGCGGCAAGAAGATCATCATTACCACGGTGCAGAAATTCCCGTTCATCCTCGATGACATCGGCTCGCAGCACCGGGATCGGCGCTTTGCAATTATCATTGATGAGGCGCATTCGAGCCAAGGCGGCCGGGCAGCAGCGGCTCTGAACACTGCATTGTCCGGCGCCGAAGACGGCGACGAGACCCTCGAGGATAAAATCAACGCGATCATGGAGAGCCGCAAGATGCTCCCCAATGCGAGCTATTTCGCGTTCACCGCGACGCCCAAGAACAAGACTCTGGAAATCTTCGGCGAACCCTGGCCGGAGGGTGACAAGGTCAAGCACCGCCCTTTCCACAGCTACACGATGAAGCAGGCGATCCAGGAAGGGTTCATTCTCGACGTCCTCACCGACTACACGCCGGTCAATAGCTATTACAGGTTGGTCAAGACGGTGGAAGCCGATCCGGAATTCGACACTAAGCGCGCGACCAAGAAGCTTCGGCGCTATGTCGAGAGCAACGATCACGCGATCCGTCTCAAGGCCGAGATCATGGTGGATCATTTCCACGAGCAAGTGCTAGCACTGAACAAGATCGGCGGTCAGGCGCGAGCGATGGTCGTGACCTCGGGAATCGAGCGCGCGATCCAGTATTATCAAGCGGTAAGCGCTTATCTGATCGAGCGCAAGAGTCCCTACCGTGCAATCGTTGCCTTCTCCGGGGAGCATGAATTCAAGGGCGCCAAGGTCACCGAAGCCAGCCTCAACGGCTTTCCCTCCAAGGATATTGCCGAGCGTATCGAAACTGATCCCTATCGCTTCCTGATTTGCGCGGACAAGTTCCAGACTGGCTACGACCAGCCGTTGCTCCATACGATGTATGTCGACAAGGCTCTTTCGGGGATCAAGGCGGTTCAGACGCTCTCACGCCTGAACCGCGCGCATCCGCAGAAGCACGATACGTTCGTGCTCGACTTCATGAACGATATCGAGACGATCCGGGCTGCGTTCGACACGTTCTATCGGACGACGATCCTCAGTGACGAGACCGATCCAAATCGGCTGCATGATCTCAAGGCCAGTCTCGACGGCCATCAAGTCTATCAGCCCGCCCAGATCGAGCAGCTCGTCGAGCTGTATCTCGCGGGCGCGGATCGCGACCGGCTCGATCCCATCCTGGATTTCTGTGTTGAGACCTATGTGCGTGACCTCGACGAGGACGGGCAGGTCGATTTTAAGGGTAAGGCCAAGGCCTTTGCACGGACCTACGCTTTCATTTCCTCCATTCTGCCCTTCACCAATGCGGATTGGGAGAAGCTCTCAATCTTCCTCAACTTCCTGATTCCGAAGTTACCGGCTCCGCGGGAGGAGGATCTGTCCAAGGGGATTCTCGAGGCCATCGACATGGACAGTTATCGGGTCGAGAAGCAGGCAGCGCAACGGGTGCAGCTTTCGGATCAGGACGCGGAGATCGACCCGGTGCCTACCGATGGCGGCGGACACAGAGCCGAACCCGAGCTCGATCGTCTGTCCAATATCATCCGCAGCTTCAATGACCTGTTTGGGAACATTACTTGGGCGGATACGGACCGCATCCGCCACCTTATTGCGACCGTGATACCAGGCAAGGTGGCCGCAAACCCGGCCTATCAGAACGCCCAGAAAAATTCAGACAAACAGAATGCTCGGATCGAGCACGACAAAGCATTGGCAGGCGTGATCATCGGATTGATGAAGGATGACACCGAGCTGTTCAAACAATTTAGTGATAATCCCGAATTCAAGCGCTGGCTTACCGATACGGTCTTTTCCGCGACGTACGATCGTCCGACGCCATCGTCATCGTGAAACACGCTGCTGGGCAGAAGCAGCTCGGGTGTGCTCCCCCGTGCATATCTCAAGCTTGGCGATGGTGACATTATGCCCCTGTTTTGCCCGACGGATCAACGACGCGCGGCGTCATTCGAAATCCGGCCACGCCATGAGTACTGCCTTGTAACCCATTGATCTCAAAGCCCCCGTCTACTGTGCATGGGGTTGTTTTAGCGTTTATTGTTGTCCGGGGGACCGAAGTCCCTCGGAGACCGGGTGCCCCCCCTTGAAC
>NZ_JADPKT010000065.1 GCF_023074075.1 Bradyrhizobium sp. 138 | reverse complement strand
ATCCTGCGCGGACAATTCTCGGAATGCTGCGCGCCATCACTTCGGAATGCCGCGCGCGATCAAATCGGAACGGTGCGCGCGATCGCCTTGGAATCGGCACAAGGGGATGCACGCCACCCCTCCTCCACCGCCGTCGCTCGCCAGCGGCGGCTCCGAGGGGATGGCTCGGCCGGACCCCATGATCAATTTTGCTGAACTTGACGCACAGAACTAATTCGGGAGCGAAAGTCATGTTTTCCGGCCGCGAGGAAATCAGTCCAACCATCCCTGCCGCCGCTAGCGTGCTAATACTTTTCTCCATTCTCATGCTTACCACTGTGGTGTCGCGCCGGCGATCGGAGCGGCTACGTGGCATCCGCAGTACTTAACGGTTGTGCTCGCGTGCTTCCAGATGGCGTCAACGAAGAGGTTGGTGCTCGCCTGCGTCAAATCCGGCAGCGCAGTTGTCGCGGCGCGACCTAAGGTCGTCAGCTCGACTATATCCATTATTGAATCGGGGCAGACTATCCGTCTGTTGGAGCGCTAAAGCGCATTTTGGATGCCATTCCGATTAGCTTGGCAGAGTTTTTTCGCCGACAGAAGAAGGCAGGAGCAAAGTTTCTTTCGAAACAAAGACCTAACGCAAATCGGCAAGGGGGATTTCCTACCTTCAGAACCTGCAGTAGTAGTGTATCGCTCCGCCAAAGGCCGCTTTGTTTGACGAAGCAGGTCCTGGGGCTAATCCTGGGAGGCGCTATGCTCTGATCCTGATTGCCGCGCCATAGCTTCGGTTGTTGGGGCCCGCGACTTTGCTCGTATACTGAAGATTGCGAAGTTCATGCTCTCAGAGCTGGCTCGGGAAATCTGGACAGGACGATAAGTGGAGTTTCTGCCTGACGCCGGGCAAGATTGTCCGGCGAATCAGGAGAGACGATGAGCAGACGAGCCCGCCGGCACCACGCACCGGCATTCAAGGCCAAGGTGGCGTTAGCCGCGATCAAGGGCGAGATGACGC
>NZ_JADPKT010000012.1 GCF_023074075.1 Bradyrhizobium sp. 138 | reverse complement strand
ACCTCAAGCCGGTGCCCGAACAGAAAATGATGCGGGTCAGTGATCGTGACGTGAGACACGACCCGCTCGAGAATAGGGGTACTCTGACGTGTTCGGTGACGCCAAGATGACAACCGCGTTGCTCGACCGACTGACCCATCACTGTGACATCGTGGAAACCGGCAACGATAGCTGGAGGTTTAAAAGCCGAGACGACGATCACGCCACCCGCGCTCGTCTCGCCTCCGCTATCCCGGCCAGCTCCGACGAGACGAGCGCTACCAGCAAAGCCCGCCATGCTAAGGGGTCAAAATTGGACGCCGATGAGGGGTCAAATTTGCAAGCCGATTGACAAGCCTTGCCACGCGTACGGAATTAGCCGCCAAGATGTTACGGGAATGGACCCGCTTAACATGCAATCAGCCTGACTGGTCTGCACCGATCGATTTCACGTTTATGCTTCGAGCTAGTATCTCGCCAGAATGGATCGTCGGCCATGCTCATCCGGAGGCGCTCAAAGACAGCCTTGATTCTCACAACACTTATCGCTCGCCGAGCACCCACTGCGAACACTGCAAACCATATTGAACGCTGCTGGTGGCGCGAGGTTAGCTTCTTCGCTCACTCGAAACGGTTGTTGCGCTGCTTGTCCTCTTCGCGTTCGCTTAACCGCTCCGCGTCAATGGTTTTCTGGAGCCGGTCATTTGCGGCTTTAACAGCGGCCTCCAAAGCTGGCACCGTTGCGCCCTGTAAGGCGTCAAGCAGTTTTTGCCGCTTCTCCAACACGGTCGCAAGCGATCCGCTCCACGACGAGGGATAAAGTCGCCGGACAATCTCGTTCAAGACAAGCGCAGGGTCAGGCGCCCTCTTGAGCAACTCACCAACAAGGGGATGCCATTCAATCGCGGCGTTTTCATCGTCGCCGCTGAATAGGATTGCAACGGAAGCCATAAGCGGATAGCGGAGCACGGGCTCGCGATCGCACCATTCCAGGATACAATCGTCCGTAACGCCGCCAAAAATATTCTGACGATGGCGAGAAAGATTCTGGAAAAAACTTACGCTACGTTTGATCTCGGCTGGAGTACCGGAGAAAAGTTCGTCGAGCACATCGGATGGATGAACCCGCAACAAACCGTTCATGAGATCGTCGTTGTCGTAGGCGCGGACATCGTGCCTTGATGCGGCATCCATCAGCTTACGGCTAAGCCGCCGAGCCACAAGAGCGCCCTCCGGTCCGCTCAGCGTCCCTCTTACCACCATGCCAAGCTCGTGATCGTCCCGGTGCGCGCGGCCCGTTGTACGTCGAAACTCGAAGCGGTCCAGAATTTGCCGGCCCGCCTCGCGAACCTCTGGTGTAGGCGGGCGCTTGGCCGATCCGTCGGAATGAAGGCGCATGGCGATGATTTCCACGGAAACCGGGATGCCGCCCGGCTTGCGCGATATCGCGAGCAACAGATCCCGAAACTCTGGTCCAGGGATGTTTTCGCACGCGCGGCCGTAGGCAAGATTGTTAAATGCTTCAATCGGCGCTTTTCCCAGCTCTAGAGATTTATGCAAGCGACCAAGGGCTGGACCATCGATGTTTACCGACGCCTGCAAGACAGGAAATGACTCGTCGAGCGTTGCGCTGGACAGCACTTCGTCAAGGATGACGTTCCCCAGCGCCTCGTCGCGCTTCAACAGGCCCTGCAAGACCCCGCCGACTAAGGTCAGACGCGCATCTTTCGTGTCACCATATTGCTTGACGACCTCATCCCACAATGCTCGCGGGTTTTCCGAGGCCTCGGCAAGCGCCGCGCCAAACATGCGCTCCTTGTCGTTGCCATTCATAAGCTCCGGCAACAGCGTACGGAACGCGTTTTCGTCCGCAGCGACATCGTGCCCAAGCTCCCGGATCGCCGACGCCGCACGCGCAGCGCGTACCTCGTAGCTTTCTTGTACCTTGCGAGGAGCGGGGACCGTATCTTCCGCGGCAGACTCTTCGTCCCCTTCCTCATCGTCAAAATCTTCGAGATCGAGGGCGCCGCCGCGTTGCCCGCAGACAAGGCCTCGCACCCGGTTAACAAGGTCCTTCGGGCGAAGATATTCCTCCAATTCCGTCAGACGCTTGCGAATCTCCGGCGGCATGGCGCTGCCATCCAGTCGACGCGCTTCTCGCACCGCGACCCATCCGTCGCGCCAGAAGGTTGCGCCGGCAATGTCACGGAAGAGTTGGTCAAGCTGCTCAGCCTGGCCGGAGCGGCTCCAGAGACTGCGAAACTCCTGTGAAACCGCCTTCTTCGCAGCGGGTGCAATCGGGTTATTCGAAAGAGCTACGCTTCGGGCCAATTTCAACGTCGTGTCGAACCACGACCGGACCTCGGCGCCGTTGGCTGGATGATAACCGTGATCCCGCGAACGGGCTCCGAAATCAAAATCATAGCTCGACATGAAATGATCGGTTTTTAGCAGCGACTCCAACGCTGCAACGCCAACCGCACGCTCATTCGCATCGCCGGATGACAGTAGATCTTGCGCGACCTCGATCCGCATATCGATGGGTGCGCGGGTCCCGGATAGAACGATGTAGAACAATGACGCGACGACCCGATTGGCGTCACCATCATTTTCGCTGTCGGGGTTAAGGGCTGCAAACCTTATCAAAACAGCGATGGCGCGCTCAAAGAATCTCTCCTCATACGCCAGCGACCGTAATAGACGCACAAAGTGCTTGCAGCGATTAAGTGTCTCCTCGTCGCCCGACGCGACGGTACGCTCGATTGCCGTTAGAACGGCCTCGGGCGCGACAGGGGCAATGTTTGCGAAGATCGCGCACCCGAGTTCGTTAAGGTCGCTCACGTCGCCGAGAAGACCGCCCGGGGCCAGCCAGCCATCCACAAGGGCCTTTGCCTCCTTGCTGTCATCGAGATAGCCGAGCCGCCTCGAGAACGAACGCAGCAGGCGTTCGGATGCATTATCTACCAGCAGGGACTTTATCCGGGCCGGCGGGATATTTTGAAGCGCCATCTTGGCAAGGCGGTTTGCAATGGCGTGGGGCAGGACCGCGCGCCACTGTGCACGCGCCTGCACAAGATCGCGACGCTGCAGTTCGGCAACGCCGTGGTAGACCTCGTCCGCCGTTTTCCCTATCAGTTGCCCGAGTGTTGGAAGCTCTGCCGTATCGCCGTCAAGCATCTCCCCCTCGAAGGAATAGACCAGCGAGCAAGCTTGCGCGATCAACAACAGCGATGGATCGGGGTCATGGCGCTGCTGGAACAGCCGCTTGAACAGCTCCTCATCGGTCAACTCAGAGACACGCTCGGTCTTTTCGATACGCGAGGCGAGGGCAAGCGCGACGCGCGCATTGCCGTCAGAAAACACGGCGATAGTACGCGCATCGACCTGGGACAAATCCGGATAGCGCCGCGCGACCAACTTCTCGATCAAGTCGGTGGATGAGGTATCAAGGCGAAAGACATCGGTGCCTTCCGGCTGGTCGTCACGAATGTCGTATTCAATCGTCATGACGCTGATGGACGCCCCCTGCGCGCGCGCCACTTCCGAAAGCGTTCGGTGCAGGTCCGGAGGGCAGTTGTCGACCACAAGGATCGCGCGGGTGTTATTGGCGTTCAAGTCCGATGCCAAGCCAACCGGCGGCGGATTGGGCTCGTCAGCGACATTCGTGTAAATCGCAAGGGAGGGATCGAGAGCGGCATCCCCCACCGATTGCTCGAACAAAGCTTCTGCCAAACGGGTCTTGCCCACGCCCGACAGGCCAGCCAGTCGAACCACCCGCCCCGGCCTCGACAACACCTCGCGGATCTTATTGATGCCATCGATCGCGGAGATGCCATCGCCTTCATCTTTGTCGCCGGTGCGAATGCGCGCGTGCTCGTCAAAAAGGTAACTGCTCTCAGCCCCGCCGGGGGCAAGTGACCATGACCCGAACGACTTCCAGCCCGGCACAGCCTTGCCGATATGCTCGCGGACCCACGGGATAACGCCCGCGTGGTCGCGAACCCACGTCGCCATGCGGTCGCGATCGAGGAAGTCCAGGACAAGCTTCCCGGCGGCAGTCGTGCCTACAAGTGCCTCTTCCATCGCGGCCCGGCGGTCGTTCAGGGCGATGTCTGTCACCGACCCCTTGGAGCTGACGATGACATAAGCCCCGTCCATATCGGCCAGCTCGATAATCGAGGGGCGTAGCACCTGTGCCGGCTTGGGCTTCATCTCATGGAGAATGTCGGCTCGCGCCATATCCTGTGCCTTTACCTGAAAACCGGTCTGAGGCTTGGGAATGAAGCCGTTGACGGCCGATCCGGCCGGCGCTGCCACGCGGACATCCAAGCCGCCGTCCTTGGCAGTCTGATTTCCGCCATAAGTCACCGCGGAGACTGAGAGGCCTCCTCGGCGTAGCTCGGCTTCACACAGGCGGCCCACGAGTGTGCGCAGGTCCGTGTCGTTCAAAGCCGCAATATCGTCGCCTGTGATCTCAAACATGGTCCAAAGCTAGGAAGCCGCGCAGGGAAGGTCAAATAGCGAGTAAAGTGCTGTCGTAGTCCACACCCAATTTCTGAAATGACGCCTGGGCAGTACGCCAAACAACAGCTTACTTCCCCTTCGATTTGAGATTCAGGTTCACGCGGCTGCACGAGCAGCGCACGGAATCCGGATGGCCGCGTGGCGTGATATATAGCCACGACTCGCATCCATCGCACCGGAAGCAACCGAGGAGTTCAAGAAAGGCAGCAATCACCGGTTCAAAATCCTTGCGCCCGAAGTTGGCCCACTCGTTGTAGTGAACCGCCTTATTCACGGCCCATTGTTCGACATTGACGGCGCCGTTGCACGTCGAAAGCAACTTCTTCCGCTCCAGAGCGGCATCCTTCTCAGCACTGTTTCCCCATGACTGAGCCGCATCGGCCGCCTTGCCGCACAATTCGCGCAGCCGCACCAGAACGCTCGGCAGGAGTTCACCCAGTTCGTAATTTCCATCCGATTTGAAAATCGGGCTTGCCCCAAGATTGTCCGCCAAACGCCGCGCGACAAACTCCAGGTGCCGGCGAAGCGTCCCTGCCGCCTCAGGCACTTTATTCTTCGCAAGAGCTGCCGCGATATCGTCCCATACTTCTGCATTGGACTCGACGAGGGGCCCCGTTTCCACAGTCCATCCGTGAAACGAGAGCGATGTCTTGCCCGTCACCAGCCCAGCCGATCGCATCTGCTCCGCCCACAATCGGTCATGCGTCGTGATGACGAACTGCGTGTTCGTAAAATGCGTCTTGAGCAGCTTGCAGAACTGGTACCGATGACCTGAGTCAACGGACATCACGACGTCGTCGAGGAGGGCGAGCGTGAATTTGTCTCCCGAGAGACGCTTCATCAAAGCAAGGTATAGGCAAACGCCCATGCCGTCCTGATGCCTCTCACTGTGAAAGGCCGCAGGCGGGAAGAGGCCCCGTTCGTAGAAGTTCACCGAGAAATCCAGCTTGCCAGCGGTCGGCGACAATTTGGCTGTGAATTTCTCCTCATCGCCCTCGTTGATCAGGCGATAGAAGGTGCTGAAGTCTTCCTGCACATCCTGATAGAGCGCATCGAGCTCCTCTTCCATCACGGTGCAGTAAGCATCATAAGCCACTTTCGCAGCTTGGCTTGCAGCCTCGGCGCGCTGCTTCCGTCGCATTGCCTCGCGATAATCATCAAGCCGAAGCTGTGCGGCCGAGAGAAACGTCTGCGCATCCACGGTTGCCGTTTGATCCGGCTTGGACTCCACGGTGGCCACCAGCGATGCAAGGACGTCGGCGAAGTCCTTCGGAGGTCCGGCCCAGCCGGACGTCAGACGCGGCTTCAGGCCAATGATACCCTCCATTTTACCAAGATCAGCCCGCAGCCCTTCGAGTTCCTTACCCCATCCCTCAATCGCCAATCGCGAAGCAGCATGATTCTGGCCAGCCGCGACGCGGTAGCCAGCCACGAGCAGCTCCCGTAGCTTGGCGCACTCGCGGGAAAGATCGCCCGCGGAGGAGAGCATCGCTCCCTGCAACGTCGCAGCTTCCTCCGACTTCGCGAGTTTCGCGGCCAGGTGGCTCCGGAGATGATCTTCGTCGGCCCAGCGGTGATCGCACAGCGGGCAGAGCGGGCCGTCGACAAGGTCAAGTCCGTGCTCGACCAAAGCACGATGATGAAGGGCACTGAGCAGCGATGGATCGGACTCAAGCCGGGAAATGGCTGCGAGGATGGCATCCGCTGCAGGCGTTCCGGCCTTGGGAAGTACTGAAATCCCCTCTCACACCGCGTTGAGGTCCCTGAGCACAGCCTGCTTGTTGAAGTCTGGATCCTTGCCAGGTTCTGACAACCCCTGATCCAGCTTCGTGTCCGCCGCGAGCTTGGCGATCTCAGGCAGGTTTAGCGTTTGGCGCCGGGCATTGACCGAGGTAAGGATTTCTTCGGGCCTGAACTCGCCAATATTGAGATGCCGCGCAAGCGTGTCGCGGCTTGACAATGCCTGGCCCTCAGTGGCCTTCAGTGCGGTCTGCAGCCGATTGTGGGCCGTATTCAGGGCACCGCGAGTTTGCCCGACCGCATCCAGCTTGAGAATTGTCTGGATCTCGTCCGACCGCTTCGTTGGCTCTACCAAAATGAGCCGCAGGATCTCACGGCGAGACAGCGTGATCTCAGGATGCGAGGCGATCTCATCGAATGCCGCCTTGATGGCAGGATCCTTTGGAGTGATTACAGGCTTCTTCGGTGCCGACACCTGGCGCGTGATGGATGCGGCCTTCTTCAGGGACGGAAAATACACCTCCAGCTTGACAAAGGCAGCATCGGGAAACTTCACCTTGTCGACGTGGGGCCCATGCTCGCTGACGGAAAGGTCCTTTGTACCGGGCCCCGTCAACCGGCCGATTTGCCCGGTCAATGCAAATTCAATTGCGTCGATCACGCCGCTTTTGCCCGACCCGTTAGGTCCCGAAATCGCGAACGTTGCCTGGTCAAGCCGGATATCCAGCTTGCGGATACCCCGGACTTCTTCGATATGAGCCGCGACAATCTTGATCATGCGACCTCACCGTCGTCGGACGAAAACAACTGAATGAGATCGTCCGGACGCAGTTTCCCCTCGGCGATCAGCAGACTGTGCAGCGCCTTGATCTTTTCTGCGCTAAGTGACTTTTTGTCGGTCAGCTCCGCAATGAGCTTCTCGACGATATTCTCGTGAATAGTCGACATGGTGCTGTTTAACCGCTTAAGGGACGTTGCTTGTTACGTGACTTCAGGATTCGTTGTTGACGACAAGATATCCCACATCCGCTCAAAACGAAGGTCCCGGAATTCCTTATACGACGCGTTGTCGAAGGCGAGTTTCGACGGATCACCAGCATAGTCGGCTAGGAGGAGGTGCTTGGTGATGTCCATTCCTCCAGCCTTCATTCGGGCAAAATACGCGGCAGGCAGCTCAGCCTTTTTGCGGATGTTGTCAGTCGCTCCCATAAATCGCAGATTACCGAGATGGTTGATATCAGCACTTAAGAAACCCAATTTTGATCGCAGCATGCTCTGCGGATAAATATGATCGACATGAGGATCGTTGCCCTTGAATTTTACATCGAAAGGAGACGCGCCCATCTGGTCGACGTAGACCTGGTTCAAAAGGATAAAGCGCAAGCGCGTTTCATTCATATGCGCGCGCGTTAGCTCTGTCGCCGAGCCGCGCTTCTTGAAATAGTCTTTGATCTCCGTCATCGGGAATCCGCCGGGGCTCGGCTTGCCAACGATCGTGTGGAGCGCGTTCACGACGGTGTCCGTGCCTTGAGAATACCAGCCGAACAACTGCGCCTTGTAGTGATAGGCCTTCAGGAGCGTGCGGGTCGCCTCGTTGGGTTTGGGGTTATGATAGAGGAAGTCGAACAGGGGAATGAAGCTGTTGTAGCTTCGTATCACCTTGTCGGCATAAATCTTCAGGTCGTTCTTGAGGAAATCCCGCAATTCCTGGAAGGCCTGCTCCGCCCTTGCCCAATTCGTATTGATGGCGGACATCAACCCATCGCCATCCGGACCCGTGAATTTTTCGGGGGATGCTTCTGCGCCACGGCCGTGCGCCACGAGCAGACATTTTAGCGGGAAAGTCTTGTCGAATTGCAGATTGGTGCCGTTCAACATCTCGGTCGTCTGCTCGATGACCTCTTCGACGTCGGACCACGCCTCCTTCATGGCTGCGAACATGAGGTCGGACGCATCTAGTTTCGTGCCGCCCGAATTCACCCGGACAAAGATGTCGAGAATCCTGTCATACGGATATTCGTTCGCGACGCCATCGAGCTCCTGAATCCAGAAGTGCTTTTCCTCCCGGAGCAGCGATAGCAACTGGCCGGAATTCCGACGCACACGTTTCTCCCGCTCCTTGGCTTGCGGGGGCGCCTCCCGCTTGTCTGGCGGGGCCGTGGCGTTCAAATTATCCATGGAGGAATTGATGCGGTCGGCTACTTCCTCCGAGTTTCGTTGTCCATCGCGACTTATCGCATCGGCGATGCGGTACCAGGGAAGCTGGAGCGGCTCAGCCGAGAACTGGACGCGGTGCAACAATCCGCGCTCATCCGGGACAATCCCGCTTGTGATGTCGAAATACGCTTCTGCCCTGCGATTGTCGGCGGAAGTGATTGCGCCGCAAAAAAGCGCGTAGAGCGTTTGGAGACGCTGCTGCCCGTCAAGCACGAAGACCTTCTCTACGTCCTTCTTGCTTTTGCCAGGATCGTAAAAATCGCTGAGGTCCGCATCCCATTCGACGCGCTCCATGAATTTGCGCGCCTTGATCTCGTCCTTGGTACGCCAAAATAAAAATGTCTGGATCGGGTAATTGCGCATCAGGCTATCGAACAGCCGCAGCATTTGATCCTCTTCCCAAACAAAAGGGCGCTGGATGTGCGGCAAGAAAATGCTGCGGTTGAGTTCCTCAATTAGCCTAAACAACGAACTCGGCTTATAGCTCACCTGCCCGATCCTCCTCCCGTGGGTTGTCGTATTCAACCCCACATTGTGGACCTCCACCCTCCCGTTGTTCAAGTCCTAGGATGACCAGACATTCTGCGTCTTTGGACTATCAAGGAAAGCGTTGGTTGATGGCCCCGCCTTCCTATCGAGAGCCTGCCCATTACGACCACCCCAATACCGCAAAAGCAGCGCCTCGCGACGCGCGGACATCGGCGATCGGTCGACGGAAAGAACAGCCCATCGATCGGTTTTAACATCGGCGTGGGAAGCTTCACTTCCGAGGCCACTCGGACGGGGCAACGTATCCTGGCGCCACCGCGTCGCATATTCGATCGTCGCGTGCGGCGCGGGAAATAATCAGAGGATCTCACCGGCATCCGCGTCGGGACTGGCTGCGTTCGACAGTCCTCATCACCGTCACCGAAGGAATGGCTAGCCCGTATTCCGTGGAGACACTGAACACCAATGTTCGATGGAGCGCCGCCCCAAAATTCGCGTTTAGAAAGATTATGTTCGTGCCCCTCGTTGGAGATTTGGCACGATCTTGAACCATGGAATTTCCGGTAACGCTTGGGATCGAACGGGAAGGCTAACTCGTCCTCTCGCCCGTGGTCGATCATGATCGACGGATTAGCGAGGACAGCTTGATGGTCACACATGAGCAGCCAGGCCGACGCATGAACAAGCGACCCTTTCGAAGCGTCGTACGAATCCTTCGAAAAAGGATTCCGAATCGCGTGCTGTTTAAAGGATTCGAACCGTCAAGGCTCGGAATCGTATCCACAGAATCGTGCGGGTCGACTCGTTAGGAATCGGCATCGAGTCTGGATTTATCGACGTTTTTGACGAATCACGGCCGAATCGATGATAGGACCTAGGATCGATTCTGTGAGTGGAATCAAGCTGATGGAACGGGACAACAAAATGTACATTGACTCGAAACCAAAGCCATATTTGGTTAGGGGTACACCTAGTCGAGTGATTTGAGACAGCAATGTCTGATTCTTAGATCAGGTGCAATTTCGTCAACCGCTGGAAAGGAGGGAGCCATGAATTGGCTTCTTTGCTGGAAGGTGGTCCTGGCGGCATCGATGACTATCGTGGCGATCAACGCCGGCATGATGGTCTTCGAAACGGCTCGGGGCGTCTACCACGAATGGAAGACACCCCGAGATAATGTCGGCAAGTAGGTCCTCCAGGACCACGCCCCTCAGAGTGTCAGCTCTGGGGGGCACCTGCCGGGGCCAGCATACTATGATTCGCGGGTTTTCCCGTCAATCCGTGCTCACTTTCGGTCACAGGCCCTTGATTCCATTACAACTTTGGTTTCTGGCCTGGTCACGCCACAGCGTGTTTAGCAAGCTTTCCGCGCCAAATACCACGCAATTATCCCCACCAAATCGCACGCTCACGCACACGTGCGGTACACTTCAAACATGGACGAATTCAACGAGCTATTCGCGCTCTCAGACGACCACCTCTCCGAATACGAAAACGGATCGATCACAATCTCCGACAACATCGAATTTTCGATGTCCGAAACTGTCAAACAATCGGCCACTACATTCGATCGAAATACCTAGACGGACGATCCGAACGCTTCCGCAACATCGGAAACTTCATCGTCGATCTCGAATGGCGCGAAGAACATCGATCGCAAAAGCATCGAAGCACACGCCACCAACGGAGATTACATCTTCTCACTTGCCGTCGAAAAAGAGCTTCACCAGTGGATGAAGGATAATAACTTCGGAGCCACGATCGACGACTTCCAGCGCAAGAGAGCAAATACGGCTCCGTGCTGATGAAGAAAACCGAAACGCCAGACGAGCTGCTCATTGAGCCGGTCAAATGGTCACCTGTGCAGGCACCTGCAAACAATACGTCCACTAAAGTTGCCGACGTCCTTCCAGCCGGGCAGCAGTAGCTATCTGACTTCGATTTCTCCGGCGATTACGTGCGCCGTATGCACACCTAAGAAGGAGCGAGCGCCGAAGGAGCGCGCAGTGTAGTGCATACTAGAGGTATTATCAGTTAGGTCACGATCAACGGAGTGAAGGTCGGCTCAGGCCTGGGTATCGGCTTTACCGCGGTCGGAATGACCACGACCGATGACGTTGACAAGACTACCTATGCCTTACTCCCCTCATCCACGTAACGATCGTCACGCTCACCAACGCGGACATTAAGGCACTTCGCGCTACGCCGAAGACCTTGGTTGCCGCTCCCGGTTTAGGCAAGGTTCTGGAGTTCATCTCCGCTCAGCTTAAGCTGGTAGCGGGTGCAAACGTGCTCACGGAGTCAACCGCGAACCTCGCGGTCAAGTACACCAACGGCTCGGGCGCACGAGCCCCCATCACCTCTCGGCAAATGGATGCAATTCGTCCTTTTTGCACGCCACAGCTACCCGGCAGCTATGCTTAAGCTCTAGATCTCTTTGTTCCTGAAGAAGCCTGCGCTTCTATTGCCTCAGCGGGTCACGGTTCGGGCGCAGGCATGGGCGGGAAGACTCCGATCGAGGTATTAGGGTTGCCAGACGGTGGCAAGAAGCTGCACGCTACGAAGCGGCCACGCAAAAACCGTGGCATGCCGCCGCCCGCGACGTTCGATATCGATACGCTGCCCGGTAGCTCCAATTTGACGGCATTAGAGACGGCCGCGGTCATCCGGCGCACGCCTGGCGCGCTGGAGCAGTGGCGGCGCGATCCAAACCACCCGCTGAAATGGCGCTACGTCGATGGCCGGCCACTCTATCGTGTCGACGCGGTGCGCGACTACCTGGCCCAGTGCGACAAGACCACTAAGGCGCCTCAGCCGCATAATGCTCACGGAGACGGCCGAGGAGCTCTGCCTTGATCGGGTCAAGTGGATTCGTCCGCTGAAGGCGCACGATTTTGCCGACCCGTTTCGCGCCGACCAACTCCGCAATGTAGTCGTGAGCAGCTTCAAAGGCCATCTTGCGGATGATCCACTGTTCGTCGTGATTGTAGACCTGATCGATTCCGCTGGGCTTTTGCCCAACACATAGACGCTGGATTTCGTTGTCGTAGCCACAGCGTGACATGATGGTACGCAAGCTGCGCCTTAAGTCGTGCATGGTGAACTTGGCGACGCTCGCTTCCTTGACCAGGCGGTTGACCATCTTGGTGAAGCCGGACATCTGGCCGCCGGTCTTTGGCGACGGGAAGACATAGTCGGAGGTTGCCCGCTGGAAATGTTTCGCGGCCGTGAGCACCTCGTCAACCAGGTGAGTGCGCGGCACATCGTGGTGCAGTCCCATCTTGGTCCACGCCGCATCGAAGGTGATCCGGTCGTCCATGATGTGCTTTCGCCACTCGATCATGGTAGGCTCGCTGCGGCGCGGGCCGCCAAGCAGGCACATGCGTGCCAGGAGACCGAAAGCCCCGAGCTTGCCTGATGCATCCCAGACCTTGATGATTTCCTCATCGGTCAGAGCGCGCCCCTTCGTTCGGCGTCCGACCCTTTGCGCCCGGGTTTCCTTGGGCGCGCGATAGCCGGCGAGCACGTTGTGCTCGACATAGCCCTCGCCGACACACCATTCGAGAAAGGTATGCACGTGCTTGCGCAAGTCCTTGGCTGCACCGCGCTTGCCGGTCTTGGCAATCTTGTCCACCGCAGCCATGATCTGCCGTCGCGTTAGGTCCCCTACGCCGGTCTCGGCGTGATCCTTGAGCCCGCGCCGCAGCGCCGACATTGCTGGCTTCCAGTTGACGACTTGACGTTCGGTCAAGGACATCTGGTAGGGACCATCTTCAACAATGAGGGCCGCGAGCGTGGTGCGCTGCTTCTCGGCTGCTTGTTGCCGCCTCGCCTCGCGCTTCGGGTCGTTCGGGTCCAAGCCCTTGACGACCTCGCCTGCGGCGATGGTGGCGGCCTTGCGCGCGGCCTTCTCACTATATTTGGGCCACGCGCCGAGGGTCTTGCGCTGGGTCCCCCTCACCCCCGGCTTGGTGAAGAGGTAGACCCAGGTCCGGCCGCCGGTGGCGCGCATGCGCAAGGCCAAGCCGGGCAGCTTGTCGTCGTGGAGATAATGCTGCGACTTACCGGGCGGCAGCGTTGCGTTGCGGATCACCGTATCAGTGAGTGTCAGATGGTTGGCCGGCTCCGTCATGATTCATTCCCTCTCTCTGTACCCGGTGTGCCCCCCAAGAAGGCGTTCAGCCCTCGAACAGAACCGGGCCTCAGACCTTCTCCTTGTTGTGTGCCCGCGCAGGGAGGATCCACAGACCCAAACAGAACCGAGTCTCAGACCTCCCCCGTTTTTTGTGCCCCAAGGGAAAACCCAGGGCGGGCACAACGGGGGCATACAAAATGTAGTAAGGTCACCTATGGGCTCTTATGGCCAAGTATGGCCATAACCACCATCAAATAAAGGAATTTCTACATTCCAACTATGGCTGGATTTGGTTGACTGGGATCTACCGATTGTGGTTCACACGGGAGAGGTCCAAGGTTCGATCCCTTGTGCGCCCACCATCAAAACCACTGATAACAAAGCATTTTTGTCGACTGCGTACTCGCGCCTATTCGGCAGGTGCAGGCACGAAAAAGCAGAACTAAGCAGCAACAAGCGGGGAAAGGTTGGGGAATTTGTTCTCGCCGTGTTCTGGCTTTTACAGCAGCCTCATCTCACCCTCTTCGTCCCACTCGAGATCGCAAAGCACCTCAGCTTCGATTGACGTCTCACCGTTGAAGTTCTTGGCGTGCTCAACAAGCATGCTCCGCGCCGTCTCCTCGGCCTCTGCCTTTGAGCTGCATTGCTTGTGAAATGTGGCCGTCGTCTCTGCCGTTCGCCGAGTCGAGTCCCAACGCATGATGGTTAGAACCGCGTACCACGTGCCCTTGCCGTTACGCCGGCGGGCTTGGATCTCGCGGTAGCGATCGGCGAGTTGCACAACACCCATCCAAATTGGGCGGCTTGTATCTCCCTTGGAGATTTCATAGGCCTCAAAGGAAAACCCCTTGAGGTCGGCTTCGCTTAGCCAGCGCAGCTTGTTGTCGATGCTAGTGATCCGGCCTTGCACCTCCTGTATGGCTTCCTTCGCTTCATACGTCACCCTCGGAGGCTTAGGGGCGGCTCCCTTGGCCCGTTCGATCCTGGGCTGACCGGCTTTTTTTCGCTGCCAGATGTCGTCCGCAATAGCGTCCAAATCGTCCTTGGATAGAGTCCACCGGTTCTCCCGCTCCCACTTCTCACGATTAAGCTTGGGAGTAAGGTCAACGATCGTTGTCTGTGGCTGTTTAAGCGCCCGATCAAGCGCCATTCCCGTCTCGAGCGCCGCGAACCCCGATGCCACCAGGTCCTTGTGCACCTGCCCGTTCTCGTCGAACGTCAGATAGCTTCCTTGTGTCCTCTCAATGCGGACCGGCTTCTTTCCATCGTTTTCGAGGATGACATCAGCGACCCTCTGCCTCGTGCCGGCATATTGCGGCATAGCATCTTTGCCGCGGATCAACCCCATCATCACGCGCTGCGAGATCACCTGAAGCCCATCCTCAGCGAAAAGGTAGAACCGAATTGAAAGACCCATGCCAGCCGCCTCGCCCGATCGAGCAGACATGTTTCTGCACATTGGCGAACTGGGCAACTACTAAGAGGTGGGAGATTTCCGACCGCCGACGGCGGGCCCCGCATCGAAAGCGTTTGCACTCCGGCTGGCACGCTCCTTGCGGAGCCAGCCAATCTCCGTCGGTCTTGGCAGGGAGCCGTTTCACGATGAAACAGAAATCTCGAGTCCTTAAGCCGCGCAAGCCCACTGTGGCACACATGGTCTCCGATCTGGTGAGATTGCTTAAAGCAATGGAGGACGTTGAGCAGCTCAGAGAGAAGGTGCGGCTCGCTGAGAACAGCCAGAAGCCGGATTAACCGGAATCCGCGTATCGCGAGACCGCTCTTACGCCCTCTCACCGGTCGTGCTTCATCCGTATTTTTATCGATCCAGCGAAGGCCCTATTGATCTCGCGCGCTGGTTGAGCTTGCATATCTCCTTCCGATGGGGGATTTCAGCATGCGCATTTTGGTAATCGTGGCGGCCTGCGCCACGTTGGCTGGCTGCATGACGGCCGGCGAGACTGTTTCGTTCAAAACGTCCAACCCACAGCAGCAAGCTCTGATGAGGGACGGGCAACCTGCCCTCGTCTCTCGACAGAAAAGCTCTGTGATCCTCGTTCGGCCGGCTGCCCGTCAGCTACAAGCGAACGGCCGGCCAGTCTTCGTGGTCGGCATCAACAATCTGAGCCGACAGCCTGTCGAGTTTCGAGTCGGGCAAGTGGAAGCGGTGCAGCACGCCGCTGGTTCGGACTTCGAAATGAAGATTGTCACGTACGAGATGCTGGTTCAGGAGGAAAAAAACCGGCAGGTCTCGGCCGCGCTCCTCACGGGGGTCGCGGCCGGTGCAAACGCATACAGCGCCTCGCGAGCCGGCTACGGCAGCTACACGACGCCGAGCGGACGAACCGGCACGTTCTACAGCCCGACGGCCGCGGCAATTGCGCAAGGCAACGCGACCGCTCAGAACGAAGCGATGATTTCTGCCACGATCGAAACAGGCCAACGCAATATGGCAGTTCTCGAGCAGGCGGTGATCAAAGACAATACGCTCCTGCCTGGCGAATGGTACGGAGGCCAACTGCACCTTGCGCCGCCGACGGATCAAGGCGGAGCTCAGAAGAGCTACACAATAGTGATCACCGTTGGTCCTGACCGCCATGTCATTGACGTCGCTCAAGGGCCGCCCGGAGTTTAGCAATGAACGTGTTCCGGCGAAAGGCGCGTACTGAGCGGTGGCACCAAGCTCTCTCGATCATCGTTGCAGCGGCGTTCGTGATTTGCGCGTCTGTCAAGACCGCCCACGCTGATTGCAGCAGCGCAATTTCCTCGTACAACTCCGCATTGAGCGACATCGAAAGTTACCTAAGGCGATACACTCGATGCCTGAGCTCGAGTGACGGGGCAGACGACTGCTCTTCTGAGTTTCGCCGGTTGCGCTCCGCGCAAAATGACTTCGAAAGCGCAGTGTCGGATTACCAGGCGTATTGCCGAAGGTGAACGAGTGTTGGCATTGCTCGCCAACTCGGCAGTCGACTACGAGGTGCGCTCCGCCATGATGGTCACTGACGTCCAAGATCAGGCGATAGCTGCTCGTATGGCCTTGATCGTTGGGGCGGACCGGTTCGACCGACTGTTCAGGGCAGTCCGGTTCGACGAAGTGGACGGCGATATCCTTTACGTCTACGCGCAGGACGAGGACGCAGCAGCTAAGATGGAAGACGAGTTTGCGCTGCACATTTCGATCGTTGCCGCGAAGGTCCTCGAGCGCGAAATCAATGGGGTGCTCGTGCTTCCGCGGCAGCTTATGAAATCGGAACGATAGCTGTCTAGGACGGCCTAGAGCATTGCCGGCCATGGAGTGCGCTACTCGGCGGCCGCTGCCGACGGTAACGGGCTCTGGAGGTGGCGTCGACCATTCGAATGTCCGTGAGACAGCCGAAAACCCAGTAGGAGCGATGGGGCTTCTGTTCTCAGGCGTAGTCGGCGTTCTCAAGCGCTACACTTTCATCCTTTTTAGCTCTCCGCGCCCCACAGTCTTCCTAACGTGGCTAATTGTGCCGGGTATCGTCTACGCATGGCGCCGGGGCCACAGGAGGATCGCTTGTCAGGCCACCCTTTTAATGTTTGCCGCACTCACAATTGATGCTCTTGGCGTTCGTCGTGGCCTGAAGGTCGAGTACTTCGTATTTACTGATCCGTTGATCATTATTGCTGGAATGTTGTTGATGGCCCGGATCGAGTTCGTGCGCTTCCATCGGGCAACGTACCCAATAGGGGCGACGCTGATTGCCTTGCACGTCGTTGTAGGCCAGGCGGAACCTATCAAGATGCTCATTAAGCGCAGCGGGCCAGAAAGTATTTGTGAGTGGCGCCACGATCACTTGTCGCGCCTCGACCTCCCTTGGTGTACGAAGGGATAGGCTTGCCTAAAGGGGCTCGCCCACTCGGGTTCGCCGACCCACAACGCGCGGTAGTAGTTCGCCCGTACTTAACGATTCAGTTCGCGCTTCAACGCGCGAATCAAATCGGTCGAGCGTTTAAACTTGTTCCGATAACGTTTTCCCACGACAGCCTCGGTCACTATCAACGGCCGCTCCGGAATGCGGTCTCTCGACGTCAGGATATAGTCGACAGCCGCCTTATTCTGCTGATCCAGCCTGACCACAACGGCGATACCGGAATGCTGCTTGGAGCTACGACGTAGCGTCCAGACCCGACAGTGCCGTTGGGGATGCTGCCAGCAGCGGGCGACGCGCAATGAAATGAAGGACCCATCCTTCACGGCCAGGCAACCTCCCGCTCGCTCAGGAATGAGACCGGGGCCCACGTTAGGCACGCCAGCAGCAATCGCCGCAGCGAGTTGCTGGATGAGACTCACGCGGTGGTCGCGCGTATCGATATAGCTGTAGTCTTCGGGAGGAACGAAACCGATCAGCGCATACGCTTTGCGAAGGCTGCCGAACCTGCGTTCATATATTGACGCGCAGGGCACACCCTTCGCCCGATTGATCGCATCGGCAGACAAAGTGCCTAGCCGGAGCTGAAGAACGCGCAACTTCTTGAGCAACATATCGGACGACAGCTGCTGTCGCACTCGACGCTCGATGATCCGCTGAGCGTCATCGAACACCTTGCGATGTACAATTGGCTCAAGGGCGCCCTCTTTGCGGATCCACTTGGCCTTGCCGTTGATGACGCGACGCTGCCGCAGGTAGCTCGATGTCCGATAATAGACAGCGTTGCCGATGTAGTTTTCATTGCGAAGCATGCGGCCGATCATCTGGAGATCCCACGGGACGCCGCAATGATTGACGATGCCTCTTGCGTTAAGCTCGCGGGCGATGTCGGTTTCCCCTTTTCCGCCAACGAAGCTTTCGAATATCCACCGCACGATCGCGATTTCATCGGGGGACCCGGCTCGCAGCAAGACTCTGTCGGTGTGCAATGCCTTCTGCTCGCCAGGCTGGAGAAAGCCCCTCGATTTGCCCGTTGCATCGACCAGTTCTCTGCGCAGTGCAAAACCCGGCCGACCACCCACCCGATAGCCGAGCCCTACGATCCGGCAATGTCCTGCAAAAACTTTTGCTGACTTGTCGCGGCTGTCCTCGGCCGCCATCAGGCGTTTCATGCTTTTCCAAAGGCCGGACATCGGGCTTCCATCGTTTTCGAAGATTTCAGCGCAATAGATCACCTTCACGCCGGCCAGCTTGCAGATAAACTCGTAGTAGGCGCTTTCATCCGTGTCCTGGAACCGTCCCCAGCGGCTGACGTCCCGCACCAGGATGTTGGCGAAGTCAGCGGCTCCCGATTGCACGTCATTGAGCAAATCGATAAGACCCTGGCGATTTTTGATCCTCAGCCCGCTAATGCCTTCATCCATATACGTGTGCACGATCTCGAGCCGGTGCTCCGTCGCGTAGCTCGCGATCAAGGCCATCTGATTTGCGATCGAGTATTGTTGTCGATCTGTCGACATTCGGATGTATTGTGCTGCCCGGAGCTCATTCTCGCGTCGTCGGAGCAACCTGGCATTCTGGACAGTGAGCGCAGTTCCCATGGAACGCCCCTACCGTTGGCCACGTCCAGCCTATCCCAGCCATTCTGAAAGCCAAGATGAACTGTGCTTTCCGATCCAGCCCAGCGCAAGCGAACCTACGATTGACGCCAACGCGGACCAAAGCCAGGATCGTCCACGCGCGGCGCTGATCGAACGGAGATATAGAAAGGCACCGAGTACCGGGCCGTAATTCCGTTTGAAATCCCCGTTGAGCTTGGCGATCTTGGAGAGATCGGAAGTCTCGACTTCGTCGGCCATTGCGCTGGTCCTCTCTTCGTTAGAGCCAGCGCTCTATAAACGCCTGTTTTGCCCGACGGAGCAAGTTGCATTTTCTCAATTCCGAATTATTTCCGTTAGTGTCGCGAGCCCTTAGAGTGGTCGCCAACGAACGCCCGCTTGGATCTGCAACAGCCGGGCGGGTGCTTTACCCCGCTATTTCTCTGTGTTGCGGGGGCGATCTGCTTATGGTCGTATTACGATATGAAAATAAAAAGCGAGTCCCACCCCTCCATGCTTCGCGCAACTGCAGCCCTGATAGGGTTAATCGCTATTTGGCTTTCTATAGGGATTGCCGTCACTGTCATTTGGCCAAAGTTGCATTGGTGACATCGCGTCAAATGGTGCGGTTCGCACTTGACCAACCTTTTGGCGCGATATGACGGCAGGTCTCTAGGGCTAGCGGCTTGCCTCTCGCCAGGTTCGCCGGAATCAATCTCGCATGAGCACCAAGTCGCGAGAGGTCATCTGGGGCGGCCGGATCATGGGCGCGAAGATCCATGCTGAGGGAGCCCGCGAGCGTGCCCAGCAGGCCATCCGTGAGGCAGACCGGGCAGAAGCCGAGGCCTGGTCGGTTCGCATGGAGGGTTACGGCGGCCCTGCCCAGCCCTCTCCGACGATCGGTCAATGCCTGAATGGCGGACTTGCATGGCTAGAGGTCGAGTGCGCCCGCTGCAAGACGCGAGCAAGCCTGCCGCTGGACGCGATCCGCCGGCGTCGGGACACCCCCCTTTGGAAGCTGGAAGCTTCTCTTAAGTGCCGATCATGTCGCACCACTCGCTACGCGCCGCCCGCCCGGATGATCAAGCTAACCGAGACAAGGCAGATCACCCCCTATAAGTGGGTGCACCCGACTGAGGAGCGTTAGGTCGGGCTAGGAACTCAGATCAGTGGAACATGTGCAATCTATATTCGATCACCACGACCAGGCCGCTATCAGCGCGCTATTCCGCGTCGTCAACAGGTACGTCGGCAACCTCGCGCCGATGCCCGGTGTCTTCCCTGACTACAAGGCGCCGATCGTCCGGACCGGCGCCGGTGGCCGCCAGCTCGCGACCGCGCGCTGGGGCATGCCGTCCTCATCCAAAGCGCTCATGGACGCGACTAGAAGCGGGCCGAGAAACTGCAGGCCAAGGGTAAGACGGTGGACTTCAAAGAATTGCTTCTGATGGAGCCGGATTCCGGAACGACCAACATCCGGAACGTGAAATCGAAGCATTGGACGCGTTGGCTGGGTCTGGAGCACCGTTGCGTGGTGCCGTTCAATAGCTTCAGCGAGTTCAACAAGGCCGAAGGCGGAGACATCTGGTTCGCACTAGATGAGACCCGGCCTCTCGCATGCTTCGGCGGCATCTGGACGAACTGGACATCCGTTCGGAAGGTCAAGGAAGGCGAGACAACAAACGACCTCTATGCGTTCCTGACGACCGAGGCGAACGCCGAGGTTGGCTCCATCCATCCAAAAGCGATGCCAGTAATCCTGACAATGCTCGACGAGGTCGAAACGTGGATGACCGCGCCCACGGAGGAAGCGTTGAAGCTGCAGCGGCCCCTTCCGGACGGGACGCTGCGCATCGTGGCCCGCGGGATGAAGGAAGACCCGGCATCCGGAACGTAGCGTTCTGCACAGGCACTTGGAACAAGTGGACAAGCCGAAGCCCTGACGATTGCGAATCCCTGCCCGTGCTAACCGTCCGGAACGAGCGAGAGGGCGAAAGGATTCTTCTCCGCAGGAGCGATCTTCTATGCTGATGACGAGGGAACGACGGCCGGCGAGCCGGACGCTGCACGGCTGGGCAATCAGCGTGCTGCAGGAAGCCGGAGCCATCCACGAATGCGAGGAGCACGGGTGGGCCAAAGACCGCTCCGATCCGCATGCGCGCGAACGGGCCTTGGAGATCGCCAGGCAGGAGCCGCCGGACGGAGTCTCTCCGGAAGAGGCGGCAGCGGAGGTCAAGGGCGTGCTGGATTCGATCGGAGACACCTGCCCCGAGTGCTCGCCGGAAAATTAGCCGGCGCGCCGCGCAGTACAACGGCGCGCGGTTAGTGACTACCGGCCGAGGCGCTTCTCGACCCGTTTACGGCTGGTGCCGACCTTCTTGACCGCTTTCTTAACGGCCGGGGCGGACCGCCCGGTCTTTTTCGATTCGTAGCTCACTTCGTAGTCCTGCCCGCCGGCCACGCGCGCCCGGTCCTGCTTGCGTCCGCGTGCCGTCTTCTTCGCTGCCGCCATCGGCTCCTCCTGTTCGTGTGTCGGATCAACGCAGCAAAGGATTCCGGGGTTCCGGAATAGCGGATGGCGGAAGCAGATTAGTCCGTCGCGGCTCTCCGGCCTCTGCCGGCCGTCACCGTCTTGCGCTCGACAACATCTTCGGCGACAGCTTTCGCGCGTTCTTCACAGCGCGCGCGCAGATCCTCCAGCTCGTCCGCGGTCAGGTGCTCGATTCCTACAAAACTGTTCTGGACGATGCCCGTCCGGATCAATTCATCCAGCTTCACCTGGATCGCGGCACTGTCGCGGTTCTGCGAGTTCTGGATCAGGAAGACCATCAGGAACGTCACGATGGTCGTGCCGGTGTTGATGACCAGTTGCCAAGTGTCGGAAAACCGGAACAGCGGTCCCGTGACCGCCCAGATGACGATGACCGCGCAGGCCAGAACAAAGGTCGACGCTCGGCCGGCCGCCTGGGAGGCCTTGTTGGCGATCGATGCAAACAGTCGCCGGTGGCGGCGGTCGCTCTCCTGATGGCTCTGCAGCATAGCACTCCTCCTTTCCGAACGACTCCCGATTAGCCACCGGTCGCGAATCCTGGGTAGAGGCTCATCCCTCCGTCGACGAAACCAGCCAGGCCACCGCCTGCGCGATGTCATCCGGTTCACCCACGGCACGGAGACGCCGTGGTCGAAGCGCGCGACCAATTCGCTCCGCATCTCGACCCGGCCACCGAGTCCTTCGACGATCCGAACGAGGCGATGGGCGGCATGAAGTCCGTGACACGAACGCTGCCGCCGACGGTTCTGAATGTCGTCTCCAGGATCAACGTGCCAAGCCGGTAGCGGCGCTCGGCTGAGCTCGACCCCACGGGCGCGCCGCGCCAAAAGCCGTTGTTTTCGGATCCGAGCAGCCTTGCGAAGCAACTGTCGGAGTCGAATCGAGGCAGGCAAAGCCAGTCGATGGAGTCGAGCCCCACCAGTGCTGCGGTCTCGCAGTCGCCAATCAGTGCGTAGTCTTCGATTCGGGCCATAAGGAAACTACTGCGGGACGGTAGATGCTGCCTCCCGACTCCAGCCGGGTCAGGAGCGCATCGATTTCCTCCAGTTCGCGCTCGACCGCGGCAAACCGTGCGGGCCCAGCTTCCTGACGTCGATCGAGCAGCTCCCGCTTACGTTCGAGAATTTCGGCGACACCGCGCATAGTCGGCTCCGAAGCGTCGCCCCCGGAATGTATTTCCGGCTCAATGCTTCTTGCCCTCCAATGTTCCTTGGGCGCCGCTCGGAGGGCCATCCTGCTGCTCGTGCAGCGCCCGCTCAAGCTCCGCGGCGAGGGTATTGAAGTGGTCCGCCAACCGGGTGAACAGCTCGCGCTTCTTCGGATCAGTCGCCAGGTCGCTGATCATTTCGCATTCCGCGGTCTGGACCTGCAGCTTCTCCAGATGCGCTCGGATGTCCTTCATCGGACGTCACCTTGGCGGCTGCAAGCCCGGCGACGACAGCCATTTGTCGATGCGATCGGCCGTTTCGATCTGCTGGATCTTTTGAAGCAACTGCTGCTTGGCGGGGCCAGACGGTAGTGTCTCCGCCCATAGCTGCAGGCGGATCCTTTCCTCGGCAAGCCGTTCTGCGAATGAATGCGGTTTGGAACGCCGACGCTGCATGGCGCTTCTCCGCGTTTGAGGGGGCGGGAGCGCGATCGGTCTCGCAGTCACCGATAGATGCCACAGGGCGGCGCGATGATCACGTAAGTAGATGCTCGTTTGGTTCCCGAGTCGAGACAAATCGGCAATGACCGCCGGGCTCGCGCTACGCCGCCGCTATTCGCGCGCCCGACGGAGGGCTGCCTCGAGCTTCTCCGTCTGCTTCTCCCACCGGCTCTCCTCGTCCTGAGCTTGTTTTTCGACAGCCGCACGCTCGGCCTCGATGCCGCGCGCGTTGGCCAAATGTTGGTCCCTTGCCCGTTCGAAAGCCGCCTGCGCCTTCGCTACTGCCTTTTCCCGCCGCTCGCGCTTCCTTGCCATGGCGGCCTGTTCTCGCAGGCGCTCGGCATCGCGGCGTTTCTGCTCCTTCTCGAAATCGGCCGCGGCCTTTCGGGCCGCCTGCTCGCTGATCTTCGGAGCGGTTCGCTTCGCAGGCCTCGGGCGACGTCTCGCCCGCTGACCCTCTCTTTCGCTGGACTCCAGGTTGGACGGGAGATCGGAGTGCTCGGCGAAGCGACCGTTCGATCCGGCGGGACGCTTGAGCACCACGCCCGGTTTCGACATCGTCGCGACGACCACATCCGGATCGTCGGTCTCCTTGGCGGCGCCCTGATGGAAGAGATTGCTGCCTGCGCCCCACGCCTCAAGCGCCGCCTTCATCGAGGGCGCCGCGATCGCGAGATCGTAGAAAGCCCAGCGAGGCCTGAAATGTCTTGAGCTTCGGGGGCATCAGGTTTGTGCCGCGGCTGCCAGCTCTCCTAGCGCCGGCGAGCCACCCACACGCCCAGCAAGAAGGCGACAAAGAGCGACTGCAGCGGCGCCTTCACGGCCACCTTGCGCAACTGGTCGGTCCAGCGCATCGCGGCATCCGAGGACGGGCGGAGCTGTCGTGGATTGCCTGCCTCGCCAACAGGCTTGGCTCCTGGCACGAGCGTAGCGCCCTCCGGATCGTCGACGAGACCGGAGGCTTCCGTCATCGCAGAGGTTTCCCGCATATCCATGGCGATCCTCCCGTGGCCGTAGCGGAGCAACCGGCGTTCGGGCCGCTTGGTTCCTGCGCGGGGGCACTAAGCCGACTTCCTCTGCGACCTGGCCGCCGGCTTCTTGGCGACCGCTTCTTTCGCCGGCCTCTTGCCGGCGATCGGCATCAGCATCTCCTTCTGGCCGGCCGCCGCCTTGCGCGGCTTCTTGGCCGGCTTCTTTGTGGCCGCAGTCTCGGCCGCAGCGCCGCCGACGCTCCGCCGCAGCGCCTCCATCAGGTCGACGACGTTGCCGGGGACTGGCTTCGACTTGGGCGTGATCGGCTTGCCGGCGCGCTTCTGGTTGATGAGCTCGATCAGAGCGGTCTCGTAGTGGTCCTCGAACTTCTCCGGATCGAACTGGCCCGCCTTCTGGTTCACGATGTGCTTGGCGAGATCGAGCATGTCCTTGGTGACCTTCACGTCCTGGATCTCGTCGAAATACTCCTGCTCGCTGCGGACCTCATAAGGGTAGCGCAGCAGCGTGCCGACGAGACCCTTGCCCATCGGCTCCAGGCCGATGATGTGCTCGCGGTTGGTCAGCACGACCCGCCCGATCGCGACCTTGTCCATCTCGCGGATGGTCTCGCGAATCACGGCGAAGGCATCGTGGCCGACCTTGCCGTCGGGGCGAATGTAGTAGGGGCGGATCAGATAGCGCGGGTCGATGTCGGACTTGTCGACGAACTCATCGATCTCGATGGTGCGCGTGGACTCCAGCGCGATCTCCTCGAGCTCCTCCTTCGTGACCTCGATGTACTGACCCTTGTCGAGCTCATAGCCCTTGACGATGTCTTCGTTGGCCACCTCGTCGCCGGTGTCGGCGTCGACCTTGAGGTACTTGATGCGGTGGCCGGTCGACCGGTTGAGCTGGTTGAACGAGATCTTTTCGCTCTCCGAGGTGGCCGGATAGAGCGCCACCGGGCAGGTCACCAGGGACAACCTCAAAAAGCCTTTCCAGTTGGCGCGCGGGGCCATGATACGCAGAACTCCACAGACAGAGGCAGCTCGGATTCAAGACGAACCAGACGCGCCAGTTCCGACACCTGCCCGTCGCCCTTGCGATTTCATTCCCAACTCGGTCTGCTGCGCCACCTCAATCCGCAGCACGGGCTTGACTCTGCGCGAACGAAAAGGGAACATTCGACATGCCCGCCGAGCTCGCGCCATCCGCATCCGCCACCGAGGATCTGGAGGCCGCGGCCGACCAGGCCATCGCCGCCTGCGACGCAGACGCCCGGGAAGCGGTGAAGGCGCTGCTGTTGGCGAACGATTTCCTTGAGGCCGAGCTCGACGCGCTCCGGTCCGAGGTCTCGGCCGGTTACGCGCGCGGCCGCGGCCGCAGAGCGCGCGATCGCAAGGAGTGACCGCGATGGACGTCGCCTACTACGTGGCGCTGCCGTTCGTGCTGGCCGACGACGGTGTCGCGGCCGGCGAGGCGGTGGAGTGTCTGAGCGCCAACGCCGCGATCATGCGGGCCGAAGCGCTGTCGCGGAAACCGGGCTGCGCCGGCGCGGTCGCATTCAGCCGGACCGGAGATCCGAGCACTGGCGAATTCGGCGACGCCATGCTGATCCGGAAATTCGGCGACGTGCCGGACGATCTGAGCGCGCTGTAAGGCGGATTTCGGCGCCTCTTCGCGGAGCCCGGTCGATCCGCTCCGAGGCGACGACGGTAACGTCCGGAAAATGGCCGGCAAGGCGGCCGTCACGCGGCCCTTCGCAGCGGCCGGCGAAGTGCCTCAGCGCTCGAGCCGGGACACCTGTTGACGGTTCAACCGATCCAGGGCGTGGACCAATTCGTCGCCGTCGAGGACGGCCCGCAGCCGCCGCAAGGTCTCGACGGGATCCAGAGAGCCCATCTGGTCCTCGCTGAGGACTCGTCGAGCGTCCAGAACCGCGCGAAACAAGCCATCATGATCGGGGCTGTTCATGTTCTGGCTCCAATGCAGATCAATCCGGCAGAACGGCGCGACGTTCCTGGCTTCCTTGCGACGATCTTTGAATTCGAACAGGCGGTCGGGAAAGATCGGAAACATTGGCCTGGAGGAGGCGTTGGGCCCCGAAACGGACCAGCTTTGCTGGAGGCTTGTCGATGGCGGAAGAGCAGACCCTGAAACGGGCAGTCGAGACGGCGTGGACGCTGTATCTGCGCAGGCACGATGACGTCGATCCGGCGGACGGACGCCGATGTCTGCTCGAGCGGCACCTGCAGCGGAGTGGTGAAACGCGCGAGATCGACGCCGACGAGCTCACATACACCGGGATAAATTATCTCGAGCGGCTTCCGCCGGACGATGAATGACGAGGCGCGATTTGAGAAAGGCGATTGAATTCATCGGACGCGTGGCTGACGGGAGTTCGAGACCGGACTGGACCCTGGAAGTCGTTTCCTGCCTCCTCGCCGGCGGGTGCGTCGTGGTTCTCCAATTTGCGCTCGGCCCCTAGGCATCCAAATTTCGATGGGCGGCGTCGATCCTTCGATCCGTACGGAGCCCGGCCCTCAATCGGGATACGGACTCGTTTTCCTCGCCGTTCTGCGATCGGCGGTCGGGGATGAACGAGGCTCGCGTAACGGGGCCGCCCCGGTCCGCGGCGTCACGGCTGCTCGCCTTCTCCACTGGTTGTCCTTCGGATCGAGCCACGTCAGAGCGGTTTCGATCTGCGAGAGCACCCTCTCGATCTCCTCGCGCTCGTTTGGGCCGGGATCGTTCTCGAGCTGATCCATGAGCCGCTGCTTTCGTGCCAGGAGCCTTGCCAAGGTCGACATTGGACGTTCCGAGATGTTAGCCGTCTGAAGAGCAACTATTTGGCCGCAAGGGAGCGTAGCTCAGAAGATACCCAGCAGCACGAAGAAGGCGACCTCCGCCAGGAATGCGACGACCATGATGGCGACCGTAGCAAACATGTCGCCCAGCGGCATGAGGGGCATGGCTGTGCCTCGCGTCCTAAGTGCCCCTGTCCTGAAGTCATGAAGCCACGAAAAAGTTTCGGTTCCGGCTGCCGGGTTCCGGGGATAGGATCCGTTGCGGCAGGGCCATTCATTGGGGGGCCCTTCATGCGACTCCTTGAACTGTCATGCTGGTGCGTGACCGCCGCAAGCCTGGGCTTGGTGATTGCGGTGTTCGCGCTGCTCTGAGCTGGCGCAGCCGCCGTCAGACCGAGGCGGCCCTGTCGTCGCCAAGACGGCTGGCGGAAGCGTCAACTGATGCGTGTGCACCGCCCTCTCTCACTGCCCGCGCGCCGCCGGCTGCGACCACGTGGTTTCGGCAGCTTGCTCCAGAATTTCGGCGTGGGAGTTCAGGGTCGGCGCGCGCACCGCGTCCGTACGGGATGCGTCGGCCGGCCGGAACAAGGCGCGCCTGCCGGGCGAGGCGCACCAGGCGCGTGTTCATCGCTTCTGCAGCACCGCCGAGAACACCGAACCGTCGTTCAAGATCGACAAGACTTCCCGAGACGAGAGATGCGCAGCGGCTTGCTCGAAAGTATCGCTCGCATCGACCTTGGCACGGCCGACGGCCAGGTTCGCGTCGATCGTGTCGGGCCGGACGGCGCGAGGAGTCGGCAACTGCGCAACGTGGAAGGCTAAGTCCTGACCTGATAGCCGGGGAAAACTGTGCAAGCCAGAAATACGATGGCGAGGCGGCAGTTTCTATTGAAAGTGGTGCGCCGTAGTTGGCGTGCGCTGCTTATGGCTAAACACACCACATCGCGAGCGGGGGTTGGGCTTTAGATAGCGGAGGACGACAGCCCCGGCCGGGGGGCTTTTGGGGTGGGAGGCCGGGGCCGCTGGAGGTCTGCTTGGACCTTGGGGAAGGTCAAGCAATTGCGAGCTTACTCCCAGCTCGCAGCGTCGTTCTGTTCGTTTCCGAACATTGGTGACTCTGTTCCTGACGAGAACTAAGCGAGGCGGGGCGCAACACGCCCCTTTCGTTTCAGTCGCACGGACCACCTGCCAGGCTACGTTCCGCACGCGTGCACACCAGCTTACGGGAAGCCCGCCGAGGTTTACCTTCGACGAGAGGCAGGCGTAACCCTGTAACTTCACAGGTTGACTCGACGCATCGTCGCCCTCGGAGCCCCAACCGCCTCGAAAGCCGATGCCGCAAATAGGAACGTGACCGTCCTGCCCGAGTTTGGTCTGCATGCGTTTTAGACGCATCTGGCTATCTAACTTGTTAGCCCGAGCGGCCCCAGCCCTGGGTCCTTCCCCTTGGCCTGGGGCCGTTTCTTTGTTGCGAGCCCAGAGTGAAGCCGCTCGTCCCGCTCGCCGTAGCTTTCTCAAGCTGTAAGCCACGCCCTCGGTCCTCGTCGCCAAGGCTGCGCTTCGGAACGTTCAGCATGGCGCGCGCTTGGGAAGCAATGACCAACTCCATCATCCTCATTCCCGGCATGCTCAAGCCGCTACGGCTGGCGCGCGTCTACGGCTTTCTCGTCGAGCGCAGAGACGGCGTATATCACCCGGGCGGCAGCCAACCGGCATGTTCGCTGGTTTGGCGCAGAAGATGGTTGAAGGTGGCTGGCTGGTGAAGCACGGTCAGCGCTACGAGCCCACGGAACAGGGTCTGAAGGCCGCAGAATGATTTAATAGGTCGCACAGGCCGCTGAGGCGTTCGGGACATTCGGGGCACGCAGGCGCTTTTGATTCACATTTGTTGTGGCCGGAACCGGAGGTGCCGGGAAAATTCGGCAAACCGGGGCTGGCGTTCATATTGCACCTAACTCTTTCACCCGGTCTTTTTGACACGGCGCAGGCCGCAGCGAGTCTCAATCGCTGCGGCCTTTTCGTCGAGCCCGCCGGCGGGAACCGGCAGGCCATAGAGCTTCACCATAGTCGGCTGGAATCGTCTCCGCTAAGGGCGTGTTGCCGTCGCGATCCCCAATTCCCGAATCCTCCTCGTCTTGCTCACGACCCTGCTACCAGAGGTCCACCGTGCCTGATCGCCGCGCCACATCGAGGGATCGACGCTGCCAAGGATGGTTCGTCGTCGTACTCGTTGTCCACAGTATAGCCGGCGCTCCAGCTGGTTTGATCGGTCGGCCGGTCGCACTGCAGCAATCGAACTTCGATCGGCAGTTCATGTTTCGGCTCAGTCACACCGGCGCCTACTCAGCTGTAAAAGATCAATGGCAAGCAGATGTAGGTCCAGCAGAACAGGATGGCCAAGCCGCCCAGGACTATGATGTCTTCAGTCATGTCGAATGCCGCCATTTTCCTGACATTGTTCGACGGAATTTGCGAAGGCAACCTGAGGCACAATAGCAGCGCGCCGGAGCACGTAGGCCGCGAGCCGCCCCTCCCTGCGTAATGCGGTGTGGCACGGAAAAGCCGGCCTACCGCGGCTTAGGCGCCCCACCCCTTAATTTGAACACTTGGCAGGTGACAGTCAGTGTGATTGCGGCCGAGCGCTCCGTAGCCATAGCAGGAGCAGACGTTGTTTTGGACGAGCTAGAGCCCAAATCGGTGCCCCGCTCAATCCCCAAGCATACGCCCAGCCACACCGGCCCTGGCCAAACGGGGCCTAGTCCTGGTGGGGAGCCAGGGTGAACTGGAAGACGGCGCCCCGAGGCTTGTTCCTCGTGACCCACAACCGTCCACCATGAGCTGCGATGATCGACTGACAGATGGCCAGGCCCATACCTAAGCCATGCGATTTGGTCGTGTAGAACGCTTCGAAAACGCGCTCTTCACTCGTCGAGTCGAGCCCCGGACCCGAGTCTCGCACGGAGACGCGTACGTCGCCCGCAACGTCTCTTTCGGTACTGACCTGCAGCTCCCGCATGCCATCCTCAACGCTGTTCACGGCCTCGATGGCATTGAGGATCAGATTCAGGAGCACTTGCTGCAGCTGAATGCGCTCACCTTCGATCTGCGGCAGGTCCTCCGCCAGTTGGGTCTGTAGCGAAATCTTATGCCTCACCGCCTCGCTTCGGACCATCGCGACGACGTCCAGCACGGCTTCGTTGAGGTCGATGCGGCTTCTGGGTACCGGCGCTTTCCTGACCATAGCGCGGATCCGGTTGACGATCTCGCCAGCTCGTCGGCTATCTGCGACAATGTGCTCGAGGGACTCGCGGGCCTTGTTTAGATTGGGCGGGTCATTGCCCAGCCAGTTCAAGGCGGCGTCCGCATTGGTGAGCACAGCTGAGATCGGCTGATTGACTTCATGGGCAATCGAGGCCGTCAGCTGCCCAATGGTCGCGACACGACTAACATGAGCGAGTTCGACCTGGGTCTTTTGGCGTTCAATGACAGCCTTCCTGAAAATTTCGACCGCACCCGCCATCGCGCCGATTTCGTCACGCCGATCAATCCCGGGCACGTCGACGCTAGTGTCGCCCTTGGCGAGTGCGGTCATGGCGCCGGTCATTCGGGTGATCGGCGTCGCGATAACGCGCGTCAGTAGGATGCCCATCAACACCGCGATCAGGAGCGAGGCTGCGGCGCCCAGCGCGGTCGCCGTGTATGCAGTGGCGTACGCCTGCTTCTGCACGGCGTCGCGCCTCGCCAACAGATCGCGCTCAGCCTTCTCGATTTCATTTGCCTTGGCACGGATTGCATCCATGGCAGCTTTGCCGGTCGCCCCCTCCAACGTGCGCGCTTCCTCGCGAGTCGCGGGATTCGCCATCAGCGCGATCTCGCGCTCGGCGGTCTCGATGCGCCACATAGTCGCCAGCTTGTTCAATTCATCAAGCCGGTTCTGTTGGTCTTGGTTATCCGATGTCTGTGCTCTAAGTTTCCGGCTCGCCGCGATAAAGTTGTCGCCGCCCTCGCGGTATGGAATCAAGAACTTCTCGTCGCCGCTGATCAAATAACCGCGCAGATTCGTTTCTTGATCAAGCGCTGCGGCTACCGCCATCTCTAGCGTGTCCAACACGTCAGTGGTATGGACACGCCAGTTTTTGGCATCTTCGATCACGCCCAGTCTGTCATATACGATTGCGCCACTCACAAATATAACGGCTATCACGGCTGCAAACGCGGCCATCAATTTGTGCAAGATCAGTAGATTCGAGAATGGGGACACGTGACCCTCAAGGCCGAAATCCGTGGCCGACCAGCTAGCTAGCGCAAAATCGCTCCCAAGCGCTGCGAATTCGCAAGAATTTGGCATGGGACTGTGTGGGGCAAAGCAGCGCAGCCTTTCCCTGAGTGGAGAGCATACAGCATCTCGTCGGACAACTGAAATTTTAGGCATTGACGTGCCGTGGGACACAACGGGGCCATCGGACACAACAGGGCCATCATATCGATGCGACCTTCGTGATCTCCAATGTTCCGCGCCAGATCATCTCAACTGCCACATAGAGAATGACGGCCAGTCCGACGTAAGCGAGCCATCGATGAGTTTGCAGAAGGCCGGCAATGAAAGAAGCGGCCAGGCCCATCATCGCGATGGAAAGCCCCAGGCCGAAAATCAGGACTACTGGATGATCGCGTGCCGCCCCTGCGACGGCAAGGACATTGTCGAGAGACATGGAAGCGTCGGCCACGATAATCTGCCAACTCGCTTGGAAGAGCGTTTTGCGGGGTTTGCTTTCTGCAATGGCTCCTATAGTCCCTTTCCAAACAGTGGACCCTGCGGGAGACGTGCGCAACTCTCGCCACATTTTCCAACATACCCACAGCAACAGAATCCCGCCAGCGAGCAAAAGGCCGACGATCTGCAGGATTTGCGTGGCTATCCCAGCTAAGAGAAGACGCAGTATCGTCGCGGCGACGATCCCGATCAAAATGGCCTTGGCTCGTTGCGCTTGGGGAAGTCCCGCTGCAGCAAGGCCGATGACGATGGCGTTATCACCAGCGAGCACGAGGTCAATCAAAACGACCTGCACGAGTGCGCTAAGAACATCCGGATGAAGATGGTCTATCAAGGGTCATGGTCCCAGGTTCGGCTCCGAGCGAGGCGCGTATTTATCTGCCAGCTCGACCCATACGAGTTACCTCCAAAGCCCTTATACAGATCTAGTTCTAGTCCCTCGCGGCTCGATCGCTAAGGTAACTATCTCCGGCAGCGGCGTCCGAATGTGGTCCGGCGGTCTGCCCGAAAAGCAGTGCTACTTGATCCGGCTCGCCAAGAATCGCTGCGGCGCAACCGATCATTGTGAACGCACCTGCAATATCCCACAGAGAAATTTTGCCTACTGTTGCAGCCCCTGACTTTGCCAGGGCCAAGAGCGCGGTGATCATCGCATCCGAGAAAAACAGAAGACTGACCGCTGGTAAGACGAGTTGCGAGTCCAGCAGGAATATTATCAAAAGGGCCGGAGCCGCGACCAGCATGCTCAACAGCGCGAAGATACAGAATGTCTCTCGCCAAGGAGCATTCCAACTTGCATGAGCGACGATCATTTGATCCTCCTGCATACGAGCATCTTGTAGGGCCACTTACTTTGCGGAACCACCCTGGTCCAGCTGGCCTTTCTTTTGGTTCTTGCAGCTAACGCTTTTTGGTCCTATTGCGCCGCCCCTCAATCAGCGTAAGAACGCCAGCGGTCATTACGGCAACAACGACGATGGCTGCCAGCCCCTCGACCGAGGCCAGGGACTCGAACCACTTGATCCAAAGCTCAATCATGTGCTGGCCCCTCTGAAAGAGCGCACCCACGATCGATAAAATTGCCTCTCTAAAAAACGACCCGTACAATCAGAAAGACAATGCTACGCATTGTCGCGCGCGTTTTAACCGCGCGGCAAGATGACCGCGAGCCGTTTAGCACGCACCATCCCCTTCCATTGGAACGTGCCCCTGACGGCGCGAGTGCAGGTGGGTGGTTCGACGCCCTCGAACCGGCGAAGCTCGGTAGCGTTGCGGCCTGATCACCCACAGGATGCGCGCCCGTCAAAACATCGCCGGCGACGGCTGAGCCCGGAAGTGTCGAGGTGCCGCTGCATCGCTGTCCGCTACGCTAACGTCCTTACCTGACCACCGAAAGCCGCCGGGCAGTCGGACACCTCCAAGCCCGGCGATCGCGAATGCCGCCGCCGAACGTCGCTCTAAAGCCGGGTCTGCTCGCCACCCCCTTATGCGGAATCGCCTTTTCGCAAATACGGATGATGTGCGAGGAAACTTTTGCGGGCCGGTGCGTTCGTTGTCGTACAAAGTGCGCGCTGCGATGGGGAGGACTGCTATGCGAACCACAATCGTTGCGATGCTTGTAGCTGTTGGAATTACGTTCGCCTTGCCGGGGCTGGCCCAGCAGCCGACGGCACCGAATCCGCAGATGCAGGAGGAGGCGGACAAGGGCATCAAGACCCGCCAGTCCGGCGAGTCAGGCTATGTCGGTGAGCAGGAAAAGCCAGGTGCTTCTGCTCATCCCCCTGGAAAGACTGACACTGCTCCGCCGACAACCGGCTCGACCAGTGGCACCTCCACGGGGGCGCCGGGTAGCGGCGAAAAGCAGCGGTGAGCTGAGCCTCGCCAAGGCAGGCGCGACCGCGCGCCTGGCGTGTAGTCCATTGCTCTTGCGTCTCGCCCGAGAAGCCACACGTGCCTGACTTCGAGGCTCTCCAGCGTGGAGACGGACCAATGCGAAGTCGGAAGCAAACGCGACGCTCACTTTTCTTCGCCACGCTCGGAGCGTTTCTGACGGCCAGGAGCTTCGCTGCGGCGCAGGAAGACCAGCCCGGCACCAGCGATCGGCCGAGGAAAGGCGATCTTCTTGTGGTCTCAGAGGGTGACCGCGCCGGCGGCATCATCGTGCCCGACGACGTGAGGCTCGGTGAGGCGCCGCTGCATGCCTGGCCAAAGGACCCAAAGACTTCGGTTGTCCGCAACGGCTCGCGGCTGAACGAAGTCCTTCTCATAAGGCTTGATCCCGGGGAGATGGATGAGGAGACGCGCTCGCGCTCCGCTGAGGGCATTGTAGCCTATTCGGCGATCTGTACTCATGCCGGATGTGCTGTCACCGGCTGGCTGAAGTCCGACGTAGGCGACAACGACGTTCTCAAGTGTTTTTGTCACAATTCCGAGTTCAATCCCCGGGAAAGCGCGCAAGTCGTGTTCGGACCCGCGCCCCGACGCTTGGCAGCGCTGCCGCTTGCAACTGCCGACGGCTCGCTCACCATCGCTGCAACATTCGTTGGAAAGGTAGGTGCTCAACAAGCAGGGTGACGAGTAGTCGCATCGTTTCCCGTGCCTCAGCTGATCACATTACTGATGGTGGGCAACAGAAAGAGCTTAGGGAGATGACGTCCATGACCAAAAGGCAATGGCTATTGTCCGGTTGTGTTGCGTGCACGACCTTTTTCTCGGCCGCCGCATTCGGCGGGCCGATTGAAAATTACAGCCCGGTAACCCAGGCCCGTCTGGAAAATCCCGAACCCGGCAACTGGATGCTGTATCGGCGGACCTATGACGGACAGGGCTACAGTCCGCTCGAGCAGATCAACACCTCGAACGTCAAGAATCTGAGGCCAGTGTGGACCTTCTCCACCGGTGTGATCGAGGGCCACGAGGCGCCGCCGATCGTTAACAACGGTGTGATGTTCGTCACCACCCCGATGGGGCAGGTGATCGCGCTGAACGCCAAAACAGGCGAAGAGTATTGGCGCTACAAGCGCCAGCTACCAGATGATTTGTTCCAGCTGCATCCGACCAATCGGGGGGTCGGTCTGTGGCAGGACAAGCTCTATCTGGCCACAACCGATGATCACGTGGTTGCCCTCGATGCGAAGACCGGCAAGGTGGTCTGGGACACCAAAGTCCAGGACTATAAGAAAGGTCAGTATCTCACCCTGATGCCTCTCGTCATCGACGGCAAAGTCATTGTCGGCGGCTCTGGCGGCGAGCTCGGCGTCCGTGGTTACGTCGTGGCCTTTGACGCCAATAGCGGCAAGGAGCTGTGGCGCACCTTCACCATTCCAGCGCCCGGTGAACCCGGCAGCGAAACCTGGACGGGCGACGACTGGAAGACCGGCGGCGGATCGGCTTGGATGACCGGTAATTACGACAAGGACACCAAGACCATCTACTGGGGCGTTGGCAATGCTGCGCCGTGGCCGGGAGACGCACACCCGGGTGACAATCTCTATACGAGCTCCGTGCTCGGCCTTGATCCCGATACCGGTAAGATCAAGACACATTTTCAGTACCATCAGAACGACTCCTGGGACTGGGACGAAGTAGAGGCACCGATACTGGTCGACCTGCAAAGAGATGGCCGCACGGTCAAGAGCCTGATCCATCCGGGCCGCAACGCGATCTTCTGGATCTTGGAGCGTCAGCCGGACAAGATCAGCTACGTAGCCGGCTGGCCCTATGTTCATACCGACGTCTGGAAAGGCATCGAGCCCGAGACCGGCAAGCCGATTGTCGACCCTGCGCACAAGCCGGTGATCGGCAAGCGGGTCGAGTTCTGCCCGTCACTGTGGGGCGGCAAGGACTGGCCTTCGGCGGCCTATAGCCAGAGAACCAAGTACGTCTATGTGCCGGCCAACGAGAACACCTGCGGCGGCTTCACCGGCGAGAAGGTTGCGCTGAAGCCTGGCGAACTATGGCTTGGCACCAAGCCTGAGGACATCGGTCTGACGCTCCGTCCCGGCGCCACACACATCGGCGAATTGCAGGCTTGGGATCCCGCAACCGGCAAGAAAGTCTGGTCTCACAACTTCCCGAAATCGCAACTGTTCGGTTCGGTACTGGCGACCGCGGGCGATCTCGTCTTTGTCGGCGGGACCAACGATCGCAACTTCCGCGCTTTCGATGCGAAGAGCGGCGAACTCTTGTGGGAGCTGAAGACCAACTCAGGCATTATGGGTATGCCGGTATCCTATGAGATGGATGGCACCCAGTATATCGCGATCCAGTCCGGCTGGGGCGTTGACGCGCAACGCATCCAGGATGCGCTCGCCACCCAGAACGTCGGGGTTGAAAACAACGTGCCGCAAGGCGGGGTGGTCTGGGTATTCGCTGTGCAGAAATAGCCGCGCCACGACGCGATGAGCGGCGGACAGAACATCCGTCGCTTCAATTTCTGCCGACCCTCGAAATCTGAGATATAGCTATGCGTTCTCCGGAGCGGATGCGCTCCTCAAGATCATTGCGGGCATCCCGGGGCAGCGTTAAGGCCGAAAGGGCAACGAGGGTCCGCCATGAAAGCTTGGAGGTAATTTCCTCCCGATCGACATAGAGCCGGCATACCCGCATGGCTTCCGACGCTTTGGCCGCTTCTATGTCGAACTGCTTCCGCACGAGCTCGCCGAACTTGCGATTGTTCGGGGTCTGCGCCCGGAGGGCCAGAAGCTCCCGCCCCAGTTCGATCTTGGCGCGGTTCTCAGCAACGCGTGTAACCGACCGAGGCAGCTTCTTCTCCGCCCTCTGCCGTTCCGGCTTTGGCGGTTGGATGAAGATCTTCGCCAGCTCCCGGAATAGTCCGGCGGCCACGCCATGACGCTGCGGGACCGCCTGGCGGTTCGCTCGGGCTTGGGCGCGTATCTCGCCAAGGTCGATTGAATCGAAAGCCTCCAGCCAAGCCAAGCCTTTCTGAGGCCATTCCGGGTGGGCCAGCATTACATCGCTCAACCCACGCAAGACGAAGTCATTCACATGGACAGAGTTACCCTCTGTCTCCAGGAGTGTCCGAAGAAGCAGCACAAAGTGCCCTTCGCCATGATCCTCGTAGAGTGAATGAAGTACCGACTCGGCCTTCGTTTGCCCTGCTTGCAGGCGCTGGTTCGTTGGAAGGATCTCCAAACCCAGCTCGGCGCAGATCTCCAGCACTCGCGGATAGCGTGCCAGCTTCCTGCCCTTCCGTCGAGCCTGGACGGCCTGAGACGCTCTGTCCGGATCCAGCTGCATCAACTTACGCTCCTAATCAGTTCTCTCGCGGCCCGCATCAGCGCAGATACCTCTCGCCGCCTTGCGATTGCCTCAGCCGAGTAATGCCCATGCTTGAAGTTGTGCTTGTTGCCCTTTGGAGCTCCGGGCGATGGCCCACCATGCATGCGGCAGCGACCGTTAGGCATCGCGAGCGACTGGCAGGGCTTCCCGCTCCGGGTTTTCGCTCCGCACCGCATGGGGTTGTTCCTCCAATTTCTTGAGCCCCCCGGGCCCCTGGGTCTCCACTACTCCAACCACCGCCTGGCCGCCGGCGTGGACGTGCACATGCTCAACTGTGACCTTCTGCTGGCCTTTGCCGCGGTGACGGTTCAGGGCTTCCAGAAGGGTTGCGAAGGTCCGGGAAAGCTTATTGGCCTGGGTCAGCGCCTCTGAGCGGCCGACAAAGGGTTGCTCGGGGAGCATTGCCCGGCGGTGGCACTCCATGGCGGCATTGTGCGTCCCGATCATTTGCGCCATGAGCATGCCCTCGAACTCGTCCTGGGGCTTCATGCAAAGCATGCCGACTAAAACGCCCTCCTCGCGTTTGACATCGGTCGCCAGGTCGCCACTCTTCCACAGGGTCGATATGGCCTGACTGGCGACGATTTCATTCCAGTCGTCTGCCTTCGATCCGCCAATGGGCTTGAGGGCGCCTCTAAGCACCTTGTGCAGATCCAAAAGCAACGTCTTCGGCATGGCGCCAATGGGATCCTCTTCCCGTTGCTGCTCGGACGCCACCGGAGAAGCTGGCTGGATCGCCTTCACTTGGCGCGAGCGAACGGACTTCGGCCGGACCGATCCCTCCTTCGGCCTTCCCGGCGAACGAGTGCGGCTTGAGTTGCCCACTGGCGGCATCCTTCAAACGCTCAGCCGGTCAGCGAGCGCTCTTTGGGGATTGGCGTACATTCTGTCTCCTCATTACGTTTGATCTTGCGCCCATGTCGGATAATTCCGACGCCTTTTGCGAAGGCGAGCAATTGACCTTCCATTCACCTGGCTACATCTTCAGGACTGAAGGCCGACATGCATGCGGAGGCTTGAGACAGGCCCGTGACCCGAGAACCGATACTGACGCGAACTGGCCGCGTGGCCATCCCGGCGTTTGCCCTATCCTTCGCACTCCTGGCCTCCGCGCGCGCGTTTGGCTTCGAGAGCAGTGTTCTGGGCACCCTCGGTGTGTTGGTCTTCACCCACGTCATCTCCGGGATTGCGAACGCGATCCTTGAGTATCAACGTCGTCAAGAAGTCTATTTCGCAGAGCTGGACCGGATACGCCAATGGCGAGAGTCGCAGCCTGACCCGCTTGATCAAGACGTTTCTGAAGACCAGACAACCTTGAACGATCGGCTAGAAGCTCTTGTGTCAAAGCGTTGAAATCTTGCGCGCCCATCTTGCGCGTGAGCAAAGGCGCTATCTGACTGTAAGCATCCGAGTAGCGCTGCGCTCTAGCGCCCTCCATAATCGTCTGAGGCTTCATCCACTCTGGGATGAACGACGCTGGTCTGGTGAAATCCAGGTTTGACACGTATCCCATCTCGCTGGGCGCCGGGAGCATCGCGCCTACCCGCTCCCGCTTTGGTGTGGTTTGGCTGCCGCCAATGACATTCTCGACTTTCCCTTTGCCGAGAACCTCGGCTTCAAGGTCGGCGACCAATTGGTCGGAGCGCTTCTTTCCGAAGAGCAACTCGAGCTTCTGTCGACCGGCCTTTGTCAGCAGCATATTGCGCGCGGTCGTATCGCCTCGAACGCTGTTCTCTATTACTTGCTGGATCGCATCCCGCGCACCTTGCAGGCGCGCAGCGCGTTCAGGTGTCGAAAGGTTGATCAGCTCATGTGCCAGCTCGTCATATCGGGTGTTTCGGGCAAAGGTCTTCTGACCCTCCTCGATTTGGTGAAGCAACTCGGAGTGCTCGGCATACGTCTCCCTGGCCTTTTGCCAGACCTTGCCGGCCGGCGTCTTATCGATTTCCGCCAGGAGCTCACCTTTGAGGTTCAGCAGCTCCCTCGCCAGCTCCTTGTCCGGCTTGCCTTTGTCCAGAGCCTGAGAAATGCGGCGATCCAATCCCCGCTTGACATAGTCCCAGGTCTCGGCCGTCGGAAATTCCTTCTGCGGCCCACCGGTAAAGAACTTGCGGTTGATCGGGTTGCCAGAAATGCCGGAAAGTTCCTCCGCGAGGTCGAACGCGCCAGCCTTCTCTAACCGGGGGATCAACGCCTTGACCTGCTTGGTGGGCTGCACGGCCATTGTACGGAATTGGTTGTACAGCGGATCCGCGCCGGTGGCGCGGGCCTGCTCGATGCCCCTCGTCATGTCGGCGACGGAAACGTAAGGTACCGTGTTTTGATCGAGGGACTGCATAATGCGACTTCCCTGACCCGCTGCGCGCTGCCGAAAAGCCTCACGGACAATCTGCTTGTGATGCCCCGGGATATCGGCGAGACCGCCAGCGAGGTCGGTGGTCGCCTGATTGACGTCCGCGAGCATGCCGGAACTGCCAAACCTGCGGCGCGCCTCTGCGATAGACGCTGGCGTCTCACCTTCCAGAGTGTTCACAAGCATGTTGCGACCAACCGAGTTGACTCCGGCGAGCTCGCCCGTTCGACGCGGAAGCCACTGCATGAGCTGGTTTGCGCCTGAGGAAATCGCCTCACCGAACATCGGCCCCAAAGCGCCACCTGCTGCGGCGATAGGCACTGGCCCCAGGAAGCCCTGGTCGAGCGGATTGTTGCCCTTTAACAGTTGGTTGGTCGTCTCAAGAGCCCCCATACCGGCTGCGCCCTGGTATACACGTGCGCCCAGGGAATTGCCGCGGAGACCCATCATACGAGCGCCAAGTGCAGTCTGCGACGCAGGACCGAGCAGCAATCCGGTACCCGCAATGTCAGCAGCGGTAGAGGCAACCGGCCGCTCTTCTGCATAACGACGGTTTGCCTCGTCCTGCATGGCCAGATTTTCGGTGTAGCGCTCGCCGAACGTCTTCTTGCGAGCATCTTCGCTCATCAGAGGCTGGATGGCCGCGCCGGCGGCAGCCGTCGCCTTGTCGAAAAGCGGCCCGACGACGGGAATGCTCGACGCCATCCTGTTATTGAAACCGGACATGTCGAGCTTATCCCCTCGAGGGCGAGGCCGCGCAGCAATCCGGCCATTCGGCCTGTCGGAGGCTAACTCTTCCGTTTTGCGTTCATATCGGCTGAAGATATCGTCATCTATCCCGACAGATGCAGGAGCGGCTCGAGCGGCGCCGCGCGAGTAGCGATCAAAAATATCGTCACTAGTCATCTGTCCGGGCATCAGCGTGTTCTCTACTGCCGCTCACGCAGCCTACGCTCACGAGCGTCTTCCTTGCGATTCCACTCATCGTCGGAATCGTGGCCAGAAGGCCGATCGCTCTGGCCAACTGAAGCGACCGGAGACAAGATGCGTTGCCGCCGGTACTCACGAGTGGCCGGGGCCAGCCGATTGATCGCAATCACTCGCTGGAGCGGCGGCAAGTCCATAGGTTGGTGGGCTCTCTCAAGATCCTTGCTTAGCTCAAACAGTGTCGCGTTCATGCCCTCCGGGCAAAGCGACGTATTAATCTGTCCGTAGTCTGCCATGTTCAAGCCTTCACAAACTCTTGGGCCGCGTTAGTACGTCGCCAAGCCGAGCTGGTTGCCGGTCTTGACGCAAGTTGCTGTGCCTTGATTGTAGACCGTACAGGGTGCGCCGCTCGGCCGCGCATTAATGACAGTCGTGAAGTTGGCCGGCGTGCCCGTCTCAATATTAATCAGGTTGGTCGCCGGACCGAGCGCTCCGATAATCGTGGTCATCGGGGGCGACGCGCCTGCACCATTGATCGAGATGCAGTTGGTAACCGAGCCCTCACAGTGCAGGCCGTTGACGAAGTTTGTGCCACCGTCGCCGAACCGAACGCCGGCACCGCCTGCGGACGCTCCTGAAATGTGGGTCTGGCCGTCAATGACGAAACCGAAGTTGCCGGACAGGTCTAACGACGGGCCGCCGCTGGTGAAATAGGTTGGGTTAGGGACGCACCACGAGCTGTGGATGCCGAACTCCGACTGCCCCCCATATCCGATCTCGTATTTCACGCAGCCGCGACTGACGCCAAGGATCGCAACATGGACCAGACTATCGCCGCTTTGTGAGTTGTTCGAATAGACCATGTAGGCGCTGCCGGATCCAAAGCCGCCGAATAGGGTCATGTCCCGGATCTTGTTCTCGAAGTTACCCAGGCGGCTTTGTGGATCGCCTAGGGTAATGAAGTTCTGCCCAGCGGTGTCAGAGTTGCACTGTTTTATGGATGACGAACCAAAGCCGACGCCGGTCAGAGTGGTCTGGTTGTAGACAACGGCACCATTGCAAACGAGGTAGCTGCCTTGGGGAACTAGGACTGTGCCGCCACTCCAGCCGCCAGGCGTATCTGCTGACCTGCTGCCGATATTAGCGTATTGCAGCGCCGCCCTTAGAGCCGGGCCGTTGTCGGTAGCATCGGGATCGGTCCCCGTGACCAAGTCAGCGATGGCCCCGAATTGTTTGACGTTGATTACGTCGCTGGGGTTGTACTGAACAGCATTGCCGCCACCGTCCGTGAAGCTGGCAAGCGTCGCGGTATTGGTGGCAACCTGAATGACCGGGGCCGTGGTGCAGCCGGGGATGGAGCCGAGGGTTAGTTGGTCGCCGATCTTGTAACCGCCGCCTGGCGTGGTTTGCGTGAATGATGAGAGCGTGCCCCCCGTGATGACCGCGATGCCCAGCAAGCGGTCCCCCACGCCGCCGGTTGGCTGAACGCCATAGTAGGTCCCGTTCGTGCAGCCGGCGCCAACATTCGCCGTGCTGAACGTCGCGGTGAATGCGTCGACCAGCGTTCCGTTGCCGACGGAAATCACCGTTATCTGGGGCGCGGTTGCACAGGAGCCGATATTCACGCACGAAGCCGTAAGGACGTTCCCCACGGCGTAACCGTTGCCTTGAGAGCCGATGCCAGCCAAGGTTATCGACGTTGCAACCCCACCGGAGCACACAACAGTGGCGATGACCCCCGTGCCCGAACCTCCATTGAACTTCACTCCGGGCCAGGTGCCGTTGGCACAAGCGCCAACGCGAGTGATGTTGTAAGCAAGGACGGACGAATTACGGAGATAATAGGTGGCACCGCCGCCGTCACCAGCCGTGTAATAGCCCTGAGTGGTGATGCCCTGGAAGGCCGCGAGGTTCAACGTGGCGGCTACAGCGCGCGACGGCAGCACCGGGTTGAGCCCGCACTGCCAGCCAGTGCCGGCTACCCACTTCGTGATCTGGTAGGTGAGCGTGCAGGCAGTCAGCGCGATGTCGGAGGTCGCAGACCCATTCAACGAGCCCTTGAACGTGTTCGCCGCCCCGGGAATGATATTCGCATTGGCGACGAACTGGCTGCTGGCAGAGATTCCGCTGTCTTTCAGAAGCCCCGTGGTGCCGTCGAAGCTGGCGAAGTTGTTGTTGCCCACCGGTGCCGTCGGCATGATCGAGTTGATCACGTCGTTCTGAAACGTCCGAACGCCGGATGGCGTGATCTGCCCCGAAGTTTGATCGGGAAAGGTCGTTCCGACTTCTGTGTTGAGCTGAGCCTTGGTCTTCTGGGCTTGGACGGGCAGAGCCAGAAGCAGCGAACCTGCGACGCAAAAGCCGATTGCTAGTCTGAGATGGGCGTTGAACATTGTCAGCGTCCCGTCTCGAAGGCCGGAGAGAAGGACGAGTCGAACGCCCCCCTCTCGCCGAGGCCAAAGGCGAAGACGGCTGCGGAAGCAACAGCGAGCGCGAGCCAAAAAAGCCAAAAGCGATGGGAGCGACGCATCACGCTGCTCCGGGCAAACTGTTGAGATCGAAGCCGTCGCGCTGAAGGCGATCGATCACCGCAGTCCTGATGTAGTCGCTTCGCGACGTGAGCCGTTGACCGGCCGCGCGATCGAGCGCCGCAGTCAAATTTTCAGTCGCCCGTACTTGCAAAAGAATGTTTAGATGGATGGTTCGCTCGGGGCTCATGCGTGGTCCAGACACGATTGGCACGCGTGCTCTGCGCACCTGCCAAATTAGGATTTTTGTGGGACCTCACTCGCCCGAGCTGTGAGGAATTGGCGGGCGCAAACGCACTTGACCCTAGCGGCGGGGCGGAGCACGAGGCCGCGGTACGTGCAGAACTACGTCGCTTTAAGCCGCGATCGAGGGCTCCGTGGCACATCACGTCATGTGCTGCACATGACGCAAATATAGAGAGGCCAATGCTCTGGTTCAATTCCTCCAGCGCCGAGGCCGAACGCAACAAGAGTGGATCATTGCGCCAAGAAGCGCTTCTGTACCGCTTTCCTCGGTTGCCCAAGCTGACCGGCTCGCCAGCCCTCTTGCTTTATGCAAGCTGGTAGCGGAGGATCGGCCCGGTTGAGGGAGGGGCACCATGCGCATTTGGATTGCAGCGGGGCTGAGCCTGGTACTGTTTGGATGTGCCGAGTACCAGGCACAACAGGCTGCCGAAATCGCTTCTGGGGACGACGCACAATGCAATTCGTACGGCGCCAAGCCGGGCTCCGATGCTTACATCCAATGTCGTGTCAGTCTAGACAACCATAGGCAGGCCAATAGGCGCGCCGCGCTGGGCGCCTATCTAGAGATGCAACGGCAGAACAACGCGCAGCCAACGCCCGTGTATCAAATGCCCACCAACCGGCAGACCAACTGCACCAGCGTCGTCAACGGCCAAGTGATCAACACGACTTGCAACTGAATGTGGTCGAGGCGCATGTCGTTAGGCAGAGGCAACGGGTATAACTAATGTGGGTCCAAACAGCCTGTGAAGCGCTTTCGAAGGGTTGCGTTCTAGAGCTTGGCTACGACGGATACTTCCGTTGTGTCGAGGTCCACGCCGTCGGCTTCACCCAAGACGGAAATGCGGTTATGCGCGTCTGGCAGACAAGTGGTGGCAGCGTCAGCAATGAGCCCGTCGGTTGGAAGCTTCTGAGGCTGGATGAGGCCAGAGGAGCCAACATCACCAATGTTGCCTCCGCAGCTCCGCGCCCCGGCTATCGTCGAAACGACCGTGTCATGACTCGCATCGTGTGCCAACTCTAGCCCACCGCAATCGCACTCGCCACGCGGTAGCGCCGGTTCATTGTAAATAGCACAATCCGAATAGTGCTTCATTGCTGTTTTCAGTTTCCAAGAGCGACTGTCGGGTCGCGGGCTAGAAGATGTGGCTTTGAAGTGTTCGTGGACGCCCGTCGGCGCCCAACGATTCCCCACCAACACTTGACACTTCAGTCATTGGGGCAAGGGTCTTGGCCCAGGATACGGCTCCGCCGGGCCTACGGCCTGCGCGCCTTCGCCGCGCATCCTTTCGATGGACCGTTGTTCTCTGATCTGTGCGGCCCTGCGGGCCTCTAGAACTGTGCTGGACAGATGCAGTTGACCATAGCGCTTTCCTTCTTGAGATATCTGTCCCCCGAAGTTCGGGGGTATCTCAGATGCCTCTTTGGGGGTATCGGTACCCCCGACATCGGGGGGTATCACTAAAGAGCAGGGCCATATTCTTCTCTGCGGACGCCCATTGATGAAGACGCTTGCCCGAACAATAGCTCCGCCCCGGTCCAGGGCTGTTAGAGCGTGCTGCACATGCTTAAGCGCCATTCCGGTCTCACGCGCAATGAAAGCGTCCGTCGGGAAAGCGAAGCCGTCTTTCCCAAACAGCCACTCCAGTATCCAAGCAACGCGCAGGCAGGACGCTTGCGCAGAGAATTCCCGGCTCACACCGCCTCGCCACTTGCGGAGTGCGACGCTCTTGGCTCGAGGTCCGCGCCAGACTAACGCGGTGGCAGGGCAGCCATCCCTTTTAATGAATTTACGCTTATGCCGCTGCGCATCGGCTCCGTCGTCAACTGCAGAGATGGCCGCCCTCATGCGCGCCCCTTGGGCGTGGGCATCGATAGAAAAGGATTAGCCCGGATCGCTGCATCCATGCAGCGGAGCTCCCGCGAAATAACTTCCTCGTCAACGCCTCTGCGACGCATTGTTTGCGCTTGCGTCTTGAGCTGGTGCTGGATGTACCTCTCGCCAGCTTCCTGCCTCATACCCGCGGCGATCTGCGCTTGGCGCGCAATGAAAGTCCGCCGGCGTGTTATTGGAAACGGTACGACCTCAGCCATGGGCCTCCCCCTCACCGCACCAAACGGCGTTCCTGGCCCTCAAAATCGTATCGAAGTTACCGAGGGTGATACGGTCCGATCGGATTGCCTCAAACACTTTGCCGCGCTGAACAGTCCAGCCAAGATGGCGGCGCCCATCGTAGACGGATTGGGCATCATCAGGGACTTCTACGGTTTTGGCGTCAATAGCCGGCGCCCCCACCTCTCGCGTAGGCATGCGTACTCTCCTATTCAATGTGACCGGGCGGACAATTCGCCGCCCGATTTCGGCTTAGGATTCGGACCGTAGTGAAGGATCAATCCAGAGAGCGGCAGACTCAGCCCATTTTGCGCCGGATCTCCCCAAGCGCAGAAAGATGCGGGCCATGAAACGACGGATCCGAGCCCTCCAAGAGCGCTTCGAGACGGGAGATCCTGGCTCGTAATTCTGCGAGTGCATCCGTATCCGCCTTGTCCTGGGCGCGCCGCTTTGTGAGCGCCCGCAATTGCTCGAGCTCCTCACCTCGGATGCTCACGCGGCAATCTTGATACCAAACGTCACGAACTCGCGAGGGAGACCAATCCTTGAGTTGCCGTCCTACGCGACGCAAAGCAGACTTGACGCTCTCGCCCGCGGGGCCCCTCCCCGCCAGCTCTCGGATCAGCGTAGACGCCTCTTGCAGAGCAAGCTCACTGGTCATCGCTAAAGACGCCTTATCCCGAATTTCCGACATCACCTATGCTCCTATGTTTAGGAGGAGCGCAGATGTGTCGGCGCACTCAAATTAGTTGCGGACCGTTCAGTTTGGCGACGGCACGGACCGCGATTGACTACTTCTTGTTGGCGCACTGGCGCCGCTTCTGATCGGAAGAGGAAACGACTAATGATGTTGAGGCACCGCGCAAATCCGACTCCGAGGACGGAGCGAGAAGTCCTTCGAGTTGCTGCGATACTTCGGTTCCGGGAATGGGATGCCAATTTGGTTCGCCAGCATGGCCAGCTTTACTATCGATCCCTTGGCCTTCCTCTCCACTAACGGACGGGGCAGCGGCCTCTGCAATGGGGCGGGTCACGTCTCCCGGCCAGTCGCATCCATCAGGCCAATTTTGATCGAACCAAGCTTGAACCTTATCGAACGTGCGCACGGTGAAAGATCCATCGGCCCTCTGCAGCCGCTCGAAGAAGCCGCTGTCGTTTCGACAGCGGCGAGCGAGAGTCGAAAGTCCGCAGCCAGTGCTCGTTATGTACCGAGTGGCAAGTGCCAACAGATGGCCTCGAAGCAGCTTTTCCATTCTTTGTTTATGATGGATATTTCCGTCATTGTCAAGCGATTGATGGATTTTTCCGTCTTTGCGCCTTCTAGACTCATGATGGATAAGTCCTTCATGAGCGAAATTGCGAAACGAATTCAGGAGCGCCTTGATCTCCTCGGGAAAAGCGCCTCCGCCGCCTCCCTTGAGGCCGGCCTCGGCCGGTCGGCTCTCCAAGACATCCTGACAGGCAAATCACAGAATCCTCGCTTAGATACGCTCAGGAAACTGACAGAGCCCCTAGAATGCTCGCTTTCATACCTGACCGGGGACCCACCAGGGCGATTGGCCGAGGCTCCAGCTATCGAATGGGGCGAGCAGCTAAACGAGGGTGAAGATGTTCATCGGGTCGAGGTTGTTGGGATTGCCCAACTGGGAACGATCCGCGGTACCGACTACGATTATTCGAAATACAACCCGGTTATCTTCACGGAACGGGACCCGAGATTTAAAGCAGCTGACCTACTCGGCTTTCTTATCAACGACACGACGTTGGAGCACATCCACGTCCAGCCCAACGATGTATTGCTGGCGGTTCCGCCCGCTGCCCTGAAGAGTCTTAGAACGGGCGCGATTGTCGTGGTCGAACGGCACCTTCCTCATGCATTCGACTCTGAAGATCACGTCGGCATCGAAACGACTGCCCGAGAGGTCCAGTTTGTCGGAAATGAGCTCCACCTAACCGTTGGAGAGAAGGGCGCGAGCTCAAAGCCAATCATCATCTCTGAGAAACAGCAGGACCGCTTTTTAGCGGGCAATTTGCTGGACCGGCCAATGGTGCGCCTGGTCGGCATAGCGGTCAAACTAACGCGGGAATTACCGGCCTGACTGATTTTTCCGTCACTAGGCTTGACATGATGGATTTTTCCATCATGATGTCCCCGTTCATACCGGGAGTTGTGACAATGGCACTTGCGCATCAGACGAAAACCTCGATCCCCGTCATCAATTTCGCCTGCCCCACCCTGACATCACTTCCACAGCTGCTCGATACTTTTTGGGCTGCAGATCGCGAGGTGAGAGCAGCATCCGATGCAATTGCCAAATTCCCCACCGAGCAGGAGCGAACGCCAAGGGTTCGCGGCGGCTCCACTAAGGCCATCACCATTCTCACGGAAGGCGAGGAGCCTTCCGTCATTCCACCTCGTGACTGGTTCTACAATTCGATTGAGGAGATCGATCGAGACCACGCAAGGGCGCTGAAGGACGCGGCCACGGAGGACGAGCGCGACGGAATCAACGCACGGTTCGCCAGCTATCGCCAGGAGTACGCGCGCCAGGAGAACGAAATCGCCAGATCGATCCCGAGGGGCAAACGATCTGCCGAACGTAGAGAACAGAAGGCGCTCCGCGCCCTTGAGCAGGCTGAAACCGCCATCATCGAATATGAGCCGCGCGATCTCAATGAAGCTGCTCAATTGCTCGAATTTGTATGTCGCGGTGAGAGCGAGCACTGCTTTACTGCAGATGGCTGGGAGCTGCAGGCGATCATGCAGAACGTGGCAGCGACGATCCGCTTGTTCGCCTGAGGTCTGGTTCTTTGCGATGCGGCAAATGACGCTCGCTGACCTTGTGACGTTGGCCGACGAGAACAGCGGCCTCATGAGGCCGCTTCGCTCCGTTATCGCGGGCCATGACGTGGTGGTTGGCATCTGGCCGGACCGAGCTCAGCCGGAGGGCTGGGGCACAAGGGTGCTCAAAGGCGTTCCGGTGGTCCGGGAGGCCGCCGGCAGCAGTGGCGACTATCAGTGCCGGCTCACGGCGATCAGGTGTGAAAGCGCCTCTCAGGCCCACGGCCTGGCGCTCGTTTTCGGCGATCAGAATGATCATAGTGTAGGAGTACCAGTCGATGACGGACGATCCGGTCGAAGCGAAACTTGATTTGTTGGTCCACTCAGCGATGGAAGCTCGAGGAGAGACTGGGCGGTCTCTCAGGGCAATCCTGAGAACCCAATGGCTGACTTGCGCGATCTGTGTTTTTGCCGTCCTGGCCACTGCAGTCGCCATCTTCAAGTCCCTGCCGGCCTGAACGAGGCCGCGATTGGTCGAACCCTCAACCGAGCAACCGAAAACCCTGGATGAGGCCGCGGCCTTCTTCCGGGTAAGCCGTCGCATCTTCCAGGACTTCATCAAACAAAACCCATTTTACCGACCGTTCGGCCGGCGTAAGCTATTTTTCCCCGAGGACCTCGCCCGCCTCAAGGAGGCGCTGCCAAAGCCATGCCCCTCAGCCTCCGCCCTCCCCGCAAAGGGAAAACGCCCAACTACGAGATCCGCGGCACCTACCTCGGAGTCTACGTTGAGCGAACTGCGGGCACTCCTGAACTTCGGGTCGCCAAGCGGGTCCTCAAAGGCATCAAGGAGGCAATCGAACGTGGTGAGTATCGGAAGCGCGAGGAAGTAGCCGAGGCGCCCAAGCCGCCAACGTTCGCCGACGCCACCCTCGCCTACTTGAAGGCAGGCGGAGAGGCAAAATTCCTCGGGAGGATCATCGAGGCGACCGGCGACAACGCTTTACGCGACAAGCCGCTTGCCGAGATTGACCAGCTGGCGATCGACAATGCCGCCCGCGGCGTCTACCCCCTGGCTCTTGCGACTACCCTCAACCGCCAGTTCTACACGCCGGTCTCTGCCGTTCTGAAGCACGCTGGGATCGAGCTCAAGATCAAGCGGCCCAAGGGCTGGCGTGGCAGCAAGGCGACCGAATGGCTTGAGCCGGACCAGGCCTTCGCTGTGATCCGGGAGGCCTACGGCATCGAAGCGGAGTTCGGCCTGTTCTGCCTGACCCTGCTCTACACCGGCATGCGGCTCGGCGACGCCACGGAAGAGGCCCTCCTGCGAGGCCTCCGGCTCGACCAGGCCCTGCTCTACCTTGGCGCTACGAAGAACAGCGAGCCCCGCCCGGTGCATCTCCCGCCGATCGTGGTCGAAGCCTTCCGGAAACAGCCCCCACGCCCTGAGAGGCCTCGCAAAGCCTCCGGGGTGGTGTTGGCAAACGGGGCCGCCGGCCGCAGCAGGTCAGGCGCCGGCGTGCCATTCCTCGAGCGCCATCCGGACGAAAAGCTCTTCCGGTTCTGCAAGGGAGGCCGGCTCTACAAGATGCTTTACCTCGCGTTGGACCGCGCCGGCGTCGTGCTGCCGCGGCGCATGCGCGGCTTCCACATCTTCTGCCACACCTACGGGACCTGGATGCACCGCTATGGCGGCCTCGATACGTACGGCCTCACCCGGACCGGGCGGTGGAAGGACCCGGACTCGGCAGACCGCTATAAGCACACTATGGCCAGCGCCGAGGCCCGGCGAGCGGACTTATTGCCAGTACCAACGCCTCGGTCCCGTGCACTGAAGCGGCTTTAGCTCAGTTTCTACGCGCACTGGCCTGCTCAGCCGAGTTGATTAAAAAGGCAATTCCCAATGCAGGGGAAAATTTGCCTGCGTGCGCCTTGATGGGCTCGCCGTCAGCGTGTCATGGAGGCGTAGAGCGATGGGACAAGAGACCCCGATTCTGAAGCGGGCGCGCCCTCTGCCCGATCTCGTGAAGATGCTCCAGGAGCTCGAGAACTTGAGAGAAAAGGTGCGGCTCGCCGAGGCTCGCCGGGTGTTGCATTAGAGCGTCCGTTCGTGTGGACGTCCTGCTTCCCCTCAGCCTGTTTTCTGTGGTACCATAGTTTATGGCTAAGACAAGCGTGGTACCCAAGAAAAAGCGCGGCCCGGCGCCGACTGGTAAGGGCATCCAGGTTGGCGAGCGCTGGCATCCTTCCGAGCTCGCGGCGATCGATTCTTGGATCGCATCCTCACGCGACAAGACCCTCACCCGAGCGCATGCTATTCGCCGGCTCGTTGCGATTGGCCTTAGGATCAAGATCGAAAGTTCGGGCAAAAGCGAAGGCACGAAGGGACGTCTAGATGCCAAGCAACGCGCTCGCGAACTAGCGGCCGATGCGATCAACGAGATCGCCGATACGACAGCCAGTCCAGAGGCCCAAGTCAGCCGTAAGCGGCGACTCGTCAAAGGGCCAGAGGAGTTTCAAAAAATCCGACGGGACCGGCCAGACCGGACATGAAGAATTGGTTGATGCAGCTTCAGCTTCCTCATTGGCTCATCATTGCCGGTATCGTTCTGACGACAATCGGGACTCTTGGAATGCTCTTTCGGCGGCGAAAGGACGCGTCTTCGGAGCAATCCGCCAAAGAGCGGTAGCTGAGCCCCGGCTCGCTCATCAGCAGCCACCCCGTATCTGCTCGACCTCGTGAAAATACTTTAGAATCTCAAGGAGCGGGAGAAGGTCTCCGGCTCGCCCAAGCCGCCCGGGTCTTGCATAAAAGGGCAGCGGGCTCGCGCGGCATCTCCGGCTGGGCAACATGGGATTCCGCTGCCATGGAGGGTTTCACTATACTCTGGCTGCTGGCGGCCGCATTCATCGGCGGCATCGTGGTTGGGTATGTGATTAGAGCGTTCATTTCCTTCAGACGCCGAGCAGGAGCTCGTCGCAGGCGCCGTGATTTCGAATGATCATGGGCACCACGGGATGCCGTCAGAGGCCGTTGTCCCGCTTCCTGAACGGGATGACCCTGCCCGGGCTTCTCGGCTTCGGAGAGAGCGGTTCGGTCCGATGCGGCCGCGGCAGATCCGCCTCAAATGGCGGTCCATTCCACGTCGGCTCGCCCGTAGATGACAAACCACCATGCCTCGGTCAGAGAGGCGCCGGTCCACGGAAGCTCCTCGATCGGCGACGTATCATCTTCCGGATCACCGCGGTCGAGTGGCACAGGCTTCGCCGGGCTTTCCCACATGACGCCGCCAGCAGGCAGCTCGACGTACTCGCAATCCGACACATCGGTGCACTCATCGACCACGAGCTCGAGATCGTCCTCATCATCGGCGACGAAGATGCCGACGAGGTCGCGGGTCTCGATGATGCGAACGAGGTAGGCTGGCAAGGCGGATTCTCCGGGATCGGCCAAGTATGCAGGCTATCGCTCTACGTGCAAATGCCCTTCTGAACTATTGCACTCGCCTGCCGGTTGCGGTTTGATGGTCAATATTGCTTCTGATTTGATTGCGGAGCATGCCATGAAGACCTTTATCGTTGCGGCTGAAGTGCTTGGCGTCATCGGAATATTTCTTTCCTTCTCGCTTCTCGCCTGGACCAAGTTAACACTTGGGAGCTCTCTTGCTTTTCTGGCGGTGTTTTTCCAGAACGATTGGGGAAAGAACGCCAACCCGGCGGGAGGAAAAGCCACAATCAAAATCGGATCAGTATCTGTCGGGTTGAACGGCGGGTTGAGATTTGCCCTTGTGATCGTCGGACTTTTCATTGTCATCAGCGGTACAATGGAAGCCCGACGCGATACGGCGTTCGCTGCCGCTAAAGCATCAGGGATTTCCGCGTCTGATCTCCTGAATGATTCTGATCTCAAAGATGATGAGTAGCCCGCGCTGCTTCTAAACGTTTGAGTGTCGTGGCCACTGTTTGACTGAAGGCCCTTGCGCCATCGGTTAGGGTAGATGGGACAACTTCCGGCAAGAAAGTGGGGTAGGGATGCATGCTAAGATGTTCGCAAGCGTCGCGCTATGCTGTGCGCTCTGTAGCGGGTCGGCTTTTGCGCAGTCATATTATTGCGACCGGCCGCGCAAGCCATCTTGCATAGACACGATGGCGCTTCTCCGCGACGAAGTCACATTCCAGACCTGCAGATCGGAGGTCGATCCTTCAGGCATGGTGGAGTCGAGGGGCGCGGGAGGATGCTCTTCTCGATAGATTCTTGATGATGATCAACCCGGGTGACCGCAGCACCTTCTGCTCGCTGGGCTTGGGAATAGGTGGCCCTTTCGCTCGCCATCTGCGCGATCAAAGATGCTCCTTGCAAGGCCAAGCCTCTTGGATAGCGCTCGCAAGTCCGCTCAGTCCGTTCCATCTTTGCTTCTCTGGATGGATTTTTGACCAGTTGATGAAGGCCATGAGGGCTAACTTAGGTTCGACGGGTGAGCAGGCCGCTCCCGCGAGTTGCAGGATACTTCTCGCCTCCTCACTCATTCGTCCGCCCATGTAGAAGTTGCCATTGGCCTGAAGCTGGCTGAGCACTCCTGTTGCCAACCCGAGGCACAAAGCTTGTGTCTCAGTATTTTGTGCTGTGCACCTCGCCGACAATTCAGCCACCGTCATTCTCTGGATCTCATCGGCGTTGGCGGAGTGTGCAATTGCGAAGGCAAGGGCGGCCCCCTTGAAGATGTTTCTCGTCTTCATTTGGTTTGTCTCGACCGTTGCAATAAAGGTTGTGAATAGGTGGGATAAGCGCGATTATTGCCGCCGCCACCCGTTCTGCGTGTCATCATTTCGGCCATTGCGAATCACCTGATGGAAAACCAATGGCGAGTAAATTGCGCGCGGTACCGTGGAAGCGTAACCTTAAGGCGGCCCCCGACCACATCCTGAAGCAGATCGCGGCATTTCATTCTGACGTGTTTTTCGTCGGCGTAACCAAGACGTTCACTCCAGATCAGATCAATGCTGAACCGCTAAAGCAGCTAGGCATTCCGAGCGCAGAAGGCCAATTGCATGAGACGATCCCTGCGGCCGACATGGGCAAGTATTCGGATCGAAACCGAAACGGATGGGAGGTCATCCGCCATGATCTGCCAAAGACTACTAAAAGCTATTTTTGGGAAACTCCAAACTTCGGCGATGCATCCAGATATGGCACTCACACGCACTATCGGGTGCGGGAGGTCTATCAACGTGAATTCCAAGAGCCTCGCTTCTATTCGATTGTTGCGCATACGCTGAGGGTGAATCCAGCCGGAGCGTGCGCCGTCTTGCTGCGCGTGAAACAAGAGCTCAGTCGAGCCGCGGCGGGTTTCGAGAACGAACTTCTGCTCATGCTCAACCTCCTGCAGGAAAACTGCGGAGCTGCGGGCGTCGTGAGCAGCGTTACCCCTATCGCCGACTATATCAAAACCATAACTCTGGATTGGGAAGTTTTCCCTCCCGGGAATGCGGCGGAAGTTGTCGAGCGCCTGACACGTGGCGGAACGATCCGCAGCGAGATTCGCAGCAAGATCGACGAGCGGGTTCGCCTGTTTTCGAAACTGAACCCAGCAGCCTTCTTGAAGGGTGCAGGGGGCTTCGGCTCGTATATTGGAGCCAAGTTTGCTGATGACCTCGTCGTTTTCGAGAACGTTCAGTACGGAAACGCGCTGTACGTGCTCTATGACGATTGGGAGGACATCTCCAAGCGTTCACGGCTTGAACTTCTCAAAGGGACCGACGCAAAATTTGATCGGCTGCCTCACAGAACAGGATGGGACGAGGCATTCGAGAAGATGCTTCGTAGCGAGAAGAAAAAGCGCGGACTGAAGTGAACGCGATCCAGGCATCACGATTCGAAACGTATTTCATTCTCCGAAGAGGTAGGAACCGTGCAGATTGAAGCGATAGGCACTGCAGCGAGGCGGGCGGATCTAATTCCGGGCGACTGCTTTTTCTTCCATGATGGAAAGCAGTCGGCATTCGCTATTTGGAGCAAAGAAGAAGAAGGCGGGCATACAGCCGCGATCGTGTTTTCCCGCGAAGGCGGCGATCGTCTGCCATGGGCGGCAACTGCCGGGTTGCCTCATACTATCTTATTGACGCGGCCACTTCTGCTCCGCAGCGATCCGACTAGCGTGACGTTTGGAAATGAAGTGCCGTTGGGAAATCTGATCACCGCTGGCGGATCGTTTTACCTAGCTGCCGCCCTTGGCAGGATCGACGTTGTTACAATCAATATTGTCACCGGAATGACGGAAAACATTCCGAATACAGGATCATTTGTTTCCTTCTCTCGTTGGGCTGCCGGCATCGTCGAAGGCGAGCGATGGATACCGGTGTTCGAATTTCCGCTGAGCCCGCCGCGGTAAGGGCCTTTGCGCGGGCTCTCCGGGTGCGGGATTGTGGTTACTTAGGAGCTTCCGATGGACAACATGTTAGAACGGCACATGGCCGTTGTCGGACGTGTGACGGCAAAGTTCGTTTCAACTGGCTTGATGACGCACAATATCGATTCGCGCGCTGTCGAGCGCTTCCTCGGCGTAGCAGAGGATAAGCAGGTATTCGAAGCTGTCATTCGTTGGATGCTTGATGAAGGCATCATTCGCGCGAAAAACGTCAGCCAGACGATGGACGGTACGGTGTATGTAGCCGCAGCTCAGCTTACGGCGAAGGGCCTATCAATCGTGAAGCAGCAGCTCGCTGGAGGCGACTCCGTCGAGAAGCAAATCCGTGAAGCCGATGCCGGAGGCGGCTCGAGCTGGTCCAGCATCGGCGATCTGATCGGGGGAATCGCAGGCGGGCTTATCAAGTCCGTATCTTCCGGCTGATCCAGATCAACATCATCGTGGATCATTCTCTCATTCAAGAGCTTTCTAAGCTTGCCCTTCAATTTTGTGGGGCTCTCCTGATCGCGTGGCTAACTGTCCGATGGGCGCTCGCTAGGTTCAAAAGTGAGAAGGCCTGGGAGCGCAGGATCGAGGAAATCCAGGGTACGGAAGTCGCAGTAAGCACCGCCATGACCTGGCTAATCGACCACTCGAAAGGCTATCGCTCCGACTAATCAGTAGGCAGGCGCCTGTTCGTAACTTGGCCGAATGCCTACGCTGTTTGTTGCGTCGAGTCGGCGCCCGGGTGTCCAATCCTGCTCATCCAGCACCTTTGATTCTCGCAATGCGGCGATTTTCGCGGACCGGCCCCTGCTATGCGTCTTCCTGCCAAACCAGATGACATTATCGAAATCTACGCTGACGAAAGCAGCCAGAATAAACATCGTTATCTGGTTTTGGGTGCCATTGTCGTCAGCATGCTAGACACACCCGAGTTGATCGAGGCGATCAAAAAAGCCCGTTTACCGGAACTACCTCAAGGCGAGGCAAAATGGGCAAAAATCTCAAAAGCCAAGCTAGCAGCCTACAAGCGCATGGTGGATGTGGTTTTTGATAATCAGGACAGATGGCATTTTCACTCGCTTTTCGTCGACACGACGCAGCAAAACCACAAGAAGTACAACGATGGCGATAGCGAAATCGGCTTCAACAAGGAGCTGTATCAGCTCGTGAACAAAATCGGCCAACTCTACTCGAAAGCTTATTTCCACATCTATCCGGATTACCGCGACACAAAGAGCTCGCCTGAGGAGCTACGGCAGATCCTTTGTCACGGCGCTCGAAAACGTGGCGATACGAGAGATTGGCCGGTCAGGCGTTGTCAGTTCCGCGATTCGAAGAAGACAATCGCCCTCCAGGTCGCCGACATTCTGATCGGCGCAATCGCTTACCAGCTGAATGGCCACGATAAAGCTGCTGATGCAAACCCTGCAAAGGTGGCGCTGGCGAAATACATCATGAAGCGCGCCGGCATTGCCAATGTCACAAACGGCACGAAGCGAGAGGCTAAATTCTCGGTCTGGCCCCGCAAGTTGCGAAAATGAAAGGGTGGTCCCTAGCCTCTAGATCGAAGAATCGATCCCCACCTTGGGGTGGGTGCCACCGCCTAGGCGGTGGCGTCAGGCTAGGGAGTTACCGATAACATAGTGATTCACGGCCAACCTGTGAATTGTCGGGATAACTATTTTTTCTTTCAGCATTTAGAAGCCATTAACGATCACCGGCGATCCACGAGTCTGCCTAAGCCCTCATCGGGCACCACGTTGACGCCCTGCTCCACGGGTTTGCCGGCACAAACGCCGCCCAATCGGCCATCATCCGCCGCCGCTTCTCCAGCATATCGCCACGGCGGTAGGCCGCCTCCACCTTGTCGGGCACGGTGTGCGCCAGCGCCATCTCGGACATCTCATTCGGGTAGCCAGTCTGCTCGGTGCACCAGTCCTTGGAGGTCGACCGGAAGCCATGCGGCACAGCGTCTCTGTCCAGCTTGGGATAGGTCCAGCGCGGCCGCCCAGCCGCCCCCCCAGAGCCTCGGTCATGAGATCGATCACCGCGGCCAGTGCGGCGGTGCTCAGATCCTCGCCGGGCTCGTCGCCGGGGGACGGGCACCGTCCCCGGCGGCCCTCCAAGACTGCCAAGGCCGTCAGAGATCGCGACGTCATTCTTGGACCCGATCCGGATTTGGGAGGCCTTTCAGGATCAGGGGAAAAGACGGGGAATTTGACCCGGCCTGGAAATTCGCCAATTGCATCAATGGCAGGACTGGCCTTCACACGGGAGAGGTCCAAGGTTCGATCCCTTGTGCGCCCACCATTCAGCCTAGATTTCGAGAGCGCTGAAGGTTCCCTTGCCGCATACGTCCGCCTTGCTCTCGCAACCGGAAATCAAGCATCCGACTGACATTGCCACGAAGGCATAAATAGGCGACATCGCTGATAAAAGCCCCAGCCAACGGTGCATAGCGCGATGAGTTGGAACGAAACTGAGATTCTGGCGGCCCGTCGCAGGATAGTCAAAGCCGCGCAAGACATGCTGGCTGGAAAGCTCTCGTACCTTGCGGGCGCGCGGAAAATTATTGCGGCTGGCACAACAGCACGACTCGATGAGCACGACGCCGACCTGCTGCCTTTTGTTGGCATTGTTTCCGAGACAGACGCGCTACCATTTGGTGAGGTGAGAAAGCATTGGCAGGCAGCTGCGCTGGACGCCCTTCAGCCGGAGATCGACGAGAAGGAAGCTTGGGCCCGCGGATTTGGCGAACGCCACTGCCAAAGCCTCGTCGAGCGTTTTTCAACAGACAACCCAGGCGGCCTAACGCCTTGGTAGGTTACAGAACGAGTGGTCTATTCCAGACAGCGCGGCCTTTTCCGTATCCGGGAAACTTCTCTTTGAACTCAGCCAAGAACACGAGCCGCGCTTCGTGAAGGCGAGCGAGCGCCTCTTTTGAATAGGCTAGCTCTCGCGCCTCTTCCTCTACGTCAAAGAGCTTGAGCATGAATTGCTGGTAGGCTTCAGCTGGGTCGATATAACGCCCGTATCTGTCTATCTCATCGCCCGTGTCCGACGCGGGCAATAACTCACTTGGGGCCATAAAGTCTGCATCATCTTCGTGGACACAAAAGTTGCCTCCAACAACAAACCCATGCCATCCTTTCCCTGATAGGGCGTAAACTCGGAGACCGGCTTCCATCATCTCAAGCGGATTACTTGGGAAATCACGGAGATAATTTCGATCCACCTCACTTATTTCAAGACCTTCAAACCAAGATCGAAGTTCCAACGCACGGACGTCTTTGATGAGCACGTCGATGCGGGTATGGTGCTCATCAGTCTTTCCACTTCTGAGCAACAGAGGTCCGCGGCTTATTCCGTAGCTAAATACGGAGAACTTTCTGGCCGATTTGAATGATTTTAGATTCGTTTCCATCGGATCATCCGTCTCGACAAGGGATCCAAGATAGCAGATCGGACATCCGCCGCCATATCTGCAATACCTGTACTGCCGAGGTCACGGGTAGTCGACTATCGTTATTCATTTGATGGCCCTCTCCCTCCGAACCCGGGGACTCTGGTTACGGATCGCGATCGCGATCCTCGCGGTGGTCGGCATGGGCATCGCAGCCATGCTTGGCCTAATCTGGTACGCGCTCGAAGCGTTCGCCGACTGCCGCAACGTGATCCTGAGTTCGACCCGATCGCCCGACGGCACCAAGGCCGTGTATGTTTTCAGGCAGGAGTGCAACGCTACGGTACCGGATTCAATGTATGCGAGCATCGCGCCGATGGACCGGCCCTTTTCGCCCGACCGTAACCATGCATTCCTCGGCTTCGTTGGTAACGCCGAAGTGCTGTCCAGCTGGCGTGAGAATGAAGTCGTCGAAATCGCTCTTATGCCCGGGCGCGAGCGAGGCTTTATCAGGCACGACGAAAGCGTCGGCAACATCCGAATTGACTACAAATAGTCTGCCTTCTGCCCCCCATTCCTTGGGCCTAAGCAGAATGCCGCTCTTGCAGACTTTGAGCTCAGGCTCGCCGAAGACATCACGGGAACGTCGACAGACCTCTCCCGATCGAGGCAACGACCATCTTCTTCTAAATTTCCGAAATTAACGGCGTGCAAAATGTGTGCAGCAGGCCGTCAGTGCTCAGAATACCCTTTTATTGTAGGCTATTCTGAATACGGCCTCCGCCTTCACACGGGAGAGGTCCAAGGTTCGATCCCTTGTGCGCCCACCATTCATTACCCCGTCCCGACGATTGCTGACGCCTGCCAGCCTTTTGGGGCCGTCCAAATCAAAATATCGAAAACCCATGCACAGTAGCCGACGCCAGTCGGATCAATGGGTTACGGTTTCCCGAATCCACCTGTTTGCCCTGTCGGGCAAAACACCGGCATGGTGGTGCCTCAGCAGAAAGCAGCCTGCGCGCCAGAAACTCTGCGCGGCCACATCACCCCCGCCTTAGTACTTGGCGATGAGGGGCCCTCCAAAGCGATAGTTCAATCGCACGAGCCCGATGTCGATATCCTGGCCGATGCGCTCTCTGCGGGTGAAGGCGCCAGCGGCCACGCCACCAAAACTGCCGGTACCGGCGAACGTGACGTCGCGATGGCCGAGGAAGATGTGGTCGTACTCCACGCCCAGCGACCAGTTCGGAGCAAAGCCGAATTCAACGCCGCCGCCGACGACGCCACCCCAACGCGTTTCGCTGGCCCGATCGAATTCCAGCCCGGTGACGACGTCGTTGGTACGGTATTTGTCGGCCACGACCGCGCCGCCACCCTTCACGTATAGGAGGACATTGTTCCAGGCATAGCCAACTTGCCCGGTGATCAGGCCGAACCCTTCGACATGCGAACGATTGCGAAGACCGGTGGGCGCGAAAAGCACCGTGGTGACGTTATCGCCCGTGAAATCCGCCCAGTTGCCCTGGCCCTCGACGCCGAACACCCAATTGACGGACTGCCAACGATATCCGATCTGCCCGCCTGCGGTGCCGCCCGTGGCATCGTGGCACCCTTCCGGGACGATGACGCCAGTTCCGGGAGAAATCAGATCCCAGCACTTGCGGCTCGATCCGCCGCCGCCGTTGACACCGATGTAGAAGCCGCTCCAATCGTAGACGGCGGCAACCATCGGCGGCGCCTTGGTATAGGGACGTGCCGCCAGATCAGCGGCGCTGGCGCCTGTGCAGGCCAGTCCGAATGCTGCAACGGAAAGCAGGAATTTCTTCATCAGCGTCCCCCACGAATCTAATGCGTGTCATGCAATTGGGCATGATCTTATCGATTTTTGGCGGCTTGGATGTGACCCACATGCAACACCTTGGGGCCACTTTGCTGCGGCAAGCTCGTTTCGCCATCAGATTCCAGGAGTAGCGCATGGCGACCATATTCATCACCGGCAGCACCGATGGCCTCGGCCGCGCGGCGGCGCAATCCCTGCTCGATCAAGGACATCAAATCGTGCTGCACGCACGCTCGGCCGATCGTGCCGAGGCGCTCGGCGCGCTGAAGTCAAATTGCCGAGGGATCGTGGTCGGCGATCTCAGAAGCGCGGCCGAGACGAAGGCTATCGCCGATCAGGTCAACGCGATCGGACGCATGGATGCGGTCATTCACAACGCCGGCGTCTACACGCGGCCCGGCCGCGGCGCGACGCCGGAAGGCCATGCCGAAACTCTGGCCATCAATACGCTTGCGCCCTACATGCTGACGGCCCTGATCGAACGTCCGGGCCGATTGGTGTATCTCAGCAGCGGTTTGCACCGGGGTGGAGAGAATTCGCTCGACGACCTCGACTGGACCAGGCGTCCCTGGGATGCGGCCAAGGCCTATGCCGAGAGCAAGCTGCAAATGGTCGCGCTCGCCTTCGCGCTGGCGCGGCGTTGGCCAAAAGTCCTGAGCAACGCCGTCGATCCCGGCTGGGTGCGCACGAAGATGGGCGGCGCGGGCGCGCCGGTCGATATCGACACCGGACAACGGACGCAAACCTGGCTGGCGGTGAGCAAGGATCCCGCCGCCTTGGTGACGGGGCGCTATTGGCATCATCTCGCGCAGCAGCAGCCGGCGAGTGAAGCGACCGATCCGAAGTTTCAGGACGCGCTCATCGGTCAATTGAGCAAGCTAACAGGAGTCGAGCTGCCGGAGGAGTAGCGCACGAGACGAAAAGCTCTACACCGCCCGCTCTGGCCGCCACGCCGTGTAGAGACCGACCAGGGTCCCGAGGGCGGCCAGCGCGGCGGCCAGCAGCACCTGCAATTCGCCATCGTCGGTGGGGCCGACGGACGACACCAGTCTGGTCACGATGATGAACAGAATGCCCACGGCGGCCGCGGCACCCACGCAGAGATAAGCGAGCTCGCGCGTCAGGTTGCGGCCGAGGAGTCCGAGCGCGGTGAAATACATTGCGCTGGCGTTGGGATGAACGAACAACGCAATGCGCGCGTAGGGACCGTAGGCATCGAACAAGGACTCGCAGCGGCTTAAGGCCGCCTTTGAGGCTACGCGCTGCAGGAACGGCCTGAAGAAACGAGCCTGTCCGTAGCTGACAACGGCGCCCAGCACGATGGCGAGCCACGCCACGATGAAGACGGAGCCGTCCACGGCCTTCGGATTGAGCGTCACCGACATCAGGATCAGCGCGGTGCCGGGGAAATAGCCGAAATACGGGAAGATCGCCTCCAGCAGCACGCAGGCGAACATGAAGCCCGGAAACCATGCCGACCCGGCCGCGCCATGGACAATCGCGTTCAGATCGAACAGGCTCGTCCGGTACAGAACGAGGTACATGCACATGGCCAATCCGGCCAGCGCGTAGAACGGCAACGCTCCCGACAGAAACCGTCTCATCCAACCATCGCGCTTTGTTTGGCGGAGACGACGGCCTCGCGCTGTTCCGGATCATGCTTTAGGCGAATGGGATTGCTCCTGTCGATGGCGCGCTTTGCCACGCAATGCTCGACTGATCCTGCGCTTTGCTACCCGATCGACAAGATCTCGATCTCCTGCGCGCCTGCCCCGACGACATCACCCACCGCCTTGCCCATCAACGACCGCGCCACCGGCGCGACGAACGAGATCGTTCCCGCCTTCGGGTCGGCTTCGTCCTCGCCGACGATACGATAGGTCTGCACGCGGCCATCAGCGCGGCTGAAGGTCACGGTGCTGCCGAAGGCGACGACATCGTTCGACGCCGGATTGGGGACGACCTGCGCGGTGCGCAAGCGTTCCGTCAGATAGCGGGTGTCGCGCAGGGGCACCGCCGATTGCCGGCGCTTCTCGTTGACGTCCTCGATGGCTTGCGCGGCTTCATAGGCCGCGCGCGCTTCCGCAAGCTGCGCCTGCAACGCCTGCAAACCTTTTTCCGTCACGAGGTTCGGATGCGGCGAGATCGGGCGATCCGGCAACAGCGTCTCGGACGCGGTCTCGGCGCTTTCTTCCTTGGTAAAGGCGACGCTCAATTCAAGAATCCTGTCGAACTGTCTTGGCTGCCGGCGGACGCGTTCCGCCGGTGATTGAGCCAGACTATATCTCAAGTTCGGCGAAACGACGGAGCTTGAAGACGATATCCGGCAGGGCCTGGCGGAACCGCGTTGCATTCTGGAAATTGGTCGAGAACGGGGCGAAGGTGATCATCGCGTTCCAATGCCGGTAGCCATAGACCGTGACCGAGACGCCGGTTGCCGGAAAATCCTCCAGCTTGCGCAGCTCGCCCAGCACGAGATCGGCAATCGCTTCGGCCGGCAGCAGCTGTTTGCCATCCCGCGTCGTGACAATTTTTGCAGGCTGCTCGACCGGCTCCGCGGTGACCGGCTTAGCGTCGGACGCATCCTCGTGCCTGATTGACGTCGCCTCGGCGCTGGGCGCCGAAACCGCTTCCGCTCCGTTCGAGGGCACTGTCGGCGGCCCTTCGGTGAGCGGCGGCGGTGCAACAGGGTCTGCGCGCTTGTTGCCTCCGAGGATGCTGCTGATCATGGCCACAAGGCCAGCATCCTTCACGTCGTCACTCATCATTCCCCCCGGGCTTCGGCCTACTCTAGCACTGCTCTCGCAGACCGCCACCGGGGATGTGAGGAGGGAGTCCCCCGGCCGGGGCCATCCTTCGATGGCGTGTCGCTCGAAGTTGCCGGCGGCGCAACGGCTGATCACGTCGCACCGCCATGGAAGCGGCTATTGCTTATCGAACGGAATATATTGCTGGTACTGCTTGGGCACCGAGCTGCGATAGCGCGCAGGCACGGTACCAGTGTCGACCGAGTGATCGATCTCCTGCTGTCGCGTCATCTTTTTCTTCGCCGGCTTCTTCGACGCGCTCTTCTTGGGGTCGGTCGGCTGGCTCGAGCTGTCGGTGGTCGCAGCCGGCGCCGTCGTCGCGGCCGGCGCAGTGCTTGTCGCCGCAGGCGCCGCAGTTCCGCCGGCAGCCGGCGCGGTCTGTGCCGATGCGAGCGGCATTTGCATGATGAGCGCCAGCACCGCTGTCGCGGCCAGCAAATATGATTTTTGCATCAGAACCTCCAAATTTGCCCGATCCGAACAGGCCGAACGTACGCCTGCGGCATCGACGCGTGCAAGTCTGTCAACATTAGGTCCGATCCCGCACGAGAACTGTGGCCGAGATCACATTGCATGCCGCCGGCCGCGTCACGATGGACCTCGCCCCGAACGCATCCGGCGTTGCGGCGACCAGCACAACATGACCATGCGTCAGACGGTCCACGGGAACGCCAGGCCACGGGAGCACCAAGGCTCGGCGTTCCACCTCACAATCGACACCATCTTCACGCTTGCATCGTTCGCAACCTTGATCGCCGCGTCGTTGTCGGCTGCCCCGGCCCAGGCCGGAAGCGACAGATACTGCCTGCAAGGCCGCAGCTGGGGCTATCCCCGCAACTGCTAGTTCGCCAGCTACCAGCAATGTGCGGCGACCGCCTCCGGCACCTCGGCCTATTGCGGCATCAATCCGCGCTACGCGTATTCGCAGCCCTATTACTGACGACGTGGCGGCGGCGTGCGCGCCGCCATGGCCCAGCAACGACAGACTAACGAATCGAGAATTGCGCTACCGATGTCGTCGGGTTGAACGGTTGCCTATTTTGGCGGTTGCCCGGATTGCACCCCGCTCCAGCCCGTGGGGCTCACAAGCTCGTCGCGTCCGATTGCTCTCCCAAGGCGACGTTGAAACCGACACGCACCAATGTCGGCCTTGGGCCCAATAGCGGACGTAATCCGATTTTCGATGACACGGAGGCGCTTCAGCGAAAGCCAGCCGCGAGATCAACCACTTGGTCGTCGAGGCCCTTGAATCCATGATATGCGTCTGCGTAGCAGGGATTGCCCTGGTTGACGCCGCCCAAGAGCCAACTCACTCGCGCGCGGCCCCCCGCCCATTTGATGAAGGGTTCAACGCCAGCGGGCCGCGTCAGATTGCATCCGTCGTAGCGGTGATGAATCACCAGCGTGCGCGAGAGCACCGACGGCGAGCCGAGGATAGATTCGACGTTGCTCGACGCTGGTCCTGATTCCGGGCTGAGGATGCCCGAAGTCAGAACCAGAGCGTCCGGCTTGGCGCCGCGTGCGATCCTCTCGGCCGCGCGACGCGTGCCAGCGCTGGTGGCGATTACCGTCACCGGCCGCTTGATCTCCGCCATATAGTCGACCGCGCTCATGAGGTCGGTTCTGACATCGACGACCAGTACCGCGAGCCCACGCGCGGCGTAGGCGTCGCGGGTGCGGACGAGCTGGTTGCCATTCAGGCCGTGGATGTCGCCATGGTCGCCGGCTAGGATCGCACCATCGCTACCTGGCATCAGGATCACGCTCGCTCGCAATGAAGCCGGCATAATCAGCACCGCGCGGGACCCTGCTATGGTGACGGTCTCGGCGGCAGATGCGGGGGCGTTGGTGAGGATGGCGATGAGACCGACAAAGATTGCACAAATGCGATTCATTATAAATCCGTAGCGTTGGTGGAGTACGGCGACTGGACTCGGCATATTCTGCCAATCCGTCCGATGCGTTACGGCCCAACCGAACCTAGCATATGTCAGGATTCGGGATCACGCACCAAAACACCGACTCGATCAGCGGCCCTTCCGTTAGTCGAAGGAGGCATGGTGTCCAAGCCCCAATGCCTGCTTTGGGTCAAAAGCTGAGGTCGGGGCGAGTACGCATCCGCCTCCGCTCTACGGCCAATTGCCGACATCCAAACTGGCCCAGTTGATTCAGCTAAGGGCCAAGAGCTAGCGTCGCGCCAATTGCTCAATTTCTCCGAACTTGGTCGAATGAATCTTTGGAAAGGCGAGGCTAATTGTGAGATTAGTACTTACCTCGGGAACGAACGATGAGATGGCTCAGGTGGCAGTTCACGCGCAATGACGTCTTCGTCGTCCTTTTTGCCGTTGTTCTGATATGCGTCTGTGCTGTCGTTCTTGTTCGATATCCGTCCGTTCATCAGGCATCTGGCTTCGGCCCGGATTGGGATTGCAAGAGCGTCCCCAACAGTGAGCCAGTTTGCATTAAGAAAACTAGCCACTAGCTTGACGACCGCTGTGGGTTACAAGCGATCGATGCTGGCCAGGTGGAGGGCTCCCGCTTCATCCTCGAAGTCCGACCTATATGAATACACGCGCTACTGCGCGGCTCCGAGCCCGACCTCCGCCAGCCGGGTCGCGAGCCAGCGCGACAGCGCTTCGTCGAGGAGGCCGCTCACATAGACCTCCGACATCGTCACGTGGTGCCTGTCCAGCACGAGCAGCACGCCGATCCAATAGGGAAACCAGACATGCACGTCGGTCAGCGCGCGCAGCTTGTGCTGGTCGTGCTCCAGCGGCGTGTGATTGCTCGCTTTGCGGATCTCCACGGTGAGGAGATTGTTCGGGATCTCGCGCTGATGCACGGCGATATCAGGATAGATCGACTTCCCCAGATGGTCGTCGGTCGAGATGATGGTGCCGTGCGGCAGATGCAGCGTGCGCTCGCCGAGCCGGTCGTAGTTGCAATCGACTGACCAGCCGGCGAACTGCTTTTCCAGATGCACGGCGAAGCGGTGCGTCACCGCGCGCTCGCCGATGTCCTTCTCGAACAGGAAGTCTTCGTGGGCGTAGAAGTCCCGGAGCGCCGCGATCACCTTGTTCAGCTCGGTCTGCATCTTGCCTCCGGGCCTTTGGCGCGTGCGGCGCCGCGTTTACATCTGGACTTCGATCAGCCGCGGGCCGGGCTCGGCGACGGCTTCGGCCAGCGCCTTGTTGAATTCGTCGGCATTGGTGACGGCGCGGCCGGGCACGCCCATGCCCTTGGCCAGCGCGACGAAATCCAGCGTCGGGCGGTCGAGCCGGAGCATGTCGTTGGCACGCTGGCCGGGCTCGCCGGCGCCGACATTGTCGAACTCGCCGCGCAGGATCTGGTAGATGCGGTTGGCGAACACGATGGTGACGATATTGAGGTTCTCGCGCGCCTGGGTCCACAGCGACTGAATCGTGTACATCGCACTGCCGTCGCCGACCATGGTGATCACCTTGCGGTCGGGACAGGCGATCGCCGCACCGATCGAGAGCGGCGTCGAGAAGCCGATCGAGCCGCCCATGTTCTGCAGCCAGTCGTGCGGGGCGGCCGCCGCTGTCGGCGGGAAGAAGCCGCGGCCGGTGGTCAGGGACTCGTCGACCATGATCGCATTCTCGGGGATGGCGCATGCGATGGCCTGCGCGATCGAGGCGAAGGTCAGCGCGCCGGTCGGCTTGACCAGCTCCTGCAACGCCTGCGGCTTGACGTCCTTGGCGCTGGCCTTGACCGCGCCGGCCAGCGCTTCGAGCGCGGCGACGGAGTTCTCGCCCCAGGAGGTCATGCGATGGACGTCGCAGCCTTGCGGCTTGAGCATGCTCGGCTTGTTCGGATAGGCGAAGAACGCCACGGGATCGTCCGACTCGACCAGCACGATGTGACGGAATTTTGCCAGCATCGGCAGCGCGTTCTCGATCACGTAATGGATGCGGTCGATCGAGAAGCGGCCGCGGCCGCGCGCCATCTTGGGACGGAAGGTCGGGCCCATCACGGTGCAGCCGGTCTTGGCGGCAATGCGCTCGGCCAGCGCCAGGCCCTGCTCGCTCAGGGCGCTGCCGGTCATCAGCAGCAGCGTGCCCTCGCCGTCGCCATGCAGGATCTTTGCGGCCTGCTCGACCGCCTGCGGCGAATAGCTCGCGCGCTGCTGCTCCGCCGGAACCTCGGCGATGCCATCGGCCTCGTTCCAGGCGGTGTCGGCGGGCAGGATCAGGGTCGCGATCTGCGGCGGCGCGCTTTTGGCGGCGGCAATGGCCGCGGCACCGTCAGCGGCAACCGATTTGGCATCGGGCGAGGTACGGACCCAGGACGACATCGGCCGGGCCAGGCCCTCGATATCGGAGGTCAGCGGCGCGTTGTAGCCGATGTGGTAGACGGCATGCTGGCCGACGATGTTGACGATGCCGGAATTGGCCTTCTTGGCGTTGTGCAGATTGGCAAGGCCGTTGGCGAGGCCGGGGCCGAGATGCAGCAGCGTCGAAGCAGGCAGGCCCTTCATGCGGAAATAGCCGTCGGCCGCGCCGGTCACCACGCCTTCGAACAGGCCGAGCACGCAGCGCATGCCGGGGACGCGGTCGAGCGCTGCGACAAAATGCATCTCGGAGGTGCCCGGGTTGGTGAAGCAGACATCCACCCCACCCTTGACCATCGTCCGCACCAGGCTTTCCGCACCGTTCATCAGAGGCTCCCGCAACCGGCCATGTCCAGATATCCGTTCGATCAATCATTGTTCGCGCGTTCCGTCAAAGCAATAGGCGGCATCGCTGCCCTGCCCCGCGCGACGATGCGCCGGTTTGGCTAACGCTTTTCGGCAACCTGGCATGGTTGCCGATTTGATAACGCCGATCGCAGAGGATGATGGCCCTCACGGGCCCGTGGCTTGCGAAATGCCTGCAAATATGGCCAGTGACTTCAGTTGATTCGATTTTTTGCTGGGGGAGACAATGATCCGGTTTTTTGCCGCGCCGATTGCCGCAATGGCGCTGTTGCTGGCGGGCGCGACCGACGCATCCGCGGCGGGGATGATAGACTTCACGGGCACGAGCGCCACCGGCTATCTCGGCCACAGCGCAAGCCCAGTCCCCCGCACCACGGTCATGTACAACGGCAACTACGCCCCCGGTACGATCGTGGTGAACACCAGCGAGCGGCGGCTGTATCTGGTGCTCCAGAACGGCCAGGCGCTGCGCTACGGCATCGGCGTCGGCCGCGACGGCTTCCGCTGGGGCGGGGTGCACAGGATCACCGCCAAGAAGGAATGGCCAGACTGGACGCCGCCCTCGCAGATGCTGGCGCGCCGGCCCGACCTGCCACGCCACATGAAGGGCGGCGTCGACAATCCGCTCGGCGCGCGCGCGATGTATCTGGGCTCGACCCTGTACCGCATCCACGGCTCCAATGAGCCGGAGACGATCGGCCAGGCGGTCTCCTCGGGCTGCTTCCGCATGACCAATGACGACGTCACCGACCTCTATGGCCGCGTCGCGGTCGGCACCACGGTGGTGGTGCTGAAATAACTAGACCAGACGCAAACTCCCGTAAGGCGGGCAAAGTCGGAGGATCGCGCGAACGCGCGGTCCGCCGGCGTGCCCACGGCTTTGAGATGGTGGGCACGGCGCTTTCGCGCCTTTGCCCACTCTACGGCACCGTGTTTGAAAGTGGCAGGAACCCGCTGGGCGCGTGAATTTGCGGACTTGTGCGCGCGACGTGAATACGGCAGCGTCGCATAACGATGAGCGCAATCAATCCGCCCTCGACTGCCCTTCGCTTCGCCCTGCTGGCGCTTGCCGCGCTCACATTGGTGCCTGACACCGCTACCATGGCTGCCGCGGGCGAATTGCCCGCGATCTCCTCGCGCCAGCGCGCCGAGAAAAAGAGTTTTACCGACAGCGAGATCGTCGAGGGCTTCTTAAAGACCGCGTTCGGCGCCGAATATCACCTCGCCGGCCGCGTCGACCGCATCCGCAAATTCGACGGCCCGGTGCGCGTGTACGCCGAGAGCGAGCGCACCGACCGCAAGGCGCAACTCGCAAAGGTCGTTGCCGACATCGGCAAGCGCGTGCAGCATCTCGACATCGCCATGACCGACACCAACGAAGCGGCGAATGTGCGCGTGAAGCTCGTGCGCGACCGCGATCTCTACCGCACCCTCACCGCCTTCTACGGCGCCGAGAAGGCGCGCGAGATCCGCACCTCGCTCGACCCGCAATGCCTGTCCGGCTTCCGCAAGAACGACAATTTCGAGATCGAGCATTCCGACGTCATCCTCACCGTCGACAACGGTGACTTCGTCTTTCTCGACTGCGCCTATGAGGAGCTGCTGCAATCGCTCGGGCCCATCAACGACACCACGAGCGTGCCGTGGACCATGTTCAACGACAACGTCTCGATGGGCTATTTCGACGTCTACGACCAGTACATCCTCAATCTGCTGTACGATCCCCGCATCAAGGCGGGCATGACCGTGGCTGAGGTGAAGGCGGTGCTGCCCGCCGTGCTCGCTGACGTGCGCGCGTGGGTGAAGCGCGTGAATGATTTGAAGGAGTGAGAGGCAGGAGGCGAGGATAAGCACAGGCCGTAGGGTGGGTTAGTTAGCCCTGCAGATGCGCAAAGCGCATCTGCAGGGCGTAACCCACCTCTTTGGCTTCCGCATCGACAGAAGTGGTGGGTTACACCTTGCGGATTGCGCTTCGCGCATCCGCAAGGCTAACCCACCCTACGGACCAACCCTATTGCACCAGATCGGCCACGGTCGTCGCGGCCTTCAGGCCCGTGCCGGTGAGGACTGCCACCGTGGTCTCGTTCGCCTTGATGGCGCCGGTGGCGGAGAGCTTGTCGAGCGCCGCCGCGGCGCTGGCGCTGGTCGGCTCGGCGAACAGGCCCTGGCGGGCGAGACGGCGCAGCGCAGCGACGATCTCCTCCTCGGTGAGCGCAATCGTGCCGCCGCCGCTCTCGCGCAGGGCGCCGATGATCTCGCACAGGCGCAAGGGATTCTTGATCGCGGTGCCTTCGGCGATGGTCTTGCTGACCTCGCGTGCGACGGGCGTGTCGACAACGGCCTTGAAGCTGGCATCGATCGGCGAGCAATTGAGTGGCTGCGCCGCGAACAGCCGCGGCAGCTTTGCGATCTGTCCGGCCTTCTTGAGCTCGCGGAAGCCGAAGGCGCAGCCCAGGAGACTGCTGCCGGCGCCGACGGGAACGATGACGTTGTCGGGCGCGCGGAAACCGAGGTCCTCCCAGATCTCATAGGCGAGCGACTTGGTGCCTTCGAGAAAGAACGGCTGCCAATTGTGGCTGGCATAGAAGGTCTGGCTCGACTGGCGGATGGCCTCTGCTTCCGACTCCTCGCGTGGTCCCTCGACGAGCTGCACCGCAGCGCCATAGGCGCGCACCTGCGCGATCTTGGCCGGCGACGTCGAGGCCGGCGCCAGAATCTTCACGCGCATGCCGCCGGCCGCACCCAGCCCCGCCATCGACGAGCCGCCATTGCCGGAGGAATCCTCCAGCACGGCGTCGACCCCGATCTGGCGCAGGAAGGACAGCATCACGGCGGAGCCGCGGTCCTTGAAGCTGCCGGTGGGGTTGAACCATTCGAGCTTGAACAACGGGCGCAACTCGCCCCAGTCCTGCTGGACCAGCGGCGTGCAGCCCTCGCCGAGCGAGATCGGGTTCTTGATCTCGACCGGCAGCGCCGCCCGGTAGCGCCAGAGCGAGCGCGTGCGGCCCTCGATGTCCTCGCGCGAAATCCCCGCCCCCGGCGTCACCAGCAGCGGCGTGCGCTCGTCCGAGCACCAGCGCGGCTGGTCGAGCGGGTAGAGCTTTTCGTTGCGGGGGTCGATGTAGCTGGCGGGCATGGAAGTCTCCGGGGCAGAGCCGATCCGCTCGATATGTCCGAATAATCAGGTTTTATCCAGTCACCTGTTTGGGGGCGGAGGCGGGCCCGCCCCTTCAAAAATTCGAACAATTACATAGATATAAGTAGCGTCCTGGCGTCGTTCACCTATCAGGGCGACGGCGGAAACGGGCCTTTGGGCCACCCCGCACGATTAACTTGTCTGTCGTGCCTCGCCGCTACAATATGTTGGATTGAGCTTGCGTCGCTGGTGCTCTGCACCGGCAACGCGACTGAGCCAGGCCCGTCCGAGCGGCGGGCCGTTGGCTTTTTGGGAGTTTGGTCATGAGCCGCGCGAACCGTACCGACCACATCCGCCTGACCTCGCATCCGGAGCCGGGCAAGAAGTCCGCCTTTCCGATCCACTGGGGCGCGACTGATGCGCGCGCCCGCGGACCGATCATCGGCACGGTGTCACGCGCAGGCGATCGCAACGTGATCGGCAGCCATGGCGGGTCCTATGCAATGTACCGCGCGCTCGCGGTGTCCGCCGGCGCGCTCGATCCGATCCGGCGGCCCGACCTCACCAACACGTTTCCGGCGGCGACCATCGGGCCGTTCGAGCAGTGGCGTGATCCCACGAAAATCGTCGCGCTCGATCCCTGGGGGCACCTCGTCGCCGAGAATTTCGGCAAAGACATTGCGGAGGGTGTCGACATCCGGCCGAGCATCGCGGTGACGCGGGCGCGGCTCGACTTGCCGGAGATCCGCGAGGCGCTCGCGGCAAAGCGGCTGCGCGCCGACGGCGAGGTCGTGCACGCCAATGGCAGCGTCTCGGTGGTGAAGATCGCGATCGATCCCGTGTGGTACCTGCCGGGCCTGGCGGCGCGCTTCGGCACCGCCGAGACCGAGCTGCGGCGCACGCTGTTCGAGCAGACCGCCGGCATGTTCCCGGAGCTGGTGACCCGGCCGGACATGAAGGTGTTCCTGCCGCCGATCGGCGGCACCACCGTCTACATGTTCGGCGATGTGACAAAACTGCCTGATCATCGCACCAAGATCACCTGCCGCGTGCATGACGAGTGCAACGGCTCCGACGTGTTCGGCTCCGACATCTGCACCTGCCGGCCCTATCTGATCCACGGCATCGAGGAATCCGCGCGCGGCGCGCAGGAGGGTGGGCTCGGGCTCGTCGTCTACAACCGCAAGGAAGGCCGCGCGCTCGGCGAGGTCACCAAATTCCTGGTCTACAACGCGCGCAAGCGCCAGGAGGACGGCGATGCCGCCGCGGCCTATTTCGAGCGCACCGAATGCGTCGCGGGCGTGCAGGACGCGCGCTTCCAGCAGTTGATGCCGGATACGATCCACTGGCTCGGCCTGAAGCGGATCGACCGTTTCCTGTCGATGAGCGACATGAAATACGACGCGCTGACCTCGCAAGGCATCGACATCGTCGAGCGCGTGCCGATCCCGCCGGAGCTGATTCCGGCCGACGCCTATGTCGAGATCGCCGCCAAGAAGGCGGCCGGCTATTACTCGACCGACATCGCGCCCGAGAAGGACGTGGATGGCGTGGTCGGCCGCTCGCTGGAAAAATACTGATCGCGCGATGGCGGAGGCTTTGGAACGACAGGCGCGCGCGCTGCTCACCGCAGCGGCGGTGCGCGCGCGGGCCGGGCAGATGCTCGAGCTCGGCCTTGCCGGCGGCTTGAACCACTTCACTGTAGATCTCGACCGCATGGATGGTGTCGCGGAGGCCGTGCTCGCGGTCACGCGAAAAGCCTATCCGGCGCTCGACATTCCCTTCCATGCACGCTGGCGGCATTTTGTGCTTAGCGGCGTCGACCGCTGGGCGCGGCTGGCCGACGCTGTCTCGTGGCCGGATCATGCGGCACGTGCGCGCGCCGAATTCGACCTCGCCATCGTCAGCGTGCTGCTCGATGCCGGTGCGGGCGCGGCGTGGCGCTATCGCGACGCGGTGACAGGAGACAGCATCGGGCGGTCCGAGGGGCTCGCGATCGCGAGCCTCGACATGTTCGCGAATGGACTTTTTTCGCGCGATGCCGCCTCGCCCTTGAGGGCCGATGCCGACGTGCTCGCGGAGCTCCCCCTCGCCGCGCTTACGGCCGCGTTTCAGGTGAGCACCGCCAATCCGCTGCTCGGTCCCGAAGGGCGAACCGACCTGCTGCAGCGCCTGGGCAGGCGGGTGGCCGAGCGCGCGGACGTCTTTGGTCTGCACGACACGCCGCGGCCGGGCGGGCTGTTCGATCACATCGCGGCGCAGGCTTTAAGCGGCGCTATTCCCGCACCCGACATACTGTCCGCGGTGCTGAACCAGCTCGGGCCGATCTGGCCATCGCGGCTGGAGCTCGCCGGCGTCCCGCTCGGCGATTGCTGGCGCCATCCGGCGCTCAAGGCGGATGATGCGACCGCAGGCCTGGTGCCGCTGCACAAGCTGTCGCAATGGCTGAGCTATTCGCTGATCGAGCCGCTGCAGCGCGCGGGATTCAATGTCATCGACATCGACGGGCTGACCGGACTTGCCGAATACCGCAATGGCGGCCTGTTCGTCGATCACGAGGTGCTGCGCCTGCGCGATCCCGCCGACGCCGAGCGCGCGCATGCGGTGGATTCGCTGCTCGTCGTGGAATGGCGCGCGCTGACGGTTGCGCTGCTCGACCGGTTAGCTGAACTGGTTCGCGCAAAACTCGGCCGCACGCGCGAAACATTGCCGCTCGCCAGCATCCTCGAAGGCGGCACCTGGGCCGCCGGCCGCAGCATTGCCTTTTCACGCCGGCCCGACGGCTCGCCGCCGCTCAAGGTGATCAGCGACGGCACGGTTTTCTGAACCCTCATTGTCGCTCACGCATCCGCTTGATGAATTTCAGGAGCAACCAATCATGGAAGGCGTCACGATCGTCGATCATCCGCTGGTGCAGCACAAGCTGACCTTGGTGCGGGACAAGTCCATCTCGACCAAATCGTTCAGGGAGCTGATCAAGGAGATCGGCATGCTCCTGTGCTACGAGGTGACGCGCGATTTGCCGCTCACTGACACCGTCATCGAGACGCCGCTGGCGACGATGCACTCGGCCAAGATCGCCGGCAAGAAGCTGGTGTTCGTGCCGATGCTGCGCGCCGGCACCACCTTCGTCGACGGCATGATGGATCTGGTGCCGACCGCGCGCGTCGCCCATATCGGCCTCTATCGCGAGCCGCACAGCTTTGCCGCGGTCGAATATTTCTTCAAATCGCCGTCCGATCTCAGCGAGCGCCTCGCCATCGTGGTGACGCCGGTGGTCGCGACCGCCAACACGGCGGTCGCCGCCATCGACCGGCTGAAGGAGCGCGGCGCCAGGGATATCCGCCTCGCTTGCCTGATCGCAGCGCCGGAAGGGCTGGAGCGGCTGCGCGGCTTTCATCCGGACGTGCCGATCTGGACCGCGGCGGTGGACGAGGGCCTCGACGAGAACGGCTTCATCCTGCCGGGCCTTGGCGACGCCGGCGACCGTGCCTACGGGACGAGGTGACGCTGCGGCCCTAGATCTTCCCGCTGCCGCAAACGCCCTTCAGCGCCTTCCATTCCTTGTCCGTCAATAGCGGCGGGCCGCTGGCGGGGCGATCTTCCCTGGTCATCCGTGCGAGCCGGTCCTCGGTCAGGGGGTGGCTGGCGAGGATCGTCGTGAGCGTCGAGCCGCCTTCCTTGCCGGTGATGCGGAACATCAGCTCAAAAGCGGGTTTTGGCGAGCGGCCGAGCTTGTGCATGACCTCGATCGCGAACGTATCGGCGGCGGTCTCGGCCTCGCGCGAATAGGAGGCCTCGACCAGGGTGCGCGAGGCGAAGATCACCGCGCTCGAGCCGGTGACGTCGCCGAACAACAGGCCGATCAGGAACGAGGTGCCGCCGTTGTAGATCAACCCGCGCATATTGTCGTGATGCTTGAGATGGCCGAGCTCGTGGGCGAGGATACCGGCGAGCTCGTCGGGGCTTTCGGCCTTGTCGAGCAGGCCCTTGAGCACGAACACCTTGCCGCCCGGCAATGCGAAGGCATTCGGCACCGAGGTCGGCAGCACACCGGCCGTCATGGAATCATCGTCGAGACCTGCGGCATCGCGCAAGCGGTTGACGAGTTTTGTGAACGCGGCCTTGCCTGCGGGATCTTCGCACGTATTGCGGCCGAAGATGGTTTTCATCTGCACTTCGGCGGCATCGCCGATGCGCCGCTCGACGGGCTTCGGCACCAGCGGCGCGAGACGGTCGGCGGCGAGTGGCACGCCGAACAGCACGACGCAGACGATGGAGACGGCGGCCGCCACCGACCAGCCAACGATTTTGGCAACGCCACGCCGCGAGGTCTGATGCTCATCGAGGCGCAAGCATCGCGCGGTCAGATCCGCTGCGAGGACAGCGTCGCGGATTTCGAGCCGCGCCAGGGACGGCGCGGACGTACAGGCGAGCCGCAGGACGCCACCCGGGCTGTCGGCGCGACGGATGTCGGCATAGGCCCAGCGCACGGGCGCTCCGCCCTCCTCGACGATCTCGAGCACATCACCCAGCATCAGCTTCACCTGACGCCTGCGGCTCGACACGCCGTCGAAGAAGATGGTCGGCTTGACGGACTGCGCAGACGCCTCGGTGGACAACTCACTCACAGCTCAAAATCCCGCGACATCGAGTCCGTCGGCAAAACCTTCGCCGAGCGCGCTGGCAAGCTGGCCGCTGCCACGCACATCCGCGGCGGCCGCAATGTTGTGCACCTTGACGGTCTCCAGCACCTTGGCCCAGAGATCGCGCTGGAGATAGACCCGCATCACGATGTTGATCGCGAGCGCCAGGGCGAAATAGCCAATCACCATCACCACCACCATCGGGATGCTCTTGGCGGCATTGTCGGAGCCGAACACCCGATCGGCCGGAACGCCGCTCAGCGCAACGACGAGCAAGGCGCTGCCGCCGAGATAGGCGGAGAAAGCCATCGACAGCAACGTCCACCAGCCGATCACCTTCCAATACAGCCCGTAGAAAGCATCATGAGGCAGGTTCGAGGACAGGCTGACGCCGCCGATGCGGATGCCGTCGAGCCACCAGCGCCACTCGCGCGCCTTGAACTCGGCATAGAAGAACGGCGCGAGCGGGAAGATCAACAGCGCGATCGGGCTGAGCAGCCACAGCCACCAGCCGCGCTTGAAGAAGGTCCAGCCGTCGCCTTCGAAATCACCGCGGAGGTCGCCGTAATGGGTATGCTGCATCTTGTAGCGTTCGAGCGCGGCCTCGCGCCACGGCAGCGCCAGGCCGAGCGTCAGGAACACCAGCAGGCCCCACGCCATCGCTCGGAACGCATAGGCCCAGCCGGAGCCGTCCATCCAGAACCGCACGCCGCGCCAGACCGTACGCGTCAGCCGATAGCGCCGCGCGCGAAAAATCGCGAACTGGCCGAAGGCGTAGAAGCCGATGAACAGAGGCACCGAGGCAAAGCCCTGCCAGCGCTCGAACTCGATGCCGATCAGGAAGTAGGCGAGATAGATCGGCACCAGGATCGCGAGCGCGAACAGGAAGCCGACCAGCAGCTCCTTGGCCCGGCCGGTATATTCGGCGGCATCGCCATCGACCGCGGTGTTCGCCCATAGATGACGGCGAATGTCGGTAACCAGCCAGAACCGGTAGAAGCCGAAGGTGACGAGCTCCAGCATGGCACCCTTGGTGACCAATTTGCGGAATTCGGAGCGGTTTCCGGTGAAGTCGACCCCTGTGGACGGCAGCGGCGGCGGAAGGGGCTGAGAGCCGATCGGGGTCCATTGCATGTCGTTCACGGCGGCAACCTCGGGATGCTGGTCTATTGCGATCAAACTATAGGTCAGAGATTGGTCGATCCCCAAGATGGCCGGGTTCGATTTACCTCGATTCCAGTCGGTTTCTGGCATGATTTCGCGACAAACGGTGTGCGGGGGATCACGTTGATGGAGGTCTCGCCCCTCTCGCAAAGGTTGGACGTGACAAAACTCTCCCTTGCTCCGGCGCAGACAACCAGCTGTAATTGCAAATCAAATACCGCAGCGCAGAATTCAACGACGCGCGGTTCGTGCCAGGGAGAACGGTCATGCATGGGACCATCGAGAGCGCGGCCAAGCTCGACGCACTTCGCGAGCGCGCGTCGAAATTGCCGCTTGAGCAGTTCGATCCGGGCGATCCGGAACTGTTCAGGACCGATACGTTCTGGCCCTATTTCGATCGCCTCCGCCGCGAAGATCCCGTGCACTATTGCAAGGACTCGATGTTCGGGCCGTACTGGTCGGTGACGCGCTACAACGACATCATGGAGATCGAGACCAACCATTCGGTGTTCTCCTCGGCCTCCGCGCTCGGCGGCATCACCATCCGCGACATCGACCCGGACCTGCGCCGCGAGAGTTTCATCTCGATGGACCCGCCGCGCCATGCCGCGCAGCGCAAGACCGTGGCGCCGATGTTCACGCCGACGCATCTGGACAATCTCGCGCTCAACATCCGCAAGCGCTCGGCCGAGTGCCTGGACAACCTGCCGCGCGGCGAGGTGTTCGACTGGGTCGACCGCGTCTCGATCGAGCTGACCACGCAGATGCTGGCGGTGCTGTTCGACTTCCCGTGGGAGGACCGCCGCAAGCTGACGCGCTGGTCCGACATTGCCACTACGATCCCCGGCCCTGACGGCCTCGTCGCCACCGAGGACGAGCGCCAGGCCGAACTGACCGAATGCGCGGCCTATTTCGCGCGCCTCTGGAAAGAACGCATCGCGCAGCCGCCGAAGAGCGACCTGCTCTCGATGATGGCGCATGGCGCCGCGACGCGCGACATGGATGCCAAGAACTTCCTCGGCAATCTCATCCTCTTGATCGTCGGCGGCAACGACACCACGCGCAACACCATGTCGGGCTCGCTGCTCGCGCTGAGCCAGCATCCGGAGCAATATCGCAAGCTGCGCGAAAACCCCGCTCTGCTCGACAGTTTCGTCCCCGAAGTGATCCGCTGGCAGACGCCGCTGGCGCATATGCGCCGCACCGCGCTCTCCGATTTCGAGTTCCGCGGCAAGCAGATCAAGAAAGGTGACAAGGTCGTGATGTGGTACGTCTCGGGCAACCGCGACGAGGAGGCGATCGAGAGGCCCTACGACTTCATCATCGACCGCGCCCGCCCGCGCACGCATCTGTCCTTCGGCTTCGGCATTCATCGTTGCGTTGGCCTCAGGCTTGCCGAACTCCAGCTCAAGATTATCTGGGAAGAGATCCTTAAGCGGTTCGACCATATCGATGTGGTCGGCGAGCCGAAGCGGGTCTATTCGAGTTTTGTGAAGGGACTTGAAGAGCTGCCTGTGAAGATCGCGGCGTAGATTGGCAGCAAGATGATTTCGCGCTGCGCCCGCAAGCAAGCTGCGCTCCCTCTCCCGCTTGCGGGAGAGGGTCGGGGAGAGGGTATCTCGGCAATGGGACTATCCCCAAGAGGAGAAAACCCTCACCCGGCGCACGGGACGATGCTTCGCATCGCCCGGGACGCGCCGACCTCTCCCGCAAGCGGGAGAGGTTAAGAAAACCAACTGGAGCCACGACGATGAACCTCCAAGCGCCGGTTAAAGTGGACAAGGCCGAACGCATGCGGAAGGCGCGCGAGGAGGCCTATGCGACGCCGTTGTCGCAATTCCACCCCGGCGCGCCCAGGCTGTTCCAGGACGACACGCTGTGGCCGTGGTTCGAGCGGCTGCGCAAGGAAGAGCCGGTGCACTACTGCACCAACGCGCCGATCGAGCCCTATTGGTCGGTGGTGAAATACAACGACATCATGCATGTCGACACCCATCACGGCATCTTTTCCTCGGACTCGACGCTCGGCGGCATCTCGATCCGCGACGTGCCGCCCGGCTACGACTATCCGAGCTTCATCGCGATGGACCAGCCCAAACATTCGTCGCAGCGCAAGACGGTGTCGCCGATGTTCACCCCGACCCATCTGGACGAGCTGGCGAAGCTGATCCGGCAGCGCTCGCAGAGCGTGCTCGACAATCTGCCGCGCAACGAGACCTTCAATTTCGTCGAGCGCGTCTCGATCGAGCTGACGACGCAGATGCTGGCGACCCTATTCGACTTCCCCTGGGAGGAGCGGCGCAAGCTGACGCGCTGGTCCGACGTCTCCACCGCGCTGCCCAAGAGCGGCATCGTCGCCTCCGCCGAAGAGCGCCGCCGCGAGATGGACGAGTGCTACGCCTACATGTCCAAGCTGTGGAACGAGCGCGTCAACTCGGCGCCGCGCAACGATCTGCTGTCGCTGATGGCACACAACGACGCCACACGCCATATGGACCCCGACAATCTCATGGGCAACATCATCCTGCTCATCGTCGGCGGCAACGACACCACGCGCAACACCATGACCGGCTCGGTGCTGGCGCTGAACGAGAACCCCGAGCAGTACGACAAGCTCCGCGCCAACCCGGCGCTGATCGATTCCATGGTGCCCGAGGTGATCCGCTGGCAGACGCCGCTGGCCCATATGCGGCGCACCGCGCTCCAAGATACCGAGATCGGCGGCAAGCAGATCAGGAAGGGCGACCGCGTGGTGATGTGGTACGTCTCCGGCAACCGCGACGAGGAGATGTTCGAGCGGCCGAACGATTTCATCATCGACCGCCCGCGCCCGCGCACGCATCTATCGTTCGGCTTCGGTATCCACCGCTGCGTCGGTATGCGTCTTGCCGAGCTGCAGCTCAAGATCGTCTGGGAGGAGATGCTGAAGCGCTTCGACCGCATCGAGGTGGTCGGCGAGCCCAAGCGGATCTATTCCAGCTTCATCAAGGGCTATGAGACGCTGCCGGTGCGGATTCCGACCTGAGCTCCATCCTCCGTCATTGCGAGGAGCTCTTGCGACGAAGCAATCCAGACTATCACCGCTGAGGGATTCCTGGATTGCTTCGCTGCGCTCGCAATGACGAGCTCTTGGAGATACTTGCGCGTCAGACGCGCAGCCCCCTGGCCCAGCTATAAAATTTCGGCATGACAGCTCGCACCAGATGCGAAGACACGGCGTCGCGCGCCTGTTCTACCACGGCATCTAACTCAATCTGATGTCCCACACGCCGTCCTTGCGGCAGGCGGCGACTTCCTCGCGCAGCAGCGCGGTGACGGCGAGTGAGGCCGTCGAAACCGGACGATCGATCGGAGAAGCGAAAATGAGCTCGCGCGTCATCGGCTTCGAGACGGCCGTGGTTTCCAGCCGCCCGTCGGCGACCTCGCCATGGACCGACGAGGGCGGCAGCAGCGCGAAGCCGAGGCCCTCCTCGACCAGGCTTGTCAGCACGCGAAACGAATCCGCCTCGAGCTGGACGTTGAGCTTGATCTTGCGCTGGGCGGCCGCGTGCTCGATCAGCGCGCGGAGGCCGTGGGAATGAGACGGCAACACCAGCCGTTGCCGCAACAGCCAGCCGATGTCGACGCTCTTCTTGCGTGCGAGGCCGCAGCCGCGCGGGCCGACCGCGACGATGTTGTCGCGTCCCAAGCTCGCCACGTTGAGATGCAGATCGGCGGAACGGCCATAGAGGATGGCGAGATCCATCTCGCCGCGATGCAGCCATTCGACCAGGTGGCCGCTATAGCTCTCGACGATGCGCAGCGAGATGCCGGGAAATTTTTCGACGCAGCGCCGCGCAAAGCGCGCCGACAACACGCAGCTCACGGTTGGAACAAGGCCGAGCACGACCTGACCCGACGGCGGCCCTTTGGCCGACTGGATGTCGTCGCGGATCTGATCGATCTGCCGCACGATGCCGGAGGTGCGCGCCAGCAGCAGCCGGCCGGCTTCGGTCAGCACCATGCCGCGGCCGTTGCGGGTGAAGAGTTCGGTGCGCAGCTCGTGTTCCAAGAGCTTGATCTGGCGGCTCAGCGCCGGCTGCGCCACCCGCAACGTGTCGGATGCCTTGGAGAGGCTGCCGAGCTCCGCCACGCAACTGAAAGTCCTAAGCTGCCGGAAATCCATGCTTGCCAATCCTGGAAGGCTACTTCATACGCTATAACAAATGAGCATAGGGGGCTGGCATTGTTTTCACAACGCCAGAGGATCGGCCGGCGTTATCTTAACTGCCGCTAAGAACTGGAAACGCCATGAGTCAAGAACAGCACATCGAAGATCACGCCGACATCCGCGAAGCCGTCGCCAAGCTGTGCGCGCAGTTTCCCGGCGAATATTGGCGCAAGCTCGATCGCGAGATGGCCTACCCCACAGCCTTCGTCGATGCGCTGACCGAGGCCGGCTATCTCTCGGTGCTGATCCCGGAGGAATATGGCGGCGCGGGCCTGAAGCTGTCGGCGGCCGCGGCGATCCTGGAAGAGATCCAGCGTGCGGGCTGCAATGGCGGCGGCTGCCACGCCCAGATGTACACGATGGGCACCGTGCTGCGGCACGGCAACGCCGAGCAGAAGGCGAAGTACCTGCCGAAGATCGCGAGCGGCGAATTGCGCCTGCAGGCCTTCGGCGTCACCGAGCCGACCAGCGGCACCGACACCTCCTCGCTGAAGACCTTCGCGCGCAAGGACGGCAACGACAGCTACATCGTCAACGGCCAGAAGATCTGGACCAGCCGTGCAGAGCATTCCGACCTGATGGTGCTGCTGGCACGCACCACGCCGAAGGAAAAGGTTAAGAAGCGCACGGATGGTCTTTCCGTGTTCATCGTCGACATGCGGGAGGCGAAGGGTAACGGCCTCGAGATCCGCCCGATCCGCACCATGATGAACCACGCTACCACCGAGGTGTTCTTCACCGACATGAAGGTGCCGGCGGAGAATCTGATCGGCGAGGAAGGCAAGGGCTTTCGCTACATCCTTTCCGGCATGAATGCCGAGCGCATTTTGATCGCCGCCGAATGCGTCGGCGACGCAAAGTGGTTCATCGCGAAAGCGACGAACTATGCGAAGGAGCGCGCCGTATTCGGCCGTCCGATCGGCCAGAATCAAGGCATCCAGTTCCCGATCGCCAAGGCCTATGCCTCGATGCGCGCGGCCGAGCTGATGGTGAAGGAAGCCACGCGCAAATACGAGGCCGGGCTCGATTGCGGCGCCGAGGCCAACATGGCCAAGATGTTGGCGGCGGATGCGTCCTGGGAAGCAGCGAATGCCTGCATCCAGACCCATGGCGGCTTTGGCTTTGCCGAGGAATACGATGTCGAGCGCAAGTTCCGCGAGACCCGGCTCTATCAGGTGGCGCCGATCTCGACCAATCTCGTGCTGTCCTACGTCGCCGAGCATGTGCTCGGCATGCCCCGCTCGTACTGAGGTCACGTCATGGGAGCATTGGACGGGATCAGGGTGATTGCGGTCGAGCAGGCGGTGGCGGCGCCGTTCTGCTCCTCGCGGCTGGCGGATGCCGGCGCGGAGGTGATCAAGATCGAGCGGCCCGAGGGCGATTTCGCCCGCGGCTATGACGCGGCGGCCAAGGGCCAGAGCAGCTATTTCGTCTGGCTCAACCGCGGCAAGCAATCCGCCGTAGTCGATCTCACGACAAAGGAAGGCCGCGCCGAGCTGGAGAAGCTGATCGCAAGCGCCGACGTGCTGATCCAGAACCTCAAGCCGGGGTCGATGGACAAGCTCGGCTTTTCTCGCGAGCGGCTGCTGAAGGACTATCCAAAGCTGATCTCATGCACCATCACCGGCTATGGCGACGAAGGCCCCTACGCGCACCGCAAGGCCTATGACCTCCTGATTCAGGCCGAGAGTGGGCTTGCCTCGATCACCGGCAACCCTGATGGCGCCTCGCGCGTCGGGATGTCGATCGTCGACGTCGCGACCGGCGCGACCGCGCATGCTGCGATCCTGGAAGCACTGATCGCGCGCGGACGCACCGGCAAGGGCGCCGACATCCGCATCTCCATGTTCGACGTGATGGCGGACTGGTGCACCGTGCCGCTGCTGAATTCCGAAGCCGGCAATCCCCCCAAGCGCATGGGCCTGCGCCATCCCTCGATCGCGCCCTACGGCGTGTTCACCTCAAAAGACGGCAAGGACATCCTGATCTCGATCCAGAGCGAGCGCGAGTGGAAGACGCTGTGCGCGAAGGTTTTGGACCAGCCGGACCTGCCCGCCGATCCGCGCGTCGCCAACATGGTCGAGCGCGTGCGCAACCGCGAGTTCACCGACAAGACCGTCGCGGATATCTTCGGCAAGATGACGCGCGACGAGCTCTTGAAGCGGCTGTCGGACGCCGACATCGCCTTCGCCGAGGTCAACACCATGGCCGACCTCACCAATCATCCGCATCTGCGCCGGATCGAGGTCGACACGCCGCAGGGACGCGTCAGCTATCCCGCGCCGGCGCCGATCATCGTCGGCGAGACGCGCAGCTATGGCGCCGTGCCCGCCATCGGCGAAAAGCCAAACTCAAGAAAGTAAGAGAGCGAGGCGTCATGACCGACAAGCTCGATATCGATCACTTGCGGCAATGGATCGGCCGCAGCACAGAGGCCACCGACATCGTCACCGCGCAGCTCGTCATGGGTCTGCGCGCGACGCTGTTCCAGGAGGTCGGCGAACCCAAAAAAGGCGACACCGCGCCGTTCACGGTGCATTGGTGCCTGGCGCAGCCGGTGTTTCCGATGTCGATGCTCGGCCCCGATGGCCATCCCACCCGCGGCGGCTTCCTGCCGCCGGTGCCGCTGCCGCGCCGGATGTGGGCCGGCGGCGAAATCGAATTCCTCGAGCCGCTGCAGGTTGGCGATGAATCGACGCGGACCTCGCGCATTGCCGACGTGCAGGTGAAATCAGGCTCGACCGGCACGCTGTGCTTCGTCTCGGTCGAGCACAGCATCTCTTCCCCACGCGGCGTTGCCATCCGCGAGCGGCAGGACATCGTCTATCGCGAGATGACGAGCACGCAGGCGGCTCCAGCCAAGGCCCCGCCTCCGCCACCGAAAGCGCAGCACCGCGAGACGCATGTGTCCGATCCCGTGCTGCTGTTCCGCTACTCCGCGCTGACCTTCAACGGTCACCGCATCCATTACGATCGCGACTACGTCACTGAGGTCGAGGGCTATCCGGGCCTGATCTTCCACGGCCCGTTGCAGGCGGCGCTGATCATCGAGATGGCGGCGAAGCTCCACGGCGGCAAGGCGCCGAAGACGTTCACCTATCGCGGGCTGCAGCCGCTGTTCGAGGGCACCGAGTTCTCGGTCAATGCCAACGAGCTAGAAGCGGGCATGGAGCTGTGGACCGCGAACGCGGAGGGGCAGCCGACGATGAAGGGGACGGCGGTGTGGTAGCTCCCGCTCTCTCCCCGTCATTGCGAGCGAAGCAATCCAGAAACTTTCTGGAGGCAGTCTGGATTGCTTCGTCGCAAGGGCTCCTCGCAATGACGGGGTGAGGCTGCTACCTTTGCTCAACAACAGGGGACGGAAACCATGGCCAAGAGCGGCAAGACCGGCAGCAAGTCCGTCACCGTCAAGCAGGCGACGCTCGATCTGCTGCGCGCCTTCGGCATCACTAGAGTGTTCGGCAACCCTGGTTCGACCGAGCTGCCGTTCCTTTCCGACTGGCCCGACGACATCGACTACGTGCTGGCGCTGCAGGAGGCCAGCGCGGTCGGCATGGCCGATGGCTATGCGCAGGCGACGCGCAATGCCGGCTTCGTCAATCTGCACTCGGCCGCGGGCGTCGGCAACGCGCTCGGCAACATCTACACCGCGCATCGCAACCAGACGCCGCTTGTGATCACCGCGGGCCAGCAGGCGCGCTCGATCCTGCCGCTGCAGGCGTTCCTCTATGCCGAGCGGGCCTCCGAATTTCCGCGGCCTTATGTCAAATACAGCATCGAGCCGGCACGGCCCGAGGACGTGCCGGCCGCAATCGCGCGCGCCTACTACACCGCGATGCAGCCGCCGTGCGGGCCGACCTTCGTGTCGATCCCGATCGACGACTGGGCCCATGCGACGGCGCCGGTGGAAGCGCGCAAGGTCAGCCGCGAGATCGGCCCGGAGCCTGACGCGATGAAGGCGCTGGCCGCGGCGCTCGCCAGCGCAAAGCACCCTGCCCTCGTCGTCGGCCCCGGCGTCGACCGCGCCGGCGCGGTCGATCTGATGGTGCGCGTCGCCGAGAAGGCCAAGACCAGCGTCTGGGTCAGCCCGTTTTCGGCGCGCTGCTCGTTCCCGGAGCGGCATCCGCAGTTCGCAGGCTTTCTGCACGCTTCGCCGGCGCAACTGTCCGATGCGCTGCGCGCGCACGACCTTGTCGTCGTCATCGGCGCGCCGGTGTTCACCTTCCATGTCGAGGGCCATGCCGCCATCTTCGACGGCGGCGCGACGATCTTTCAGATCACCGATGATCCGGATGCGGCGGCGGTCACGCCCATGGGAACCAGCATCATCGCCACCATGAAGCCGGCGCTCAGCCTGCTGCTCGACCTCCTGCCCGAGAGCAAACGCGTCGTGCCAAAAGGCCGTACGCTGCCGCCGGCGCCGCAAGCCGCTGATCCGCTGCCGGTCGAGTTCCTGCTGCATTCGCTGTCGCAGGCGATGCCGGAAGGTACGTCGGTCGTCGAGGAAGTGCCCTCGCACCGGCCGGCGATGCAGAAGTTTCTGCCGATGCCGGGCCAGGACAGTTTCTACACCATGGCGAGCGGCGGCCTCGGCTACTCGCTGCCCGCGGCCGTCGGTATGGCGCTCGGCAAGCCGAACAGCCGCACCGTCTGCCTGATCGGCGACGGCTCGGCGATGTATTCGATCCAGGCGCTGTGGACCGCCGCGCAGCGCAAGCTGCCGCTCACCGTCGTCGTCATCAACAATTCAGGCTACGGCGCGATGCGCTCGTTCAGCCAGGTGATGCAGGTGCGCAACGTGCCGGGGCTCGAGCTGCCAGGGATCGATTTCGTCCGGCTCGCCGAAGGCACGGGCTGCCATGCGGTGCGGGTGACGAAGGCCGCGGACCTGGGTGAGGCGCTCAAGCGCGGCATGGCGCATGAGGGGACGAGCCTGATCGAGGTCGTCGTGGATTCGGCGGTGCCGGTGCTGTACGGGCAGAAGCATTAGGCCCTCTACGACGCCAAAAATCCCCCGTCCGCGGCGAGCACATGCCCGACGACATAGGACGATGCGTCGGACGACAGCCACACCACGGCTTCCGCCACCTCCTCCGGGCTTCCCATCCGCCGCAGCGGCAGGCCGGCGCTGACGGTTGCGACGTCGCCGACACCGGCGCGCAGCATCATGTCGGTGACGACGCGGCCGGGCGCGATGGCATTGATGCGGATGCCGCGCGGGGCGTTCTCCAGCGCCGCCGAGCGCGTCAGCGAGATCGCGGCTGCTTTCGAGGCCGAATAGAGCGAGAAGCCGGGATTGGGATTGCGCACGCCGCTGACGGAGGCATTGACGACGATGCTGCCGCGCCCCTGCGCCAGCATCGCCGGCAATTGATGGCGCAGACAGAGAAACAGCGCACGGACATTGGTGTCGAACACGCTGTCGTAGATATCGGTGCCCTGCTCTTCCAGCGGCGCGCGGCGCTCCTGGAAGCCGGCATTGTTGAAGGCGACGTCGAGCCGGCCGCAGCGCTCGACGGCCGTACGCACCAGCCGTTCGACCTCGTCCTCACGCGTGATGTCGGTTTTGACCGGGACGGCCTCCACGCCGAGCTCACGGCACGCTGAGGCGGTGGCGTCGATCTCGGCTTCACGCCGGCCGGCGACAAAGATCGCTTCGGCGCCCTCGGACGCCATGCGGAGCGCCGTGGCACGGCCGATGCCGCTGCCCCCGCCGGTGACCAGGCAAATCTTGCCTCTCATCCGCTGACCAGCCGGCAAAGCTCCGCTCATCGCTCACTCCAAAACGCTTGTGCGCGCCGTTGCGCCCGTATAGTTGTATGATACAACTATATGCCGGGAGTCAAGATGACCGAGCTTGCCGTGATCGACGACATCCGCGCCGCCTCGCGCCTGATGGTGCGCGAGCTCGGCTTCATGGATGCGACGGTGGCGGCATCGGACTATCCGCCGTCCGCCGTCCATACGATTTTGGAGATCGGGATCCGCGGCCCGATGACTTCAGGCGAGCTCGGCGACTTCCTGCGTCTGGAAAAATCCAGCGTCAGCCGCCTGGTGCGCAAGCTGATCGATTGCGGCGAGCTACGTGAGACGCCGGACGAACTTGATGCGCGCAGCAAGAGGCTGTCGCTGACGGCGAAGGGCCGGCGCACGCTGCAGGCGCTGCACGCATTCGGCCGCCAGCAGGTGCGCGGCGCGCTGGCGGCGTTGACAGAAGCGGAGCAGCGCATCGTGCGTGAGGGGATGATGCTCTATGCGCGGGCGCTCAGGCAGAGCCGGGTGGAGGATGAGGCGCTGGTGTAGCCCCGATAGCTTTCGTCATTCCGGGGCGATGCGAAGCATCGAACCCGGAATCTCGAGATCCCGGGTTCGATCCTACGGACCGCCCCGGGATGACCTGAAGGTCACTTCCCGAACTCCTCCCGCATCTTCGCCTGGATCTTGGCCATGCCGCCGATCCAGCGGTCGTAATTCTCGGTCTTCTTGCGCATGTAGCCGAGCACCTGCGGATGCGGCAGGATCAGGAACGTTTCCTGCTCGAGGCCGGCGAGCACGTCTTTCGCCACCTGCTCGGGCGTGAGGTCGCCGTCGCCGGATTGCGGGCCCTTCGGGATCGAGCGCAGCATATTGGTGTCGACGCCCTGCGGGCAGAGGATCGAGACCTTGATGTTGTCGGCCTTGTGCGAGATCGCGAGATTCTCGGCAAAGCCGACCGCCGCATGCTTGGTCGTCGAATAGGCCGGGCTGCCGACCTGCGACAGCAGGCCCGCGGCCGAGATCGTGTTGAGGAAATAGCCCCCGCCGCGCGCCTTCATGCGCGGGATGAGATGCCGCGCCGCATAGACATGGGCCATGACGTGGATCGCCCAGCTGCGCTGCCACGGCTCGTCGGAGGCGCCGCCGGCATTGACGGACATCGGATCGAAACCGCCGCCGATGCCGGCATTGGAGCAGAACAGGTCGATGGGGCCGAACTGCCGCTCGGTCTCCTCGATGACGTGCGAAATATCCTTTTCCTGCGCGACGTCGCATTTGAAGGCCGCACCATCCACCATGGCCGCGACCGCCCTTGCATTGGCGGCATCCATATCCGCGACGACGACCTTGGCTGCGCCCGCGTTGTAAAAGGCCTCGCACAGCGCCTTGCCGATGCCGTTTGCGCCGCCCGTGACGACCACGACCTTGCCGGTCACCTGCATGCGACGTCTCCTCTTTTATTATACCGCTTCTTGAAGCCTGCTCAGCTCAACACGAGGTCGAGCACCGCGGTATAATGGCACGCCGCACCGGCCAAGACAAAGCCGTGCCAGATCGCATTCTGGAAGCGCAGCCGCCGCCAGGCGTGGAAGATCACGCCGAAGCTGTAGAGCAGGCCGCCGGCAAGGATGAAGCCCAGCACCAGCGCGGGCAACGCCTTGACCACGGCGTCGTAGAGCATCACGCCGCTCCAGCCCATGGCGAGATAGATGCCGACCGAGACGCGGTCGAAGCGGCCGGGATAGAACAGCTTCAGCACGATGCCGAGGATGGCCACGCACCAGACGCCGGCGAGCAGCACCAGCGCGAGCCCGCTGTCCCTCACCTCCAGGATGAACGGCGTATAGGTCGCCGCGATCAGGAGATAGATCGCGGAATGGTCGAACCGCCGCAGCAGCCATTTGGCCGGCGACACCGGCCAGAGATTATAGGTCGCCGACAGCACCAGCATCGAGAGCAGGCCGGCGACGTAGATCGAGACGCCGACGATGTAGGTGGCGTCGGCATAGACCGCCGTCAGCACCACCAGCACGGTCGCGGCGATGATGCCGGAGAGCACGCCGATCGCGTGGACTATTCCGTCCGCGATGACCTCGGCGCGGTCATAGTTCCAGCCGATCACGTCGGCCGCGGCGTGGACGGAGGTGGATGCAAGTTGTTTCAGTTGGAAGGCGGTCATGGCAATCCGCAGGAATGAGGCAATGCCCTCTTCTATGGGTGTTTCGGGATCGGCGCGTCGTTCAAACGACTGATTTGCCGACAAAGGCGGTAGAAGTATGAAGCTTGATTTTCTTCAGGCAGTTGCCACTTTTGTGACTAATCCATTTTGCGTATTCCCGCCCGAGATCCCCTAACGTTCACATGGCATTCAGTTTCCAGGATATGGTCGAAGAGGCGCGGTTGTCGGCCCAGGCGCTGATCGACTATGGGGAGCACTTCTTCAATCCGACGGTGCGGCTCGGCGTCACCGGCCTGTCGCGGGCCGGCAAGACCGTGTTCATCACCGCGCTGATCAACGGCCTCACCCGCGGCGGCCGGTTTCCGGTGTTCGAAGCCTATGCCTCGGGCCGGATCGCGCGAGCCCATCTGGCGCCGCAGCCCGACGATGCCGTGCCGCGCTTTGCCTATGAAAGCCATCTGCGCGCGCTGATCGAGGAGCGGCGCTGGCCGAATTCGACCGTCGACATCAGCGAGCTCCGCCTGGTCATCGACTATCAGCGCCCGAACGGCGCCGACCGCACGCTGACGCTCGACATCGTCGACTATCCCGGCGAATGGCTGCTCGACCTGCCGCTGCTGCAGAAGAGTTTCGAGCAATGGTCGGCGGAAAGCCTTGCGCTGTCGCGCGAGGCGCCGCGTGCGCATCTTGCGAGCGAATGGCACGCCCATCTCGCAACGCTCAAGCCAGCCGCACGCGAGGACGAGCAGGCGACGCTCACCGCTGCAAGGCTCTTCACCGACTATTTGCGCGCCTGTCGCGACGGGCGCTTTGCGATGAGCCTCTTGCCGCCCGGCCGCTTCCTGATGCCGGGCAATCTCGCAGGCTCCCCAGCGCTGACCTTTGCGCCGCTCGACGTGTCCATCGGCGGGCAGGCGCCGGAGGGTTCGCTGTGGGCGATGATGGTGCGCCGCTTCGAGGCCTACAAGGACGTGGTGGTGCGGCCGTTCTTCCGCGATCATTTTGCCCGGCTCGATCGCCAGATCGTGCTCGCCGATGCGCTTGCCGCGTTCAACTCCGGTCCCGAGGCGCTGCACGATCTCGAAGCAGCCCTTGCCGGCATTCTCGACTGCTTCAACATCGGCCGCAGCACGCTTCTTTCCAGCCTGTTCCGGCCGCGCATCGACCGCATCCTGTTCGCGGCGACCAAGGCGGATCATCTGCATCATTCCAGCCACGACCGGCTCGAGGCCGTGCTGCGCCGCGCGGTCTCGGGCGCCGTTGCGCGCGCGGAAAATACCGGGGCGGCGATCGACGTTGTGGCGCTCGCCGCGGTGCGTGCCACGAGAGAAGCGCAGGTCGCACGCGGCCGCGACAAATTGCCGTCGATCCTGGGCACGCCGGCCGCGGGCGAAAGCGCCGGCGGCGAGTTCTTCGACGGCAACACGGAAGTTGCGGCCTTTCCGGGCGACCTGCCCTTGGATCCCGAGCCCCTGTTCAACGGCGCGGATGCGTTCCGCGGCCTCGCGACCGAGGCTGCCGAGACGAGCGATTTCCGCTTCCTGCGCTTCCGCCCGCCCACACTCGACCGCGAAGGCAGCGAGCCGCCGTCGCTGCCGCACATCCGCCTCGACCGTGCCTTGCAGTTCCTGATCGGAGACAAGCTGTCATGACCGAGCGATCGAAGCCACGGCGGCCGGCGACGTTTCGGCTCGACGATCCCGGCGTCGTCGTCACCGAAGCCGACGAGATCAGCCGGAACAGTCGCGCCACGATCCAGATCACGCCGGAGCACGACCCGTTGGCGCTGCCGGTGCCGGTTCAAACCGCGCTTCCCGCGCGCCGCGGCTTTCCCTGGGGCGCGCTGTTCTGGTCGGGCGTTGCCGGGTTGACGCTGCTGGGCACCGGGCTCGGCGTCGTCCATCTGATCGAGGATTTGTTCGCGCGCAGCGAAAGCCTCGGCTACGTCGGTCTCACCTTCGCGCTCGTGACCGCGCTTGCGCTCGCGGTGGTAATCGGCCGCGAGGCGTTCGGCCTCGTACGCCTCGCCGCGATCGAGCAACTGCACCAGCGCGCCGCCGCCGTGCTTGCCAGCGACGACCGCAAGGAGAGCCGCGTCATCGTGCAGGACCTGCTCAAGATCGCGCACCAGAACCCGCAGCTCGCGCGCGCCCGCGCCACGCTGGAGAGCCACACCGGCGAGATCATCGACGGCGCCGATATGATCCGGCTCGCCGAGCGCGAGCTGATGTCGCCGCTGGATGCGGAGGCGCGGCGGCTGGTGTCGTCAGCCGCGCAAAAGGTGTCGATCGTGACCGCGGTGAGCCCACGCGCCGCGATCGACGTGCTGTTCGTGTTCGTCGCCGCGCTGCGCCTGATCCGCCAACTCGCGCGGCTCTATGGCGGCCGCCCCGGCGCGCTCGGCATGATCCGCCTGCTTCGGCACGTCATCGCCCATCTCGCCATCACCGGCGGCATGGCCGCGAGCGACAGCCTGGTGCAACAGATGCTCGGCCACGGCATCGCGGCAAAACTGTCTCAGCGCCTCGGCGAAGGCGTGCTGAATGGTTTGCTGACGGCGCGGCTGGGACTGGCGGCGATCGACGTCACGAGGCCGCTGCCGTTCGCAGCACTGCCACCGCCGAAGCTATCGGATTTGGCGACGGACCTGTTGCGGAAGAAGGAAGAAGAGGACGGATGAGAGCTCTCTCCGCAAGCCGGAATCGTAGGGTGGGCAAAGGCGCCCTTGCGCCGTGCCCACCATCTCGATCGCAAAAAATGCGTGGGCACGCTTCCGCCTTCGCTCTTCGAGCTACGGCGGACGAGTCGCTTTGCCACCCTACGATACTGCCCGTGTGGCGAGATCACTCCACCCCACTGGCGCTACGCGCACTAGCTTTTCGAATTCCCCCGCCAGCACCTTCCACAGGAACAGCGGCGAATCCTTCGGCGGCGACAGCTCCGGGGTCCAGCCGGTGAGCTTCTCCAGTGCATAGGTATCCATCACGAGGCCGCGCCAGCGGCGTTCGACCCGGCCGAGCGGCTGGCGCTTGGCCGGGATGCTCTCCCACAGCGACGAACGATCGTCCGGCTCGCGGCCGACATAGATGCCGGCGCGGCCCCTGATCTTGTCTATGCCGGGATCGGCAAAATCCTGGAAGCGGCCGCGCTCGTTGAGCTCGATGACGGGCACGCGGCCGCGGAACAGCCAGCGCATCATGGCATAGGTGCGGTAATCCGTGGTGGCGATCCAGGTCGCGCCGGTCTCATCCAGCGCGGCCTGCGCACGTGCGGCGACCTGCTCATAGCCGGCTTCCGCGCCGATCGGATCGATCTTGCCGAGAAGATTCCAGGGCGCGGCGACATAATAGAGGAACACGATCACGACGAAGGCGATGCCCGAGACGATCGCTGTTCTCACCCAGAACAGCGACGAGTCGAGCATCCGGGCCGACCAGCTCTCCTTTGCCATCGTCGCAAGGTTCACGGCCGCCGCAGCGAAGCCGACCGGCCACATGAACATCGGCCAGGTGTCGCCGACCCGGAGCGTGGTCGACTTGAAGAGAAAATACAGAAACGGCACCAGCACCGCGGTCGACAACAGGATCGCGACCGGCTCGCGCGTGCGGTAGCCGCGCCATGCCGTCAGCACCAACCCGGTCAACACCACCGGCAGCATGACGAAGCCGACGAGGCCGAATTGCAGGCCGATGTAATCGCCGATCGTGCGCAGCGAGATGCCGTAATTGGCGGTGGCGCGCACGCCCTGGAAGCGGAACGAGGCCCAATCGTGCTGCACATTCCAGATCAGCACCGGCGAGAACACTGCGATCGCAACCAGCGCGGCGAGATAAGGATAGGGGCTGCGCAACCAACGCCAGCGCCAATCCGGCACCAGCAGAAAGGCGGCAACCGCGGGCGCGAACATGATCGCGGTGAATTTCGACAGCATCGAGAGGCCAGCGAACAGACCGGCCGCAAGCCACCAGCGACCGTCGCCGCTCTGCGCCAGCCGCACCAAGGACCACATCATCGCCACCGCGAACGGGATCATGGCGACATCGGGCGCGACCTTGGCCATCAGCAGGCCGTAATAGAGCGCGGCCTCCGGCATCAGCACCGCGAACACGATCGCGCGCACATCATGGCTGAGGCGGCGGACGATGTCGGCAAGCAGCAGCTGCGTCATCAACATCGCGACGATGCCGCCGAAGCGGACGCCGAGCGGGGTGTCGCCGAAGATCGCAGTGCCAAAACGGATCAGCCAGGCGATGCCGGGGGGATGATCGAGAAAGCTGAGCGCGCCCTCCTTCGACCAGGTCCAGTAATAGGCCTCGTCGGTGCGCAGCTCGATCGCGGAGGCGTAGACGATCCGGAGCACGGTCATCGCGGCGATGACGAGCACGGCAACACGGATGAGACGGCGTTCGGAGCCGTCTGGCTTTACGGAGATATCGGGAGCGATCGTCACGGCCGCGCTTTTCGCCAACCTGGGAGGGGGAGTCAATGCGGGGGATGGCCGAGCCATGATCCCAACCCCAACGCGGGGTGCCGTAGGGTGGGCAAAGCGACTCGTCCGCCGTAGCTCGAAGAGCGAAGGCGGAAGCGTGCCCACGATCAGGATATGATCGGAAAAAACCGTGGGCACGACACGCAAGTGCGCGCCTTTGCCCACCCTACGATTTCGTCACCTTGACCGGCATGTGACCTCACAACCTGTCCACATCGGGAATTTACCGCTACGCTGGCCGTTCTCCTTCCTGAACTGATACAACAGAATCATGGCCACCGCTCCCATACAGATATCCGCCATCCGCGCCACCAGCGCGCGGCAGGTGCGGCTCGTCTGCGGCGTGATCCTGTTCGCCTATGTGATCAGCCATTTCCTCAACCATGCGCTCGGCAATGTCTCGGTCGAGGCCATGGAGGCCGGGGTCACCTATCATACCGCCTTCTGGCAGTTCCTCCCCGTCGCGATGCTGTTCTACACGGCGGCGCTCACGCATATGGGGCTCGGCATCTACGCGCTGTATCAGCGCCGACAGTTCCGCTGGCGGACGATCGAACCGCTTCAGCTCGTGCTGGGCTTGAGCATCCCCGCGCTGGTCATGGGGCATGTGATCGGGGTGCGGCTCGGCCAGACGCTGTACGGACACGAGAAGCTCTATCCGCAGGAGCTCTATCTCTTCTTCGTCGCCGCGCCCAGCCGGCTCTGGCTGATGACGATCCTGCTGCTGATCGCCTGGGTGCACGGCTGCATCGGCATCTATTTTTGGCTGCGCCTCAAACCGTTCTTCGCGCGCGCCGCACCTTATCTGCTCGCCGCTGCCGTGCTGATCCCGACGCTGTCGCTGCTCGGCATCTATCAGGGCGGCCGCAGCGTCGAGATCGAGAGCGACGATCGTGACTGGCGTGCGCAAAATCTCAGCCGCCGCCAGGTCGGCACGGTCGCGGAAGGCAACACGCTCGACCGCATCACCGGCGGCCTCACCGTCGGCTATTTCGGTCTGCTCGCGCTGGCGCTGGCGGCGCGCGGCGTGCGGGCCTGGCGCGAGCGGCGCGGCGGCATGATCGCGCTGTCCTACGGCAACGGCAAGACGGTGCGGGTGCCCAAGGGCCTCTCCGTGTTGGAAGCAAGCCTGAGGCACAATGTGCCGCACGCCAGCGTCTGCGGCGGCCGCGCCCGCTGCTCGACTTGCCGCATCCGCATCATCGGCGACCATGACGCGCTGCCCACACCGTCGCAGCGCGAGGCCTTCGTGCTCACCCGCGTCGGCACCGCCGACCCCTCGATCCGGCTGGCCTGCCAGCTGCGACCGACGTCCGACCTCTCCTTCTTCCAACTCTTCACGCCGCACACGCATGCCACGGACGGGCAGGCCTCGACCCCAGCCAGAATCGGCCAGGAGCGCTATCTCGTCAGCCTGTTCGTGGACATGCGCGGCTCGACCCAGCTCGCGGAAAAGCGGCTGCCGTTCGACACCGTCTTCATCGTCAACCGCTTCCTCGGCGCGGTGTCGCAGGCGGTGATCGAGAACGGCGGCCAGCCGAACCAGTTCGTCGGCGACGGCATGCTGGCGCTGTTCGGATTGACGGCCGATCCGCAACAAGCCTGCCGGCAGGCGCTGAAGGCCGCCGCCGGCATCGCCACGCATATCGACGAGCTCAACGAGCTCCTGAGCCACGATCTGCGCCAGCCGATCCGCTTCGGCATCGGTATCCACGGCGGCGAGGTCATCATCGGCGACATCGGCTATCGCGACCACATCGTCTTCACCGCGCTCGGCGATGCCGTGAATGTCGCCGCCCGGCTCCAGGACATGACCAAGTCGCTGGCCTGCGAGGCCGTCGTCTCGGAAGAGGTCCGCCGCACCGCCGGCCTTGTCGACGACGCCCTGCCGCAGCAGGAGGTCGCGATCCGCGGCCGCGACGAGCCGCTTGCCGTGCGGTTGGTCGCGGATGCGAGGGAGCTGACAGCGCTGGTTGATCGAAGCGCGCGCGTTGCGGCGTAGGCTGCGAGCCACGCAAGCGGTGCGCTCCCTCGCCCGCTGCGGGAGAGGGTGTCTCCGCAACGGGACAATCCCCCAGAGGGGAAAGCCCTCACCCGCGCGCGCGACGATGCTTCGCATCGCCCGGGGCGCGACCTCTCCCGCAAGCGGGAGAGGTGCACCGTCGTCGCGGCTACAGGTCGGTTCAATCTCACCACAGCCGTAACACCGGCCTGCTGCAACGCAGCGGCATGGGCCTGCTGCGAAAGCACGAATTGACTTCGCCGAGATCGTTGCGACAGATGAGCGCGGGTCCGTGGTGATGACCACAGACCGACGAAAAGCTCCGGGAGGGACAGATGTTCGATCGACGCGACCTGCTCAAGGGAGCGGGCCTGACCGCCATGGCGGCCACACTGCATTCCACCAAAGCGTTGGCACTCGACACCGTCACGCTCCCATTCGCCAATGGCGAACGGCCACTGGTGAAATATCCGCAGAAGCGGCCGATGATCGGCCTGACCAGCCGGCCGCCGCAGCTCGAGACGCCGTTTGCGATCTTCAACGACGGCCCGATCACGCCGAACAACGCGTTCTTCGTGCGCAATCACCTCTCCGACCTGCCCTACAATCTCGACCCCGACAAGTTCGCGCTGGAGGTTAAGGGCAAGGTCGACAAGCCGCTGAAATTGTCGCTGAAAGACATCAGGAAGATGAAGGCGACGGAGCTCATCGCCGTCAACCAGTGCTCCGGCAACAGCCGCGGCTTCTTCGAGCCGCGCGTCGCCGGCGGCCAGCTCGCCAACGGCGCCATGGGCAATGCGCGCTGGCGCGGCGTGCCGCTGAAGGCGGTGCTGGAGATGGCCGGCGTGCAGAGCGGCGCCAGGCAGGTCACCTTCAACGGCATGGACGGGCCGGTCAGCGACAAGACACCTGACTTCGTCAAGGCGCTCGATATCGATCATGCCAGTGACGGTGAGGTCATGCTGGCCTACGGCATGAACGGCGAGGATCTGCCGTTCCTCAACGGCTTTCCGCTGCGCCTGATCGTGCCCGGCTATTTCGGCACCTACTGGGTCAAGCACCTCAACGAGATCACCGTCATCGACAATGTCTATGACGGCTTCTGGATGAAGTCGGCCTATCGCATCCCCGATACGCCCAACAACGCGGTCGAGCCCGGCACGGCGCCGAAGGCGACCATCCCGATCAACCGCTTCACCATCCGCTCCTTCATCACCAGCGTGCCTGATGGCGCCAAGCTGAAGGCGGGCGCGACCACCCTGCGCGGCATCGCCTTCGACGGCGGCAAGGGCATCAGGGAGGTCCAGGTCTCCACCGACGGCGGCAAGACCTGGGTGAGCGCCAAGCTCGGCAAGGATCTCGGCAAGTACTCGTTCCGCGAATGGAAGCTGCCGGTGAAGCTCTCGGCTGGCAGCCATGAGCTCAAGGTGCGCGCCACCGGCAATGGCGGCGAGACGCAGCCGGACACGCCGCGCTGGAACCCGGCCGGCTATTTGCGCAACGTCGTCGAAACCGTCCGCGTGACTGTGGCCTGAAGGAGAATGATCATGCAGCGCACCGTCCTCCTCGCCGTCTCACTCGCCCTTGCCGCCGCGATGGGTTCGGCGCTTGCCGCGCCGGTCAATTACAAGACGCCGGACGAGGTCGCCGCCTTCAAGCCCGGGCCCAATCTCGACGTCGTGCAGGGCAATTGCAGCGCCTGCCACTCGGCCGATTACGTCGCGACGCAGCCGCCGATGAAGGACAAGAAGGGCTTCTGGCAGGCCGAGGTGACCAAGATGATCAAGGTCTATGGCGCGCCGATCGACGATGCCGATGTCGGCAAGATCGTCGATTATCTCGCCGCGACGTATTGACGGATGGCGCGCGGCGTGCGGACGATTGACCGCGAAACGGGCAAAACCGGCAAAAGCGCCGCGAAGTTGAGCGGAATTCGGCGAAATGCCGATGTGGTTTGAGCTACCAAGCCGGCCACATTCCGCGTATCCTGTTAGGACCGAACCGGCCGGTTGGCGGGGACTGGCGGTTCGAGATCTCGGAGGAAGACCCGCGGAGAAGTCGTGATGGCTAAAGGTACGGTCAAGTGGTTCAACCCGACGAAGGGTTATGGATTTATCCAGCCTGCGTCGGGCGGCAAGGATGTGTTCGTGCATATCTCGGCAGTGCAGAAGGCCGGTTTGTCCTCCCTGAATGAGGGGCAGACGGTGGAATACGAAGAGATCGCAAACCGGGGCAAAACCTCCGCAGAGAACCTCAAAGTCTAAGCCCGCCAGCCATTGCTGCCTCCCGGATCTGTCCGGGAGCCCGGGCCAAAAAAATTTAGAAGACGGTGAGTGCATTCGACGACAGGCGTTGCGATTGCACACGGAGAGCTATTTTTCGCGCGAAGACCGCTCGTTCAACGCCACAGCAATGACAATCGCGACAGCACTTCGTTAGTCCACCGGCAACGGTGCGTCGCGCTTGATCTCCTCCATCACCGCATAGGTCCGCGTCTCGCGCACGCCCGGCATCGACAGCAGGGTCTCGCCGAGGAAGCGTCGATAGGCGGTCATGTCCGCCAGCCGCGCTTTCACAAGATAGTCGAAGCCGCCGGCAACCATGTGACACTCCAAGACTTCGGGCGCGAGTTTCACCGCGCGTGCAAACCGCTCGAAATTGTCGGGCGTCGTCTTGTCGAGCAGCACCTCGACGAACACCAGGAGCCCGAGGCCGAGCCGGTGCGGATTGAGCCGCGCGCCATAGCCCTCGACAAAGCCCTCCCGTTGCAGCCGCTTCAGCCGCTCGCCGATCGAGGTCGGCGACAGTCCGATGCGCTCGGCGAGGTCGACATTGGCGATTCGTCCGTCCTCCTGCAGAATGGAGAGGATTTTCCGGTCGGTTCGATCTAATTCCATATCGTGCAAGGCCAATTAGCCGATGATCTTCATTTTCTAAGGCAAATTGGCTAAATTGTCTATCGAACCACGGTCACACGGGCACTATCCTGGATTTCAGCCACAGGACACGCCATGCCGAACACCCCGCCTCCTTTCACCGCCCCCTACGCACCTGACGATGCCGAGATCGCCACGCGGTTGTTGCCGGGATCGCATCTGGCCCCGCCGCAGGAGGCGCGGATCGACCGCACCGCGACGCGGCTGATCGAGGCGATCCGCAAGCGCGACGACCGGCTTGGCGGGGTCGAGGACATGCTGCGGGAGTTCGCGCTCTCGACCAAGGAGGGACTCGCGCTGATGGTGCTGGCCGAGGCGCTGCTGCGCGTGCCCGATGCGCGCACTGCCGACCAGTTCATCGAGGACAAGCTCGGCGAGGGTGACTTCATCCACCACGAGACCAAGTCCACCGCCTTCCTGGTCAACGCCTCGGCCTGGGCGCTCGGCCTGTCGGCGCGGGTGATCCAGCCCGGCGAGACGCCCGACGGCACCATCGGCCGTCTGGTGAAGCGGCTCGGCGCGCCGGCAGTGCGCACCGCCACGCGCCAGGCGATGCGGCTGATGGGCAATCATTTCGTGCTGGGCGAGACCATCGAGCAGGCGCTGGAGCGGGGCCGGCCGCGCTCCGGCCAGAAGCCGCGCTATTCCTTCGACATGCTCGGCGAAGGCGCGCGCACGGCGGCGGACGCCAGGCGCTATTTCGAGGCCTATGCCAGCGCCATCGAAACCATCGGCAAGGCGGCCGGCCCCCATCCCCTGCCCGACCGGCCCGGCATCTCAGTCAAACTCTCGGCACTGCATCCGCGCTTCGAGGCCATCAGCCGCGAGCGGGTGATGGCCGAGCTGGTGCCGCAACTGCTGGACCTCGCGCAGCGCGCCAAGGCCCATGACCTCAACTTCACCGTCGATGCCGAGGAAGCCGACCGGCTGGAGCTGTCGCTCGACGTGATCGCGGCAACGCTCGCCGATCCCTCGCTTGCCGGGTGGGACGGATTTGGCCTCGCGATCCAGGCCTATCAGAAACGCGCCAGCGCGGTGATCGATTATGTTGACGAACTCGCCCGCGCGCATGACCGCAAGCTGATGGTGCGCCTCGTCAAGGGCGCCTATTGGGACACCGAGATCAAACGCGCGCAGGAACGCGGGCTCGACGGCTATCCCGTGTTCACGCGCAAGGCGATGACGGATCTCAACTTCGTCGCTTGCGCTTCGAAGCTGCTTGGCTTGCGGCCTCGCATCTTCCCGCAATTCGCCACCCACAACGCGCTGACGGTCGCGACCGTGCTGGAGCTTGCCGGGAATAGCGGCGGCTTCGAATTCCAGCGCCTGCACGGCATGGGCGAAGCGCTGTACGAGCAGCTTGCCAAGGACCATTCTGAGATCGCCTACCGCACCTATGCGCCGGTCGGCAGCCATCGCGATCTATTGGCTTATCTGGTGCGGCGTCTGCTGGAGAACGGCGCCAATTCCTCCTTCGTGGCGCAGGCGGCCGATTACCGCGTGCCGATGTCGGCCCTGCTGCAGCGTCCCGCCGATGCCATCGTCCGGCCGCAAGCGGCGGCCCATCCCAAAATTCCGCTGCCCGGCGAGCTCTTTGCACCGGAGCGGCGCAATTCGCGCGGCGTCGAATTCGGCGCGCGGGCTGCGCTCGACCGATTGCTGGCTGACGTGAACGCCGAGACGGCTGATCTCAAGCCGGTCGCCGATGCCACTCCGGATCAGGCCAACGCCGCGGTGACTGCTGCGCGCGCGGGCTTTGCGGCCTGGAGCCGGACGCCGGCAGCCCTGCGCGCGGCGGCACTGGAGCAGGCCGCGTATCTCCTGGAGAGCCGCAGCGCCCGTTTCATCGCGCTGCTGCAAGCCGAGGGCGGCAAGACGCTGGACGATGCGCTGTCGGAGCTGCGGGAGGCCGCCGACTTCTGCCGCTATTATGCCGCAGAGGGCCGCAAACTGTTCGGAAGCGACGCCGCCCTGCCGGGTCCGACTGGCGAGAGCAATGCGCTGGCGATGCGCGGCCGCGGCGTCTTCGTCGCGATCTCGCCGTGGAATTTTCCGCTGGCGATTTTCCTCGGCCAGGTCACGGCGGCGCTGATGGCCGGCAACAGCGTGGTGGCAAAACCCGCCGAACAGACACCCCGCATCGCGCGCGAAGCCGTGGCCCTGCTGCACGAGGCCGGCATCCCCAGAAGCGCGCTGCATCTCGTCACCGGCGACGGAAAGATCGGTGCAGCCCTGACGGCACATCCCGATATTGCCGGTGTCGTCTTCACCGGCTCGACCGAGGTGGCGCGCCAGATCAACCGGACGCTCGCCGCCAAGGACGGGCCGATCGTGCCGCTGATCGCGGAGACCGGCGGCATCAATGCCATGATCGCGGACGCCACCGCGCTGCCGGAGCAGGTCGCCGACGACGTCGTCACTTCCGCGTTCCGCTCCGCCGGCCAGCGCTGCTCGGCGCTGCGGCTCTTGTTCGTGCAGGAGGACGTCGCCGACCGCATGATCGAGATGATCGCGGGCGCGGCGCGCGAGTTGAAGATCGGCGATCCCTGTGACGTCGCAACTCATGTCGGCCCGGTGATCGACGCGGAGGCCAAGCAACGCCTCGACGCGCATATCGCGCGGATGACGCGCGAGGCGAAACTGCACTTTGCAGGCGCCGTGCCGGAAGGCTGCTTCGTTGCGCCGCATATTTTCGAGCTCAAGGACGCCGGACAGCTCACCGAGGAAGTGTTCGGCCCGATCCTCCATGTGGTGCGCTATCGCGCCGAGACGCTTGAGCGCGTGCTGCAGGCGATCGCGCGCACCGGCTACGGCCTCACACTCGGAATCCACTCCCGCATCGACGACACGATCGAAGCCATCATCGACCGCGTCCAGGTCGGCAACATCTACGTCAACCGCAACATGATCGGCGCCGTCGTCGGCGTGCAGCCGTTCGGCGGCAACGGCCTGTCCGGAACCGGCCCCAAGGCCGGTGGCCCGCACTACCTCGCGCGCTTCGCCACCGAGCAGACGGTGACCATCAACACGGCGGCCGCGGGTGGCAATGCGGCGTTGCTTGCGGGAGAGGAGTAAGGCCCTGCGCCACGCGCCGTTGCATCCCCGCAAAACATCGGTCTAATGCTCCCATCACGTGGCCCGCGCCAATTCCAGCGCGCGGGAAACGACAAGAGCGAGGGAGCGACGCTGCGATGGACAAGGGCATCTTTGCCGGGCTGAAGGTTCTGGACTGCGCGAGCTTCATCGCAGCGCCCGCGGCCGCGACCGTGCTGTCGGATTTCGGCGCCGATGTCATCAAGATCGAACCGCCCGGCACTGGCGACCCCTATCGCAATTTGCCGAACCTGCCGGGCTATCCCTCAGGCGAGCACAATTTCGCCTGGCTGCTGGAAGCCCGCAACAAGAAGAGCATCGCGCTCGATCTCTCCAAGCCGGAGGCGCAGGCCGTGCTCTACAAGCTGGTCGCAGAGGCCGACGTCTTCATCACCAACATGCCGCCGCCGGTGCGCGCCAAGCTCGGCATCACCTATGATCATCTCGCCCATCTCAACGACCGGCTGATCTACGCCTCCTTCACCGGCTATGGCGAGAAAGGCGAAGAGGCCAACAAGCCCGGCTTCGACAGCAACGCTTATTGGGCGCGCTCCGGCCTGATGGATCTGGTCCGTGCCGACACCGACACGACCCCGGCCCGCTCGGTCGCCGGCATGGGCGACCATCCCTGCGCCATGGCGTTCTACGGCGCCATCGTCACCGCGCTGTACCAGCGCGAGAAGACCGGCAAGGGCTCGCATGTCGCCTCCAATTTGATGGCGAACGGGGTGTGGGCGGCGAGCGTGCTGGCGCAGGCAAAACTCTGCGGCGCCAAGTTCGGCGAGCGGCGGTCGCGCGAGCGCGCGCTCAACGCGGTCGCCAACCACTACCAGTGCAAGGACGGCCGCTGGCTGATCCTGTCGCTGCTGAGCGAGGAGAAGCAGTTTCCAACGCTGGCCAAATGCCTCGGGCGCGAGGACCTGATCAACGATCCCCGCTTCGCCACCAAGGCCGACCGCCACGCCCGCTCGGTGGAGCTGATCAATATCTTTGACGACACTTTTGCGACGAAGGATCTCGCCGAATGGCGAAAAATCCTCGACGGCAATGGCCTCGTGTTCGGCGTTGTCGCCGTTCTCGACGACATCCCGAACGACAAGCAGATGCTCGACAACGAGGTGCTGGTGCCGTTCGAGAACGACACCATGCTCACCATCAACAGCCCGATCTGGATCGACGGCACCAAGAAGGTCCAGCCGCGCAAACCGCCCGCCGTCGGCGAGCACAGTGACGAGATTTTGCGTGGCGCGGGATACGACGATGCCGCGATCAGGCAGCTGCGGGGTTCGGGGGCGGTGGGGTAAAGGCGGCGGCGCTACAGCCGTCATTGCGAGCGCAAGACAACAATCTCGAGGTCCCCATGCCCCTCTACCGCCTGCACTACTTCCCCGAATCCGGCAACAGCTACAAGCTGGCGCTGATGCTGACGCTTTGCGGCGAGACGTTCGAGCCTGTTTGGACCGACTTCGCCGGCGGGGTCACGCGCACGGCAGAATGGCGCAAGGCCGTCAATCCGATGGGCGAGATTCCCGTGCTGGAAATCGACGGCGTGAAGATGACGCAGACTGCGCCGCTTCTGCTCAAGCTTGCCGAGCAATACGGCCGCTTCGGCGGAGAGACAGAGGAGGAGAAGTTCGAGCTGCTGCGCTGGCTGTTCTGGGACAACCACAAGCTCACCGGCTACATGGCGACCTACCGCTTCATGCGCGCCTTCACCGAGAAGAACGATCCGCAGGTGCTGAAACATTTTCGCCGCCGGCTCGAGGATTTTTTGGGCATTCTCGACGGCCATCTCCAGCACAACGAATTCGCGATCGGTGCGAAGCCGACGGTCGCGGACATCTCGATGATGGCCTATCTGCATTATCCGACCGACGAGCACGGTTTTGATTTCGCCGCAAGCCATCCCGCCATCCACGCCTGGCTCGGGCGCATGGCCGCGCTGCCCGGCTGGAAACCGGCCTACGAGCTGCTGCCGGGCAAGCGGATGACGAACTACGCGAAGTGAAGGCTTCGGCTACCGCACCGCCAGCCAGCCGAGCGTGAACAGGATGCCGCCGACGATGACGGCCATCGTGACCGCCCAGATGCTGACGCGGACACTGCCGGTGACCTGCTTGACTTCTTCATTGCGTGCGATCTCGCGATTGCGCGCTTTGTTGGCGTTGCCCGTATCCGTCATAGGCCATCCAATTCGCTTGAGACTTTTCTTGCGCGTGATCTCTTCGGAAAACCGCTGCACACTTTTACGGATCACGCGCTAACGCGTCTTGATGAAGCACATGCCGATGCGGCGCGAGGCCGCGGCGGCCTGACAGGTGAGACCGTTGGCACAGCTCCATGACGTAAAACTCTTGTCCGGCGTTCCCGATCCGGCATCCTGGAGGGAACAATGCGCGCCCCAGCCGTCCTGATATTCGCTCCCGGCGAGCTCCCGGCTGCCGCGGGTTTGCGGCCGGCTAGCAAATCCGCGTGAGAAATCAGGGCGTTTGCCCGCGGCAAACGCGGTCAGGATGTCGCGGCGGCGCAACTGGTCGCCGAAGAAATGCGGCGAGGCCGGCACGATAGACGCGTTGGGCGGCCTGTCCACGAGCCAGTCGACGCCGGGGAAATGGAAGCCGCCGACGCCGCGGGTCTGGTGGCAACCTGAGCAGGTGACGTCGTTGAGACGGCGCTGGAACCCTGCGATCGAACGGATATTCTGCATCTCCCCGCGCGCGGCCGCCTGCTTCAACGCGCCGACCACATCGTTGTCGGTGAAGACCGGATCATCGCGACCCTCGCCTTTTCCTTCGCCTTGCACCATGCCGAACTCCGGCTGCAGCGCCGAGGCATCGAGGCCGGCAGGCGTGGGCACCACCGCAGCCTTGGCCAGAAACTTTTCCGGGATCAGCACCGTGCCGCGATCGAACTCGCGAAAATTCTCGGGTGCGAGCAGCCAGGCCTTGAAGTCGCGCCGAAGCGCATCGTCAGCGAGGATGCGGTCGCGGTCGATCTGGTTCTCCAGCACCGCTTCCACGAACTGTTTCGTGGCGGCGTCGTACTTGAACACCTTGAGCAGATAGTCGGAGCGGAAATCGTGCAGCGGCGATTTCGGCGCGATGGAGATCTGGATGTTGGTCTCGATGCGATCGAGCATGGCGTCGTCTCGACCGCGGATCAGCTCTTGCCAATTGCCGTTGTCGAGCCAGCGCCGCGCGACCTCGGCGCAGCTGATCGGCTTGCCGTCCGCAGCCGTCTGGCGCGCGTCTCTCGCCTTCATCACCAGATTGAACGTCATCGGCAGGCGCGTCGCGGTCTTGCCGCCGTCGAAACGCGCGAGCCGGTAGATCAAGCGAATCTCGCCGCAGGACTCGTCCGCGACATAGGCGCGATCCATCCGGTTGACGATGCCGGCAAGCACGAAACGCGTGTTGGCAGATGTCAGCACAGTCCGGTCGAACAGCTGCACGTCAAAGCCTTCGCCGACGCCGATGGTCTCGGTCGGATACTCCGCCTTCCGCTGGGCGATATAGCGCTCGAACTCCGCGTCGATCGCCGGGAGAATTTCCTTGAGCTGCGACAGCTCCGAAAACAGCAGGTCGGTCGTCAGCGGATGGCCCGCCTCCCGTTCCGGCGCCAACAGGTGCGGGATCGTGAGAGCGTCGCCCTCATCGAGCTTGCGCAGCAGTTCGGGATCGGTGATGGCCGTGCCGCGCATCAACTGCGCCATCTCCCCCGCCGACAGCGAGGCGGCGCCGCCAAACAACACGGCGGCAGCAACGAGAATTCGCAGCGCGCGGCTCATGCCCTAGGTAACACCGCGCTGGGACGCCTATTCAAGCAAAAAGGCGCCTCACATGGTGGTGAAGCGCCTCTTCCAAAGTCGGATATCGAACGCTCAGCGTGCGACAATCAGCCCCTTGCTGGTGACGACCACCCAGCGGCCGTCCTGGCGGCGGATCGCATCGACACGGCCGACGCCAGGGATGGGATCGCCGGGATAGACCTCGTAGAGGCCGTCGCGGCCCTCGATCAGCGCACCGCCATTGGCGGTGCTGCGCAGCCGCCAGCCTTCGATCGTCGGCAAACGGCCGACCTCGGTCTTGGGCGCGGCGGGCACCGGGGCCGGCGCGGCGGCGGTCGCAACCTGGGTCGGCGCGACCGAGCCGGTGGTCTCCTTGGCGGGCGCCGCTGCAGCCTGCGCTGGCGCGGCGGGCGGCGTGGCGCGAAGCTTGTCGACGGTCTCGGACAATTTTGCGATCCTCGCCAGCGGCTCGGCCTGCGCCTTCTCGAGCTTGTCGAGGCGATCATTGGCGCGATTGAACTGGCTGACGCCGGTTTTCGAGCTGTGCTCGACATTGGCCTTCAGCGCGACGAGGTCGGCATCGATCCGCGCAACCGAAGCATCCAGCGCGCTGGTGTCGGCGACCTGGACCGGCGCCTGGGCCGGGCCTGCAAAATGCATCATGCCGGCGGTCGCAAGCGCGCCGCTGATCGCGCCGACGCAAGCAGCAATCGCCACCACAGCGGCCATCGCTGACAAGCGGCGCTTGCCGCCGGCCTCGCGCGGCTCGTCCGCCTTCACATGCGGAGCGAAATCCTCGCGGTCCCAGCTGCGCTCAGAGGGCGCCATGACGATGAGCTTGCCGGGCTTCGGCTCGGGCTTGGTCTCGGCTTTCGCTTCGAGCTTCGGCACATCGATCCGCGAGGCCTCGATCTTCGGCGGCTCGACCTTGACCGGATCCGGCTTGACTGGATCAGGTTTGGGCGGCGCCTCATGGTCGGGCGCGATCGAGGGGGCGTCGATCCCGGCAGCAGCCTCGACAGCCGGCGCGGTCGCTGCGGCTTCGACGGCACCATGGTCCTGGGCAGCCTGCTCGGGCATTGGTTCGCTCACGGCTCAAATACTCCAGTCTGGGTTGACCTTTTGGTAACTTTCATTGCTTGCGAAATCCTTACCTGCGGACCCGCTTACCGAAATTTTAGGAAATTATCCGGGGCCGAATTGAGCCGGGAAGATGGAACCGGTATGGCGGGCGTGAAACAATTTGTAATCGGGCGAAGATGAACGGCGGCGGAATAGGCGGGCTGTCGCGCTCTCACAACGTCATTGCGAGCGCAGCGACTTGTCCGCCGAAGCTTTAGCGAAGGCGGAAGCAATCCAGAATCCCTCCGCGGAGGAAGTCTGGATTGCTTCGTCGCAAGAGCTCCTCGCAATGACGGGGCGGACAGCGCCCGCCCCTCAAATCACAGTCCCTCATATCACGACCGGCGCATCCGGCAGCTCGTTCGCGTGCGGGCCTTGCGGTGGGAAATGCCGCGCCAGCTCGCGCGACACTGCCTCGACGCCGGCGATGACGCCCCGCTCGAACTGGCCGGACGCGAACTCGGCCTCCATCGCGCGGCAGATGCTCTCCCAGCCTTCGGCACTGACCTTCGCGTCGATACCACGGTCGGCGATGATCTCGACGTCGCGGTCGGCAAGCAGGAGATAGATCAGGACGCCGTTGTTATGGGCGGTGTCCCAGATGCGCAAATGCGAAAACACGTCGAGAGCGCGCGCGCGGGCCGGCTGGTTACGAAACAGCGGCCCGCCGTCGAGTGCGCCCTCGACCACGAAGCGGATCTGGCCGGAATGGCTGGCTTCGCCTCGCTTGATCGCTTGCTCGATGCGGCCCAGCACGGCCGGCGGAAAGATCTGCTTTGCCCGCCAATGATGCTGCACGAGATGCCTGGCAATGCGCTTGATGCTCATGACCGCTACCAGCTCCCCGAGGCGCCGCCGCCGCCGAAACTGCCGCCGCCGCCGCTGAAGCTGCCGCTGTCGCTGGAGGACGACCCGCTGCTCCAGCCGCCGGAGGAGCCGCTCGACCATGAGCCGCCGCGCGAGCGGCCCGTGCCCGGCGTGATCGCCGAAAACAGATCGGCGACAAATCCGATGATGAAGCCGAGCACGCCGACGGCCGCGGCAAGCGCAGCAGAGCCGAGAATGAACCAGGTGATCGTCGCGATAATGCCCCCGGTCACCAACGATCCGAGCAGCCGCCCCAGCATGGCCCGGAAGAAGCCGCCGACGCCGATCGAGGCAAACAGCGACACGGCAAGCACCGGCGCGAGGTCCTCCAGATTGTGAGAGAAGTTGACGCTGCGCGAGGGTGACGGCAGCGGCTCGCCGTCGATCACGCGGATCATGCGGTCGACACCCGCAGCGATGCCCGCGGCAAAATCGCCGCTCCTGAATTTCGGAGTGATGTCCTCGTCGATGATACGCCGCGAGGTGACGTCGGTGAGCGCGCCTTCGAGGCCGTAGCCGACCTCGATGCGCAAATGCCGGTCGTTCTTGGCGACGACGAGGATCGCGCCGTCGTCGACCTTCTTGCGCCCGATTTTCCAGGCCTCCGCGACGCGGATCGAGAACTGCTCGATCGTCTCCGGCTGCGTGGTCGGCACGATCAGGACGGCGATCTGGCTGCCCTTGCGGTTCTCGAAGTCACGCAGTTTTTGCGTGAGCGAGACGATGTCGCTGCTGGAGAGCGTGCCGGTCTGATCGACCACGCGGCCGGTGAGTTGGGGCACGGCGACGTCGGCCGAGGCTGGAAGCGCGACGGCGAGGAGGAGCGCAAAGATGGCCGCAAGCCACACACTCAGTGTCATCGCCCGGCTTGACCGGGCGATCCAGTATTCCAGAGACGGCAGCGAGATACGGAGAAGCCACGGCGTACTGGATTCCCCGCTTTCGCGGGGAATGACAGCGAAGTGTGTGGTGTGCATCGGAGCCAGAACGCGCGCTTACTTCGACGGCGCGGGGGCCGGGTTGAAATCCACCTTCGGCGCCGTCGAGATCGCTTTCTCGTTCTCGACCGAGAAGTTCGGCTTCTCCTTGTAGCCGAACATCATCGCCGTGAGGTTGCTCGGGAAGGAGCGGATGGTGACGTTATAGTCCTGCACCGCCTTGATGTAGCGGTTGCGCGCCACCGTGATGCGGTTCTCGGTGCCCTCGAGCTGCGACATCAAATCCTTGAACAGCGCGTCCGACTTGAGCTGCGGATAGTTCTCGGTGACGACGAGAAGCCGCGACAGCGCGCTCGAAAGCTCGCCCTGGGCGGCCTGGAATTTCTGGAAGGCGGCCGGGTCGTTCAGCACCTCGGGCGTTGCCTGGATGCTGCCGACCTTGGCGCGCGCATTGGTGACGCCGAGCAGCACGTCCTTCTCCTGCTGCGCAAATCCCTTCACCGAGTTGACGAGGTTGGGCACGAGATCGGCGCGGCGCTGATACTGGTTCACGACCTCGGACCAGTTGGCCTTGATCTGCTCGTCCTCGCTCTGGATCGCGTTGTAGCCGCAATTGGTGAGGCTCAGCGAGGCCAGGGCCACCAGCACGGTCAGGATCTTGCGCATTAAATTTCTCCCGGTGGAATCTGGCGCAAACTACCAGATGGGACAAGCAAGACGCCAGACGTCTTGCATCGCTCTCGGGGCGCGAAAAGCAGCCGGCTGACGCAAGCCTCTTGCCTCCCACGGGCCGACATAGTCAACTCAGGCAAAACAACAATGGAAACGCCAGGGGAACGTCATGACCTCGTTCGAGACCATCCTCGTGGAGCGGCCCGAGCCTGACATCACCCGGGTCGTGATGAATCGGCCTGAGGCGCGCAACGCGCAGAACCTGCAGATGACCTACGATCTCAACGCCGCCTTCGATGCGGCGGTGCAGGACGATTCGGTCAAGGTCATCATTCTCGCCGGCAACGGGCCGCATTTCTCGTCCGGCCATGATCTGCGTCCCGGCGGCAAGAACGCCGCCGGCGTCGATTTTCAACCGATTGGAAATTGGGGCGGTTTTGCTGAGCCAAATGCTCATGGCCGCTTCGCGCGCGAGCAGGAGATTTATCTCCAGATCACGCGGCGCTGGCGCAATCTCGCCAAGCCCACGATCGCCGAGGTGCACGGCAAGTGCATCGCCGGCGGGCTGATGCTGGCCTGGGCCTGCGATCTCATCATCGCCAGCGACGACGCGCAGTTCTGCGATCCCGTCGTCACCATGGGCGTCTGCGGGGTCGAATGGTTCGTGCACCCCTGGGAGCTTGGCCCGCGCAAGGCCAAGGAATTCCTGTTCACGGCCGACAGCTGGAGCGCGCAGGAGGCGCACCAGCTCGGCATGGTCAATCAAATCGTGCCGCGCGCAGAACTGTCATCGCGTGTGCTGGAGCTGGCGCGCAGGATCGCGACAAAGCCATCCTTCGCGCTGAAGCTGACCAAGGAAGCCGTGAACCACTCGGTCGACGTGATGGGGCAGCCCGCCGCGATCGACCAGGCCTTTGCGCTGCATCAGCTCTGCCACGCCCACAATCTTCAGGAGTTCGGCATGATCGTCGATCCCTCCGGCCTGCATCCCTCCGTGCGCAAGCCGCCGCCGGCGGCGGAGTAGAGAACATGGATCTCAATCTCAGTGACGAGCAAAGGCTGCTGCGCGAGAGCGCGGAGCGCTTCGTGGCCGGAAGCTACGATGCCGATCACCGCCGTAGGATGGCGAACGATCCGCTCGGCTTCAGCCCTGCGGTGTGGAAGCAGTTCGCCGAGCTCGGCTGGCTGGCGCTGCCGCTGCCCGAAGAGTTCGGCGGGCTCGGCGGCGGCGCGGTCGAGATCGGCATCCTGATGGAAGCTTTTGGCCGCGGGCTGGTGTCGGAGCCCTATGTCGCGACCGTGGTGCTGGGAGCCGCGCTGATCGACAGATGCGGCACCAATGAGCAGAAGCAGGCGAGCCTGCCCAAGGTCGCGGACGGATCACTGAAACTCGCGTTTGCGCATTCCGAGCGCGCTGCTCGATTCGATCTTGCCAAGATCACGACCAGCGCGAACAAGACGGCGCAGGGCTGGCGCCTCGCCGGCAGCAAGATCGCCGTGCTCGACGGACATGCCGCCGACGAGATCATCGTCTCCGCGCATATCCACGATCATCGGGGGCCGTCGGGGCGGATCGGCCTGTTCCTTGTGCAGGCGACGACACCAGGTCTCGGCATCAGCGATTATCCGCGTCTTGGCGGCGGACGTGCCTGCAATATCGAGCTGTGCGACACGCATCTGCCGGAAGACGCCCTGCTCGGCGACGGCAGCGATGTCCTGCCCACGATCGAATGGGCCGTCGACCGCGCCATGGCCGCGCTGGGCGCCGAAGCCGTCGGCATCATGCAGACGCTGCTGGAGACGACGCTGGAATATACCAAGATCCGCAAGCAGTTCGGCCGACCGCTCTCCGCCAACCAGGTGATCCGCCACCGCCTCGCCGACATGGCGATGCAGGTCGATGAATCCCGCTCGATGGCGCTACGGGCCGCGCTGAAGGCCGATACCCCGCCGGTCGAGCGGGCGCGGGCCGCCTCGGGCGCGAAGGCGAAGATCGGCAAATGCGCGCGCTTCGTCGGCGAGCAGTCGATCCAGCTCCATGGCGGCATGGGTGTCACCGAGGAGCTCGAGGTCGGCGCCTATTTCAAGCGCCTCGTCGCCTTCGACACGCTGTTCGGCGGCAGCGCGCATCACTATGCCCGCCACGCCGGGCTTGGCCGCACCACCGCATCTGCCTGACACTGGGAGAGCCTCATGGACCTCACGTTCAATGCCGAGGAGCGCGCTTTCCAGAGCGAGGTGCGCAGCTTCATCGCGAAGAATCTCACCGAGGAGATGAAGCGCGCGACCGCGCTGACGCCGTCGGTGTTCTCCGACCCTGACATCGGCATGGCCTGGCAGCGCGCGCTGCACCGGCAGGGCTGGGGCGCACCGGGCTGGCCGGTCGAATATGGGGGACCGGACTGGGCGCCGGCGCAGCGCTGGATCTTCGAGACGGAGTCCGCACGCGCGGGCGTGCCCAATGTCAACGTGATGGGTGTGAAGATGGTCGGGCCGGTCATCATCGGCTTCGGCAGCCCCGAGCAGAAGAATTTCTACCTGCCGCGAATTCTCTCCGGCGAGGATTATTGGTGCCAGGGCTATTCCGAGCCGGGCTCCGGCTCCGATCTGTCCTCGCTGAAGACGCGCGCGGTGCGCGACGGCGACGACTACATCATCAACGGCACCAAGATCTGGACCACGCATGCCCACCATGCCAACCGCATGTTCGCGCTGGTGCGCACCAGCGACGGGCCGCGGCAGCAGGACGGCATCAGCTTCATCCTGATCGACATGAAGACGCCGGGCATCACCACGCGTCCCATTCTCACCATCGGCGGTGACCACGAGGTCAACCAGGTGTTCTTCGACGATGTGCACGTGCCCGTCGCCAACCGCGTCGGCGACGAAGACAAGGGCTGGACCTACGGCAAATACCTGCTCGAATTCGAGCGCGGCTCCGGCATCGCCTCGGCCAAGCTGCGCGAGGGACTGAAGGTGATCGCGGACCTCGCCGAGTCCGACCTGACGGGACGCGCGATCGACAGTCCCGATATCGCGACGCGCATCTCGGAGGTCGAGGTCGACATCGACGCGCTGGAGATGACCGAGCTGCGCGTGCTCTCGGCGCTGCAGACCGGGCAAAATCCGGGCGCTGTATCGTCGATCCTGAAGCTGCGCAACAGCGAAATCCGCCAGGCCGTTACGCGCCTAGGCGTCGACGTGATCGGCCACGACGCCCTCGCGGTCGAGCCGATGCGCCCGCTCTACAAGCTCAACCACGAGCCGGCGACGCCTGAGGAGATGCTGACGGTGGTGCCGGAATATCTCAACGGCCGCGCCTACACGATCTTCGGCGGCACGTCGGAAATCCAGCGCGACATCATTGCGAAGATGATGCTGGGGATTTGATCCTTGTAGCCCGGATGGAGCGCAGCGCAATCCGGGACGGTGTTTCCGCGAGGCAACGGCCCCGGATTTCGCTACGCTCCATCCGGGCTACGGTCGTCCCGGCGTGAGCCGGGACGACGAGAGACGTCAGGCCGCCTTCGCGTCCCTGATCGCCTGCCAGATCTTCTGCGGCGTCAGCGGCGTATTCAGCTGGGTGATGCCGAGCTCGGCGAGCGCGTCCATCACGCCGTTGGTGACGCAAGGCGGGCCGCCGATGGCGCCGGATTCGCCGCAGCCCTTGGCGCCGAGCGGATTGGTGCGGCAGGGTGCGGAATCATCCAGCGTCACCACGATCGGCGGAACGTCGTCGGCGCGCGGGATGCAGTAATCCTGGTAGCTCGCGGTGAGCAGCTGGCCGTCGGCGTCGTAGGACACGCCTTCATACAGCGCCTGGCCGATGCCCTGCGCGACGCCGCCATGGATCTGGCCGGTGACCAGCATCGGGTTCACGGCGACGCCGACGTCGTCGACCGTGGTGTAGCGCACGACCTTGGAGACACCGGTTTCAGGATCGATCTCGACCTCGCAGATATGCGTGCCGTTCGGCCAGCTCGGACCGTCGACCTCGCCTTCGGAATCGACGCTGAGCCTGGCGCCGCTTTCCTTCTCGGCGATGTCGAACAGGCTGATGCGGCGATCGGTGCCGACCACGGTGAGCATGCCGCCCTGATATTCGATGTCCTCGACCGAAGTCTCCAGCACGTTCGCCGCCTTCTCGCGCGCCTTCTGGATCAGATCGTTGGACGAGACCGCGACGGCGGTGCCGCCGACGAACAGCGAGCGCGAGCCGACGCTGCCAAAACCCATGGCCAGATCAGTGTCGCCCTGGACCACGTCGATCTTGTCCATGGCGATACCGAGTGTGTCGGAGATCATCTGGGTGTAGGTGGTCTGCAAGCCCTGCCCCATCGCCATGGTGCCGGAATGCAGCACGACGCGCCCTTGCGAGGTCGCGTGCAGGCTGACCTTTTCGGTATGCGCGCGGCCGCCGGTCCATTCGATGTAGGAGGTGAGACCGCGGCCGTAGAGCAGGCCCTTCTTCTTCGCCGCCTTCTTGCGCGCGGCAAAGCCGTCCCAGTCGGCCAGCTTCACGGCGCGATCGAGCATGTGCGCGAACACACCGGAATCATAAACCTGCCCCGCCGCGTTGGTGTAGGGCAGCTGCGCCGGCTTGATGTAGTTGGCTTTGCGGATCGCGCGCGGATCCATACCGATCTTTCGCGCGGCAGCGTCGAACAGACGCTCGACGATGAAGACGGCTTCGGGACGGCCCGCGCCGCGATAGGCGCCGACCGGTGCGGTGTGGGTCATCACTGACTGCACCTCGAAGTGCACCAGCGGCAGATCGTAGACGCCGGTCTGCACGAACGGCCCGAGCACCAGCGGGATGATGTTGGCCGCGCCCGAGGAATAGGCGCCGGTGCAACCGATCGACTTGACGCGATAGGCCAGCACCTTGCCCTTCTCGTCCAGCGCGAAGGAGGCGGTCGAGGTGAGATCACGGCCGTGGGTGCCGCCGACGAACTCGTCGGTGCGGTCGCCGCGCCAGCGGATTTTTTTGTTCAGCTTGGTTGCCGCGTAGGCGACGATACCGTCTTCCGGATAGAGGTTGGTCTTCTGGCCAAAGCCGCCGCCGATGTCGCCGACCAGCACGCGGACGCTGTCCTTGGGACGCTTCAGCACGGCTTCCGCCAGCACGTCGCGGGTCGAGGCCGGGGTCTGCGATTGCACATGCAGCAGCAGACGGCCGGTCTTCTTGTCGATCTCGGCGATGGTCGAGCGCGGCTCCATCGCGGACGGCACGAGGCGCTGGCTGACGAGATCGAGCTCGACGGTGTGCGCCGCCCTGGCAAAAGCCTCATCCACCTTGGCGGCGTCGCCATAGCTCATGGCGCCAACGATGTTGTCGGGCGCCTCGGGCCACACCACGGGCGCGCCGGGCTTGATGGCCTCGATCGGATCGACCACCGCGGGCTGCACGTCGTATTCAATCACGATCGCCTCGGCCGCGGTCTGCGCCTCCACGCGCGATGACGCCACCACGGCAGCCACGGCCTCGCCGGCATAGCGCACGACCTCATGGGCCAGCAGCCGGCGCGGCGGCACCGTCATCGGCTTGCCGTCGGGGCGCTTGAAGATGTTCAGCGTCGGGATGCTGCCGATGTCGTCCTTGACGAGGTCGGCGCCGGTGTAGATCGCGGTGACGCCCGGCATTCCAGCCGCGGCGCTGGTGTCGATCGAGACGATTTTGGCGTGGGCGTGCGGCGAACGCAGCACGTGCAACCACAGCGCGCCGTCCTGCGGCTTGTCGTCGATGAACTGTCCCTTCCCGGTGAGCAGCCGCTGATCTTCCAAACGCTTGACGGGCTGCCCCGCTCCGAAACGCAAATTGCCGGGAAGAATGTTCATTCCGCTCTATCCTCGAAATCCGGAAAACGACCGCGGGGGTTTTAGCCGATTTTACGGGCCAAACAACCGAGCCGCGGCACATCTGCAATGCGCATCAAGGCCCTTGCTGGCGCAGATCACGGGATGTCAGGAGCGCTCGATGTCGGCGATGCCTACATTCACGTCGCGGCTGTCAGAGCCGCCCCGCTTGACGGTGAGGCGAACGGTCTTCCCCGCCCCGACCTGTTCGAGTGCATCGGTGAGGTCGGAGAGGCGCCGCACCGGCTTGCCTTCGATCGCGGTGATGATGTCTCCGACCGCTCCCGTCGATAGATTGACACCGCGAATCCCCGCCCGCTCGGCAGGGCTGCCGGGAGCCGTCCGCACCACGATCACGCCCTCGACGCCAAGCCGGGTCGCGACATCCTCGCTGGCGGCCACGATGCCGATGCCGGGCGTCGGCACCCGGCCGTTGCGGATCAGCTCGGGCACAATCCGGTTCACGACATCGACCGGCACCGCAAAGCCGATGCCGGCGTTCGAACCGGACGGCGATATGATCGCCGTCGTGACGCCGATCAGCCGGCCGGCGGAATCCAATAGCGGTCCGCCCGAATTGCCCGGGTTGATTGCAGCATCCGTCTGGATAACGTTGGCAATCTCCCGGCCACCATGGGTCGGAAGCCTGCGCTTGAGCGCGCTGATGATGCCGCTCGTCATCGATTGATCCAGCCCGAAGGGATTGCCGATCGCAAACGCAGATTGCCCGACCTTCAAATCGCCCGAACTGCCGAGGGCCACCGGCGGCGGAAGCTCGTGCACGCTGCGGATCCGCAGCACCGCAAGATCGTAATTGGGGGCGGTGCCGACAAGGTCGACCTCAGCGACCTCTCCCGACGCAAAGCGCACAGCGATCTCGCCGCCATTGGCCACGACGTGATTGTTGGTCACGAGGTGCCCCTCGTGATCCCAGACGAACCCTGTGCCGGAGGCGCCGCCGCCGCCCTGGCTTTCCTCACCCATGAGCGGATTGGCCGCCGATCTCGCCGCCACCTGGACGACCGAGGGCGACACACGTTCGAAGATGTCGATGGTGGCCTTTTCGCCATCGGACAGCGGGCCGCGCTGCTCGACCGCGCGTGCGGCGGGGGCCGCCCACGGGACATGCAGGAGCGGGACATGCAGGATCTTCGCGGCAGTGACGGCGAGCAGCACGGCGGCAAAGGCTGCCGCACCGATTGCGTAGCGACGATTCATGGGTGATCACCGCGATGCGTGCTGAAAATAGTGTTCGGAATGCACATGCATGTGATTGCGGACCTCGCTCACGCAGCAACGTCGCAGGCGGCTGGAAGTTTCCTGATCGAGGCAGATAGGGCCCGGTTTGGCTTTCCGCAGGGACTTCAGGGACATATTGCCGCGTGACACTCGGCTACGCGACGTCCCGCAGCGCGGCTTCCACCACCTTGCGCGCCTCCCCTGTCAGCGGGGCCTGCGGCGGGACGGGATCGCCGACCTCATAACCCTGGATCGAAAGCCCCGCCTTGATGCAGGCGGCGAGGTTAAACCGGGCGAAGGCCTCATTGATGCGCCACAGCCGGCGCTGGAGCAGCATGGCCTCGTCCCAGCGGCCGGCCTTGCAGAGGTCGTAGAGCTTCACGCTCTGGCGCGGGATGATGCAGGCAGGGCCCGCCATCCAGCCGAGGCCGCCGATCAGCATCACTGCGGCGGGGATATGGGCGGAGGCCGAGAACACGCGCAAGGAATCACCGCAGCGGTTCATGATCGAGAGCAGCCGGCCGGTGTTGGTCGAGGCGTCCTTGATGTAGCCGATGCGCGGATGCTCGGCGAGGCGCGCGATGGTGTCGAGGGTGAGATCGAAGCGCTGGAATTGCGGATTGGTGTAGATGACGACGGGAATGTCGACGGCATCCGCAATGGCGCGGAAGTAGGATTCGACCTGGGCGTCGGTGAGCGGGAAATAGGCCTCCAGGATCGCCAGGACGCCGTCGGCGCCGCGCTTCTGATACGCTTTCGCTTGCGCCACGGCATCCGCCGTCGAGGTCGAGGCGACACCCGCGACGACAGGCACGCGGCCCTTCGCGGCCTCGATGGTGGTCTGCACCACCGCCATCCGTTGCGCGGCATTGAGATAGGCGAATTCGCCAGTCGAGCCCAGCGGCGTCAGCCCATGCACGCCGGCGCCGATCAGATCGTCGCAGAGCTTGCCGAGAACTTCGGTGCGCACGCTGCCATCGGCATCGACGGGCGAGACGAGATAGGGAAAGACGCCGTGGAATTCGGACATGTCGGTGAGGACCCTGGAGCGCTGGCTTGCGCCTGACCGGTCTTAGCAACGCTCGCGCCGGCGATCAAACCCTGAGCAGCCGCACGCGTGTGCCCCAGGGATCGGCAGCCTCCAGGCCGCCCGCAAGCGTTGTGACCTGGACGCCGCCCTTGCGCAGGCGCTGCTCCTGCGCGGCGAGAATGTCCTGCTTTTCCGTCACCAGGGAGAACCAGGCAAGGCCGGTCATCTGATCGTCGCGCGGGCCTGCGCCCTGGCTCTGCCAGACGTTCATGCCGAGATGATGATGATAGCGGCCCGACGACAGAAACGCGGCGCCGCTGCGGCTGCGGGTCGGATCGAGACCAATGTTACCATGATAGAAGTTTGCGGCCTGCGCGAGATCGCCGACCCGCAAATGCATGTGGCCGATGCGCATTCCGTCCGGCGCCTTGGCATAGTCGGGCACGCGCGTGTTGGTCAGCGACAGCAAATCGGGGATGTTGAGCTCGTCGCTCGCCATCTTCACACTGCCCTCGCTCCACTGCCATTGCGAGGGTTCGCGATCGGCATAGACCTCGATGCCGTTGCCTTCGGGGTCATCGAGATAGACGGACTCGCTGACGAGATGATCGGCAAAACCCGACAGCTTCACGCGGTGCGAGGCGGCGTGAACCAGCCAGCGCGCAAGGTCCTTGCGGGTCGGCATCAGGAAGGCGGTGTGGTAGAGGCCGGCGGCGTTGCGCGGCTCGATTGCCGCATCGGGGCGGGCCTCCAGCACCAGCAGCGTGATGCCTGATGTGCCGAGCTTCGCGACGGCGGCCGAGCGCTCCATCACGGTGAGACCGATCACGTCGCGGTAGTAATCCGCCACCTTGTCGAGGTTCTTCACCCGCAGCGTCACCATGCCGACCCGCATCGGCGTGCGGCTGGCATAGGTCGGGCCGCCGCCCTGCGGGTTGCCCTCGGCACGCGCTGCGGCGGCAGCCGCCACGGCAAGCGAGGTGGCGCCGGCGAGTTGCAGCAGGGTGCGGCGGGTGAGATCGATAGTCATGAGTGCTCGTGGTGCTTGGGGCTATGGGACGCAATTTCGGAATTGCTACACGTTCCCGTGAGGCGCTCCCAATCACATATTCGTCGGCCATGGTCACCGGAGGCCCTATCCCTGTCCTGGCCACCCGGCCAGTTTCGCAATTGCCCGCGGCATCCCAGATTGAGGACAACTTACAGGAGCTTACCATGACAGACCTTACCGCCCTGTCCTCACTATCATCCGCGTTCGCGGACGTGGTGGCGCGCACCGTGCCGTCAATTGTCTCCGTGCATTCGCATCGCTCCCGCTCGACCGGCTTTGTCTGGAAGAGCGGCCTGATCGTCACCGCCGACGAGGCGCTGGCCGATGAGGGCGAGGTCGAGATCGGCCTGCCCGACGGCAGCCGGGCTGCCGCCACGATCGTGGGCCGCGACCACACCACCGACATCGCCCTGTTGCGCGCCGACATCGCGACAGCCCCCGTCAAGCTCGCCACAACCGTCCCGTCGCTCGGCGCATTGGCGATCGTGGTGGCCACCAACCGCGAGACGCCGAGCGCCGCGCTGGGGATGGTATCCGCGTCCGGCAACGGCTGGCGCTCCTTGCGCGGCGGCGAAATCGATGCGCGGATCGAGCTCGACCTCCGCCTCCGTCCCAGCCAAGAGGGCGGGCTCGCGCTCGATGCGTCGGGGGAGGCCTTCGGCATGGCCGTGCTCGGCCCGCGGCGCGTGCTGGTGATCCCGGCGGCGACCATCGAGCGCGTCGCGGCCCAGCTCGAGACCCGCGGCCGCATCGCGCGCGGCTATCTCGGTCTCGGGCTGCAGCCGGTCCGGCTCGACGACGGCATCGGCGCGATGGTGATGAACGTCGACAAGGTCGGCCCTTCGGCCGCGGCCGGCATCCGCCAGGGCGATGTGATCGTCGCGGTCAACGACCAGAGACTGTCCGGCGTGCGCGCGCTGTCGCGCTCCCTGGGCCCGTCGAGCGTCGGCACCGTGGTCGATGTCGCCGCGCGCCGCGGCGGCGAGCCGGTCAGCTTCAAGGTCACGGTCGGCGAGAGGCCGGAGGCGTGAGCACGGACAACACGCCGGAGATCGTGCTCGCTCTGGAGATCGACGATCCCGCCCTCGCCGATCGCCTGGCGGCCCTGCTCGGCAATGTCGCCGGGCTTCGCCTTGCCGGGCCCGGCGAGCAGGCCGCCGCGACGATCGTCGCGCGCGATCCACGTGTCATGCCCGAGGACATCGCGCTGACGCAGCGCGAGCTCGACGTGCTGGCATTGATGGCCGAGGGCGCCTCCAACAAGATGATCGCGCGCCGGCTCGGCATCTCCGTGCACACCGTCAAATTCCATGTCGGCTCGCTGCTCGACAAGCTCGATGCCACCGGTCGCACCGATGCGGTGGCCCATGCGGCGCGTCGCGGCGTGATCGAGCTATGATGCCGCGGGGAAGCTGAGCTCGACCGTCAGCCCCGGCGCATTGTCACGCAGCGCGATCTCCGCGCCGTGAAGGCGCGCAACCGCGGCGACGAGGCTGAGGCCAAGCCCATTGCCCGGCGTGTAGCGGCTCTGTTCGAGCCGATAGAAGCGCTTGAAGACGTGATCGCGCTCTTCAGTGGGAATGCCCGGACCATCGTCGGAGATGGCGATCACAGCGCCACCGTCCGCGCTGCGGCAAGTCACGGTCACCTGCCCGCCCGGCCGGCCGTGCTTGATCGCGTTGTCGACGAGATTGGCGATGGCATCGAACAGCAGGTCGCGATCGCCCGTGATCGGCACCTTTCGGTCTCCGGCGAGGCTGAGCCTTGTCGCAACCTGCTCGGCGGCGGCGTCGTAGAGCTCGACGACCTCGCCGGCGATCTCGGCCAGATCAAGCGCGCGGAACGCCCCGGTGCGGGCGCGGGTCTCGATCTCGGAGATCCGGGTGATGGAGGCGAACATGTGAAGCACGGCGTCGAGATCGGCGATGGTGTCGCCGATCAGCGCGGCATCGGCTTCGCTGTTGCGCGGCGTGTGATAGGCCTTTTCCAGCCGGCCGCGCATCCGCGTCAGCGGCGTGCGCAGATCGTGGGCGACGTTGTCGCTGACCTGCTTGACCTCGCCCATCAGCGTCTCGATGCGGTCGAGCATCTGGTTGAGGTTTTCGGCGACGCGGTCCCACTCGTCATTGCTGCCGCGCAAGGGGATGCGCTGATCGAGGCCGGACAGCATGATGGCGCGGCTGGTGGCATTGATCTGTTCGATCCGCCCCACCGTGCGCCGCGTCACCAGCACGGCCGCAAGGCCCGCGAGCACCAGCAGCAGCGCGGCGACGGCGGCCATCGCGAGCTCGATCATCCCGGTGAAGCCGTCATGGTCGACGGCGTGGCCGAGCCGGCTCTCCACATAGGCGAGGGTGCCGAAATAGACGTAGGCCATGATTGCCGCGACGATCAGCCCGAACGCGGCGATCGCGATCAGCGCCAGGCGGAAGGTCGAGGAGCGGAGCGTCTTAGCCAGGAGCACGGAGGCAATATCCGATGCCGCGGATGGTGTGGATCAGCGGATAGGCCTGAGCATCGTCGACCTTGCGGCGAACGCGCCCGACATAGACGTCGATGATGTTGGTGGAGGGATCGAAATGCAGGTCCCAGACGTGCTGAAGCAGCATCGCGCGGGAGACGACGCGGCCCTCGTTGCGGACGAGATATTCGAGCAGCTGGAATTCGCGCGGCAGCAGCGGAATCTTGCGCCCGCGGCGGCTGGCGTTGCGCGCGATCAGGTCGATGGCGAGATCGCCGACCCGCAGCAGCGTCTCCTTGGCGATGGTCTCGCTGCGGCGACCGAGCGCCTCGAGCCGCGCCAGCAATTCGGTGAACGAGAACGGCTTGACGAGATAGTCGTCGCCGCCGGCGCGCAAGCCGCGCACACGGTCATCGACCTCGCCGAGCGCGGAAATGATCAGGAACGGCGCGGCAACGCCGTCGTCGCGCAATTGTCGCATCACGCTGATGCCGTCGACGTCGGGCAGCATCCGGTCGATCGTGATCACGGCATAATCGCGCGCGGCGCCGTGGCGCAAGGCTTCGCGGCCGTTGGCCGCGAGATCGACCTCGTATCCCGAGATCGTCAATTCCTCGACGAGCTGGCCTGCGGTTTCCGGATCGTCCTCGACGACCAGGATGCGACGGTGACCTCCGGTCATGACAAACTCCGCGCGACGATCGCCACCAGACTATCCCGTTCCGGGGCTGGACGGAACCGCCCGGTGGCGACCGCGACAATGGTGCGGTACGCTCAACGACTACCAATAGTCTCCGCACACATTGACCCACCGCCATCCATAAGGCGTCCAGCTCCTGCGCCAGCAGCCGTCATAATAGCCGGCGTAGACGAAGGGCGCGCCGAAGACGGCGAAACGGCGGAAGTGATGGTGATGATGGAAAGCATGGCGACCGTGCCAGCCGGCGCCGGCGAAACGCGGCCCGATCGCCGCTTGCGCGAAGCGTGCCCCGCCGAACGCCGGACCGCCGACGTGGCCGAAGCGCGCGCCACCCATGCCGCCGGCACGCATGCCGCCAAAGCCGCCTGCGTGCATGCCGCCACCGAAATGCCCGCCGCCGCCGAAGCCGCCATGTCCACCACGCGCGAGCACCGGTGACGCGGTTGCCATCACCGCTGCGATCGTCGCCGCCGTGAGGCCTTTGAGAAGCCTGCTGTTCATCGAACGTCCTCCTTGCAGTACGGCGGTCTTAACGCCGCACGAGGACGATCAGATGAGGAGAACGGGCGTGCGCCTTCAACTTACAAACACGCCAGATTCTGACGCGGATGTTAGGGAGCTAGCTCTCTCCCCGTCATTGCGAGCGCAGCGAAGCAATCCAGAGTCTTTCCGCGGAGGGATTCTGGATTGCTTCGCTGCGCTCGCAATGACGACGTGGATAGAACGCGATCCGACCTCCGCCCGCAGAAGTGCGGGGAGAAGTTAAGCGGTCACGCCCGCTTGCCGTTGTTCTTTTCCGCTGCGCGGCGTAGCGCTTCGGCGAGGGCGCCGCCGCCCGAAGACTCCTGCTTGCGCGGGGCTGACGACGTCATTCGGGACGTGTTGCGCGTGTTGTCGCGCTGCATACCGGGGGCGTCCTTCTTGGCGCCGACCTCGTCGTCGAGGCGCAGCGTCAGCGAGATGCGCTTGCGCGCGACCTCGAAGTCCAGCACCTTGACCTTGACGATGTCGCCGGGCTTCACCACTTCGCGCGGATCCTTGATGTAGGTCTTGGACATCGCCGAGATGTGCACGAGCCCATCCTGGTGCACGCCGATGTCGACGAAGGCGCCGAACGCGGCGACGTTGGTCACGGTGCCCTCGAGGATCATGCCCTTCTTGAGATGTTTGATCTCCTCGACGCCCTCCTTGAACACGGCGGCCTTGAACGCCGGACGCGGGTCGCGGCCCGGCTTTTCCAATTCACGCAGGATGTCCGTGACGGTCGGCAGGCCGAAGGTCTCGTCGACGAAGTCCTTCGGCTTCAAGGTGCGCACGATGTCGCTGCTGCCGATCAGCGCCTTGATGTCGCTCTTGGTGGCCGCGAGAATCCGGCGCACCACCGGATAGGCTTCCGGATGCACGCCCGAGGCATCGAGCGGGTCCTCGCCGCCGAGGATGCGCAGGAAGCCCGCGCACTGCTCGAATGCCTTCGGCCCGAGCCGCGGCACGTCCTTGAGCGCCTTGCGCGACTTGAACGGGCCGTTGGCGTCGCGATGCGCCACGATGCTCTGCGCCAGGCCTGAGCCGACGCCCGACACGCGCGCGAGCAGCGGCGCCGAGGCGGTGTTGACGTCGACGCCGACGGCATTCACGCAATCCTCGACGACGGCGTCGAGCGACTTGGCGAGCTTGGCCTGGCCGAGGTCGTGCTGGTACTGGCCGACGCCGATTGCCTTGGGCTCGATCTTGACGAGCTCGGCGAGCGGATCCTGGAGACGACGGGCGATCGAGACCGCGCCGCGCAGGGTGACGTCGAGACCGGGCAGTTCCTCCGAGGCGAAAGCCGAGGCCGAATAGACCGACGCACCGGCCTCCGACACCACGATCTTGGACATCTTCAGCTCAGCGAGACCCTTGACGAGATCGCCTGCGAGCTTGTCGGTCTCGCGCGAGGCGGTGCCGTTGCCGATCGCGATCAGCTCGACCTTGTGCTTCATCGCGAGCCGGCCGAGCGTTGCCAGCGACTCGTTCCATTGCCGCTGCGGCTCGTGCGGATAGATCACCGCGGTATCGACGACCTTGCCGGTCGCATCGGTGACGGCGACCTTGACGCCGGTGCGGTAGCCGGGATCGAGCCCCATGGTGACGCGGGTGCCGGCCGGCGCGGCCAGCAAGAGGTCGCGCAAATTGGAGGCGAACACGCGCACGGCCTCGGTCTCTGCCGCATTCCACAGCCGCATGCGCAGATCGATGTTGAGATGCACCTGGATCTTGGTGCGCCACGCCCAGCGCACGGTGTCGATCAGCCAGCGGTCGCCGGCGCGCTTGAGGTCGGCGATGCCGAACCGCTTCATGATCTTCAATTCATAGGCGCTTGGCACGCCCGGCGGCGGCGCCTCGGCCTCGGCCTGGATTTGCAGGTCGAGGATCTCCTCCTTCTCGCCGCGGAACATCGCGAGGATGCGGTGCGACGGCAATTTGGTCAGCGGCTCGGAGAACTCGAAATAGTCGGCGAATTTCTCGCCCTCGGTCTTCTTGCCGTCGCGCACCTTGGAGGCCATGCGCGCATTGGTCCACATCTCCTCGCGAAGCGCGCCGATCAGATCGGCGTCCTCGTCAAAGCGCTCGACCAGGATGGCGCGGGCGCCGTCCAGTGCGGCAGCGGCATCGGCAACGCCCTTTTCGGCATTGATGAAGCCTTCGGCCACGACCTTCGGATCGTTGCCGGGCTCCGCCATCAGCTGATTGGCGAGCGGCTCGAGGCCGGCTTCCTTGGCGATCTCCGCCTTGGTGCGGCGCTTCGGCTTGAACGGCAGATAGATGTCTTCGAGGCGGGCCTTGCTGTCGGCGGCAAGGATCGAGGCTTCGAGCGCGGCATCGAGCTTGCCCTGCTCCCGAACTGATTCGAGGATGGCCTTGCGGCGGTCTTCGAGTTCGCGCAGATAGACCAGGCGCTCCTCCAGGGTGCGCAATTGCGCGTCGTCGAGCGCACCGGTCGCTTCCTTGCGGTAGCGGGCGATGAAGGGAACCGTGGCGCCGCCGTCGAGCAGCGTCACTGCCGCCTCGACCTGCTCGGCCCGAACCCCTAGCTCCTGCGCAATTTTCTGGTTGATATTTGCCACGCGAGAATCCCTCTATCCAAGCACGCAATACGGCGGCGAACCACCGACCACGGGACGCCGCTTATGGACCAACCGGGGTTGATTCATCAAGGTACTGCGGCGGACCGTCGACAGGGGATTTTTTGTCGAACCGATGCGATCTCGCCACATTCGTGGGGATGCCGGCAGGTTTTGTGTCGGGGTCGGCCAAGGTATCAGCTCCGTCATCCTTGTATGGGGAATGAGTTGTCAAGAGGGCGTCGTTTGTTGGAGGCGGTCTTGGGCGCCGAGGCGAGGAGCGGTCAAGGTTGGCCGTAGG